>NZ_SAIS01000091.1 GCF_004360155.1 Paraglaciecola marina | reverse complement strand
GGTGCTTCAATTTGCGTACTGATGCGGCTTTACCTCTAACGAGGCTGTAGAAAAAGTCGATTTTGACAATTCTACGCACCGCTTTCTTTAATTTTATAATGTTTACAACTTTGCCTTGGGCAATTGTATTTTGCAAAGTTTTTTACGCAGAGTAGGTAGTTAGTGAGTTGAGCGGTTTATCGGCTTGAATATGGGGTTTTGATGGGGTTTCTGAGGTAGGTTGAAGTGAGCTAATTATGCTGCTAACTGGCCGTAATTCTTTAGTTTCTCGATATTATGTATCAAACAGAACAAGTGCCATTG
>NZ_SAIS01000090.1 GCF_004360155.1 Paraglaciecola marina | reverse complement strand
TTATGCATTTTTAAAGATTACTCGTATTCGCATAAGTTTTCTTGGTAGTTAAAACGACCACCACCATCTAGGCATGAATCTACATCCATATTATTGGAGAGCCAATCAGAAACCAGAATAACCGAGATTATTATTACTACCCATGCAATAAGACCGACGATTACACTGGCAGCGCTATCTATATTTACCTTCTTAAAGGGCCGGCAGATTAAGTACCCCAACCCTTTTATTAGTATCTCAATTATAACTTCAAAAAATATCCAGCCAAGAAATCTAAATATCGCCCCGAAAAAGCCTATCCCTATCTCATCAATCGGCATCTTTATCCCTCAATGCATAAC
>NZ_SAIS01000089.1 GCF_004360155.1 Paraglaciecola marina | reverse complement strand
GGGATTTTATGAGCGTTTTTCAGCGAGTAAAATTCCCGCTGACTTGGTTTGTTATATGCCAATTAACTCCGCTCCGGACAATGCCAAACTAAACTATGCCACATACTACCTGACACAGTAAATTGAACCATTAACATTTGTGAAGACTTATAGTCAGGTGCCTTTATGTAACTAAACACTAGCTTTGAAAATGTAGGCTCACCAAAGGATTTTAACCTAGTTAACGGTAAACCTAATTCATCAAATTTAACTACTAATGAATGCCAACTATTAGCGGAATAACTCTTAAGGTTTTTTCGCCAATTCAGATATTCCGTATTTAAGAAAAGATCATGAATAAACGTGGTCAA
>NZ_SAIS01000088.1 GCF_004360155.1 Paraglaciecola marina | reverse complement strand
CGTTAGAGGTAAAGCCGCATCAGTACGCAAATTGAAGCACCAAATAAATTGATTGTTCTTTGGCAAGCATGTGGAGTTATTTTTGCTTGGGTTTTAACTGTATCAGGTATATTTAGTGGGTCGCTTTATGTCCCATTTGATAATGAATTTATCAACGTTGATACTGACAAAGGAAGCTTCGGGCTAGCAGTTTCTATTTATATTTTGTTATCAGTATTATTTACTGTTTTAACGTATTTAAATTATCGTAAATTAAGTAGAAGTAATGCAAAGTAATATTACCTCTAACAAGCCAAGTCAGCGGGAATTTTACTCGCTGAACAACGCTCATAAAATCCCCTGCTTGGGGCGTTA
>NZ_SAIS01000087.1 GCF_004360155.1 Paraglaciecola marina | reverse complement strand
AAAGTTGTTTTATTATAACTCTATGTTTTTGTTGGTTTATTTTTATTTAAATATCTCTTTTAGTTATAAGTATATACTAAATTGATTCAATAATAATGTAATTTACTTTCAGTATCTTGTTTGTTTTTCTATTTTTGATGTGATTTAGAGTGTTTTAGGATGAATTTTAATCTAATTTTGTTTGTTACTTACAGAAATTGGCATTTTGATAGTCACGACAGGGTTTATTGAAAGCAGAATAACAGGGGCATTAAAAAGCGTTATTCGCGCTGTTTAATTAGATGGCTATAAATAACAGGCAAAAAAAAGCCTGATAAAGATATCAGGCTTAAAAATGAGAACACACACATAAAAACTATA
>NZ_SAIS01000086.1 GCF_004360155.1 Paraglaciecola marina | reverse complement strand
GCGTTAGTTGCCTAAGGAAAGTATGTACGAAACTAGCCGAATTCAGTTAACCGAGATGATCGCGTTATTAGAAGAAGAGAAATCAGATTGGTGGGCAAAACACTTTAAACGAGCATTATCAGCATTTGATTCCAATGAATATCTAAACTGTGCCAACGTCATAATGTCTGGAAGTGGTGGTATGGGTAGTCTAAATGATGTGGTACTTGGTCAAACCACCAATGAAAAAGGTGAGTTTTGTTGGAAACCCGATGTCGATGAATTAAATAAAAAGTATATGCATTTGCTTGGGGAGCTTTATGTATTCTCAAAGACTGTACAAAAAGGCAACTAACAAGTTGCCTAAGTTCGCCGCAAAAAGCGCGGCTGGGACAAATGC
>NZ_SAIS01000085.1 GCF_004360155.1 Paraglaciecola marina | reverse complement strand
TTCATATCTAAACTCAAGTGCGGCCTCATCTCGTTGTAGATGCTTATCGATTCTCTTACCAATATTTTTAGCTCATCCAGTGTATTACATTGATAAAGTAAGAACTCTTGTTTAAGTATCCCGTTTATTCTTTCGGCTAGTGCATTTTGATAGCAATCATATCCATCTGTCATCGACGGCTTAATGTTATTTGCCTCAAGGACTGATTGATATAATGCAGAGCAGTATTGCAATCCTCGGTCAGAATGGTGAATTGCATCATGGTCATACTGCCTATTTTTAATCGCCATATTGAGGGCTTTAACGACATCAGAAGCCTTCATTTCATTACTCAAGTGATAACCTATGATTTTGCGTGAGAAGGCATCTGTGACCAATGATAGATAATGGACTCCTTCATTTGATT
>NZ_SAIS01000084.1 GCF_004360155.1 Paraglaciecola marina | reverse complement strand
CGCTTTAATAAATCCAACGCAACATATGTTGCATTAATTTACTAAAACAATCCGAGGATTAACCATGTTGAAAATTGTTAAAACTTCTATCGCTATTGCTACTGTATCTCTACTAACCACTGCTCCTGCTCAAGCTGATGTAGGCGAAGCATTACAGAATATTTGTACTATTGTAAAAGCCGATGATAAAGGCGAATTACGTAAGAAAATGAAGCGTGTACAATCTGATTTCAGATTAAAATTAAAAGATTACTACACAGGTGTTTCATGTGGTGGTAACAGCCTAATTCGTACTGCTATGTTAAATAATGCAGTTGAAACAGGTACCTTAATGGTTAAGAAAATGCCTAAAGGTGACCTTTCTGCTCCAGAGAAAGATGGTAAAACGGTTTTAGATTGGGCTTCAGAGAATGG
>NZ_SAIS01000083.1 GCF_004360155.1 Paraglaciecola marina | reverse complement strand
AATGGCAAAAGAAAAGTTTGAACGTACTAAACCGCATGTAAACGTAGGTACTATCGGCCACGTTGACCACGGTAAAACCACATTAACAGCTGCAATCACAACTGTATTGGCAAAAACTTACGGTGGCGATGCATCTGCATTTGATCAAATCGATAACGCTCCAGAAGAGCGTGAGCGTGGTATCACAATTTCAACGTCTCACGTTGAATATGATACTCCTACACGTCACTATGCCCATGTAGATTGTCCTGGTCACGCCGATTATGTTAAAAACATGATTACTGGTGCTGCTCAAATGGACGGCGCAATCCTAGTTGTTGCAGCTACAGATGGTCCTATGCCACAAACACGTGAGCACATCTTGTTAGGCCGTCAGGTTGGCGTACCTTACATGGTTGTTTTCATGAACAAATGTGACATGGTAGACGACGAAGAATTACT
>NZ_SAIS01000082.1 GCF_004360155.1 Paraglaciecola marina | reverse complement strand
GGCGTTATGTATAAATTGAGCATGAATATAACTCGAAAAAAAGTTTGTTTTTATTGGCTACTAGTAGGAACTTTTTCGTCAGTTCTAGCATCCACTATTTCAATGCTCTATTGGCATTTTACGTATATGCCAGAACCAAATGTTAATTGGTCACCAATCAACGATATGCTCGGTATGTTTATGATCATGCCTTTCGGCTGGTTAATGTCCATTATTACTCCGGCTGGTTGGCTAAGTGTTATCGGTTTAGGATTAGCACTTTATAAAATAAGCTTAAAACCTTTAATCCTGTCGGTTCTTGGTAGCCTCCTATTTGGTATTTATTGGCCAAAGTTTTTCGTAGGTATGATGGGTATATGAAAATACATAACAAACACATCAAAAATAGCCCACAAAAAGCGTGGGCTGGACTCGCTATCGCTCGCCTTTTATGTGGGCGTTA
>NZ_SAIS01000081.1 GCF_004360155.1 Paraglaciecola marina | reverse complement strand
GTTATGTTTCAAATGAGAGTTTATGGATAACCTTGAGAAAATAAATTCAAGCATCGAGAAGATGGAAGGTCGGCTTACGTCTCAAATAGGTGACTACCTTTCAGGCGGGCAATTAAGCTTGAGTGAGCTTTGTTCCAATTTGGAGTGGTTTTTAACTTGGCGCATTAAACTTGAAGACCTAGAAAATACTATGTGGTGTGACGGTGTCTTTGAGTTGAAGGTTTCCCAATTGGGCAGAAGTTCGATCAATTTAGGAGGTCGTGCATATTTTGGTCCTGAAAGTGATGTCACAATTATTCACAAATGCAATCTTGAAGGAAGTATTACTTTATCTAGTAAGCTCGATTTTATCGAGTCGTATAATTTTAAGACTAATGTAAATGGAAAAGTCTTTGAAATCGCCAAACGAACATAACAATCGCAGTCTGTCGGAACGCCTTTCCGTTCCTTCGTCACTAAAAGTCGTCCGCAGCTGCGGGCGTT
>NZ_SAIS01000080.1 GCF_004360155.1 Paraglaciecola marina | reverse complement strand
TAAATTAATGCAACATATGTTGCGTTGGATTTATTAAAGCGTACCGAGCATGATTAAAAAACCTGCGTGTTAATACTTTAGTATTAGTTTTGATACAGGAACATAAAACAACCAAAATATTCTACATAACTCCTAGCTGATAAAGTCCAATTCTTGCCCCTGAAACATAGGGCTGTCGCATATTAAGCGGAACTTCTTTAGGTTGCTAAAAGAGCTACCATATAACTTGAGTTTGTCTAATTAATTAGCTGAAAAAGGCTGAAAAAGAAAACCAAGCACTAATTTCAAACAAAAAAAACGACCTCAATGAGGTCGTTCCCAAGGTAAATCACTTAATAAAAAGTGCCTTACCATCCATGTTGAATCGGTTATTCACAATGGAACTAAATATTATTTTTAATTAAATACGATCGTTTAATACAGCAACGATTGGAGAAGTCGCTAGACCATTCTCTGAAGCCCAATCTAAAACCGTTTTACCATCTTT
>NZ_SAIS01000079.1 GCF_004360155.1 Paraglaciecola marina | reverse complement strand
CTGAATCACCGCTTGAAACTGATCGTGAATACGGTCAAAAGCCACGTAGTTAAAACCAGTAGAAGCAAATTCCTTGGGTTCACGTTCAAGGGAGGTCGCATTCACTGGCACCCAAAGACATTGCAAAAGTTCAAACAGCAAGTCCGAAGGTTAACAAACCGTAATTGGGGCGTGTCTATGCACTACCAACTCTTTAAACTCAGCCAGTACTTACGTGGCTGGATAAACTACTTCGGTATTGCCAGTGGGTACCAGCGATGCGTAGATCTCGATAATTGGATCAGACGCAGAGTTCGAATGGCCTATTGGCGGCAGTGGCGAAAGCCACGCACCAAAGTTAGAAGTTTAATGAAACTAGGTGTACATGTTCAGGCTGCCGTTGCGTGTGGCATCACCAGCAAAGGACCATGGCGCAGCGCCAAAACCCCGGGGGTTAATCAAGCTTTATCCCTTGAATACTTAAAATCCGAAGGGCTTTATTCACTGCGTGATGGTTGGATATCG
>NZ_SAIS01000078.1 GCF_004360155.1 Paraglaciecola marina | reverse complement strand
GGTTTTTCATTGATGATGGGGGCATGTGCTGGCCAAGCATTAGCTCCTTTTGGCGATAAAGCAGGCACTGCGTCAGCATTGTTGGGGTTTGCGCAAATGACCGGCGCATCTGTAATAGTAGGATTGTTACAACTAACGGGACTCGACGCAGCACAACAGTTAATCGTATTAATGCTAAGTATTATGCCTATGTATTGCTTATATAAAACGCCGTCAATTAAGCAGAAAATTACTTTTACAGAGAGTACAATTAGTTGAGATAGCGCGGGTATGCCCAAATAATTGAATACCTTACTTAGCTATCAAAGGGAGTATTTAGTTCACCTTTCACCCTACTTTTAAACCCAGTTACGCAGTTAGTGTCAAAATTTTTGATTGTATTTTAGTTTCTGCTACATAGCTCTCGGCTGTTAGGGGGGAACTTGGAGTCGCGGTTAAATCAAAAGCACCGGCTTCGCAGGTTGAAAATCTGAAGTTGTTGAAGAGTTAATTATCACGGGACGATGTAAGTATGTGCTTAGCCCAC
>NZ_SAIS01000077.1 GCF_004360155.1 Paraglaciecola marina | reverse complement strand
GCGTTATACGTTTATGAGATTACTTTTTGTTTCTATTGTCGCTCTGACTTTACTAAATAGTTGTGCCAATAGTAGCGGCAAATCAAAGGCCAATGGATTTGATGATGCTCATCTGGCAATTAGATTTGGTGCTTTAATTCATAACTTTTATTTGGTTACAGGTAGATGGCCTGACTTAAATTCAGAATTTACGACCGATACTAATATGGCTCAGCTAACAGACGATTTTGTTTTTTTAAAGTATGATGAACAAGATAACCTTTTTTTGGTTGAGGCACAGTTTTCCGAGGGTACTCGTATTTGGCAGATGGAGTTTTCGTCAATCGAAGGTTCGAGAACCGTTAAATCTAATATGGAGTCGAAAGAGAGTTCTGTTGCTGAGGTGCCACCATCTTTTTCAAATATATTTATTAAATCATCTATCTGTGTTTTATTTGGGATATCACCGAATGACTGCAACGTATAACAAACCAATAATTCCGACCTCAACTCGCTGCGCTCTTTTCGTCGGCATATTGGGGCGTTAT
>NZ_SAIS01000076.1 GCF_004360155.1 Paraglaciecola marina | reverse complement strand
TATTCCGTATTTAAGAAAAGATCATGAATAAACGTGGTCAATTCTTCTTCAAACTTTTCAGTCTCATCCATAGTCATCTAGGCATATAACGATTTGCATATGGGGGGTTTAGGAGCGCTTTTCCGGCGAGTAAAATTCCCACCATAATGCACTTGTTATGTGTATTGTGCGCCTTTATTGTTTTTGAACCAAACATTTGAACTTGGCGTGAACATAAACAAAATAACTATTATCTGGCACAAGTTTGTTATAGCACTTACAAGGGTGAACTCTATAGGCATTAAAGAAAACTGTTGAAAGTTAATTGCTACATTAATAAGGCTTATTAATATAAGAACAGAATAGATAATCCTTGCCCAGTTGCGTCCACAGTTGATTTTGTAAGCTAGCCAAATAACCAATAACGTTGTTACGCCGAATGAGATGTATTTTGCTATTTCATTCGGCATTAACTCTTTAGTATTGAAAGAAATAATGAGAATAGAAGTCAAGCTGACTAGCCAACTAATAAAAATAAATATCGTTGTGAGCTTTATACTTTTAGGTTTATCCATAACCATCCTATACACATAACGCCCCAATATGCCGACGAAAAGAGCGCAGCGAGTTG
>NZ_SAIS01000075.1 GCF_004360155.1 Paraglaciecola marina | reverse complement strand
TAGTAGAAATGGAAGTACGTGAATTACTTTCAGAATACGAATTCCCAGGTGACGACTTACCAGTAATCCAAGGTTCTGCTCTTAAAGCACTTGAAGGCGAAGCAGAATGGGAAGCGAAGATTGTTGAACTAGCAGAAGCGCTAGATTCATACATCCCAGAGCCAGAGCGTGATGTTGACAAGCCTTTCCTACTTCCAATTGAAGATGTATTCTCAATTTCAGGTCGTGGTACGGTTGTAACAGGTCGTGTTGAGCGTGGAATTTTACGCACAGGTGACGAAGTAGAAATCGTTGGTATCAAAGATACAACTAAGTCTACTTGTACTGGTGTAGAGATGTTCCGTAAGCTTCTTGACGAAGGTCGTGCTGGTGAGAACGTTGGTGCGTTGTTACGTGGTACTAAGCGTGAAGACGTAGAGCGTGGTCAAGTATTAGCTAAGCCAGGTTCAATCAACCCACACACTAACTTCGAAGCAGAAGTATATGTATTGTCTAAAGATGAAGGTGGCCGTCATACTCCATTCTTCAAAGGCTACCGTCCACAGTTCTACTTCCGTACAACTGACGTAACAGGTGCTGTAGAGCTTCCTGAAGGCGTAGAAATGGTAATGCCTGGTGACAACCTTAAGTTCAAAGTAGAGCTTATCAACCCAATCGCGATGGACGAAGGTTTACGCTTCGCAATCCGTGAAGGTGGCCGTACAGTAGGTGCGGGTGTTGTTGCTAAGATTTTAGACTAGTTCTAAA
>NZ_SAIS01000074.1 GCF_004360155.1 Paraglaciecola marina | reverse complement strand
GCTTATCGTTTCTCCTGCTGGGCATACGCAACTATTCGTCACTGGGTCGAAGCTAAACTCACTGGCTTGAAATACTGTTTTCTTGCGGGTTTTCTTGTCTTGGTGGCGTTTGCCGTGTTTTACTTTCTGCTCACTAAACTTTGGGTCTCGGCTTCTAAATTGATTATCAGGAATATAAGCGTTGATATCATTATCATGTAAATACTCCATGTTCTTCTCATTCGCAAAACCAGTATCGGCAGTAATTATCGTTTGTGATTTGAGGATATCGTCGTTAATGGCTAACCGTTTAAACCTATCTTGAATATGCGCTAGAACAGGCTGCAATGTATGGTGCTCTTGCCCTTCTCCGAATACGCTCGCATCCACTACAATTTGGTGTTTCTTGTCCACGGTAGCCACACCGTTATACCCTTGAATCGTCCCTTTACTGGTTGTCATTTTAGCTGACTCGTTGTCGGTAATGTTACTTTTCACTTCCTTAGGACGTTTACCTTTGCCCATACGTGGCTTTGCTTTCTTTAGAAATTGGTCTATCTTATCGTGCGCCTTATTCAAGGTTTCAATGGCTTGCTCTGCTCGTTGTTTACGAGCTTCGTCAGCACTTTCACTTTTATCCAACTTCTCATGCTCATTCATGTGATAACGAATTTGACGCTTAAGCTTAGCTCGCTTCTCTTCAAGCTCCTTAAACGTACCCGACCATTCTTTAGCGGCATTTGACGACATCTTACAGCCATCAATTGCAAACAATTCATTACCCAATAACCC
>NZ_SAIS01000073.1 GCF_004360155.1 Paraglaciecola marina | reverse complement strand
TGACATTGGTGATATTGGTATTAAATAGTTCGTCTGAAGTAACAATACCGTCTGCGCCGCCAGCTTCCATAACAGATGCAACTGTTCCAAGGTAAGATAATAATTTAACTACACTGTCTTGTTCGCTGCCGGTTGCTGTGGCGGTAACAATCTCACTGGCGTAAGAATCATCAACACTAACTTCAAGGGAATATGCGCCGTTTTCATCCGATTGAGTGGTAAAGCTTTGGTCGCCTATTGAGATTTCAACATTTGCATTAGCAATCGGTCCATCGGTAACTAAGCCTGATAGCGTCATGGATAACATGTTCGCAATAATGTCCACAGTGATATCGTGAGTGGCAGTTAAGCCGCCATCGTCTGTGACTGTGATCTGAAAACCAAGGGATTGATCTTCTGTGACCGCTGGTGCATCAAAGGTTGCCGAGGCTGAATCCGCACCATCAAGAGTGACTGAGTCGCCTGATGTTTGGGTCCATGTATACGATTGAATTGTGCCATCTGAGTCTGCTGCTACAGAAGACAAGGTCACCATAGACGCTTCATCAGCAGAAACGTTATCGGCCGTCACTGTTGGTGCGATATTGGCTATCACGTCAACAGACACTGCGGCGGTAGCGGTTAAGCCGCCATCGTCGGTCACTGTGATTTGAAAAATGAGAGTTTGGTCTTCAGTCACATCTGGGGCGGTAAAGGTTGCCGAGGCTGAATCTGTGCTATCAAGAGTTACAGTGTCGCCCGATGTTTGAGCCCAATCATAGGATTGTATTGAACCGTCGCTGTCAGTGGCTGTAGCGGCTAGCGTGACCTCGGATAGCTCTGTTATTGAGACATT
>NZ_SAIS01000072.1 GCF_004360155.1 Paraglaciecola marina | reverse complement strand
GCAAATTTGTGGCCTCGTTTCTCCAGCTCTTTATCCAGAGGGTCAAGCATGATGTTTGCCAATAGCGGCGATAATGGCCCGCCTTGGGGAACGCCTTCTCGACTCTCACTATAAAACTGGTTATCGATAACTCCAGCTCGCAAGTAACGTTTAATCAATTTAAGCAGTCGCTTATCCTTCACTTTATAGCCAAGGTGCGTCATGAGTAAATCATGATTAACGCGGTCAAAGAACTTCGACAGGTCGACATCTACAGCAAAACGGCGTCCCGTTTTAATGATGCTTTGTACCTGTTTCACCGCTTGTTGCCCATTTCGATTTGGCCGAAATCCAAAACTATTGTCTGAGAAGGTTGGGTCGAATATGGGCGTTAAGACTTGAGCAATAGCTTGTTGGATCACGCGATCGACAATTGTTGGAATGCCCAGCTGGCGTTTACCGCCATCTGATTTATCAATTTCAACTCGTCGAACGGGTGAAGGTTGGTATTGACCTGAGCGAAGCTCGGTCATGATACGTTTCCAGTTTCCTTCTTTTGCCCAAGGGGGGAAGTCATCGATGGTCATACCATCAATGCCAGCAGCCCCTTTATTGGCTCGAACGTGTTTCCAAGCTTCCAATATATTAGAAGGCTTTAATGCATGTTCGAGTAGATGTGCGCTAAAGGCTGGCTGCTTATCGGTACGCTGAGTCACGTCGCTACCGGCCGGTATTCGTGTGTTCAAGTCTGACAAGGCTCCTCCTTTGTTCTAAATGTTCAGGCACAACACCTAAGTCCCAGCCATTACGATGGGCATTTGGCTACTATGCCGTCTGCTGACTTCTGCTTAATCACA
>NZ_SAIS01000071.1 GCF_004360155.1 Paraglaciecola marina | reverse complement strand
ATCTGTGACCAATGATAGATAATGGACTCCTTCATTTGATTGCACATAGGTTATATCACTGACGAAGACCTCTTCAGGTCTCGTAGGCGTTTTATCTTTGAGTAAGTTAGGATGTTTTTTCATCCAATGCTTACTGAGCGTGGTTTTGATGTAACTCTTCTTTGCCTTCACCAGCAAGCCTTCCTGACGCAGATAAGTGAACAGTCCATCTCTGCCTAACTTAATCTCATGCTCCACTAATTTCGGCTTAATGAGTTGATATAATTTTCGTGTACCTACTTGAGGCATGTATTGGCGCCAATACTTGACCCACTCCTTAATAGGATGTAATTTTTCTCGCTTAACCTCCATTCTCGATACGGATTGATACACCGATTGTCGAGAGAGACCGAACAGCCGACACATCGGCGCTAACTTTATTTCGTTTTGTTGTTTAGCTTGCCAGATGTATCGGATAAGTACTTTTTTCTTAGGCCTGCTCCATACTCTTTGTCCATGATATCAACCATGCCATTGAGTACTTGGTTTCTAATTTTTTCATCTTGGAGTTCACGCTCTAAACGCTTTATTTTTTGGGCGGGTGTTTCTTTTGATTTGGGCATAAGCGGATGCTGAAATGGCTTCGACCAGTCCATTTTACCATGTTTTCTAAGCCACACTAAAACAGTACTTCTTCCTTGTATACCAAAGTGCTTTTGGGCTTGTTTATAGGTGAATTCGCCTTTTTCTACTAGCTCTACAACACTTAATTTAAAGCCTAAAGTATAATCTCGCTGTGAGCGTCTAGCATGTTTACTATTTGATGTTTCCATAAAGAAGTCCTCTTTATGTCAACGTATTTCAGGATGAGACA
>NZ_SAIS01000070.1 GCF_004360155.1 Paraglaciecola marina | reverse complement strand
CCATTTTCTATCTCTGACCTTTTTCTACAGCCTCAACGCTTAACATATGGGGATTTTAGGAGCGCTTTACCAGCGAGTAAAATTCCCACCATGATGCACTTGTTAGCTATAAGTTAGTATCAAGCTTAAGTAACGCACCTGATAAAACATTAAAAGTATAATAAAACGTATCACTATCAGTAGCCGTATACACCAAAACAACATCATTATTAATGATTCGATAGCCTTGTATATCATTCATTATAGATTTTAACTTGGTACCATCATACTCAGAGACCAATAACTCTTTTTTGTCATATTGGTTCAAATACCCATCTTTGTTTGTGTCTTGTCTTGCGACTGAGTAGATATTTTTACTTAATGTATTTTGGTATTCCGTTTCTTTTTCTTGAGTAGGTGAAAATTCTACAATTAGAGCGTTATTCTCGAATAACAAATTGTTCATTTCACCTTCTTTAGTAAACATTAGATTAACTACGTTACTGCTTAAGCTGAATGGGGATGAAACAATCATCATTTCAGCATTTGCACTATAAGATTGTTCTTCAATTATTTTATCTGAAGTTATTTCCAAAATATGGACTTCTTTAATTTGACCAACATATCTTTTTTCTAATTTAGGTTTTTGCTCTTCCTTTAGAGCATCATCATGCTCAATAACTTGTACTTTTGGCTCGGAATAATCCTTTCTTAAAAGATCACTAATTATGTCTTTACCAATTGCAATGATTACAAATATCGCTGCGAAAAATAGCAATACCTTATTGGATTTCTCAATAAAATTCATGATACGAATGCCCAAGTAGAACTCCTTATAGCTAACGAGGGTGTAGAAAAACCCTCACCTTAAAATTTTTTTTAAAAATCTACCTAATTTGACCACAAAAACGCGTCGCTACGTGAAATCTG
>NZ_SAIS01000069.1 GCF_004360155.1 Paraglaciecola marina | reverse complement strand
TATTCGTAGAAATTCTTTAAGCCGCTCTCAATAGTTGTTTGGGTGGTACACCACCAATTGCCATATTAGGTCGTTCACTGTTGTAAAGCCAGAGCCAGTTTGTTGCTAGCTCTTGCGCTTGCTCAACACTTTCAAACATGTGTAAGTCCAACCATTCATGCCGTGCAGTTCGATTAAACCGTTCAACATACGCATTTTGTGTGGGCTTACCAGGTTGAATATAAAGTATCGTTATCTGATGTTGGTTAGCCCATGTTATCAATTGGTTTGAAATATATTCTGGTCCATTGTCGCAGCGAATTGCAGCAGGCTTGCCGCGCCACTCGATAACCTGCTCCAGAGAGCGAATAACCCTCAGGCTAGGCATCGATAAATCCACATCAATTGCCAAACCCTCACGGTTGTAATCATCAATGACATTGAACGTGCGCAATGAACGCCCATCAGCCAAACTGTCTGACATAAAGTCCATCGACCACACTTGATTGATAGCCTGTGGCACACTCAGGGCGTCAGGCTTATCACGCTTTATCGTTCGCTTGGGTTTGATCCTCAGGTTCAACTCAAGTTCGCGGTAAATGCGATACACACGCTTATGGTTCCAGCGGAAGCCCTTGACGTTTCGCAAATACAAAAAGCACAAGCCAAATCCCCAACGTCGATGCGTTTCAGTGAGTCGCAACAACCAATCGGCTACCAGCGCATTTTCACTACTCAGTTTCGCTTGGTAGTGGTAACAGCTGCTACTAATACCCAAGCTTCGACACACAATACGAATACTCGCAGCATGCCGATTAATAGCGTTCTTTGCCATCTCCTTTCGCTGGGATGGCCTTACAACTTTCCCTCAAGCGCTTCCTTACGGATCTCAGCAACTAACCGTTCCTCAGCGTACATCTTTTTGAGCCGTTTGTTTTCGTCTTCAAGCTCTTTAAGTCGTTTCATCAACGACGCATCCATGCCGCCAAACTTGGCTCGCCATTTATAAAATTGTGCTGAACTCATACCGTGTTCACGGCACAGTTCAGGAACGGCCACACCATTTTCATTCTGTTTTAAAATCGCCAATATCTGGCTGTCTGTATATCTCGATTTACGCATAGAAAACTCCTTCGCTTTAGTTTAAAGGGAATTTCTACTTATAACTGCTCCGACTTTCTGGGGGGATTACAA
>NZ_SAIS01000068.1 GCF_004360155.1 Paraglaciecola marina | reverse complement strand
ACGTTTTGGCGCAGCCAGTGAGTGGTTTTCCGATGACTTGGTTTGTTATGCATTACTAACTCACAATTATCTCTATGTGGTAAATAAGGCAGTTATTTCGAATAAGCCCGTAACCCCAAGAACCATAAAGCCCATTCCAAGAAGACCTATTTGTTTCTAATTCGAATATTTCATCTCCTTCGGTGTAGTGACTTTTTAAGTCTGACAGTCTTTGTCTAAATGTAGAATAGCGATCGGATAGATATCCGTCAGAAGAAAGCCTAGACTCTAGCTCTACCAAAGTTAGTTCACTGGCAACTTTATATAAGGTCGGCTCCATTTCTACACAAGATCCATCATAAAGCATCAGGCTTATAGAACTTCTCCACAGCAAAATATAATGAAGAGCGACAAACGCCATTAAAGCTATCGAAAAATATAAAAGTAACTTTTTATGCATAACGCCCCAAGCAGCGGAAAACGCGAACGCTTTGGCGCAGCCAGTGAGTGATTTTCCGATGACTTGGTTTGTTAGGTGATTTACCTTTGAGCACAATACAACATTTATCTAAAAATATTAAAAATACTGATTGCACTAGCAATGTCCCCTAAATCGTCAAATAAACCAAAAATTTTGAATACTGCTATGTATGTACTTGGATTGGTTAATGCGCTGATAGAAATTAAGGTAAAGATACCAACACCAACATAATTGGCAATATTGCTATCGCTAAATTCTTGAACATGGGATAAAACAAAAAAAGAACCATAACCGAAAAAAAGTGAAAACGGTAATGAGCACAGTAAACCTAAAACCAGAACCTTTAACTTATTGAGCATAGCCATCCGTAGTCACCTAACGCTTACAATAACGGGAAAAGCTGAGCGACAGCGAGGCTTTTTCCCAATGAGCGAAGCGAATGTAGTTTATTGTTTTGTTATATGCCACTAGTCACCTGAAGAACCGCCCGCAATACCATCTCTTGGACCACCGCCAAAGTTTTTGCTCTTTCTTACAGGTGCATCTTGACTGCGGTTTAACAACCATAATCCAATGGCTGCGAAAAACGGGATTAACCAAACAATAAATATTTGAGCACCTTTTTGGAAGGCTTCTAAATCATCACGGCGCACCAAAAATATAGAAACAACTATATTGAGTAGAATCGCAATACCTACGACTAAGTACCAAATTTCAAATTCCATTTAAAAGCTCCCTTGGCATATAACGCCCACATAAAAGGCGAGCGATAGCGAGTCCAGCCCA
>NZ_SAIS01000067.1 GCF_004360155.1 Paraglaciecola marina | reverse complement strand
GTTAATTATCACGGGACGATGTAAGTATGTGCTTAGCCCACAGAAAAAAGAAACATACAGAACTTGTAGGTCGGGCTTTAGCCAGTCAGCTCATCTAGCGATGATTATTTTGCTGTTTTAATTGGAAATAATTATTAAATAATAGGCATGATCTAGCTTATATTATTGTTTTTAATGAAGTTAAATTGGTTTTCGTAAATATAATATCCTGTATTTATCCAGAGTCATGGTTTCTACATGGCAAGCTAATAAAAATTCCCCTTTGAAAATCAATAAGTATATGAAAAGATGAAACAAATTAAATACCAGAATCATTATTCCGTTTATTCCTAAAAAGGCTTAAACGTATGGTCTGGCTAATATACTGTTAGACATACAAAAGGAAATAGCATGCATCGTAAATTATCCATGATTATCACATCATTTCTCCTCTTTGTTACAGTTCAGGCCGCTGAGTTTACGGAGGGTGATTATTATCTGGAGATAGAGGGGGAAATAACCAAGAATAAAGAAATAACTGAATTTTTTTCATTCTATTGCCCAGCTTGCTTTAAGCAGGAAGGTTTTATGAACGATCTTAAAGCATCACTTCCAAGTGGTGCTGTTTTTAAGAAAAACCATGTTGATGGTATGCCTGGAAGAAAAGCGGATATAGAGAATTTACTAACCAAGGCTCTAATTACCGCAGAATACCTGAAGGTTGAAGAGCAACTTGTACCAGCTATTTTCAACTACATTCATTTAAATAAAGCAGATTTTTATAGTGAAAAAGACATTAAGAATATATTTTTAGCCAATAACGTTGATGAGAGTAAGTTCGATAAAGTATTTTCAAGCTTTGCTGTTAGCACTGGGGCTAAGAAGATGCAGAAAAATACGAAAGACATTCGTAGACAAGGCTTTACAGGAGTTCCTACATTGATTGTGAATGGCAAATATAAGCCTATAACTAAAAATATAAAAACGATGCAAGAGTATAAAAAGTTAGTACTATTTTTGTTGAATAAAACAGGGCGATAAACGGGCCGTGTTCGATTGATTCAGGGCGGCTAGTATACTGATGAATCCGACGTTAGTTGGCCAAAGCTTACTCTTAGTTGGTTAGTTCACCAATCAATTCAAACAGAAGCGCGCCGTGTGGCTGCTAGCCAAAAATTCAATCATAAAACGACTCGCTGGTTTTATGTTACCCATAATGCTTAGTTCAGTAGGTTTTTCATTGATGATGGGGGCATGTGCTGGCCAAGCATT
>NZ_SAIS01000066.1 GCF_004360155.1 Paraglaciecola marina | reverse complement strand
AGCTGCGATTGGGTATTTTATTGCCATGCGTGTCTTAGTAATATTTAAGCAATAGTACTGCTGATTGATCCAGTTTTGATTGAAATTCCGCATAACAGCAAGATTTTGGAAATATTCCGTATTTTCCCATTGGCTGAATGAATAGGTGGTAATAAAGTTAACCTGTACAATGGGTTAGGGGCTGTGGTAGAAAAGAGTCATGTAGAAAAGCGGAAACATTCCGTGTTTAAACACGGAATGTTTCCGGATATTAATATTGTTAGCTTTCAAGGATAGTATGCAGTCAAATTTAACTCTCGATGAAGTAAATCAAGAATTAGTGGAAGCCGATGTTGCAATTAGCGATTCTGAATTTGAAACATTGAAAACGTGGATTAAGTGCAAAATTGAACCTGTTAAATGGAAACAGGAGCAATACGACTTCGAACATGAATTTTGGGTTGTTGCTATTTTAAATGGCAGTTGTCTTTACTTTAACTTCGTTGAAGAAGGTTGGGGTTGGGGAAAGTTCAGAGAAAATGGTTCCATTGTAAAATATCACTGGGAACAAGAAGAGCTAGGTGAGGCTTTTATCTGGCGCTACAAAGATCAAGTAACTGAAAGCTAACAAGCGCATTAAGCACGGGACTGCTAACAGTTTGCTCGGTTCCGCTTCGCTGCACATTTTAGCAAACAATTATCAGCCCCTTATGCGGGCGTTATACCCTCAAAAGGATATTGAAACATGCTTATCGATTTAACGTATCTCAAAGAGCTCTTGTCAGAGTTTATTAACGCAGAAACAGCGCATATTAGCGTTGTAAAATTGCAGGACAATGGATTTCCGATTAGTTCCGCGGACAATCCAGAGTACTTAGACGAAAAGTTCGTTTTTCATATGCAAATTCTGATGGATAATCGATTAATTTCTGACAGAAATTTACATTTATCTGGTTTGGATTCAATAGGTATTACAATGGACATAAGCGGACCTCCTCTTATCTTCGATAAAGATATTAGGTTAACTCAAGCGGGCCACGATTTTGCAAACGCTTTAGATAAGCAAGAAGTGTTTGAGAAACTTAAGACTGAGTTCAAAGATGCTCCATTTAAAGTAGTTTTTGATGGAAGCCAAAAGTTACTTCATCATTATTTCAAGAAAAAGTTGAATGATATCTTGGATGAGTAACGGGTATAACAACCCAATTAACTCACTCACTTCGTTCGCTGGGACACATACGCGGGGCCGCTTCGCGATTATAGCCCCACGTATGTGCCCCTTAGCTTAAAGTTATGTTTTAAAAGGACAACCATGAGAACCATTGCATTATTAGCAATTACAATTTTTGGTCTGCTAGCATGTAAATCGACTGAGAAAGGATTCACAAAACAAGAATTAGACTTTTTTGAATCACAGAAAATCATATCTACTTGGGGACATCTGACTGAAGATGAATTGGCATTGGCGATACTCGGCACCACTTGTTATAAGAAGTATTTAGTTTTGAAAAAATACGATTACAAAATAGAGTCAGTTTCCAAAAACCAAATTATCTACTACCAACCAAATAAGATGCTTCCAAG
>NZ_ML178735.1 GCF_004360155.1 Paraglaciecola marina | reverse complement strand
AAAAACAAACTATCTTAGGCTTTTTCTACAGCCTCAACGCCGCAATGTGCGGCGGATAATAGTTGGCTAAAATTGTGAACGAAGTGAACGCAGCCAACTGTTAGGCGTCCGACTTGATTGGCTTGTTATAAGCACATTTACTTATTTATATCAGAGTAACTTTTGATATTTATATACTCGATTTTATTCTTGCTGTATGGAACTTGCGTGAATTTACCCAATTTCTCTATACAAAAATTCCCTTTAATTCGGTTTTCACCCTTTAATATCTGGGAGTAAAGTTCACTCGGGATAGCTCCTACGGTTGGTTCTTCTCCCGCCTCTGAAATTCCGTAAACCAAATCAGTATCAGATAAAGTAATTCTAAGGGAAGGTGGGTGACCATTCCAAAGAGTTAACTCTCCAGAAATATTGGAACAACCTTTTGCCGCAGAAAAAGCTGACATTAATAATAAAAGAAATGAAATTACGAACTTAATGATGGACTCCGTTTTATCAAGTGCTTATAACGCCGTGCGCAAAGGCTCGCCGCGTAGTGGCGAGTCCAGCCCGAAGGGCGATTTTGACGCACCTTGTTATGAGTTCGCGCATGGGATTGTATACGACATATTGACAGTACTATATTTCCGTTTTTCTTCCTCACTCATATCCTCGAATTCCATGAACGGAGATTCTTCCATCATATACCTTTTAGCTTCTTGGTTTATAGCTGGGATAGTACTTTCCTTGAGAAACTCAATACTCTTTACCTCCCCTTCTGAGGAAAAAGATATTTGCATCAAAATCTTATTCGTAGCCTCCGAACAATTGTTTCCAATGTACTTTGACCCCAAAATCGGGTATTCCCATAAAGGAATTTTATCGCCTGCACATACAATGCCAGAAAAAATAAGGGATATCGTCAATAGTGTAATTTTCATCTTTCACTCANGTACCACATCATTTAGACTACCCATACCACCACTTCCAGACATTATGACGTTGGCACAGTTTAGATATTCATTGGAATCAAATGCTGATAATGCTCGTTTAAAGTGTTTTGCCCACCAATCTGATTTCTCTTCTTCTAATAACGCGATCATCTCGGTTAACTGAATTCGGCTAGTTTCGTACATACTTTCCTTAGGCAACTAACGCCCCAAGCAGGGGATTTTATGAGCGTTTTTCAGCGAGTAAAATTCCCGCTGGCTTGGCTTGTTAGCTTTGTATATCAATTTCAACAATTTGAGCCTCTGTAAATATACTTTTTGCTTTTTCAAACACGATATCTCTATTAGCTGGATGAACTGTAATATCTATTGCGTTATCTGATAACGTAAAAAGTGTAAGACAACCAGCTATTTGAATTTTTGATATATCCGACTTTTTTATCAATCGTCCTTTGGTGTTATAAAAACGGGAGTAAGAATTTGTTCTTACCTGTACGTTTGTCCCTAAATCGTTAAACGTTCTTTCTACTTTATCCAAAAAATTAATAGGGATCATAGATTCCAACTTTATGACCAATACAAAGAACAGTACGGAACCAATCACAAAAATCAAAGTGTCGATAATGCCTCCGCAAAGCTAACGCCCACATAAAAGGCGAGCGATAGCGAGTCCAGCCCA
>NZ_ML178734.1 GCF_004360155.1 Paraglaciecola marina | reverse complement strand
GGGTTATTGGGTAATGAATTGTTTGCAATTGATGGCTGTAAAATGTCATCTAACGCAGCGAAGGAATGGTCGGGTACGTTTAAGGATCTTGAAGAGAAGCGGGCTAAGCTTAAGCGTCAAATTCGTTATCACATGAGTGAGCATGAGAAGTTGGATAAAAGTGAAAGTGCTGACGAAGCTCGTAAACAACGAGCAGAGCAAGCCATTGAAACCTTGAATAAGGCGCACGATAAGATAGACCAATTTCTAAAGGCAGCCGAGCCACGGATGGGTAAAGGCAAACGTCCCAAGGAAGTGAAAAGTAACATTACCGACAATGAATCGGCCAAGATGACGACCAGTAAAGGGACGATTCAAGGTTACAATGGTGTAGCAACAGTGGATAAAAAGCACCAAGTGATAGTAGATGCGCAAGTGTTTGGCGAAGGACAAGAGCACCATACATTGCAGCCTGTTCTAGCGCATATTCAAGATAGGTTTAAACGGTTAGCCATTAGCGAAGATATATTGAAAGCCCAAACCATCATTACTGCCGATACTGGTTTCGCGAATGAGAAGAACATGGAGTATTTACATGATAATGACATCAACGCTTATATTCCAGACAATCAGTTCAGAAGCCGTGACCCTAAATTCAACGAGCAAAAAACCAAGTACGGAAAACGCCACCAAGACAAGAAAACCCGCAAGAAAACAGTATTCCAAGCTAGTGAGTTTAGCTTCGACCCAANCGACAAGTGTCCTTCAGGTTAGATAACAACAGGCCACCTACTTACACAGACTGGATGAAGCACAGGGTGGATAGCCCACAAGGCAAACAAATATACAGTCACCGGATGTCAGTAGTCGAACCTGTGTTTGGTAACATCGGCACCAACAAACAACTCAACCGTTTTAGCTTGAGAGGTAAAGATAAGGTACAAGGCCAATGGCACTTGTTCTGTTTGATACATAATATCGAGAAACTGAAGAATTACGGCCAGTTAGCGGCATAATTAGCCCACTTCAACCTACCTCAGAAACCCCTTCAAAACCCCATATTCAAGCCGACAAACCGCTCAACTCACTAATTACCTACTCTGCGTAAAAAACTTTGCAAAATACAATTGCCCAAGGCAAAGTTGTAAACATTATAAAATTAAAGAAAGCGGTGCGTAGAATTGTCAAAATCGACTTTTTCTACAGCCTCGTTATGCATCCAAGGAGAAGAAATGAAGACTGAGCATGGAAAAATTGAAGGTGATGTTGAAATAACATCTGCATTGAAGATGCACGGAATGTTTACTGGTAACGTAACCGTTAAAGAAGGCGGGTATTTGGTTCTTCACGGCATGGCAACTAAATCACTTTATGTTGAAACTGGAGCAGAAGTTGAAATCCTCGGTATGGTTTCGGGGGATGTTATAAACAATGGTGGCAAGCTATCAATTACAGGCTCAATATCTGGTCAGGTGGTCGAGCAGGCTGGTGAAACCACCATTGCTCAGGTTGCTTCAATTGGTTAATCAGCAATGCATAACAAAAAGCTGCACCTGACATTTTTTTCTACGCTCAATTGTGTATGTCGCGTAGCTCCATTTTACACAATTGCTCTCCGCAAAAACTGCAGGTGAGCTTGGCGTTATACGTTTATGAGATTACTTTTTGTTTCTATTGTCG
>NZ_SAIS01000061.1 GCF_004360155.1 Paraglaciecola marina | reverse complement strand
GATAATACCTATTTGATCACAAACCATGATCTGAGGGAAGTAAAAAACGAAGTTGCCCTGCGTGTAAGCGTCCCAGTGTTCGGAGGAAGCAACTAAAGCGTTTTGTTAGATTTTTTTAGCCAAATTTTGAAAACATTGGTTTACCTCAAGTATTTTCTTTTTATCATTTGTGAGTTCTTTCTTTCCCTTATGTAGAAAGTGATACTTGATCAGCTCTGAAGCCCATTTTGCTTCAACATACACTAACAGCAGACC
The DNA here is from genome assembly GCF_004360155.1 of Paraglaciecola marina. Taxonomy (GTDB): domain Bacteria; phylum Pseudomonadota; class Gammaproteobacteria; order Enterobacterales; family Alteromonadaceae; genus Paraglaciecola; species Paraglaciecola marina. Next base: position 1,518 of record NZ_SAIS01000061.1, on the reverse strand, counting down.
GCTCTTAATATTTTTAGGATCATAACTGTCAGCTAATCTTTGATTATATGTATTCATGTGGCCAAAGATTGCATCAATGCTATGCCTTTGGTCACTTTTTATATTCAGGCATATTTCTGGATAGTACTCTGTATATATAGGATGAGTTATAGCTGATGGCCAAATAGTAGCTCTCGGATTATCAGCCCCCTCAATACTCTGAATACAGCGGGCCAATGCTTTTTCGAGGCGCACATCCATATCTATAAGCTCTGAATTCAGGGCTTTGATAAGCTTCTTATTTTTGAAATAGATTCGTAACAACTCGGCTCCTTGTCCAAGAACCCAGCCTATTACGACACCTAATAGAGTTATTTCTGCTTTGCTCAATTCTTCCATGATATCTCTGTAAATCTAACGATTCACAGCAACCGCGCCGCAATTTGGCGTCAGATGACTGTGTTTGTTATATCTCTACTTTATTTAAAGCCGCTATTATTTTTCCTGAAATTGAAACCGGCACTAGACTAAAGCCCAATATAAAAACTCTAGTGTAGATTCTAATTTTACAGCTTTTAAGCGGTGTTATTTGTTTTTTTACTGTAATCTGATTTGCTTGCCAAATACTTGTTTTACCATGCTTAGATTCAATGCCATTAGTTAAACATTTTATTAAGTATTTTAATTCTTTTGAAGTTAGATCAAAGGTATAACAAGTTTCTTCATAAGAGTTTATGAAATTGTAGGTAATCGCGATTTTAAATTCAAAGTTGTCATCATCTGTTTTATCTACAGCTACCGAAACATAACTATCTTCAATATTCAATAAAGTCTTTACGTATTGGGATGGCTCACATTTTTTGAGAAGAATGCACTCTTCTATTTTCGCGAATCTTTTCGGATATTTTTTAGAATCAATACTGCCGTGTACTTCAAATAGCTCACCTAAGCTATATTGACTATAATCAGGCTCCATTGGTCTGGTTAACTCCTAGAAATATAACGCCTTGCTAAAATGTTTGAGGTACGAAAAATAGCAAACTGTTTTTTGTCCTTTTAAGCAACTTGTAAGCTGTACTTTGCTACCCAACTTTAACATGACCAAAAGGTAATAAAACTAACATTAAAACACACAATAAACTTATAAAGATAAACACCCATTTTGCATCGTTTGGCTTTGAGGCTGAACGCATAACAAAATTAGACACTTTCTGTTTTTTGAAAATACTCGCGATTCCAATCAAAGTTCCTAACAAATACGCAGCAGCGATTACGTTAATTGTAAATTCACCGACATAGTTTTGAAGTATATTTACAGCAATAGAAAATAAAAACTGAAAAATAATAAATGGTTTCAAAAATTGCATACTGAAGTGATACCAAAAAATATCCCCACCAAACATCCAATATAACTTTGATTTTCTTAACTCATACTTCGAATCTTCCACAACTTTTCCTGTACAGCTAACAACGCTTTGCCAAGGGGCAAATGCGAACGTTGTTGGGCGAAGCCCAGTGAGCATTTGTCCCAGCCGCGCT
>NZ_SAIS01000060.1 GCF_004360155.1 Paraglaciecola marina | reverse complement strand
TTTTCCCACTTGCTGTATGTTGTGACTGTTACACCAGCCATTCTCGCAACATGCTCTTGATTTAAGTTTTGTTTAAGCCTTGCTTCTTTTATTACATTTCCTATAGACATATTGCCGCCTTACATTAATTTTTCTTAAATAATACCCCCATAAAAATTAACGCATCTTTGAACTTTAATATTTCTTAAAGTAAACTTTAAGTATTATTTTATTGACAGGTTTTTGGAGAGAGAAGTCGGGAGTCTAGTAATACCCGACTTTTGTCTCATTTTGATACTTTTGGGGGTGATATTTGCTGGATTGGTTTAGGGGTGTTCTTCCTCTTTTTCATGTTCCTATAAATTCTGGAGAAGTGTTTTCTCTAGATCAGGATGGTGAAGTTGAGTGGAGAAGTCCTAAACGAGTTCAGGTCACAGGTAGTTATGATAAAAAAATATCAATTAAGAGTTATGGGGCTGACGGGCAGGGGAATGCTACCCATTTATGGGTAAGTGGAAACCCTTCTAAATTCCTTCAAGGTCATAATGTATTTGGCTCTGACGACCTTATTTCATTGGTTTACGATATGTACAAGGTAATATGCCAACAATTTAAACTCACACCAACATTGAACGAACTAAGCCAGGTCAAATCTGGTGAGTATGATGTGGGTATGGTTGATATTAATTATTCGTTTGAATTACCTTCAAGAGCTGACGTGCTAGCGTTTATCAGAGCCTTAGAATTTAAAGCAAAAACACGTCACGGTAGGCCTAGTATGAAAGGTCAAACATTGTACTTCGGTAAGAGCTCAGAACGTTGGGCAATTAAATTATATTGTAAAGCAGAGGAGATAAAAACGAAAACGGGGCAACTACCAACAGCCCTTATAAATAAAGGCATAGAAGCATGGGCAGATAATAAGCTGCGTGTGGAATTAAGATTGTTAGGCAAAGAACTAACAAAATTAGAACTCGATAGAGGCTCGCGATTTAATCCCAGCGCGATGACCAACATATTTAATGAGTATATGGGGAGAATACAGATGACTGACCAAATAAAATTGACTGATGAAGTAACATCGAAGTTACCAAACCGATTATTAAGCACTTATACATTGTGGTCTGAAGGCCACGATTTACGTTCGATGATGTCAAAGCCAACATATTATAGACAGCGCAAAGAATTGATTGGTTATGGCATCAATATTGACATCCGACCATGTGAAAAAGCTTCAACAAACGTTATTCCAATGTTCAGAATATTAGAGGCTAAACCTGCTCAAATACCTGAATGGGCATTCAGTAAAAACTTAATTCATCCATCCGCAAGATATTGCGGTTAATCGCGCTGATTGATTGCTCCAACAATCAACCAGCACTTACACAACATGACTATTAGGAGTCACACCATGTCAGATAAACATTTTATAGATAGTCCGCTTTATAAGAAACTCTCATCCGTTCAACAAGCTGTTGATGCGGTCGTTTATTTAGCTGAAATAACGCCAATAGATGATCCAGATTCTAGTGCTAAGTTAATTGTGGCTAATCGGCTTAAGAAACAGTTTGAAAAGCTTTACTTGGAAACATTGCAAATAGCTAAACCTTCATAAACACCAAATCCTAAAATATATATATCTTCAACTTAATACAAAAAATCCAATCAAGGGGGCTGCGGTAGACGATTTATCGTCTTTAGCAGCACCCGAAGATGGATTTTATTCTATTTACATCACATATATGTATTGTGGATAATGTCGTTAAGTAAGGAACGAGGAGCCACGGCACCGCAGAGACGCACGCAACGCCATCCCCTAATCCACATAATACTTAAGTTCCTATAATGTATATTA
>NZ_SAIS01000059.1 GCF_004360155.1 Paraglaciecola marina | reverse complement strand
GCGGCTAGCGTGACCTCGGATAGCTCTGTTATTGAGACATTATCAGTGGTCACAGAAGGCGCAGTATTGGTGACAGTAGGAACGTCAGGTGACTCACCTGTGCCGCTCGAACCGCCGCAACTGCTGAGCAATATTCCAGTTAAAAAGGCTTTACTTAAAAATACTATCTGAGATCGATAGGGCTTTCTCTTTTTTATATTGAATTCCATTTTAAAGCTCCATTTTAATTTTTTAAACGCATGTTAAAAATTTGAGCAGCCATATAATTTAGCTGCTCAAATATTTGATAAGGATTAGTTAGAGGTCGCCCCTTGCATTTGGAGCGCCTTCAGTATTTGTTCTCTCGTCAGCGCTATGCTCTTTGATTCTAGCGGTGTTTTGCTTTGAGAAGATACCTTGGATAAGGCTGTATTAACTGGGCGTTCGTCTAATTTTAACCAGTATTCAGCGGTATAGTCAGTGTAAGTAAGAATATGATCAGTGTAATCGGGCGCATCGTATCTAGCCGAAGGATCATCAAAACTCTTATGTGAATGCACAACATAAGCTCGAGATTCACTATTTACGTCTTTCAAAGCGTACAATTCTATAGAACGTTCGTGTGTTAAGTTGCACTCTTCTTGAGGGCTAGGATCAAAGTTTGTAGGCGTACACCAATAGTCGTCACTATCAGGGTCTGCATAGCGTCTAATTGATAACACTCCATTGTCATCAAGCTGCCATAAAAAGCTAGAGTAAGAAAATGTCCACTCGTCATTTTGAGCTTTATATGCACCTACTTGCTGTCCCGTGCCACCTTCATCTACTTCTAGCCAAAACTCCGATTCATAACCATCTGAAACATTGATCCACTCATCCATATCCCAGGCGTAAATACCTACCACTGATTCTTGAGTCCAAGTATCGATTTTTTTGATAATAGGGCCAGTGTCAGCTTTGATTGAACCTGATGATAAGTGTTCATATGATACCGACGATACTAAAACGTCTTCGTCTACCGAATATAAGACGGACGTTTCAATATAAATGTCGTCATTTTCTATGATTAGTTGGCCACTTTCTGCAATTGACCAAGTGGTTGCTATTTCATAATAAACTGTGCTGCCTTGATGAATTGTGCTTGGGATCTGTAACACTGCGCTACCACCAGATGCCGGGTCGCCACTAAAGGTTGCTTTATAGGTGTAAGTATAAATGTCGATATAGTCGTCACCTTGCCCATCGAGTAAAGTTTCGTGGCCTTCTGGGACGGAGAGTAGATACTCAATCCCCATCTCTAACACACCAGCAGTGCTTTGAATTGCCGAAGACTTGTACAGAGTTTTACTTTCTGGGTCAGACGCATATTCTACAGATGATAATTCTCCGTTAGGGTATTCGTAGAGTGAAGTGTCAGTGGTATTCACTATCATTGAATCTGCAAATTCGGCAATAAGCGCGATATTTTTAGATATCTGGCTTTCGTTATCTTCTATGTTTACCCCATTTACTATTACGACATATCTGACGGTGACTTCAGGATCTACATAGGTCAGTGTCAGTCCAGTGTCAGACGCTGCCCAAGTAAACTCGGTTTCACCAGAATTGGTATCATCGCGTAACAAGGATAGTTCTACACCGGTTCCATCTTCATTCAGAGTCAACTGGCTTCCTTCGCCATAGTAACCATTTGGTGATAGAAAGTAGTAAGTACCTGCGATACTGGTTTCATCTAGGCTGATATCTAATAAGTTGCTATCTGTCAGAATCTCCGCTTCGGCTGCGGCATAGCTATCGGCTGCATTTTCTAGAGCATTGGCGATGTAAGCAGCTACGTCTGCTTGGTTAGAGACTAATTCAAAAGTATCAAGTATACCGTCAGGCAAAGCCAACTCTGGGTTATCGGCGGCATAATCAATCACCAACTTAATTGCAGTTGCCAGAGGCAAAATTAATTCACCGCTCACCGATGCTTGTGCGCTGTATAACATTTCTTCTGAGGTAATGTCTTCTCCCGCAGCTATCTGCAAAACGATGGCATTGGCAGTACTGACATTGGTGATATTGGTATTAAATAGTTCGTCTGAAGTA
>NZ_ML178733.1 GCF_004360155.1 Paraglaciecola marina | reverse complement strand
CTTCTCTCCAAACTTTGATAAAAATAAACCTTCTACGTTTACCGATTCCCTTTTGGAAAAAAAGGAAGTAGTAACTTTAACGCCAAATGAGTCACGGAAAGTTATGTATTACACAAGTATAGGGTATTGGGTTAAATGGAGAGTTATTGAGCCTCAGTCTCTATCAGATATAAGTGGGCTCCTTGAACCGTTGATAAATAAAAGGTATTTAGTTGTTGAGTAACGCACCTAACAAACCAAGTCAGCGGGAATTTTACTCGCTGAACAACACTCATAAAATCCCCTGCTTGGGGCGTTAGCATGCCAAAGCCTATTCTCAGTTGGTTAACCACAAGTGGTGTGCAAAGCGGTTAGCTTTTTGGCTCATCACGGTCGGTAAAAGTAATTCACGTAACCAATAAGTTCTGGCAATATAAATCATCAACAACTGGCAAGTTTAAGGCAAAGGACAATGCGGTATTCAATTTCACACAAGGCAGTCACAGTTTGTTAGTTCATCAAGCAAATCAAACAACAGCACGCAATGCGGCTGCTAACAATAAGCTTAATCAGAAAACCACTCGCTGGCCTGNCAATGCGGCTGCTAACAATAAGCTTAATCAGAAAACCACTCGCTGGCCTGCGGCCAAAACGCGTCGTGTTTTCTGCTTAGCTTAAGCGTTATATGGCCGATAAAGTCGAGATCTATAGTGGAATCAAAAAAGGATTTAAATGAAATTATACCCATATTCAAATGTTAAAACCGAGAACCTATTTACACTGTTATTGGCGTCGCGGCTTATAGGAGTTATTGGTTACCTAGCAATTGTTGCAACCTTAGGGCTTCTCATTTTTAGTATATTTGCAGGTCCTCAAACTATTGCAGGAGACCCCAATAGCCCAATAGTTTCAATGTCTACTCTTGGGTACCGTGAAGTTGTTTTGTCGCTAAGCTTTACTAGTTTTATTTCTGGTTTAATTTGCCTTAGTTTAAGCGGTTTGTGTGCAGCAGTAGTTTCATGCGAACATAAATATACAAGGGTTAGTTAACCTTGCCATATAACAAGCAAAAGCAACGGAAAAGCACTCGCTGGGCTTCGCCCAAATGCGCTCGCGCTTTCCGCTGTTTAGAGCGTTAGATGAAAAAGGAGATCGCAGTGTCTGAAAAAGAATGTTTTGTAATTGCCCCTATAGGAGAAGCTGAATCAGACACGCGAAAGCGATCAGATCAGATTCTCAAGCATGTAATATCTCCTGCCCTGAAAGAGTGTGGTTATAAACCGACAAGAGCAGATCAAATATCTGAACCTGGCATGATTACAAGTCAGGTTATTCAGCGCATTGTTGATGACCCGTTAGTCATAGCTGATCTTACCGAAAGAAATCCGAATGTTTTCTATGAACTTGCCATTAGGCATGCAATTCGAAAACCGCTGGTACAATTGATTAAGAAGGGAGAGCAAATACCATTTGATGTTGCTGGCACTAGGACAATTCACGTTGATCACCATGACCTTGATAGTGTCGAACAAGCAAAGTCAGAAATAATTGCGCAAGTAAAATCGCTTGAAAAAAATCCAGCAAATCTTGAAACACCAATTTCTGTTTCATTGGATCTTCAGTTTTTGCGCCAAAGCGATAATCCAGAGCAAAGGTCTTTAGCTGATGTATTGTCAGTCATAACGGAATTGCGAGGTACGGTACTTGGGTTAGAGAAACGACTTGATAGTCCAGAGGGTCTGCTACCTAAAGAATTCATGAGGTACATGATGAGGGGGCCTCGTTCCGAAAAAATGGTATTTGAAATTAGGCATATGCTAGAAGAGCTATATGAATTGGCAGTTTCAGAAAAGCCTTCAAATAAATCTCAAAAATCAGAATACGAAGACAGAATTATGCGCATGCGAAAAATGCTAGATATGATGATGCATGAACGGTGGTAGTCATCTAACAAACGCTTGCAGCCTGACGCCAAAACCTCCGCGTTTTTGTGTTACTCGCTACGCTCAAACAATAACACAAAAACACTACAGTTTTCGCGCAGCTGAAGCGGGCGTTATGCATTGAGGGATAAAGATGCCGATTGATGAGATAGG
>NZ_SAIS01000056.1 GCF_004360155.1 Paraglaciecola marina | reverse complement strand
CTGGCTTAAAAACCGTCAACTTATTCTAGGACGGGACAACACACATAAAAACTATATAATCAGAGGTATAAAATTAATATAAGTTCAATTACTTATAAAATTTTTCTAGAGTATATGATTTAGATTGTGTTGCCGCTGTGAACAATCTCTCAGTTAAAAGGTAATAAATATTAAACCCTCAGTTAATAAATCGCCTCTTAAGGTTTATCAGTCACAATTAGGTATCTACCTAGTTGAGGATCAATCTCAACAAGCGGCTATCAAAGCCCTAGATTCACTGTTTTGGAGTGTCATTAACTCTAAATCACGGGTTCCATTCAAAGGGTTATATTTGTGGGGAGATGTGGGCAGAGGTAAAACCTATCTAATGGATTTGTTTTATGATTGTCTGCCAGCACAGGGCAAGCTAAGGTTGCATTTTCACCGCTTCATGGCGCGGATACATCAATCGCTACACAAACATTCTGGAGAACAAGACCCTTTAATCATGATTGCCGATGATTTGGCTAAAACATGTAAAGTCTTATGTTTTGATGAATTTTTTGTGTCGGATATTGGTGATGCGATGATTTTGGCCGGTTTGTTTGAGCGCTTATTTGCTCAAGGTGTAGTGCTGGTGGCAACCTCTAATATACCTATTGATCGTTTGTATGAAAATGGCTTAGCTCGGCATAAATTTTTGCCCTGCATAGCTTTGTTGCAGCAACATACTCAAGCATTAAACCTTGATGGAGAACAAGATCATAGGTTAGCGTCACTGGTAAATTCAGCCAGCCTCTTTGCAGCGTCTACTAATATTGGTCTTAAAAATGACATAAATTTTGAGGTTATTTTCAGTGACTTAACTCAGAATGTTTCAATAGAAGATATCAACGTTAGTCACTTAATTGTGTGTCACCGAAACATCCCTGTTGTCCGTTCTATTGAACTGCAAGGTCATAGCACAGTGGCTTGGTTTGATTTTAAAGCTTTGTGCGAAGGTAATCGTTCGCAATTAGATTACATGGAAATCGCCAACCGTTTTAGCTCCGTGATGCTGAGTGGTGTGCCTTATCTTGGTGGGGAAGTACGTGGCTGGATAAAAGCAAGAGGCACAGAGGATGGCACCGGAGAGGACCAAGCCTTAATCACGGGTGAGCGTAACATTGCCTATGCCAGTTCAGATAATAGTGCTAGGCGATTTATCAGCCTTATCGATGAGCTGTACGACCAAAACGTACAATTATATTTAAGTACCGATGTACCCTTAGTTGAACTATACAAGGAGGGCGCATTGTTGTTTGAGTTCCGCCGCACATATAGTCGTTTGATGGAAATGAGTCACGCAGAGTAGCCCATTGAGTTAAGACTTAGGCTGTAGCTCTTTTATAAGGTACTTTGTTTGGGGGGACGCTACACTCCAAGTTAAGTTAGGCTCGCCCTGTTCTACTTTACAGACTAAATAACAGCACATGCCTTGCTCTGGTAGCTTGAAATGTTGGTACAGCCGCAGTGCTTCTTGGTTGTTTTTTGCATAAGCATAAGAGAACGAAATTAACTCCTGAGAATGTGCCAAAGCCGTGTAGTTTGGACACAGCCACTCAAATGCTCCTGCTAACCACTTATCTAGCTTCAGCTGCTTTATAAAAGTTTGCTTTGCGGCAGTGTCTTCATCTATCGATAAGTTAATTGTAGAGTCTGAAAACTGTAGTTTAAGATTAAAACTCATGGTGTTGGTTAACGCTAAATTTGAATAAATGGTGGCTATTCGGTCAAGCATTTGTTTAGTTTCTAGCAACATGTATGCATCTATGTTTTCTAAAATTTGCGGTTGCCTAACCTTATTGGTTTGCCAAATAGACAATTCAGGTAATAAAGTATCAAGCACAAGACTACTTGCTAGAGTGCTATTTTTAGGTCGAAGTTGAGGTTGAAAATTTAAAGACTTAATGACTATTTGAGTAGAACTTAGCACTGACACTTATAAGACCATTCGATTGCAAATTAGGATTTACAAATGTTGAGCACAGTTTGTGCCAAGCAATTATATTATATTAAAATCAGTACGTTACATTATGGTCGTGTATTAAGTTTCTGAATGCGACAACTTTTTGACTGGAGGTGTATTAGTATCAATTTATTGTTATTATTTAGGTTGTTTTTT
>NZ_SAIS01000055.1 GCF_004360155.1 Paraglaciecola marina | reverse complement strand
TTAAGTTCCTATAATGTATATTAACTAGTCTGTCTTAGGGGGCTGATAGTAGGGGCTTTGTTTGCGTATTTCTGTACCGTATTTTGTTGCCAGTTCTTTGGCATGTCTGTAGTAAGTTTCACGGCTCATTAAGAAGTAAGGATCGAACCCCATCAACCAAGTCACGTAGGTTCCGCGCAACCTGCAAGGTAGGCGTACGATAAATAACTGTTGTTCAGTGGTTAAAGTAATGTCTTTATTCATCAGGTTTATTGCTTAATAAATCGAGTATGACTTTATCATTTACTACCTTTCCTGAGTATATTAATAATAATGCCCATGCTGCATATGGTATTTTTCTATTTCCTTTACTTTCTGTTTTTAAACACCACTTTTTCATAGTTTCTTTTGATACACCCACTAGATTAGCTGCCTGTTCTTGATTCCAGCTTTTTAATTCTAGTAATTTTTTTATTTCTTCAGCATTTGGTAATCGACTACGGTCATCTTTATACGCTAAGCAGCAGTCAAGCTGCCAGAACTCTCGCAAGCCTTTTAAATTAAGGTGTAAGGTTATTTTATTGCTCATCTTTTACAGTTCAAGTGGGTGACAATTGTCACCAATGGTATCACATGTGACACCATTTTAAAGGCATTTCAGCACTATATCTGGTTGTACCAGATGATTTTGAAGTTTGCCAGAATTGGTTAAGAGAGTTATAATAAACCCTAGATGCAAAAAAGGCCGCCAAATGGCGACCCCTTTATCTGATTTCTACGAGGCACAATGCTATGCATCAGGCTCGTATCTATCACTCTCAGCAAGAGTAATGGTATACGCGTGCTTCAACGAAATCAACATTCGCTAACAACACGAGGTAAACCATTATGCGAATTAAGCTTTTTAAAAGTACATGTGTATGCACAGGCAAACAACTTTGCTTGTTCTGCCCAATTCACAATAAATATCACTGTGGGGGCGATGTACATGAATCCAAACAGTGATACTTACGTTAAAGATGGCTTTGTATATTGCAAACGCATAAAGCATTGGAGAACAGGGGAGTATATATACCCTAAAAACTCTTCTTGCTTTAAGTTTAAAGTAGGCCGTTAATAAAACACTCTAAACAGCCAACTGCTTAGTTGGCTGTTATTAGATTTATCTGTCGTCATGACTTGTTATATTTAGCATACATTTCATATACACCATTACACTCTGTGCAGTACAACGCGTCATTTCCCAACATAGAGATGCAAGGATAATAATCTTTAGCATTGCCACCAAACTGTAATGCTAAAGCCTCCTCAGCTGTTTCAGCCTCAACTACATCGTCAATAACATCAGTCTTAGTTAATTTTTCTAAAGTAAATCGCTGTTTCATCTTTAAGCCCCTTGTTTTCAGTTTGAGTAATGGCATAAGCAACTCGTTGCTTGTTGTTGCCGTTACTCGAAGTGATAACGAAGGAACTGGAGCAATGTTATTTTGTCAATGACCTGCTTTCGCGGAGGGCTCCCTCTGGGATACCGCTAAAGTGATACGCGTCTTTTTGCGTATCATCATTTACTAAATGTTATTGTGTAAGTGGGGCTTTCTTTTGATTACTGCCCCTCGTGGCAACGAGCCACAGCGGAGCGTTTCTTTATTTTTCCTGACAGGTTACTAGATATTGCTTGCCTACATCCCATATTAAAACTACGTTTGCCTGCGGTTTTAATTCATTTCTAACTTTCACCGCTTTAGAGTGATTTTTAAATAATTCTGCTTTCTCTGGGGTTTTACACCACCACATGTTGTTAGCGTATTCATTAGAAATGTACTTCATTAAAAACTCATCGCTATCTGCAAGGTGTATCCCATATCCAGTAAACTTGGTTTCTGTAGGTAATCCAAGTTCTTTAATGATTTCCTTTATTGGTGTCTCTTTTAGCATTAATTCCTCTTAATTTTTCGTTATCCGCCACGCTTACATATCTCTTCTAGTTCTTCGAACAGACCTTTGTGGTTGGTAATGCTGTTACATATGGCCATATCTATATTCCATGAGTTAACACGTCCGCGATAATCATGTAGGTTTTCCATAAAGTCTTCTACGTTGTACTTCTCGTAAAACCTTCCCATACATATCTCCTCTGCGGATACGTGCAACAACTTAGCTAGCCTCATTATTTGAGTGGCTTTAGGCTCTGTTTT
>NZ_SAIS01000054.1 GCF_004360155.1 Paraglaciecola marina | reverse complement strand
TGCTTGAATTTATTTTCTCAAGGTTATCCATAAACTCTCATTTGAAACATAACGTTCCCCATAAGGGGCAAATACTTGTTGGCTATAATGCCCGAGGTACGAGGGAGAGCCAATGAGTATTTGTCCCAGTGAGCCTGCGAGCGAATTGATGGGTTTGTTAGGTGACGTGTTCAAACTTAAAACCTATAATTCTTTTGTACTTTTTATAATCAGCAATAACACTTAAGAAGTCGTTAAAATTACCTTTAATCACAGCAGCTTTTTCTCCATCCCAAGTTACAAGTGAACTAGAAAAAACATTTGAAAAATATTCAGTTCTAATCGCGTTAATGCCGTACTCTGGAAATGGGCATAAACCTTCAAAAACATTGCTTTCGTATGTCTTGGAATGATTATCTAACTTTAACCAATCTTTATCGCCTGCGACAATCCACCAATCCTTGAGCTTGGCGATCTCAGTGTGAGTACAGCCAAGAATTAACGCACCTTCCGCAATAGCACTGCATATTTTTTCTGCTGAGGCTCCTTTGGAACCAAAATACATATCTTGTCTTTTGATGACATGCTTTTTAACATCCAGAGGTTTTAAATCTTTCTCAGAGTACAAACATTCCTCCTAGTCACCTAACTTTTCAATAACGGGCGCAGGCATGTGGGGCATAATGGCGAAGCCGCCCCGCATGTATGCGTCCCAGCGAACGAAGTGAGTGACTTAATTTTTTTGTTAAGTGCCCTACAGATTCGCTATAAACGACTTTGCTTTTTTTTGCGATGTTAGATGCACCAACTGAATACCGTTGAGAGAGTCGCTTGCAAAAAGCTTGGCGTATTTTCGTTTGGTTTTCCAGTAATTTTGCAGCATCCAAAGAATGACTGATTCGGAAGACAAAAAATTACGCCTAAACGATTCTGTATTCCCCGTACCAGGCCAGATTTCTTGTTTTGATTTTGAGCGTTTAAACGAACGAATGAGGATCTGCTTAAACGTATGAAAAAAGCTGTAATCCAACCAAATGATTGTGTCCACGTATTGCCACTTGAGCGAATTAGTTTTGGATTGATTACCATCTAATACCCAAGCCTCTTTTTCTAAGTGAGCCTTAAGCAAAGACAAAAATTCTTCGGTTTCCAGATGCTCCCAATTTGGCAGCCAAAACAGTGCATCCATTTCTATGTACGGAATACCTAGCTTTTGAGCAAGCAAGTAACTGAAATGAGATTTACCGCTTCCGCTTGTACCGATGACATTGATTCTTTTCATTGTGATGAAGCCTGACAGGCACTTAACGAGGCTGTAGAATTTATCATTCTCAGCCAGTAATTTGTTAATACTAAGACAATAATTGAGCGCGTCAGCTATTTCAATGACTTATCGATTTATCTGGGATATCGATTTGAACGGGCTATGTGAATGCGATATCAAGCTAATAGGTGCAGATTAACGGCTTAAAACGCCGAGTTTTGTCTAAATGACCTTCATTGAAGGCTGTTTCTAAGCTTTTCTATATTGTGAACTAAACAATACATTTGCCACTGGGCATTCACTTTGTCTTTGCCTCGCAATGTCAGTTTATTCATACCTTTATTGACCGTGATATTACCGAATACTGGCTCTATCATGCCTAATCGTTTGCTGTACTGTCTACGACCTATACTGCTGTCTATCTTAACGCGCATTTTGTCTGTGTAAGATAATTGGCTCTTCGCGTTGCGTAAAAACTGGACTTGTCGGCCTCTGTCTGCTGGCGGCTTTCGCATGCACTGCGGCTGTAATGGGCAGTGTTTACAGTCTTTAAGGTAGCCAGTGAAACGGCTATAGTTTTTACCATTAGCCTTAATGTTAGCGCCACTTAGCCATAACAACTTACCCGCAGGGCAACGACATGTCATGTTTGACTCATCAAAGTGAAAGTCGTTTGATGTAAAGAGTTTCGCCCTGCCTTTACTGCGCTTTAAACGCCGTCTTTCTTTTTCTGTGTGATAGGTTTCACTGGTTTTAAACAAGGGGTTACGGCTTCTGAATTGCGTATCGGCGATGTAAGTATCAAGCCCTGTATTTGCCATAAATGTCAGGTTCTTCTCGCTATGAAAGCCACTGTCGGCGGTAAACGCGGCTGTTTCAAATGCATTGGGTGTGCCCAACTTAGTCAATTGCGCTTTTAGCTGTTTGATGGCTGGCGCTAATGTTTGTTGCTCTCCCACACTGCCCCACACCTCAGCTTGCATAATGTGTTTTACTAAGACACGCATGGCAATAAAATACCCAATCGCAG
>NZ_SAIS01000053.1 GCF_004360155.1 Paraglaciecola marina | reverse complement strand
CTCGCTTCGGGGAGTCAGCCAAAACGGTGACACTTGAGACAAGATTTAATAGATTTAAACCTTGTCATTACCATGCTTTTAAAGTGTTGTAGTTAGCGGGATGCAGCGAGTTTTAATTTAAAAAGATTTTAAATTAAAACGTTGACATCGAAGTTTAACGGCGTATTATACGCCTCCCGCTTAAGAGGGTCCACGGACAGCTTAAGCCGCTAACGAAGTTAGCACCGCTCTTTAACAATTAGAACAAGACAATCTGTGTGGACATTCACTTAGTGGATGTTTACCAAAAAAATTCATATTTTCGAAATATTTAATTGAAGAGTTTGATCATGGCTCAGATTGAACGCTGGCGGCAGGCCTAACACATGCAAGTCGAACGGAAACATGTCTAGCTTGCTAGATGATGTCGAGTGGCGGACGGGTGAGTAATACTTAGGAACATGCCTTTGAGTGGGGGATAACTATTGGAAACGATAGCTAATACCGCATAACGTCTACGGACCAAAGGGGGCTTCGGCTCTCGCTCAGAGAGTGGCCTAAGCGAGATTAGCTTGTTGGTGAGGTAAAGGCTCACCAAGGCGACGATCTCTAGCTGTTCTGAGAGGAAGATCAGCCACACTGGAACTGAGACACGGTCCAGACTCCTACGGGAGGCAGCAGTGGGGAATATTGCACAATGGGGGAAACCCTGATGCAGCCATGCCGCGTGTGTGAAGAAGGCCTTCGGGTTGTAAAGCACTTTCAGTTGTGAGGAAAGGTTGGTGGTTAATACCCATTAGCTGTGACGTTAGCAACAGAAGAAGCACCGGCTAACTCCGTGCCAGCAGCCGCGGTAATACGGAGGGTGCGAGCGTTAATCGGAATTACTGGGCGTAAAGCGCACGCAGGCGGTTTGTTAAGCTAGATGTGAAAGCCCCGGGCTCAACCTGGGAATAGCATTTAGAACTGGCAGGCTAGAGTCTTGGAGAGGGGAGTGGAATTCCAGGTGTAGCGGTGAAATGCGTAGATATCTGGAGGAACATCAGTGGCGAAGGCGACTCCCTGGCCAAAGACTGACGCTCATGTGCGAAAGTGTGGGTAGCGAACAGGATTAGATACCCTGGTAGTCCACACCGTAAACGCTGTCTACTAGCTGTTTGTGAGTTTAACTCGTGAGTAGCGAAGCTAACGCGCTAAGTAGACCGCCTGGGGAGTACGGCCGCAAGGTTAAAACTCAAATGAATTGACGGGGGCCCGCACAAGCGGTGGAGCATGTGGTTTAATTCGATGCAACGCGAAGAACCTTACCTACTCTTGACATACTAGAAACTTTTCAGAGATGAATTGGTGCCTTCGGGAATCTAGATACAGGTGCTGCATGGCTGTCGTCAGCTCGTGTCGTGAGATGTTGGGTTAAGTCCCGCAACGAGCGCAACCCTTGTCCTTAGTTGCCAGCCTTAAGTTGGGCACTCTAAGGAGACTGCCGGTGACAAACCGGAGGAAGGTGGGGACGACGTCAAGTCATCATGGCCCTTACGAGTAGGGCTACACACGTGCTACAATGGCGAGTACAGAGGGAAGCGAACCTGCGAGGGTAAGCGGATCCCTTAAAGCTCGTCGTAGTCCGGATTGGAGTCTGCAACTCGACTCCATGAAGTCGGAATCGCTAGTAATCGCAAATCAGAATGTTGCGGTGAATACGTTCCCGGGCCTTGTACACACCGCCCGTCACACCATGGGAGTGGGATGCAAAAGAAGTGGCTAGTTTAACCTTCGGGAGAACGGTCACCACTTTGTGTTTCATGACTGGGGTGAAGTCGTAACAAGGTAACCCTAGGGGAACCTGGGGTTGGATCACCTCCTTACTATTACGGCGAATGTTCACTAAGTTGAGTGTTCACATAGATTGTTTTGTTTTGATGAAGAAGAGCAAAAAGAAGTGCTTGGGAAGTTCAAGCAGATTTCTTTAAGTGAAAGCTTAAAGCAAGAGGCTTGTAGCTCAGCTGGTTAGAGCGCACCCCTGATAAGGGTGAGGTCGGCAGTTCAAGTCTGCCCAAGCCTACCAAATTCGCATTGATACTGCGTTGAAGTGTTCGTCGTGTAGAAAAGCCACACGTCCTCACACTTCGCCTTGTCTGAATGCGAATTACATGACAAGTGTTATGTAGATGGTAATAGAAGATACTCTCAATGTATTTGAGGGGCTATAGCTCAGCTGGGAGAGCGCCTGCCTTGCACGCAGGAGGTCAGCAGTTCGATCCTGCTTAGCTCCACCACTTTCTGTATGAAAGTGATTGCTCAATAAGATTAAGTAGCCTTAATCAATAATCATTTTTAAATGTTTATTGATTAGGGTTTTTTAAACCTTAAATGTTCTTTAACAATATGGAAAGCTGATAAAAAAGTAATCGAAAACTAAAAGAGTTGTTCTTAGGAACTTACTCTATCTGATTTTTATGATTAGTACTTGTCACGCATACGACAGTAAG
>NZ_ML178732.1 GCF_004360155.1 Paraglaciecola marina | reverse complement strand
GTGGGGGCTGGAGGTTAGACACCTCCGGCTACCCGATTAGATTCTCAGGCTGAAATTCCGAAGTGGTTTTTAAGTATATGCAACCTTTCTTTGATGTTTGATGAATCGTTTGTCCCTTGCTGAGATAATCGATCATACTCCAATAACTCAAATGCCGAATTTTCATAATCCTCAGCTGCAGAAGCTCTATTGCTCTTGAGAATTTCTTGAAAATCAAAAAATTTTCTTCTAGTTATTTTTCCAAGTTGATCGCTTGCTAATGCATCTCTAAAAAGCAAGTAGTATACCGTCATATTTCCCTGCGACCTCAGTAATTCATCACCATTTGTAAAGGTCTTCGCCATGAGATCTAACACAGTTACGCATTTTTCGTGAATATTGCGGACTTGATCGGCACTATCAGAATGATAATTTCTGGCTAACGCATCTAAGTATACTTTCTTTGTGTCTAATAAGGACTTCCCGTTTAGCAGGTTTTCTTCTGATAGTAATAACCTGGCTGAAACCTCTCTATGCTGATAACGCTTGTTGCTGAATTTAACTTTATCTGAAAAAAACACATGCTCAGACAATGTACGTATGGCTTTGACCATATTACCGCCAATCGCATTTCTTTTTTCTGCAGCATTTAGGGGTACAGCTTCATTTAAACGAGAAAACATATCCTCAATAAGATCTTCATCATCCGTATCGACCTGAACCACAGGAAGAACAAATGAGTCGAACGCGATTTTTATTCTAGGATGTTCTTTCGCCAAATCATCATAACTTAAGCCAGCCAACTTTATTTCGGAATCCCGCTGAAGCTCAAAGTCACCAGATAACGTAAATTCACCATCGATAAAACCCCAAATGGTCTCAAGCCTTTGTCTTCCGTCAATTACAGCATATGCAATTCCGCTTTCAGACTTCATTTCTCGTGTGTAGGTATGAAAATATATTTTGGGTATATCGTAGTCATTTAGTATTGAGTCTATTAATAATTGTTTTTTTTCCTTAGTCCATACGCCACCCATTCTCTGATAAGGTGGATCCAACTTTATCTCATCCCTTTCAGAATAAAGAAGCATAATAGTGCTATTTTTTTTTGGTGATGTTTCTATATAGCTCATTTAAGCTCTCCAGTAATAATTTCTCCGATGCTAGCCAGCTCTGGAAATAGTTGAAACTTTGTAAAACCCAATAACGATAATTGTTTTAGCAGCTTCGTTTTAGAATCATCTGGTATAACGTATTTAATCACATGACTAGAGTCGCCTACTTCTTCAATAGGAGTTTTATCATGGTGATGTATTGTAAAAACACCGTGCTGCGCTTGAATCCGTGTATTATTTCGTGTGGCAATTGTAGCCAATGGTCTTTGTTGCGTTCTTGTATTTTGGCTTAGAATTTCGACAGAATAGTTTTCTAACTCAACATCTTCGAAAGAAGGAATAAAAAACTCCTCATCAGAATTGTTAATACCAGCATTTTTGTTCAGTTCTGAAGGGCGCAAAGACCACAGGGCTGCTTCTGTACCTGGGTGATTTAGAAAATTTTCTACAGCAAAGTATAAGCCGACCAAAGGGCTTTCACTCCAGTCCAAAAGTCTAGTTGGTACGCCATAATGCTGCATCAAAAACAGCCAATCGAAAGATTGATTGGGAGATGTATCTATAAGCATTGCTGCACTTTGCTTAAACTTCTTTATCAGCGTGGACTCCGAAGGCGGTGTATTTAACCTTAAGTAGCCAGGAGTTAGCTGCCAGTCCTGGTTAGCTTGCCCACGATACCAGATAGAACCATTATATCCGTCATTATCTGCGGCTAACTCCACCAATAAATCTTGTATCGAGTTTATTTCTTTTGTTATCAAGTTTTACTCCTTAACTCGATTGTTTTATAAATCTAACGCCCCAATATGCCGGCGAAAAGAGCGCAGCGAGTTGAGGTCGGAATAATTGGTTTGTTATGAGTTCAATAAACAGTAAACAATAACAAACTTACTAACAAGCCCAAAAGGCTGAATCGAACCCACCACCAAAGAAGCTTTAACGCCTTATTCCTACGCATAACCCCTAAATCAACATAGTAGCTCTTTGGCATCAAAACGTACCAAAAATAATTCAAAAAAGGCGTCGGTTTGCTAACACTAGGTTTAAGAAAGCGTTTCAAGGTGACTAATAGGAAGAATGACCAGAAAAAACAAAAAAAAGAAACTCCATAGCTGAGGACGACAACATACTTCATTAGTTCTTCCATATACTCAGCTCAACTCTCGCGATGACNAGCTAAGCAGAAAACACGACGCGTTTTGGCCGAAGGCCAGCGAGTGGTTTTCTGGTTGAGCTTTTTGTTAGCAGCCGCATTGCTTGCAGCTGTTTGAATTGATTGATGAACTAACAAACTGTGACTGCCTTGTGTGAAATTGAATACCGCATTGTCCTTTGCCTTAAACTTGCCAGTTGTTGATGATTAATATTGCCAGAACTTGTTGGTTACGTGAACTACTTTTACCGACCGTGATGAGCTAAAAAGTTAACCGCTTTGCACACCACTTTTAGGTAGCCAACTGAGAATAAGCTTTGGCCTGCTAACGCCC
>NZ_SAIS01000050.1 GCF_004360155.1 Paraglaciecola marina | reverse complement strand
TTTGTTAGTCCAACTGTAACAACTAATGAGGTAATTGAGTTTACAATTACTGTAACTGATAATGACGCTGCAATTTTTGTAGACACGATTAATATTACAGTGTTACCTGTCAATGATCTTCCAACTGTTAGTACTGGGGTTGACCAATTAGTAGAAGAAAACACAGAAGTAGCGTTAACTAGTTTAGCCAACGACGTTGATGGTACTGTTACAAGTTATAGTTGGGTACAATCTTCCGGAAACGCTGTTGATATTGTAAATTCAAATCAATCAATAGCAACCTTTAACTCAGGTCAAGTAGATGATGAGGAGACGCTTTCATTTGTTGTGACAGTCATTGATAACGAAGGAGGGACATCTAGTGACTCTATTCAAATATCCATTGCTAACAATGATTTAGAGCCTTATTCTGAGTTGCAAAACGCTATTAGTGTATATGAAAATTTTCCCGTTATATTTAATGCTTTAGCAACAGACGATAGTGATAGTGCTTTAAGTTTCTTCTGGGACTTGTCTGATAGTTCTATCGAGGTAACGGGAAAAGACTCACAATCTTTAGGTTTTACTTCACCTAATGTAGAAGTTGAAACATCAATTAACGTTTCTCTTGAGGTTGAGGATATACTGGAACAGGTTTCATTATTTAGTTCTACCTTAACCATTCAGCCATTAAATCTCAGCTTACATAAAGTTAACTTAGAACTGAATTCAGAAGGATTAGAGGATGTATTCTTCGACCCGAACACGTCTAATTATTTGACATATCAGGTTAGTAATAGTGGTACAGCGAACGAAATATATTTTGGTAACGCTGATTCTCAGAACAAACTTAGCCTAACTGATAATGATTTAATCGAATACTTATATTTAGGTGATTCGAATGTGACTATTTACTTTAACGATTATATTGGCTCGACTGTAGTTTTAAGTGTTGAAGATGTCTCCGGCAATGTCTTGGGCACAGCAACAATTGATTTCAAACAAGTTACTTTGGAATCTGCACTATCTCTTGTTGAAAAAGTTAAAAGTAATATTGCAACAGGAGGTTCTAGTGACATTACATGGCGAACCAATACAAAGTTAGCTAGTAACCTAATTAACTTTGTAAGTTGTTTGATCACAATTGAATCAAGTATTGGCAGCTACAATGTAAATGATGATGTATCTGAAACAATGTGTGAGTCGTCATTAATACAAACTTTGAATTATATAGATGTTGAGCAAACTTGGGGGGCGATAGATACCCAAGCAATTACAAACCTTGGTTGCAATACCGCGCAAGCTTATAACTGTTTAATGACTCTATCCGGCCTAATTCAAGAGCTTATAATTAGTGAATCTAATTACGCATCAATGGCAGTTATAAATTCTCCTATTTCAACTATGTCTTATGAACAAAACAGCTCAATTGACTTTAATGTGGATATTGAAAATTCTTATGGAAATATTAGCGCCATTACATGGGACTTTGGAGATGAAACGTCTAATACGAATCAATTTGTATCTAAAGAATATACTGATGTTGGACAATATACAGCTACTGTAAGTATAGAGCTAGATTCTGGGATTCTAACTTTTGCCGAAATTGAAATAATGGTAACAGAGCAACAACAAGTGATTCTAGGGGCACTAAATGATACTGGTTTAACAATAGAATACTTAGCCGATGACGATTCTAATTATGGAAGAGATGCACTGAATGCTGCCAATAATTTAGCTAAAATTGGTGCCGGCAGGGAAGGCTTTGATTTCACTAAGTTAGATGTAAACGGTGACGAGTTAGATGATTCAGCTACCGATTGGGCTTGTACTAAAGATAATACTACTGGGTTAATCTGGGAAGTTAAGGCCAGTGATGGTGGCTTAAGGGACCGTTCTCATAGATATACGTGGTTCAGCTCCGAAGTTAACAGTAATGGCGGTGTAAGTGGAACAGAAAATGGTGGCTTATGCTTCGACACTCTCAATTGTGATACTGAAAAGTACGTTACAGAAGTAAACGCTACTGGCTTATGTGGAGCATCCGATTGGACTATCCCTTCACTGCCTCAACTTCAATCTTTAATTCACTTTGAGACTTCTAGCCCCGCCCTAGACAATAACTATTTTGGTAGTCTCCAAGGAGCCGGACTTACTTATTTTTACTGGTCATCAACGACTAATCCTAGCGATGTCTCAGAAGCCTTAGCTATGCTGGTTGCCTACGGTTCGGATACATTGGATAGTAAAAGTGCTAGTCATTACTTAATATTGGTAAGAAGCGAATAAACCTCTTTATAGATGGATATAAACATTATGAGACTAAATCGAATAAAACTAACTATGGTTTTATATGTACTTTCAATTAACGTTGCCTTAGGTACCTGCCCAGAAAATCTCGAGTTAACGACTCCGGACGCTTCTTTTATTGATAATGACGATGGAACGGTAACGGATTTAGGCACAGGGTTAATATGGACTACTTGCTCACTAGGGCAAGTTTGGGAAACTGGGCAATGTATAGGCGACGCTACCTCCTTTATTTGGTCAGATGCATTAGAGCAAGCTGCTACTTTTGTATATGCTGAATCAAGTGATTGGCGACTACCTAATATAAAAGAGCTTGAATCTCTGGTAGAGTTTGGGTGCCATTCACCTTCAATTAATGAGGGGGTCTTTCCAAATACAAGTTCTACTTACTACTGGTCTTCTACTACTAATGTTTTTTACAATGGCATCAACAACGGATCAAATCGGGCCTGGGTTGTAGACTTTGAAACGGGTCTTAATTCTAGAGAAGTTGAAAAAAACTCCGGGGAAGCTACTAACCACCCCTTAATTCGATTGGTTAGAAATATAAATTAGATACAGTGATTTTTGAGCTAGTTCAAATAAGTAAAAATTATAGACTCATAAATTACTTAATTATGTAAAAAGCGCTTTTGTTACTAGAGTAGTAAACGGTAAATTTGACAATAAAGACTTTGTAATCCCCCCAGAAAGTCGGAGCAGTTATAAGTAGAAA
>NZ_SAIS01000049.1 GCF_004360155.1 Paraglaciecola marina | reverse complement strand
TTACACCTAACCTTGGATAAAAGGCCAAGGGGTAGACGAGTTGTTTGATTTATCTCTGACGTTACTGAGATAAAGAAGGATAACGTGTTGTTACTAAGGTAACAAAGAGGTCATTTGGGGTTGTATGGTTAAGTGACTAAGCGTATACGGTGGATGCCTAGGCAGTTAGAGGCGATGAAGGACGTGTAAGTCTGCGAAAAGCTGTGGGGAGCCGACAAAATGCTTTGATCCACAGATGTCCGAATGGGGGAACCCAATCCTTAGGGATTATCTGCAACTGAATACATAGGTTGTAGAGGCAAACGAGGGGAACTGAAACATCTAAGTACCCTTAGGAAAAGAAATCAATTGAGATTTCCCTAGTAGCGGCGAGCGAACGGGAAACAGCCGAGATTTTAAGAAGTAGTGGAATGAGTTGGAAAGCTCAACGGTACAGGGTGATAGTCCCGTACACAAAGCGTCTTATAATCCATATTAAGTAGGTCGGGACACGTGTTATCTTGACTGAAGATGGGGGGACCATCCTCCAAGGCTAAATACTCCTAACTGACCGATAGTGAACTAGTACCGTGAGGGAAAGGCGAAAAGAACCCCTGTGAGGGGAGTGAAATAGAACCTGAAACCGTATACGTACAAGCAGTGGGAGCCTACTTGTTAGGTGACTGCGTACCTTTTGTATAATGGGTCAGCGACTTATATTTAGTAGCAAGGTTAACCGAATAGGGGAGCCGTAGCGAAAGCGAGTGTTAACTGCGCGTTTAGTTGCTAGGTATAGACCCGAAACCCGGTGATCTAGCCATGGGCAGGTTGAAGGTTGAGTAACATCAACTGGAGGACCGAACCGACTGACGTTGAAAAGTCAGCGGATGACTTGTGGCTGGGGGTGAAAGGCCAATCAAACCGGGAGATAGCTGGTTCTCCCCGAAAGCTATTTAGGTAGCGCCTCGGACGAATACCACAGGGGGTAGAGCACTGTTAAGGCTAGGGGGTCATCCCGACTTACCAACCCTTTGCAAACTCCGAATACCTGTGAGTACTATCCGGGAGACACACGGCGGGTGCTAACGTCCGTCGTGAAGAGGGAAACAACCCAGACCGCCAGCTAAGGTCCCTAAATATTACTAAGTGGGAAACGAAGTGGGAAGGCTAAGACAGCTAGGAGGTTGGCTTAGAAG
Source organism: Paraglaciecola marina (assembly GCF_004360155.1). Classification (GTDB taxonomy): domain Bacteria; phylum Pseudomonadota; class Gammaproteobacteria; order Enterobacterales; family Alteromonadaceae; genus Paraglaciecola; species Paraglaciecola marina. Next base: position 1,902 of record NZ_SAIS01000049.1, on the reverse strand, counting down.
CAGCCATCCTTTAAAGAAAGCGTAATAGCTCACTAGTCGAGTCGGCCTGCGCGGAAGATGTAACGGGGCTAAGTAATATACCGAAGCTGCGGACGCAAACTTAGGTTTGCGTGGTAGGGGAGCGTTGTGTAAGTGGCTGAAGGTGAGCTGAGAGGCTTGCTGGACATATCACAAGTGCGAATGCTGACATGAGTAACGATAATGGGGGTGAAAAACCCCCACGCCGGAAGACCAAGGTTTCCTGTCCCATGCTAATCAGGGCAGGGTAAGTCGGCCCCTAAGGCGAGGCAGAAATGCGTAGTCGATGGGAAACGGATTAATATTTCCGTACTTGGTATATCAGTGAAGGGGGGACGGAGAAAGTTATGCAAGCCTAGCGTTGGTTGTCTAGGTGAAAGTGCGTAGGGTTGAATCTTAGGTAAATCCGGGATTCTACATGCCTGAGACACGAGACGAGATACTACGGTATTGAAGTTGCAAATACTCTGCTTCCAGGAAAAGCCTCTAAACTTATGATATATCGAACCGTACCCCAAACCGACACAGGTGGTCAGGTAGAGAATACTAAGGCGCTTGAGAGAACCTGGGTGAAGGAACTCGGCAAAATCGTACCGTAACTTCGGGAGAAGGTACGCCCCTGTTTGTGATTGGACTTGCTTCATGAGCGAATGGGGGCCGCAGTGAAATGGTGGCTGGAACTGTTTATTAAAAACACAGCACTGTGCTAAATCGAAAGATGACGTATACGGTGTGACGCCTGCCCGGTGCCGGAAGGTTAATTGATGGGGTTAGCGCAAGCGAAGCTCTTGATCGAAGCCCCGGTAAACGGCGGCCGTAACTATAACGGTCCTAAGGTAGCGAAATTCCTTGTCGGGTAAGTTCCGACCTGCACGAATGGCGTAATCATGGCCACGCTGTCTCCACCCAGGACTCAGTGAAATTGAAATCGCAGTGAAGATGCTGTGTACCCGCACCTAGACGGAAAGACCCCGTGAACCTTTACTATAGCTTGGCACTGAACATTGACCCTACATGTGTAGGATAGGTGGGAGACTTTGAAACTTCGTCGCTAGATGGAGTGGAGTCGTCCTTGAAATACCACCCTTGTAGGTTTGATGTTCTAACATTGTTCCCTAATCGGGAATGTGGACAGTGTCTGGTGGGTAGTTTGACTGGGGCGGTCTCCTCCCAAAGCGTAACGGAGGAGCACGAAGGTTGGCTAATCCTGGTCGGACATCAGGAGGTTAGTGCAATGGCATAAGCCAGCTTAACTGCGAGACAGACACGTCGAGCAGGTACGAAAGTAGGTCATAGTGATCCGGTGGTTCTGAATGGAAGGGCCATCGCTCAACGGATAAAAGGTACTCCGGGGATAACAGGCTGATACCGCCCAAGAGTTCATATCGACGGCGGTGTTTGGCACCTCGATGTCGGCTCATCACATCCTGGGGCTGAAGTCGGTCCCAAGGGTATGGCTGTTCGCCATTTAAAGTGGTACGCGAGCTGGGTTTAGAACGTCGTGAGACAGTTCGGTCCCTATCTGGTGTGGGCGTTGGATGATTGAGGGGAGCTGCTCCTAGTACGAGAGGACCGGAGTGGACGAACCGCTGGTGTTCGGGTTGTTTTGCCAAAGGCATTGCCCGGTAGCTACGTTCGGAATTGATAAGCGCTGAAAGCATCTAAGCGCGAAGCGAGCCCCAAGATGAGTCATCCCTGTACGTTTAACGTACCTAAAGGGTTGTTGAAGACTACGACGTAGATAGGCAGGGTGTGGAAGCGTAGCAATGCGTTGAGCTAACCTGTACTAATTGCCCGTGAGGCTTAACCATACAACGCCCAAGTGGCTTTATGCACTAAGCGTTGTGAGTGACAAGTAACACCATAGAAAATAGAGTAAGACTA
>NZ_SAIS01000048.1 GCF_004360155.1 Paraglaciecola marina | reverse complement strand
GTATTCATTGAGATTACGCATCAGCCAGCTAATGTCGTATAAGCGCTTTCTATAAATGGTTACTGTGTCTTCAAGGCTTAAGCGCTCACTTGAAGATAATGCCTCTCCTTTTACATACTTTGCCGTTAACAGTGTGCCTTTATAGAGCTTATGCCAACGATGAATCACCTCATCCATAGACCAGCTATCTGCCAAGTCTTTATCTACACACAGTACCACATGAGTATGGTTACTCATTACAGCATAGGCACAAACATCAATGGCAAACACAGCGCCTAAAAACAATAACCTATCTTCAACCCAGCCACGTCTATGTTCGTAACTTTGGCCACTTACGCTATCAACCCCACATAAAAACGAACGACGAACACACCGAGACACACAATGATAATAAGGGGTATCAATTAAACTGATTTGAGACTTACGAGGTTGAGGCATAACAGACCATCCTTGGTTGTAATTAGTCCTTAAAGTTTAGAAGAAAGTGGGTGTTTTGCTAATTTTTAGAATGGGTGTCATGATTAGCTCCTCGGTGTCATGATTAGCTCCTCAAAGGGAAACTTTATGATTTCACTCTGGGGTAGACGTAACTTTTTTTCACTACCCCATAAGCAAAGCTGGTATCGATTGCTGAAATTCCTGGGATAGGTTGTAACTTTTTTCGAATAAAATCTTCATAATTACTTAAGCTTTCCACAAGAATTTTCAATAGATAATCATCGCTTCCCGTCATGATGTAGCACTCTAATATATGTTCTTCATCTTGAATTGAATATTCAAAGCTCTTAATTGTTTCTGAACTGTGAGAATTCAACCGTATTCGCACGAATGCTGTAATTGAGAGGCCATAAGCTTCCTCATCAACAAGCGCTGTATATCCTAGAATCACCTTATCTCTTTCAAGTTGCCTAAGACGCCGTAAACACGGTGATGGGGATAAATTTATATTCTCGGAAAGTTCTTGGTTAGTCAGCCTTCCATTTTTTTGAAGTTCGTTGATGAGTTTTCTATCTTTATCGTTCATTATTGATCTTATTTTTGGCAGTATCTATCAAAATCATACGCGAAATATACTTATTATGGCAATAATTCACCCATTATTAAGTGCTACGATAATTATAAATAATTGAACTATCTGAGTATTTACAATGCAAGTAGTAAAGCTAACCGCAAACTGGTCAAACCATAAAAATTTGATTGGCTGGTCGGCATTGATTATCGCGGTGTTAATTTGGGCGTTGTTTGCACTGTCTATTCGAATGATTAGCCTAAGTAATGTTGGTTCTTTTGATGTGGCTTTAGTGAGATTCTCTATTCCAGCTATTTTGCTTATACCTTTCATCAAAGGACGCTTAAAACATATCGCTTCAGCTCCCATAGCTGGCTTAATATTAGTGTCCGTCGGGGGGGGGCTTCCCTTCTTTCTTATCTCTGCTTTAGGAGGGCATTATGCTCCTGCATCTTATGTCGGTTCCTTAATTGCAGGCACGACACCAATTTCTGCGGCTATCGTATCATATGTGCTTTTCAGAAAAAAAATTACAATAAAAAAAAGTCTTGGATTAAGCGTTATTTTATCGGGTGTTTTTATCTTGGTGTTGTCATTAGGAGAAATAACTCTAACAGTTTTGACTGGTATTGGTATTTTATTGTGTGCCAGCTTATGTTGGGGAAGTTACAGTGTCGGTATTAAAAGATTAAATTTGGATCCGTTATCTTGCGTTATGATCGTGACATACCCTTCCATTGTTTTTCTAGCACTACTGATTGGTACAAATACAGTGGACTCAAAGATCTTCGATTATCCACTTGACGAGCTAATGCCATTTATTGTTATGCAAGGCGTAAGTGTGGGCTTCTTTTCGACGTTGTTTTATTCTCAAGCCGTGAGAAATTTAGGGGTGTCAAGATGCGTAACATTTGGCTCGTTAGCACCTGTGTTTGCAACATTTCTAGCGATTCCAATGTTAAATGAAATTCCCACAAATATAACCATATTCGGTGTGTTGATCATATCTTTTGGCGTGGTATTAAGTAATAGAATTAATTGAGGAAAAAGAGATGTTTTCAAAAGTAGAAACCGTTGGCCGTGACTTACTATGGAAGCTCACAGAGGACTACAAAAATGACAGCAGAGATGTAAAGCTGGATTTAATTTTAGGGGTATATAAAGACCAGAACGGCAATACACCAGTTATGAGTTCAGTGAAAAAAGCTGAACTTGATCTAGTTAACAATCAGATGTCAAAAGTTTACCGCCCTTTAACGGGAAACTCGGAGTTTAATAAAGAAATTAAAAAGCTCGTTTTGGGGACAAACAGTCACTATCTACATCAATCTGTAGCGGTTCAAACTGTAGGAGGAACTGGTGCACTAAGAATGTTGGCTGATATGATCTATTGGAGTCGTCCAAACGCGACTGTTTGGGTATCTAAGCCTGGCTATGTCAATCATGAGCCAATCATGCGTGCAGCTGGGTTGAATGTGAAATATTACCCTTGGATTGAAAATAACAATCAGCTTGATTTAGGTGCATTTACCGATGCTATAGGATCAGCTAAAAAAAGAGATATTATTTTAATTCAAGGCTGCTGCCATAATCCAACAGGTATCGATCCAACTCAGTATCAATGGGATGAAATTTCAGAGCTTTTTACTTCATTGAAAGTTATACCATTAATTGATATTGCCTATCAAGGACTAGGAAATGGCATTGATGAAGATGCAAAAGGTCTAAGGACGTTAGTTGATGCACTTGATGTTTGTTTAATCTCAACAAGTTGCTCAAAAAATATGAGTATGTATTGCGATCGCGTAGGTGCCGCCATAATAACAAGTAAAGACAATTCTCAACTCAATAATATTAGCTCAATGATGGAGCAAATAGCCAGAAGAGCCTATTCTATGCCTCCGGAACACGGTGCAGCAGTAGCGTTGAGTTTAATGCAAGAACCTCGTCATTGGCTTGAAGAATTAAATGAGATTAGAAATAGAATTTTACATATAAGGAGTTTAATTAACTTAGAGTTTGAAAAAAAACCATTGTTAAATAATTTCATGTCGATTAAAAACCATAATGGAATGTTTTCGATGCTTCCAATTAGTCAAGAAAACACTCAGAGGTTAAAAATAGAACAGGGCGTTTATTGCACCAATGAAGGACGAATAAACATTTCAGGATTAACTAACTCAGATGTAACAATTTTTGTTAATGCTCTTGAAAATATTTTACTTTCTAGTGAGCATTGATATCATTGTCATGCAGATACTCCATGCTCTTCTCGTTCACCTATTTTACAGAGAACCCCATTGTAACAAATTAAAAAATAATCATTTAAATCAAAGCACTAGAGATAAATAATTGAACAGAGTCACGGTTGAAAAGCAGTGTTACTTGCTTGAACCTTTAGATTAATTATCGTGGATTTCCAAACAAGTATTAGATTTATGAAATGCGTCCATGCATTTCACCAGAGGCCATCCTGCGGATGTTCAAAATGGTTCCATACCATTTTGTGCGTCCGGCTTCCTTCAGACCAAACCTCGCGGTTTAGCCCTTGCCATTCGCTAGTAGTTAACGTTTAATAACGGTAAGTTATATGAACGGTGATCTTCCTACAGAGGACTTTCATCCGGGGCGGCCTCCGCTCATTAGTTCATGCCCATGCTGGGCGTACACAAATTTATTAAACATCATTATGGCAAAAAAAGGCCTTCACTGGACGCGCAAAAAACGCGCGCCGTTTATAAAAAGCGTTATGTTTTACTTTTACATGGAGAGTTATATGAAAAAGCTTAGTTCTATCTTTTTGATTTTGTTTCTAGTTGGCTGCCAATCAACCTCAACAGAAACCAAACCATCATTCGCTACTGATATTATTGAAATTGAGGCAGGCGAACTGTCTAATTTTTGGGTCGCTAGTTCCAGCAAAGTGAAAATGTTGAGAAAACGCCCTAGTTGGCTACCTAAAGGTAAAGGTGAGTGGACAGTCTTAACTGTTATTGATTCTAATGGACAGGTTGTCGAAAGAACTTTAATAAGCTCTTTGCCTGAGGGGTTTATGACACAAAATGAAATCGATGAAATGCCAATAATAGAGTTTGAACCATCAATTTCAAACAATAATAGAATACCGGTTAAATTTTACGGTACAGCTAAAATCGCCCCCAGAAGTGAGCTTTAAAACATAACAAAGCCATTAAAATTCGGACACGTAATAGTTGGCTCGGTTCCGCTTCGCTTCAAATTTTAGCCAACTATTTCTTAGCCGTTTATGGCGGCATTGAGGCTGTAGAAAAAGGTCAGAGATAGAAAATGGCAACG
>NZ_ML178731.1 GCF_004360155.1 Paraglaciecola marina | reverse complement strand
TTACATGCGGTTTAGTACGTTCAAACTTTTCTTTTGCCATTGTCTATTCCCCAGCAAAGTACATTAAAATTGATTTTTTATTGAGATGGGGAGAGACATGTGGTGCTGATAGGCAGATTCGAACTGCCGACCTCACCCTTACCAAGGGTGCGCTCTACCAACTGAGCCATATCAGCATTTCACAAAAATGGAGCGGACGGCGAGAATCGAACTCGCAGCATTAGCTTGGAAGGCTAAGGTATTACCACTATACGACGTCCGCACAACTTGCTCTCATACCATATCAAGCAAAAAGTGGTGGAGGGGGCAGGATTTGAACCTGCGAAGGCTGAGCCGTCAGATTTACAGTCTGATCCCTTTGACCACTCGGGAACCCCTCCAGATTGATGGTGCCGACTACCGGAGTCGAACTGGTGACCTACTGATTACAAGTCAGTTGCTCTACCAACTGAGCTAAGTCGGCACTGCATCAAGTGGGTGCGGATTCTAGAGTAAGATTTCAGGGTGTGCAATAGGGAATTTACAAAAAAATGTATTTTTTATGTTGTTTGCTTGATTTTAGGGCTAACTGCTCAATTTACGGCCATTTAATTGTGAATAAATGATTATTCATCTATTTTTTCACTAAGAATATTTAAGCCAGATAACACTAAGTTTTCAAAAAAAGTGACTTTAGGCAAGTTTAACTGCTCAACTAATGAGCTAGCGCCCCCCGTTACAAAAATATCGTAGTCATTAAATCGTGACAAAAGATAATTATTTGCCATCAAAACAAATCCTTGCTGCTGTGCTAAACACCCTAAATTGACACAGTCTTGAGTTTTATCACCCAAAGTTAGCTTTGTTGGTATTTGGCTATCAGCAAAAACTTGAGCGGTGCGAATCTGTAAGCTGTCTTTCATTAGTGAAAAACCCGGTGCAATCCAGCCTCCTAAATGTCTCCCTTCATATAAGACATCACAAGTATTTGCTGTCCCTAAACTTAAAACAGCCATAGGTTTAATGGTCTCTTGTGAGGCGGCAATCATAGCCAGCCAACGATCCACTCCCATAGTAGTCATATCTTGATAGGCAAACTTTAAACCGTGGGCCTGCTTTTGAGTGGCTACTATGTGTAAATCTATACCTAACGGTAGGACTAACCCTTGTAATTGTTTTACTTGTGAGGCCTTACCAACACTAGATAACCATATATTTGATACTTGATGTAAATAAGGGATTAACTCTGTAATTGAGCTACAAACGTTAATTTTGGTTAAGTCACTCCCAAAGGCAAATTTGATCCTGCTGTTACCAATATCTATTAGTAAGCTATTACGCTGGCCTGACACTGATTTCCCCTCCGTGAAATGCTTTAACACCTTGTTCTGTTTCTAATAAAATAGCACCACTTTCATTTACTCCTCGGCCAATACCAGAAATAGTTTGTTTACCCACTATAAGTTTAACGGCTTGATTGGCATAGACATCTTTGCTGCGCCAATCCTCAATAAATGGAGCTAAGCCGTCACGTTCAAATTTGCCTAGAGTGTCAGTGAGGGTTGATAGTAAATTGGCTGCTAATTGATTACGTTCTAGTGGATTGTCTGTAAGTTGTGCTAAATCAATCCATGGCTGATCTATTTCTTTTACATTTTTGGGTAGTGATATATTTAGACCTATGCCTATAACTGTTTGGCAACCTAGTCCCATTTGCCCTTCAACTTCAATTAACACACCAGCAAGTTTTTTACCTAAGCCGTAAACGTCATTCGGCCATTTCAATTTAATGCCGTCAACACCACTTAACGCTAATGCTTTAGCCACCGCAACTCCCACAGCCAAACTCAAGCCACCAAGAGCTGCATACCCTCCAGCAAAATGCCAATACATAGATAAATACAAACTACTGCCGTACGGAGATACCCATTTACGTCCATGTCGGCCTCTGCCAGCAGTTTGTGCTTCTGCAAGACAAGCATGACCATTTTCTAAGTCATCAAACTTTTCTTTGATGTATTGGTTTGTTGAACCTATCACATTAAGAACTTCAATAGGTGCTGAATAGCCTGTAGGTAGGTGAGCTGATATTTCTTTCAGGGTAAGAAAGTTTAATGGGCTAGCTAAGCAATAACCTTTGCCTGTTACACTGTAGATATCTAAACCAAGGGCTGTTAATGCCTTTATATGGTTAGATATAGAAGCTCTACTAAGATTTAATGCTTTACCTAAAGCCTCACCAGAATGAAACTCTCCGGTCGCTAAAACTGATAGTAAGGTACTACGTACTTCATCAACGGTTTTACTCATAATGACACTAGCCCTTGCTTATCCATCAGCCTTACTTCATTTTCTAAGTCAATTGAGAAAGTTTTATTGACGGCAGCTTTAATACCTCTGGCAAACTGCAATAATTGCTCCCCCGTTCCAGCTCCATCGTTAAACAACACTAGGGCTTGGTTAGGGTGACAACCTATGCCGCCATTCTTTTTGCCTTTAAAACCTAGCCTATCAATTAACCATGCAGCTGGCACCTTCACCTTACTTGCATTAACTGGATAACTGGGTATTTCAGGCCACTCTTGTTGTAACTGCGTAAATAAGCTTTTATCAATAATGGGGTTTTTAAAGAAGCTACCTGCATTACCTATTTGCATAGGATCAGGTAGTTTACTTTTTCGTACTGCCACCACTTTATTGAAAATATCTTCAGGGGTAGGCGAGGTTAAGTTTCGCAATTCACCGTACTGAGTAACTGCCACCCAAGTTTTAGGCAATGCTAAAACCACCTGTGTAATAACAAACTGACCTGCGAGCTGCGATTTAAAAATACTATCTCGATAACCAAATAGGCAGTCGTCATGGCTTAGGCTTTTTATGCAGTGGGAATCTAAATCAAAATAGTCCACTCTACGAATAAAGCTTTCAATCTCTACTCCATAGGCTCCAATATTTTGAATGGGTGCGGCCCCTACGGTTCCAGGAATTAAAGCTAGATTTTCTAACCCATATATACCTTGCTGCATGCAAGATGAAACCAGTTGATGCCAATTTTCACCCGCAGCAGCCGTCACTAAATATTCAGAGTCTGATTCTTCTATTTGTATTCCTTGCAGCGCAATTTTAAAAACAGTGCCTTGGTAATCATCTAAAAAAACAGTATTGCTTCCTCCTCCCAGAATACAGAATGGCGTAGCTGGTAAATTCGTAAATTGTTTTTTCAGCGTATCGAATGAATCTATCGAAATAATATTATTACCGGAACTTGATAATCCAAATGTGTGAAGGGAAGTTAAAGAGTGCACTTACACCTAGGGGCTGAGGAATTTGTGACTATTTTAATCGAGAAGCGACTAATTACTAGTAAAAGAAACATAATCTCCCCGAAGCAACCGATTTCATAACAGCACTTTTACTCCTATTCAGAATTCGCCTAATTTTTAAAAGCGAAAACTTGCATATATATTTTTGGCCAATATACTGTTTATTTATACAGTATTAAATTCGTAAATAATCAATGCACCCGACTATCCGTTACCTTAAAAATAAGAATTTGCTCTGGCAAGCAAACCATGCGTACCATGATACCCAAAACGAACTACATACCGGTTATCAGGAGCTGGATAACGCTTTGCAAGGAGGGTTTCCTGAACATGGCGTAATTGATATTCGTAGCCCACTTGGCATAGGAGAATTACGTTTACTACTACCTAGTATTCTCCTTAGGCAACAGCAAAATACGACTGAATTAACCACACTTATCGCTCCTCCCATGGATATCAATGCAGAAATGTGGGCAGAATTTGGGTTATCTATTGAGCGTATAATGCTCATTAGACCTAACTCCGAACGGGATGTTCTATGGAGCGCTGAGCAAAGCCTAAAAAGTGGCTGTTGCCACAGTGTAGTAATATGGCATAGCAGCTTATCAGTAGCACAAACTAAGCGTTTACAATTAGCTGCTGAAAAAGGTCACTGCCTCTTGTTTATAATCCGTGAGCCTAAACAAGAGCAAATTTCTTTGCCGGTAAGCTTAGGGTTACAGTTAAGCCCAGATAAAGCGGGAGTAAACGCCCGAATTACTAAACGTAAAGGCGCTTTTTCCAAAAAAGCATTTACTGTCAATATGCACCACTACTGGCCAGAGATCTGCCAGCCCAGACAAAGCAATGTGCTCACCTTTCCCCTTCGAGCATCGCAGGTGGGCTAATCATGACTCGCCCACCTTGTGTAATGCAGAAGCTCTGGCTGTACTTATATTTTCCTAGCTTACAACTGGACACACTATTACAGCAAAGTTCTGATACAGATATTCACAAACAAGCTTATATCATCTTTGATGAAGCAAAAAACCAAACATGCCAACTGAACGAGGCTGCATATCAAGCAGGTATCCGCTTGGGCATGGGCTTAGGTACTGCATCTATGTTAAAGGCTGATTTACAGGTTATTCCTTACCAAGAAAATATAACCCAAAACAGGCTAAATAGTATTGCTCAAAATTTATATTTGGCCACCAGTGATATTTGTTTTTTTAGTCACAATGGACTCTTATTAAGGGTACACAATATGTTGAATCTATACGGTGACTTAGTCACTTATTGGCAGCATATTAAACATATTTTACTCACTCAGAATGTTCATTTTCATTATGCGACAGGACACTCACCTTTAGCAGCTAAACTATTGGCTGTTAAAGCTTGGGATCGCATAACAGATAGTAAAATACATATCGAACAAGCCATGTCCAAATGCACATTACAACATACTGAACTTTCACCTAAATCAATACAAAAGTTAAACCGCATTGGTATTCATGATGTAAAAGGCTTACTCAAACTGCCCCTTGCGGATATTGCCAAACGGTTTGAAATTGACATAGTGACTTATATTGGCCGATTAACAGCAGAGCTATCTCACCCTGTTAACTTTTTTCATCCAAAGCCATATTTTAACCAAATTATTGAATTGCTATTTGATGTACAGAGCATACAAATACTACAAAAGCCGCTGCTCCAGTTACTCGCGAAGTTAGAGCTATTTCTAAAAGAACGTGACCTTTTAACTCAAAGCTTAAAAGTTTACTTAAGTCAAAGAGAGCATAATCCCATTAAGTTAGAAGTTAACTCTCAGCAAGGAGAGTATTTAGCTAAACACTGGGAAGAACTGCTCTTTTTGAAGCTTGAAAACATAAGCTTAGAAAGCCCTATTTTTGCCATTCAGCTGCTCGCTCCAACAACCTATGTAAGGCGACCTGATAAACAAGATTTATTTGCAGGTAAGCAAGGTTTGTTATCCCCTCTGCAGCTGAGATCTATACTTCAAGCCAAATTAGGAAAAAAAGCCATTTTAACTCCCCAATTGGCCAACGATTACCGCCCAGAACGCACAACATTATTAAATCAAACAAACACAAAGGCTGCTGCTGACTTTCCTCTTTTTGCCCTTCGCCCCAGCTTTTTATTAACACCGCCCCAGCCCCTGCAGGAGAAAGTCCATTTAGCATCAGGGCCAGAGCGCATTGAAACGGGTTGGTGGGACTCTGAATTTATCATCCGCGATTACTTCATTGCATATAATGCTCTAGGCCAATGGTACTGGATATTTAAAACACCTCATAACAAGTGGTACTTGCATGGTGTGTTTAGTTAATGCCAGCTCCGCTCCAATACGCCGAATTATTCTGCCAAAGTAACTTTAGCTTTTTATATGGCGCGTCTCACCCACAGGAGCTAATAGCGCAAGCAAGCTTTTTGAAATACCAAGCGATAGCTATTACCGATGAATGCTCGGTAGCGGGCATAGTTAGAGCATATACTGAAATACAAGTGCATAAGCTCAATATCAAACTTATCGTAGGGAGTTTTTTTCGATTTGAACCTAGTCTTAAATTTATATTATTGTGCCCAAACCGGCTAGCTTACGCTGAGCTATGTAGAACCATTACCAATGCACGTAAGCGTATGCCTAAAGGGGAGTACAAACTAGACGAGTGGGACTTGCGAGGGATCAAACACTGCTTGATGATATGGCTACCCACTGGCAACTCAAAAACTGACGAGCACTGGGGAAAATGGTTAGCAAAGTATTACAACAGCAAGGTTTGGCTAGGATATCAAAGGCATTTAATTGCCAATGAAAACCGTTATTTAACTCATATCAAACAACTTAGCGATCTTTATAAGCTAAAAATTTGTGCTTGTGGTGGAGTCCTTATGCACAATACCCAGCGGCTCCCATTACAGCACACTCTCACTGCTATTCGAAAAGGCAAACCCATTAGTCAGCTAGGACGTCAGCTTTTTCCTAATAGTGAGCGTTACCTACGGCCCCTAAACAAACTTAAACACCTATATCAAGCCGATTGGCTTGCTGAAAGTGTTCGTGTTGCTAGTTTCTGTGACTTTAATTTAAGTGAATTGAAATACGAATACCCTAGCGAGTTAGTTCCAAAACGCAAAACCGCAACCGACTATCTAAGACAGCTAGTGATCCAAGGAATGGCAATTCGCTTTTCGAGCGGTGCAAGACTCACTTTTGCTATTAAAAGGACCATAGCCAAAGAATTAAAGCTGATAAAAGAATTACAATATGAGTATTTTTTTCTAACTATTTATGATGTTGTGCAGTTTGCACAAAAACATAATATTTTATATCAAGGAAGGGGATCTGCCGCTAACTCAGTAGTCTGTTATTGTTTACAGATTACCGCTGTAGACCCGCGGCAAATATCAGTTTTATTCGAAAGATTCATATCCAAAGAGCGTAAAGAACACCCTGATATAGACGTAGACTTTGAGCATGAAAGACGTGAAGAAATCATTCAATATATTTATAAAAAGTATGGGCGAGAGCGTACTGCTATTGCAGCTACGGTTATTACTTATCGTCACAAAAGTGCAATTAGAGATGTAGGGAAAGCACTAGGAATAAATGAGCATCAACTAGACTTTTTCATAAAGAACATCAATCACAGAGATAGTGAATTAGGGTGGCAAGGGCAAATAAGTGAGCTTGGCTTTGACAAAGACTCTAGCAAGGGGCAGCTCTTCAGCAATTTAGTAGAAGAAATAAAAGGCTTTCCACGTCATTTGTCACAACATGTAGGAGGCTTTGTCATATCACAAGGCCCGCTCTACCACTTAGTTCCCATTGAAAATGCAGCAATGGCAGAGCGCAGCGTAATCCAATGGGACAAGGATGATTTAGAGAGTTTAGGATTACTCAAAGTAGATGTACTCGCCCTTGGAATGCTAACCGCAATTCGAAAAACTTTCTCACTCATCCAGCAGCATTACCAACACTTATACAGCATTGCTGATATAACCGCTTTAGGCGATGATCAGCAAGTATATAAAATGATCCAAGCAGCAGACACAGTTGGCGTTTTTCAAATAGAATCTAGAGCACAAATGAGTATGTTACCAAGGCTCAAACCTGCTGAATTTTACGACCTAGTTATTCAAATCGCTATCGTTAGACCGGGACCAATTCAAGGTGGCATGGTACACCCTTTTTTAAAACACAGGGCCACTCCCCAATTAATAAAATATCCATCAGAAGACTTAAAAGAAATTCTGGCAAGAACATCTGGAGTACCCATATTTCAAGAGCAAGTCATTAAGATAGCTATGGTAGCGGCTGGCTTTACAGGAGGGGAAGCAGATCAGTTACGCCGCGCAATGGGCAGCTGGAAACGCAACGGAAAACTCACCCACTTTAAAGAAAAGCTCATGTCAGGAATGTTACAAAGAGGATATGAAGCTAGTTACTCAGAACGTATTTATAAGCAAATATGTGGATTTGGTGAATATGGATTTCCTGAGTCACACTCAGCATCTTTTGCAGTATTAGCTTATGTGTCGAGTTGGTTAAAATACTATTATCCAGAGGCCTTTTACACTGGTTTATTAAATAGCTTACCCATGGGATTTTACTCGGCGGCACAATTAATAGAAGATGCTAAACGCCACAAAATAACTGTACTTCCTTTGTGTATAAACCATTCTAAGCATGACCATTTGATGGAATACACAAATAACCACTGGGCAATTAGGCTGGGGTTTAGAATAGTTAAAAATGTCAATCCTAGTGATTCACACACCTTAGTTCAAGCCCGTCCCAAAATAGGTTTTACAGAGATAAACCAAATTAAAGAGCTCAAGTTATCTCGTAAGTATTTAGAAGCACTTGCCAGTGCCAATGCCTACCATTCTATTTGTAATAACCGATATGCATCACGTTGGTTGCTAATGGACTCAGAAGCAGATTTACCACTATTAATTAAACAAAAAGATTCGAGTATACAAAACATTCCCACTCCAACCATTACGGATAATTTATTAGAAGATTACGCTACAGCAAGCTTAAGTCTCACCATACACCCAATTAAATTGCTAAGAGAAGCCAATTTACTCCCAAATTACATACCAGCAAATCAATTAATACAAAAAAGTCATCAGAGTCATGTAAGTGTTATTGGACTCGTCATAGGAAGGCAAAGACCTGGAACATCAAAGGGCGTAACTTTTATTACACTTGAAGACGATACCGGAAATATCAATATAGTCGTTTGGTTAAATACTGCCCGAGCACAAAAGCAAGCATTTTTAAAATCTCAAATATTACAGGTAAAGGGGATCTTAGAGCGAGGTGATGGCGATGTAACTCACATAATAGCTGGTAAATTAATAGATCTGAGCTCAAAGCTCGCAAGCTTAAATACAAAACCAAGAAACTTTCATTAGTATTTAATCGCAAATAGTTTAACTACTTTAAACGAGCCAAGNCAGAAACGCAAAAAGCCACCTCAATGAGGTGGCTTAGTACTTAAATAGGAGTCTGCGGGGCTGGCCATCCAGCAGTGTGCTACTCTCGCATGGGGGTGAAGGCGATTTGCTTTTAGCTGCGAAGCAGCGTAACCGCCTGAACGAAGGGAGCTCTGCGAGCTTCCGGACAATCCACTTCGTGATGGTTTATTGCTGGGTAGCATTGCGCGAATGCGCTTATACGAAAAAGCCCTGAGCGTTGTATACTCAGGGCTTTTCGTGTAATTGGGAGTCTGGCAGTGTGCTACTCTCGCATGGGGAAA
>NZ_SAIS01000045.1 GCF_004360155.1 Paraglaciecola marina | reverse complement strand
TAAACGTTAAAATGCAATCTTTTGATGACCGCCCATTTCTGAAGGCGAGATAGTAGAGCCTGAGGCTAGCTTGAGTACTAGACATCTGTTACTCCTTTTTGATTGAGATAATATTACAAATAAGACAGCTGCAACTACTAAGCCGTTAGTGTGAATGAAGTTAAGTTGCTGTATTTAAAAGAACTATTTGTATTCTGGTTTTCTAAATATGCGTTCTAGATGGAAGGTGGTGTAAAATTTACATTGTAAGATTGTATAGAAAAACTAATGTATTGGAGTGGGCACAAATCATTTTTAACTTAATAAAGTGAGTCAACCCGCCGAGTGAAAAAAGTAAATTGGTCGGTTGTTATACTGATATTCGTGGATTATTCATCAAGTTGATGAGCTTCACCTACTTTATTACATAAAGAAGCCCTTTTAAAAAAGGGCTTTAATAAAAAAGATTAGTTTCTTTTAAACTTTATGTTAAATAAAGTATTAATTTGGCTTATTACTTAGAAAGTTATTTTGATACCGCCATAATAGAACCGACCTGTCAAATCATGCAATGAGCTATGGTTTTCACCAACATTCCCATCTCCGAATAAATTAGGGCCCTGATCATTGGTGATATTATTTATACCAAAGTACAAATTATGATCGCCACCCAAAACGTCTTCTATTTTATAAGAAATACGTAAGTTATGAGTCGTCACGTCTCTGATAAACAGATTTATTTTATCACTACAGTTACTATACTCATGACAAGCGTTAAGACGGTCTCTAGCATAATTGTCATTTAACATACTGCCAATATATAGGGTTCTCCATGATACTTTTAGTGGCCCATCTTTCCAGCTGACAGAGAATCGTCCTGTTCTATCAGGGGAACCTAATAAGCCAAGCTCGTCATTAATGAAAGTTTCACTAGTACCTGGTACAGGTGACTCCTCTTCTAGTTCTTTAATAATATTATAAGTTCCCGAAACTTTAAAAGAGCCCGGTAGACCAATATCTTCACCGTCAAAATTATATGAGAAGGTTGCATCATAACCTTTGGTTCTCAACTCATCGGTATTCAAAGATGTTTGTGAAACTTCTGTAAGTTGGCCTGTAGTAACATCTCTTACTGGAATACTGCAGCTCTCAGTTGAATTAAAATCTCCTGATGAATAACAAAGCTGTAAAATATCTTCTGCTTCTATTTCACTGATAGCATTCTCGATTCTAATATCATAATAATCTAGTGCGACAGTTAAGTTTGGAATAAAGTCAGGAGAGTAAACAACTCCGGCAGTGAAGGTTTTACCCGTTTCTACACCTAAGCCTTCATTACCAAATGTTGGTTGTTGCACTTGGTTAGAGTCATCTTCGAATATGCCTTCTGATGCGATAATTGAGGCGACGTTTGGATCTTGTCGACAAGTATCTGCATAAGACTGAGTTGACGTCGCTGTTACTAAATCACAAGGGTCATCTAGACCACCTTGACTACCCAAGCCTACGCTAAATAATTCGATGTTGTTCGGCGCTCTATTTGCTTCGGCAATAACAGAACGGAATGTAAGTTGATCATTTAGGACCCATGAACCACCAAATTTCCAACTGCTTATGCTACCAACCGTTGAATAATCACTTACCCTGTAAGCGCCTTCAACCGAAATATAGTCTGCAAAAAAGGTATCTTCAACCAACGGCATGATTAACTCTACAAATACTTCAGTAACTTCTTGTTGCCCTGTTTGGTCTACTTGTTGAGTGGCTGTACTTCCGCCTGAAGTACTAATGTTATCCCAACGGGTTTGACTTTTTTCTTCACGGTAATCAAAACCTGTTGCCATAGATAAAGGACCAGCCCATAAATCAACTAGGTCACCAGTTAACCAGCCACTAACCGTAGTTGTTTCATTTTTTGCTAATAACTTATCTGTTAATTTAAGCCAATCAACAGCATCATCTGTTACCGCGCCTAAACCGAATATATCCAAGGCTACACAACCAGAATCTCTGGCAAACTCATTCGCACATTGCAGTCCTAGTGAAGTGTCGGTCGCATCGACATATTCAACATCGATAGACTGTTGGTAGTTTGCCACAAGTAAATCGCCGGCTTTGGTTTGGGACCGACGCCATTCGCCATAGCCATAGTTTAATTCCCATGACCATGTATCAGCAAAGTATCCCCTTAAACCTGTCCACATTCGTAATGTGTCATTGTCGGCGTCACGATAACGATTGCCTAGCTCTGCCCATCTGCGACGAAAAGCGATGGAGTCATTACCAAGTTCAAGAGCATCATCAAAGATTTCTTGCGGAACATAAGGGTGCGGAGTGACCCCGTCTGATAAATAAAGCGGAAAGTCTTCAAACAGTCGAGTTGAGGTTGCTGTATCAGGAGTTCGATTTGAGTAAGTGTAGACAGTTGAATAATGGGCATTAGCAAAAAGCTCAACGTCGTCAGTCAAGTCAAATGTTAAGTGACTTGCCAATAAAAATCGCTCTCTAGGAATTGATGCAGTTTCTGGCCCTAGAGCAAAATACCCATCTTCCGAACGATTAAAATCTTCAGTTAGCTCTCCGGTACCACCGTTATCATAGAACCAATATTGTGAATCACTGCTAGGATCTGCTGCTGTTCCAGAGTTACCAGGAAAAAGGCCACCTAAAATATGAGTGCTCAGGGTTTCTGTAAACTCATCGGGGCTTTCAGAAGACGTTGATACTGTACGGGGATCTATCATTTTACTACGTTGATGTTCGTAGATAGCTGTTTCTTCATCCCATTCAAAAGCAAACATCAGGTTGCCGCGGTCATCATTAAAATTGGCACCAGCAGCAATCTCTATGCCTTTTTCATCATTTCCGCCTTCTTCAGATGTACCATAGCGATAGTCAAAGGTGAGCCCTTCAAAATTGCGCTTCGTGATAATATTAACCACACCAGTAACCGCATCTGAGCCATATAGCGCAGAAGCTCCTCCAGAAATGACTTCTATTCGCTCAACAAATGCATCAGGAATAGTCGATAAGCTAACCGTACTTCCAGTTGAAGTATTACCTACGGTTCTTCTACCATCAATTAAGGTCAAGGTTCTCTCCGAACCAAGGTTTCTTAAGGAAATGGTTGAAAGGCCACTGTCTTGGGCACTACTTTGTGATGTTTCAGTAGTGATACCTGGGCTTACCGCTGGAATCTCTGTGATTGCCTCGCTAAGTTCGTTCGCGCCGATTGCTTCTAAATCATCTATGGTGAGAGATTGTGCCGGTACAGGTAAAGAAAATTCTGTTCGTTTTATTCTAGAGCCTGTAACTTCAATTTTTTCAGTGTTACCAACTTCTTCCCCATTAGAGGTTTCAGCCGCTTTCAGTTGAAATGCCGTTAAAGACATTCCTACTAATATACTTTTACAGAGTAAACTTTTTTTAAATACCACTTTATGTGCCTCCAGAACTTATTATTTTTATTTAACCTAAACAGTTGAAAGGTTTTATATGCCTCAGTAAGTGCATAAAAATTCAATTAACATGCATAAGTAAGACACATGTAAAAGGCTTACCCCCCACCTATAAAAAAATAAATTAGAAATTTTTGTTTGCATTGAATTTGATTTTAATTTTAAAGTTGTTCTTGAATTTACTTTTAATATCCAGTAAAAATACTGCGCTTAGAGTCCTTGCTTGAAAAATAGTCCGCTAGTTGCGGTATAAAAATAAAACAGTTGTCATGCTTAATAAAAATAATAAATTTGATAAACTCATCATAGATGCGTTACCTGGACTCTTCAGGTTTTTGCGTGGAATGTCATTAAATGCGGCTGAAGCCGAAGATATTGTTCAAGATACCTGTGAAAGGTTAATACGAGCACAATCTACAGATAAGATTAATAATGTGATTAATCTCAAAGCTTATATGTACAGTACTGCGAAAAATATTACGTTAAATGAGTTTAGACGTAATAAAAATAAGCAAAAAGCCATCGATACCATAAAGGTTCAAGAAGGCCAAGGTCAGCCTGCTAATATAGAAAACGCAATTGAAGCTCAGCAAGATCTTCAGCAGGTACTTGAAGCTATTAATACCCTCCCTCCAAAATGTCGAGAAACTTTCATATTGCGGCATGTTGAACAGCTCTCTTATAAAGAAATCGCAGAACGCCAACAAGTTTCTATAGGGACCGTTGAAAAGCATTTAGCCAAAGGAGTTCGCTACACACACCTACTATTTAAGTCTATTAAGAAAGGTAGCGATACCGAAACGACGATCAAGAAAACGGCTTCATGACAATATACGAATGGGTTGTAGATAACATCCCAGACGACAAGCTTGATGAAGCAGCACTATGGATTGCCCGATTAGACTCAGAAGAAGTAACTAAAAAAACCC
Source organism: Paraglaciecola marina (assembly GCF_004360155.1). Lineage (GTDB taxonomy): Bacteria > Pseudomonadota > Gammaproteobacteria > Enterobacterales > Alteromonadaceae > Paraglaciecola > Paraglaciecola marina. The sequence continues at coordinate 9,348 of NZ_SAIS01000045.1, read as the reverse complement.
ATCGTGATTTTGCTAAATGGCTCCAGAGTGATCCCATAAATGCTAAAGCTTATGAAGAGCTTACCCCGGTTTGGGCTAGGTTAAGTACTTTGAGTGAGCTCAAAGTACTAGTAGATCACGAAGATATTATTCCTTTATTTCAAGCTAAAACACTAACAATTGAATCTACAATAGGTGCAAGGGGGAGTGCACCAGGTTGGAGTATTAAAGCGACCTTATGTTTCTTAATAATTGGATTTTTAGCACTTATATTCTTTGAACCAAAACCCGATGTTTACTTTACGGTAAAAGGAGAGCAAAAAACCATAACGCTTTCTGATCAATCCACCGTTACTCTGAACACTGATAGTCTTATAGAAGTACGCATGACCGATGACATTCGTCAACTAACACTGTTAAAAGGTGAAGTTATTTTTGATGTTTCAAATGACGCGCGTCCCTTCAATGTTAATACTAGCTTCGGGAGTATTCATTCAACACATACTACTTTTCACATAGCAGATTTGCCTTCATCAAAAAAAATCCAAGTATACTCAGGTCAGATAGAGGTTATTCCACCCGTCGCCAAAGCCATTCTTTCAGAGTATGACTATAAAGCTAATCACGTTATTGAAGGTAAAGGGTTTGAGTTAGTCGCAGGGCAAGTATATCCAGAACAACAGGAACCCAATCTAAATACAAAGCCTACTTGGACCAAAGGGGTTCTGGTTTGGAAGCAGGTTCCTCTCTCCCTAGCTGTTGAAGAGTTCAGCAGATATGTTGAAGGGGGATTTCTAATCGCTTCAACCAATTTACCCAATGTTTATCTTAGTGGAACCATAGAAACTGGTGACGCGAAAACATTTATTGATATGTTGCAAAAGCAAGGTATTCAAGCAAACGAGTATCGCCCTGGCAGATATATATTAAGAAGTAAAAAATTACAGAGTAATGGGGAATAACTGATATGCAAGTGTCAAACTATATCAGAGAAGTAATATTTGCTCTAAATAGTCAATGTGCGGGCTATGTGATTCGTTTAGATAAGATAGTGCTATTAAAGGTAAAGGTTAATAGATGAGTAACTTCGTAAAACAGGGTTCAAGCAGAGAAATATAGAATTATGAATAGTAATCCACAAGCATCAGCAATAACCGAAGAGCGGCCTACCTATCAAAATGTTGGATTAGCCCTTGGCCCAGCATTATTTGCGTTAATGATGTTGTTTTCAGGCTCTCAAACCATAATGGAGCCCGTGGCTTGGAAAACTGCAGCTATAAGTCTGTGGATGGCTGCATGGTGGGCGACAGAAGCATTACCTGTATCAGTTACTGCTTGTCTTCCAATAGTTGTATTTGAACCTCTTGGTATCAAGTCTTTAAGAGAAGCGGCCGAACCTTACGCAAACCCTATCATCTACTTATATTTAGGTGGTTTTTTATTGGCATTAGCCGTTGAACGATGGAATTTACATCGAAGGGTTGCTCTGTTTCTTCTCTCTTTAACCGGAACCGATGGCGTAAAGCTTATTGGTGGTTTTATGCTAGCTAGCGCGTTTTTATCTATGTGGATGACAAACACAAGTACCACTTTGATGCTTTTGCCTATCGCGCTATCTGTGGTGGGAACGATACTCGACAATCAGCCTGACCTAACTGAAAAACAAAAAAGTAATTTTCAGATTGCTATGCTACTCGGGTTAGCGTACTCAGCAACTATAGGTGGTCTTGCTACTTTGGTAGGCACGCCACCTAATGCGTTGTTGGTTGGATTTATGAATGAAAATTATGACTATGAAATTAGCTTTTTGGAGTGGATGGCTGTTGGTCTTCCAGTGTCAATGATATTGCTACCTATTGCTTGGCTAACCTTAACTAAACTCTTATATCCAGTAAATATTCCAGAAAGCAAAGAAACCTCGGCTTACTTACAAAAGCTTAGAGATGAGCTTGGACCAATGACTTTAGCAGAAAAACGCGTGGCCATAATATTTTCAGTTGTTGTCGTCGCTTGGATGCTGCGAAAGCCAATCGCTATTTTTTGGGATATTCCGGGACTATCTGACCCAGGAATTGTGATGGCTGCTGCCATACTCTTATTTATCATTCCTAGTGGTAATAGACATCAACCACAGCTTATGACTTGGCACGAAGCAGGAAGGTTACCGTGGGGAGTGTTGCTCTTGTTTGGTGGCGGTTTATCCTTGGCTGCAGCTGTTGCCGATAGTGGTTTGGCGTTATGGTTAGGTCATAGTTTAGCTCCTCTAGGCACATTGGGGGTTTCTATGTTGGTCTTAGCGTCAGTACTTTTAGTTGTGCTTCTTACGGAGTTAACTAGTAACTTAGCAACAACCGCGACTCTATTACCGATTATGGGAGCAATTGCTATAGAGGCAGGCATAGACCCGCTAATGCTTTGTGTGCCAATTGCCATGGCAGCAAGTTGTGCCTTTATGTTACCTGTTGCAACACCACCTAACGCTATCGTTTTTTCGTCAGGCTTTATTAAAATACCTCAAATGGCTAAGGCAGGCATCCTTATGAATATTATCGGAGTGTTGTTACTGACATTATTATCAATTTATTGGGTGCCTCATATTTGGGGCTAGTTGCCAAATATTTAAAAAGTAAGGTGTGTAAAGACACTTATACAGATTATTTGAATTCAGGTGTTCTATTCTACGTTAGGTGAAAGGACAGGAGTAGAAGATAGATACAAAATGGGATCTAAATACAGGTTTAGATCCCATTTTTGAGGTGGCAATAGCAAGGGAAGTAGCAGTTTATTTCTTTGATGTTACTAACTTTTGGCGATACATATAATTAGCCGAACCTGAATTACCTGCAACGATATCTGGAAGCGAATCGCCATTAATATCTCCTACGGCAAGTGCGTAGGTTTTATCTTCTTTTTCGCCAATTTCTGCAAGCAATGTTAGTTTTCCTGAGCCGTCGTTCAAAAATACTTGGTTGTAATCTAAGTCATTAGCGATAACCACGTCACTGTCCCCATCCTTATCGAGATCGTGAATTAAAACCGCATAACTCCTGCTTTTTTCATAACTAAAAGGCTGAGAAATCGTAAAGTTCCCATTCCCTTTATTTAAAATTACAGTATTTTTTTCACCAATGTTAGCCGTCACAATATCCGGTAAACCGTCATTATTCATGTCGGCAACCGCGACGCCTCGAGTATCATCCTCACCAGATCCAAAGTCTATGGATTTAACGAAATTTAAACTTCCATCGTTTAGCAATATTTTATTTTGGTCGCCGTTTCGATTAGCTTGGACTAGATCAACAAAACCATCGTTATTCATATCATGAACCACAACCGCCAGTGTTCTATCCTTTAAATTACCATAGGTTAATTGTTCATTATTTTTAGATCTTGAAGATAAATTACCTTTACCATCATTTAAGAAAATAAGATTGGGTGTACCTCTACAATTTTCTAGAACATCTAAATCATTATCCCCATCTATATCTGCGACGGTAATACTTCGAGTGGCTGAGTGAACACTGCCGAAGCTTTTAATAACGTTGAAATTGCCACTGCCGTCATTAAAATATATCTGATTTTCAAGCCTATCATTGGGTTGAATAATGTCTAAATCACCATCAGAGTCAATGTCTGCTAGAATTGCTCTATAGGATGTCGTGTCGATATCTCCGAGCTTAACTCTACTACTGAATCCTCTATTATCAGCATTTAAATAAACATAGTTTGCCTGTGCCCAATGACGGCCATTAGACTCAACTAAGTCAATATCCCCATCATTGTCTAAGTCACCTAAAGCTACGCCGCCGGTGAAAAAGTTTTCCACAGAAATGGGGTATGCCCCTCCTCTTTTAGGATAACTAATTTCACTGTCTGCAGCACTGCTATAGAAAGAGAGTAAATTTAACGTACTGGCTAGAAATACCAAACCTAGATTGAGTCTATTTAAGTTCATAAAATATCCTGTTGATTAGTCTATAACTATCGTTTTTAAGTGTATCGGGAAAATAACATCAGTTTTAGGTGCGACTTTAAGAACATTTTCTCTAAATGGAATGAGCTTTTTATTCACATTTACCTCTTGGGAAAAGCCATAAGGCCAACTAAAGGAGTCCCAATGGGTTGGGATCACAACAGGGGGCTTCCCAGTTAACTCGATTAGTCGCTCATCGTAATTGTAAATATTTAATCTAGAACCATTCACTCCTGCTAACAGAATATCAGGGGTTAGGTCTGTCATTTCACGCTGTAAGAAGTTCATTGAGCCCATAGTTAACACTGTTTTATTCTTGAACCTTGCGAGAAACATAAGTGAACCACCTTCTACAAATTGATTTATTGTAAGTGGGGCTTTCAATTCAGTATTACCATCATACCTGCTTGAATCATGATATAGCTTATTGTTTAGAGCAGAGTGAATTGACGGCATAACACGCACAGAAAAGTTCTCGAATTGATAATCTTCTCCTCCGACAACCACATATATTTGCTCTTTTGGTACTCCATAAGCTAACAAGATCCTTTGTGTTGTCTCTGTGCCTATTATTTTGGCGCCGGTTTTTTTTGCAATATAGGGCACGTCGCCTAAGTGGTCATGGTGACTGTGATGTATTAATATATAGTCAGCATCAGTAATAAGTTTGTCTACCTGCGTCTTATCTATTGGGCCTACATCGTCACCTGAATAAACTTTACGGTCATCTCCATCAAGCTCGCGACCTTTAAGCTGCAAGCGAGATACATAAGGATCAAGAAGAACGGTAATATCTCCATCCTTAATAATCCATCCAGCAGTCCCTAAGTAAGTCATCTCTAACGAGGGGGTATTTGTCTTTTCTTCAACTGCCCCAGCACTTGTTATAAATACCAATGCGAAAGAGAAAATAAAACGGTGAAACAGATTATTAACTTTCATACTTAGTCTCTCACTTCTACAATCATTTCAATTTCAACAGATTGGCCACGAGGCAATGTAGCCATCCCTACTGCTGCCCGGGCGTGCTTTCCCTTTTCGCCAAACACTTCTACTATGAGATCCGAAAAGCCATTAATTACCGCGGGTTGTTGAATAAAGTCGGGTTCACAGTTAACCATTCCTAGAACCTTCACCACGCGAACCACCTTGTCCAAGTCACCTAACATTTCTTTCAATACCGCCATTTGATTGATGGCGGTTTGGCGAGCACCTTCGTATGCTTGTTCGATTGACACATCTTTTCCTACTTTCCCTCTCAGCTCTGTGCCATCTGGGTAGTAAGGCCCTTTGCCTGCAAGAAAGATTAAGTCGCCTGTCCTCACCCCATTTACGTAATTCGCAACTGGATTTGGCGCTGGAGGTAATGTTATTTTCAGTTCTTTCAATCGTGCTTCTGGGTCATATTTTTGTTGAGCGTTAACACTACCGCTGAGCCCTATAATAGTAATAAAAGTTCCTGTAATTAGGGACTTTAAAAATTTTGAGTTTCTCATGGGCTATCCTTTCATTGTTTTATAATTAACCTCAATGTATTCGTAATCAAACACAATTGAAGTAGTTCAGAATAATAGACACTCTAGGCTTAAGATCCCCCCACAAATCATTATTCTAAAGACGCTGAATGATTTTTAACGTGACGAGAAGAAAATAACTAAAGTTAGAAATTTAAAGCTAGATGTGAATACAAAAATGAAAAAGGTAAGTTAACAAGAATTAACTTACCTTTTGAGGTTTATTACCTTGTAGGTTTAAAATCTGCCGCTTTAAAAAGAGGCTTACTTTGATAATAATTTCCATTGGTTATAACAGCAGATACTGAACGTAAATTTTCAATCTTATCTAGTGGATTTTTGTCTAGTATTGCTATATCCGCCTCTTTTCCTACTTCTAGGGTACCCGTCAGTTTATCCATTCCCATCAATTGTGCAGGAACAATAGTCGCGGCTCGGATAGTGTCTAATGCTGACATTTTAGCCAATTTATGAAATGACTCTAGTTCAAGCCAAAGACTAAAAACGGGTACGACGTTATCCGTGCCTGCAATTATAGGAATCCCGGCTCGATGGAAATGCCCAATTATATCCATAGCGATCTTATAATTCTTAATCCCTTTTTCAGTTGCTTCTGGAGAAAGACCGCTTCTAAGGCGTTTGCTTTCCCATAGTTCATAAGCAATCCTATAAGCATCTGGTTCTAACTCTTCAATTTTCGATCCCCATTCCATTGTCCTCGCCACATCTAAGGCAACCGTTGGCTCAAGGGCGACATTATGTTCTAACAAGAACTCAGTGGCACTTGCGAGATCCTCTTGTGTAAACTTATTGTCTACCAGATAGGGCCTTTTTAATGATGATGGTTCTCTGTCTGGGTAAAGAATTTTCAAAAAGATACTATGATGGCTTAAGTGATTCATACCCATCTCAATTCCAGCACGAATACTTGGCATTTTGGTTGGAATATGGCCGGTAATAGTCAAGCCTAATTTCTTAGCTTCATCTATCAATATTTTTGCTATATCTGGATCCATTGAGCTATATATTTTTATCTGCTTGTACCCTTTTGAATGGTACATTTGGGCAACACTTCGAGCCTCTTCAGGTGATCTAGCTCTAATCACGCCATTCCCTCTTTTACCTGCTCCATCTGTCATCCCTGCTAGTAATATATCTGGTCCAACAAGGCCACCGGCAACAGCATCTCTAAATGCAGTCGCAAATTCTACTTCATTGCCGTTGTCACGTATGGTTGTTACTCCCGCGGCTAAATATGCTGGCGCCCACTGAACTTGATTCGAATGAGCATGCATATCCCAAAGCCCTGGAATTAAAGTTTTACCTTCTAGGTTTATCGTTTTAGCATGACTAGGAATGACTACTTGGTTGCGTTTGCCAATATCGATAATTTTTTTGCCTTGATAAATCAAAGTCATGTCTTTCATGACGTCTTCATTAAGGCCGGTAACTATATCCGCACCAACTAATGCAGTTAATGGAGCTGTTTCTGTCTTAGTTTCTTTAGTGTATGCCACTAATTGCTTGATTTGCTCTTCTACATTTCCATCAATGAAAGTCTGTAAAGCATCTTCATACCCTTTGCGTACCATCTCTCTGATTTGAGTGTTGGCTTTTACCAGCGCCACCAAATCGCCTTGTTGGTTTAACCATATTGTTCTGCCTCCCCAATTTATTCCTGTAACAACATATCTATCGAGCATTTCCTTTTTGCCATTAACAACCACTTCATCTTGCTTTGAAAACGTGACGGTAACCTCACCTCGGGGAAATGTTTGAATGGTTTTAGGTTTGCCTTTTTCTAAAAAGTAGTGATACAACATCATCTCTGCGGCTGCGGAAATGTTGCTATGAACAGGAAAAAACAACTCGGGTTTCTTAACTGTAACTGAGTCAAAATTTTTCTCAGTAAAAGTGACTGATTCAGACTTTCCATTGAAAATAAATATAGGCTGGCTTTGCTCTCCTCTCACTCTTTTACTTGAATAAAATAAGGGCTCAAGTGTATTAGTAAGATATAGCTCGCTAACGGTTCCAGATACTCGACCTCTTTCATTTTCTCCTTGTAAGGAGGTAACAATTATTTTTTCTTGATCAGAAATTATCTTGTAAGTCTCTTCACCTATAAGTGACTGTCTCCTATAAATTTGAAATGAAGACTCTTCGTTAATGTTTTGCCAAGCCTTTTCTTTAGAGTCATTAGCACAACTAACTAATCCTAGTGGTATGAGTATTAGAACTAATTTAGTAACTAATAAACTCAGTTTATTTTTCAACAAAAATTTCACAAATAGCCTCTTATTATTGTTAGGTGACAGGTAGCCGTTCTGAGTATTTAGCCAAAAGACTTTAACAAAACGAATACACATCAATTTAGTAAATTATAATGCATTGACACTTGAAACCTGTTTATCCCCCCTCCGTAATCAAAATCAATCATATTAGTAAGTAACAATGATAAAAATTTATTCTATGACAAGGGGGGGATTTCTAAAGCTAAAGTGTCTAACAACTGAATGGGCAGGGGTACAAAGTATATTTTCGAAAAATTGTAATTCTTAATATTCATTTACTGCAGAAGATTTGCGCAAATGTTGTTACTGAAACCGTTAGTTTATCAACAATTTGGCGTGTGCATATAGTTAATGGGTTACCTAATTTTTAAATTAAATAGATGGGATATAAAGTAAACAATGAATAATGAACGCAGAAGTATTTTAAAAATGTTATCCATAGGTGCACTTGCCCAAAGTCAGATAAGCAATGTTTTCGCAAGCTCTGCAGGAAAGGCCTTATCAGGTGTTGATTCTTCAAATCAAAAACACATAGAAGAGCTATTCAGAAAATCGATAGTTATTGATGGATTAGTTATACCAAAGGGCTGGAATCAAGATTCTTTTGAGGCATTGCCCAAATCAGGGTATACAGGGTTCGCTACTTCACTTACGTCTTACAACCTAAAACTTGCTTTAAACTCTATAAATGAGTGGCATCAAAGAATTGAGGACAATCCAAATAAATTACTTTTAGCAACAACTGCAGCAGATTTTATTAAGGCAAAAAAAGAGAATAAAACCGCGGTATTGTTTGGCTTCCAAAACTCAACCATGATTGAAAGGTCTATCGACAACATAAATCTTCTTTATGAAAAAGGCACCAGATGGATTCAGTTAACTTATAACCAGCGAAACTTGTTAGGAGATGGCTCTACTGAAAGAACCAACTCAGGGCTTTCCGATTTTGGAATTGAAGCGGTGGAGAGAATGAATGAACTAGGTATTATTGTTGATTTATCGCATTGTGGGCCAAAAACCACTGACGACGGGATTCATTTTAGTAAAACTCCGGCTTCATGCAATCACACAATGTGCGAGGCGCTTCACAGAAATCACCCCCGAGCTAAAACAGATAAGCAAATTAAGGCATTAGCTGATAAAGGCGGAGTGGTTGGAATTATTTCGTTGGGTTATATGCTTGGGCCAAAGGTAAGAAAAGAGACTACATTGGAAACCTATATCGATCATATTGATCACGCAGTTAAGGTGGGTGGGATTGACCACGTAGGTGTTGCTTCGGATTTCGCTATTCAAGGGCTCGAAGCAACAGGTGCGACTAAAGAAAATTGGTATACCCCGAGGCTAACTCGCTTTAAACCTTCTTATAAAGTTCAGTGGCCCGCATGGATCCCTGAACTAGACGAACCAGAAAGGTTCTTAAATGTTGCTAAAGCTCTAGATAGAAGAGGCTATAGCACTGGCGATATTGAAAAGATATTAGGTCTAAACTGGCTACGCTATTTTGATGAGGTTTTAAAATAGTAAGGCGTAACTATATGTGTGGCTTCTTGCATGCTAGTTTTATGTTCCGAAATGGCTAATGGAT
>NZ_ML178730.1 GCF_004360155.1 Paraglaciecola marina | reverse complement strand
AAAGAAGTCCTCTTTATGTCAACGTATTTCAGGATGAGACACAATACTAAAAAGCGGCCATATTGATGACCGCTTTTTTATCTTAGATATCCGTATTATTTAGAGAAATTATCTCCAAAAAAGTCTCCCACATTCCAACTTGAACGCTGTGATTGGTTCGCTAAAGTCATACCAATATAAAAATTTACCTCAGCAAATTTAGTGGCAGCTTGCCAATTAAATGTTTGATTTAGGTCATCTCCCGGCTTGTGATAATTAGTCTTGAGAAACAAATTAAATTGCTTACTACCATCAACCTCAGGATCTACTGACTTTAAGCCAGGCACTAAAAATACTGAAGGAATACCTTGTTTTACAAAACTGTAGTGGTCAGAACGAGTAAATAAGGCTTGGTCGGGCCATGGATCTGGGCTCAAGGTTAAGCCAATTTTCTCTGCTGCAATCGTAACTGACTCCTGCATATCACTATGGTTAGCACCAAATGCAATTACGTCAGCAAACTCATAGGTCAAAATTGGCATATCTAAATTCACGTTTGCCACCAAACTACTCTGGGGTACAGTGGGATTTTGTGCAAAGTAATCAGACCCAAGTAGCCCCTTCTCTTCAGCAGTGACAGCAACAAATAAAATAGACCGCTTAGGCTTGTCAGCAAGCTCACTAAATAGCCTAGCTGTTTCTAATAGAACAGATGTACCAGTAGCGTTATCCATAGCACCATTGTTAATTTTATCTTTCTTTACGGTTTTAGCTATGCCGATATGATCTGAATGGGCAGAGTAAACAACATACTCCTTTTTAAGTAAGGGGTCTGAACCTTCTAATATTGCCACCACATTAGGACTTGAAATAATTTTATGCTGCGACTCTGCTGTCATATTTACAGTAAGTGGGATGTCGAAACCTTTTGGAGATTGGTCTTGCTCCAACATGACATAAATATCTTCTAAGCTTTTTTCTGTACCTACAAATAAGAGCTCTGCTGCTTCTTTACTAAAATATGCGCTCCCTTTTAATTCTGGATATACATTTGCTGCCATCCCATCTTCGTCAAGCCAACTTACACTAGGGGTATGTATATAGTTTAAGAGATTTTGATAAGGCCTAACTTTTTCACCTCTTGGTGTACTGATAGTGATATAGCCAACCGCACCGTTTTCGGCTGCATGTCGCTGCTTTTCTCTTGTTGAACCAAAATGCGCCCCTTCCTCACTTGGAAAGGACTTTGGTTTACCAGACAAAACCACGACCACTTTTCCAGCAACATCTAAGCCTGCATAATCATTATGATCAAGCTCAGGAGCAATAATCCCATAGCCAACAAAGATTAACTTACCAGCCATTTCAGTATTTTCGTTTAATACACTAGCTCGAGTTAAAAACTCTTTGGGGTAAGATAAATTATGAGTGTTAGTAACTGAACTAAGAGACAAGTGGATTGAGTTTTGATCTATAGTAGATTGCACAAAAGGCACGCGTTGCATGTAGATGTCGTTATCCCCTGCTGGCATCAAGCCATACTTTTCAAACTCAGAGGCGATATATAAGGATGCAATTTCGTGTCCCACCGAGCCAGTATCTCGTCCTTTAAGTAAATCATCGGCTAAAAACGTTAGATGTGACCTAATTCTATTTTTGTCAGCATTAATCAAAGAGATCTCAGCTTTAGTATTGGTAGCCTGCTTGTTGCCGTCATCATGGCTACAGCCGCAGATAAACAGCAAACAAAATGCAGAGCTTAAAACTTTTTTTAATTTCATGTTTCCTCAGTATTGACTATATTTTTTAATTTTATGTAAGAGGGAAAGTTGCACCATGCTTGACACATAAAAAAACTTAACTAACCTTCTAAGAATACTTGTTCTATAAAGAAAGCAACTTATGCCTCGTAAACCGCAATATAATATAGATTTAGTTCTCACTTTGGCCATAGATATATTTTTAGAACATGGCTACCACGGTGCAATTATGGATGAAATTATTTTCAGAACAGGGTTCAATCGTAGAGGATTTTATTTAGAATTTGGCAGTAAACAAGCTTTTCTATATAAAGTATTAGGTCATTATCAAAGTAAGTATTTACAGGAGTTAATGAAGAACCTTGAGTCAAAACAAGGACTAGATTCTATCAATAGTTTTTTCACTGAATACGTCTCGCACGTTAAGGGAAAAGGCTGCTTACTGATAAATTGTATTACTGAGCTAGGTTTTGACGACGAGACAGTACGAGGGGTTGGTCGCCATTATCTAGATAGTTTACAAATAGCCTTTATTGGTTGTTTAGAAAAAGCCCAAAACCTAGGGCAAGTGCAGCCCCATATCAATATTGAATCCACTGCATTGCAGCTAACGAGTTATGTTCAAGGTTTTGCTGTAAACGCTGTACTTGCAGGAGATACAGACGAACTTCAATTAGCCACCCAAGCTTTATTAGGACCTTTGGCCATCAAGCAATAAATTTTCCATTATCTTAGCTTGTAATTTCGCAAACAAGCTCCATTGATAAAGGCCAAGTTTTTCTAAATCAGTCTTTCAATAGTAGTTACAATTATGGCCAAAAATACACATTTATTTAGAGTTCAATTTATAAGCAATGGCGAAAAATACGAGCTTTATGTAAGAGAAGTTAGCCAAGGTAGCATGTTTGGCTTTGTGGAAGTTGGCGACTTTGTTTGGGATACCCATACTAGTTTAGTCGTTGACCCAAGCCATGAAAAGCTAAAAGATGAATTTGCAGAAGTGACACAGACGTACATTCCTATGCATAGTATTTTACGTATTGACGAAGTCAAAAAACAAGGCATATCAAAAATTACCCAGCTATCAGACAAGGTTACCGCTTTTCCTAACCCTATCTATACACCCAAATCATAATAGTTATTTGTCGCAAGATTTAAATATTCAAGTAATACCTTTATGCTAGGTAAAAAATAAAAAAGGTAGCTTAATGAAAAGCTTTTCTGTGTTTTATATCTTACTAGCTTGCAACCTGTACACTTTTAACGCTTATGCAGACAAGCAGCTAACTCCACTCATTGATAAGATTTGGCAATATGAGCTATCTGTCTCACCTATAAGAGCCACTCGCCAAGGTGTGCATACTTATGACGACAAATTATCTGATATATCTCCTGCAGCTTTAGCGGCTCAAAATAAACAATATCGCTTGTTTATGGCCGACTTGTTAAAAATTGATCAATCACAGCTAAATCAAACCGAACAAATAACGTTATTAATGCAAAAGTACCGCTTACAAAATTATATCGATCAGTATCAGTTCAATGCTCATTATATGCCACTCACCTCTGAGTCTAGCTTCCATAGCGGCTTAGCATTTTTACCTAGAACAAGTCGCTTCGATAGTAAACTCGATTACGATAATTATCTAACTAGGCTTGAGCAATTTCCCGAGTATTTTAAACAACAAATTAAATGGATGAGAAAAGGCATAGACACCGGTTTTGTGCAGCCTAAAGCTGTTTTAGAGGGTTTTGACAGCTCAGTGCAAGCATTTATTCATGATGAGCCCGAAGCAAGTGTATTTTACGGGCCATTTTTAGAAATAGAGAATTCTCTTTCAGGTACAGATAAAGAAGCGGTAATAAAAAGAGCTAAAACCATTATAAATGAACACGTTTATGGTGCGTATCAGACTTTTTATGATTTTTTAACATCTGAATATTTGCCAAAAAGTAAAAGCGATATTGCCGCAGCTACTTGGCCCAAAGGCCAAGAGTATTACCAAAACCGCAGCAATTACTACACCACAACCAGTATGCCAGTAGAAGAGATCCACCAACTTGGCATAAGTGAGGTACAGCGTATTCGCCGTGAAATGCAAAAAGTAGTTGATGAACTAAAGTTTGATGGTGACATTAATCAATTTATAAAATATTTAAGAACCGAACCTAAATTTTATGCGAGAACAGCAGAGGAATTACTTAAAGAAGCTGCATACATTGCAAAAAAGGTAGACGCTAAGCTACCTCAGTTATTCAGAACGTTGCCCCGTACCCCATACGGCGTACAATCCGTACCTGAAAACATTGCACCAAAGTACACGACAGGTCGTTATATATCTCCTTCTCGAGACAATCAGCCAGGTTATTATTGGGTGAATACCTACGCATTGGATAAACGCCCCTTATACGCTTTGACAGCGTTAACCTTACATGAGGCGGTACCAGGCCATCATTTACAAATATCACTAGCGCAAGAGATGAACGACTTACCAGAAGTCAGACGATATACCTACATATCAGCCTTTGGTGAAGGCTGGGGCCTCTATTCAGAATTTTTGGGGAAAGAGATAGGTATGTATGAAAACCTCTATGATGAATTTGGCAGGTTAAGTTATGAAATGTGGAGAGCTTGTCGATTGGTGGTTGATACAGGAATGCACCTTAAAGGTTGGACGAGACAACAAGCTATTGATTATATGTTAAAAAATACGGCGCTCTCTGAGCACAATGTGAAGACAGAAATCGACCGTTATATTTCTTGGCCAGCACAGGCTCTATCCTATAAGATTGGGGAATTAACAATAAAGAGACTGCGTGAACAAGCAGAAATACAGCTTGGTGAAAAATTTAACCTCAGAGATTTTCACGATGCAGTGTTAGAGCACGGTTCCATTCCTTTATCAGTTTTAGAAAAAAACATTCAACAATTTATCGAGCAACAATAAATCAACAAATTAATCTTTATTTTATGGAGTGGTACATGGTCGCTTTAGGTGTAATTGGTTTTCTAATTTTACTGTTGGTATTCATTGTTACCCGTAATCAAAATATTCAACAAGAAGTAAAGCAGACTCAACATGCCCATAAAACCCTGCAATTACAAAACAAACACTCATTGAGTATAGTAAATACAATGTCATCTCATCTACAGCAGAGTTTGCAAACAAAATTAAACTCTTTGCAAAGCCATGGTTTAATTAAGCAAGCAGATTTTGAAATAGTTCACTTTATATTAGAGAATTTTAAATACGTTATTTTGCAGTGCAGTCAAGATGGTGAAACGGTAGAAATTGCAATTGCAAAAGCACTTAAGGGAAACGATTTAACAATAGAAGATATACGTCAGTTTATCGCTAAGCAACAATCAGAAACACGTATACCTTGGTGTCAAAATACAGTGGAAGGCTTTGTAACCGCCTGTCAAAACTTGACTTCAGATAAGGCGAAAGTAGCCTCTCCCCAAGAGACTTAAGCAATTAACCATCTAGCCCTGACAACGCAACAACAGCAGCTCAAACTCCTGTTTTTGTACTGGCATTATTGATAAACGATGACCTTTTTTTACTAACCCTATTTCAGCAATATCATCCATAGCTTTAATTTGTTTTAAAGATAAAATCTCAGAAAATTTTTGCTTAAATTTAATGTCTACCATCACCCATCTAGGATTTTCTGGCGGAGATTTAGGGTCATAATACTTACTTTCAGGATCAAACTGAGTGTGGTCAGGGTAGCCTTCTTTCACAACCTCAGCTACCCCAACTATGCCGACATTTTTACAACTGGAATGATAGATAAAAACAAGATCACCAGACTTTACCTGATCACGTAAAAAATTACGGGCTTGGTAATTTCTAATGCCATCCCAATGCTCAATTTGGGTAGGTTTGTTTTTTAAATCATCAATACTGAAAGCATCAGGCTCTGTTTTAAATAACCAATATTGCACAAACCTACCCCTTCAACATTTTAAAGGGAAAACATTAGCCTTTAAACTAGAGCTTTTCAAGCCAACTTTGTAACAGCCCCTGAAGTTGCAGACCATCCACCAGCTTAAAGTTTTGTGGAGCCGTAGGTAAACGATTACGACCATCTTGCACCACTAATAAACCTTGGGGCAACTGTGCTCCCAGTGGGTAAGAAGTAACAGCCAAACCATCGGTTTCTGAGGCGCCATCTACCCTAGTGGTAATATCCATATCAATTTTAAAACTGCCTAGGTGTTTGTTTTTATCATCTAAGGCAAACACGCCATAACTATCATTCCCCTGGCTAGATGCAATCAAAAATCTTTGGCCTTTATAGCGATAAATACTAAGTCCCTCTACATCAGCCACGAAGATATCGTTAGTTTTAATAATTAATTCACTTGTTGCGTCAATAGGCTCAGCAGAAACCTGCCACACGCCAACGGCTTCTTCGCCATAATACAGCTGTTGATTTTGGTCATCGACCACACAACCTTCCGGCTGGCTTGGAGCTGAAAACTCTCTTACAAGCAGTCCAGAAATGTCATCCCCATTGGGCTTCAAGAGATATTGCTGATAGTGCCCATCAGTACCATTTATAAACACGTAGTATTGCTCAGCATTCTGATACATACATAGGCCATATACGTCATCAATATCTGTTTTGATATCTGAAAGGAAGGCAAGCTCTCCTGTTTTAGGTTCAATAGTAAACACGCTAATACTTTTTGTACTGCGGTTACTAGCTGTTGCAATATCCATTCGTTTTCCGTTGAATTTCATTCCGTATCTAACATCCACATTGTTAACACGACCAACATTAAACTCTTTTAACAACTGGCCTTGTAAATCATATTGCAACAAGCCTTGTTTTTTATTGGTCCCTAATACGCGACTATTGCCACTGTCTGCAAAATTTATCCAAATTGCAGGATCATCAGCAGCATCCCCATAAGCATTTACAGGTGTAGTTTCAGCATATGCTGTCACAGCTTGCATACTAGAGGTCGTTGTCTGCAAAGGCTTACTATCTCTATTTAATGCACTTGCGTTGTATTGGCCTGTTTCATCATCAAACACTCCAAGCCTGATAGACTGTTGTTGCATAACCGCACTAACACTTTCCGGTTTATGGCTTCCCTCAAGAATGACAAACTGTGCTTGATTGTTATTTTGGGTATCAACTATCCATACGCCTTTTTGTTCTGGCGCAGTAACCAGCAATTCTCCTGACGGTAAAATATCTAGATGGGTGATTTCACCCATAACAGGACCATTTGGGTCAGTTGCTATCACTAACTCCCGGGATAATTCTGACTCGTGGCTAGCTAGATAGCGCCATACGCCAATATTCTCCTCCGCTAAATATAAGTAACCTAATGTATCGTCAACCACACATGACTTAGTTTGCGGCGTTCCTATAAAAGTTTGTATCAATAGGTCGGTAAGCTGCTGTTGAGAGCCATCCACAACTGTTCGCTGGGCAACTTCTCCTAACGTGTCGGCAGTAAATAATGAGAGGTGCCCTTGGGGCATTAAATACCAACATAGGCTTTCAATTTGGGCTGACGTTTTGGGAAGCCTTGTTATTTCTGACAATTCGAGTGTTTGCCAATCCAGTTTAATAATTAGCACTTGTCCTAAATTGCTATCCAGTGCAGCTATTAACCCAAAGGTTTCACCATTTAGCTGAATATTGTCACGCCAATCTAAAAGTTCAATATTGCCATCAGTACTGCTAAGTTTTTTACCATTTTGGTCTGTCAGTAGCACACCTAATTTTTCACTGGTTAGCAACCAATAGTCTTGCCCTTTATGACGAATCGGTTTGGCGACTTTGCCAGCAATATCACTATTTTGATGAAGTGTATTTAAAGGTACCGACAACGCGTCGATTGCAGGTGATTGGCAGGCGCTAACAAGCACTGCAAGGGTTAAACATATAAAATATTTCATAATGAATCTTTAATAATACTGTATTAATACAGCACCTTATTTGAAGCATTCATAAACTTAGTTGTCATGATGCTCACAGTAATTTAGAAAATACGCGCCACTTAAAGCGCGTATTATAAATAGCAAAATTTATCGCCCTATCGATTGAGTTATTACAATTTCCAATTGAAACCTAACTCAAACGTACGTCCATACTCTTCATATTGAGCATTAACGCTGCGCTCATCAAAGTAATTATAAAAAGGCTCATCGGTAAGGTTAATAGCATTAAAATACACATGCATGTTTTGATTGATAAAGTACTTACCCATAAAGTCCATTTGCTGATGTTTGTCTTCCATTCTAATTAAGTCGCCATCGATTTCTTCTAGGTTTTCACTCTTATAAGTCATACTTAAACGAACACTCATTTGCTCACTTTCGTAACCTATAGTGAAGTTCCCAATACGGTCAGATTGATTGGGCAGAGAAGTCTCGTAACGTTCCCCATCTAAAAAGGTCACCGCATCTGAGCTAGAAAAAGTACCATTAGCGCTTAACAACAAACCGTTATTGAACCCTTTCACCCAAGATAATTCAACACCACTAACGTTAGCAGATTCACCATTGATAGGTTGCATCACTTCTTCAAAACCTTCCCAACCTTCAGTACCCGCTACATCAGTGACAATAATAAAGTTATCAATGTTCTTGTAAAAATAACCCGCTGATAGAACGCCAATATCACCTGGGTAATACTCTAAAGCTAGGTCAATATTGTCGGCTTCGTAGGGTTCAAGATCTGGGTTGCCCACTTCAGCTTCACGCTCAGTAACGAATTCTCCGTCATCCTCTTCAGTCTTAGATTCTATAATCTGAAATGCGGCAGAATCTTCAAATTTTGGCCTAGATATAGTTTGAGTGAACGCTGCTCGACCAATTAGCTTGTCATTAAATTCGTAGCGAAGGTTTACACTCGGTAACAAGTACGAATAATTTTTATCGCTTTCCCATAGATTATTCACCACCTCTTCTACATCTGTTTCTTCGTTTTCTATCAACTCAACGCGCATTCCAGAGGTGCTAAAGTCTGTATCTTCATACCTTAGCCCCGCTACGATCCGTAGCTTATCTAAATCAATTTTGCCCATTAGATATAAAGCGAAAATATCTTCTTGGGTATTATATGAAGCACCATTAGATTCAACCTCAGAATCAAGTTCAGCAACTTCTAATGCATCTGCTTGTTGTCCGTAATATTCGCGCATAAATGAGCGGGCTAATCCTGGCCCAAAGTCACCTAAGCCCCAATCAGGCGTTGCAGCTGCAAACGAACTAGAGTCCAGATCGTCAAAATCACCGTCGTATATAATGATATCTGCGTTAGCTTGCTTCTCTCGATTACGATACTTACCTCCAAACTTGAGTTCAATTTGATTGTTTTGCCACTCTAAAAAACGGGTAAAGTCAGCTTTTATAGATGCCTCAGTATCTTCTGCATTATTCTTTTCAAAGCTCACCTCATCTAATTCGTAGTTACCTAAGTCCATAACAGAAGCATCTTGAGTAATGGAAGGTATTGGTCCGACAAAATCCGAGTTAATACTCATCTCTTCCCCTACAAAAGTGTAATATAGGGCATCTGGCTCATCTTCGTCTGCTTTAGAATAACCGACTTGATATTCTACTAACCAATCGTCTAATTGATATTCAGCTCCTGCGGTTATAGATAGGATACTTTGAGTTTCTTCACGATCTTTACTGCCCCTTTCAACTTCTGAGTCATCGCCATCAAAGGTGAACGTATTGGCTAAACGAAGCTCATTGTCTGCAAATCGGCTATATAAAGAACGCATATAGTACTGACTGTTCATGTCTGGGCGAAAATCTAGATTCACTGCCGCACCAATGCGTTCTCGATCGATACTGTAATAACGTTGCTCTATTTCATCATCACCATTGGACTCAACATTATCTGAACCAAAACTACGATCGAAGTAAGATAAAGCAGCCGCAATACCTACTTTATCACTCAGCATAGTGGTAACGCTGCCCGATACTCTTGGGCTGGTTTCACCTCTCAATTGATTTTGACTAGCTTGTACAGTCACACTTGCTGTTGTGCCTTTTTTGTCAAACGCGCTTAGGCTTTTAACTTCAATAGAACCACCAATAGCATCTGCATCCATATCTGAAGTAACAGACTTAGATACTTCTAATGCTTGAATAAGCTCAGACGGGATAACATCAAGAGCAACGGAACGAACGCCCCCCTCTGGCGATGGAACGTTTAAGCCGTTAATAGTGACATTATTTAGGTTAGGATCGATTCCTCGAATACCCACAAACCGACCTTCACCTTGGTCACGCTCAATCGATAGACCGGGTAACCTTTGTAAAGCCTCTGCAGCATTTTGATCTGGAAACTGACCAATAGCATCAGCTGAAACAATTGACTTAATGCTATCTGCAACACGCTGTTGATTAAGAGCGCTTGCTTTCCCTGCTCGCTGTCCATAAACAATCACTTTTTCTAACGATTCACCATTTGTATCCAGTATGACTTCTGGCTGAATAATTTCACCATCGATTATAGTAATAGCCATCTCTTGCTTAGGTGCGCCCAAGTAAGTAATGACTAAAGTGTAATCTCCTTCATTTACATTCTTAAATCTAAATGAACCATCTCTACGAGAAACAGTACCCAACCCTAATTCTTTAATCTGAATTTGAGCACCTTCAAAGTAACTTGTTTTACTACTGTCAATTATAACGCCTTGTATGCTGCCTGCTGCAACCGCACAACAAGAAGCAGCCATACATGCTATAGCTAAAGTGGATTTAATAAATTTCATAATAGTGTCTCGCTGCAACCTGTAACGTAAGAATGGGTTAACTCTGTTGCCGCACAACCTAAAGAAGCTCTATGACATTTTTATGAATAAAAGCGGATTGTTTATGCCCAACATCCCCAATTTAGTTCTGTAGGTCTGCTTTTTAAAACAGACTGAGCCAATATGACCTCCCTCTAAGGCCGCAATTTTAGGAGGGTTAATGAATTTCTAGGCCAACCTACCTCATTTAACTTCATCTCTTTGTCATCTTGTTGAGCTAATGTGACCCTTAACTTGGCTTCTTGAATACCAGTGTCTATTTTTTACTGGAACATATAATTATGAATTTTTCTTTATTTACACGTCACTCAACACTTTGTTCGATATTTTTTGGTTGTTTATTTTTACCCATTAGTTTGAGCTTTGGACTAGGCTCATCAAAAATATTGGGCGACATCTCTTGGTTGGATATATTGGGTGAAGGTAGCCTAGTTATATTGTCAGCAATATGGGTCTTATTTGTATTAGTCAGTCGCCCTCCTGGCAAAGTGACCTCAGCATTGGTGATAGGTCTAAGTTTGTTTTTATTTTCGGCCTGCTTAGATTTATTCGACGAGTGGATGCACTATGACAACAGGGCTGCCTACCTAAATATGTTCGAGTCTATTCCTGCAGCATTCGGCATGGTCATAATGAGTTATGCGTTATTCCAGTGGCACCAAGAGTTATTAATCGTCAATCAGCAACTTCAAAGGCGCGAATTAAACCTTAGGCAGCACGATCAGGTTGATTTTATTACAAAGTTGTATGACGCCGACTATATGCGTGAACAGATTAACGACCAGTTAAAACACTCAGGCAATCCTACTTTTTCAGTTGTGATGCTAGATATAGATAGCTTTGACAGCTTTAACCGTCAATACGGACATGATGAGGGAGATCGATTACTCAGAGAGGTATCTGAGCTAATTCTAATGAATTTACGCTCTCTCGATTTAGTATGTCGTTACGCTGGAGACCGCTTTATTTTACTATTACCAAATACAGATAGGGTTGTCGCTGAAGAAATAGCAGAACAAATTCGCAAGGCAATTGTGCACCTAGCTTATAAACCTAGTCGTGGCAACAATGCTGTTTACCACTCTCTTACTTATGTTGCAGAAACGGCTTCGATGGAAGATAAAATAGCAGAAGCGATATTATCCAGAGTAAATAGACGTTTAGATTTAAGTAAACAGTCAATTAGTGCCATGGCTATTTAGAATGAAACTAAATAACAGCAAAACCATAAATATTGAAGATAAATTGCTTCCTGCTCATCAATACGCAGCAAGCTTGTTTGATCTAGTTACTTCAAGAAACGTAAACAAGCACAAGTTGTTACGTGGAACACGTATTTTTCAAGAAGACTTTAAATCAGATAAAATGCTAAGTCCTCAACAGCTATTACAATTAACTCACAATGCCAATGCATTGACCCCTGGGAATGATTGTTCATTTCAGCTTGGGAGGCGATTATTCCCAGGTAATTACGGTGCAGTATCAAACGCCTTAATGTATTCCAAAGACTTTGGGGAAGCCTTACGATTATTATCAATATTGAGAAATCAGATATGTCCGTTTTTAGAAGGCAATGCTTATTCATCTATAGACAAGCAGTACCTTTTAATAAAAGACTCTTTTGGGGATCCGACCTTATTACAGTTTTTTATAGAAGTTTACTGTTCCGCTTTAGTATCAACCAGTAAATTATTATATGAAAGGCGCATTCCATTTAATTTTAGCTTTCCTTTTCAAAGACCAAAACACATACAAGAATATGAAGAAAATCTTGGTTACAAATTAGCGTTTTCGCAACCAATTTTTAGTATCAGCTTCGATAGAAAGTGGTTACACACAAAATGTACGCACAGAAGTGATAGCTTAAAGTGGTATTCATTAAAGCAGGCAAAAATGAGTAGTATTCCAAAACTAGGTTTTTTAGAACAGGTACGTAAGTTATTGATGAAAAATAGACAACTCAGCTTAAAGCAAGCGGCGGCAGTATTCTCAATGAGCCCTGCAACCTTTAAGCGTAAGTTGTCGCTACATGGTAAAACCTTTCAACAGATTCAAGACGAGCTTGGTAAACAATATGCTACATTCCTATTGCAAATGCAGCACTTGTCTAATGAAGAATCTGCAAGCTTAATGCAATTTAATGATATCCCTAACTTCAGGAGAGCCGTAAAACGCTGGACTGGGCAAACACCCAGCCAACTGAGATTAACTTAAGGCTCTCGGCTTAGTCGTAAAATGGCGATCTATACTGATTGAGATCGATTAAATTCACTGGTTTTTGAAGCATCTGACCACCATCTCGTCCTATCGGCACCCATGGAATTTTTCCTCTCCCTTTAGCCGGCTTTAATACAAATAAGTCAAAGGGAATTGAGATATAAAACCCTTTTGTAAAGCTTCCTTCACCGTATTCCTCTGCTGAGACATTGGTAATTGCTGCATAGGCTCCAACAATAATTCCGCTATCAAAACGCTTAGCAAAATCAATATTTACACCTTTGTCTTTGGCTAAAAATTGTCCCGCACTTACAACAATTTGGGTATCGGGTAAAAAGTCCGGACGCCAATACACACTTGCGTGTCCGGTAAATGCTTTATAGTCAAAGAAATCGAAATCATTTTCATAAGATCTTTGCTGCACATAGTTCAAATCAATTCCAAATGATAAATTACTGTCAACTGGGCTGTAGAATAATTCAGTGCCTACTCCACCAAACATAGTTTCTAAATAGCCACCGTACGCTTGAGCAAACAAATTAGGGGCGATTCTATCAGACCAATGTAGAAACGCGGTTTCCAGAGTCACTTTACTTCGAGTAACATATTCCCTAACTTGGGTTCTGACTCGCGGTAAGCTTGAGTCTTGTCTATCAGTGGTGAAGTTAAACTTATCAAAGTTTTCAATTAAGGTTGCTTTCACTCCCCCTGATATAGAAAAGTTCTGATTAAAGGCATACCCACCGCTTAAAATTGCGCCCCCTTGATAAAGGTAAAAAGACTCTGGACCGCCAAATGTTTGGATCCAGAAACTATTTACGGAATGAAACAAACCAGATGTATTATTAGCTTTGTAATTCGCTAAGGTTTCTGCAGAAGGCTCTTGGCGCTGATAAGATGCTGTTAAATCAGGTTCCAATGCTTCGTATCGAGCAGCACTTTTAAACGCATCGGCATCAATTTCAGTCTCAACCATGGGTAACAAGGCGGCGTTATTTACTATTTTATAGGTTTTAATAGACTCAGGAAGCTCTGAAGCTAATATGCGCCCAACTCTTTCAATTGCTTCGTCATTATCTCTATAGGCAAACTGGTAGCCATAGATTGTCATCTCATCATCAAGTTGGTGGCTATAATTAATTAAAAAGCTGCCTTGTAAATATAAGTCTCTATATAGGCGTTTCCTGTTAAGGCTTTTCATATCTGCAGCAGGGGTTACCCCCTCAATTGAGCGGGGAGGCTTATCAAACTTTACTTGTTTCGCCGTGTGCAGATTTAATTTGTACGTTACACCAAAGCCAACTGTATTTCCCCTTTGATAATTAAGATTAAAGTCAAAGTCATTCCATTCATAAACTAAACCCAAGTTCCATGGAGAGTTTTGCTCAAGCTCACCTGCACGGTCATTAACATAGTCATTCCCTTCGTATTCAAGCTTAACTCTTAGCTTATCGATAGGAGTTTGATATTCAATACCGCCGAATATAGATGCAGGCCCCTTAAAAAAATGACCAAACTCTATTTTTCCACCACTTCCAGAAAAACCACCAGGCCTTTCGCAGTAACTATCTGCAACCTCGCAAAGAGGGTTACGAATATTTCCACCTGCTCCTAGATACCCCCATCCGAAACCCAGATGAACATCTAATGGCCCTACTCTCTTGCTGAGGCTTACAAATTCACTTTCAAAAAAACCTGTCCCCCCAAAATCACGAAAACCCATAGCCACTTGTGGTAAGTAATAATCTTCTTCTAATAGTCTAAATTTTACGTCAATACCTTTGTCTTTTAAGGTTTGATCACCGCTAAAACTGGCTACATTACTGTATAGTTGTGTTCTTACATCTGTATACCTTACAGTTGCCTCCATCCAAGGAAACAACTGTAAACTACTTGACCAAAATCGGTATTCGTTATTATCGGTATAATTAACAGTTTGAGAGCCTTCACGCATCATTCTTGCCGTTGGAGTTTGCCATAATCCAACGCCGCCTTGAACCATTTGCGAAGGAGCTACAGCGTTACTCTCTTGTGTATTACCATGAATATGAATAGATATTAAAGCAATAAAAAAGGTAACCCTGTTTAGCGTGGAGCAGGTTTTCATTTATTTAATAATCCTATTCGTAGCTAGCTTAGCAATTTTCATATTTAAAATGTCCATCTTCTTAGAAAATTGAGACTCAGTGAAAGGAATATATATTTGACTACCTGCCATGACATGATCATAACTATTATTCCAATAGGCTACGCCAGACTTTTTTACTTCACCATTACCTTGAACGATATAAATTAAACTTTTATCTGAAAGATCAGTTGCTTTTATGTCGGACAAATACTCCATTGCAGCAACATTACCTTTATATTCAATGACAGTAGATTCATTAACCAACCCAATAATAGATACAGTTTCCACCCTCTCCTTTAATAGTAATAGATATTCACCGTCTTCAAACTTAGGGTTAAATTTAGGTTGCACCCTAGCTAAATCAAAATCTATTGGAATAGCAAGCCTTCTAGCTAAATTCCAACTTTCAAGGCTTGCTACTAGTTGACGGATAACTTTAACATCGTCTAAAGAACTAGTAAGCGCTAAAAGCTCCTCTATTATGAATGATCTTTCTTTATCAATAGTACTATCACCTACCCGAAATAAAGCAGATGATTGCCAATACCATGAACGCTCTAAAGCGATTGGCTCTAAGACTTCAGATAGCTTTGGATTTCCTTCATAATCAAATACAGTATCATTAATCGTAATTTTAACCGAAGCAGCACTAAAACTGCTCCAGCCTAAGACACAAATAAATAAAAATACCCTCATACTTAATCCCCAACGCTCAAAACAGTTGCCAAGGGTAAACGCGCTATACGACTTATATAGGTAAGCTCATATCTATCCGAGTTTGGTGTAAGTTGTTGTTCGCTTTTTAATAGTTGTTCAGTCTCTGTATCAAACCAAAAGTAATTTATCCAAGTATTAGTTTGTTTATTAACTTGATGAAAAGTCACAACTTCCTTTAACATATTAGCCTTAGCATGATTACCGTCAATGATAAGTTCAGAATTGATTACCCATTCAAATTTAGACTCTACAAAGGCACTTAAGCCGTTATCGTAGTCTACGGAACGGTTCCAATATAGGGTGGAATTGACATTTTTAGGAATAGCTAACGGGTCATTTTCAATGTTAGTTACATAAAAAAAGTTATCTATAGTACCAACCGTTTTTACTATCCTGCCACCTTGCTCAACTAACATGGCATTATCGCCACTAACCCATTTATATTGGGAGTTTTCAATATATGCAAGTGCCAGCACAGCTCTTGGTTTATCCTTCAGACTAACATAGAGCAAATCAATGGCTGAGTTCTGTATTTCCGACAGTGTAAGAACCGGATCAGCACTGGTTTGAAAAGCGAGCTTAATAGTTTCTAAATAAGCTCGATGTGTCGAAGAACATCCCACTAATACCATCAGACTTAGAAATAAAATTGTTGTTCTATAAAAAGCCACGCAGCCACCCTAAAAAATAGACACAAAAAAAGCCGCCAAAAGGCGGCTTTTGCTAAAAAAGAAACTTATTGATACGTTGGAGCATATGTAAATGTTACAGGAACGGTTATTGTCGCTCCCATAGTACCTGTTTGGGTCACAGTTACAGTAGTACCGATACACACACCATCTGCTAACTCATCAGTACTACTACAAGTTGCTTCTGGCTCTATTGGATCTATCGGATCTGCAGTTCCACTAGAATTAGCTACTAAAGCAGCTGCAATTGCAGCAGCCGCTGCACCGGCTGCGACTGTACTAGCAGCTACACCACCAATAGTTGAACCAGTCGCTGTAGTACCGCCAGCTTTTTCTTGGGCATTAACATTTACTGATACTAATGACGCAGCTGCCACTAGAGTAATTAATAGTTTTTTCATTATAAATTCCTTTATGAATTATGATATCTATGTTGGATACTAATTGATCCGATCGTAAAGCACAATCAAATAATAAATAATTAATCGTCCTACTAATGCTAGGTAAAGTACTAAAACGTATATTATCAACCTGTTCAATTTAATATCATTATAAACATATACATAAGCACTCAAATACATAACAAGCTAGTAACAAAGAATCATAAAACTAAGTTTTCCATTAACCTTTGATTAGAAGCCAAAATGCTACAGTATCAAAGAGTCCGCAACATGAATGATGACCCAAAGATAGGCCAACTTGCTGCTCATTAAGTATAACGCCACCTCTTTCCACTTAACATGTGATGACAGTGTTTCTAATNTCTGGCAGTGTGCTACTCTCGCATGGGGAAACCCCAAACTACCATCGCCGCTAATGCGTTTCACTTCTGAGTTCGGAATGGGATCAGGTGGGACCGCATCGCTATGGCCGCCAGACAAAAACTTGTCGTGTTAATTCACTTGCTCACAGCGCGTCAGCGATGTGATGAATTAACGCAATGAGGAACCAAGTACAGCCTTGTGGCTTGCTTGTTTCATCAGTGCTTATCTTTAATATGTAAAAGCTGATGCTCTTCTTGTTGAGCAAATAATCGAGGCTAAGTTGTCCTAGTCTTACTCTATTTTCTATGGTGTTACTTGTCACTCACA
>NZ_SAIS01000042.1 GCF_004360155.1 Paraglaciecola marina | reverse complement strand
GCGGCTAGCGTGACCTCGGATAGCTCTGTTATTGAGACATTCTCAGCGGTTACCGTAGGCGCACTATTTGCGACAGGAGGATCGACAGGTGAGTCACCAGAGCCACTAGATCCACCACAGCTACTAAGCATAAAGATGGAGGCTATGGTTGAGCTACATACTTTTAGAAAAGAGCGTACCTGTATGGGAGTTGAAATGAAACTTTGAGAGTGCAGTTTATCTCGGCTATTGACGGTATATTGGTGGTTCATTTAGTTATCCTTACTACATAAAGTTATTGTTATAGTTTTACTCGTTTAAGTGCACTTGAACTATGCATCGGTCTTAGATACAAAAATGGGGTGTTTGGCTATGTTAAAAGTTTCCTTATATTTGAATTTTTGATGATTGTTGAGGTACATGTGTAATGAGTGGCCTAGCTCTCTCACTCTCTTATGGTGGCTTTTTGTTGTTCGGCTAAATGCCCGTAAGGAAGAATTAAACAATTTGCACTTCCCAATTTGTCTGTTTAACCAGCATGAAACTACTATTAGAGTAAGTTGAAATTTCTAATAAATTAATCACCCAAATGGGTGGTATTTACGCATTGTTTCGTAAATTATTTATTGACCGGTAAACTTTATAACCTTGATTTAAAAAGATAAAAAATCGGGTTCAATTGGGGGAGATTAGAGTGGAGAAAGCGTGACAAATATCAATATTAAAACTTGTCCTGCTATCAAGATATATTGGTTCCATTGAAAGTGGTATATGGCTTAGTGAAGAGAGTTGTATTGTGATGGTTAATCGACGTGATGAAGCGCAACCTTAAGACGTCTTCGACAAAGTGTTTTAGTTAAAAAAATATTAACTGCCTTAACTAGCGACTTGAATATTATCCATACAAGAGGTTATAGGATTCTAAAGATTGTTCTTTTTAATTAAATAACACCAGCGCCTGTGCAAAATTTCTTCTGCTTCAGCTCAAGTTCGTGTAGATGGCTACACTTCACTTGAGCTTCATTGCATAAAAGTCGCAGCAGACTGCTGCAAAACCTTACAGAAAAGATAAACAGGCCCTAATTAAATAAGAGTAGCAGCCGAAATGTTTTCCAGACTAAGGTGCAGTCTTTTCCAAATACATTAAGCCTTCATGTTCGGTAAAACCTATGATGGTATGCTTGCCATCTGATGACTCTGCAGACATGACATCTTCCAAAAAAACAGAAAAGTCAGTGCTACTACCGTACACTCTAACCCAACTTTGTCCCTTGTCTGTGCTCATCCAGCTATGGGAGCCCTTAGTTATTAATAGGCTACCATCTAACAAATACTTTATTTTCTCTGGGGTATAACTGTTGTACCAAGATTCACCATCGTCTTGGTTAAATTCAACCGGGGTTACATCCACCCAAGTAGATCCAAGGTCGGTTGATTTATAAAGGCGCATCGAGGCAAAGTAATCTGCATCATATGAGTTGAGAACTAGCCATGCATTTTCCCCGTCAAACGCAATATTTCCGTAATTTAAATAATAGTCGCTCAAAACATCGTTAAGAGTAGGTCTAAGAAGTTCTGGTACATAAATCAGTACATCACTGTCTATTTGGTCGATATATTCCCAAGTCTCTCCGGCATCTGTTGAGCGCCATGCATTGTTAGAATAGCTAGTGCTGGCTACATCAACATTCACCAGACGATAATAAAGTGTATCTTGGTGATCTGTGGTTAATGTATTTTTATAAAATCTTTTATCGCCTAAATCTAGCGTCGGCAGTAAAACTTGCTCTTCAGAAAAATCACTCAAATCAATTTTAATCAGATATTCATCATCTATGTCGAAGTACAAATAGTTATCAAAATACAGTAAGTCTTTGATTATCTGAGAATCGGTTAGGGTGAAGGTTTTAACTACAGACCACTCGCTACCCAAGTTGTTACCTCTATGTAGATTCACAACCTGATTTTCAATTTCTTCAACCACCCAGATGTTTTCGTTATCATCGATGGCAATGGCCTCTAAATCGTTAAAATGTTCGATTGGCTTAAAGTGTGGTTCAAAGTCAACGTCTGGGGCTGGCTCATCTGAAAGTAACCAATTAAAGGCTTCAAATCGATCCTCATCGGTTGAGGCGCAGTGCCCACCTATTTTGTCAAAATCGCCTATTGTCGCCTCATACCCTAGAGTATATTTAAGGTAGCCATAAATAGACCTACCAGACTCATATAGGAAATCTTCGGTATTATTTAGTACATAGAAACGCCAGCTTTCGGTATCTATTAATGGTGCAATGGTTGAGTCATCAGGTAATTGCGAACAGCCACAATCTATGTAAGCTGCACCTTTGAAGTCATTGTAATACTTCTGAATAAAGTGATTTTGAAAGCAAGCTCCTCCCGAGCTTCCTTCTAACAGTATGTCATTGATATCAACAGTAAACGTGCCGCCAAACCCTGACGTCAGAACTGAACTAAGCATATCTAAACCACTGTCACCTCCGGGGTACTCCGGATCAACCCAGATTCGGGCGCCAGTCTCACTAACCCAAGGCGATTCTAATTTAACGTATATGTAACCCTGTTCAAGTAAGTATTCTTGAAGTTCTTCGTTAAAATAACTCAGAGAGTCGCTACTTTAGCTAATATTGCCATGTAGATATACATACATACCTCTGGGCTGTTCTGAATCCCAACTTGATGATGAAATATAGCGATACCGAACTGTATAACCAGCCTCAGTTGTGTGTGAAGCGGTAACATCAATGACGTCAGCAATTATCACGGTTCTAACTAGACTCGTACTATTTCCAGAAGAGTCTGTTGCAGTATACGTGACCGCATACTCACCTGGAGCACTTGCATCGACTGCACTTGATATTGAAACGGGTAGGGTGCCGTCTTTATTATCTGTAGCGCTAGCTCCTCCTTCTGTATATGTTGCTCCAACTGACAGGTAAATAATCGCCTCACCTGTCAGAGATATGACTGGAGCGATTGTGTCTGGGGTTAGATTAGTGTCAGTTAAAATATCATTTTCTACTGAAGCATAAAGTTCAGCATAATTGCTTTCAATCAAAGAGAGGTAGTCAGTAATCACATCTTGTTCAACGACAAACTCATAGGTATCTGCAACTATGTCTGGCAAGATTAAGTCGGGGTTGCCGTCAGAGTAATCAAGCGCGAGCTTAATTGCCGTAGCATTGGACATGACTGCGCTAGTATCGATACTTGCTTGAGAATTTTGAAAGCTTTCATCTGTGGTTATCTCACCATCAGCGGCCAATTCAAGGGCCACAGCAGTTGCAGTACTCACATTAGTGATGTTAGTAAAGAAAAGCTCTTCTGTTGTAAGAGTTTCATCGTCGCCTGCTACTTCTATTAAGGAAGCTAGGGTGCCAAGATAGGAAACCAATTTAATAATGCTGTCGGCTTCGCTACCCGTTGCGGTAGCTTTTACTATGCTGTCCGCATACGAATCATCAATGCTCACATCAACGCTGTACTCGCCATTTTCATCTGCTTGAGTGGTAAAGCTTTGGTCATCTATAGTGATTGTAACATTTGCATTTGGGATAGGATCATCGGTAACCAACCCCTCTATAGTCAAAGACAGTAAGTTAACAGTACTGCCTGAATTACCTGACCCACCGGAACCAGCATTATCCCCCGAATCACCAGAGCCTCCGCCACAGCTACTTAGGATAAAAATCAGAGCTATAACCTTGACGCTCAGATCTAGATGTCTCGAAACCTTACCGCTTAACTCCATTTGTCTTTCCTTATTATTTTTACGACAGCTTTTAATAAAATTAACACATAAAAAATAAAGTCTTGGGTGGGCTATTGGGCTTTAATATTTCATTTGCTCATTCACGATTACAAAGACCTAATACACAGAACACGGGCATTATTATTTTTTGAGCCATTACTCCAATGGGCAGTGCCATTACCATAAACTTTATAGGCATTTAATGAGTTATCTGGTGGCTCAGTAATTGACCATAGTGGAGTTGCGGATACATTTTCTTCTACAGTGAGCACAAACAACGGTTCTTCTGCAAACTGAAATGCCGCTCTAAGCTCTTCTATTCGCGGTAGACGCCAGTCTTGGTTTGCATTTAACGTTAATTCCTCGCAATATGTTACTGCGCTATACCAATTAATCTCAGGTCCTTCAGGTAATTTGTTATCCTCCCATTCTACTAAAGCGTCTGGGTCATATGGTTCAACCACGGAAATATCAAGGCCTGACAATTCAATAACTTGTTTCTCCACATTAGTTTCAACCATTATTGAAGCATAAACCCCAGTCAACCCGACACGCTCGATTGATATTGAACATTCATCACCAACATCCAGCGTGACACCAGTACATGCAACTTCTTTTACTTCAAATGCATCAGCATTTCTGCCAGTCACTTGTACTGAAACAACTTCACTTTGTTCTGCCTTTACGTTTTTAACAGAAAACGTTTTTTCTAAATCATCAGGGTCAGAAAATTCGTAAACACGTTGGGGGGCAACAGCAAATCTTGGCACATCTATGTTTATATTCGCTGCAAGTGAGCTACCGCTTCCATACAAAGACTCCACAGAAAAAGAGACCCCTCTATATTCATCAATATAATCTAACCCCACGTCGAATAATGTTGCTGACTGATACAAGTCTCTTAGATCATCGGTGCCATTAAAATCTGAAAATCTAACTATAAATTCATAATCTCTAGCAACGGCGTCTAACTTCGAGTTATCAAAAACACCTGATTTATTACGTAACTCCAAGTAATAATATAACGGTTGCTCATTTAGCCCTGTCCCGATTGGAACCTTAATTAATTTAACCCCTGATGAAGAGGACGAGGACTGTTCAAGAGTGTAGGTACCAGACTCTTCTGCAGTCACAACTTGTGAATCCTCAAACCACCCGGCCTTGTGTCTCCAAACACTAGAGAGCATTGGGTTGTAGGTATCCGCCCCATAGTGTCGTAAAAGCCTGAATAAGAGTTAAAAAAACTACATTTGTCCAAATAGTTCGTGTCGATAAAGCTAACTGGGCTCACACCATCACACCAATGAGAACTTGAATGGTCAAATCCAAAGGTATGCCCAAATTCGTGAGCTATGCGGCCAGCTCTATTACAACCCATGTCATAACCACCAGTTACAGTTAAATACCCTGTAAACTCATCATTGTTACCCAATGTAATGGCTGTTTTATATGCATAGCAACCTGGATGCCCTAGATAGCCATCTTTTACTATGAGCATAATTCTATCAATATTGGTCAGGTTCGTAGTTTGGCTCAGCTTACTAATAGCATCATCATGAAAGCTATCCTTAGAATAAAGATCAGAGTTTTCGTTGAAATAACTTGTAGAGTTTTGCTCTAACGTAACCCAATCTAAAAACTCAGCCTCAATCCAAGCTTTTCCATTAGAGTTTTTGACCAAGAATTGGTTTAACGAGTTATCATTGTCTCGAATTAAGTTTTTAATATCCCCTAAAGACATAGTTTCGTCTTTATTGTCAGGAAAATTAATGAGTGCAACAAGTGTTCTTTGCGCACCAATACTGTCTGAGCTAGGTTCTTGATCGTTAGGTGTAAAAGTCGCATTAACAGAACAATCTTCAGTATTAAATTGGTCTGTTTGAAAAATGTTCCCCTCTAATGTGCCTGTACAACCTATTACAGAGTCAATGACATAACCTGCATCAGAAGTTAAGGTAAAATATGCTGTTTCACCTTGTTCAAGGGTTTTTATTAAAGGAGTTATCAACCCACCGGTTGATGAAGAAGTTGAAATTTCGTAATTAGTCGTCTTGAAATTAACAGTGATAGTACAATTTGCTGTAATCGCACTAGTAGTGTAAGTGTTGTCAATCAATGAGCCTTCACACCCATCTACCATGTCAACAGTGTAACCGTCATCTGGTGTTAAAGTAAAAGAGAAGGTAGTTTGAGCATCAACAGTCTGAGCAGACGGATTAATAGTCCCCTCACCAACCACAGATGATGTAATTGTGTATGTTGTAGGCGTTTGAATAGAGCCTCCTGTCGCTGCTCCTCCCGAGCCATTCGAATCCCCCGAACCACTCGAATCCTCCGAACCACCAGAGTCACCGCCACAGCTGCTGAGTATAAAAATCAGAGCTACAACCTTGACGCCTACATCTAGGAATCTCGAAACCTTACCGCTTAACTCCATTTGTCTTTCCTTATTATTTTTACGACGGCTTTAAATAAAATAAAGACCATGAAAATGTTGTTTGTGCATATTTGCGGAGCTTATTAATTCTCTATTTAACAAGCTCTGTGGTGACATAAGTCATTAATGTCTCTCATTTATGGAGTGATTTATTTTATTGTTTGGCTGAATGCCCTTATCGAAGAATCAAGCTATGACTGTTTTTCCAAAATTTTCTGTTCTACCAATACAAATTCTTTTGTAGAGTAAGTTGAAATCTTGAATAAATTAATCACCCAATTGGGTGATTTTTACAAATTATTTAGTCAACTATTCATTGAACAGGAAACTTTATAACCTTGAATTTAAACAATAAAAATATGATTTATTATTGATTGCTATTAATTTAGACTAAATTAACTGCCCATAAATAGGACTAATAATAAAAATGAATTTAGCAATTTCAATAAGTGAACTGTCAGAGTTAATTGAGCAGATTTATCAGGGAGCACTAACGGGAGACTGGGACGCTGCTCTTAATCAACTGATGGAGTTTACTCAGTCAAACAAAGCACTTTTTGTCCTTAATAAAAACAGTGAGACAAAGCCTTTAACATTAGAATACCGAGCCAACTTTGCTTTCCCAGCTATAGCATGGATTGATTATCAAGCACGTGCACATGAAGATCCATCCCGTGAACACGTGCAGTTTTTAACCGAAGGAGAGTGGGTAAATGTAAACAAACGTCAATATGAAGATTCTTCTTACTATCGAGACATTAATGTGCCATTAAAAGTTGCATATGGATTAGCGGGTGTATTGTGTCGTGATACCCATCATGAATCTTTATTAATGGTTAATCGAGGAGAAGAAGATCAACCTTACGAAGCAAGTGAAGAGGCGCTTTTTGACATTATAATGCCTCATTTTAGCCGAGCTATGCATATTTACAAAGAGCTTAGATTATATAAAAACTACTCTAACTTAACTAAAAGCATTATTGACCAACAAGATAAGGCAATATTAGTCTGTGATGAGAACGGCACTATAGTTATACAAAATCAATTTGCCGAACAAAACTTATTACCTCCCTCCAGTATTTATGTATCTAATAATAAAATTTGTATTGAATCACCTGAGTCCCAGAATCAATTGGAGCACTTTATTCGGGAATGTTCAAAGTTGGCTTATAAGAGTATTGGTAGTCAAGAGTCCATTATTATTGAACAACAGGACCATGATCAGGAAAATCATGATGTAATATTAATTACGGTTGCGCCAGTAAAAGATTCAAAACAGTTCAACAATATTGAGGTGCCTTGTTGTTTAATCACAGTCAATTATCAACACAAAATTAATTGGGTAAATATACAAAACCAATTTAGCTTAACACAGAGAGAAACCCAATTAACCCAAGCGCTTTACTTCAAGAAAAAGCTAAGTGTTCTAACTAGTGAACTAAACGTCTCACACAACACCTTAAAAACCCACTTAAAATCAATATTTTTGAAATTAAAGGTAAACTCGCAAACAGAGCTTTTGGTTAAGTTGTCTTTATTTAGATAAATAGTTGTATGTGAAGAGACAATTATTAGGCTTCTTTTTAGTATGTGATATTTAAAAAACTTTAACGTTTGGAAAATAAAACTACTTGTAAGTCACTGTGTTGGTAAAGCAAACTTAGTTTAGATAAACTCTTATCAGCCTAAAGAAGTCGGAGTGTAACATTGACAGAACTTAACCCTAATTATGTAATTGCCGTTGCTGAGCAGCTTTCATCTGTTAGCGCCTTTTTAGGTGGTGTGTCGGCAACCATATTGGTGACCATAGTGGTGTTTAGTTCGCCTAAAAAGTCAGTTAACTGGATAGTCGCTTCATCTGCTTTTGCTGCATCTTGTTTGTTAATTGCGGTTATCGCTTTTTAAGTCTGCTGATCAGTATTGGCTTATCGGGCTGGCTACGGTCAAAACAAACGGGCATCATCACCTCATGTATCGCTGCAATTGCCGTGTTGTTTTTTATATTAGCGACACCTTTTGGGGTTTAGTAGGATCCAGCCGGTTAATACCTAAGTCGCCAATGTCCTCTGACTCCTCAATTTAGTATATCAAACAGAACCTATACGCTTTTCCCTATACTTTTACCTAAAATGCTAAAGCGGTTAAGCTTTTCGTTGAAATAACGATACAAGTGACTGCCACATTAGGGATTTTGTATCCGTTTTGCGTTAGCCTTGCCATATATGCGACTAGGATGGAGCGAATACTAGCGTATTGAGTTATTAATGGTGTGATGGATGGTTCGAAAGTACCCAATTTAACTTTACTCATTAGCGTGTATAGAGCTGAAAGATTGATCTACCTTGGATAAAATGCGTTTAACTCCTGAAAGTCGAAAAAGGTAAAAAATATGAGGACAAGTAAGACTGTTTTACTCGTTTTGCTGGGTATGACAGAAATATCCTTGTCGCTGAGTAAAACCCTAGGTGCAACCGAACGCAGTTCTTTTACGTTGGGTTCGGAACAAAAGGTATTGGTAGATCAAAAAGGCGCGGCTTCTAGTTTAAGCTCTGGAAGCAATGATGTTGAGGTCACTAAGGCAATAAATCAAGGTGTTCATGGTCTTGTCGCTGACCAAGAAATTGCAAGAGCGCAGCGCTTTTATAATGAAAAGAAGTTTACCAAAGCACAAACCCATTTCAGTTTGGCGATAGAAGTACTATTAAAGCATCATCAGCCTGATTTAGTCACATTAGCGTCTTGCTATCATCAGCTTGGGCAAACTAACAAACATTTGCAGGTATTTGATTTAGCAGCAGAAAATTATTCAAAAGCCCTTGTAATATATAAAAAGTTAAACCGAGCCGATGACATTGTTAAAGGCTATAAAAATATTGCGATGAGCCATAATAAGCTCGGAAATTACGTGATTGCTCTAGATCACGCTTTGCGCAGTGTTGATCTTATTAAAAAGCAAAACGATGCTGAATCAGAAGCACAAATAACATTATTAACGGCTGTTATTTATCGCAATATCGGTGATTATCAAACGTCCTTAGAGTATATAAAACAAGCCGAGTTCCTATATAAATCTATCAATTCGATTGCGCACCTAGCAGAGGTAGACAACCAAACTGGCCTTATCTATACAAAACTGAAGCAATTTGACAATGCTCGCTATTTTTACCAAAAAACTACTGAGCTATCTATTGATAAGGTCAAGCCAGAAACAAGAGCTGCCGCTTATAGGGAAATTGGTGTAATTGATTATCAAGCGGGCAATTTCCAGAACGCTTTAAACATGCTAGAAATTGCCGCTAGCATTTATGCTGAGCTTGAGCTGCAAGAACGCTTAGCACACAGCCAGTTGCTCATCGGCATAACATCTCAAAAATTATCTGATATACCCTTGGCACTTGAGTATTTAAAAAACGCAAAACAGCTAGCAGAACAGGTGGATAACAAGCCTTGGCAAGCAAAAGCGTTAATCAAGATAGCCGACATTGAATTAGATACTAGGCCAAAACTATCTGCAGAACTCCTAACTACCGCTCTTAAACTTACCCAAGATTACGACTCTTTAGAGGATCAGATCGAGATATATAGGTTGCTGGCGCATATCCAAAAAACTCAAGGTAATCATGCACAAGCATTAGCCTATACAGAGCTAAAATACGACTTAAGCATGGCCTTAGTGGCTATACAAGAAAGCTCTAATGTTACCCGCGAAAAGGTCATTTTAGAATCTTACAAAATGGAAAGAGACATTCACGCACTGCAAGAAAAAGCCATGCTAGACAGTTTAATGCTCGATAAAAAGAGTGATGAGATAGCACTTGTGAGCCAAGCGCATAAAATTGCTGAGCTAGAGTTGTCAAAAAAAACGGCAAGCAACATCTTGTTAAGTGTTTTATTAGGATGTTGTTTGCTATGTGTTTTATTTGTTTATCGAAGCTTCACCCATGCTAAAAAGCTAAATAGTAAACTCGACCGTTTGGCTAAGATTGATCCTCTTACAAAATGCTACAACAGGCGTATGTTATTTGAGTGCCTTGAAGAATGTTTTGGTGATGCACGACACTCAAGTCAACATTGCATTGTTTTAGCGGACATTGATTCATTCAAATCGATTAACGATACCCATGGCCATAAGAAAGGCGATGAGGTCTTAGTAAATGTCGCAGAGATACTTCAAGGTTTATTAGAAGCAGAAAACTGTTTAATTCGGTTTGGAGGAGAAGAGTTTTGTATAGTCTTGCCTAATACGAATATAGAGCAAGCATTGCTAGCCGCTGAGGATATGCGTAAGTCTATTAACAACCATGACTTTAATGGTGTACGAGTTACTTGTAGTTTTGGTATTGCTGTATTGGAAGATAGTATTACTACAAAAGATGAATTTATCGATAGAGCTGATAAGGCACTATATGTCTCGAAAAACAAAGGGAAGAACCGTGTCACAGTATGGTCTTCTAATTTGTCAGAACACTAAAAGACTTTTTGAAACTTACCTAAAATCAGCTTGAAGTCATCAGCCTCAAAGCAGACTGTTTGCCCGACATACGTTTCTTTTAAGTGTTCCATCATTATCATTTTGTTTCATCAAAATATTAACTTGTGAGAAAGTACTTCAGCAAACTTACCTATGATCATCACTGGGAAAAATTCTACTTTGGATTAATTCTGGGTACACTGTAAATACATTTTAGTTTAGTCATTATTGGTTTAGGAGGAGTCACATGTTTAGTCACGTTATGTTGGGTGCTAACGATATTCAAGAGTCTAAAAGGTTTTACGATGCGACCTTAGGTGCATTAGGTTACGAGCCGGGTGTCATAGACGAAAAAGGCCGTTGCTTTTACTACAATAAAACCGGCATTTTTGGTATTAGTGTTCCTATTGATGGTGAGCCAGCTTGCCATGGTAATGGCAGTACTCTAGGGTTTGCTGCAGACACAACCGAGGCTGCTGATGCATGGCATGCAGCAGGCCTGGCAAATGGTGGCGTAGCCTGTGAAGACGCACCTGGTGTGCGTGAAGGCAAAGATATCAGTTTATATCTAGCTTATTTACGGGACCCTGCGGGTAATAAAATTTGTGCAATGAAGCGAGTTAAGTAATCTGCTTTAAACACACTAAAAGTAAACATAGAAAAGGGCCAATTAAGGCCCTTTTTGCTATGAAAGTCGAAAAGCATTTTACTGAAAAATACGACTCAATCGCTTAATCTAACATCCGGTCTTTGAACATATTAGCGACTATTTTTACAATCTGTTTTCGAGAAAATAGACGAGGTACTAAAGAGGTGAGGTAATTAGCTAACCCAGACACTTTATATATTTTTCCTTTGGAAAAGGCGGTTAATCCATCTTCGACTACTTTACTTGCGGGGGCAAACTTCATAGTCGAGGTGTCAGCATTGGCTGTAGACATAAAATTAGATTCAGTGATACCAGGGCATAACGCCATCACTTTTACCTGCGACCCTAGTAACTCACCCGTTAAGGCCTCAGAAAAATTTAAAACGAAAGCTTTTGAAGCACCATATACCGCTTGATAAGGTAAAGGCTGAAATGAAGCCGTCGAGGCTATATTGATGATGCCACCGCTATTGGTTTGTTTCATCGCGGGTAAAAACAAGTAACACAACTCCGTTAGGGCATGGATATTCAGTGTGAGCATGTTCTGATAAGTGTCAAAGCTTGCCTCTTCAAAGTGACAAAATTTACCAAAGCCCGCATTATTTATTAGGTAATCTACAGATAATCCCATGTCTTGTATTGCTGTGAAAAGCATTTTAGGGCTATCGGGTAAAAGTAAGTCTAGAGGGATGACTTTCACCCAAATATTATTATGACGTGTGGTTAACTGTTGCGACAGTACGTTAAGCTCGTGCTCTGAACGTGCGGTAATGATTAAGTTTGCCCCTTTACTTGCCAGTTGTGTGGCAAACTCTTTGCCGATACCTGAAGAAGCACCCGTTATTAATATTGTTTTATTTGCAAAGTTCATTATTGCTCTCTCGTAATCAAAGAACGTACTTTAAACCTTGCCCCTAAGGGCAGAGTCAAGGCAAGCTTTTGGATAATTCTATTTTGAATTTTTCTAGTTGCTTGGCTTGCTCTATTAGTTCCATGGCTTGGGTATTTAAAACAGATACTTTGCTATCGATTACTGTATTAATAAGGTCAAAGGGTAGGGCCTTATTTGCTATTTTTTGGGACACCACTTCTTTTAATTCAGCTAAACTAAAGCCCAAGGTTTGGGCTTTGCGGATCATCGCAATGACTGTTACATCATGTTCATCATAGGTTCGATAACTGCCACTTCGTTTAGGCGCGTTGATTAACCCAATAGATTCATAATGGCGAATGGCTTTTCTACTTGCCCCAGTTAATTCTGATACTCGACCAATAAACATATACTCACGATTTAACCTTTAGTGTTGTTCTGTGGGCCAGTATATGTAATTAACTTAATTTAGCCAGCATACTTAACGGGGCGATTTTTGCTAAATATCTAAAGAGTGCCCAAGGCCATGTGGGAACAAAGCTATTGGCGACTTCTTTTTCAATGTCTTTTACCATTGCTTGGCAACCTGTTTCTAAATCCACAATAAAGGGTACCTTCTTAACTTTTTCGTTAATTTCTGTGCGAATAAAGCCAGGGTGAATAGTGGTAACTTTAATGGGAGTGTTTAACACATCTATGCGGATACCTTCGGTTAAGGCACTTAGCCCTGCTTTGGTGGCTGCATAAACGGTAATGGCACGACGAGCCCCTCTAATGGCACTCATAGATGAGATAGTCACTAGGTGCCCAGTATTTTGACTGCGCAGTACTTCCATTGCAGCCTCACACTGCGCCAACGCGGACACAAAATTGGTTTCTGCGGTTTGTTTATTGGCATAAAAATACCCAGTACCTACTGGGGCTCCTTTTCCAATGCCTGCATTAATAATAATTCTATCCAAGGATCCCATATCAGTTGCAAAGGCTTTTATGACTTCAAATACTTGCTCATGATTATCTACGTCTAGCTGGCGTATAAATACCTTAATATTGGGGTTAATGTTTAGTAGCTCTTGTTTTAGGCTTTCTAAGTTTTCAATGCGTCGAGCACATAAGGCTAAGTTACGCCCTTTTTTGGCAAATTCTATGGCCATGCCTTTTCCTAAACCTGAACTGGCACCCGTTATCAAAATATTCTGTCTGGTCATGGCTTTCATCGCTTTTTAATTTTTGTTATTTAGAGGTGAAGCGCTTCATTTACCAAGAAGCGCTTATATTAGGGCTGATTATTGATATTTTTTAAGCTCTAAACGGGCCACCATACCTTTATGTACTTCGTCTGGGCCATCAGCTAGGCGTAATGCTCGTGCTCCAGCTGCAAAACGCGCCAGCGGAAAGTCATTACACATACCTGCACCACCATGAATTTGAATGGCCAAATCAACTACATCCTCTAGCATTTTAGGGACTGCGACTTTAATGGCAGAAATATCTACCATGGCATTTTTAACGCCTAGGTTATCTATTTTCCAAGCGGCTTCTAAGGTCAATAATCTTGCTTGATTGATGGCAATCCTAGCTTCGGCAATTCGTTCTCGATTGCCCCCTAACATCA
The DNA here is from genome assembly GCF_004360155.1 of Paraglaciecola marina. Lineage (GTDB taxonomy): Bacteria > Pseudomonadota > Gammaproteobacteria > Enterobacterales > Alteromonadaceae > Paraglaciecola > Paraglaciecola marina. The sequence continues at coordinate 3,650 of NZ_SAIS01000042.1, read as the reverse complement.
TTAATGGCTTTCCAAAGGCAGTGCGCGACATACCTCGTTCTAGGGCAAGCTCTAAGGCTTTCTCAGCACCGCCTATAGAACGCATGCAGTGATGGATTCTGCCTGGACCTAGGCGACCTTGAGCAATAGCAAAACCTTTGCCCATGCCTACTAATAGATTTTCCTTAGGCACCCTGACATTAGTAAAATGCATTTCGCCATGGCCAAATGGGGCATCATAATCCCCAAAGGCTTGTAACATACGCTTGATCTCAATACCCGGTGTATCTAAAGGCACGATAACTTGGCTATGTTGATTATGTTTATCGTTCTCTGGATTAGACAAAGCCATAAAAATAGCGACCTTGGCGTTGGGGTGACCAAGGCCAGTGGTCCACCACTTTTTGCCGTTGAGTACTAATTCATCGCCATCTAGCTCGACGGTAGCCTGCATATTGGTAGCGTCAGATGAGGCAACATCAGGCTCTGTCATACCAAATACTGAGCGTATCTCTCCGGCAAGTAGCGGCTTGAGCCATTTATCTTGTTGAGCTTTATTGCCAAAGTGATAAAGCACCTCCATATTTCCTGTGTCCGGGGCGCTGCAATTAAATATTTCAGAGGCAAACAATACTCGACCCATTTCTTCAGCCAGCGGGGCATATTCTAAGGTTGTTAACCCTTGGCCTAGTTCAGCATCGGGTAAAAATAGATTCCACAGTCCTGCAGCTTGTGCTTTTTTCTTTAATGGTTCAATAAGAGGGTGTATTTGCCAGTTTTTCCAGTCTCCGCCGGGGTTTAGCTGGTGGGTTTCTGAGTATATTTGTTCTTCAACTGGGTACACATGCTCTTGCATAAAAGCACGAACTCGATTGATGTAATCTTGCGTTTTTTCACTGTGAGAGAAATTCATTCTGGCACTCCAGGGTATTAATAATTGAGTGAAGAATAGTGCCTTTATTCGGTTGAATGAAATGAAAAATACTATATGGTTACTATGAATTTAATTCATGGGGGGTGAGATGGCCGATTATAATAAGATCCAGCAGTTAGATCTTAACTTATTAAAGATATTTGAAAGTATCTACCAAGAGCAGAATATGTCTCGAAGCGCTGAGTTGTTACACATTACCCCGTCAGCCGTTAGCCATGCATTAAAGCGGTTAAGAGAGTGTTTAGGCGACCCTTTATTTCAACGCAGTAATAATAGGATGTTGCCCACACCAGCATGCCAGCGTATGGCGCCGCAGATTATTGATACCTTAAGCAGGCTGCGGCAAATTTTACAGCATTGGGGAGATTTTCAGCCTAAAAGTAGTCGACACCATTTTAAGTTAGGTATTCACTATGCACTAGAGCCGTCTATTTTACCGAAATTAGTAAAGCGTTTAGCAGAATTAGCACCTAATACCACATTCGCAAGTATTAAGGTAAATAGAGAGAACCTCACCCGTGAATTAGGAGCGGGTCACATCGATATGGCCTTTGATGTGGCATTGCCCATTAAGCCACCTGTATTTCACACTAAAGTCATTGACGACTCTTTTAGTGTTTTGATGCGCCAAGGCCATCAATTGCAAGAAAGTTTAAGTCAAATTACCTATTTGGATTCGAAGCATGTTGGGGTATCGAATCGCCCAAGTGGGGCAGCGGTAGAGGACTTATTGTTTCAACAGCAGGGATTGTCTCGACATATCAGTATACGTTGCCAAAATTACTATGCGGCTAAGGCTATGATTGCTGAATCAGACCTTTTGTTAACATTACCAACCCAGTTAGGGAAAGAGTTATTAGGCGGGGTAAATCAAACTCATGATTTAGTATTATTAACTATGCCAATCGCACTAAGCAATATTGAAACCCATCTTTATTGGCATCAAAATACCGAGCAAGATGAAGCCTTAAGTTGGTTTCGGGAAGTGTTAGTTTCTTTGGGTTGATGCTATTAACTCATATGTTTAACTAGTCTGACTATTTAAGATTTAATCCGCGACATGAGTAACAGATTGACATATTTCCCATTTTTGAAGGAGGCACTGCGTTTCACGCCTTCTATTTCAAAACCTAATTTTTTATATAACTTACAAGCCGTTTGATTATCTGCGTAAACCTCAAGTTCGATGCGTAATAGGTTTAACCAGTTGTCTGCTTGATTAATGGTTTCTTCGATTAACTTTTTGCCGATACCTTTACCGTGAAAGTCAGGGTGTACGGCAATAGCTAGGCTTGCTGAGTGCTTTTCTCTTTGCTTAGTATTTAAAATTAGTGTGACATGACCCAGAACTTTGCCCTCTACTTCGGCCACTAAAATAAAGTGATTATCAGGTTTAAAAAAGTTTTTGATAGTTTCAGAGTCTAAGTATAAAAGTTGTGAGGTGTGTTGGGTAACAGCTGGGTAGCGGTATATCTCAACTAAGTCATTATGGTCAGTTATTTCGGCGTGTCTGATGATAGTTTTCATTTGCTTATTGCTTTGGGCTGATAAAAGGTTTGTTTATTGGTTATTTAAAATAAGCTCTTTGATTTTTTGCGCTTTTTCAAAGTGATCTAACTTGTGGGTTTGGATCCACCAGGTCGCTGCTTCCATAAGTTGCTCAGGATCGTTATTTTTATTAGCGAAAAAGGCGTAGAAAGATAAGCCTACATTCTTGCCTTTGGCGGCTATTTTCTTATCACAAACGTCTATTATTTTAGCTCTTAGTTGCTCACGCATAGTTTAGTTTTACCTTTTTGGGTGATGGGGTTCCATGAATGCAGGCTCTAACTAACATGTTAAAGCGTTCGCAATAAAGTCATCAAGGGTGACTTTATGATCTGCTAATTTGAATTCACTAGGGCAACTTAAATAAAGCATTTCTTGGTAGTGCATGCCTAAATATTTAGCTGTTAATTCAAATGGTTGCCAAAGACAATCTGGCGCATTTCTATCGTAACCTGAAGATATCAAAGAGCACTGCTTACCTCTAAGTTGGCGGCCTAAAGGTTTATCGATGGTGAGTAAATCCGATAATCTGTCTATAAACACTTTCATTTGAGCGCACATCGAATACCAATACATGGGAGTCGCAAATATAATATGCTCAAACTGCACAAGCTCGGCCATTAAAGGTAAAAAGTCATCGGCGTTATTTTGATGCTCAAAGTCGTAAAAAGAAACACTATGCTCTGATAGGTTAAACATTTGAACTGCGCTGTTATCAGATAAATATTTAACTATTTGAAAGGTATCACCTGACGCTCTAGATGAGCTAAAAAGTATAGCTGTGGTCATAGTCATTTGTCTTAGGTTGTACTAATAGTTTACACACCTGTCTATTTAACAGGTGTGTAAACTATTACTTAGCTACACGAGTATTTAAAAAATACAGTGCGCAGCGAAATCTTTACCTTCTGCTGCTGTCCAGTCACCTTTAGGCTTTTCTTTCATATCAGCGCACCATTCTTCGCTTCCAATTTCAGGGGCGCAAGCAGTTAAAGTAAGGCTAACAATAAACAGTGCCAATATTTTTTTCATAACGTTTTATCCTTGAGTTGTGTATAGCTATTTTTAATAGGTAAATTTATCATCAAATGCTTTTGGGGTGTTAGTATTCAAAAAGGTCTAACCAATAAATTAGGCTTTTATTTTTCTGATGTCTCATCCTGAAATACGTTGACATAAAGAGGACTTC
>NZ_SAIS01000041.1 GCF_004360155.1 Paraglaciecola marina | reverse complement strand
GAAGTCCTCTTTATGTCAACGTATTTCAGGATGAGACATCAATACAAAAAAAGCCGCATCATTTTGATGCGGCTTTTTTAGTTAAATCAAAAGCTTATTGAATTTGCTTGATACTAACTTTAGGTGACCCGAATCCTCCAAAATCAATTGAAAACTCAAATGTACCAGTTTCAGTTGGTGTAAAAATGAAATTATTATCAATTGACTCACAATTAGCTTTGTTACGAGAACCTAATTTAACGACAATATTAGAGTCACTTGCATATCCACAATTTAAACCAGGCGTCCAATTTTCATCTGCAAATTTAAAGTCATAGGGTTGTCCATCTGCAATTAAGTCAATGCGCGTAGCATAGATTTGATCTGCTACTTCTTTTAGTTTGTATTGCTCGTCAGCTTCCCACCAAGAAAAAACGCCTCTTAGATAGAGTTTGTCGTAACCTTCATCTTTAGCAAATTCTTCAATGACATTTGTCGCACAGCCACTGAAAACTAAAAGGAGTAATACGCTAGATATACAACTGCGTATATTGTTCATATTTACCATCACCTAAAACTTAATGTAAAAATATTAATTTAAAACAGAAATATCTGCACAACTTAAAAATAAGCCTCGAAGCCGAGCTAATAATGAAAGCCTATTTAGCTTGATAGACTCATCTTTATCCATAACCATAACATTATCAAAAAATGAGTCTATAGGCTCTCTAAGTTCAGCTAGATGAGTAAGAGTATCCTTATAGTTAGATATTGCTAATAGGGGCTCTACGGTGCTTTCTATGGCTTCTAAATTGTCTACTAAATATATCTCAGCAGCCTCTGTTAACAGAGATTTATTTAATGGCTTACTAATATCTATCGGGTTCTTAGCCAAAATATTAGCAACACGTTTATTTGCCGCTGCTAGTGCTTCTGCTGATTCTAGAGTGTTGAATGCCTTTACAGCTTCAACTCGTGCAGCAAAGTCGGCAGGACGAGTAGGGCGATTTACGGCCACTGCTTGTACTACCTCTGACGGCACTCCTTGTTCTGCGTACCATGCTTTAAATCGAGTTAGAACAAAATCTACGACATTATTAGATAAGCCATTAGTCTCAATTTTATCTCCAAATGTGATGATAGAAGCTTCAACTAAATCTACTAAGTCTAAAGGTAAGGAGTTTTCAACGACGATCCTTAAAACACCTATTGATGCTCGACGTAAAGCAAATGGGTCTTTGTCACCTTTAGGTGTTTGTCCAATGCCAAAAATTCCAACTAAGCTATCTATCTTGTCCGCTAGTGCTACACACATACTTATTTGTGAAGAAGGTAAAGAATCTCCAGCAAATCGTGGCATATATTGTTCATTTTGAGCAAGTGCAACAACCTCTGGTTCGCCATCGAGCCGTGCATAGTGCATACCCATTACACCCTGGACATCTGGAAATTCCATAACCATATTAGTCATGAGGTCTGTCTTACTTAATAAGCCAGCTCGATAGGCTAGTTTAGGCTCGCTGAGTCCAAGATTCGTAGCTATTATCTCTGCTAATTTAGCTATCCTTTCACTCTTCTCGTATACTGTTCCTAGTTGTTTCTGAAAAAGAATAGTCTTTAGGCTTTCGAGTCTTGATTCTAACGTTACTTTTTTATCTGTATTAAAAAAGAACTCGGCATCTGCTAATCTTGGCCTGATTACTTTTTCATTTCCTTTAACTATAACTTGAGGATCTTTGCTCTCAATATTAGTCACAAAAACAAAAGTAGACTTTAATTTTCCATTAGAATCGATAAGTGGAAAGTACTTTTGGTCGTCCTTCATAGTATAAATTAGCGCTTCTTTAGGTACCTCTAAAAAAGATTTATCGAAATTAGCGGAAAGGGCAACTGGCCACTCTACCAATGATGTTACTTCATCTAATAAATCTTCGTTAATATCAGCTATGCCATTTTCTTGTTTTGCTATGGCTTCAACAGCACTTAGTACTTTTTGCTTGCGTTGTACGTAATCAGCCATTACATAATTCTTTTCTAATAGACTTATATAATTATCCGCTGTATCTAACTCAACATAACCTTGAGAGTGAAATCTATGCCCTTGGATATTTCTAGATGACCTAATACCTAATACGGAGCCTTCAACTAAGTCACTTCCATATATCATAGTAAAAGTGTGTATGGGACGAATAAATTGCGTGTCTTTAGAGCCCCAGCGCATAGCTTTTGGGATTGGTAACGATTTTAAAGATTTATCTACTATGTCCGCAATAATTCTTTGAATAGGTAGCCCTTTTACCTCTGCTTTAAATAATAGCCATTCTCCTTTGTCGGTTTTTAACCTTTGGGCATCGCTAACTTCTATTCCGTTCGATTTTGCCCAACCCTGAGCTGCTTTTGTAGGGGTCCCTTCAGCGTCAAAAGCTGAACTTATCGCTGGGCCACGCTTTTCTACTGTTTTATCTGCCTGATATTCTGATACATCAACTATTTTAACTGCCAACCGCCTTGGAGAAGCAAACCAGATCACTTGCTTAAAACTAATGTCACTTTCTGTAAGTAAGAGCTCTACATTTTCTTTAAAAGCCGTAGCTAACTTAGATAAAGATTTTGGTGGTAACTCTTCAGTCCCAATTTCTACTAATAAATTGTCTATGCGCATGGCTACTTCTCCTTTTTACATAGTGGAAAGCCAAGGTTCTCTCTAGCTTGGTAATAAGCTTCGGCACAAGCTTTTGATAGTGATCGAACTCTTAAAATATAACGTTGGCGTTCAGTTACAGATATAGCATGTCTTGCATCTAATAAATTGAATGCGTGGGAGGCTTTCATAACTTGCTCGTAGGCTGGTAATGGAAGGTTTGCTTCAATTAACTTTTGACTGTCTTGTTCACATTGGTCGAATGTTGCAAACAAATAATCTACATCTGCATATTCAAAGTTATAGGTAGATTGTTCTACTTCATTTTGATGAAATACATCTCCATAAGTGACCTTACCCATGGGGCCATCTGTCCAAACTAAATCGTAGATACTATCTACACCTTGAATGTACATAGCTAACCTTTCTAATCCATAGGTTATTTCGCCAGTTACTGGAGCACATTCAAGCCCACCAACTTGTTGAAAGTAGGTAAATTGAGTAACTTCCATTCCATTTAGCCAAATTTCCCAACCAAGACCCCAAGCCCCTAGCGTGGGTGATTCCCAATTATCTTCTACAAAACGAATATCATGAACCAAAGGATCAAATCCAAGTTCTTTAAGAGACCCAAGATATAACTCCTGAAAATTGTCTGGGGAAGGCTTTAACATTACCTGAAATTGGTAATAGTGTTGTAGGCGGTTGGGGTTTTCTCCATATCGGCCATCTGTTGGGCGACGACACGGTTGTACATAAGCACTATTAATTGGTTCTGGACCAATAGAACGCAAGAATGTCATCGGATGGAAAGTACCAGCCCCAACTTCCATATCTAGAGGTTGAATTATCACGCAACCTTGTCGGGCCCAGTAATCTTGAAGCGCTAAAATTAGCCCTTGGAATGTTTTACAATCAAACTTCTGCATTTTCCCCTGCCACACCATCAATAAATTTTAAAAAACATCCGTAAGTATACCTTTTGTAGAGCATTCTATGTACCTCTAAAGGTGATTTAAACGGCTATAGGCTATTACACTTAGCGTATTCTCTTAATTTCTTAATCATTTAAGTGAGCAGGAGTCTGAGCGGTTAATTAATTACGGTAAACTTAGTAAGAGTTGATACTTCATTAAGTATCTTAGAAGCTAACTTTGCCTCTAGTTCTTCCCTGAACATATCTTGTTTGAAAGTTTCCTTCTTTGATTGGGCTTTTCTTGTTTCATGGGTGGGTAGGTGCTCGACAGCTTTAAAGAGCTCATAGACAGCAGGGTACTGTTCGTTCAACTTAGGTTTATTAAATACGGGTAAACATTCTAGTAAGTGCACTAATCTAATACACCCTTCTGACAGATTGCACTGTTGTTGTTCTATAGCTAAAGCTATTGTTTGTATACTGTCGATTATTTTCTCGATTCGTAACTTTGCGGTGTTTTCTTTTCGCTGTTTTTGTACTTTTAGCTTGAATAAAAGTGAGCCAGCATAAAATGCTAGCGCGCCAATTACAGTAATAGCAATAATGAATAGTAGATAGATCATAAGTTAATTAGTGATAGTTTAATCTTTAAAGTCATCAATATTTAAAGCATCAAGACCGTCATACATGCTTGATGAACTCGTAGAATTATCCAATTCTTCAGGTGCATCGGATAGCCCAAGTATTTCACAAAGTTCTTTGTGTCTGGCTAATTTAGTGTCCATGTAATGTCGTTCTTCTCTAGTAATTTTGCCTCCTGCATCTTCTTTTTCTAGTAACATTGAAAGGGTCATATCTTGTTCTAATTCAGCGAGTTCTTGTGCCGGTGAAAAGTGCCTAATCTTGGTTTTTGTAGCAGCCTTTGTTTTGCTTTTTACCACAACTAATTCAATTGGCTTTTTGCTGCCATGCCTAGGATCTTTTGACATATTAGATGAGCTAATGCCGACAGCAGTTATCGACTCACTGTTTCTACTTCCTGCTGGCTTTCCTTTATGTTTTTTTAAGCGCTTTTCAGTTGGTTTACGAACATTTGAAGAGGTTTTTGTGGTTCCTATTTTTCCAACTTTTCGCGATTTCTTTTGCCTTGGCATAACACACCCGTGTAACTCATGATAATTGGCGTGATTCTACCTTAGTTTTAGTTAATCTGCGTGGCTTGCGTGATATTTAGATAGAAAAAAAGCGATAGGGTCACTATCGCTTTTTAATATAAGAGTGTCACACTAGACACTTCTCCCAGTACTGTTCTTCCTAAACTTAGTTGCTCCTAGTTATCTTCATTTATAAAAATTGTTATCGAAGATAATCATTGATCTCCATGATGCTTTGTTTTTCGTCCTTGTAATATTTTAAACGTTAAAGCATACACGAATGAGTCGCACTTACAATTTATTTACATTTCTGTATGAAATATGTGCTAACTTATTTCTACTATAAAATGTATAGGCTAGTGAAGACCCGATACATAACTAGATATTATTTCTATTTCCTTATCTGTCATTTTCTTGGCAATATCACCCATCATGCCATTTAAAGAGTTTGCACGATCTCCAGAGCGGAATGCTTTGAGTTGGGTTGAAATATATTCTGCGTGTTGACCACTAATATCAGGGAAGCCAGACAAACTAGTTCCGTTACCTCTAGGGCCATGGCACGCTATACACGCAGTAACGCCGCGCTCTATATCACCCCCCACATACAGCTTTCTTCCTGCTTCAACAATATCTTCTGCTGCTTCACCAGGGCTTGCTTCTTGACTCGAAAAATAAGCGGAAATATCTTCAATATCCTGTTCTGATAAGCCTACTGCCATACCATTCATCACAGCGTTATTGCGACCTTCGGCCCCCCCGCTTTTTGCAGCAAGCTTAAATTCGTTTAGTTGTTTAACTAAATATTTAGTATGTTGGCCAGCTAACTTAGGGTTCATCGCTATGGCGCTATTACCATCCATTCCATGACAAGCAGCACAAATAGCTGACTTGTTTTTACCTTGTTCAGCATCACCCTGTGCGAAAGCACCGGTACTAAAACCAACGAATAAACTTATTAGAAGACCAAGATTTTTCATTATTTTCTCTTTAAACATGTGATTAGAGGGTTCTTATTAAACCTTAACTGGGTATTTTACACATTTACAGCGTTAGTAAAATAAATTCATTCACCTTTTCCCTGATATAATTGTGGAAATATACAAAAAACACCTGGTAGCAAACCACATTTGGAGTCAAAGTGAGTCATTATAATCAAGCAAGGTTTAGTATTAGTGCCCCAGACATTACGCATTTGGGGCCAGATGAGGGAATTGAAATAGCGTTTGCTGGACGCTCCAATGCGGGCAAGTCTAGTGCGCTAAATAAACTTACTAGGCAAAAGAACTTGGCTAGAACAAGTAAAACACCTGGCAGAACACAGCTAATTAATGTGTTTTCTCTGGATGAAGACAGAAGATTGGTAGATTTACCTGGCTATGGCTATGCTCAAGTTCCATTGGAAATTAAGAAAAAATGGCAAAAATCTTTAGGAGAGTATCTTCAAAAAAGGAATAGTATAAAAGGTTTAGTTGTTTTAATGGATATCCGTCATCCATTTAAAGATCTTGATCAAGAGCTAATATATTGGGCTGTTGCTGCAGACTTGCCTGTTTTAGCTCTCTTAACTAAAGCTGATAAGCTCAAGTCTGGGAAACGTAAGAGTCAATTATTGATGGCAAAAGAGGCTGCTATGGCATTTTGTGGTGACGTTAGTGTAGAAGTTTTTTCGTCTACGAATGGGATTGGTTTGGATAAACTCCAACAGAAACTAGATTCGTGGTATGGATATGAGATTAAAAAGAAAAGTGAAATATAAGGTGTTTTTTAGGGTAAAAAAAACCCCAGCAATAAGCTGGGGTTCAAACAAAGGTTAGAAAGATCAAACCTCTGTACCCTACGGGCGAATTCTATAAAAAATGCCCTGATAAACCAAGTAGATTATGCGTTTTAATCGATTAACTGAACTTAATGTACGATTAATGGGCCTCATCCCAGTTTTCACCTAAACCAGCTTCTACCACTAAAGGGACATCTAAAGTCACAGCTTGTTCCATTAAGGACACAATTTTAGCTTTGTATTCAGGTATTTTATGTTCTGCAATTTCAAATACTAGCTCATCATGTACTTGCATTATCATTCTAATTTCATCTTTGGGGAGCTCTTGAATCCATTGGTCTACCGCCAACATTGCTTTCTTTATAATATCAGCCGCTGTTCCTTGCATCGGAGCATTAATGGCGGCTCTTTCTGCTCCTTTTCGGCGCATACCATTGCTTGCATTTATTTCTGGTAAGTATAAACGCCTACCAAAAACTGTTGAAACATAGCCTTTTTCTTTAGCTAACTCTCGAGTGTTTTCCATATAGGAGAGAACGCTAGGGTAGCGTTCGAAGTATACATCCATATATTTCTGGGCATCCTGTCGCGAAATATTAAGTTGACGAGAGAGGCCAAATGCAGACATGCCATATATAAGTCCAAAGTTAATGGCTTTGGCGTTTCTACGCTGTTCGGTTGTAACGTTTTCTAAAGGTGTGCTGAAGACTTCAGAAGCAGTAGCAGAATGTATATCCTTTCCAGATGCAAAAGCTCTTAGTAATCCCTTGTCACCAGAAAGATGCGCCATAATACGTAGCTCTATTTGTGAATAATCGGCTGCTACAATTTTATAGTTATCTCTAGCAATAAAGGCTTGTCTTACTCGCCTACCTTCAGGAGTACGAATAGGTATATTTTGGAGATTAGGATCTGTTGAAGATAACCTACCCGTAGCGGCAATTGCTTGATGATAGGAGGTATGCACTCTTCCGGTACGTACATTTATCATTTTTGGAAGCTTATCTGTATAGGTGTTTTTTAGCTTGCTTAACCCTCTGAACTCCATCAATAATTTAGGAAGAGGGTAGCTGTTAGCTAACTCTTGTAAAACTTCTTCGGCTGTTGACGGTGCACCTTTGGGGGTCTTTTTAAGAACAGGTAATTGCATCTTATTAAACAAAATTTCTTGTAATTGTTTTGTTGAGCCTAGGTTGAACTCTTCGCCTGCTAGTTCATAAACTTCTTTTTCTAGCTCAAGTACTCTCATCGCAATATCTTGACTTTGTTGAGCTAACTGTTGGCTATCAATCAATACACCAAACTGTTCCATTCTAGCTAGCACTGGAGCTAAGGGTAACTCTATGGTTTCAAATACCTCTTTGAGTTCTTTTTCTTGGCTTAACTTGTTCCAAATAGCATTGTGTAATTGCAGCGTAATATCAGCATCTTCAGCAGCGTAGGGAGCGGCTTTTTCGATTGGGATTTGATTAAAGGTTAGTTGTTTAGCTCCTTTCCCTGCTATGTCTTCAAAATGTATGGTTGTTTTCCCTAAATAAGTCTCGGCTAAACTATCCATATTATGTTTTGAGCCAACACTATTTAATACATAGGACTCTAGCATAGTGTCGTAAGCTATTCCTTGAAGGTTTATTCCATAATTCGCTAGAACATTTTTGTCATACTTTAAATGTTGCCCTACTTTGTTAATGGACTGATCTTCCAATATCGGTTTTAAAGCATCAAGTACTATTGACCTTTCTAATTGCTCTGGTGCATCTAAATAGTCATGTGCAAATGGAACATAAGCGGCTTCTCCTTCTTTTACACAAAAGGAAACGCCAACTAATTCTGCATCCATATAATTTAAACTCGTCGTTTCTGTGTCAAATGCGAATAACTCAGATGAAGAGATTCTCTCTATCCAAATATCTAATTCTTCTTGGTTAAAGATCGTTTGATAATTTTGATTACTCTCTTTACTAGACTCACCAATATTTTTTTCTGCGGATTCATTTTCTAAAGATATCTCAGCTTTTTGAGCTATCTCTGTTAATAATCGTTTAAGCTCAAACTTATTGGCGAGTTCAATTAAACGTTCATCGTTTGGTGAGACTGGTTTCAACTCTGTAACGTTAAGTTCTAACTCTACATCAAGTTTAATGGTGGCGAGCTTATACGATAATGGCAGAAACTCTATTGCCTCACGTAAATATTCTCCAATCTTTCCTTTAACCTTATCTGCATTTTTTATAACCTCTTGTAAAGAGGCATGTTCGTTTAGCCATTTGGCTGCTGTTTTAGGACCGCATTTATTGACCCCTGGAATATTATCGACTTTGTCACCCATTAAGGCTAAATAATCGATAATTTGATCTGGTTTCACTCCAAATTTTTCGACAACTCCAGCTTCATCCATTTCCACGTTTGTCATTGTATTGATTAGTCTGACATGAGGGGTCACCAATTGAGCCATATCTTTGTCACCTGTAGATATGATGGTTTCAATTTTCAACTCTGATGCCTGATGGGCTAGGGTACCGATTACATCATCGGCTTCGACTCCTTCAATTACTAATAAAGGTAATCCCATAGCTTCAATTATTTGATGAAGTGGCGCAATTTGGGTTCGTAAGTCATCTGGCATAGGTGGCCGATTGGCTTTGTATTCAGGATACATGTCGTTTCTAAAGGTTTTTCCTTTGGCGTCAAATATCACCACAATATTACCTGCAGGATAGCTTTTTTGAAGACTCTTTATCATATTTAGGACCCCAGTAATGGCGCCTGTAGGTTGTCCATATGAAGTACTTAAAGCTTGTAAGTAAGGAACGTGATAGGCCCTAAATAAATAAGATGAACCATCAACCAATATAAGAGGTTCGGATAAAATGTGTAGAGTATTTTTCATGGTATTAAGCCTGGATAGGTTGTGTTGGCTGAAGATTAAGTAGGATGCCATAACTGAAATTAATCATCTATGTATACTATAAAGGTGAATGTGGATAACTATGTAGATAATAAATACAGAAGGTAAGCAGATTGGATTGTGATAATCAATAATATTACAATAAAATTGTTATAAAACAGTATTTTGCTTGTGTTTATAGTAATGGTGCAGAAAGTTACTTTTGAAATAATCTATGTGGATAACTTAATTACAGTATTATTTATTTCAAAAATAAGCGAATAAGATACACACTAATTATAATAGATGAAAGTCATTTTTTAGTTTTTTAAAGCAGAGATTTTAAAAAAATAGCCTTAAAAATTATAAGCACATTGTTGTTTGGGTAAGTAAATAATTATCGCCCCCTCTTTAAATCATTTAGTTTCATAAAAGCCTAAATCATTTTTAGACATACAGTGGTGTTGCTAGCCAAATAATAGCTGTAGATGTACCTTTCTGTTATCGTACAGTTCTATTCTTTTTTATTAATAATATACAATGCAAAGATCAAACTTAATGGGAGGCCTTTAAGCTATTTATGCTGTATTTCTCCGCGTCTATTATAAATTTGGTTAACGTTTAATGAGAATCAATTAAGTTATGCAATACCGTACGATTATCCGAATTTTAGGGCTATTAATCGCCTTGTTTAGTGTAACTATGATTCCACCTGCTGTCGTTTCTGTCATCTATGAAGATGGTAGTGGCTTACCGTTTTTAATGGCATTTATTTTATGCTTGGTTACTGGATTAGCCATATGGTACCCAAACAGAAAATATCGCTTTGACTTGAGAGCAAAGGAAGGTTTTTTAATCGTTGTGTTATTTTGGACTGTTCTAGCAAGTTTTGCGGCCTTGCCTTTCTTGTTACTAGAGCAGCCTCAAATGTCCACTTCCGATGCTTTCTTCGAGTCTTTCTCTGGCTTAACTACCACGGGTGCTACCGTTATTGAAGGTATTGATTATTTGCCTAAAGCAATTCAATTTTACAGACAGCAGCTCCAATGGTTAGGAGGGATGGGGATTATTGTATTAGCTGTGGCTATTTTACCTATACTCGGGGTAGGGGGAATGCAGCTATATCGTGCCGAAACACCAGGACCAGTTAAAGATTCCAAAATGACCCCTCGCATTGCTGATACAGCTAAGCACCTTTGGTATATCTATTTGTCTTTAACAACTGCATGCACCATAGCTTTTTGGTCGGTGGGAATGAATTGGTTTGATGCAATCTGCCATGCATTTTCAACTATTGCGATTGGAGGATTTAGTACCTATGACGCGAGCCTAGGCCACTTTAATAGCGTTGGTGTCAATATTGTATGTGTGATTTTTTTATGGATAGCGGCGTTAAATTTCTCACTTCACTATGGAGCGGCAAGTGGTCGTAGTTTAAAGGGATATTTTTATGATCCTGAATTAAAGGCTTTTTTCCTTATCCAGTTTTCTTTGGCACTAGCATGTTTTGTTGTTTTAATGCACTTTAGCTGGTTTGATGACGCTGGTACCGCATTTGATCAAGCTTTAATTCAGTCGGTTTCTATCAGCACTACTGCTGGGTTTGCTACAACAGAGTTTTCTCAATGGCCGGCGTTTTTACCTATTATGTTAATTTTTTCTAGCTTTATTGGAGGGTGTGCCGGCTCTACTGGTGGAGGTATGAAAGTGATAAGAGTTTTACTTCTCTATTTACAAGGGAAGCGTGAGGTAAATCGCCTTATTCATCCAAAAGCAGTGTATTCGGTAAAATTAGGGGATAGAGCCTTACCTGATAGAGTTGTCGAGGCAGTTTGGGGGTTCTTCTCTGCTTATGCGATGGTTTTCGTGATTATAATGGTGTGTTTAATTGCAACTGGTATGAGCGATGTAACCGCATTTACTGCAACTGCCGCCACACTAAATAACCTTGGCCCTGGTTTGGGTGACGTTGCAGGCACATATGCTGATGTATCAGACGCTGGTAAATGGTTGTTAATCATAGCGATGTTGTTTGGTCGCTTAGAGATATTTTCTCTTTTAGTTTTGTTTTCACCAACATTTTGGAGAAGTTGAGCCGTTTTACTATTTGATTTTAGGCTTCAAACAAACTTTCTTCTGTAATGAGCTCTATATCACCAATCATTTCTTTAGAGTCTGAACTAACTGCATCATTTTTTAATATTCTAGCTCTGTGTTTTTCGAATAACTTACTGTACTTAATTATTTTTTTTCCTAGAATTTTCCACCCTTGTTGTTTGGCTTCTAAAGGCCAATCTTCAAGTTCTATTTTAGAGGTTTCTATTTTACCTGTGAACATGCCATAAACCATATGTAGCTGATCAATATTAGCTTGGCGAGCCTGATCCATAGTTAATCCACTTAACATTGACATCCAATTAATTGAGGCTTTTAGTGCTTCATAATAATCTTCTAAAGCATCTTCATCGTAGGCATCAATTTCAATGTCATGGGAGCGCGTTGTAACATTACTAGAGCCTTTGTTAGAAAAAACTCCTGCTGCCATAGAGGTAAAGCTAGACTTTTCTTTTACCTCTGGCTCAGAAGGCGCTTCTTTTTTAGCAACATAGACGGGTTCTTGTTGCACCGGTGTTAGCTTGGGTTTCGATACCTTTGCGACTCCTTTTGGGCCAGCAACCACATCTCCAACTTCCACTCCCTTATTTTCAACTAAAACTCCATCTGAATAGCTATCTTCTACTGCGGTAATTTTAACTTTTCCTAATGTTTTATACTTTATCTTGATCACTCTACCTGTTTTAGGGTCTTTGATGCTGCCTGTAGGGCGTCTAACTTTATAAGTATTGCCTACTACTAAATTTGAGCTAAACCCCTTATTTAAAGTAACCTCATCGTCATCTATATAAGCTATGAGAGTGTCTTTTGAGCTTGTTATTGGTATTGGGTTGGAACCAGTAGAGCTTAGTTTGTTTTCTAAACCTGCATCACCTATCTTTTGTGCAAGGTCTTTCATTGCTTTACGTAGTGACGCAGTTTCATTTTTGGTGTTATTTTTCTCTCCTCCACCAAACCCGAATACTTTAACATTGGTTGATGACTTTTTACCCGTACCTGTATCTGCAAAAACGATTTGCCCAGTATTCACATCGATAATCCGCACATCAACACTAGCCATAAAGTTCTTTTTCCCTATATTAACACCCCCACCACCACCTCCAGAGTTACTACTACCAAACTCAGTAATAGCTCCTGTTACGATAAAATCGACACCTATTAGACGTCC
The DNA here is from genome assembly GCF_004360155.1 of Paraglaciecola marina. Taxonomy (GTDB): domain Bacteria; phylum Pseudomonadota; class Gammaproteobacteria; order Enterobacterales; family Alteromonadaceae; genus Paraglaciecola; species Paraglaciecola marina. The sequence goes on along the minus strand of NZ_SAIS01000041.1, from coordinate 14,750 downwards.
AATTTCTGCCGCTGTAGATGGGTCTATCCTTCCCGACTGCCCAAAGTCTTGTTCTTTTAAGATACTACTCATGCGTTCTCTTTCAAACACATCTAGCTTTGTTGCTTTAACAAGCTCTGTCGTTAGCATATCTGCGGCGCCTGAATTTAAACGCCAACTTGTGCGGTAATGAGTGCGGTTTTCAAAATCAACTATTGCTACTCTTGGCGCAGCAAACGCTTCTGCATTTATTGCCACTAAACAAATCATCATTAATATTGAGTGGATATACAGCCTCATTGTTAACTCCTTTTTAATATATATTTTTCTAATTATTAGTTTCAATTCTAAAGTCAGCGGATTTTCTTAGTCTTGCCTTAATTGATAAGTTTTCACGTAGTAACACCTTTTTTTCCCATGCGTCATAGCCAGGTATACTAATTTTAACAGTATGCATACCTGCAGGAAGGGAAAGTGATTCCCCCGCGTTTCCGTAAAATACACCGTCAATTTCAACGTCTGCTTCATCTGGGACTGATTGTATTTGGACTAAAACTGAGCTTGGGGTGGTGTCTTGTTCTAGTTTAAACTGGTTGCTTTGATTTATTTGTTCCACAAAGCTAGAGCTAATTTGCTGTGCTAATTCGGTAAATGTACGATTTTTGTTTGAGCGGTTTTGACTGTCTTGCAGAGTATGTTCGGCTTGTAGACTATCTGAAAAAACAATGGTACCAGTTTGCGTGTCTAATATGCGAATACTTACACCTAAGTGATATGTTTCTTTGGTGGTTCTTACTCCATATCCAGAAAAAGTTTCTCTATCAATATCTGCATTTAAAATTTGTCCAGTTAATAAATATTCTGCACCAGTTAAGTTTCCGATTTGAATGACGTGATTAGAGGCTACCAATCCACTTGAGCTCAGTTTTAACTCTCCCATTATGCTATTCAGTCTTTCTCTTTCTACAACAATAAATTGAGAATAATTAACTAACTGATTAGATAGTAGGTTTGCGATTTCTTGGCTTAAATATGGGTACCTAATACCGGTACGATCGAAATCAATGACTGCAATACGAGGGTTGGATAAGGCACTTTGACTGACGAGTAGAATGGCCAACAAAGCCATTGAACATAAAGAACTGCGAAGATTTATGCTAAGTACAGGTTTAAAATAATCCATCATTCTAAAATGCTTTTATTGATTGTTTTTTGTTCGTGTATTTAAAAAGTAACATACCTAAAATAAATAGGAAATGTATTTTAGAGATTTGAAAGCAAACTTTTAGAACTTTTAAATGGGTGGGTTAATAATCTATAACGTTATCCAAAAAAGAAGGCACTAGGTTGAAATAGTTTTTCAACGTGGCTTATAAATTTTTTGTCGACTAGAAATAAAATGACATGGTCATTTGCTTCTATAACAGTATTGCTGTGGGCAATGATTACTTCATCACTGCGGACAATTGCACCTATGGTTGTACCTGGAGGTAGATTTATGTCACGAATTTCTTTTCCTACTACCTTAGAAGTATTTTTGTCTCCATGGGCAATAGCTTCAATAGCTTCTGCTGCACCGCGTCTTAAAGAATAAACGTTAACTATATCTCCTCGTCGAATGTGGGTTAACAATGCTGAAATGGTTGCTTGTTGAGGTGAGAAAGCGATGTCAATTTCACCTCCTTGTACAAGATCAACATATGCGCCTCGTTGAATTAATACCATTGCCTTTTGCGCACCAAGTCGCTTCGCCAGCATGGCCGACATAATATTGGCTTCATCATCATTAGTGACGGCTATAAAGGCGTCAACTTGTTCGACATTTTCTTCTGTTAATAATTCGTGGTCTGAAGCATCTCCAGAGAATACAATCGTTTTATCGAGATGAGCTGACAAATATTTTGCGCGCTCTGGACTATATTCAATTAACTTAACGTTATGATTATGTTCGAGTAATTTAGCAAGGCCAGCCCCTATTAAGCCCCCCCCTGCAATCATTATACGTTTGTAACTTGATTCAAGTTTTTGTAGCTCACTCATTACAGCTCGTATATGTTTTGTTGCTGCAATGAAAAACACCTCGTCGTCCGCCTCGATAATTGTAGTGCCGAGGGGGCGAATAGGCCTGCCTCTCCTATAAATAGCGGCAACTCGGGTATCAACATTTGGTATATGCTCTTTTAAGGTAGAAAGTGCATGCCCAACTAATAAACCTCCATAATAAGCTTTGACTGCGACTAAACTAGCCTTGCCCTCAGCAAATTCAACAACTTGTAATGCGCCCGGATAGTCGATTAGGCGCTTGATTGCTTTAGTAACTAATTGTTCAGGTGCAATTAGATGGTCCACAGGAACATCTAGGTGTTTGAATAATTGCTCTTGATAAATAATGTATTGTTCAGAGCGTACACGGGCTATTTTTGTGGGGGTTTTAAACAAACTATATGCAACCTGACATGCCATCATATTGCTCTCGTCACTATTCGTAACTGCAATCAACATGTCAGCATCTTCAGCTCCGGCTTTTTTCAGCACATCGGGATGTGAACCCATTCCAGAGACCACCTGAAGATCTAGTCTATCTTGGAGTTGCCTGAGGGTTTCAATATCAGAGTCAATAACGGTAATTTCGTTTTTTTCACCGACTAAGTTTTCTGCTAAAGTCGCTCCGACTTGTCCTGCGCCTAAGATAATTATTTTCATGATTATTCTTGGTTTTCAAACCTTATTATTAATTTTATCCAAGCTAGCTTAAAGGTTACATTAAGCTGATAATGTATAGCTATTGAGCCTCTGACTTTAACAGTCTGGCATAATAGAAACCATCCATTTGTTGCTCCCCTGGCAATATTTGGCGGCCAGGTTTAGCGGCGGAATCGTTACAAAAGCTATTGTCTAATTGTGCGTCAGGAGTGCGCGCCAAAAACTGACTAACTTGCTGATGATTTTCTTCTGGTAGTATAGAGCAGGTAGCATACAATAACGTGCCTCCGGGTTTTAATGTTAGCCATATTGCGTCTAATATTTGTTTTTGTAGCTCTACTAACACTTCTATATCTGCAGCCTTACGTAACCACTTTACATCCGGATGACGACGTATAATTCCAGTGGCTGAGCAGGGGGCATCAAGTAAAATTCGGTCAAACTGTTGTTTATCCCACCAAAGATTAGGCTTACTCGCATCACCAATAATAATTTTAGCTGTATGTTGTAACCTTTCTAAGTTTTCTTCGATTCGTTTAGCCCTAATTTGATCAACTTCTAAAGCGCAAAGGGATGCTAGTTTAGGTTGTAACTCCAGTATATTGCAGGTTTTCCCTCCAGGAGCTGCGCAACAATCCAAAATATTGTCTCCAGTTTTAGGCTCTAAATAAGATGCCGCAAGTTGAGCTGCACCATCTTGAACCGCAAACCAGCCTTGATCAAAACCTGGTAGAGTTGTGATATCACACCCTGAAATTAACACCAACCCAGCATCATGATCGTCGGATTCTTGATATTCGATATTCGCTTTATTTAGTGCAGTCTTATATTCATCTGAAGAAATTTGCAGTCTGTTTACCCTTAACCAGATGGGAGCTTTAACCTGCATATTGCTCACAATATCGGTTATATTATCTTGGTATTCTAATTTTAATTTTTTAAACAACCACTTAGGCAGACCTGATGCAATTTGTTCATTAGGGGATGCTCCTTTAAAGACTTCTTCTCGTAAAAAAGTACGTAAGATTGCATTCACTAAGCCTTTCATTGCATCTGTGTTTAACCCTTGGCAGGCTGATACTGTTTCTGAAACCGCAGCATGCTGGCTAACGCGACTAAATGCGAGTTGATAAAAACCTAGCATGATTACATGTTCAACAATTTTGTATCGATTTTTAAGTGGTTTATCTAATAATTGTCTCAACCAATATTGAAGTATGGGGAGATTTCGCAATACCCCATATATCATCTCTTGTAACCAAGCTTTATCTTGATCTTTAAGCTTCTCTTGAGCCATAGGTAAGCATTCTCGGGCTGACTTACCTTCTTCTAGTATTTGAAATAGAACTTTAGCTGCTTCAGCTCGAAGATTAAGGGGGTGGTGTTTGGTTCGCCCGGGCTTTTTTTTAAAATTCATCTAAGAAAGCGCCAAATTAAGTTGCTCATTTTAGGGCTGTACCTTGTTTGAACCATTCGCCTCTGCCATTTAATAAGTCGGCTGCTGACATTGGTTTTTTACCCGGAGGCTGTAGCTTGGTTAGCAAAAGGCAATCTTCTTTTGTAGCAATTAGAATTCCACTCTTTCCTGCTTGTACTATATGTCCAGGAGGTATGTTTAACTTGTCTGCAGGAGTCGCAATGACTTCAGCTGCATGTACTTTGATATTGGCATCTTGCACACTAAAAAAAGCCATTGGCCAAGGGTTAAATGCCCTGATATTACGCTCTAGCTGTAAGGCTGATGTGCCCCAATCTATTTTTGCTTCTTCTTTGGATAACTTTTTAGCATGGGTTGCTAGGTTGTTATCTTGCTCTTCGGGCTGTAAATATTTTAGTTGAGACAAGGCTTCTAACAGTGCCTTAGGTCCAACTACTGATAATTTCTCATACAAACTGGCACTGGTATCTGTAGCTTCAATCGTCAAAGCTTGTTTGAGTAACATTGGGCCTGTATCGAGTCCTTCGTCCATTTTCATTATTGTAACGCCTGTTTCAGCATCTCCTGCCCACAATGAACGCTGGATGGGGGCAGCCCCTCTCCACCTGGGAAGAAGTGAACCATGAACATTTAAACAGCCTAACTTAGGTGTATCTAGGACAAGCTTGGGCAGAATTAAGCCATACGCAACCACTATCATAATATCTGCATTTAATTCGGCTAGTTGAGCCTGTGCTTCTGCAGGTTTAAGGGATTCTGGTTGGTAAACATCTAAATTATTCTCTAATGCTAATTGCTTTACTGCACTAGCTTGAAGTTTTTTCCCTCTGCCTGCAGGCCGATCAGGTTGGCTATACACGGCAACTATATTATGTTCTGAATCGATAAGTGCTTGCAGGTGTAGGGCTGCAAACTCTGGTGTACCAGCAAAAATAATGTTCAATGATGTATCCAATGGTTACTTAGCCTTTTGCGGCTAGTCTGGCTTCTTTTTCAAGCTTGGTTTTGATTCTTTGTCGCTTTAGGACTGATAAATAATCTACGAATAATTTGCCCATAAGGTGATCTAATTCGTGTTGTATACAAATGGCTAATAGGCCATCAGCATTAAGAGAGAATTGTTTTCCTGATTTGTCTAAAGCGGTTACGGTTATTTTCTCTGCACGTTCTACTTTTGCAAAATTATTAGGAACAGAGAGACAGCCTTCCTCACTAATGGTTTTACCTTCTTTGTGAGTGATTTCAGGGTTGATAAATACCAACGGCTCATTTTGTTCTTCAGAAACGTCCATAACCACAACACGTTTATGGACGTTAACTTGTGATGCTGCCAACCCAATACCGTTTTCTTCACGCATAGTGTCAAACATATTTTCCACTAGGGTCGTAATTTCTTTATCTATTGTGTTTACTTGTTTTGCTACAGTACGTAGCCTTTCATCTGGGAAACGTAATACTTCTAATATTGCCATGATATATTTCAACTATAATAAGTCTTATAAAAGACTCAGGAACTAATTTACCCAATCTAAACTATACGCAACATGGTTTAAGTTAACATTGGTGTGTGTATTATTTACTATACGATTAAATAGAATCCACTATTTATTCGTATTTATCCTAAGCTATTCTAGCTTAAATGGATCCAAAACATAATAGTGACTGCTTTAGGGTAGATATAAGAATGATAAGTAAAAAAATATGTAAGTTTCTGGCTTTTTTAGTACTCCTTCCTGTTTTGTGCTTTGCAGATACGATAATGGTTAAAGAAAGCGCGCCAGAAGTATATGTCGTGAAGAAGGGCGATACCCTTTGGGATATATCTAACATGTATTTGGATAAACCCTGGTTGTGGCCAGAGTTATGGCGCACGAATATTCATATCACTAACCCCCATTTAATATATCCAGGTGATGAACTACGTTTAGTAAAGAATGCTGCTGGTGAAATTGTTTTAGAGGTGGTGAGAGATGAACCAAAACTAGAGATTAAATTGTCACCAGAAGGTAAAAAAACCAGTAAGTTTGTTGAGCCTATACCTGCTTTACCATGGTCAGTCATTCGGCCTTATGTTGAAAATGAATCTGTAATGTCCAAGGATGATTATGACCGTTATCCTTACGTATTAGGCGATAGTGACGGAGCGGTTAGGTATGCCACAGATAGCGTTGTTCTTAGTAAAGCATCGAGACGCAAAAACGAGGATTTACAGATTGTTAGAAAACAGAATGAACTATACGATATGGAAGGGAATTTTCTTGGATTACAAGTCCGTCACGTTGCTGAAGCAAAACTAATTAATACTGATCTTGATAAGCAAAGTTTAATTAAGATAGTAGATGCTAAGTTGGAAGTAAAACGTGCAGATAAAATTATCCCTGCAGATAGAAGTTTACCCGCAGATATTGTATTGACTGCAGCTACTGAGCAAACGGGATTTATTATTGATGACTTGGAACAACATAATTTACTAGGTAAATATAATGTAGTTATTTTAGATCTAGGTAACGAAGAGATAGTACCAGGAACGATCATGGGTATTTATAGTCAAGGACCAACTATTATAGATGGACCACAGCCCAAATATGAAGGTGAAACAGCTGCGATTAGAAGTGCTTTTAATATAGGTGATGAAATTAACCAACCCGCATTTAAGGTAGGGGAAATTATCGTGTTTAAAACCTTTGAAAAGGCAAGTTATGCACTTATTACAAAGTCAGCTAAAGTTATTAGAAAAGGAATGATAGTCGCGAAGCCATAACAAGGAGTACTTTATGCGACAGGACGTTGCCCATGAAACTGTATCTACTAATGATGATGAAAAAGCTCTAATTAATTGGCTAATATTAAGTCAAATTCCAAGGTTTGGTGTTAGCCGTTGGTTAAAGTTTTATTCAAAATTTAATATCAATTTGGCAGAGCTGTTGTCTTCATCTGCCGAAACTCTCGATGAGTTTGGCTTCAATCAACAACAAATATCTGCAATCACAACACCCAATAGGCAACTAATTGATAAAAGTTTGCAGTGGTTTTATGATAAAGAACAACGATTTTTGATTCATTTTGCTCATTCAAAATATCCCTATTTACTTAAACAAATACCCAGTGCTCCTCCTGTTTTATTTGGTTATGGTCGTTGCGATTTATTATCGAGTTATCAATTATCAATGGTTGGTAGCCGAAACCCTACACCTCAAGGTAAAGAGAGCGCTAAACGTTTTGCTCACTTATTATGTGAATCAGGTTGGATTGTCACAAGTGGCCTAGCTATGGGAATTGATGGTTTGTCTCACCAAGGAGCATTAATCGGAGAGCGCTCAACTATAGCTGTTTTAGGTACAGCTATTGATAAAATGTATCCCCGAAGGCATATAAAATTAGCGGAACAAATACTTGAGCACGATGGTGTGATTATATCTGAGTTTGCACCTGGTTCACTAAGTCGCCCCGAGAATTTTCCCCGTCGAAATCGCATAATTAGTGGTTTGTCCTTGGGAGTGCTAGTCGTAGAAGCGGCGATTAAAAGTGGTTCATTGATAACAGCAAGGTATGCTTTGGAGCAAAATAGGGAAGTACTTGCTATTCCTGGTAATATTCAAAACCCCCTTGCTTCTGGGTGTAATCTTCTTATTCAACAAGGGGCAAAATTAGTAACTTGTATTGAAGATATTTTAGAAGAGTTTCCCCAGGTTAATGATCTTTTAGCAAACTCGAATGAAGATAAATTGAAAAAAAAATCATTTCAAAGCTTGGCATCTGACAAATTGTTAGATAGTGTAGATTTTGAAGTGACACCACTAGATATAGTGGCTCAGCGCTCAGGCATTGAAGTAACTGAAGTTATGTCAAAATTATTAGAGTTTGAGTTACGCGGTTTAGTAACTTCCGTTCCTGGAGGTTATATTAAGTTGGGGGAAAAATAATATGTTCGATATCCTCATGTATCTGTTTGAAAACTTCATTCATAGTGAAACAGAGATCCGTGTTGATCAAGATGAATTGACTGATGAACTTATCAGAGCAGGTTTTCATCATGATGAAATATACAAAGCTCTGTCTTGGCTAGAAAAACTAGCTGCACTGCAAGAAACAGATATTAATCCTTATTTAGTTAAAGGACCTACCTCATTTGTAACTCGTGTCTACACTCAAGAAGAAGAAATGCGATTAGATATTGAGTGTAGAGGCTTTTTACTATTTTTAGAGCAAATTAATGTTGTAGATTCAACTACCCGAGAAATGGTAATTGATAGGGTGATGGAAATTGAATCTAAAGAGTTTTGTTTAGAAGACATGAAATGGGTTGTGCTCATGGTATTATTCAATGTTCCAGGCAAAGAAAATGCTTATGCTCAGATGGAAGACTTATTGTTTGAAGAGCCAGAAGGACCGCTTCATTAATTACAAAAGAGTGATTAAATTATATGTCTAAGATTGATCACTCGTTGTTCTCTGCACAAGAAGGGTCTGAGCAGGCTTTTGGGCCTTGCCCAAAATGTTCTGCAAAGTTAGGTATTAGGCACGGAAAGTCCGGTGCTTTCATTGGCTGCACTCAATATCCAGGCTGTGATTACTCAAAGCCTTTACACGAATATGAAAATACCGAGATAAAGGCCATTGAAGGATCATCCTGCCCATTATGCAACAGTGAATTGGTGATAAAAAAAGGCAGATATGGACTATTTATTGGTTGCAGTGATTTCCCAACTTGTCATTATATCGATTCGCAAAAACACAGTGAGGCAACCAAGCTAACTTGCCCAAAATGCGAAAAAGGTCGGCTAGCAAAACGCACAAATAAGTTTGGCAAGCCATTTTATGCGTGTGATAATTATCCTAAGTGTAAGTATGTGCTTAATCTTCCCCCTGTTGAATATCCGTGTCCAAAATGTAATTGGCCATTGATGCAGGAAAAGAAAGGCAGCTCAGGTCATGAGTTGCTATGCCCTCAAAAGCCTTGTCAGTACTCTATGCCTAAGCCTGAACTTAAAAACATAAACTAAAAGCTAACCCTAAAAATTACATAGGTATTGCTGTTAAACATTCTACAAAAGAAGCCAAGATGACATCCTCAACCAAACACTCCTTTTCTTCCCTACTGCGTGGCATTTTAATATATTTACTGATTTTTATGGTCCTTGCTTATCTGCTCATTTGGATTGCATCCCCTTGGGTGGTGCGCCATTTTGCTACTGAACCTGTAGGTGATTTAGGCTTAACTTTAGGAGTTGATTCTAGTATCCGCTTTAATCCCTTTACTTCTACTTTGACTGTGAGGGACTTATCGTTACTCGATAGTAGCCGAACTACAGTATTGGCGGTGGATGAGCTTGATATCAGCGTGCGCTTACATAGACTGCTATTTAAACAGATCTATATTTCTACTTTTAGTATTAAAGAAACTAATTTAAAGGTTATTAAACAAAGCAACAGTTTGTTTGTTGCGGGTATTGATTTAACGCCAGGTGATAATGCTCAAGTAGTTGATGAACCTACATCTAAGGAGGTTGTCGAGCCAACCCCAGATTTCCGTTTAATTTTGCCTGAATTCAAATTGGAAGATTTTACTGTAGATGCAGATATTGACGGTGTTCAACAAACACTAACGTTAAATGACTTTTCTCTAAATGATGTGGAAGTGGACCAAGTAGATCATAATTTAGGGTTAAGCATAGATGCTAAATTAAATAACGCCCCTGTGGTCATCAAATCAAGCTTATCAATGCATGCTGGCGTAGGTGTGATTGATTCGGAGGTATCGTTAAATAACTTAGACTTAGATGAATTAAGCCCCCTTTTAGCCGATTTTGGGGTAAACATGTCTGGACTATTATCCTTTAGCAGCTCGCCTAAATTACAGGTATCTGCAGACGAGATAAAACTAGCTTCAGAGCAAACTTTGCTTACCTTTGATACTATATTAATAAACTACGAGCCTTGGATTTTTGAAGGTAAGCGTAATCAAGTCACCCTGAACAATTTGCTTGTAAAAGCGACACCTATTGGTGAGTTGATAATGTTATCTACAAAAATGAAAACTGAGTTTACCCAAGGAAACCTTGGTCTACAAAGCGCAGATAATAGTTTGATAAACTGGGAGTTAATAGATGTTGCGGCCAATGCTTCTGTTGTTGATATGCAACCACATATCTCCGAGTCAGCAGTTACTATTAAGTCTTTAAACTTATCTGAAGATAGGTCGTTAGCAGAAGATTTACCCATTGTGAGTATTCAGGAGCTATCGATAAACGATATTAAGTTTAATGATAATTTCTTATCTATAGATGCGATTACAATACAAGGATTGTTAACCGATCTTAAAATCAATTCAGATAAAAGTATTTTAAGTTTGGTTGACACTAGCGCTCTTACTCCAGATGAAGCGTCAGCAAAAACAACAGATGCACCTTCTACTGAGTCGACTGAAGAGCTGGTGGATGAAGGTTTATCGCAACAGGAAGCGGAGCAAAAGCCAGCAATAGGTTTTGCACTAAATAAATTTATGCTTGTAGATGACGCCATTATTTTGCTTAACGATCAAAGTGTTTCACCAACCTATGATCAAAAAATCACTATAGAAACTCTTCAAATTGGCCCGATTAATAGCTTAGATACAGACTTGCAAAGTCCATATGAATTAAAAGCTAAAGACCAAAGTTACCTAAAGATTGATGCTAGTGGGTTTGTTTCCCCATTTGGTGAAGCTTTAAATGCCAGCCTATTTGGTAATGTAGATGAATTATCACTACCTTCTATTTCTCCTTACATGAAAGACGCCCTTGGCTTTGAAATGAAGAGTGGCCAGTTAGACTTAAACTTAGATGTTAAAATTATTGATGACCAGATTGCTGGAAATACCACTATTTTTATGCGCGGAATCGAAATGGCCAGCGCTGATGAGGTCGAGCAAGGCACGATTAAAGAAGGTAAGGCTATGCCATTAAATATTGCGCTAGGTATGTTAAAAGACGATCAAGACAATATTGAATTGACAGTTCCATTGCGTGGAAATATCGCCTCACCATCATTTGGTATCGAAAGCTTTATAGGATTGGTGCTAAAAAAGGCTGCAATGTCACAAGCTAAAGATTATTTAATGACAACATTTGTTCCCTATGCATCCGTTGTTTCAGTAGCTTTATCTGGCGCTGAATATTTACTTAAGGTGAGATTCGAACCCTTGTTATTCGAGACCGGGGAGGTTTCATTAACTGATGAAAATCAACAATATTTGTCAGAGCTGGTGTTGCTTATGCAAGATAAGCCAGAGTTGCAGCTTAAAACCTGCTCTGTTTCGAATTATCAGGATTTATCCGTTGCGCAGGGTACTGTTATTACTACTGCATTAAAGTCAGAGATAAAGGTTTTAGGTGATAAACGCCAGGCTAATTTGAAGACTTACCTCATTGAGCAAGGTATCAAGTCTTCACGTATTTTGTATTGTTCTCCAGAATTAGATACATCAGATACTGCTCAGTCTAGAATAGAATTGAAGACTGATTAATAAAACCTTATATGAATATTAAGAGCGAATTACGTGAGTATTAAAGATTCAGACCTCATTTTAGAGACTTTGTTGCAAGGGGGGATTATTGCTTATCCCACAGAAGGTGTTTTAGGTTTAGGGTGTGATCCTGATAACGAAGAAGCGGTATTAAAACTATTAAAAATTAAAAATAGGCCAGTTGAAAAAGGACTGATATTAGTGGCCAAAACATATTCCCAACTTTTACCCTACATAGATGATGCTCGTATTCCTATGGATATGCGTACGGAAATATTTTCTAGTTGGCCAGCTGCTATAACTTGGTTGTTACCCGCTTCTAAGCACGCACCTAAATGGATTACTGGTGATAGTGATTATATTGCAGTTAGGGTGTCTCAACATCTTGTTGTAGGTCAATTATGTGAGCTGTTTAACAAGCCTCTTGTTTCTACCAGTGCTAATGTCGCTGGGACTCAGCCCGCCCTTAATGCTGAACAATTAAATAAACAATTTAGTGAGCCTCCTGTTTTGGTCGAAGGTGAACTGGGTGGAAATAAAAAACCTAGTCAAATACGTCATGGGATGACAGGACAAATTATAAGAGACAAATAGATGACATCTGAATTTAATTCAAATATTGAAAAAGTTAAGCAATACCTATTAAAGCTACAAGACAATATCTGTCAGACCCTAGAACTTGCTGATGGGAAAGGGTCTTTCGCTGAAGATAATTGGCAGCGAGAATTAGGCGGTGGCGGCCGCACGCGAGTCTTAACAAATGGTAATGTGATTGAGCAGGGTGGAGTAAATTTTTCTCACGTATTTGGAGGTGAATTACCAGCCTCAGCAACGGCTGCTAGGCCTGAACTAGCTGGGCGAAGCTTTCAGGCTATGGGAGTATCTTTAGTTATTCACCCTCATAACCCTTACGTACCGACTACCCATGCAAATGTTAGATTTTTTATTGCTGAAAAAGAAGGTGAGGAGCCAGTATGGTGGTTTGGAGGGGGCTTTGATTTAACGCCTTTTTACCCATATTTAGAAGATGTTCAACATTGGCACCAGGTAGCAAATAAGCTTTGTGTACCTTTTGGTGCGGATGTGTACCCAAAATATAAAAAATGGTGTGATGATTATTTCTATTTGAAACACCGTGATGAAACGCGAGGTGTTGGTGGATTATTTTTTGATGACTTGAATTCTAAAGGTTTTGAAAAGAGCTTTAAGTTCATGCAGGCCGTAGGTAATGGATTCTTAGAGGCTTATGTACCTATTGTTGAAAAAAGAAAAGATGAAGTGTTTTCACAAAAAGAACGAGACTTCCAATTATACCGCCGTGGTCGTTATGTAGAGTTTAATTTAGTGTATGACAGAGGCACTCTTTTTGGACTTCAAACTGGAGGCCGTACTGAGTCTATATTGATGTCGATGCCTCCTTTAGCTAGATGGGAATATGATTTCAAACCTCAAGAGGGTAGTAAAGAAGCTGACTTGTATAGCAATTATCTAAAACCTCAGGAGTGGTTGTCGTGACTGACAAGTATACTGTTTTCGGTAATCCAATAGCACAAAGTAAGTCTCCTATTATTCACGCTATGTTTGCAAAGCAGTTCGGCATGGATATTGGGTATGACAAAACCTTTGCAACACCGGATAATTTTGTAGAAACAATTGAGTCCTTCTTTGAGGACTCAGAAACCAAAGGATGCAACGTAACTTCGCCATTTAAAGAGCAAGTCTCAAAATGGGTAGGGGAGTTATCTAACAATGCTAAATTAGCAGGTGCTGTAAATACTGTAATCCGTAAAGAAGATGGTCGTTTTCTGGGTGATACCACTGATGGCCCAGGTTTGGTACAAGATCTATTACGCTTAGGTGTATGCATTAAAGGTATACGAGTTTTATTGTTAGGTGCAGGTGGAGCTGCCAGAGGAGTGCTACAGTCTATTTTGAATCTGGCTCCAGATTCGTTGGTCATTGCTAATAGAACTGAATCAAAAGCAAAGTTATTGGCTTCTTTAATTCCTCAAAATAACTTTATTGGCATTGGGTTTGATGAGCTAAATAGTATTGAACAGCCTTTCGATTTGATTATCAACTCAACTACAACGAGTTTATCTGGCGAGTTGCCACCAATCGCAGATAATATTATCAGTCAAAGTACAACAGTGTACGATATGAGTTACGGTGACAAGCCTACAATCTTAATGTATCACGCTCAAAATTTAGGTGTAAATAATACATTTGATGGCTTAGGGATGTTAGTCGGACAAGCAGCGGAAAGCTTCTATTTATGGAAGGGCGTGCGCCCTGATGTAGACCCCGTTATTAAAACATTAAGAAGTACGTTATAACGTCAAAATAAAGGTGAGCTTATTTGCTCACCATTTTGGGTTGCTATTATCGTTTTAAACCTTCTATATATTCATTCTTTAGTGTTACGTAATTAAGTGCAGATTGTTTCAAAAATAGAGTTTCTGATTCTTTTAATGGTCTAGCTTGTTGCATAGGGTTGCCTTTATACAAAAAGCCGCTCTTTAGTGTTTTATTTGGTGGCACTAAGGTTCCAGCTCCTATAAAAACATCATCTTCCACTATAACACCATCCATAATTATAGCGCCCATACCGACTAATATACGGTTTCCTAGTATGCAACCATGCAGCATACACTTATGCCCTACCGTTACATCTTCGCCTATTATTAGTGGGAAACCGTTAGGGTTAGCTACGCTGATACGGCTGACGTGTAATACAGATCCATCCTGTATGTTGGTTCTGGCACCGATTTTTATATAATTCACATCACCTCTAGCTGCAACAAGTGGCCAAATACTCACATCCTCTGCGCAGGTTACATCACCAACTAATACAGCCGACTCATCTATGTAAGTACCGTTACCTAGAGTCGGTAGTATATTTTTGTATTGCCTAATCGTCATTTTTAGCCCTGCCTATTTATATAGTTAAGAGATAGTAACAAAAAAGCTTACGGTGCCCCTCTAAATCGGCATATAAACAAGCCATTTGTTTGATAACTGTGCAGTTAGTAAAAAAGATTAAAAAAGGGGTTGCAGTGAACCAAGTTCTCTCTATAATGCGCATCTCGCTTCGGGGAGTCAGCCAAAACGGTGACACTTGAGACA
>NZ_SAIS01000040.1 GCF_004360155.1 Paraglaciecola marina | reverse complement strand
TAAATTAATGCAACATATGTTGCGTTGGATTTATTAAAGCGCACCGAGCATGATTAAAAAACCTGCGTATTAATACTTTAGTATTAGTTGCAATACTTAGACTAAAGGGTCAGGTTATTTCATTACAACCAATAACTCTTTATCGGCTATTCTTTTACTGCTGCTCTTTCGGCCATGCGCGATTTTAATTTATCAATACAATCTTGATCTTCGCCACAACGCTTCTCAATTAACATCTGCTGTTTAGCATTGTCACGATCTCCTTTTTCAGCCCCACCTTTTTCAGCCATTCGAGATTTCATCTTGGCAATACAGTCTTGGTCATCACCACAACGCTTCTCAATTAACATCTGCTGTTTAGCACTGTCACGATCTCCTTTTTCAACCCCACCTTTTTCAGCCATTCGAGCTTTCATCTTGGCAATACAGTCTTGGTCATCACCACAGCGCTTTTCAATCAACATCTGCTGTTTAGCACTGTCCTTATCTCCTCCTTTTGCTCCTTGTTTTTCAGCCATTCGAGACTTCATCTTGGCAATACAGTCTTGATCATCACCACAACGGTCTTCAATTCTCTGTTGCATTAGATTTTGAACTTCAGCTTTTTTAGCTTCCACTTTCTCAGACTGAGCGAGAGTAAAAGTTGAAAACAAAACTGACACCGTGGCGATTGTTACTAGCATAAAAGGTTTAATGGGCATAAAGCCTCCGTTTTTTCTATTTAGAAGATTGGTTAACTTTTACATGGCAAGATTAATGCCAGCAAAAACTATATCGGCAACAATTCAAAATTGTTGTATTTTTGAAGTGCAAAACAATCCAAACTTCTATAACAATGAGCTTAAATTAAGGACTACTGATTTGATGCCCCTTATATTCAAACACAAATTTTATGCTTGCTCTTCTCTTGTAAAAACCAAATCATTACCTTTACTTTTTTGTTCTGAAAATTCATAGCCAGCACTATCAAATTCTTTTAACTGATTAACATCTGTTAAACGATTTTCAATAATATATCTAGCCATCATTCCTCTGGCTTTTTTAGCAAAGAAGCTAATCACTTTATACTGACCGTTTTTACAGTCTTGAAAAACAGGTGTATAAACCTCTGCATTTAAGACCTTTGGTTGAACCGCTTTAAAATATTCATTAGAAGCTAGATTGACCAAGACATTGTCACCTTGTGCATCAAGGGCTTCATTCAATTTATTACTAATTCTGTCCCCCCAAAACTGATATAAGTTTTTATGTTCTCCGGTATCTAACTTAGTGCCCATTTCTAACCTATATGCTTGCATTAAATCTAGGGGCTTTAAGAGCCCATATAAACCAGATAATATGCGTAAATGGTGCTGCCCATATTTTAAATCGTCTTCAGTCAACGTCTTTGCATCAAGACCTGCATACACATCACCATTAAAGGCAAGTAACGCCTGCTTAGCATTGTCGGTAGTAAAAGGTAACTGCCAACTGGCATAGCGGTCGGCATTTAAGCCTGCTAATTTGTCACTAATTTTCATTAGCGAACTTATTTTAGCTGGGCTCAATTTACGACAATGCTTAATCAAAAATTCTGAATAATCTAACATTTCAGGTTGTGAAAACGTTTCAGTAGAAGCAGGGCTTGTATAGTCAAGATTTTTGGCGGGAGATATAACCACTAACATTAAAAAGAGATCCTGTAAAAAGTAGCATTAAATAAAGGTAAGTTAGATATATGTGGGGCTGCTATAGAAAAACAAGATGGGTTTAATACATCTGTAGATATAGGATGTTAAAATAGGCCGTGTCCGTAGCTGGACTCATAGATTTAACGCAAAACGTCGCTATTTAGTAACAATTTACTTTTTTTCACTTTTAAGGCGGCCTTTTACTAGCATCGGCTTTTTAACAGTTATATGCTTTATTTTAAGGGCTATTAATAGATTTGGTAAACATTAAGCATAAGATAGTTAGCTTACTTCTTTGAGTTCACTACCAAGCTATAGCACATTAGCATCAAGCATAAACTAAGCGTCACCCAATACAGAGGATACTATGTCTAACCAATTAGAAGCTTTACGAGAAATCACGACTGTTGTAGCAGATACAGGCGATATCGAGGCAATCAAAAAGTACCAACCAGTAGATGCCACTACTAACCCTTCATTATTACTGAAAGCGGCAGAAATGCCTCAATACAAATCTCACCTAGAGAATGCTGTAGCATGGGCAAAAGAGCAATCATCAGATCCAGAACAGCAAATTATTGATGCTGGCGATAAGCTTTCAGTTACCATAGGTACAGATATAGTCAATATTGTACCTGGTCGTATTTCTACTGAAGTAGACGCTCGTTTATCTTTCGACACTGCAGCCAGTATTGAAAAAGCTCATAAATTAGTGGCTCTTTACAAAGAAGCTGGCATTGATAAAAGTCGTATACTCATCAAATTAGCCTCTACTTGGGAAGGCATCAAAGCAGCTGAAGTATTAGAAAAAGAAGGCATTAACTGTAACCTTACTTTGTTATTCGGTTTTGCTCAGGCTCAAGCATGTGCAGAAGCTGGCGCCTACTTAATTTCTCCTTTTGTTGGTCGTATTCTAGATTGGTATAAAAAGAGCACAGGTAAAACAGATTACGCCTCAGAAGAAGATCCAGGTGTAGTATCTGTTACTAAAATCTACAATTACTACAAAGAGCACGGCTACAAGACTGTCGTTATGGGCGCAAGCTTCCGTAACACGGGTGAAATCACCGAGTTAGCTGGTTGTGACCGTTTAACTATTGGACCTGCTTTATTAGAAGAGTTATCTCAATCAGATGCACCTCTTCCAGTTAAACTAACAGACACAGGTGCAACAAAAACACCTGGAGCGCCTTTAACTGAAGCGCAGTTCCGCTGGGAAATGAATCAAGACGCAATGGCAACTGAGAAAGTATCAGAAGGCATTCGTAACTTTGCCATCGACCAAGTAAAACTAGAAACACTTTTAAAAAGCTACTTGTAAGTTAAATTAGCTTATTAACAAAGCGTCGTTCTGCGGCGCTTTTTTGTCATTACAATTTTATCAGCCCTACACCCGAGGTCTCCTATGACAGCATTGACTGAATCTCAAGCTTGGCAAAACCTACAGAGCCTAGCAGAACAAATAAAAACACAACACATGCGAGATTGGTTTGCAGCCGATCCTAAAAGAGCTGAAAAGTACACTGAGTCTGCCTGTGGTATCGAATTAGATTTTTCTAAAAATTTAGTCACTGACGAAGTACTCAGTGCACTACAAGCGTTAGCTACAGAGTGTCAAGTTTCAGAAAAGCGCGACGCCATGTTTGCGGGTGACATCATTAACCACACCGAAAAACGTGCAGTATTGCACACAGCCCTTCGTAACTTTTCTGGCAAGCCTGTAATGGTAGATGGCGAAGATGTCATGCCAGAAGTATTAGCCTGCCAACAAAAAATTCAAGATTTTGTGGCAAGTGTTCACAGCGGTGAGCGCAAAGGTTACACAGGAAAGCCTCTTAAACAGATAGTTGCGATTGGCATAGGTGGTTCATTCTTAGGTCCTAAAATAATGTCTGAAGCACTTAAACCTTATTGGTTTGAGGGCGTAAAAGTGCATTATGTAGCAAACGTAGATGGCTGCCATATTCAAGACGTATTAGCCACAGTTGACCATGAAGAAACCTTAGTAGTGATGTCCTCTAAGTCTTTCACCACTCAAGAAACGCTGCAAAATACCCTTACTGCTAAAGCATGGTTTTTAGAAGCTGGCGGTACACAGCAAGATATAGCCAAACATTTCATTGCCGTATCTTCAAACATCAAAGCCGCCACCGAATTTGGTATGGCTGAAGATAATATATTTCCAATGTGGGACTGGGTAGGCGGTCGTTATTCACTTTGGTCAGCGATAGGCTTACCTATTGCATTGACTATAGGCTATGACAACTATCGTGAACTACTGCAAGGTGCCTTTGACATGGATGAGCACTTTAAGTCGGCACCAGCAGAACAAAACCTACCTTTATTACTAGGGCTTTTAGGTGTTTGGTACGTCAATTTCTTTGGCGCTCAAAGTCATGTACTACTTCCCTACTACCACTATTTACGTGGTTTCCCAGCTTATGTTCAACAACTAGACATGGAAAGTAACGGTAAACGTATTGCCGGTGCAGAAACAGCAACTGACTATGAAACGGGTCCAATTATCTGGGGAAGTGAAGGTACTAACGGCCAACATTCATTCCACCAGCTTATTCACCAAGGCACTGTATTAGTTCCAGCTGACTTTATGTTACCTCTGAACGTTCCCAATCAAGATGCGACTCATCATGCTATGTTAGCTTCTAATTGCTTCGGTCAAACTCAAGCCCTAATGCAAGGTAAAACATTTGACGAGTGCAAAGCTGATTTAGCGTCAAAAGGACTAGATGATTCAGAGTTAAATTCACTGGCGACGCATAAAACCATGCCTGGAAACAAACCAAGCAATACCATGTTGTTTGATAAGGTGGATCCTAAAACATTAGGGGCGCTAGTGGTCATGTACGAACACAAAGTATTTGTACAAGGTGCAATATGGGGCGTGAACTCATTTGACCAATGGGGTGTTGAGCTAGGAAAAGAACTAGGTAATCAAGTGTTAGATAAACTCGTTAATACTGACGCGCCGCTAAGCTTTGATGCTTCAACTAACCAGCTAATAGCTAAGTTTAGAGCAGCAAATAGCTAGCATTAACTAGGTTAGATAAAAACTAAAAAGGCGGATTACTTTGGTAACCCGCCTTTTTAATTAAAATTAAGTTCTACAAAAAAGTCCTAAAATGGATTTTGGCTATACCCTTTAGCATTTAAAATCGCGTGCGCGGTCATTGCTGATAGCGCCATATTTACCCCTTCAATCATATCTGTGTTATCCATTTGATGAAAAGCTGCAGACTGGCCACACTGCACAAACTGAACCTTATTAGCCAATAACGTATTAATTAGTTCTGCGTTGGGGTTCTCTTTACCGTATTTAGCTTGGTAGGACTTTGTATTGCGCATTTCATTTGTCGCACCACCATGAACAACAACTACAAGATCAATGTTCTTTGCAGGTATCCCATTTGCAACATGCATGTTGTAAAAGCGAGCCACACTATCAAAGCCACGATTAACGCCACCATCTTTGCCTGCTTTAGCAACATCGAAAACCACCTTTAACTTAGTGTCTTTGGCAATTTTCATATCCTGCTTTACCGCAGCATGTTTACCATAGCCAAATATTATGGGCCCATCAGCAAACTCTGCAGCTGAGCTTTGTAAACTTGTAAAAGCGAATAGACCAATAATCAAAGCTCTTGCCAAAATATACATTTTTAAACTCCTGTAACGCTGACCGTTAAAATGTACCAGGTGAATATGCCATCCAAGCCCCATTCACCTAGCCTCATTTCATATTTTAAGCAGGACTCGTACCTAATCTAAAAAGCTATGTAATATTAGCTTCAAAAAGGCTTGTCGCCCTCTAGAGTTACTCGGTAGCCTGATCTAGTTTCAGGAAAGTAATCCCACACAGCAAAATGTTGGGTACAGCGGTTATCCCAAATCGCAATAGAGTGAGGCTGCCATTCAAAGCGCACTTGAAAATTAGGATCTTTAGCAAGTTCAAATAGCATTTTCAAAATCCCATCACTTTCGGTTTTAGAGACGCCTAAAATTCTGGTGGTATAAGAACGATTAACAAAGATACCTTTACGCCCCGTTACCGGGTGAGTTCTTACCACAGGGTGTGTACTACAAGGGTAAGCGGTACCATAGTCACCATAAATACTGTGGTACACAGGGTTTGCATCATGCTCTGCCTCTAGTCCCGATAAGTACTCTTGTAATGCCGGTGACAAAGCATCATATGCAGCATACATAGATGAAAATAAAGTATCGCCACCTATATCTGGGACAGTATGTAAATATAGCATTGACCCCATTGGCGGCTCAGGGTTACAACTTAAATCAGAGTGCCAATTGTCTCCTGCTACATATTTAGAGTTTTTATCTGCATGAATAGCCACTATGTCTTTGTGGCCCTCTATACTTGGAGCACCAGGGTGGACTATCAAGTTACTAAATATTTTACCAACTTCTTTATGTTGCTCATGGCTTATTGGTTGATCCCGAAGAAAAATAACCTGGTGTTCCATTAGTGCTTGTTTAAGATCGGCTTTTTGCTCTGCTGATAACGGCTTAGTTAAGTCCAAATTGCCGATTGTCGCGCCTATATTTTTTGTCATGGGTTTGACTGTTATGTTACTCATATCTACACCTTGGAATTAAAAAATTATTAGATAAAATTACATGCCGTATTGGTAGGTTTCATAATCCGTCACCTTACTTGCTCTCATAACTTCTAATGCCTTTGAATACTCTTTTAAAATAGCAAGAGAGTGCTGCAAACGGTTTCGAATATAGAGATCATCTTTACCCTCTGGTTCATTGAAATCATTGAGGCAAGTTTTAACATTACGCACTATGATGTGGTCAGGGATCCAACAAATACGATTATTTTTAAAACTACTTATACGTAGTTCAGTTACAGGTTGATACCCCCCAACAGTAGAAGAAACGGCCACTATTAACCCTGGCTTATTTCCCATCTCCGCCACACTACTATATAAAAATAAATTTTTAAGGCTACTTGGAACCATGCCATGCCAATCTGGAGTAATCACTACAAAGCCAGCGCAAGCCTGTAACTCCTTTGCAATAGGTGCCCATTGAGTTTGTAGTGGACCATTTTTTTCATACCAGAAACTATCATCGAAATTTGGCAAAGATTCGACACTCAGGTCAACTAAGTAGGTACTCACACCCTCAAGATTCAGGCTTGTTTCAATATATTTACCGACCTTACTTGTTTGTGATTTAGCTCGTTGGCTGCCACAAATAATACCAATTTTCATTCCTACCCCACCTACAATCATTATCAGAAATACAATGTATCTCTCATTGGTAAATGCTTCTTGTTCTTTTACGCACTAAAAGTTGAGTTATTAACAAATAATTTTCAGCCCTAAATTGAAAGCAAGTTTGATGTGTGACTGTGCAAATCTGCACAAAGTTAGCGCATTAACCTAGAAATTCTGCTTCAAAAAAACCTAAAGATATCGTGTTACTTCAAATTGTGAGACGGATATGTCCAAGATGCAACTAAGCCAAATTTTTATAATACCCATAGTTTAATCAGTCATGTAAATAATCAATACAGCTTTGGCCTTTATGAGCTAAGTCGTTGAATATGCGAAATAATGGGAATTAAAAAAATGATAAAAAAAGTATTCACAGAAGATTTTTTCACCAGCATGGCAAGCTCCATTAGTAATATATCACAAGCCGAAAGCCTTCCTCCAGAATGTTACACCGATCCTTCTTTCTTTGAGTTTGAAAAAGAAGCTCTATTTAACCACGAGTGGCTATGTGTAGGACGAGAGTCTCTATTACCCAATATTGGTGATTACTTTACCGTTACCCATATAAACGAGCCGCTCATTATATGTAGAGACAAGTCTAAAGAAATTAAAGCTATGTCCGCTGTGTGCCAGCATAGAGGTATGTTAGTCGCTGAGGGACACGGTAACGCTAAAATGTTCTTATGCCCCTATCACAATTGGTGTTACCAACTAGATGGCAAACTTACTGGTGCTCCAGCAATGAACAAGACCTGTGAATTCAAACGTGAAGAACACCCTTTACCACAACTAAAGGTAGAAATATGGGAAGGCTTTATTTTCGTCAACTTTGACTTAAACGCTGCGCCATTAGCTCCAAGACTTCCAGAAGTGAGTAAATATTTAGCAAACTACGAATTAGAAAAAGCAGAAGGGCCTCGTCCAGACGCTCCTGAAAGTTATAACTGGAATTGGAAAGTCATGATGGAAAACAATAATGACGGCTACCATGCAACTAAGTTGCATAAGGGCCCACTACATGACTTTATTCCAAGTGAAAAGTCCGAGTTTCCAACTATGTCCGATAACGAGGCAGGTTACGTAAGATTAAATGGCACAGACCATGCTGACGCCGCTTTCAATCCGTTACAAAAAGCCATACTCCCCATTTTTCCTAACTTGACAGACGAAGACCGTAATCGCGCCGTATTTGCAAACCTCCCCCCTACCCTTTCTTTGGTTATCACTGCAGATATGATCATTTACTTAATTTTGCATGCAGAATCAGCAGATAGCCACAGCATGACTATTGGCTACTTAGTCGCGCCAGGCGCGATGAAAACTCCGCTTTTTCAAGATAAAATAGATTTTAATATGAAAGCAGCAATGGAAATCACAGAGCAAGACCTACATGTAGACAGGTTGGTACAAGTCGGACTTAATTCTCGTTTCGCCCCCCGTGGTCGCTACTCTTGGCAAGAAGAAGCGCAACTGTTACTGAATCAATGGCTAGTTGAGCGATACCAAAGCACATGGCAAGAAGCAAAACAAAGTATCCCTGTAAAGCAGCAAGGCTAAGCTAGAAGATGTTATTAGTCATCGTTCTCAAATAGACAATAAAGATATTCACTAAGGTCACAATTATGCAAGAAAGCCCCACTACTGAAATGGCAGCGGTAATGCCTGCTATCTTTTTTGGACATGGCAGCCCAGGCAATGTACTAGAAAGTAATCAAGCAACCAAAATGTGGGCACGGCTTGGTGCTGAGTTCCCCACACCTAAAGGTATTATATGTGTATCAGCCCACTGGTACACCCAAGGCGTAGGCGTTACAGCATCGAAAAATCCAAAAACCATACATGACTTCGGTGGTTTTCCACCAGCCATGTACGAGATGCAATACCCTGCACCAGGTAGCCCTGAGTTAGCACAAAAAGTTGTATCTATATTAAGTGAAGAAGGGGCGGTTCTAGATGACAGTTGGGGGTTTGACCATGGCGCATGGTGTGTTCTAAAAAAAGTCTACCCAAAAGCCGATGTCCCTTTGGTACAACTTTCTATTCATAGTGGCCAGCCCCCTAGCTTTCACTTTAAATTAGGTGAAAAGCTAGCAAAACTAAGGCAAGAAGGTTATCTGATTATAGGAAGTGGCAATATAGTCCACAATCTATCAGTAATGGACTGGGGCGGCAGAAACAGCAGCTTTGACTGGGCCACACGATTTGGTAATTATATTCGAGAGGCGATAGTAAATGACCAACCAGAATCAGTTATAAAATATCCGACATTTGGACCTGAGGCTAATCAATCCGTTCCCCACCCTGACCATTTTTTACCTTTACTATATGTGCTAGGCGCCCGCTTAGAGCAAGATAGTGTGCGCTTTGAAAGTAACTACGTTGAGTATGGCTCATTAGATATGACCACTGTAGTGCTTAGTTAAATTCTATCAAAAAAGGGAATAGACACAATTAAGCTGGCGTACTCAGTCAAGAATTAACGGCATTGAGAGATTAGCCTAAACATAATGAGCTTAATCAAATAATAAAAATGGGAGCATTGATTTATGTCATTACTAAAAACAGATGATTTAACCAATAAAGATAGACATCACGCAGGGGCAATGCATACCTTAAAGGCAACAGTTGAAAACTGTCATTGGGGATATTTTTCAGCAACCGAAAGTCCTGCCGTGATTATAGAAAGTGGCGATATTATTCAAGCCGAAGCCATAACCCATCATGCCGGTGATGCTCCTGAACTGATGATGGATGAAAGTATCAAAGCTGTATGGGATGGTATCCCCGAAGCCGATAGAAATCCTGGCGTACATTTAATGACAGGCCCTATTTTTGTGAAAGATGCCCAACCAGGAGACATGCTAGAAGTTAGATACCTATCTATGCGCCCCAGGTTTTCATATGGCTCAAATTTAGCCGCCAATTGGGGCCATTTATACAAAGAGTTCGGCGAAAAAGAAAGGGTGACAATTTATCGTTTAGACATGGCGAGTATGCAAGCCCATGGACATTATGCTTATGATTTTAAGGGTAAATACGAAGTTCCTGGTACCATAACTAAGTGTCCAGAGTGTGAGCGCGAAAAAACACTCAACGGCGTTAGAGTACCGGTTAGACCACACCTTGGAACCGCAGGTGTTGCACCAGACGTGTCAGGCCGTGTTAGCACCATACCACCGGGTAAACATGGCGGTAATATCGACAACTGGCGCATCGGAGCGGGGTCTACCATGTATTACCCTGTACAGGTAGAGGGCGGTTTATTTTCCATTGGCGACCCCCACGTATCTCAAGGTGATGGCGAAATCAGCGGTACCGCTATTGAGGCTTCTCTTGACGTGACCATGCAAATCATTTTACGTAAAGATTTTGTGTTCCCATCTCCTTTGTTAGAAACCCCTAATTACTTTGTGGTACATGGCTTTGATGAAGATCTTAATGTAGCCATGAAAAACGCGTCTGTGGACATGCTAGAACTTTTAGCAGAGCACAGAGGGATGAGTAAAGATGATGCATATTCATTAATGAGTATCAGTAGCGATTTTGGCGTAACTCAGGTGGTAGATAGTGTTCAAGGTGTACATGCAAAAATCCCTAGAAGCATTGTCGATACTGGTGAGCCAGACTCAGAGTAACCCGAGTAAATTACCTACCTGACTGTTTTCGAAGCTGTTAAATCATTCTATGATTTAACAGCTTTTTCAAATAATCATTCTCTATATTTCACTTGTACTGGTATATAAATTGCAATTTCGACTTAGTGGGCAGCTATTTTAGTTGCGCCAAGTTAAATTGAATCCTTAATGATTAAGAAGTTTAAGGAGGGAGAGCATATGCAAAATCGTAGCTGGAGTTATTCTACAGATTCCCATTCTAAAATGAACCGTTTAGACAGTTGGCAAGCAGCATTAGGGAAATTGGGGCTATTTAGTGAATACCCCGGAAGTTTAGAAGATTTTTATGCT
The DNA here is from genome assembly GCF_004360155.1 of Paraglaciecola marina. Lineage (GTDB taxonomy): Bacteria > Pseudomonadota > Gammaproteobacteria > Enterobacterales > Alteromonadaceae > Paraglaciecola > Paraglaciecola marina. The sequence goes on along the minus strand of NZ_SAIS01000040.1, from coordinate 18,532 downwards.
GACATGCATTGTATGTCTACCCCAAAAGGAATCGAATTTACCCGCATAAGATCCGGAGCTCAAAATATAATCGCAAAAAAAGAAAACAACAATGATGGGGTATGGGTCGCATTTCCTTTAGAAGGCCGTATGACAATTCAAGAAGGCGACCGCTCTTTTGAAGTTATACCGGGAGATTTAGTATTTGGGGCTATGGGCTCTAAAACATCCCTTACTTTACATTCAGATTTTCGACAACTGTTTGTCACCATACCAAACATTGCTTTTAACGCTAGACTTATCGCACCTTTACCTACCCATATGTTGCATTTACCAGGGCACTCTGGGCCAGCACAAACTTTAGTCGCCATGTTAGTCTCACTAGCTAATAACCTTGAAACTATTACCGAAGACCAGCTTAGGCCCATTGAGTTGGCTATTCCTGAATTTTTAATCGCAGCGCTATTTCCTGAGGCAGATACTCGCACCTTAGGCGGTGCGGCTGGCGTAAAAGCCGCCATGCTACATCGTATTTGCCAAGGCATAGAGGTAAGGCTGTCAAACCCAGATTTGAATTTAAATGAAGTGGCTAGAGAACATAAAATATCCCCCAGATATTTGCAGAAATTGTTTGAGTCTGTGGATCAAAGCTTTAGCCGCTATATTCGTAATAGGCGATTAGAGCGTTGCAAAGATGACTTAGATAGCCCAGTTCATGCACAGCTTTCAATATCAGAGATATGTTTTCGTTGGGGGTTTAATGATTCAGCTTATTTCAGCCGCTCTTTTAAAGATTACACCAAGATGTCTCCTAGGGAATACCGTAAACGCTCCAAACTAAAGGCCGCGAAATTAGAGGAGCTACATCAAACTAGAGGTCGCCCAGCCACTGCAACCAGTGTGTCATTAGATGAGTCAGAGCTACGCAATAAACTGGATACTTCTGCAAGCTTATCTTCTTCACAAGCTCTAACATCAGCACAACAACAAGCCTCAAACGTACATCATTATATCCCAGTAAACAAAGATACCATCCACTGGGGATATTTTGATAAAGACTTGCCACCAGTGTTAACCATGAACTCCCATGAAAAAGTCACCATAGAAACCCTCACCCATCATGCATACGATGATTACGCCAGAATGATCAAAGATGATCCAGGTGCCGAAAGTGTTTTTAAATGGACTAAAGACCAAAAAAACGTTGACCGCAGAGGAGCAGGGCCCGCTGATGCTTCAGTTTATGGGCGAGGTTCAGGAGAAGGGTTTGGTGTACATGTATGTACAGGGCCTATTTATGTGAACGATGCAATGCCGGGGGATATCATTGAATTAAGAATTCTCGATATTCAAACCCGTCATAATAACAGCGAGCAGTTTAAAGGTAGAAGTTTTGGTTCAAATGCCGCCACATTTTGGGGCTTTCATTATAACGATCTCCTCACTGAGCCCAAACCCAGAGAAGTGGTGACTATTTATGAAATCGATGAGTCTGAAAAGCCATTTTGTGCCCACGCTGTATACAATTATCGTTGGGTACCCCAAACTGATCCCTTTGGTGTTACCCATGACAGAATTGACTACCCAGGTGTACCGGTTGATCATAGTAAAACTCAAAAAAACTTTGACATATTACAGAATGTAGAAATTCCCTTGCGCCCCCACTTTGGCACCATAGGGCTCGCACCAAACCACAGTGGTCTAGTTGACTCAGTGCCCCCTTCAAATCAAGGGGGTAATCTAGATAATTGGCGTCTTGCAAAAGATTCAAAAGTATTTCTTCCCGTTGCCGTTGCTGGCGGTTTATTATCAGTGGGTGACCCCCACGCTAGCCAAGGAGACTCAGAGCTTTGCGGAACAGCCATAGAGTGTTCTTTGACAGGGGTATTTCAAGTCATTTTGCACAAACAGGAAAATATCGCTGGCCGCCATTTTGATGTTGATTTTCCTTTGATAGAGACGGACACTGAATGGGTGATTTTAGGGTTTAGTCATCCTAACTACCTCAAAGAGTTGGGTGATAATGCACAAAGTGATATTTACAGCCAGTCGACTATCGATTTAGCCATGCGAGACGCATTTCGAAAAGCACGTAGATTCTTGATGAATTCACAAAACTTAAGTGAAGATGAAGCTATTTCGCTTCTATCAGTAGCCGTTGATTTTGGTGTAACCCAAGTCGTTGATGGTAACTGGGGTGTACATGCAGTAATACCAAAAACCATTTTCACAAACTTGAAAGAAAATGAAGGTTTTTCCGAAAGCGTAGCCCCTTCATCCTAAAAGAAAGTATATAGCTGCATAAATAGTCAAGTACTTAGACGGATAATTACAAAAGTGCCTATGACTAAATTGATAGTGTAATACCTTCCTTAAAACCATAATAAACAAAAGGATTCACACTATGCGAAAATTAAATAAGCTTTTTAAATCTGTTTCATTCGCTACTGTTGTGATTAGTGGCTCTGGGAACACGCTAATGGCTCAAGAGACAGTAGCGAATGAAAATACCACTCAGGTTACTGATGAAGAAGCAGTAGAAGTTATATCGATAACTGCAAAACGAGATATTGCAGGGTTTCTAGAGAATCAACCTAGTAGTTTGCTTTTTGGTTTTGAAAAGTCACTTTTAGAAACCGGTCGTTCTGCCACATTTGTCAGTGACGAAACATTAAAAGCCTTTGGTGTAACCACAGTAGATGATCTTACAGCCGTCGCACCCGGAACCTTTACTGCTTCATTTTATGGAGTTGAAGGAGCCTTAAATGTTAGGGGCACACTGGCAGAAACCTACTTCCACGGTTTTAAACGTATTGAAAATAAAGGAACCTACCAAACACCAATAGGTTCAACCTCCAGAGTAGACATTTTGAGAGGGCCACCTACAGCAAACTTTGGACCTGGTAAAATAGGTGGTTTATTAAACCTTGAACCGAAAACAGCTAGGCTCAGCCAATCAGGTGGTTTTTTACCTGAAGTCGTTGGTGAAGCTCAAGTCACCTTTGGCTCTTATGATAAGAAAAATGCTAGTTTTCAGGTGGGTGTACCTGTCAATATTTCCGAAGCTGAAGGCGGAGTGTATGCCTACGTAGAATTAGAAGACTCTGGGAGTTTTTATAACGGCATTACCCCAGAACATCAAATGCTGCAATTATCTGCAGACTTTGAAATAGGGAATAGCTGGAAACTAGCTGCGGGCCTTATGTCCTATACTTCTGAAGGTTATGTGCAAACACCAGGATGGAACAGAGTCACCCAAGAGCTAATCGATAATGGAACTTACCAAACTGGGCGAGATACTGACTTAGTGGATACAGATGGTAATGGTCAAATGGAATGGGCAGAGCTCTCTGCACAAGACCCTACTTATTTCGCCAAACTGACCCATTATCCTGATTTTTACTTATATGCCGATGCCAGTCTAGCAGCGTTAGATACCAACCTAGGTACAACAAAGTTATCACCACAAGATGTCTATATCAGTGACAATGACTTTTCTGATACAGGCACCTTTACTGGCTTTGTTGATCTTATCAAAACCTATGACGATGACAGCCAATTAAAAATACAAGTATTTGCTGATTACTTAGATAACCAGCGCTTTGTAAGTTATGGCTTTCCGGCAGATTATTTAGCAAAAACGTTCGAAGCTAGGGTATCTTACATTGGCGCTTTCGGTAGTGACAAAGATACCATTACAGGTGTTTACAATGTCGGATTAAGCAGTCGTTATTATGATGCCCGTAAGAAAGAATCCTATAACGGTGGACAAATTGCCATTAGCCGCCGGGATCTATCAGTTGGCGCAATGCCAAATGATATTATGGGATCTCCTTTTAACTCAGACTTCTTTTGGGACTTAGATACCCAGTCTACCTGGACCGACAACGCTATTTTTGCAATGGTTGATCTTACGGCCATGGATATATGGGATCTTTCATTAAGTGCCAGATACGACTATTACGACTTAGACTCCACTGAAAATGGTGACCCAACATACTCTTATGCAGGCGTCACAGAAGCTAAAGATACAGATGGTAAGTTCACCTACAGTGCCACCTTGTTATTAGACCTACCTTCGGGTATTCGTCCTTACATTAGTTACGCAGAATCTGCTGCTATTGAGTTTAGCCAAGCAGGTGAAGTATCCCCTGACTTAATTGCTAATGGTGAATGGTTATCTGATGGCAAGCTAGTTGAAGCAGGGCTTAAATTAGAGTTGTTTGATGGAATAGTAACAGGTTCAATTTCTGGTTATGGTCAAGAGAGAACAGAACTTAGCACAGTCGCAGGCAGCACGGTTAACCGCACTAAAAGTGAAGGGGCTGAACTCGAACTGCGTATTCTTGCCAGCGAAAACTTAAGTTTCAGCATTACTTCTAATAAGCAAAAAACTGAATATGTGGACGGTTATGATGGTTATTATGTCATTAATCCCAGAGACATTGGTTTAGACGATGTATCCAACTATGGTGTATCTGTAGCGGCCTTTAACTTCTCTGACAGCTTGTATGCTTTAACTGGCAGTGAATATTATTTAGGTGCATTAGAAGATACTCGTATACCAGACGCTGTAACAAGTATTTATGCCACCTATGCTGATGAAATGGGTGTATTTGATCGCGTGGGGACTACATGGGGAGTGCGTCATGTATCAGAAACTTCTGGATTCACCGAATTTGCCACTAAGTATCCTAGTTACTTATTGATGCAGGCGGCATTATTCGTCAATTACAACGACTGGTCCATCAGCTTGAACATAGACAATGTTTTAGACGAGACCTACTTTACCCCATTACAAGATATATATGGTGATGTGGCAGTATTACCTGGTAAAGGTCGTGAATGGCGTATGTCAGTCCACTACAACTTTTAACTAGATGTAATAGAAATTAAAATGATAACGATAAAAACTTTGGAGACCTTATGGGTAAGTTAACCGCTGATATACAAGCGCGTTTCGTGTTGTGTGCCTTTAGTCTTGGGTTCTTTGTGATAACTGCGGCAACCTTTACGTCCTTGGGCGTAGTGTTGCCTGCTATGGTCACAGAGCTAAACTGGGACTGGACCACAGCTGGCCTAGGCTTTACATGCCTAGGTATAGCGTGTGGTTTAAGCAGTTACTTGCCTACCATAACCATCAAAAGATGGGGCTTATCCTTCACCTTAATTGCAGGCCTAGTAATATTAACGGCTGGGTTTATGATGCTGTATACAACAGCAAGCCCAGTTTCTTATTTTTGGGGTTGTATATTAATTGGAACAGGCTATAGCTTTGTAGGGTCAGTACCAGGCACTTACGTTATTACTCATTTCTTTAAAAAGCATTCCACTGCCTTTGGTTTTTATTACACTGTGGGAGGTCTAGGAGGCGTTGTAGGGCCAATTGTTGTTTGGCTAGCAACCGACATGTTAGGAAGCTGGCGCTACCATTGGTTGGTTATGCTAGGGGCCATGATCTTATCTGTGGCATTTATGCTTGCCTCTCTGCTCTTCACTGACGCTAAGCGTTTACGCAAGCCGCCAGAGCACAAAAAAGTAAATACGGAAAATCAAAGAGTGTATGAAACAGAGCAAGTTTGGACCTTCAAGCGCGCTGTCAGAACACCTCAATACCTATTGTTATTAGCAGCCTACTCTACAGTTTTGTTTGTAGGGATTACTGTAAATAGCTTTTCAGTAGCCCATTTAACTGAGGTAGGAATTACATTTGCACTAGCTAGCACCTTGCTTTCGGCTGAGGCATTTTGTAATGCAATCTCACGAATTTTTGGTGGGTTTATTGGCGAGTACTTTGAGCCAAAAATCATGCTGCAGGTAGCCTTAATGTTGCTTGCAGGCGGTATGTTTGCCCTTAGTTTTGGTCAAACCTTAATGACACTGGGGTTTTATTCATTTGCCATAGGTTTTGGTTTTGGATTAACGTTTTTATCTTGCACCGTTTTATTGGTACGTTATTTCGGTACAGGCCCGTATTTACAGCTGTTTTCGTTAATGAACATAGGCGCAACTATTGCTGCTGCTGCGCCTTTATTAAGTGGCTACATGAAAGATGCTACTGGCACCTTTGTTCCACCATTTTTAATAATAGGCACCCTGCCAATTCTAATATTTATCGGTATAACATTTATGCGTCCACCTAGGTTGGACCTACATAAAAGAGCCGAATCCAAAGTATCTAACCCATCAAGCAATAACTTACTTGCAGCTAAAGAATGTGAGTAAGACGCTGTAATACAGGAGTAATTCAAATGACTACCTATAACAAAGAATTCGGGGTATTTTTACCCATAGCAAACGGTGGCTGGATTGTGTCAGAGAACACGCCAAGACTAGACGCTTCATACCAACAAAATAAAACTGCAGCCTTAATTGCTGATAACTACAAGATGGACTTCATCATGTCCATGGCCAAATGGCGGGGTTATGGCGGCAAAACTGAGCATTGGGGCACCTCTTTAGAATCCATTACTATGATGGCAGGTTTGGCAGAAGCCACCAGCCATGCAAAAGTTATTGCCACTGTACATACTTTAATGATGAACCCTGCCGCTATCGCTAAAATGTTTGCCACCTTAGACCAGATATCTGGCGGCCGTGCAGGGCTAAATATCGTTTCTGGGTCCTTCAGAGATGAGCTCAATCAAATGGGCGTTTGGCGGGATGATGTCGACCATGATGAGCGATACGTATACGCCCAAGAATGGACCGAGCTAGTACATAAGTTATGGAAAGAAGACCACGTTGATTACAATGGTAAGTACTTCAAGTTTGAAGATTGCGTGTCTCAACCTAAACCAGCTAAGAAACCTTTTACTGTATGTGCGGGCCAATCAGAACGTGGATTGCGCTTTTCTGTAAAAAATACAGATGCTTGTTTTGTGGGAGGTAAAGATGATGCAGAAACCTTAAAAATCACTCGCATGGCACGTAACATTGCAGATGAACTAAACACCTCAGTGAAGTGTTACTGCATGGCCATTTTAATTATTGAAGACACCGAAGAAGAAGCCCAAGCCAAAGCTGATTATTACCGAGCAGGAAAAGATTCAGGGGCAGTTGAGGGCATGATGCGCTCTTATGGAATTGATCCCGCATTAAAAGACAATGCCATGGTGATTCGATCTCAAGGGGCCTTTATGAGCCGCGAGTTAGTAGGCACAGTAGAGTCAGTAAAGCAGCAGCTAATAGACGTCATAGATAACACTGAAATGGACGGTGTTATGATTATTTTTGATGATTACGAAAAAGGATTACATAAGTTTGGCCAGCATATACTACCTGACTTAAGGGCACACTATGGCTGATTCAGCCCAACGTCAAGTCACAGCCTTACAAGCCTCTTGGATTGAACCTAGTCGCACAGCCTTATGTATTATTGATATACAACAAGACTTTGCTAGTCCAGATGGATTGTTAGGCCAGTTTGGTTTAAACATGGATTCGGTTCAAACTGCTATTGCCAACTGCCAAAAAATAGTCACTGCCGCCCGTAAAGCCAACGTCCCTATTTATTTTATTGGCTTAAAAACAGCAAAAGAAACAGACTCTCCCGCTTGGAAAAAATGGATGAGTCGTCAAGGTAGAGATCCAGAAATAGAAAGTGCCATTTGTCGAGTGGGCACTAAAGGGAGTGACTTTTTTATGGTTCTCCCAGAGCCCTCAGATTCTGTTATTTATAAAACCCGTTATAGCGCATTTCATGGTACCGAGTTCGACAAGCAATTAGACCAAAAAAATATCGACACCTTAGTGTTTTGCGGTGTCACCACCGAATGCTGCGTTGAGTCTAGTGTCAGAGATGCTTTTCACTTAGATTATCATGCCATTGTCGCTACCGATGCTTGTGCGGCGTACGAGCCTCAAGTTCATGATGCAAGCTTATCAGCAATGGCTATCAATTTTGCACTGTTGAGTGACACGCAACAACTTTGCTCAATATGGGAGAAAACGGTATGACCAGTCCTCTATACCCTTCAGATACCGAAATTGCCTACACCATAACAGATCAAGATGTGGCAAAACTAAAAGCGGCTATCGATACAGAAGAGCTTACTGACTTAGCACTAACTCTTGGGAATATTCCAAGCCAATCACGATATGAAGCTGAATCTGCTGCATTTGTATTAGATTGGTTACAAACCAATGGTTTTAAGAGCCGTCAATGTGGCGCTACCCCCGAGCGCCCCAATATCATTGGAGAATATGGTGGTACTGGGGTTGGTAAAAATTTACTTTTCACCGCCCATTTAGATACTGAAAGTCCCAGTGACGACCCACATATCAACCAACATAGGTTCTCGCCAGAAACATTAAGTAACCCAGAGTGGAAACAGTGTTGGCTTGAAGATGGCAAACTTCATGGGTTTCCACTTTATAACGACCGAGGCCCAATGAGTTGCTTTTTAATTGCAGCGAAAGCACTAAAAAAAGCAGGCTTTGACTTAGCGGGTAAACTCTATTTGACAGCGTGTCCCGGTGAAATAGGTCCAGAGCCAATGGAGCAATGGGAAGGAGTAGACTATCTTGGCAAAGACATTGGAGCTAACTACCTTTTTCATCATGGAGGTGTCATCGCTGACTACGCCATTGCCGCAGAAGGCTGTGATTGGGGCGTAACTTGGCAGGGTTGCGGATACGTACTTTACCGTATTCAAATTTTTGGTGAAGGAGTGTTTACACCTATTCTCGATGCACCAAAAGAAGTACATAAGCACCCTAACCCTATCTACAAATTAGGACCTGTTATCGATGCATTACATGAATGGTCTCAGCGCTATGAGCAAGAAAATTGCTACGAAACAGCTGGGGGAATATCCAACCCTAAAGTACAAATTGACGCAATAAAGGCTGGCTCTCCCATGTCTTTTGGTGCTGGTACTGATGTGTGTTCGGTGTATATAGATGTCGGGCTTACTCCCAAGCAAACCGCAGCGCAATCTTACCATCAGCTAAAAGACCTAATGTCAGGTCTGGACATAGCAGGATTTGAAATCGAACCCATGGTAGTTAGAAATGGCTATGAAGCCAATCCAACTGAAGTGTCGCCACTGGTTAAGTCACTATGTGAAGCAACAACAGCAGTTAATGGAAGCCCAGTAGAGCTTGCTCACCCGGCTTATTCGAGTATGTGGCGCGACCATAACGTGTTTAATATGCAGCGCGTACCCGCGATTACCACTGGCATGCCCAGATTTGCAGCCACTCCAGAAGACTTAGCCAAAAGTGCGCTTATCTACGCCCTCACTGCTTTATCTGTTTGTGGTAAACAATAGCCTTAAATTTAGAGAAAACTTATGACGACTTCATTAACAGAATCTGTGGCTGCGTTACAAATAACTCCATTAAAAAGTGAGTTTGGCGCGCATATCCACAATATTGACTTAAAAAATGCAGATGATGCAACCCTAGCCACAGTGGTAGAGGCATTTCGGTTACACGGAGCAATTTTACTACGTAACCAATCTATGCAGCCTGACGATCTGATGCGCTTTATTAGCGCCTTTGGAGAGCCTGAGCTGCATACCCAAAAGAACTATTGCTTACCTGGCTATCCCCATATTTTTAAGTTATCTAATATGCTTGATGAAAACGGCAAACCACTCGGTGCCCATAACGATGGCGTGGGTTGGCACACTGACTATTCTTATAAAAAAGAACCAGTAATGTGTACCATGTTATACGCGGTAACTGTCCCTGATGAAGGGGGTGAAACCTTACTTGCTGATCAAGTTGCTGCTTACGAAGACTTACCCGAAGCTAAAAAAGCGCAGTTAGACCCTCTAAAAATTCATCACTCTTATGTACATTTTATCGAAAATCGTGAGTTCAATAGTTACGAAATAAGCGATGAAATTCGCGATGCCAATCCAGATGTGATTCATCCAATGATACGCGTACACCCAGCTGATGGCCGCAAAGCGCTATGGATAAGCACAGGTACAGTAAAGCATATTATAGGAATGGAAGACGACCAAGCCATGAAGCTAGTTGATGAGCTGGTAGAGTATGTGACCCAGCCCAAATATGTATACTCTCACAAGTGGCAAGAAGGTGATGTACTTATGTGGGATAACCGTTGCACCTTGCATACAGGCTCATTATATGATGACAAAAAATACAACAGAATGGCCCATAGGTTGTGGGTAAAAGGTGAAGCACCAATATCAGTAGGCGATTAAAGCAAAAACGAAAAAAGCTATCAGTCAATTATTACTGATAGCTTTTAGTTTAGTCGGGATGCCTTTTATTCTTGGGTAAAATATGCAGGTATCTGTGGCGCTTCTCCCCCTTTTACCCACAAAATAATTTCATTGCCCCAAGGGTCTCGAAATGCAGAGTTGATACCATTAAATTCTGCCCAAAAGTGATCTTTCCATAATACAGTAGCACCTAGCGATGTGGCTCGCTCGAGCACAGCTTCGATACTGTCATCATCGCTAATTAAAATCCAAACCCTAGCCTTACGGCCTTCTGTTGCCATAAAACGAGGCTCGACTCCATCTGGGTTCGGGTGTGGCCTTACATTTTTTGCCTTATGTATGCCAAGGTGGAAATTACCAATTGACGTGTCGTTACCCTCGCTATCGCGCATTACACCACCAGGCACCATACGGTGATATACACCCAATGGGCGTGGGTCGTTTTCCCAACCAAATACGGCTGCATAAAAATCACCCGCAGCGGCTGGGTCATCTGAGGTTAAATCCACAAAAATAAGGGTGTTGGGGTAGCTCATAGTTCTATCCTTTAGGTTTATTGATGCATAAATGATGAATTAGCTCAGATTTATTTCTTTCATCCATATGCCCTTTATTTTGATTTTTTAAGCTGAAATATGTGCCAGTTGCCTAATATACCTAGTGTTAGCAGGCCTCCACTGTCATCAATTATTCATAGATGGGTCATAAAACGGTCAAATTCTTATTCTATTTTAAGTCCCTGTATGGTACATATCTTATAAGCTGTTGTTTTGTGACTAAAAATCGCATTTGCTTAAAAGAAGTATTGTTGTAATCACTGCGCTATAAATAATGATAAAGAGGTTCCAAATGGATAAGTCCGAATTATTGTCAACATTAGATTCAGAAAGCCGTACACCCAAAACTAAAAACAGCAAACGTAAATGGCGAGAAATCGAAGCTATTCGCGATAGGCATCAACTAAAACAGGAGCTTCGTGAACTCGGAATGTCACCCGAAGATGAGTTAGAGTTCATATAGACCATGATTAAGCCCTAAGTGATTAGGGCTTTTTTGTTGCTACCAAGCAAAACAACCTATATCTGTAGCCTGCTCTTCTAAGCAGGGATACACATATATGTCTGCGACATGGCATTGATGCACCGAACCCCGTAGAATGTTAGCCATATATCAATAAAAGACACTTTATTATGACAGACACCAATCCAGCATCTGCCGATTTCATGGCACAAATAAAGCAAACCCAAACTCTATGGGCATTACAAGACACCGCCAGCGAAGGTTGGGTAATTCTTGACTCAGTCAACTATGAAAATACCGATGTTATGCCACTATGGTCAAGCATTGAACTTGCTCAAGCACACTGCATTGACGAATGGCAAGACTACACCCCTAAAGCCATCACGCTTGCAGATTGGTTAGAGTTTTGGGTAGAAGATCTAGCCGAAGACAATGTGCTCATTGGCGTAGAATGGTTAGACGGTGGTGAATACCTAGAATTAGAACTCGCCGAATTTAGTCAAATGTTGGCAAAAGTAGAAAACCTATAGCTTTAAGCTGTTGTATTTAGCCCTGCTAATGGAAACGCACCTTAAGTGGGATAACGGTTGACTGGTTAGGTTGCTATAAAACCAGTCAGTGTTTAATCTATTAAGACGTGTCCCAAGTGTGCCAATAATTCTATTTACTCTTATTATTCAGCGACTATCTGATTACGACCTTGTTCTTTTGCTCTGTATAACCTCTCATCGGCTACTTTATAAATTTCAGAAAGCTCTTGTCCATTTTCAGGCCAACGAGCAACACCAAGACTTGCAGTCATGTTCGCCGTAAACCCCTCAGCATTAAGAGTATGTTCCACAGCATACCGCAAGCGTTCTGCAATACTACTAGCTTGAGAAGGGGTGACATCAGGAATTAGCAAACAAAACTCTTCACCACCAAACCTAAAAGCCCAATCGTTTCTTCGACGCATGCTGTTTATAATCCGTGACACATCAACAAGTACGGCATCACCTACACCGTGGCCAAACTTATCATTCACCTTTTTGAAATGGTCCAAATCTAGCAAAATCATAGAAACTGACTTTTGCTTCTCAGGCAAACTATCGCACAACATTTCGAAAATGGAGCTTAGTAACAAACGGTTATTCAAGCCAGTAAGGGGGTCTAAAGAGGCCATTTCCTGTAACCGTTTAACCATTTCTGCACGCTTTTGTTCATAAGTATAAGACAGCGCCCAAATGGCGGTTAACGTCAGTCCAACATTTACAATAGCTATGGTAGGGATCTCGCTATTTTGCATGATATGTCGGAATGTCAAAATTCCACAGCCTGAAATAACGTAAAACACGGAGTAAAGGGTGCCTAACTTAGTACCTAGTAATAAGTAAGACAATACAGGGACAATAAATAGCCAGCTATACAATGCAGAAGTATAAGAAGCACTGAAAATACCAAACAAGATCACAGTATACAGTGCGCACAAGAAAACCGATGACCATATGGTGAGGTTTGGGGTCTTTTTGTGAATAGCAAGGATAATGAACGATAGAATAACAACCAATAATTCTACTATCGCCAATATTTTGTGGCCGGCAAACCAGTTATTTATAGTAAATGTTACACCTGCAACTATTATAACTATCAATACAACTCGCAATACTATTCGGCGAAACTCGAGCTCACTGCCCCACAATTTGGAAGTGACCATGGTTATATATATTCCTTACTGAGTTGAAGTAGTGTTTATAAAATAATGAACTTTTTACAAGTACATAATGTTAACTGAATTAAATTAAAGTGTTTTAATAATTCCATAAATAAGCGAAAACTGTTGGCTAACAGATATTCTTTCAACTTTCCAAAAACTATCCCCACCCCAAAAAACCGCAATATTCACCCTAGCAGCACGCGGTTAAGATTCACCAGTATAACCTATAGCCATACTGCATTCTGCTAACGACTCTTTCGCTTTATGCTCAAACTTTAATGTGTATACAATAATCGGTCACCCTCCAGGGGGTAATTAGGGTATGCTTTTTAGACTGGCAATGTTTATTTGACTAATACTAATGAGAATATATATGCCATTTCTATGAAACCCATCATATAAAATATTCATAATTTCTTCAAAAAATGAACACTTTGAAAAAGTTTAGAGATTAAATGTAAACCTTAATTAAAGTAATGAAATAACTAGTCCAAAGATCATTGCAAGGCTTTATGAGAATAGTTATTATTTATAATTATCAACAAATTCCATGGGGCAGTTCTATCTGCTTAGCTCGGCTACTCCAAAATCATATAGGCCTCTAATGAAGAATTATTTTTTAGCCCAGTTATGCATATTTACGTTACTCCTTTTCACCAAGTCCACTATAGCAGAGCCCGTAAGCGTGCAAGTGGTTAACCCTAAAGTTAGCCAACAAACCGAGTCTCTATTACTGATTGGCACAGTTGAAGCCCCTCAATCATCAGCGCTAGCATCACTTCAAGCAGGACTAATTGCATCATTACTAGTTGAAAAGGGGCAAGCAGTAGAAAAAGGGCAAACCTTGATGACATTGGACTCCCAATTGATTGAGCTTGGAGTGCAACAAGCTCAAGCTGAAGTAGAAGCAGCAATGGCAGCACAACAAGAATCTAAACGTTTGTATCAGGAGTCACTAAAGCTCTCACAACAGCAACTTGCAGCCGAAACACTCATTGCAGAACTTGAAGCAAATGTGACAATTGCCAATGCAGAAGTTCGTAAAGCCAATACACAACTGCAACTACAACAAAGTATGTTATCGCGGCATACATTGAAAGCACCCTTTGCAGGCCTTATAGCCGAGCGATATGTCAATATTGGAGAGTGGGTTACTCAGCAAACCCCTATTTTTCAGTTAGTTTCACAAGATAATCTACGTTTAGTTGTGTCAATTCCACAGGAATATTACCGAGCCCTATCAAGCTCAAAAGATATAATGGTAACAGTCACACCTGATTTCATTGATGCAACCAGTATTTCTGCGAAGTTAAATGTCTTAGTTAATAGCGCAGCAAATATTAGCCGCACCTTAGTCGGCTTAATTGAGTTACCAAATGACGCAGGTTTGTTAGTGGGTATGTCTGCCCAAGCAGAGATAAATTTGCCCTCAAGTGAGCGAGCAATAGCATGGGTACCTAAGTCAGCCATTAAACAACATCCCGATGGCGGAAATAGTGTATTTACTGTTATTAAAAACCAAGTCAAACAGGTGAGTATTAGTATTGTTGAGTATAATGGTGAATTAGTGGGCGTCACGGGTATTACCGAACAATTACCTGTGGTTATTAGTGGTGTCGCAGTATTGAAAAATGACGCTTTAGTTGCAGTAACTTCGGAAGTATCTTTGTGATTGCCGAAGCAGTCAAACGTGGCACGTTAGTCACTGTCATTGTACTTATAGTCACTATTTTAGGGTTAGTAGCAGCACTAAGTATTCCGGTGCAAATGATCCCCGATTTAGAAGTGCGAACCATAAGTGTTGACACAGGTTGGCCAGGAGCAACGCCTCAAGACGTCGAAAAAGAAATACTCATAGAACAAGAAAGATATTTGCGCGGATTACCCAACTTAACCCGCATGGTATCTTATGCTGAAATGGGCTCTGCCAACATTAAGCTTGAGTTTCCATTTGGCGTAGATGCAAATGATGCATTGATCCGAGTAAATAACGCCTTAAGTCAAGTACCTGCTTATCCAGAAAATGTCGACCAACCGCGCATTTACTCTAGCTCTTTTTCTGGTAATGCTTTTATGCACTTTACCTTAAAACCTCAGCTTGGTAACCCCATGCAGCTAGATGTAGACTTATTGCGTGATTACGCAGATGACTACATTCGCCCTCGAATGGAAAGTGTGCCAGGGGTGTCAGAGGTCAGTGTAAATGGCGGAGCCCAGAGACAAATTCAAATTAAAGTCGATACCGCTAAATTAGCACAAAGAGGCATTAGTTTAACTGAGCTTAGAACAGCTATACGCAACCGAAATAGTGACTCATCAGCAGGCGATATCGAAAGCGGTAAGAGTCGCTACCTATTGCGTGTTATTGGGCGGTTCGAACATTTACCTGAATTAGAAAACCTTATTGTGCGTCGTGACACCAACAACAATGGCGCAAACATTTTACTTAAAGATGTGGCAGACGTTACCTTAGATCACTTCGAAGTGCGGGGTGTTTCTTTTAACAATGGTGAACGCACAATTAGGCTCTCAGTAAACCGAGAGTCTGGCTCAAATGTACTCGCAATAAAAGCCGCAATGTTGCCTTTAGTAGAAGACATCAATCAAACCTTATTGGCCCAGAATGGCTTAGAATTAGTCCTAACCAGTGACGATGTTAAATACGTCAAAAGCTCGCTGGTTAACGTTTGGAAAAATCTAGCCTTAGGGGCTATTTTGTCAACTTTAGTAATGTTTTACTTTTTGCGGTCAGGAAAAGCCACACTAGTAGGCGTACTGGGCATTCCTTTGTGTACTATCGCAGCATTTTTAGCCCTTAAAATGTTTGGGCGCACCATAAATATAATTTCTTTGGCCGGTGTGGCATTCGCCATAGGCATGACGGTCGATAATACCATAGTGGTGCTAGAGTCCATTGTTCAGGCAAAACGTAAAGGTATTTCGAAAGCACAAGCAGCGATAAATGGTGTCACCGAAGTCTGGCCTGCTGTGCTCGCATCAACCGCCACCACAGTTTTAGTGTTTGCCCCAATACTATTTATTGACCAAGAAGCAGGGCAATTATACTCAGATATCGCCATTGCTATATCAGGGGCAATTATAGCCTCCATGTTGGTCGCTATATTTTTGGTACCTGTAGCCATGACCAACATCATTCAAAAGACTGATGCTAAACAAAATACAAGCCTAACACTTTCAAAAAATTGGTTAAAACTAGCGGATTGGTTCACTGTTAGTCCAGCCAGAGCTAGAATCTCAGTGGCAGCCTTTATTTTTGTTATTTTAGGCGCAGCATATTCACTGATGCCCGCAGCCGAATATTTGCCTGAAGGCGAAGAGCCAAAAGCATTTTCTATGATGATAGCCCCGCCCAGTTATAACCTATCAGAAATGCAAAAGATTGGCGCTGAGCTACGCACCTACTTTAAAGGCTATATAATGGCAGATAGTAGTGATTTTGACGCTGGCAAAACCGATATGCCTCCCTTAGAGTATTATTCAATGTCAGTATCAGTGGGGCGAATTTGGTTTCTAAGTGCGCCTGTAGATCCTGCCAATATTAATCAAATGATGGCGGCCATTACCGAAAAATTTAAAAGCTATCCAGACATGCGCGCATTTTCCGCCCGAGGCTCGATTATATCTAGTAATGACGGCGGCACCCGAGCCGTTGCCGTAGATATTGCAGGCAGTAATGTTGTTGATTTATATCAAGCAGCAGATGCCGTTTACCAACAAGCAAACAAGGTATTTGATAACCCTCAAATCAATTCTGACCCGGGCTCATTGACTCTTGACCAACCTTTAATTGAAATAAAACCTCGTTGGTTCCGCCTAGCTGAGTTAGGTATCAGCAACAGTGATTTTGGTTACACAGTCTCAGCCATGAGTGATGGCGCCTATGTCGATGAGTTTATTTTAAATGATGACAAAGTGGATATGTTCATCTTTAGTGAAGCGGGTAATCAACAGAATTTATCACAACTAGAAAGCATGCCCATTGTCACCCCAAACGGGAAAATTTTACCATTAAATGCCTTGGCAGATTTAGTTGAAAGCCAAAACAGTAATTCAGTTCGCCGAGTTGATGGAAACCGAACAGTGACGGTTTATATCATTCCTCCGCGAGATGTAGCACTAGAAACCGCCGAGAAAAAAGTACGTGAAGAACTATTACCTACACTATGGCAACAAGGAAAAATTGCCCAAGGAATTAATGTGAGTATTAGTGGCGCAGCAGACCAACTGGAAGCAACAAAAGCCGCTTTATCCAATAATTTCATTATTGCTTTAGTGCTTAGCTATTTATTATTGGTGGCTATTTTTACACATTGGCGTTACCCCATATTTATCCTAGCAACTGTGCCACTTGGTATGGCAGGGGGATTATTAGGCTTGGTTACAGTTAATGGCACTAATGCCTTATTTGCCTCAATGGGAATCGCTGCGTACCACCAACCTTTTGATATGATCACTATGTTAGGCTTTTTAATCTTACTGGGTACTGTGGTCAATAATCCCATATTAATAGTAGACCAAACCCGCCGCTATGTAATAGAACAGGGCATGATGGTAAGAGATGCCGTTTTACAAGCCGTAAATAAGCGTTTAAAGCCCATACTAATGTCAACCTCCACCACCATTTTTGGTTTAGCACCTTTAGTAGTCATTCCTGGTGAAGGTACAGAACTGTACCGCGGGGTGGGAATTATCGTACTAAGTGGGATATTAGTATCAACCTTATTAACCTTGAGTTTTTTACCCGCATTATTAGTGGCTGTGATTAAAGATAAAACACAAACGACAAACTAAACGGCCACATAAGCAAATTTGAGGCGCTCGATAAATACCATTAAACACAGCCAAGGCTCGGGAATAATTATTGATATAACCAATATCATTAAACGTGCCTACTGGCTCTTGTGTTAATTCAATACTAAGAAGTGCACTATGTGGGAAGCGCCAAAAGCCTTAAATTAATTATTGACGCCATAGTCATTTGTTATGTGCCGAATTTGAAGACTCATAAAGCCAAACCATACGATCCAAAAACCACATTTTGGTTAGGTATACATAAGCAATACCATGAAGAGTAATGGCTAAATCTAAACTCCATATACCGTAAATCAGTATAATGCCACCACAGAATTGTAGTACATTTAATATAACTATTACTTGTGAGTAGCCTTTTGGTATCGGAACTTCTTTCCTATTCATGAACAAGCGTTCACCTAATACAGCTTTAGCGCCCCAACTATTAAAATGTTTTGGCTTAGAAAAAAGTGTTGGATTTATCCAAACCCAAAACATAAGAATCGAGATTGGAATAAGGCAATACCACCCAATCCAAACTCGAGACCAAATGCTTAAAACTATAAACGGCAATGTAGCAAATCTAGACCAAACTGACCAAGGGTTGGCATGTTTTAACCAACTATCATTGTCTGGTAGAAATAGTTTTGATAACGCTTTATCTAACTCCAAGATATGCTCCAATGTCATTCTGCATAACGAGGGTGTAGAAAACCCCTCACCTTAAAATTTATTTTAAAAATTGAGCTAATTTAACTATAAAAACGCGTCGCTACATGAAATCGGTATAGGTTTAACCATTAAACATCAGAAATATTTGACGTAG
>NZ_SAIS01000039.1 GCF_004360155.1 Paraglaciecola marina | reverse complement strand
AGGTGCGGGTGTTGTTGCTAAGATTTTAGACTAGTTCTAAAACCTTGCTTTAAGAAGGCTGCACTTGTGCAGCCTTTTTTATTGCCTAAAATTTAGTAAAAATAATGTGTAAAGAATATGGATGTTATATGGGCCGTATTTTAGAAATTGAATTGTTTGTTATTATCTAAGCTCAAAGCTTAAAAAGGTTAGTAACAATGCTTAAATTCAAATCGATGATTTTCATATTATCTTTAGCTGCAGCGACTGTGGGTTGTGGTAGTTCTGACAATGGAAATGCCGTCACAACAGTAGATACTTCTGAAACAGAAACAGAAACAGAAACAGATACAAGCGACAGTACCTCAGGTAACTATAATGCTGATTTATTTGATGTACTTCCTTTAAGCGAGGAGCAAGTCAGTTGTACCCTAGAAAATGGCACCACAACCACTTGTTATGAGCTTACTTTTGCTGCTAATACTGTGGGTGATACTGAAGGCGAAGGCACCATCGGCCCCTATTGCCCTGACAGCATAACCACTCCTAGAGATGAGGCTGGCCTTGGGGTTTATGATGGTGATACCAATCCTGGCTTTCAGTCTTTGGTTGATGCAGCACAAGGGATGGATGCTGACGGTTACGACATAGTTGATGAAGACGGTAATATTCGCTCTGGCGGTGGCGGAGATTACAGTTATTGCTTGTCTATGCCATTTGACTCAAGTTTAACAGTAACCTATTTGATACCCGTTACCCCTGAGTTTCGCTCTGAAGCTTATTACATTGAGACAGTAGGTAGTATTGGTCTAGGCATCAATGGTATCCCAATTAAAGGCGACCCACCTAGTGTTACCACAGCAGAAGCTGGGATTGGTGGTACAGGCAGTGGAAACATTCCTGCATTAGATCATTGTGGAGGGCACGCAGACCCCGCTGGTTATTATCATTGGCATTTCATACCTCAATCCATAAACACTGTATTTGAATCGGAAGAATACGACTTAACTGATTTATATGGGATCAGTTGCAGCAATTCATATATTGAATACGAAGACCCAACTGCCTTTGCGGGTTTGGCTAAAGATGGTTTCCCAATATATGCGGCATATGATGCGGTAGATGCAGTGCCCACGGACCCGAATAGTGTCGCAACGGTTGATGAATGCAATGGCCATAGTCATGCAACAGATGAATATTCAGAAGGTGTGTATCACTACCATGCATTAGAAACGGGTGCACCTAATGTACCAGTTTGTTTAATGGGAAGTTTTGCAGAGCGAAATGATTTTTCTGTTCAGTAATTGCCAACCATAAATGCATTAGGCTGCCAATTTGCAGCTTAATGCAGGAGACTCAATATGTTTAACTATTTTAAAATTATCACCTTACTTTTTAGTTTAAGTTTCGTACATCATAGCTTTGCACATGACAGTAACATCGCTACCTTTCATATTAGGCATATGGCAGATGACCTATGGGTTTATGAGCTTATGACACCACTTCATGGGCTTGATACATCGTTAAGAGAAGCTATGAAAGGAGATACAAGTTTAGCTAACCTGGCCCAAGAGAGTACTGAATATAAACAAAAGCTGATTACTCATATAAAAAGCGGTTTTGACGTTTCAGCAATGGAATATTCCGAAGATAAAAGTGCAACTAAACCAGTAAAATTAAGTTTAGGCAAAGGAAGAATTAAATTGAACGAACATCAGTCTGTGTTCATTTTTGAAATTAAAGGTATGCCAAAAGATGTGATGCAACTTGATTTCCGCCTAGCGAGTATGTCGAATAATGACTCTCAAAATAATTTACTAAGGCTGATAGATGGCCAGAAAACAAAAAAATATTTATTGAATCAGAGTAATGATTTCTCCGGACAAAGTATCGGCTTCTTTCATTCGGTGATACCTAAAACCTCTAGTTGAGTTCAAAAAAATTTATAAAATGCACTTCTAGATTTTGTTACTATTAAGAAAATTATGGAGGTGTGATGCAGTATTCAAAGTTAGGAAGCAGTGGTGTTAATGTTTCAAGAGTATGTCTTGGAAGCATGACGTGGGGAATACAAAATACCCAGCAAGAAGCCAATGAGCAAATCGATTTCGCTTTAAGTAAAGGCGTCAATTTTATTGATACAGCTGAACTTTATCCAGTGCCGCCAGCGGCTGACAAACATGGTGACACAGAACGTATTATCGGTAACTGGATTGCTACTAATCCAGCAAGAAGAAAAGACTTTATTTTAGCCAGTAAAATCGCAGGTCCTGGTTTGTCTTATATCCGTGATGGTCATAAAATTACAGCTGAAAGTGTTATTGAATCTGTCGATGCTTCATTAGGGCGATTGAAAACCGATTACATTGATCTTTTTCAATTACATTGGCCTAACCGTGTATCACCCCACTTCGCTAAACACTGGCCTGGGCAAGTGACCTTTTCTAAAGCTAACTCTGATGTTGAAACCAATCAGATGCTAGAAATTCTTCAGGCCCTAGATGATTGCATTAAAGCAGGTAAAATACGCTTTTGTGGCTTGTCTGATGACACTCCTTGGGGCATAAATACCTACCTTAAATTGAGTGACCAATACGCTTTACCACGCATGGTATCTATTCAAAACGAGTTTAGTTTACTGCATGCTAAAGATTGGCCGTATTTGATAGAGAACTGCATCCATGAAGACGTTGCGTACTTGCCTTGGTCACCTCTAGCAGGTGGTGCATTAAGTGGTAAATATCTAAACAAACAATTACCAAAAGGTAGCCGTTGGACCTTAGTTCAAAGGAATGGCATATTCCGAGATACAGAAGTAACGCATGCTGCAACCGCCAAGTATGTAAATATAGCTAAAGCGCATCAGCTCAGTCCTGCGCAACTAGCTTTAGCTTGGTGTGATCAAGTAGATGGAGTAACCTCAACTATAATCGGCGCAACAAATATGGCGCAGCTATCAGAAAATATTGAAGCATTTGATGTCACTCTTGCTGAAGATGTGCTTATCGCAATTGCAGAGGTGTTTAAGGAGTATCCAGTACCTTTTTAAGCTAGGATAAAACCAATAATTGTAAGGTAATGAAGTAAAGGTAGATGTAACCTCTACTTCATTTGCACCGCGTGGAGTAAGTCTAAGATTTAATGCGATTAATATCCGAACTTAGAGTTCATTACTTTTAGCACCAATATTGGTGTCTAAGAAATCGATAACTGCTTCATATAATTGTTTTCTTCCTTCCTCATCATATACCCCGTGACCACTTTTTTTGAAGCTAATATATGGTACTTCTTTGCCAACTTCCTGTAACTTTTCACGCATCTTTAGAGCATTAATGACTGGGACTCGGGTATCTTTTTCCCCATGAATCAACAATACCTTAGCTTTTATTTTATCAACGTGATTAACAGGGGAAAACTCATCCAATAGCTCTTTATCTGTACCTAAGACTTTTTGTAAATAGGCCTCTCCACCTAAACTAAGCATAGTGTCACTTTCAGAGTAGGCATAATGTAAGTTGTAAATTCCCACATACCCTATGGTACATTTAAAAAGGTCCGGAGCTCTTACTGCAGACATAAGCGCAGCATATCCGCCGTAACTCCCACCATAAATACAAACTTTATCTGCCTGCACAGCTCCTTGGGATATTGTATGTTGAGTCGCTTCAATAATGTCATCTATCATGGTGCCTCCCCATTCCAGATAACCTTTCTTTTCGAAAATTTTGCCGTACCCAGCACTACCCCTGTAGTTTACTTCTAATACCGCATAACCTTTATTGGCAAGCAATTGCACTTCACCATCAAACTCCCAATAATCTCTTGTTTGATGTGGTCCTCCGTGCACTTTGACAACTAATGGTACTTTTTCTGTATTATTTGACTTGGCAGGCATAGTCAAATAACCGTGAACTTTTACCTCATCCTTAGTTAAAAATGAAAAGGCTTGTTTGGGTTGTAACTGCCTTGGATCTAACCATGAGCGATTAGCCCAAAGGAATTTTGCATCCATAGTTTCTGTGTTAAATAAATAAAATTCACCGGGATTAATATCACTACTTACATGTACTAACATCAGCTTACCGCTTTTGTTTTGGCTAGTAATTAATACAGTTTGATGATTAAAGGCCTCTACCAACATTTTGTGAATTTTTACCTTTGGTGAGGTATCTTCTGTGTAGTGATAAGAAGTTTTATCAGGTTGTGATATCCCTACAATTGGTTGGTAGTTTAAAGGATCAAATGACCATATTGTTAGATCGGTTGTTAAATCAGAAAAAACCTCGGTTAATTGCTTGCTTTGAGTATTGTATTTATAGAGGTTAAGAATTGTTTGTGCTTCATTGTATCCTTTAAAGTAGACATTATCTGATGTGTCATCTACAGCGACGGGTATAAAATTTCTCTTAGAGTTTAAGGAGAGGTCGAAGTCCTTCCATGCAGAGTTTGCATTTTCTCGATAGGCGGTGAATATATTATTATTTTCATCAGACCAAGTTATAAACTTCACATCACCTTTACTAGTTGCTAAAACGGTCGCGCCGGGATGGGATATGGTTTGAACTTTACGTTTACGGCCATTATAAATATTTAATTTGCTGATGACTGGGGCTTTTAGACGTAAATCCCATAATTGATTGTTTTTTAAGGTCCAAGGATGTTCGATTATCAGTATATGATCATCATCATCTTCTAACTGGCTTATAATGTAGGGTGTTGCTCTAGTGCTTTCTCGCTTTTTTATACGGCTGCTATTAGGACCTTCTGATGCTCTGAAGCCATACAAAAACTCTGCTTTACTACCATCTATGTTGGTGGCAAATATTTCACCTGTTGCCACTGGGCGATCAAGGCGCATACGTTGTTCTGCATATTGGTAAATCACGCGCTCATTATTAATCCATTGTGCAGAGTGAATTTCGTCTCCTTCTCTTGGCCTAACGCCGCCAATATAGGCCATATCTTTAGAACGAAGAAACAATACTCCAATCTTTCCATCTACACGTACACGGGCCAATAGGTGTTTACCATCAGGAGACAATTTCATATCTAAATAATCACCATGGCGAACAAAGTCATAAAGTGGAATGTCTTGAGAAAAACTAGACGTGCAAAAGATTAGCAAGAGTATACAAAGGTGCTGCTTCACGTATTATCCTTAATGTAAAAATTATTAAATTTCCCGACTACTAGGGTAATGGATTCTACTAGTAACCCATTATTTTACAATAGTAGTTATGCGTATATTTTTATACTGAATAGCTACTTGGTGAGTTTATCAACCCTCTTCATATTCTTTGTATTTCAAATGGTTATGTATTAACCTGAGTTTCATTCCATTATAAAAAGTCATTATGTCTTTAAAAAATATCCGTGTGTTATGTGCCACTGCTGCTTTATGTTTAGTCTCTATTTCATCTTACGCAACCATAGTAGAAATTCGTACTTCACTTGGTGATATCGAAGTTAATCTGTTTGATGATGCGACTCCAGAAACCGTTGAGAACTTTTTGAGTTATGTAAATTCAGGGGCTTATGCCAATGTTGTGGTACACCGTTCTGTTACTGGGTTTATTATCCAAAGTGGAGGTTATGAATATTCTGGCTCTGCTGCTGCAGGAGAAGTACCTTTAGACACTATAGAAACTGGGCCAGCAGTAATTAATGAGCCTGTGTATTCTAATTTGAGAGGTACCATTGCCATGGCTAAGCTATCAGGCTCTGCTGATAGCGCAACGTCACAATGGTTTATTAATTTGGCAGATAACAGTAGTAATCTGGATACTCAAAATAGTGGCTTTACTGTATTTGGCCAAGTATCTGATGCAGGTATGCAAACCGCTGATGTTATAGCCAGTACAAGCACAGTTGACCTGGGCAGCGCTTTTACCGATATCCCTATGTTGGACTATACAGCTACAGATTTTGCAAATGATGTGGTGATTGCCGAAGAAAACTTAGTGGTGATTGCTGATGTTGTAGTAACCGATGCGGCAATTGATACCGCAGCTTTTTTAAGCCCAGTTGAAAATACATTAATAGATGCTGATAGCAGTATGGGTGGTACATCTAGCTCAGGAGGTGGCACATTTTTATGGTTAACTTTATTAGCATTGGCAGGGATAGCGACAAGATCAAAATCAATATTAAGTTGAGTTAAATTTGATTGCAATTGTGATAGTTCTGTGAGGAATTCACAATCAGCGTCATTCATAATAAATGACTTTTTATTATGTGAGCAAAATATATGTCTTTATTAAAAATGGTTAAACCACCAGTTTATCTTTTTCTTTATTGGTCGGTATTTCTAATTACCGGTATTTTGCTACTTTTAACTGGTTGTGGAGGTTCTGGTGGAGATACCGGAAATCAAAGCCCCACAGTACCTACCGTGCTAACAGGTGTGTTTGTTGACTCTGCCGTGCAAGGTCTGACTTATTCAACGGCTACCCAATCGGGTACGACTAATGAAGATGGGGAGTTTTCTTATATTCAAGGTGAAGCCGTCATCTTTTCTATTGGAGATATTCAGTTTCCCTCCGTTATAGCTCAAACTCTCATTACACCTCTTGATGTTTTCTCTGTTACAACAGTCAATGACATTCGGGTTTCAAATATGGCTCGTTTACTACAAACATTAGATCATGACGGCATACAGGGAAATGGTATAACCATTACTGATGAAGCGCACAATCAAGCTGTTGGCGTAGACATAAACTTTGCCGCAACAGACTTTGCATCACAGGTAGAAGACCTTGTGGCTAACGCAGGGGCTGTTAATACGTCTTTGATAAGCGAACAAGATGCCATTGAACATCTTAATTTAGCTCTAGGTAATATGGCTACGACCAGAGGGTGTACAGCAGACTCCACAAAAATTGGCTATACAGGTACTTTTTCCACTTTAGCTCACAGTGTTTCTGGCAAGGCAACAGTGATTGACGATTGTACTTTGGAGATTACCCAGTTTAACTTTGATGGCGCGGCGCCTAATGTAAGATTTTATGGGGGAATAAATGGTAATTTTACTGACTCAGAGGCATTTGCAATCGGTGAGCGTCTTGATGGGCGAAGTTATACAAATGAAACGATATTGTTAGAGTTACCAGAAGGCAAGTTTGTGGATGACCTTGATAGTGTAAGTGTGTGGTGCGTCGCCTTTAGTGCTGACTTTGGAAATCTACGTTTAGAAGCTCCCTAATTTACGTTAATATATTTAAATAAAAAAGCCTTACAAGCATAACCTTGTAAGGCTGTTATTTTTTAGACGATATAGGTTATTTTATTTCAATAAGCTCAACATCAAATAATAAGGTCGCGTCAGGTCCTATTGTTTGACCGCTACCGCGTTGTCCATAAGCTAGCTCTGATGGAATGGTAAGCTCAAATTTATCACCTACGTTCATTAGTTGTAGCGCTTCAACCCAACCTTGGATCACGCCAGTAACAGGAAATTCTGCAGGCGTACCACGGTCGTACGAACTATCGAACTGAGTTCCATCAATCAGAGTACCTTTATAATGCACTACTACAGTTTGCTCTGAAGTTGGCATTGGGCCATCACCAGATACGACTTCTTTATATTGCAAGCCACTCTCAGTAACCACTACACCTTCTTTTTTGGCATTAGCTTCAAGGTAAGCAAGGCCTGCAGCTTTATTTTTAGCGCTGTCTGCTTCTCTAGCAAGCTGCTGCTTTTCTTGTGCTTGCTGTTGAATAGTTGTGATGGTCTGGTTGATTTCTTCATCACTTAAGCGTGATTTAGTACCAGATTTCACATCATCTAATGCTAAGGTTAAAGCATCTAGGTCTAGCGTTAACCCGTCACGCTGAAATTGCCCTGCTAGGTTAGTCCCTACAATATAACTTAACTTTTGTTCAATACTCGCTAACGCAGGATCTGCAGCTGCAGCCGCCGTGTCTACGGTGCTTTCTGCCGCAGTTTCTGTCGTACTTGTTTTATCATTGCCGCATGCAGCAAGAAATAAAGATGATGCCGTCAAAAAGGCGAGTGATTTTAATTTCATGTAATTTTCCTAAAATTGGAGGAGGTCTAATGTCACTATCGTAATTTGGCCAGATAAAAACAGATAAGAGTAATCTTCAAAAAGATACATAGGGTTTGATGCTTCAGTATTCAAGGGCAAGATCAAAAAAGCCCCGTTAATAAATAATTAATGGGGCTTTTTAATAAAACTAAGATGTTTTATTTTTTAGCTGCGTTACGCTCTTTCACTTCTGCAATAACTTTCTCAGATACAGCATTTGGACAAGGGCTGTAGTGTGAGAATTCCATTGAGAACTGACCACGACCAGAAGTCATAGTACGTAGGCTTCCGATGTAACCAAACATTTCAGATAGAGGAACGTCAGCTTTAACACGAACACCTGTTGCGCCTGCTTCTTGATCTTTTATCATGCCACGACGACGGTTTAAATCACCGATAACATCACCAACGTGATCGTCAGGCGTAAATACGTCAACTTTCATGATTGGTTCAATTAACTGAGGACCAGCCTTAGGAATTGATTGACGGAAAGCGCCTTTAGCGGCGATTTCAAACGCAACCGCTGATGAATCAACTGCGTGGAATCCACCGTCGTATAATTCAACTTCAACGTCTAGCACTGGGAAGCCAGCTAGAACACCTGTATCCATCATGCCTTTAAAGCCTTTCTCGATAGCAGGGAAGAATTCTTTAGGTACGTTACCGCCCACAACAACAGATTTGAATGTAAAGCCTGTGTTAGCTTCGCCAGGTTTGATGCGGTAGTCGATTTTACCGAATTGACCAGAACCACCTGATTGCTTCTTATGGGTATAAGAATCTTCAACTTCTTGTGTGATAGTTTCACGGTATGCAACCTGAGGTTGACCAACTTCTAACTCAACACCGTAAGTACGCTTCAAGATATCTACTTTGATATCTAAGTGAAGTTCACCCATACCAGAAAGAATCGTTTCACCTGAGTCATCGTCAGTTTCAACGCGGAAAGTTGGATCTTCAGCAACCATTTTACCGATAGCAATACCCATTTTTTCAGTTGAACCTTTATCTTTTGGCTTAACAGAAATAGAGATTACTGGCTCTGGGAATACCATAGCTTCTAGAATGATTGGATCTTTAGGATCACATAGTGTGTGACCTGTTTGAACATTACTCTTCATACCAACGATAGCGATGATGTCACCCGCTTGAGCGCTGCTTAATTCATTACGATCATCTGCTTGCATCTCACACATACGACCAATACGCTCAGTCTTACCTGTAGCAGCATTTAGTATGGTGTCGCCTTTCTTAAGCGTACCTGAGTATATACGTACGAAAGTAAGGGCACCAAAACGGTCATCTGTAATTTTAAATGCTAATGCTTTGAATGTTTCATCTGCAGAAACTAGAGCATGCTTGCCAGTAGGCTCGCCTTCTTCATCTGTAAGAGGTTGAGGGTCAACTTCAGTAGGTGAAGGTAAGTAATCAACAACAGCATCAAGAATAAGTTGCACACCTTTGTTTTTGAAGGCAGAACCACAGTATGTTGGGAAGAAGTCCATGGTACGCGTACCTTTACGGATACAACGCTTGATATCTTCTATAGAAGGTTCTTCACCTTCCATGTAAGCCATCATTAGATCGTCGTCTTGCTCAACAGCAGTTTCGACTAACTGTTCACGGTACTCTTCTACTTTATCAACCATGTCCGCAGGAACATCTTGAATTTCGTAGTTTTCAGGTAAACCTGTGTCATCCCAAA
Source organism: Paraglaciecola marina (assembly GCF_004360155.1). Taxonomy (GTDB): domain Bacteria; phylum Pseudomonadota; class Gammaproteobacteria; order Enterobacterales; family Alteromonadaceae; genus Paraglaciecola; species Paraglaciecola marina. Next base: position 22,132 of record NZ_SAIS01000039.1, on the reverse strand, counting down.
CGTATGCTTTACGGGTTAGAAGGTCAACAACACCCACAAACTCGTCTTCGATTCCGATTGGTAAAACCATCACTAGTGGGTTAGCAGCTAGTACGTCTTTAGTCTGTTGAACTACACGATAAAAATCAGCACCCATACGGTCTAACTTGTTTACGAAGATAATACGTGCAACTTCTGAGTCATTCGCATAACGCCAGTTAGTTTCTGATTGAGGCTCAACACCACCAGAACCACAGAATACACCTACACCGCCGTCTAGTACTTTAAGTGAACGATATACTTCAACTGTAAAGTCAACGTGCCCAGGAGTATCGATAACGTTAAAACGGTGATCTTTCCAAAAACATGTTACAGCTGCTGATTGGATAGTAATACCGCGCTCGGCTTCTTGTTCCATGAAATCGGTAGTAGATTCACCGTCATGTACTTCACCAGTCTTATGGATTTGGCCTGTAAGTTTAAGGATTCTTTCTGTAGTGGTCGTTTTACCCGCGTCAACGTGGGCAAAAATACCAATATTTCTGTATTTAGATAAATCGGTCATTGGTTCAACTTCATTGTGAGTAAAAATTGCGCGGGATTATACAAGATATTTCAACTAGATGCCGATTTTTCTTTTGTATAAAAATCAAGAAATTAAAAATAATCAGTTTTTTTTGAAAAATAAATTCAATTATTTGATTTCAGATAATGATCTTTAAGTTTGAAATCCTTTGATGTCATAAAATTATGACTTTAGAAGTTTTCTTTAAGCAAGTTCAGCATATCTTCAACAGAAAGGTTTGTGGAAGTTTCGTTATCTGACAACAGCTTGTCGGCAAGATCTCGTTTATGTTGATGTAAAGCCACTATCTTTTCTTCAATGGTGTTTTGCGTGATTAACCTATAAATGGTGACGGGCCGCTTTTGCCCCATTCTATGGGCCCGGTCCGAAGCCTGCTCTTCTACCGCAGGGTTCCACCATGGATCCATATGAATCACATAATCTGCAGCGGTTAAGTTTAAACCAGAACCTCCTGCTTTCAGGCTAATTAAAAATACTTCACCGTCTCCACTTTGAAAGGCATTGACCCGTTTCTGGCGTTCCTTTTGTGGAGTTGCACCATCTAAGTATTGATAACTAAACCCCTTGTTCTCAATATGCTGCTTGATTAGTTGTAAATGTCCTACAAACTGGCTGAAAACTAACGCTTTGTGATTATTGAGCCTAAGCTCTTCTAGTAACTCATCAAGAGCCGCAAGTTTAGCACTGGGTAGATTGGTTTCTGCCATGATGAGTTTGGGATTACAGCATGCTTGGCGCAGCTTCATGAGTTCAGCAAGCATTTTTATCCGCTGATTGCCTACATGAGGTGGTTGACTGTCTTGGCTGATATTGTCGATTGCGTTGAGTCTTAAGGCTTCATAAAACGTCTGTTCTTTTTCACTCATTTTTACTTGAATATTAATTTCGGTGCGGGGGGGTAACTCGGTTAATACCTGGCTTTTCATGCGCCGCAAAATGAAAGGCTGAATTAAAGCTTTTAGTCCCAGACTAGCTTTTCTAGCGGCTAACTTATCTTCTTTGGCATTCTCTATGGGCAGCGAAAAGCGCTCACCAAAACGTTTAACATTGCCAAGTAGCCCAGGGTTAATAAAACGAAATAAACTCCACAATTCGGTTAAGTCGTTTTCAATTGGGGTGCCTGTGGTGATCATTTTAAAATCACCTTTTAGGGCAAAAGCGGCTTTACTACGTTTAGTCAAAGGGTTTTTCAGCGCTTGGGCTTCATCAGCAATGATGCTGTGCCATTGCACGTGTTTAAGTATGTCGCTTTCTCTTTGCAATAGACCATAACTAATGATGACACAGTCAAAAGGAGCTAGGTTGCTTAATAAAGTTTCACGTTGGATGGTACTGGTGGCATCTGAAAATAGCTTTATATTTAGAGTCGGCGCAAACTTTAAGGCTTCTTGTTGCCAGTTAAAACAGACAGATGTCGGGGCAATTACTAAACTTGCCCCTTGGCTCGCACGAGACAAAAGTACCGCTAATGCTTGCAAGGTTTTTCCTAGCCCCATATCATCGGCTAGGCAGGCTCCTGCGCCCCAATGGGCTAGGCGTGAAGCCCAATCATATCCCTCTAATTGATAATCTCGTAGCTTTGCGTGAAAGGTTGATGGAATTTTAGGTTGAATTTCATTAGCTTGATGCATCTTTTGGGTTTGTTGTTCCCACGCATGAATGGTTTTCATGCGCATACCCTTTGTGGCTTCTTCTATTTGCAAACTAGCCAATGGATGAAATTTACCTTGGTCTGTAACTTGATTGATTTGCTCTAATTTATGGCGTAAGTCTTCGGAAAGAGCGAGTATTTGCTCGCTGCCAAGCTCAATAAAACGGCCGTTGCTGGTGCCTACTAGTTCTAATAGTTTGCGTACTTCAATAACCTGTTCGTCATTTATTTGTAAATTACCGCTTATATCAAACCACTCACTTTTCTTACCAAAAGATAGCTGTAAATGGGCACTATCTAAGGTTTTAGTTAAGTTTATTTTTTTGCCTTTTGGCCAGCGTAGAATTAAATCAAAGGTGTTTTCAGTGATAGCGGTTTCAAGCTGCTCAAGTATGGCCAAGGCTTGCTGTAAGTCCTCTTCAATTAGAATGTTGCCCGGCATATTTAAAAAAGCAGGACAAGCTTGGTCTAGCAGATCCAATAAAACTTCTTCTCGCAGTAAGTCTCTTTGGGTGGCGACACGTTTTCCATTTAACTCAGTTGTAAGGCTAGCGCTACCAATAGCCGGTTTGTATACAGGCCCTTGTTCTCCAAATGGCATGACAACACAGGTAAAGGTTAAGCCTTGTTGTGTTGGTTCAATGTTGACGATTAGATTCGGGTCGCATTCTTGATTATCTAGCCCTGTATCTAACTCTGTTATGTTTGATTGAATATTTAAAAACGGGGCGATGGCAGATATACCGTCTAATGCTTTTTGTTTGGCACTAAGTGGAATTAACAATCCCGCTTCACCTATTATTTTGGCTACTCTTATGTGTTCTGGGGCAAAAACAGTGAGTTGATATGAGGTATTCGATAGTGACGTGAGGCTATACACACTTTGCTGTTCGTCTGCATCAATATCCACCGAAATATCGGCAACACTTAAACAAAGTTCATCACCTTGCTGGCTCACCAATAATTCTGGCTCTTTCTTATAAAGCTCAATAGCTTGGGTTAAATTGCCTGCTTTGTATAAGTTTTCTATTCCCACAGCCGCTTCTAAAGCTGCTGCGCCTTGCAAAAAGTATTCTACTTTTGAGTAATATCCCCAACTCTGATAGGCGGCAATCGCCTTACAAATTTTTTTGTCGCTGTCGGTTAGGTAATCAAACTTTTCTGGCTCTTCTTTTAAGCGCTTTAATGCAACTACTCGGCCTTTGCTCCAGCCAGACTTATTTAACTTTTGTTCTCGGGCGACTAGGTGATCTTCATAATCTTCTACTAATTCCCAAATTAAGCGAATTGGTTTTGCCGAGGCTTGCTCTTTGGGCTCTGTGTGAGTGTCTGCTGCAGAGTTAAGGGCGATAAGTTGGTCTAAGGCCACATCCCACTGGGCTTTCACTTTAATAACAGTGGCAATATTCAATAGTCTTGATTCAGGATCTGGGAATGTTTTCTCTTTACTCGCTCCATTAAAACTCTCAGCTAGTTGCTGACATAAGTTGGCAAATAAGGGGTAAGTTAATTGGTTAAATTTAGCTTGATGCGTTAGGGCTAATTTCTCAAACTGAGGATCTTGAATCTGATTGCACCAAACATTTGCTAGTAAGTAGTTTAAATAATTTAGCTGGTGGCAGAAAAAATCTACGCTCTCATCAATACAATGATATTTAACATTAATATTGTATTTTTCAGCTGTAGACAAACATCGAATTGGCCTAATTAAATTTGGCCCTAAGTTCGCAAAATCACTATCAGCTTTTCGGTCGCTTTCTTCATTTTCTATTTGTTGCAATGCCATTGCATAGTAATTGGCATCTTCTTGGTTTCCCTGAATCATTAGTGCGAGTTTATAGAAATACCCTAATACCTCGCCCAAATACTGTTTCTTTCGTTTAGTAACCTTATTTTTAGCAGCTAGGGCTTGCTCAAAGTAATTTACGGCTTGTTGATTGTTACCCGTTAAAAAGCAATAAGCTCCGTGGAGTTGCAGGGCGTAACTAGTGCTATTGTGTGTGCTAAGTAAGTTTTTTAAATCAGTAAAACGCAGCTGATATAAATATTGCTCGGCGAGTAAATAAAGACATTCTGGATTTTGAGTTTGTTTATTTTCACTAGAGTGTGCTCTGCATACTTGTTCTAAAAGCTGTATAGGGTATTCGCAACTTTTCCCTTCTTTTTGGAAAAACCTAAATAGACTAGCAAAAGCTTGGTATTGAATGCTGGCTGGTAACTCTAAAAAAATTTCTAGATCAAAGGGTAAGAACAGCGTTTCTAGTAAAACATTGTTTTTACGATGGTTAATAATTTGCGGGTTCTTATTAAACTGCAACGCTTTTTCAACAAGCGATATTTTCCCTAAAAAATAGAAATCGCGGATAACTCTTTGTTCGTCAATATTCTTTGTTTGCCAACTTAGACTACTAAGCACGGGCACAACTTGCTCCGCAGCCATTATAATTTCTTCTACCTTTTGCTTGGCTGTTAACTCATATTTGCAAGGTAATAATTCAATTTTAGTGGTTAGGGGATTTGCCAGCAGCTTGTTGACCAGAATGCCATTTTTATTGGATACCAAAAGTTCTAGTTGTATTAGCTGTTGCTTTTTCTTGGGAGATAAGCGGTAACTGCTTTTTACTTCAGGTAAAAAGTCACTTCTATACAGTATGTCTATGACTTGCTCTAACTTATTGATACCAATTGGTTTGTAGATCACGGAAAGGATAATTAACACACTTCTTTCTGCATCACTTAGCCTTAAAAATGAGCGGTACAAGCTATCAATTAGCTGGTGAGTTTGTGGTTGAATCAAAGAAGCAAGAGACATCTAATTGCCATTTATTAAGAACGTTTTGTTAAAAATGATTTTTCACAATCACCTAATTCAAAATGCTAAAGCAGTTGCTAATGGTAATGTGTAGTCTTATATATAGTGAGCCTTAACTCATTGGCATAACTCGGTTACGTCCAAGGTTTTTAGCTTTATAAAGCTGCTTGTCAGCTTTTTCAATAAGGGCGAGTGGATTCATGCCCTTTAGTAACTCACCAATTCCTATGGAAGCTGAAATATCACCTACTACCTGACCTGTGCGTTTGTCCTTTACTGTAATTTTCTCAATAGCCTTTCTCATTGATTCAGCAATACTTTTGGCTTTTGAAAAGTTACTATTGGGAATAATAACTGCAAATTCTTCTCCTCCAAAACGAAAGGCCTGAGCGCCATCTCGGCAACTAGCTTGTAGCTTTTTAGCTGTGGCTTTTAATACTAAGTCGCCCATAACATGGCCATAGGTATCATTAATTTTTTTAAAGTAATCTAGGTCAACTATGAGTAGAAATAAATTTGGATTCATTGATTGGGCCGCGAGATCTTCGTCGAAAAAACGTCTATTACATAGGCCTGTTAATGCATCATAAAGTGCATCTTGCTGGCTTTTCTCTAACTGAGCCCGCAAGGCAATGATTTCATTCTGTGCGTCATTCAAAGATGCATTAAAACTAATGGTGCTGCGCCTGATATTTTGAGTGTCTCTTACTAAGTTGCGTACTAAGGCCATGGCTTCCTCTATGGATAAGCCTTCTTTTTCTACTCTTGCTAAGTCATCGATGCAAGAGTCCATGTTTTCTTTAAAACTGGTGGTTTCTGTTCGCGTATCTTGGAGAGACTGGGATAGTTCAAGCAACATGGCTTCAACAGATTGCCTTAGCTCCCATGCTGATGTTTCTTCTTGTTCGGCTACAAAGTTTCGATATAACTCTTTTGATTTGGTTTTAGAAAGAGGAAGTTTGTTATCTAAAGCATGGTCAATGGCGTGACTTAATTCTGGTACCTCGTTTGATGCATAGGTGTACCAAAGTGCGTAATTAGTAGGTACAGCAGACACTTTATGCTTTAACATTAAAGGTATAGTTTGCTTTAGTGTCTCGAAAGACTTTTCAAAATTTTTATCAGCCATTATAGGATCTCATTATGCCTAACTAAGTATCTAATCATGTAAACGTAATTAGATTATATTATTAGTCGATAACCGTATATTTAAAATTACATTATCGAATTAGTGACTAGGTGCTTTATTTACTCACTATCTTCAAGGATTATACATGAAGTTGATTCTCTATTTGGGATTTGTGATAGCTGCTATTTGCTCTTCTGCTTTTAGTTTTGCCCAAGAAATTATGGAAGAGCCACTAGAAGCATTGCCTTCTCACTGGTCACAAATGCGCATCGAAGAACCTGTATTTGGCGGCCAAGTATATGTAGTTGAAACGGGCGTAAAACACAAATATACGATTGTCTTGGTTCATGGCTTAGGTTACAACGGACTGCGGGATTGGATGGATGTTATCCCCCATTTAGAAACTAATTATCATGTTGTTGCGCTTGACTTGCCAGGTTTTGGAGAATCTGACCCCACGTCGCTGCAAGTCGCGCCACAAAAATACGCACAGTTATTAAAGTGGCTAATTCCGCAATTTTCTAAAGATAAAGTTATCTTAGTCGGACACTCTATGGGAGGCGCAATTGTTTTGCGCTTTGCTTCTGAATTTCCACAGCAGCTGCATACACTCGTTATGATAGATACAGCCGGGGTCTTAAATCGATCTGTCTTCGTTAGGCATATGGCTCAATTGCCTAACCGCTATGATTGGCTTGCTAAGTATCAGAACCAATTCGGATTTATTGACTCGGCCGTGACAAAAGTGAGTCGGTTTCTTAATAAAATTAGCAGAGACGTATTAACCCAACTAGATCAGTTACCGGATCCAACCTTAATCTTAATGGGGAACGAACTTGCACAACAATATGTATATAAGGACCGTCCTACTCTTAATGCTGCAATAGGATTAATCAATGAAGATTTTTCTGAGGCTATAGATAATTTTCACGTACCAACTCACATTATATGGGGAGAGTTGGATAGAGTTGCCCCCCTTAGAACGGGTAAGTTGTTGGCATCTCAACTAGCTAATGCAGAACTTCATATTATAGAAGGAGCGGGCCATGTTCCTATGAAAGAGAGCACAGAACAATTTATAGAGCAATTAGATTTAGCATTGCTGCACTCACCTAAAATCAATAACCCATTGGAGCTTAGCTCTGCAAATACTATGCACCTTGAGGATTTGATTTGTACAGGAACAGAAAACGGAGTTTTTAGTGGCCATTACGCTAAGGTTGTCATCAAAGGGTGCCAGTATATAACGCTGGAAAATTTAACTGCCCAAAGTATTTCTATTGAACAATCTGAAGTTGCACTAACTAATATTCAAATTGCCTCTGATAATGTAGCGCTAAATGTAAAACAATCATATGTTACTGTGACGAATGCAGTCTTAGAGGGTGCTACTGCATTAAAAATTGAAAAAAGTACCTTTGATGGCGCTGGTGTTAGCTTTAATGGGTCGCATGAGCCAATAGATGTGGTAGCGGACTCGCTATTGTATCTGTCGGTAAGCCGTCAACAAAAAGCTGGTCAGGTGCAGTTTTTACATGGTGTATCTCAGGGAAACCAGTTCAAGCTCAGGTAAACGCATCTCACCCACATCTCGGCGTTTCAAGTATTGCTTTTGTGTGGTTTGCCCCATAGTATTTATCAAAGAGCCAAACTAATAGAAAGTATTTATTAGTTATGTTTTAAGACCCCCTATACGACCAAGGACTAAAAATGAAAAAGACCATTGCTGTTATGTTAAGTGTTAGCCTATTAAGCTCTGTTGCTGTAATAGCACAGCCTGCTAAATCAGCTAAACAAGCTGCCGGAGCCATTGAAGCAAGACAAGCTATTTTTAAACTTGTAAAAAGTAACGTAGGTATACTTGGTGCGATGAATAAAGGAGCAGTACCTTTTGATGCTGAGATCTTACAAACTAATTCAAAGCGCTTAGAGCAACTATCCTTGATGATTGAAGATTATTTTGCTTTAGATACCACCAAGTTTGACGTGAAAACAGAAGCTTTGGATGATATTTGGAAAAATAAAGCGGATTATAAAGAAAAAATTAATGCACTAACGGCTGCATCAGTGGAATTAAATAAAGTCGCCACTGCTGGAGATGAAGGCAAATATAAATCTGCTATTGGCGGAATTTTTAAAACGTGTAAAGGTTGTCACGATAGTTACAAAGCTGACTAATTAGTTGAATCTAGATATAAAAAACCGCTTTTAAAAAGCGGTTTTTTTATATCTATCAAACTATATTAATAGTAATAATCTACTTCAACAACAGGTGGGTTGATGGCTACTAACCAATATACAAAAGTCGCTACGAGCATTGCTATTATTGCTGCCAATAATAACCGAGAGCTTGGGATGGCTTCTATAGATTTCACTTCTTTTTTACCGCTAAACATTGGGCTGATAAGGTCATGTTTTAATATAAAGCGATAATAAAAAATTGCTAACAAATGCACCACAATCAAGGCAAGTAGCGCATTGAAAATATTGTGATGTAACCACATCATGTAACCTTTTATAGCGTCGCTGGCACTGGCGTAATAAGGCCCTTCGTTAATAATGTCGTCAGTGATAAATAATCCACTAGTAGCTTGTAAACCCACTAACAGCAACACTGCTGGTAACATCCAGCCGCCCACAGAGTTATGTCCTACTGTGGGAGTATGTTCTTTTGTTGTGAGACTCTTTAGGTATGCGAGCATAGATTTAGGGCCTGCCATAAAGTTACTAAATCTCGCGTAGGTAGTGCCAACAATGCCCCAAATAAGCCTAAATATTATTAGTCCTAATGTGAAGTAGCCTATGTAAAAATGGATGTCGGTGGCATCTTCTAGTATTTCAACAGTGAACCACTGGGCAAAAATACATATCACTAATAACCAGTGGAACAAGCGAACCGGAAGATCCCAAACTAAAAATTTTTGCATTAGTAATCCTCTTATCAAAAAAGTGTCTGAATAAAATCGACTTAATATATTCATTACGTGAAATAATTAGATAATATTTCGTCGCTCTATGTAATACGTAGAGCGGTTATTTAAAAAATAATCCTAATGTACCCAATGATACTTATGAGCTTTTTCATGCATCGCTTGTGTTGTGGCTTCAGGCATAAACAGCTGATTATCATGCTCGAAGAAAAAGTCTTCTCTGACTTTTTTACTACCCACCTCATTCATGGTTGCTGAATCATAAACACGGCCATTGATTACGGTATAAGTAACATATTCACTGCGGCGTATATCAGTAAGTACATCACCATCAATAACCATTAAATCAGCCAGCTTACCTATTTCAATACTTCCTACTTGTTGGTTCATGCCTAAGTGGGTAGCCCCATCAATGGTGCCAGCACGTAATGCTTCCCAAGGTGTGAACCCTCCTTGCTCCATTATCCATAACTCCCAATGAGCGGCTAACCCTTCACGTTGGCCGTGAGCGCCAATATGTACGCTTACACCTTTATCTCGAAGAGCTTTAGCGTATTCAGCTACGGCGTAGTGGTTGTATTGATTTTCTGGTGCGGTGGGACGTCTTATTGAGCGTCGGTCTACTAAAAAGCTTGGGGTGTAACGCATTAAACGTTCATTCTTCCAGACTTCGGTTTTATCATAAAAGTATTCTTCTCCCATCATGCCACCGTAAGACACCACAAAAGTCGGGGTGTAGCCGAATTTTGTGGCTGACCATAGTTCGGTTAAGTCGTCATAACCTTTCGCAATAGGAAGTGAATGCTCAAGTCCAGTATGGCCGTCTACTAGCATAGAGATATTCTGTTGAAATTTACCACCGCCTTCTGGCACTACCATCATGCTTAGTGCTTTAGCTGCCGCGAGGACTTGCTGTCTAGTGTCACGTCTAGGTTGGTTATAACTCTTAACTGAAATAGCGCCAGTATCTTTTAATCTCTGTATATGAAACAAAGCATCGTCGTAACTATTAATAATCGCTTTATAACCTAAAGCTTCAGCGCCATATAAAATAGTGCCAGTGGAATAAATACGAGGGGCAACAATTTTTCCTGCTTTTTGTAACTCTGCTGCAGAGAATATTTCTGTAGTATCATTTGATGGATCATGAATACTGGTGACTCCAAAGGATAAAGCAGAATACATACTCCAATTTTGCTGCGGGATAATTTCATTACTACCTTGGGAGCCATGGGCGTGAGTATCAATTAGACCTGGCAGTATTGTTTGGCCTTTAGTGCTTATCATTAAGGTACCATCTGGGATTGCAACCTCTCCATTTTTACCAATTTTTTCGATTTTATTATCTTTAATAAGTACCACACCATTTTTAATGACTTCTTGTTCATTATCGGCATTACGCATGGTGACAATAGTACCGCCTACAAATGCCTTATAACCAGAAGGCTTATCTGTGGTTTGATCAAATGATAAATCGACACCTTCGGTTACAGGCTCAGGTAAAGGTTTAGTGCTACTAGTTATAAATTCAAAGGTGTCTTTTAAGTCCCGTTCATAAAATGTTGCACCATGGTACCAACTGACACTTTGACTATTAGCGCTCCAAGTTAAAAATTCACCGGCTTTACTGGATATCTGTTTTACAGGTAATGATGACATTTTAGGGCCAATACTGACCCGTTTTCCGGTATCGACAAAAGGAGCTATGTAGGCGTTATATTGATATACGAAAGCAACCCATTTTTTATCATGGGATAGTCTATATTCCGCTATCTTGTCTGCACCATATAAATGTTGGCGCTTATCTTCACCTTTTAGATCTACACTAATTAGCTGGGTTTCCGAGTAACTAGAACCAGCCACTGGGGTAGTCATGTAAACTCGTTTATTATCGCCTGCAAAGTGGGGAGCTGCCCCTGACTTAGCAATACGAAGAGTATCTCCTGACTTTAGATTGCTGACATATATTCCAGGCTCAGTTGAGTATTCAGGGCTTAATAAATAGCCACCTGTTACTTTTTTATAGACAAGTAGTTTTCCATCCGTTGAAAAACTTGGCTCGATGTAATGACCAGGCACTTTAGTGATGGCTTTGCCTTTTCCACCTCTGGCTTTAACTATGCTTACTGAGCCTAAATCTTGGTCGTTCCAGGTGGTGTAAACAATGTTTTTTCCATCGTTTGAGTATCTTGGATAAAGTTCGTCATGGTTATTTTGTTTAGTTAGGCGCTTTGTTTTTCCAGACTTAATATCTTTTACATAAAGCTTGCCCAAGGCCTGGAACAAAATAGATTTTCCATTTGGTGACTTTTGAGCCCAGCGAGTCATTTTTATGGGGAAGGAGTCTGGAGCTACATCTACATCTACCCTAAGGGCATCTGCATATTGCAATTCAGTTTTTACCGATACCGGGATGGTCTTTAAAGACTGGTTTTTCAGGGATAGCTGGTGGAATTTACCAGCAGTCCAAAATACTAAGTTTTTAGAGTCAGAAGTCCAGTCAAAATAGGCAAAATAGCCTTCTGAACCAAAGCCTTCTTGCATGTCGCGCTCCAGATCTAAATAAACTGCTTTTTCTAGACCAGTACTGAGGTTTTTAACAAAGAGTGCTGTTTTGTTTTTAACCCTACGAATAAAGGCTAAGTGTTTCCCATCGGGCGATGGAGTAGGGACTATAGAGCCGCCAGTTCCACTTACAAATCTTTCTTCTTCACCTGTGGCTAATTCATAACGGGTGATGGCAAAAATACCTTTTAATGGATCACGATTATAGCTAAAGGTGCTACCACCACTTACATCTTGGGTAAAATATAGATATTTCCCATCTGGTGAGAAAGCTGGGTCTGCGATATTTTTTTGATCCTTTTTACCATTAACTCGTTTTTTAATGGCTAAGCCATCTCCACCTGCATGATGGTATAGCCAAATTTCTCCTGCTGGAATACTACGGCTAGACATAATACCTTTACTAACCGCTATGTATTGTCCGTCTGGACTCCATTTCGGTGAGTGGATGAGATTGTATTTTTCTGTACTTACTTGTTTTAAATTAGTGCCGTCTAAATTCATCACCCACAGATTAGATAATCCACCACGGTCAGAGATAAATGCGATTTTTTTGCCGTCTGGACTAACCGCTGGGTGTATATTCCATGCAAAGTCTTGGGTGAGGGCTTTGGCATCGCCACCTGCAGAGTCAACAATAAAAATATCCCCCAACATGTCGAAAACTATATGTTTATCATCTGGGGTAATGTCTAAACTTGACCATGTTGTTTCGTCTGTATTAATAGATACCGTGGATAAATCTAAAGGTGGGGAAAGCACATCCCACTCTTTTTTACTTTCAGTTTGTTTATCTTCAGCAAAAGTTGCAAATGACAGGCTGAGCAAGTTACACAAGCCGGCAGCAATGAATAGCTTTTTAGTCTTAGCTAACATGGTAGTTTCCCTGGTATTTTTGTAATCTATTTTGTTGTAGCTAAGCGCTACTTATATTCAGATTAACATGCTTGTGACTATTCGAATACTTTGCCGAGTCGTCATAAATAAGCAGTTACATATTAGGTTCATAGTGGATAACTTTAGAGTATCAGTCGCTAGTATTAATGGCCACCACCGCTGATGATTTGAACTTGGGCAATATCGGTGTCACCTTTTAAAACTTTTAGGATCCCGTCTTGGGTCAGTGTGCGCATACCGTCTTTCATGGCTTGTGCTTTCATTTCATGAACTGAGCCTTCTTTATAAATTAGGCCTCTGAGTTCACCTGTCATTGCAAGTAGTTCATGCACACCGGTTCTGCCTCGGTATCCGGTATCTCCGCACTCATCACAGCCTTTACCTCGATATAACATCAAAGACTCAGTAAGATTTAACTCCTCAAGGTACTCTTCTCCATATTGGCGCTTAATGAAGGCGAGATCTGTATCACTTGCAGGATATTTTTCTTTGCAATTTGGACAGATTGTTCTGATAAGCCTTTGGGCCAATATCCCAACACAGGCATCAGAAAAGTTAACTGGGTCTAATCCTAGATCCAATAAACGGGAAATAGTTTCTGGGGCTGAGTTGGTATGTAATGTTGAGAATACCAAGTGACCAGTAAGTGAGGCTTCAATACCCGCATGTGCCGTTTCTTTATCCCGCATTTCACCAATTAGTATTACATCTGGATCCGCCCGTAAGAATGCTCTTAAGGCATTAGCAAAGGTGAATCCAATTTTGGCGCTAACTTGGACTTGTTGTAGTCCAGGCTGGGTTATTTCTACGGGATCTTCAGCTGTCCATATTTTACGCTCTGGTGTATTGATATGTCCTAATACAGCATGGAGTGTTGTGGTTTTACCTGAACCCGTAGGACCAACCACCAACATGATGCCGTGGGGCTTTTTAACTAACTCTAGAATCTTCTCATGGTTTTTAGGAGATAAGTTTAGTTTGCTCATGGGCAGGGCGCCGCCAGCGGCCAAAATCCGCATAACTACACCTTCACCGGCAACGGTAGGAATTGTCGCTACACGTACTTCTATTAGTTGCCCGGACATTCGAAAAGCTAACTTACCATCTTGGGGGACACGCTTTTCTGCTATGTTCAAATTCGACATGATTTTAATACGAGCTATTACCGCACTATGGTGTGAGGCAGGTACTTGTGTTACATCACGGCATACACCGTCGATTCTCATTCTAACTCGTGTAGGAGCATTCTTTTCTGGATCAACATGGATATCTGAAGCATTTAAACGTTTTGCGTCGTGTAATACTCGGCTTACTAAACGTACTACCGCCGGAGCATCGTCAGACATTTCATCTGATTGTTCATCTACTTCGTCTGCGGTAGTGCCAATCTCATCGAGAATTTCATCCATGGCCCCTGGGCCTGAACCCCCGCCAGATGCTTCACCTAAATACTGAAGAATAAAGTTTGGCAAACTAACTGAAATTTCGTAGCTATCAATACCTAGGGCACTTTCAATTTCCATCAACAATGTTGCATTGTTGGGTTCTGCCATTAGTACTATTGGATTGTCATTAATATCTGAGAGTACAGCCACAAAATTGCGCTTTAAATAAGACAGGTTTAGCTTACTATCGCTTTGAAACAGGTGATATTTGTCAGGTAGATAGGGTAAAAAAGGCACTTGATAATGTACCGATAATGCATTTCCTAAATTCTCTTCAGGAATTCGGTGTTCTGACATTAAGCGTTGTACTAACTGTCTATTATCGTGACTACTATCTTGTAGTTTCTTTAATTCTTTCTCTGAAATTAGGTTACGGTGAACTAAATAATCAAAAGGCTGGCTAGTGCCACCTAGTTCATATCGGAACTTTTTCCCCATGATTTCGGCAATAGCATTGGCTAAGGCTAAATCTTGAGATGAAAACCCTGTTTCTTTCTTATTGATGACTTGCATGACACCCATCAAGACACCTGAATCCAGTATGGGAATACAAATAATATTGCGGGTTTTGAAGGTAGAACCTTTATCGAATTTATCCGCAAACTTTAGTCGTTTATGAATGTTGGCAAGTTCTTCTTTGTCGTAAGGGTCATTTATAACAAGCGGTAATTGACTTAATGCTACGTACCCTGCGATAGACATAGGACTGATTGGAACTTTTATTTCTCGAGTTTCTTTACCTGTTTTATACCGAGCTACTAAATCTTGATGTTGACGTCTACGCTGAAAAATACTCATTCTTTCAGCTTGAAAAAGATTCAGCAAGAAGGGTTCTAGCTTGTGATATGCATCCATTAGAGATGGATAAGTAGCAAGTAGCTGGTTTATTCTATCGAGATGATTTTGATTGACGTCAGAATTCATTATTTTTTGTTAAACTACTGTTATTACTGACTACTATAACTGACGCAGGGGTAACCGCAAATAGGTTTTATTACTACGACTTTTGCATTTCGATTTATACCCTCCTATTTTACCTCTATTAAAGAAGTACTAAAATAGCCCCGATTTTGCCTATACCCATGGTTTTGAAGTTTGTTAAACAAGCTTAAGAATCGTAATAGTGTCTACTTATTGACTGTCAAATCATCTATATACAAAGGAATTAAGAGAGCATATCTATCACCTTAAACCCATAGCAGGCAAAAACAAATGAGCCACTTAAAGGGTATTAAAAATTAATGCGATTAGAAAATATACATTTAATTCAAATTGTGACTTGCATTAGGCTAAGGACTAAGTATAATTCGCGCCCACTTGTCCTAGAGACGGTGAAAGTTGGTAGTAACTAAAGTATAACTTTGTTTCAAAGCACGTTAGTTCATTATAGGCCAACAGAAAAAAACAGAGCCCCAATTGTGGGTTAATAGTTTACACGCATCCTCCTACCAAATATTAAATGGTGGTGTGGATGATTTTTTTTTGTTCTTTCGATTGGAGCTTAATCGATGCCAAATCAAAGAATTCGTATTCGTTTGAAAGCGTTTGATCACAAGTTGATCGATCAGTCTACGGCTGAAATCGTTGAAACTGCGAAGCGTACAGGTGCTCAGGTTAGCGGTCCTATTCCACTACCTACACGTAAAGAGCGTTACACAGTACTTACTTCTCCTCACGTAAATAAAGATGCACGTGATCAGTATGAAATTCGTACACATAAGCGTTTGGTGGATATCATTGAGCCTACTGATAAAACAGTAGATGCATTAATGAGATTGGACTTGGCTGCCGGTGTTGATGTTCAAATCAGCCTGGGCTAACAAGAGAGGTTTTTAACATGGCGATTGGAATAATCGGTCGTAAAGTAGGTATGACTCGCATCTTCACTGAAGATGGTGTGTCTATTCCTGTGACTGTTATTGAAGCCACTCCTAATCGTGTTACTCAGTTACGTACTGAAGAAACCGATGGGTATAAAGCGCTTCAAGTCACCGCTGGTGAGAAAAAAGCTAACCGCGTAAATAAAGCAGCAGCAGGTCATTTTGCTAAAGCTGGCGTGGAAGCAGGCCGCGGTTTATGGGAATTCCGTTTAGACGACAACGAAGGTGAAGGTATTGAAGTAGGCAGTGAAATCACTGTTGAAATCTTTAACGACACTAAATTAGTTGACGTTGTAGGAACTTCTAAAGGTAAAGGTTTTGCTGGTGCAATTAAGCGTCACAACTTTAGCCACCAACGTAACACACATGGTAACTCATTGTCGCATCGTGCACCTGGTTCGATTGGTCAAAACCAATCACCTGGTAAAGTTTTCAAAGGTAAGAAAATGGCCGGTCAGATGGGTAACAAGCGTGCAACAGTGCAGTCTTTGGACGTAGTACGAGTTGACACTGAGAACAACCTTTTATTAGTAAAAGGTACGGTTCCTGGTGCAGCTGGTGGCGATGTCATTATCAAAGCTGCTGTCAAAGCGTAACGTCTGAGGAGTTAAGTGATGGAATTAGTATTGAAAGACGCGCAAAGCGCTCTTGAAGTATCCGAAGCAACCTTTGGACGTGATTTTAACGAAGCTCTAGTACATCAAGTAGTAGTAGCATTCGGTGCAGGAGCTCGTCAGGGTTCTAAAGCACAAAAAACACGCTCTGAAGTACGTGGTGGTGGTGCTAAGCCTTGGCGTCAAAAAGGAACAGGTCGTGCCCGTGCTGGTACAATCCGTAGTCCTATCTGGCGTTCTGGTGGTGTAACATTTGCTGCTAAGCCGCAGGATCACAGCCAAAAGGTTAACAAAAAGATGTACCGTGGTGCGATACAAAGCATCCTTTCTGAATTGGTACGTCAAGAACGTTTAATCGTGGTTGAAAAATTTGCAGTTGAAGCACCGAAAACTAAAGAATTAATTTCTAAGTTAGACGCGCTTGAACTTAAAGATGTACTTATTGTGACATCAGAAGTTGATGAGAACTTGTTCTTATCAGCACGCAACTTATATAAAGTTGACGTTCGTGATGTTCAGGGTATTGACCCAGTAAGTCTTATTGCATTCGAAAAAGTATTGATGACTGCTGATGCAGTTAAACAATTAGAGGAGTCGCTAGCATGATAAATGAAGAGCGTCTACTTAAGGTGTTATTAGCACCACATGTTTCTGAAAAAGCAACG
Organism: Paraglaciecola marina; assembly: GCF_004360155.1. GTDB lineage: Bacteria > Pseudomonadota > Gammaproteobacteria > Enterobacterales > Alteromonadaceae > Paraglaciecola > Paraglaciecola marina. Next base: position 4,979 of record NZ_SAIS01000039.1, on the reverse strand, counting down.
CTATCTGCTGAAGTAAACAACACAGTTGTTTTGAAAGTAGTCAAAGATGCGAACAAAGAAGAAATCAAAGCAGCAGTTGAAAAATTGTTTGAAGTTGAAGTTGATTCTGTTCGTACCCTAAACGTTAAGGGTAAAACCAAGCGTCACGGTGCATCTTTCGGTAAGCGTAAAGACTGGAAAAAAGCCTACGTTGTGCTTAAAGAAGGTCAAGACATCGACTTTGCTGGCAGCGAAGGTTAAGAAGGGGATTAGATATGCCATTATTGAAAGCTAAGCCGACTTCTCCTGGTCGTCGTCACGTAGTTCAGGTAACCAACCCTGATCTACACAAAGGCGCTCCATATGCTCCTTTGCTTGAAAAGAACAGCAAATCGGGTGGCCGTAACAACAATGGTCGCATTACCGTGCGTCACATTGGTGGTGGTCACAAGCATCATTATCGTGTTATCGATTTTAAACGTAACAAAGATGGCATTCCAGCCAAAATTGAGCGTTTAGAATACGATCCAAACCGTTCTGCAAACATCTGCTTAGTTTTATATGCAGATGGTGAACGTCGTTATATTTTAGCGCCTAAAGGGGCTAAAGCTGGCGATGCTATCCAGTCTGGTTCTGATGCACCGATTAAATCAGGTAATACTTTACCAATGCGTAACATTCCAGTAGGTACTACGGTACACGCTATTGAAATGAAGCCTGGTAAAGGTGCTCAAATTGCTCGTTCTGCAGGTGCTTACGCACAGATATTAGCGCGTGCCGAAGGTTATGTAACTCTTCGTCTACGTTCTGGTGAAGTACGTAAAGTATTGGCAGATTGCCGTGCCACCATTGGTGAAATCGGTAATGCAGAACACATGCTACGTTCACTTGGTAAAGCCGGTGCGAACAGATGGCGCGGTATCCGCCCAACTGTACGTGGTGTTGCCATGAACCCAGTAGATCACCCACACGGTGGTGGTGAAGGTCGTACCTCTGGTGGCCGTCATCCAGTATCACCTTGGGGCGTACCTACTAAGGGTAAGAAAACACGTAGTAACAAGCGTACTGATAAATTAATCGTACGTCGTCGTAATAAGTAACAGCGAGGATTCACCATGCCACGTTCTCTCAAGAAGGGTCCATTTATAGACCTACACTTGCTGAAGAAGGTCGAGGCTGCAGTGGAGAAAGGCGAGAAAAAACCAATCAAAACTTGGTCTCGCCGCTCTATGATCATCCCAGATATGATTGGGTTGACCATTGCAGTCCATAACGGTCGCCAACACGTTCCTGTATTTGTCAGTGACGAAATGGTCGGCCACAAATTGGGCGAATTTGCTCCAACGCGTACTTACCGTGGCCATGTCGCGGATAAGAAAGCCAAGAGATAGGAAATAGATTATGGAAGCTTTTGCTAAACATCGTCATGCTCGTACCTCTGCTCAAAAGGCACGCTTGGTAGCAGATCAAATTCGTGGTTTACACGTTGAAAAAGCACTTGAAGTTCTGGCTTACAGCCCGAAAAAAGGTGCGGATCTAGTCAAAAAAGTACTAGAGTCAGCGATTGCGAACGCCGAACATAACGAAGGTGCAGATATTGACGAATTGACAGTATCTAAAATCTTTGTTGACGAAGGTCCAACTATGAAGCGTATCAAGACTCGAGCGAAAGGTCGTGCTGATCGTATTTTTAAGCGTAGCAGTCACATCACTGTTGTTGTGTCTGATAACTAGGAGAAGATAATGGGACAGAAGGTACATCCTACAGGTATACGCCTGGGTATCAGCAAACCATGGACATCTACCTGGTACGCTAATACTGCAGATTATGCAGATAACTTGTTTAATGATCATCAGGTTCGTCAGTTCCTGACTAAGGCTCTTAAGAGTGCTTCACTATCAAAGATCGTTATCGAACGTCCAGCGAAAAGTATTCGTGTGACTATTCACACTGCTCGCCCTGGTGTTGTTATCGGTAAGAAAGGTGAAGACGTAGAGAAGCTACGTAAGCATGTATCTAAGCTAGCCGGTGTGCCAGCTCAGATTAACATTGCTGAAGTACGCAAGCCTGAATTAGACGGTCAACTTGTTGCAGATAGCATCGCTAACCAATTAGAGCGTCGTGTAATGTTCCGTCGCGCTATGAAGCGAGCGGTACAAAATGCAATGCGAATTGGCGCTAAAGGTATCAAAGTTGAAGTAAGTGGTCGTTTAGGCGGCGCTGAAATTGCTCGTTCAGAGTGGTATCGTGAAGGACGTGTGCCATTGCATACATTCCGTGCAGATATTGACTATGCAACATCAGAAGCAGCAACTCAATACGGTATCATTGGCGTAAAAGTATGGATCTTCAAAGGTGAAGTATTAGGTGGCATGCCACTTACTCATGAGCAGCCTGCTGCCGCACCGAAGAAGAAGGGCCGTGCTCCTAAGCGTGAGGGATAATTATGTTACAACCTAAACGTATGAAGTTCCGTAAAATGCACAAAGGTCGTAACCGTGGCTTTGCCGCTGGTAGCGACGTTAGTTTTGGTACTTACGGGTTAAAAGCAATTGGACGTGGTCGTATGACTGCTCGTCAAATTGAAGCTGCTCGTCGTGCTATGACTCGTGCAGTTAAACGTCAAGGTAAAATCTGGATACGCGTTTTCCCTGATAAGCCAATTACTGAGAAGCCTCTAGAAGTGCGTCAAGGTAAAGGTAAGGGTAACGTTGAATATTGGGTATGCCAAATTCAGCCAGGTCGTGTGCTATATGAAATGGAAGGTGTTCCAGAAGAAGTAGCTCGCGAAGCCTTTGAATTGGCAGCATCTAAATTGCCATTTAAAACTACTTTTGTAACTCGGACGGTGATGTAATGAAAGCCACAGAACTGAAAGAAAAAAGCGTAGAAGAATTGAATGCAGAGCTATTAAACTTGCTTCGCGAACAATTCAACTTGCGTATGCAAGCGAGCACAGGTCAGCTTGAAAAAACTGACGGTCTTCGTAAAGTGCGTCGCAGTATCGCGCGTGTTAAAACCATTCTGACTGAAAAGGCTGCTGCATAATGACTGAAAAAACAGTTCGTACAGTACAAGGTCGTGTGGTCAGCAACAAAATGGATAAGTCCATAACTGTTGCGGTAGAACGTAAAGTGAAGCACCCGATTTATGGGAAATTCATTAAACGTACTACTAAGCTACATGCTCATGATGAGACTAACCAATGTAACGAAGGTGACGTAGTAACAGTACGTGAATGTCGTCCTTTGTCTAAATCCAAAAACTGGATGTTAGTTGACGTTGTAACTAAAGCTTAATCGTTTTAGTTTTAAATATGAAAGGCGCTTACCGCAAGGTAAGCGCCTTTTTTGTTTGGTTACGTATAAAGAAAGCTTTAATTATTAGTTAAATACGAATATATCCCTCTGAAATGTGCAAACAATGTAGAGGTTGCTGCTATTCCCCCTTCTTAATGAACCTTTTACCTATTTACTATTCTGAGCACAAGATTCAACTTTTTGTGTTTAAGGATATAGATGTCACTTTTTAAAAATAAAATTCTTCGTTTTGCCGCTTTTGCTTTACCAGTTGTTTTATATGGATGCTCTTTAGAAGAGGAAGAAGATAGTAGCGGTACAGGATACTATCAGTTTGTAAATTTAGCGCCTCAATCACCTGCTATAGAGTTTGTCGTAGATGACTCTACATTAGATGAGCTTGATTATGCAGAGGCCACAGATTATGAAAACGTTAGTACTGGTAGCTACGATATAGAATTTAATCAAATATTACCTAATTCAGAAGAAGATAATTTTATTGATGATGAAACCCTGCACGTTGATAAGAAAAAGCTACATTCTTTTATACTTTACGGAGCTGCATCTAGTCCTAGCTCGTTTGAAATAGAAATGGATATTTCTGATGTATATGATGACGACTTTGAAGACGACTTCGGGATGATACAGTTTGTTAATCTGACTAATACTGCTGAGACAGTGGACATGTATTTAATTGAAGCTGATGACAATTTACTGAATAAAACTGTTGATTATACTCTTGCTCAAGCGAACTCTAGTGGTGATGCAGAAGTAACGGAGGGTGATTATAAGATTGTTTTTACTGAATCTGGAACAGACACTATTCTTGCTCAAAAAAATGACATTGAGATAGATGAAGGTGATGCTACATCTTTTATTCTTGTCAGTTATGAAGTAGCAGGAAGTTCTGATGTTCGCTACAAGATTATAGAGTTAAGTGACAGTGGTGCCAGAACGTTAACCAATGAAGCTGAAGATGCTCATATAAGAGTTGCTAACGGTATCAGTAATACGTCGGGCATATCGGTCGCTACAGGTGATAGCACTAATGTTATTGAAACATATATAGGGCTTGGAGCTATATCTTACGATATTGAAGTTACCCCAAGTGTTTCTGATGAAGCCGAATCAACTACTGTTTATGTGCTAAATAGTGAAGATGACACTGAGTTAGAGGAAGCAACCTTTAATGTATATGCCGATGATCAAATTTTATTGCTAAGTGCCGGTGATGCAACTACAACAGTTTCTTTAAATGAAACGGATGAAGATTTACGTATTATTGAAACCCACGGTAAAATCCTATTTTCCCACGCAATATATTCTGAAAGTGATGAGTCTTTAGAAATTGTTATTGTTGAACAGGGAGGTGATCCGGATTCATATGATGCTGAATTGTCTGTGAGTTATTTAGAGTCAGAAAGTTATGAAATAGAAGCGGGTAGTTATGATATTTATATATATGACTCAAGTGATGAATTGTTATTAGATTATACCATTTATGACTTACAAGAAGGTGGGGTAGTTAACCTGATTACTACAGATTTTGATTACGGTGGATCCCCTTATCAAATAACTGAGTATGTAAACTAGCCTTACGTTTACCTCTGACTATATTAAAAGGCGCTATCGTAAGATAAGCGCCTTTTTTAGTTTAATTGTCTCATCCTGAAATACGTTGACATAAAGAGGACTTCTTT
>NZ_SAIS01000038.1 GCF_004360155.1 Paraglaciecola marina | reverse complement strand
TTACTTCCCTCAGATCATGGTTTGTGATCAAATAGGTATTATCAATTAGGCATAGGAGCCTTGGTGAGGCCACGTTTTATTCCACTCAATTATCAGCAAAACACTATGGTAGTGATTAACTTCCTAGACCAACTTCAAACAGATACGTTTGAGTATGCCATTCACCATTTGATTGAAGATAAGCTCGACTCTAAGTATCAAAATGATGAAACGAGGCGACCAGCATTCGACCCGGCGGCATTGCAGAAGATTAGTTTAGATTTAAGGGAAGTTAGAGCTAAATGAGTTTATTTGTTAACATAGTGTTTAAGGGAATAGAAATAAAGATCTTACGGATAAGGCACAGTTTAAATATTTTACGTTTTTATACCCTACGAATAATGAGATTTTATGAAAGCTTTTTCTAAGTACCTAAAATATAAAAGAATGGTAGTAACGCTATTGTTGACTGCATGTATTACTGAAACTGCACTTGCAGATGTGCCAGCCGATAAATTTGATTTGAGCGAGTGGAATATCACGCTGCCGACAGATGAAAATAATGATGGCAAGCCAGACTCAGTATCTGTTAAAAAGATCCAAGACTTTGAGCATCCAGACTTTTTCTATTTAGATGATGAAGGTGGTATGGTGTTTACTACACCAAATAAGGCTACAACTACTAAAAACACGACTAATACACGTAGTGAATTACGTCATATGTTACGTGGCAAATCTACCCGCCACAAAACTCACTCTCCTAAAAATAACTTTACGGTTGCGAGCAATCCGATAGCTAAAAAGTTTAAAAGAATTGGCGGGAAGCTAGCTGCGACTCTGAAAGTGAACCATGTTTCTGTAAGGGCAAAATACCCAGAAAAAGCTCCTGCGTTTTCGGTTGTTGTGGGTCAAATTCATGCCACTAAGTGGGACAAGCCGGTCAAAGGATTTGGCTGGGGTAATGAGCCTCTAAAAATTTATTTTAAGAAACGTCCAGGTCATGAAAAAGGCTCTGTTTTTTGGACCTACGAGAGAAACCTACCAAAAGACGATCCTAACCGTATAGATATTGCTTATCCAGTTTGGGGGAATACTTGGTTAAACTCTGAAGACCCAGGAAAGCAAGGCTTGTCATTGGGCGATGAGTTTAGTTATGTGGTAAATGTTCATAAAGATATCATGTATTTAACCTTTGAAGCCGAAGGACATGACACAGTCGAATATGCCATTAACCTAGCGAATGGTGTGAACGCTTACGGTGAGTTAGATAAATTAGACCACCCTTATGGATACACCTTAGATTTCAATTACTTCAAGGCTGGTGCCTATAACCAGTGTAGTGCTAAAGATGATCCTGGGTTTTGGTATCCAGCATGTCCAGGAACAGGTATCTGGGAAGAAGACAAAGCTAACGGTGACTATTCAAGTGTGACTTTTTCAAAACTGGTTGTGACTGAAAGCGAGCCGCCACGAGAAGGCCATGGGGTAACTTCAGCTTCTGAATAACTTCTCGGTTATCTATAAATAATAAAACGGGCTTTAATAGCCCGTTTTTTTTGTGAAAAAAGCAAAAGTGGATTATCAGGTTTTAACTTGAATTATTAGCTTTGCTTATTCAGCTAATTTAACTATTAGCCATAGTTCAAGTAGCTTTAAACTAGAGCATTTGACCATACAACAACTTTATTCCGTCCGTCTTTTTTAGCTTTATATAAAGCTTTATCCGCTTTAGATATTAATTCGCTAGGCAAAACAAGGCTATCTCCCGCTAACGCAACACCAAAGCTGCAGGTTATGGTAGGGGGCAGACCATTAACAGGTTTAATGAACTCTGCGGTTTCTGTTTTAAAACGTATATTTTCGGCAATACTTTCAACACGGCTTTGCTCTAGATCAGTCAGTACAATGCAAAACTCTTCGCCCCCAAAGCGAGCAACAATATCATTGTCACGGACACAAGACTTAATAATGTCTACAAAAGCACGGAGTACTTCGTCACCGGCGTCGTGACCAAAAGTGTCATTAACACTCTTGAAATGGTCAATATCTGCCAATATCACAGAATTTTTATCAGTTTTAAAGTCCTGTTCGATTATATTGAATAGTCCTCTGCGGTTTAAGCTGTCAGTTAGTGGGTCATGGGTGGCTTGATAATCTAATACTTTATTGTGTTTTCTAGATAGTCCAAGTGTTCGATAAAAGTATATTGCAGCACAAACACATAAAAATAACAGTACCGCTAATAGTAGAGTTGCGTAACGATTCTTTGAAAGCTCTAACTCCGCGATCATATTTTTTTGTTGGGAAATTTTGATTTTGTTGTTGTTTTTTTCTAATGCAAGTTTGTCATAACTAGATTGCTCTCTTAAAGAGATTAATTCGGTTTCCATGATATGGGAGTCAAGTTTAGCTTTTTCTACAACAAGTCGTTGTTGTTCTCGACTTTGATATATCTGTTCCGTTGTTGCAGTTAATTGCTTTGAATAATCCAAAGCTTTTTTATAGTTTTCAGCGAGCTGCTCAAGCTTTATCAAACCTCTATAGGCTGCAGCTTTTTCGGGTAACAGTGATGCATCTTCAGATATGCCTAGGGCTTCAAGAAAAATTGGCTTTGCTTTCAATCTATCTGTTTGGATATATAGTTCGCCCAATTTATTTAAGGCTTTGACATGATCTACTTGGCTACTTGTTTGTGTGGCTAAAGATAAAGCTTCTTGATAAAAGGTAAGTGCTTTGGAGACGTTTCTTTTTTGATAATAAACCTCTCCAATAATACGTGCAGTAATGCTTTGTTTACTTGGGTTATTGTTCTCTTTGTAAACCTTATAGGCTTTGCTTGCCATATTTAAAGCGACATCATAGTGCTTTAATTCTAATTCAATAAAGGCTATTTCTCTATACGAGGAGGCGAGAGTTTTTAAAGGTACTTGGTCTTGAGGTAGCGTTAACGACACTTTATAAAATTCGTAAGCTTGTTGATGCTTTTCTAACCTAGTGTACAAAAAACCAATTTGGTTAGAGTTATCAGCTACTTTTCCTAGTTTACCTAGTTTTTTGTATATTTTCTGCGCGTCAATCAGATGCTCAATGGCAGTTTCATAACGATTGAGATTGCGGTACGTCAAGCCTATAACGGTTAATAGCTCCGCATGTTCGCTGGGCTCATCAATATCCTTATGTAAATTAATTCCGCGCATTGCGTAATCAAGGGCCTCTAAATAATTTTGTTTCTTGAACTCAGCACTAGCCACATTTTTCAGCGCCCGCGCAATCATTACATTGTTTTCTAGAGACTGATGTATCTCTAATGCAAGCTTGTGAAAATCCGCTGTGTTCTCATGCCTTTGAAGTCTTTTATTAACTTGCCCTAATTGGTGAAATACCGCCGCTTTTAGAGTTTTGCTATCAACATCTTGGGCGTCTAAATAATCCAATGAATCTAAAAATTTATCTTCTGCTTTTAAGTAAGCTTGATTGTCATAAAATGCTTGCCCTTTTCTAAGTAGCGTTTTGGCAATCAATAAATTGTTACCGTGTATCAAAGCTACTGATAGTGCTTCGTCTATGATTTTGTGCCCAGTGTTAAAGTCTTTCTCTTTAAAAAACAAATCAGCATATTCTATTGAATCTGAAATTTGATTCTTTTTTTTGTCTAATTCGTCATAGATTTGAATGGCTTGGTAAAAATGATGTTTGGCTTCTGTAGGTTCATTTAACTGCTTACTTAACAACCTTGCTAACAATGAATGAGATTGTGCAATTATCGAGTCATTATTATTGTTTTTTGCTAGTTCAAGTGCCTCATTAGCTAACTCAAGACTTGTATTTGGGTGTTTAAAACGAAGCGCTTTAGCATCTTTTAGTCGCAGCTTTTCAGAAACCTTGTCGGTCTGTAGCTGGAGTGTTTTGCCACTTACTTGGGCCTGAGCATCAAATATAATTAGGCTCAGTAAAATCAATAAACTGATAACTAATAGTTGAGGCTTAGGCATGGTTACACAAAAATGCATGTATTCAAGTACTTCCAAACAATTGTAAAAGATTCAGCAGTTTAGCTTAATTATAAGCCAATAAAGGTATGAGATAGTAATTAAATGTATTAACGGTTACATATAGGTAATTTATTCACTCTTTTGCAAAATGCAGCACTATCAAAAAATTGCCAACATGCTTAATATTGAGGAAGAGAGAAACAGCTTTAGAAGTTTAATAAGCATTGCTTTTTGTGTACTGGTTGCCATCATTATTATTGGGTGGATTATCTGGTTATATTCTTGGACGAGTCAGTGGTAATAGCCAGAATCAAGTTAACTAGACAACTAAAATCATAAGACAAAGTCCGAGGTCATAAACGTTTGCTGTGTTGCAGTGTGAATAATCAGCTCTCTAACATGCGAGAGCTGATTATACTCTTTCGAATTTCTTACGACTTTATTTGACTTTACCGCTACAGCACCTTTTCATCTTTTAGCAGTTTTAGAATAGCTTCTGCTGATTCTTTATTATCGTAAATCACTTTACCCGAACCACCTTGTACCTTGGCTGTCGCAGCTTTAAAACGGTCGGCTGCGGTTTTTGCCTTTACAATTTTGAGTCTTTTAGGTCTAGCTTGGGCTGGGCTTATTTGCCACTGTTCTTGTTCTGCGTCATGCATGGTACGTGTAACTGGATCTATTTTTAAATGCCCTCGCATGGCACTACCGTAAGCACTCTGCCTCGGGGCTGCAGCGGCCATATCTACCGAGGCAATAAAGGGTAAGTTTACTTTTACCTTACGTCTTTGTCCTCTTGGCAGGGCTTGCAATACTTCAGCGAAACCAGTTGTTTTATCGATGCATAAAATATCTGTGATTGCTGGCACCATAGCCATGTTTAGCTGTTCACTTAAGAGGTAAGGTAACATGCCTGATGATTCGCCGTTTTCTGCACGTATTCCCGTTAGCACCACATCAGGACAATCCTGTTGCAGCTTTTCCAATAAAGGCAAGGTTACATCTGTTTTAGGCGGAACATCTAATACCTCTAATTGGTCTATTCCCATGCCCATGTATTCTTTTAAAACCTCTGTAGCTGCTGAGTCACCCGTTGAACCTGCATATAAAATTTTCAGGCTTTCGGGTGCTAACTTTAGTCCTAACTCTAAGGCTCTTGCGTCTTGTTCAGCTCGACGGGGTCTTGCAGATAATGGGTGTTCACCTACAGATATCAGAACAGACATTTTGATGTTTTTAGAGGTGGTTTTAGAAATATCCTTAAGCATATTTAACCTCAGTGTTACCTTGTTCAGATAGGCCGGTGTCACCTTGCATTAGATTGAGTAATTCGTCCAAAATTTCGCTGCTATCACCAATAGCACTCAAATCGGCACGCTTCACCATGTCGCAACTATCATCACTATTGATTGCAACTACCTTGTGACACTGACCTATGCCTTGCATATGTTGGATGGCACCTGAGATCCCCACGGCAATATACACTTTAGCTGTTACCCAAGTGCCCGTTGCGCCTACTTGCCTCTCTCTTGGCATAAAGCCATCGTCTACTGCTACGCGGCTCGCCCCTTCGGTGGCACCTAAGGTTTTTGCAGCTAAATGGAATTTAGGCCAGTCGGTAATGCCGTTTCCACCAGAAAGTATAAAGCCAGCTTCGGCTAGGTTAATCTCGTTAGGGTCAACGCTGATGTTCCCTAAGTCTTGAATTTTAAGCTGACATTGAGCATTTACATCCACCGACAATGGCATATTTTGGTGCCGAGTGTCACTGACTGGTTCGCTGCATTCTTCCATCACCAGTAGCAATTTAGAGAGGGGGCGGGTGATGTCGGTTTTACCTGCACCGCCACGACATATCAATTGGTCGCCTGTGACTTTCCAAACGTTACATGCAGGGCGAACATTCATCTTTGCGGCTAAACGTCTGCCTAAATCTGCACCACCATTTATGCTGTCTGGTAATAAAATGTGTTTTGGGCGAAGCGTGGTAACCAGTTCACATAAGTCAGCACAGCGCTGTTCTGGGTTGTAACTTTTGTAACCCTTATCATCAAAATGTATCAGGCTATCTATGCCAGCGGTTTCTAAGTTTTCTTCGGTAATGTCATCAAAAAACACTGCAATTACGGCGCCTTTCTCATCACCCTTGTTAGCTAAGGTATGAGCTAACCCTAGGGTATCTCTATCATGGCTAGATAAACGCCCTCCAACAGCATCTACTGCCACCAAAATATTGAAATCTGGGCTATCTACTTGGTGTAAAGGTAATTCAACCTCTACTTGTTTGGCTGCTTTACGCCCTAATTGATTTGCATTACTGGCACCAGAGCGGTCGATACGTTTAATACCATTAGGACCAATAAAGCCGATCTTGTGTGGGTTTTTACGTAATAGCCCAGTTGGGCCTCGCAATACCAGTGGCTCTTGGGGCACATGTTGCGGGTGTAATCTATTACGAGCGATCCACTCGGCCCTAGGGTCACGACGAAAAATATCACTCATGGGTGGGTCTCAACTAGGCTAATTTCTAGCGGCGAATCTTGTACAGACAAGGCATCAAGCATTAGCTCGGCAATATCTTTTACGTCTGGTCGGGGTTCAACTACCCCTTCAAGCATTAGGCTACACTGGGGACATCCCACCGCAATAATTTCAGCGCTGGTGGATTTGGCATCGTCCATACGCATGTCAGGTATACGTTGAGTGCCGGGAATATCGGTAACAGGTGCGCCACCGCCGCCGCCACAACATCTGGCTTTGGTTTTACTGCGCTCCATTTCTTTAATTTGAATTCCCATGGCTTCTAGTAAATAACGAGGTGCATCGTATTCGCCATTGTATCGACCTAAATAACAGGGGTCGTGATAGGTCAAAGACAGCTCTTTTTTGTTATCTAGCTTGATTTTTTCTGTTTTCACTAAGTCTGCAAAAAAGCCAGTGTGGTGATATACATCATAGTGTCCACCAAAGTCTTGGTATTCATTTTTAAGGCAATGAAAGGCATGGGGATCGGCTGTGACTATGTGCTTAAACTGATACTGTTGCATCGTGGTTATGTTAGTTTTAGCTAAGCGCTGAAAGGTCGCTTCATCGCCTAATCTACGGGCAGAATCACCACTATCGCATTCTTTATCACCTAACACGGCAAAGTCTATATTGGCAGCCCTTAACAAACTCACCATAGCTCGCAGCGTTCGTTGGTTGCGCATATCAAACGCTGCATCGCCAATCCAAAGTAGTACATCAGCTTGTTGCACATGTTCACCAAATACCGCAAGGTTTTGGTCTGCAGCCCAGTTCATTCTGCTCTCTGGTGCATAGCCATTTGGGTTGTCTGTGGTTTTTAGGTTTTCTAAAACTTCAGCGCCTTTACCGGGTGTTTGGCCTTTTTCTAAGGTTTCGAAACGGCGCATATCCACTATGGCATCTACGTGCTCAATCATCATGGGGCATTCTTGTACACAAGCTCGGCACGTGGTGCACGACCATACTGTCTTAGCAGGCACCAGTACGTCAATAATGGGGATGATTTCGCCGCCTTTGTAAGTGCTTGCGGGTTGTGTGCCCACATCAACGCCTGGGTATGGGCTACCAGCAAAGTTTGCATCGCTACCGCCAGCCATGCCAACAACCATATCTTGAATTAACTTTTTTGGATTTAGAGGTTGCCCAGCAGCAAAGGCGGGACAGGCTTTTTCACAGCGCCCGCACTCTACGCAGGCGTCAAAACTAAGGAGTTGGTTCCACTTAAAATCATCGGCTTTCTCTACCCCTAGTTTATCTTTTTGTAGGTTTAGGCTTTTTAATCCTGTTGAACGGCCACCACCAAAACGTTCTTGGCGTCTGTGCAATCCTAAATGCAAGGCACCAGCGAAGGCGTGTTTCATTGGGCCGCCCCATGTCATACCTAAAAACATCTCTCCCACCCCCCACGCTATGCCAACTAATAGCATTATGGCTAGCATCCAGCCACCTGTATCTGCAGGTAGTTTGCCTGTGGCGGGTAAGGTCAAAACAAAAAAGCTTGAGGAAAATATCAATAAACTAAAAGGTAGGCGAGACCAAGGGCCTCTAGATAAATTAGCGGGTGGGTTGCGACGCCTAAGTAATACAAACACTGCGCCCACAAACATCAACGCACTAGAGGTAAGCAGGGCATAATTTAGAATACTGCCGCTGATCCCTAACAGATAAATTAATACGACAGATATAATTGTGAGGACAAATCCGCCAGCGGTTGCAACATGGGTATTTGAGATATACTTGTCGCTAGACACCACATGATGCAAGTCAACTAGGTAGCGCCTTGGGATGGCTAACAAACCTGCCCAGTGAATAGTTGATGGCTGGCCTTGACGCCATAGCTTTACGCGGCGCACGGCACCAACAATAGCCAGCACTACAGACACCAAGATTAATATGGATATCAAATTTGGTAAAAAATCAGCAACCATAATGATGCCTCCTACCCCACAATATGGCGGTCATATTCGCTAAAAGTCTTTACACAAACGTAAGGCATCGTAAATGGCTGCGTGCGTATTACGCTGGGCCACACAATCCCCAATTCTATATAACAAATAACCATCAGAGGGCTCGTCTAGCAGTGGCTGAGGCTTTGCGTCATACAAGGTTTCAATATCTATTTGACCTTTGTTACGAGAGTCTTGTTTTAGTTGAAAATATAAAAGTTCGTCGGGGCGCGTACCGTTTTCAACTACGATTTGATCTACCACTCGTTCTTCTTGTTGAGCGGTGTATTCGTTTTCTAACACAGCGACTAGCTTGTCGTCTTCGCGGTAGACTTTTTCAAGTAACAAGTCAGAGGTCATGATAACTTCACGCTCATACAAACTGCGGTAGTAAGTGGGAAAGGTTGTACCGCCCACTGCAGCGCCGGGTTTTATATCATCGGTAACCACTTCAACCTGCGAACCGTTATGGGCCAAAAAGTCTGCTACCGACAAACCGCTGAATTCGCAAATAGTGTCGTATACCAATACATTTTTACCTGGAGCCACATCACCGTTCAAAATATCCCAAGAGCTAACCACTAAACCTTCATCCGCGCCCCAATGTGGGTTTTGATCAATAAAAGGCCTAGCTCCTGTGGCCAGAATTACTACGTCTGCATTAAGTGCGCGGATACTGGCTTCGTCTGCGGCAGTATTTAGTTGTATATCTACCCCTAAACGGGCTAACTCTAGTGCAAACCAACGGGTGATACCGGCAATTTGATCTCGCTGTGGCGCTTTAGCGGCAATGGTAATTTGTCCACCTAGCTCAGCATTTTTTTCAATTAAGGTCACCTTGTGGCCACGCTCGGCAGAGACTCGGGCGGCTTCCATACCTGCTGGGCCACCGCCAATAATTACAACTTTACGGATCACCCCTGTGGTTTTCTCAATAATGTGCGGCATAGTCGACTCGCGAGACGTAGCGGCGTTTTGAATACACAACACATCTAAGCCTTGATACTGGCGATCTATGCAGTAGTTAGCGCCCACACACTGTTTAATCTGGTCCACCTGATTAAGTTTAATTTTTGCGATGAGGTGCGGGTCGGCAATATGGGCTCGGGTCATGCCTACAAAATCCACATAGCCAGCTTCTAATATACGCTGAGCTTGGTTTGGATCTTTAATGTTTTGTGCATGAATAACCGGTACGTCTACTACTTCTTTTATGCCAGCCGCTAAATGCAAAAATGGCTCTGGTGGGTAACTCATATTAGGAATTACGTTCGCTAAGGTATTGTGAGTATCACAACCAGACCCCACTACACCGAAAAAATCTACCAGCCCAGTTTTGTTGTAATAAGCGGCGATTTCTTTCATGTCATCATGATTTAAGCCATCAGCGTGAAACTCATCACCAGTGATGCGCATGCCTACTGCAAAGTCACGGCCTACTTCAGCCCGTACTGCCTTGAGTACTTCTAAACCAAAACGCATGCGGTTTTCGAAGCTTCCACCCCATTCATCGGTACGTCTGTTAACCCTTGGGCTCCAGAATTGGTCGATTAAGTGTTGATGCACAGCCGACAGCTCGACACCGTCTAGGCCTCCGGCTTTAGCGCGCCCCGCAGCTTTTGCAAAGTCAGCAATGATGCGCTGCATCTCTTCTATTTCAATGGTCTTACAGGTCGCTCTGTGAACCGGTTCACGTATACCACTTGGGCTGACTAAGGTGCTCCAGTTGCCACCATCCCAACGAGAACGACGTCCCATATGGGTAATTTGGATCATTATTTTGCCGCCATGCTTATGCACCGCGTCTGCTAAATTTTGAAAGTGAGGAATAATACGGTCTGTGGATAAGTTGACAGATTTCCACCACCCTTGAGGGCTGTCTATGGACACCACACTTGAACCACCACAAATACACAGGCCAACACCGCCTTTGGCTTTTTCTTCGTAATATTTCACGTATCGCTCTGTGGTCATGCCGCCTTCGGTAGCATAAACTTCTGCGTGTGCCGTACTCACGACTCTGTTGCGTATAGTGAGTTGGTTGATTGCTAATGGCTTAAATAATGCGTCAAACTGCGCCATGGGTGTTCCTCAGAGGATTTATAGTGGTGGTGTTAAATGAATGTCGATAGCCGCCCGCTTAAAGGGGCGACACCTCAAAAATGCCAAATTCGCAACCGTCTTCAGCAGCGCATTGGGTTTGTATAGCTTTGGTTTTTACTGTGTAGCCTAAGCTTGCGGCAATTTGATCCATAGCGCCTGCAAACCAACCGGTAAACATGTAATCTACTTTGCGATTAACCTTGCCGTACTGGTACACAAAAGCGGAGTTTTCTAAACGTACTCGGGCAGTGCCTGCTTCTAAATCTAGTGATTCAGTGATAAAAAATCCCCAGCCACGTTGCGATAGACGTTTCATGTAATGTTCGAATACTGCAACACCTTCAATGCCATGTTCTTCGGCTTCTTTTTCGCACCAGTAAAATGCTGATTTGTAACCCGCTTTATAAAGAATATCTGCGTACTTTTCAGCGCCAATTTCTTCTTCAATACCCATATGATTGTTCACAAAAAAGTGACGAGGCACGTATAGCATAGGTAGTGCGTCTGTCGTCCAGACTCCGGTTTCGTCGTCTACTTGTATTGGCATTTCAGGACTATGATGTGTCATTGCTTATTCTCCCCACACTTCTTTTAATACGTTAACCCAGTTGTCACCCATGACTTTTTTGATTTTTTGCTCTGACCAACCGTGCTTCAACATGGTTTCAGTTAAGTTAGGAAACTCACCTAAAGTACGAATACCTAATGGGTTCACGATTTTCCCAAAGTTAGTCAAGTTACGAGCGTATCCTTTATCGTGGGTTAGCATGTCGAAGAAGGCTTTGTCGTGACCTTGGGTAAAGTCAGTGCCTATACCTACGCAGTCTTCACCCGCGATATTGATGACATAGTCTATGGCTTCTACGTAATCATCTACGGTAGAGTCGATACCTTTAGCAAGGAAAGGGGCAAACATAGTCACGCCGATAAAGCCGTTTCTGTCGGCAATAAATTTAAGCTCTTCGTCTGACTTATTACGTGGATGATCTTTAAGGCCAGAGGGTAAGCAGTGGGAATAACACACAGGCTTAGTAGAGGCTTCAATTACTTCAATAGACGTTTGCGGCCCAACATGGCTTAGGTCACACATAATGCCTACACGATTCATTTCGGCCACAATTTCAAGGCCAAAACCTGATAAGCCGCCATCACGTTCGTAACAACCTGTGCCCACTAAGTTTTGAGTGTTGTAAGCCATTTGTACAATACCTACACCTAGCTTTTTAAATATCTCTACATAGCCTATTTGGTCTTCAAAGGCGTTGGCGTTTTGAAACCCCAAAATAATGCCGGTTTTGCCCAATTCTTTTGCTTTAGCAATGTCAGATGTCTTAGTGACAGGCATAATAAGGTCGCTATCACTTTGAAAATACTCGTTAAATTCAACAATATTATCAATTGTAGATTTGAATCCTTCCCAAACCGATACGGTACAATTGGCTGCTGTTAACCCGCCTTTGTGCATATCTTCAAATAAATCTCTGTTCCATTTAGCGATAACCAAACCGTCAAATATTATCGAATTTTTATGTAACTCTTGAGCACTCTGCATTGGGGACCCCTCAACTAAACTAAGCGAATTTTAGGTTTTGATGACTAATAATTTGATGGTCAGTCTAGCACCGAGAAAATGCGTGATTAGAGCTATTACGACTCGTTATTTGCTAAACGCGTCGCCTTTGAATAAAAATTAAAAATGGTGAATTTATGTGGTTAGCTATAGAAATGATTGAGTTAAGAAGTGATGGCCATGTTTTAATTAAGCTCACTCAAAATGGGAAATTTCGGGAAAACAAAGTTTGAGGTTAGCAACAATAATGAAGGGATGAGTGGCTGGTAGGTGATTGCATTTAGGCTAAATGCAATCACCTAGACAGCTATGCGAGTTCTAGTTTTCCGTCTGGTATTTCGTTTACCTTCACCTTTACCGAACCATAAGTTGATTCGTCGCTGGCAGTATCTAAATTCAAGCCGCGGTTGGCTCGTTCTTCTCTGGGGGGGATTTTAAAAGCGTTGCGATAGCACTTGCTAAAATGTGGGGTAGACACAAAACCACAGCAGATAGCCACTTCAATTATCGAAATATTGGTTTGTTTAATCAATTGTTTGGCCCGCATTAGGCGAATTTGCATGTAGTAACGATGAGGGGAGCAATGTAAGTATCGGTGGAATAGTCGCTCTAGTTGGCGCCGCGATAAATTCACAAAACCTGCTAATTCATTCAAGCTCAATGGCTCTTCAATGTTGGCTTCCATCAAGTGCACAATATCTTGTAACTTGGATTGTTTAGCCCCTACTACATGTTGTAACGGGATACGCTGCATTTCAGATTCGTCGCGTATGTTAGCGTGGGAAAACATCTCGCAAATGGCAATTTGTAAGGCTTTACCGTAGGCTTTCCCTATTAAGCACAACATTAAATCCATAGGCGCGGTACCACCAGAACTACACCAACGGTTATCTTCAATGGTATACAATTGATTAGTGCTTTTAATCTTAGGAAAGTCTTCTTGCCAACTGGCTAACATTTCCCAGTGGATAGTACATAGCACGCCGTCTAGTAAGCCTGCTTTAGCTAAAGCATAACTCCCCGTACAAAGGCCGCCTAAAATTATTTTCTTTTTAGCTTGAACATTTAACCAGTTAATATCTGCTTTGGTGATAACTTCTTTAACCGCCACACCACCACAAACCATAACTGCATTAAAGTCGCTTTGCTCATCATAACTAGCATCAACATTAACACTTACACCGTCGCTGGCGATGACAGGGTTACCATCTGCGCTCACCATAGCCCAGGTATACAGTTTTTTACCTGACAAGTGATTTGCCATGCGTAACGGCTCAATAGCTGATGTTAGTGCCATCATGGTAAAATTAGGCAGTAATAAAAAGCCTATATGACGATGGGATTTACCTTTCCCATCGTATGCTGGAGTTAACAGCGCCATCGTTATATTCCTCGGACCAGCCAAAATTTATTTATTATTTTTATGCTTATTTTGCCAATCAGATTTAGGTTTTAAGGCCAAAAATCAAGCTAAGAGGCGAACAGTGATTATTGATTTACTTCGGCAAATCGCAGTATAAAAATAACGTCTCTAATGTGGCTAAAAACGACATTTCTTAATTTATAATGACTAATTCATTTATTACACAAAAATTGCCGTAACGCTAGAGCATATCTACTTATGAGGGAAAACTTTGCTGTTGATTTAGGTGAAGAGTGCTGATTGTTTTTGAGATGTTTAGCTGATGTAAATTGTTTGCTGTTTTTGGGGCTGTTAAATTGCCTAGCTATACGTTTATTTTGTATTTTAAATCTTGAACTTCATCACCAGTAATACCGCGAAAACCCCAACAATGTTTAGGTTGCTCTTTTATGGTAATTTCTACGTCAACAGGTGAAATATTTAACTTTGATTCAATATTAGAAAATAACGACTTAATTAATTCTTTTTTAGTTTCAACTTGGCGGCCTTCCATCATATTTATTTCAATGACTGTATAATTGTCGGAGCGACCAACTGGATAATAAAAATCAACTTTATCCATAGGAATAAATCTATGAGCTCGCTTATCTTCGGGCATTCCCAATACTGCTTGCATTGAATTATGAATAACATCTGAGAGCCTAGATTTTATTGGGTTTAGATTTTCTTTGATTCCATATACGACGATCATGTTAGGCTTCCTCAAATACTTTTTAAAAATGGGTGTCTGCTTTAGCTGTTGGAATAACATGTTGTGGAAAACCAATCGGGCAAACTCGGGGAAGGCGACTCATTCGATATCCTTATCTCTGAACGAAAAACCTTAGTATAGACAACTACATCTAAATCACTTCAATACTTATTAATTTAATGTTCATCTGACCCCGATAGTTTTGTGATTGGGCCCCAAACCTATTGTTTTTAAGCGTCGACTATTTAAACAGCTTATAAAATTTAAATGGTTTAGGCCACTCTTCCCTAGGGCAAAAGGCAATGGCCACTTCCTTATTGTCCAACGCCGACTCAGTTAACACCACATTGTCCTCAAAAGTCTTAGCTCTATCGAACTCCTTTTGATTAACCTTACATACCACTTTGTAAAATCGTCCTGAAAGCCATTCTTTGATTGCTGGCTTTTCTTCGAATTTTAAGTAGGCAGCTAGTGCTGCATGTGATGACGCTAAAACTGCAAAACCTAACGGTACATCATCTTTTATTAATATATACATCTTCATTGTGTTGCCTTCTCTATAAATAAAAAAGCCCTCTTGCTTTTGCTGAGAGGGCTTTCTTGGTGATCGGGCAATAAAGTTCACACAAGCGCTAGCTCCCTCAGCCAAATCGTGGTTGAGGTTTTATGCGCTGTTTGATTGAACTTAAATATACTCATGTTAAGAAGATAAATGCTTTTACTTCGCAGTGTCAATCTATCAGTGTGTTCAAGTGCGAAATAACTTGTTTCGTCCGTCACCTTATAGATTTAACAGCAGTAGCAACTACTTTTATTTTGCCACCAAAAGGCAAAGCGGCAGCTTCATAAATTGTCCTAGCGGGCCTTTTTCCTTCTGGAAACAAATCCATATATATATCATTGACGTCTTGGACTTCAGTTAAATCTGAGAATGCGATATCAACATAAACTATTTCTGATTTATCAAATCCTGCGGCTTTAGCAGCAGAAAATACATTACTAAAAGCCCTCATAGCCTCTTCTTTTATAGTGCCAGATACATATTCACCTTGAACATTTACTGATAATTGGCCACTTATAAAGCACATATTATTGACTACTACAGCATGGCTAATTGGGTTTGACCACTGAGGTAAATCAGCTCCAGTTGTGATGAATTTTCTATCGTCCAAAATGATACCCTTTATTAATTAATGCTAATGGTTAATTTCCTAAATATAGGGCAAGTGTAGTTTGTTTCAGTCACAATTTATTTTTAGCTGCTTTTCAAAACAACCCAGTTTAATCATGAGTGTCTAAACTAACTTTCTGCAACACATTGTTAGAAATTAATGACGCCCACTTTATTATCTCTTCTATATTCTTTCCTCGGTAACCTGATTGCTAAGAAGCAAATCTCATGTTTAAACTCGGACGTTTGCTGTATAAATACAAGACGCTATTTTAGGCACATAGGGTAAGTTATTACAGTGACAAGAATAACTCTAGAAATTGTAACTGTGAAAATACGGCGGTTGTTGGTAGTTTTGCAGCCCCTAGTTTCGAGCAATGCGGGTTAATAATAAATTGTAGCCTGAGATTGCTTGCATAGCGTGTATTGCAAACTCAGGTTATTGGCCTGAGCTTGCGATGTTTTGTTGCATAGTATGGGTAAACCAATCGATGAAATTCACCACGCCATATTCGTATGTGGTGGAATAGGGCCCAGGTTGATAGGCCATAGAATTAATGCCCCGTTGGTTGTTTTCGGCTAGGGTTCTGTCTTGTTTGTTGGTTTCGTCCCACACATAGGTGAGCCTATCAAGGTCGTAATCTACGCCTTCAACTGCGTCTTTGTGAACAATCCATTTAGTGGTGACTTCGGTTAATTTTGGCCCTATTGGTTTGACCTGAAACGCCACTATGTGGTCGCTTTGAGCGTGGTTCCAAGAGTTAGGTAAATGCAATATTCGCATTGAACCTAAATCTGGGTTTTTGATCCTGCCCATTAGCTTTTTACTCGCCAGCTTGCCGTCCATTGTCATGGCTAATGTGCCTTCTTTTAATGGCATACGAACAATTCTGTTGCGCATGGCGTGGCCGTGAGATACATGTTTGTACGGGATATTTTCAGCGTCCCACAGAGCCTGTTTTCTGGCGACTTGTGCTCTGAATTCGTCACTGGCGCGGGGGTCTTCTGTATCGTCCCACTCTAACAACGAGCCTAATAATTCCGGATGGGAGCCGTTACAGTGGTAACACTCTCGGTTGTTTTCGATAACTAACTTCCAGTTTGCATCTTCGACTATGGTTTTTTCAACAGCGACCTTGGCGTTCTCTAAATCGTATGGTTCTAAATAGTCGGTTAAGTCGTCAAAAAATCCATCTATGTTTGTGGGATTGTCGCTAAGAGATATAAAAATGTAGCCACCAGCAGTGCGGCAATTAACTGGGTGCAAGCTGAATTTAGATTTATCAAAGTCGTCACCCATGTCAGTACCAGCATGGAGTAGTTCACCGTCTAGTTCATAAATCCATTGATGGTAAGTACAAACTAATTTGGCGGCTTTCCCTTTTTTAGATAAACATAGCTTTGAGCCACGGTGACGACAAACATTGTGAAATGCTTTCACCTCACCGTTTTGATCTCTGACTATGGTAACTGGGTTGTTGCCAACTTCCTGAGTAATGTAGTTGCCTTTTCTAGGAATTTCGCAGGTTAAGCCTACAAATAGCCATTCCTTTTGAAATATTTGCTCCATCTCAATATCAAAGTTCTCTTGCTCGGTATAAAAAGGCTGAGGCAGCGAATAGCTAATAGGGTGATGTTTTAAGCAGTCAGCTATTTGCTCTTGCTTATTAATCGGTAACATCGTACTTGGTATGATATTGAGGTTTGCCATAAAAAATTCCATGCTCCGTTTTGACCATATCTACAACTTACTGCCTTCAGGTCGTAGCTAAGTCTGAGTTTGAATGAGCAGCGCAATACCCGCATTCGCTCTTATATATATTTTTAATGATTTTGCAGCTCCCTTGTTATCAGGGCATCTCTAAAAGCGACAAAACTATACTGCAATTCCGACCTCCTCTTATATTTGTGCAATCTGCTATAACTCGAGCTATTTATTGGTGCTGGTGTTAATGGTTATAGGGTTGTCGTTTTTGAGTAAGTTGCCGTATCTGGACTGTAAGATATTGAGCGCCTATTAGTTTTAGTTTTGGAATGTATTCTCTATGAGCGAGGATTTTTTAACCGACGTTAACACTCAGAGTTGGGCCAACGGTCGCCACGAAGTGCAGTGTGTAAATGTTATCTATGAAACTATGGATGTGCGCACCTTTTGTTTTAAGGCTAGCTCGCCAGTCATGCACTTTTTTAAGCCTGGTCAGTTTGTGACGTTTGAGCTAGAAATTAACGGCCAACAGGTGTTTCGTAGTTACACTATTTCGTCTTCTCCGTCTGTGCCTTATAGCTTTTCGGTGACGATTAAGCGCATCCCCTATGGTGAAGTATCTAACTGGATGCACGACAACCTAAAGTTAGGTGACTTGCTAACCATACATGGGCCTGTTGGGCAGTTTAACTGCTTTGATATTGTCAGCGATAAGGTGTTGTTGTTGTCTGGTGGTGTGGGTATTACACCGCTTATGTCTATGTCTAGATGGTGGTACGACACTAACGCGAATGTGGATATTAACTTTGTACATAGCGCTCGCTCTCCTAGAGATATTATTTATCACGATGAATTGAAATTAATGGATGCGCGCATTGATAACTTCAATTTAAATATTGTGTGTCAGCGTTACGAAAATGGTGAGAACTGGAGTGGTTACACAGGTTTTTTAGACCGTGCAAAGTTAGAAATTATCGCCCCTGATTTTATGCAGCGCACCGTGTTTTGTTGCGGCCCAGCTGTGTACATGAGTGCCATTAGAGAAATGCTTGAAGGCCTTGGCTTTGATATGGCGAATTACCATGAAGAGAGCTTTGGTTCTCCGCCAGAAGAATCTCAAGTTGATGCACAGCAACAAGCCGATGATAACGCTAACTTAGAGGTAGACACCCAAGATCTCTTCCAAGTTGAATTTAGTAACAGCGGTAAAGCCATTAAAATTCAAGCAGAGCAAACTGTACATACAGCGGCGGCGCTGGTGGGTTTACATATTCCTAAAGGGTGTGGTTTGGGTATGTGCGGCACCTGTATTGTTAAAAAGACATCCGGTGAAGTAGAGATGTCTCATAATGGTGGTATTACCGAAGAAGACGTTGAAGATGGATACATTTTAAGTTGCTGCAGTATCCCTAAAGGTGATGTTTCGATCGAATACTAAAGCGTGTAGATTTGTAGGTTTATGAAGTTAAAAAACTCTGGCTGGTCTGGAGTTTTTTAGTTTGTGATGAGTGGTTTTTAGCGTTTTTTGCTATCTAAACTCTGCATTTTTAGGGCGCAATTAAAATGTCGTAAATGGTCGTAATTGTGGCGTTAGCAGAACTATTAACTCTAAGCTCGGGGGCTAATATGCAGCACAAGCAGTCATGCTGACTGACAGAAATATTCCCGGTTTAAATAGGAAAATACTTAGGCTGTGATGCAACAAAGTGGCACAGCCCCATTCAATTAATAGATGACAAAAATACCCGTTATTAGGTGCTGGAGAGAGCAGGATGTTTTATAAGAACGATCAGATTGCAGGTTACGATGAGCAAATCTGGCAAGCCATTTTGAGTGAAGAAAAGCGTCAACAAGACCACGTAGAGCTCATTGCCTCTGAAAATTATACCAGTGCCCGCGTGATGCAAGCTCAAGGTACCCAGTTAACTAATAAGTACGCTGAAGGCTATCCTGCAAAACGTTATTACGGCGGTTGTGAACATGTAGATATTGTTGAGCAGGTGGCGATTGACCGTGCCAAAGAATTATTTGCTGCCGACTATGCAAACGTACAGCCTCATTCTGGTTCTCAAGCTAATGCGGCTGTATTTATGGCCTTATTACAACCTGGCGATACCGTATTAGGTATGAGTTTGGCCCACGGTGGTCATTTAACTCACGGTTCTAAAGTGAGCTTTTCAGGAAAAATCTATAACGCAGTGCAATACGGCTTAGACGAAACCACAGGTGAAATAGACTACGAGCAAGTGGCGCAACTTGCCAAAGAGCATAAACCTAAAATGATTATTGCTGGGTTTTCTGCTTATTCACGAGTAGTAGATTGGCAGCGCTTTCGCGATATTGCAGATGAAGTTGGCGCATGGTTTTTTGTGGATATGGCCCATGTAGCAGGCTTAGTGGCAGCGGGGCATTATCCAAACCCTGTGCCTATTGCCGACATTGTTACCACTACCACCCATAAAACATTGCGTGGCCCACGGGGCGGATTGATTTTATCTAAAGACAGCGAAACCTTTGAGAAAAAACTTAACTCTGCGGTATTCCCCGGAGGACAAGGTGGCCCCTTAATGCATGTTATTGCTGCTAAAGCTGTGTCTTTCAAAGAAGCTATGGAAGATAACTTTATTAGCTATCAGCAGCAGGTTATTGATAACGCCCGTGCTATGGCAAAGGTATTTCAAGAACGTAGCTATAAAGTGGTATCTGGCGGTACAGATAACCATTTGTTTTTGCTCGATTTAATAGACAAGGGCATAACAGGAAAAGATGCCGATGCTGCATTAGGTCGCGCCAATATCACAGTGAATAAAAACTCAGTACCTAACGACCCCCAGTCACCTTTTGTGACGAGTGGTTTACGCATTGGTACCCCAGCCATCACTAGCCGTGGTTTTGGGCTAACTGAAGTAACTGATTTAACCCATTGGATATGCGATGTGTTAGACGACATAAACAACGAAGACACCATTAGCTCAGTGCGAGAAAAAGTCTTGGTGATGTGCGAAGCGAACCCTGTTTACCGTTAAGTAATACAGTCGTTATTGATTAAACAGATATTGCCCGGCGCAATTTAAAAAAGGTAGAACCATGGAAAAGTACTCTGGTTTCGGACTGTTAAAACACTCCTTAAGCCACCACGAAAACTGGCAACGGGTATGGCGTAACCCAACCCCTAAAAAACACTACGATGCAATCATTGTGGGTGGTGGAGGTCACGGTTTAGCAACCGCTTATTACATGGCAAAAGAGCATGGCATGACCAATATCGCTGTGGTCGAAAAAGGCTACCTAGGTGGCGGTAACACTGCCCGTAACACCACTATAATTCGTTCAAACTACTTGTGGGATGAAGCGGCGCATTTATACGAGCATTCGTTAAAATTGTGGGAAGGCCTTGCTCAAGACCTAAATTACAATTTGATGTTCAGTCAGCGTGGCGTGTTAAACCTTGGCCATACTTTGCAAGATATGCGCGATATCGAACGCCGAGTGAGTGCTAACAGACTCAACGGTATCGACTCTCAATTACTGAATACCGCAGAAGTACAAGATATAGTGCCTATTTTAGATTGTTCTAAAACCGCTCGTTACCCAGTAATGGGGGCGTCTTGGCAACCTAGAGGCGGCACAGCAAGGCATGACGCTGTTGCTTGGGGATACGCCCGTGCCGCAGATGCATTAGGGGTAGACTTACTGCAACAAACCGAAGTAACAGGTATTCGTCGTAAAGACGGCGCAGTATGCGGAGTAGAAACTAATCGCGGCTTTATTTCGGCTGATAAAGTAGCTTGTGTGGCAGCGGGTAATTCTGGCACCTTGGCTAAAATGGTGGGCATGGAATTGCCCTTAGAGTCTCATCCATTACAAGCTATGGTATCTGAGCCAATCAAGCCAATTATCGATACGGTTGTTATGTCTAACCACGTACATGGTTATGTGAGTCAGTCAGACAAAGGCGACTTGGTTATTGGTGCCGGTATTGATGGTTACTTAGGTTATGGCCAGCGTGGCTCGTTTAATATTGTTGAACATACTATTTCAGCCATTATTGAGATGTTCCCTATCTTTAGCCGCGTCAGGTTAAACCGAGCATGGGGCGGCATAGTAGACACCACACCAGATGCTTGCCCTATTATCTCAAAAACCCATATCAAAGGTTTGTACTTTAACTGCGGCTGGGGCACAGGCGGTTTTAAAGCCACGCCAGGTTCTGGAAACGTATTTGCTCATACAGTCGCCAAAGATGAACCTCATCCTCTAGCTAAAGCTTTCGATATTGACCGTTTTACTTCAGGTAAATTAATTGATGAACACGGCGCTGCCGGTGTTGCGCACTAAGTCGGGGAGATTTAAATCATGCTACATATCTACTGTCCTTACTGCGAAGAGTTTCGCGAAGAAGATGAATTTCACCCTGTTGGTGAGGCGCACATTGAGCGCCCTTTAGAGCCTGAGGCACTAACTGATGAGCAGTGGTCTCAATATTTGTTTTTCAGAAAAAACCCCCGTGGGCTACACCACGAAATGTGGGTGCACGGTGCCGGTTGTCGCAAGTTTTTCAACATGACAAGGCACACAGTGACATACAAAATTTTAGAAACCTACAAGATGGGTCAGCAACCGAGTGTTGTTGCTGAGGAGTCGGAATGAAACAAGTCAATCGCCTAGATGATGGTGGCCGTATTAATCGGCAAACACCTTTAAATTTCACCTTTAACGATAAAACTTATCAAGGGTTTGAAGGTGACACATTAGCCTCTGCATTGTTAGCCAATGGTGTGGATGTAGTGGGTAGAAGTTTTAAATACAGTCGCCCAAGGGGCGTTATTACAGCTGATGCCCAAGAGCCCAATGCAATATTCCAAGTAGGCTCTAACGACGCATCAACTATTCCTAACCCAAGGGCAACACAAACTGAGTTGTATGCCAATTTAGTGTGTAGCTCTACCAACGGTTGGCCTAACGTTGATTTTGACCTAATGGGTACAGTGGGTAAAGTGGGTGGTTCTGCCATGCCTCCAGGGTTTTACTATAAGACCTTTATGTTCCCGCAATCTATGTGGATGTCTTACGAAAAAATGATCCGTAAAGGTGCTGGCTTAGGATGTAGCCCTCTGCAGCCAGACCCAGACAGTTACGACAAATTAAATCATCATTGTGATGTAATGGTAGTCGGTGCAGGTCCTGCGGGTTTATCAGCTGCATTAGCTGCGGCCCGCGCAGGTGCCAGAGTGATTATTGCCGATGAGCAAAACGAAATGGGCGGCAGCCTACTTTGTTCAACAGAATTAATCGATGAAACCGCGGCTGCCGTTTGGTTAGTCAGTACCTTAACTGAATTAGCTGAAAACGATAATGTACTTTTGTTACCCCGTAGTACCGCATTTGGTTATTACGACCAAAATTACATAGGTATTAATGAACGTCGTAGTGATCATATTGGTGAAACCAATAGTAATGGCACTAGGCAGCGTTTACATAAAGTACGAGCTAAACAGGTTATTTTAGCCACCGGAGCCCACGAACGGCCTTTGGTATTTGGCAACAATGATGTACCAGGTTGTATGTTAGCTTCAGCAGTCACCACTTATATTAATCGCTATGCTGTTGTACCCGGCAATCGCTTAGCCTTGATGACCACAAATGATAACGCTTACAAAGCCGCCATTGCTTGGCATGATGCGGGTAAAAGTGTGGTGCTAATAGCTGATACCCGCCCAAGTGCCGATGGCTTCTTGGTTAAAGAAGCGATGAAGCGTGGCATAAAAGTCGAATTTGGCCATGGCATTATTGATGTTAAAGGAAGCAAGCGGGTTAAATCTGTAGAGGTTGCCCCCTTGAGTGCTGATGGTAAATCTGTTTCGGGTCAAGCCGTTAGTTATACCTGTGACACTGTTGCAAGCTCTGGAGGTTGGAGCCCGGTATTACATTTGTCTTCACATACGGGTAGCAAGCCTATTTGGCGTGATGATATTCAAGGTTTTGTACCTGGTAAGACTGAACAAGCACAGCATATTTGTGGTGGTATACAAGGCGTATATGATTTATCACAAGTATTAGAAGACGGCATTAAGTGTGGTTTAGCCGCTGCCGGTGACGCGGGTAAAAATGTCAGTAGCCTAGAGTTACTGGCGCCTACAGTGACTAAAAATATCGAAACACCTGCCATGGCACTGTTTCATATTCCTCACTTTAAACCCACCAGCCGTGCACCTAAGCAGTTTGTGGATTACCAAAATGATGTAACTGCTGCTGGTATTGAATTAGCTAATCGTGAAGGTTTTGAGTCAATAGAGCACGTTAAGCGTTATACCGCATTAGGTTTTGGTACTGATCAAGGTAAATTAGGCAACATAAATGGTATGGCGATAACTGCCAATTCTTTAGGTAAAACCATACCTGAAACTGGCACCACTATTTTTAGGCCTATGTACACACCTGTTACCTTTGGAGCCCTTTCGGGCAGTGATGTTAAGCAGTTGTTTGACCCAGCTCGTTTTACGGCCATGCATAGCTGGCATGTTGATAATGGCGCTGAGTTTGAAGATGTAGGCCAGTGGAAACGTCCTTGGTACTACCCAAAACCGGGTGAAACCATGGAGCAAGCATTAGCGCGCGAATGCTTAGCAACCCGCAACAGTGTAGGTTTGTTAGATGCATCTACATTAGGGAAAATAGACATTCAAGGTAAAGATGCCCGTGAATTTCTAAACCGTGTTTACACCAACCCTTGGAGTCAATTAGCGGTTGGCAAATGTCGATATGGTGTGATGTGTAAAGAAGACGGTATGGTGTTTGACGATGGTGTAACTGCATGCATCAACGATAATCGCTTTCAAATGACCACGACTACAGGTGGGGCGGCTGGCGTATTAAATTGGTTAGAGCTTTGGCATCAAACTGAATGGCCTGAGTTAGAAGTGTACTTCAGCACTGTGACTGATCATTGGTCTACCATGACCATATCTGGCCCAAATAGTCGTAAGGTACTCGAAAAACTTACCGATGCTGACGTGAGCAACGAAGCCTTCCCGTATATGGGTTGGATTGCTGCAGAAGTAGCCGGAGTTAAAGCGCGAATTTTCCGTATTTCATTTACTGGTGAATTGTCTTTTGAAATCAACGTACAAGCTAACTTTGGCTTACATTGTTGGGAAGCTGTAGTTGCGGCCGGTCAAGAGTTTGATATTACCCCGTACGGTACTGAAACCATGCACATATTACGTGCTGAAAAAGGCTTTATTATTGTCGGGCAAGATACAGACGGCTCGGTTACTCCGCAAGATTTAGACATGAATTGGGTAGTAGGCAAGAAGAAAGCCTTTAGTTACCTAGGTAAACGTTCTTGGACTCGAGAAGACAACGAGCGTACTGATCGTAAACAATTTGTAGGCCTAAAACCTAAAGACCCGAAAGTGGTATTACCGGAAGGCGCACAAATTGTATTTGATAAAGACC
This sequence comes from Paraglaciecola marina, assembly GCF_004360155.1. Lineage (GTDB taxonomy): Bacteria > Pseudomonadota > Gammaproteobacteria > Enterobacterales > Alteromonadaceae > Paraglaciecola > Paraglaciecola marina. The sequence continues at coordinate 8,104 of NZ_SAIS01000038.1, read as the reverse complement.
AGCCTATTCCTATGACAATGGTTGGGCATGTAACCTCAAGTTATTACAGCGCATGTTTAGGTTATTCGTTTGCCTTAGCTGTGGTTAAAGGTGGGTTAGAGCGTAAGGGCCAGTCAGTATTTGTGCCCCTAGCTGATGGCACCACTATAGAAGCCGAAATATGTAGTTCTGTGTTTTACGATCCAAAAGGAGATCGCCAAAATGTCTGATTTAGTCAAAGTAGAATCCCCGTTACAGCATGCAGACTTTGCTGCGTTGTCAGCCTTAACCACTGAAGGTGGTGTGGTATTGCGTGAAGATGCCCTGTTAGGACATGTAAACTTGCGAGGTAATGCCCAAGACCCAGAGTTTGTGGCCGGAGTAGCAAAAGCATTAGGTTTAGCACTGCCACTTGCGCCTTGTTCGTCAGCACAAAATGACGACACTACGATTATGTGGTTATCACCAGATGAGTGGATCATTCTTGTTGAAGGTGGCAAAGAAGAAGCCACAGAAGCAAGTTTACGCGCTAACTTAACTGGCCATTTTGCGGTGTCGGATATAAGTGGTGGGCAAACCATACTTGAGTTAAGTGGTGATGATTGTATCAAGGTGCTGCAAAAATCCACTGGTTATGATGTCCACCTAGACAACTTCCCAATTGGTAAGGTTGTCGGGACCACTTTTGCAAAATCTTCTGCCCATATTAGGCGGACAGGTGAGCAAAGTTTTCAGCTAGTTATACGCCGTAGTTTTTCAGATTATATTTGGTTATGGCTACAACAAAGCAGTAAAGAATACGGTCTGCGCATTGCGCTGTAACTGATTTTATTTACGTATAAAGGAACAGTAATGACACTGTCAGTTACAGAAAAACAACAACAAATTCAAACTCAGATCATTACCGCAAGTTGCCCTAGTTTGTTAGGCACGGTAGACGTAGTCACCCGTTATTTATATGAGAATGGCTTTTACATTACAGAAATTCATTCTTTTGATGATACTAAGACTGGCCAGTTTTTTATTCGTATCGAGTTTCATGCGAATGATGGGGCTGAGTTTGATCGAGAAGCCTTCATGGAAGGCTTTAATCAAAAAGCTGAAAAGTTTTCTATGCAGTGGCAGTTGGTGGCAAAAGCATATAAGCCTAAAGTGGTGATTTTAGTCTCTAAGCAAGATCACTGTCTAAATGACCTGCTTTATCGTTGGAGAATTGGTAGTTTGGCTGTAGATATTCAAGCTATTGTGTCTAATCATCCAGACTGTGAAGATTTAGCGGCTTGGCATAATATTCCTTATTATCATTTCCCTATTACCAAAGAGACTAAGGTTCAGCAAGAAGCCTTGATTTGGGATGTGATTCAAGAATTCCAAGCAGATTTGGTGGTGTTAGCTCGTTACATGCAAGTATTGACCAATGATATGTGCCAAAAGTTGGCAGGTAGAGCCATCAATATTCATCACTCTTTGTTACCTGGTTTTAAAGGCGCAAAGCCTTATCATCAAGCTTATGAGAAAGGTATTAAGCTAGTGGGGGCAACGGCCCATTATGTAAGCGATGAGCTAGACGAAGGGCCGATTATTAGCCAAGGTGTAGAAACCGTAGACCATGGTTATCACCCTGAAGATTTAGCGGCAAAAGGGCGAGACATTGAATGCTTAACCCTTGCTAGAGCAGTACAAAACCACATTGAAAATCGTATATTCTTACATGGTAAGAAAACTGTGGTGTTTACTAAGTAAGCGATAGTCGCCCATTAAATATTAATGGGCGTGTTTTGCTTGTTGTAACTCCTCGTCTTCTGGATCTATCCCTACTTCTATCACCTCATGAGTGGTTTTGCTGACACTCACAAACGGAGCATAGTACTCTCTGTCTGCTTTATAGAAATTGATCCTAAATATAGTCCAAAAAGCTAATAGCGAAAATGAAACCGCTGATACAATAAACAAAGCTTGTTCTGTGTATGCAAATAGAGATGACACCACTAGGGGCCCAAATACACTGCCTAAACTGTTCATCATTAATACGCCGCTACCCACTTCCATTACCGATAAGTCGGTGTTGTCATTAGCGTGAGCTAAACACAATGCATATAAAGGGAATACTAAGCCACCAAAGGCAAACATGGTGAGGTAGATAAACCAAGGATGGTCATACAAAGGCAACATTGCAACCAGACAGGCTATTAATCCAAAAACGGCTAAGCCTGCAATCACTAATCGTCTGTCGATGTTGTCAGACATTCTACCTAATGGGTATTGCAAAGCTGCGCCCCCTAATAAGGTGACAGCCATAAATAAGCCCACTTGGCCTGCTTCTAGGCCATTCGAATTAGCCACAACAGGCCCAAGGGCCCAAAAACCACCTGAAATAAAACCACCTAAAAATGCACCCACCATAGCAATTTGCGATACTGAAAATATACGGCTAAAGCTAAGTTTAATGTTAGGTATGGGGTTAGGTGCTGAGCTTGTAGTTAAACCTATGGGTAAAATGCCTAACACTAATAAAGCTGCGCCAAGCATAAACAAACGCTCGTAGCCAAGGTCAAAGCCAACTAGTAATTGTCCAATACAGATAGCTCCTAGGGTGATAACTGCATAGATAGATAAGATGCTACCTCTGTATTCGGTGGGGGTTTTTTCGTTAAGCCAGCTTTCCATCACCATGTAAATCCCGGCCATTGCCCAGCCCATTAATAGACGTGCAATTACCCACAACTCGAACTGGTCAGCTATACCAATAAACAACATAGAGCCTGTGGTTAGGGCAACCAAAACGGTAAAAACTCGAATATGACCGACTCTTGCTACCAACTTAGGTACGGTTAAGCAACCCAATACAAAACCAGCAAAATAACTAGAGCCTATAAAACCTATGGTGGTGGATTCCCAACCAAGACTCACGCCATAAAGTGGCACTAATGTGTATTGTAGACCGTGGCCCATTAGTAAAATGGCGGCTGATAATAATAAGGCAAAGATAGACCTTAATAGGGATCCCATAGCATTACTCGTTGTAAAAATTTGTAAGGGTTAAAAAGGCGCGCAGAATACCAGCAGAATTGCCGTAATGCTCGTTAATTTATGCCTTGAATACAGTTATTTTTGCGAATAATTTTCAACCTGTTTTTCATCAGTTTCTGACATTGATAAAAACCACAAAATAGTCCTCCAAGTTGCTGCTAAGTTTAGTTAGCAGCAAATCAAAAACATTAGGGTTTACCTGCTACAGGCGGCTCTAGTTTGTCACCTTTTACTACTCTATAAATCAATACTAATAAGGAGCCATTTACACAGATAATAATAAACATAGCGGGCAAGCCCCCTAAATTTGACATCATCTTAATGCCATCAATACTGGCGAAACTCACCATCACCCAGGCTATAACGCCAATACTCATTCCCCAAACTATTTTTAGTAGCATCAGAGGTGCGGCTTTGGTTGGTGTGGAGGCACTTTCTAATTCAGCTGCCGAACCTTCTTCGGGGTCATTTACACAGGCTTCGTTGTCGGCTGCACACAGGTTGCTCATGGTATCTGTGTTTGAGTCGGCAGCGGTAACGTAAGATATAAAGGTAATAAAGATGAAAATGCCAGCAGTGATATAGCTTAAAGGTAAATTATCAAACAAGGTATAAATGGCACCCTCAACGCCTTTTTCATCCATAGCGGTTTTAATACCACCTAGGGTGAGATTGTCGAAATAAATCGCACTGCCTGAAAAAGTCGACATCCATACAAAAGCGAACATTGAAGGTAAGATTAAGTTCACCACTATGAATTCTCTTACTGTATAGCCGCGGCCAATTCTTCCTAAAAATAAGGCCACTACTGGTGCCCACGCATACCAATTGGCCCAATAAAATATGGTCCATAGGTTAGGCCAGTTATCATCAGGGCCGGTATACATATTTAAGCTTCTTGAGAAAAAGGTGGTGACGTAATCAGTCATGCCCTGTAACCCTGCCGAAAATATATATTGGGTGGGGCCAAACATAAGCACAAATACACAAGAGACAATAAAAATTTGCGCATTTAGATTAGAAAGCCGTGCAATACCCTTTTGCAAACCACTCACCGCAGAGGCGATAAAAGTGACGACAATGGCAGCACAAACCAGCGCCATTACCGTTTTGGTGTTAGGTATACCCAATACAGATTGTAAGCCGCCACCTAATACTAAAATTCCAGAGCCAAGTGACGAGGCCATACCCGCTACCAAAGCAAACAAAGCTACTGCATCAATGACAATGGCGCTTTTTTTGGTAATCAATCTACCTAAAAATGGTTTGAGTGAAGAGCCTAGCGAAAAGGGCATGTGTAAGTTGTAATAACACAAGGCAAACGCTAATGCTGGTACGCAATAAATAGCATAAGGCGTAAATGACCAATGCATAAACATAGTACCCAAAGTAAATCTTATGGCTTCTTCACTTTGAGGGGCAATGTCTAAAGAGTTTGGTGGCTCGTAAAGATGGTACATGGGCTCTGCCGCACCCCAAAACAAAATACCCGTTGCGACTGTGGTACACAAAGTAATTGCAAACCACTGCCATTTTGTTAATAAAGGTTTAGCATCGCTACCACCAATTTTGATTTTTCCAAGGGGCGAAAAATATGTAATCACTAGGGTGATAACTAAACATAAAGTTGAAATACTAAATAACCAAGAAAAGGTAGTGAGGATCCAGTCATTTATTTCTGTCATGACATTGAGAAAGTTCTCTAAGTCAACAAAACTAAATATCATTGCGCCCAGTAAAAGTAGAAAAGGGGGCCAAAATACACTATGTTTAATACCGAAATTGAACCAACTAGAATACTTGTTTGTGCTTAATTGTTCTGCGGTATCTGGTGTCATTTTTATCTTCTTTATTTTTATTTTTCTGAGACTTACAGACTTTACGAAAGTAAGGATAGTCATTAGTAGCTCAAAATATAGTTGGGCTATATATAACTAATATTGTTGTGCGTAACGCCTACGTATACCGTGTGAGGTCGAGGTTCAGTCTAGCATTAGTCATACTGCGTTTTTGATCGATAACGACCTTTTATTTACTAAACGCGTCGTTAATAAATAACATCAAACTACTAGCTAATTTGTTTGTGTCGCTTATTTGTAAGTGAACTTGGATTGATTTGCGTTTTAGTATATATAATTAAAATTCTCATGTCTTATTTGGGCTACTTAATGTCTTTATTAGAAAAGTGCATAACCACTACACCACTTAAGTTAACCCACCATTATGTAAGCATTAAACCAATTAAATCGAGAAAACCATGATCAGTGTTTTTGATATGTTCAGCGTAGGTATTGGCCCATCTAGTTCACATACAGTGGGCCCTATGCGAGCTGGCGTAGAGTTTTGTCAGCAGTTAAAAACACTTGAAGTATTCGACCAAGTGGATGAAGTGAAGGTGGAGTTGTTTGGCTCTCTTGGACAGACGGGTAAAGGCCATGGTACTGGAAAAGCCGTTATTTTAGGGTTGCAAGGTTACACTCCAGAATCCATAGATATTAGTTTGGTTGACACTTTGTTACTTAATGTAGAAGCAAGCCAATCACTAGATTTGAACGCTGAGAAATCCGTAAAGTTTCCCCGTCAAAACGCCATAATATTTCATCGACGTAAGACCTTGCCACTGCATGCTAATGGGCTCACTTTCTTTGCTTTAAGACAAGGAGAGGTGATTGCTAGTCAAAGCTACTACTCTATTGGCGGGGGCTTTATTCTTAAAGAAGAAAACTTTCATGATGAAAAAGTCAGCGCCCTGAAACATGATGCCCTGCCTGTGCCCTACTCCTTTTCATCTGCTACTGAGTTATTGCAACAGTGCAGAGAACATGGCTTATGTATTAGTTCGCTTATGCTCTTAAATGAGCAGGTTTTTCAAAACAAAGCGGAGGTAAAACGCAAGCTGTGGCATATCTGGCAAGTTATGAAAGAGTGCGTGCAAAACGGTATTAGCAATGAAGGCATATTACCCGGTGGCTTAAAAGTAACGCGCCGTGCACCCAAGCTTTATCGCAGATTGCAAAATGAACGCAGCACCGACCCGATGCAAGCCATGGACTGGGTTAACCTTTTTGCATTAGCTGTTAACGAAGAAAACGCTGCAGGTGGCCGAGTCGTTACCGCCCCTACTAATGGTGCCGCAGGAATTATCCCAGCAGTACTGCATTACTATGACAAATTTATCAGCCCAGTAGATGAAGACACTGCAATACGTTACTTACTAACCGCCGCTGCCATAGGTATTTTGTATAAAAAGAATGCATCAATCTCGGGGGCCGAAGTAGGCTGCCAAGGTGAAGTAGGTGTAGCTTGCTCTATGGCCGCAGGGGCATTAACTGAGATACTCGGCGGTACAGTAGATGAAGTAGAAAACGCCGCTGAGATAGGCATGGAGCATAACCTAGGTTTAACCTGTGACCCAGTGGGAGGACTCGTGCAAGTGCCTTGTATTGAGCGCAATGCCATGGGGTCAATCAAAGCCATTAATGCATCAAGGTTAGCGTTACGAGGTAACGGTGACCACAAAGTATCGTTAGACAAAGTCATTAAAACCATGTGGGAAACCGGCAACGACATGAAGTCTAAATACAAAGAAACCGCCCGAGGCGGCCTAGCGGTCAATATTGTTGAGTGTTGATTTGCTGTTATATTTGCTCTGCTTAGTAAGCATGCTTTTCTAGGTTATATCTTGCTTATTAGTGGACGATTATTACTGGTGTTAAATACAGCTTTAACTAACTTGCATAGGTAGTTAGGAAAATGCGCGATTCGCGCATTTTTATAGAATCAAAAATCCTATCAATTTCCCTTATTTTCTATCTATAGCAATCTGTTAGGTAATTTGTTACTAATAGTACAAACTAGAAAAGTGCGCGATATGTAAATAGAAATATGCGCGGTTCGCGCACTATTAAATTGTTATGTTTCATAAATTATGTCGACGTATTTTATAAAAGTAGATAGGGACAGTGTGAGTGCAGGAGATGATTTGGAACGTCATACTCTAACCTTCAGGCTACCTATAGACTCTACGGTGCATCAGATAATTGAACACTTGACACTCAAAAAATATCTCGTACCAGTTGCTGGATTTAATCATAGTTGGCAGGTATTTATTGGGGACAAGATAATTACTTCTTTTAAAGGTAATAACGTTGAGCCTGAAAAGTCACCTAGCTTAGATAACTCTGTTTCAAGTTATTTAGATAATGGACGAGTTAATGTTTATATTCGTTATCAAAGTGCAGAAACATAACAAACCCATTAAATCGTTCGCAGGCTCACTGGGACAAATACTCATTGGCTCTCCCTCGTACCTCGGGCATTATAGCCAACAAGTATTTGCCCCTTATGGGAAACGTTATGTTTCAAAAGGAGTCCAGTGGATATCGATCATTTAAAACTAGCACAGAAAGTCATTGAGCTTTCTGGTGGAAAAGACGCACTGAATGCAGAAATGGATCGTAAGCTCTCGCTAATAAACGAAAAATGGAATCAAGATGTAGATGCTATAGGAAGAATTTTAAGGTCACACCTTTTTGTTGAGCACTTTCTAACTGAGTATCTTATTGCCCTAAATCCAAATCTTGGTGATTTAAAGGGTACGCGTTTAACCTTTTCACAAAAATTATCACTTGTGGAAAACCATTCTAACGAAACCAAAGAATTGGCGAGTGGCATTAGAAGGTTAAACACAATACGTAATCAATTGGCACATCGATTGGAAGCCAAAGTAACTGACCAAGATAAAGAGTCGCTGTTATCACTTCATTCATTTCGTTATCTCCGAGAAGCGTTAGCAAAGCCTGATGTACCAAGTTCTGATAACTTAGTAGTTTTAGAGGATTTTGCTAAACATGTAGGTTCTCGTTTGGCATCATTAGCAGATCCAGAAGATTTATCAGCAAGAATATCTCAAGCTATGTGCGAACTGGCAGTTGAAACATAACAAGAAATTAAACAAGGACAAAAAACAGTTGGTTTTTGCTCCTTCGTCGCTTATTTTAACCAACTATTTTTTGCCTGTTAATTAGGCGTTGAGGCTGTAGAAAAAGCCTAAAATAGTTTGTTTTTTGTTCGCTTTTCACTTCCCTCAGATCAT
>NZ_SAIS01000037.1 GCF_004360155.1 Paraglaciecola marina | reverse complement strand
TCGCTGAACAACGCTCATAAAATCCCCTGCTTGGGGCGTTATATGGCACTGAAACAAGGAATAAACTTGAAAATTCAATTGACTGACAATGGCATTCAGTTTGGTGATTTTGTAAAACTATGTGCAATAGGAATGACCTGCAGTATTGGAATGCTATTCATTGTTGTAGCGATTTTGATGATACCAATCGCACTAATTTCTGGAGAATTACAAGGTTTATTGTCTTCCATAATAATGATTGTAATGGCACCAATTGTTTGCGCATTCAACGGTGCCTTCTTTGGAGCAATCATATTTTTGGGACTAAGAGTCTACAAAAAATTCAAACCATTGGAGTTTGTCTAGTGCCAAATAACAAAATAAATCAAAACGGAAAAAACTCGTCGGGCCATCGCTTCGCGATTATAGCCCAACCAGTTTTTCCGGTTATTTAAAGCGTTAGCTAGCCAAAGCTTATTGTCAGTTGTTTACCTAAAAGTGGTGTGCAAAGCGGTCAGCTTTTTGGCTCATCACCGTCGGTAAAAGTTGTTCACGTAAACTATAAAGTCTGGCAATATAAATCATCAATTACTGACAAGTAAAAAGCAGGGATATGCATCTACTCAATTCAAAAAAGGACATCACAGTTTGTTAGGTCATCAACCAATTCAAATAGCAGCACGCAATACGGCTGCTAACAAAAAGCTTAACCAGAAAACCACTCGCTGGCCTTCGGCCAAAACGCGTCGTGTTTTCTGCTTAGCTTAAGCGTTAGCATGCCAGAGCTTATTCTCAGTTGGTTACCTAAAAGCGGTGTGCAAAGCGGTTAGTTTTTTAGCGTATCACGGTCGGTAAAAGTAGTTCACGTAATCAATAAGTTCTGGCAATATAAATCATCAAACACTGACAAATTTAAGGCAAGGATATGCAGCTACTCAATTCAATAATGGAAGTCACAGTTTGTTAGTTCATCAATCAATATCAACAGCAGCACGCCATGCGGCTGCTAACAAAAAGCTTAATCAGAAAACCACTCGCTGGCCTTCGGCCAAAACGCGTCGTGTTTTCTGCTTAGCTTAAGCGTTATGAATACAGGGTAGAAAATGGAATATCCCGATGATGCCAATGGAGATGTCTTCAGAAGATTAGAAGAAGATAATTTCGATTTCTCTCTAGAATATCCGGTTGATTTTTTCGCGGTGTACGAAACGGAACGAGAAGCAGATATTGTAGCCAAGCAATTCGCTAGCGACTGGAAAGCAGGTCAAAAATTTAAAAATATCGAAATACGGCCAGGGGAAAATGGTGGAATGGAACTCGAGCTTGTTCCAATCATGCAGGTAACTTACGAAAATATTTCTAATTTCGAGGTAAAGTTAGCTGAACGCACAGCTAAAGTTAATGGTTACCTAGATGGTTGGGGAGTGCTGCATGGGTAATATTCATAACAAAAAGCTCAATCAGAAAAACACTCACTGGCTTCGCCAATGCGTTCGTGTTTTCTGTTTAGCTTAGACGTTAGGAATACTATTTGAATTCTTACGTAGATTTAGGCATTGAACAATTTCTGTCATGGGAACATCGTAAAGAATGCCCTAAAACTATTAATTTTCCCTCGGAATACGAAGGTCAATCTGACCTGCGGATTGCCTGTACTCAATTAAACTTATCTGCATCCAAGCAAAAGAAATTAGTAAACGAATGGGCTGCATTAATTCCAACACTAACTCATGTTGAGCATATCTGGTTTTATAGTCGAGTACCTCAAAGGCTACTTGATTCGGTTTCTAGGTTACCTAAATTAAGATCGCTATTTATTAAGTGGAGTGGAAATGGCATTACTGATTTGGTGAAAGTTGGAGATCTAAAATCACTCGAACGACTATATATTGGTAGTTGTACACAGTTAGAAACTTTAGAAAGCTTGAAGAAACTAAAAAACTTAAAGTGGTTAGAGTTGCATGAACTTAAAAAAATCAATGATATCTCAGCAATCAAAAACGTCAATAATCTAGTAGGCTTAACATTCACTGGTGGAATGTTTGGTAAACAATATTTAAAAAGCATTGAAGCTATTTCTCATTTAACGAATCTTGAGTTCCTTGATCTACATAGACTCAAAGTTGAAAGTGAGGATGTCTCTGCGATTTCTAAATTAAAAAAGCTAAAATATTTGGATCTTCCAATTTATTATCCTTTATCTGAGTTCGCTCGGATTTATGCTGCTTTACCAAATTGTGATCACGATATTTACGCTTTCCGTAAAACAAATGAAATTTGCGTAAAGTGCATGAAAGGAGAAATGGTGCTACCAATGGCTAAGAACAAAAGGCAGATTTGCACAGTTTGTAGTGAGTTAAAAGTTAAGAAACTAGAAGATGAATTTTTAGGGTTAGTGGCGTCGTATTCCTAACAAGTCAATTCAGCTGGACAAAAACAGTTGGTTTTGCTCCTGCATCGCTAATTATAACCAACTATTTTTGGCTCCTGATTGAGGCGTTAGGGTATTTAGATAAGCATGGAGCTCATGGATTCTAAAGAGATAGACTTTAGTAAAAAGTTAGAAATAACGATTAAAATAAGAAACCGGCAAACCTAACGGACTTGACTGTTTCCTTACTTGATTTAAGCTCACAATTTCAGAGCTTTGTTGAACGTGAAGCTACAGGCGAATCAAAGCTTAGCATTATGAATATTAAGGATAGTTTGTGTTTAAAAGTCTAATTTTAGTGATGTTTATAGCTCTCCTTGTAGGTTGTGCATCAACAACTAGTACTCCATTGTCAGCAGACTCTTTTATTATGACCTCAAAAGATCCCTCATATGGGTACAATGAACAAAACCCAGTTGAGCTAGGTGGTTTTCTTTTTGGTTCGAAATATGAAGGAGCTCATGTTGAATACTTTCAAAACCTTTTAGGACCTAATGGAGAACAAGTTCACGTTAAAAGGTTAGGCAGTTGCTGCGCATTTGAAGATCCTTCAATGCCCTTTGGCGGTGGTTTATTAGACAAGTACGAGCTTACATATAAAGGTATTTCTAAGCCTATCATTATATATGTAAACTTGTATAAATTCGTAAGACCAATGGCTCCGCAAGGCTTTGCTCTACAGTAAAATATTCATAACAAATGCATCATGGTGGGAGGCGTTATGTTTTTTTCGCTGATCACTAGGTTTTTTTAGAAAAGGATTTGAAACACATGAAGTTTATCAAGTTTACAACGCTTATCTTGGTTGTTGCTATTATCGTAGCAATACTGTCTTACCAAAAAGTTATCTCTAAAATATTGCTACCACAGTATATTGACTGGGCGTATGAAACTGATAGACAAGGTTTGGAGTCTGGCACACCTTTAAATGCACAAGAATTGTTTTTAGCAAACGATATAGGAATTCAAAACCCAGAGAAAGTAAGGATTGCGTATGTGGATGAGGTTCCGTTTCCATACGAAAATTTTGCCCTGAAAATACTAGGTGAAGCACTCGGATTCATTGGTGAAGGTATCATCAACAACGCCCAAGTGTTCGGTTACTCAATTTATGTTCGTAATGGTTATGAACTGAATAGGCCAAAGCTTGCTCATGAATTGGTACATGTACTTCAAATTGAACGAACTAGTCTCGACCACGTAATCACTCAGCACTTTTCGGATTTAGCAGAATATGGATACGACAAAGCACCTTTAGAGGTCGAAGCGTTTAAAGCGAATAATGAATATGCTAGTGACTGGTAACCACGGGCGGTAGTAGAAAAACATAACAATCACACTAAACCGCTAGCAGGCTAACTGGGACAGTAACACCTAGACTCAGTCGCTTCGCTCCAATTTTAGCCTACCTGTTGTTGCTCGCTAATTGTGTGTAGTGAGCAACAAATTCAAAGCTGAAGAGGTCATTCATCTTGCAACCACCTAAGCAGAATCTTATGGCTGGTGTGTAAAGATTGAACAGATAGGAGTTACGCTATTACCTGACGAATAGTGCGAACCACTAAACTTTTTCTTTCAGGGTCAAGATTACGTTTCTGTTTTAGCTATGCAACATAACCAAAAGAGCAATTCAGGTGCATTACTGGCAATGTTTGCTGGTGGTATGTGTATTTTAATTAGACTTAAATTAGGCAAAAACAAACAAGTACTGCCAAAAAATTAATAATCTTTTAAACTCTGTCTTTATAGGTTTTAAAGCCGGCCATAGTAGAGCGTTATTTATGCTTCAATAAACTAAGGGGGGGTGATATTTTGCATCATCATTTACAAATTTTCGCAAATTACACAGTCTTAAATGCTTGGGTGATTTGTAAGTCGCATAATGGACGAGGATAACAACATTTGGACTTGGTTTTAGTTTTTATCATAAATGGCTTACTCGTTGCGGCAGCAGTCGTAGTTCATTATTGGTGTCTCTTTAAAATATTCAAATCACTACCACTGTTTGATATTCCCCATAGCTTGAAGATTGTATTGGGTGTTTTCGGAGCCCTGATTGCTCATATTATTGAAATATGGATTTTTGCATTTGCATACTATCTTATGGTGCACGGAATGAGTTGGGGTAGCCTTGAAGGGAATTTCAATGGCAGCCTAATGGACTGTGCCTATTTTTCATTTACAGTGTATACAACAGTAGGCTTTGGTGACATCGAGCCCTTAGGTTATGTTAGGTATCTTACAGGAATAGAGTCTTTGACTGGCTTAGTTCTTATTACCTGGACCGCTTCGTTCCTTTATCTAGAAATGCAGAAGAATTGGGAAAAATTCTAGCATTGTCTATTACAACAGTATCATGCATTAAAGTAATACCCTGGGTGTTTAATTTTTGAAATGCTTATATTTTTTACTATTGATTGCTTACGTACCAGTGTGTGCGTCTAAAGCTCCACCTTTGGTAGGTAACCCTTCATTATCGTTAATTGTTTATGAAGCCAAAACAGAATCAAATTCCAGTGCAGGGAGCAGTGGTAGCTCAAGCTCAAAAAGCGCCATTGTAGAGCGTTATATTGGGGAAAAAGATGGTGTTCTAGAGCTCGAATATTCTTTTCCAGGTGCTAATATCTCTGAAAACGATGCTTGGAAGTTTCCAGCGCGCGTTCTTAACAAGCCCGGGTCGTCAATCAAGCTATTAAATCAATCTGAAATTAAGGTGCGTCTAGAAAGTTATCTAGAGAAATATCCTAAAATCCGAAAGCAATGTGGCGGTGTAGTATTCACATGGACTGCGTTTCCAATTCACTGTGATGTAAACCATGTTATTGATGTAATAGAGAGATACAACCTTCGTTTAGGTGCATTGTCTGAAGGTAAGCTTTATAAAGAGTCTGACGCTATTATGTCAGCTCCATTGAGGGCCATATCTACTTACAGCAGTACTTTAATATATGAGGTCGAATTGATACTAGAGCCTGATATTCTTATTTCTACCTATAAGAAAGACATGGAACAAGTTGCTGCAATTACAGGGGGGAATGTACGATCAATAATTAGCTCCTCGTTAAGATTAATTGGAGAAGGCAAGCCAGAGTTCTCTGGAAAACGGCTAGTAACTATAGAGATGGCTTCTAATGGGCAAGTCGCAAAATTAAAACGGGAAACAATTACAGTTATAAAAGGGGGCGATTCTTATCAAGAAACACGTAAAGTGATTGAAACTCTGGAAAGAAGGCCATTTGATACTTATTAATCCTAAATAATTAGCATTTTATACATTAACTTTTACTTAATTAGCTTTCCAAAGCACCAACCTATAATTGATAGCATGACTATTGGGATCACCAGCCAAAAAAGAATGGGGGTAAGTATCACGAGAACAAGCGCCAACACACCTGATAGGACTATCCCAATAATTGGCAAAACAATGAATAATAAAACAGCAACGACAATAGCCACAACTGCTATAGAAAATACTATTAAGGCGGCAATGGTGAAGGGGTTTTCTATTTTTGTTTCATTGACTTTAAATTCCATGTTTACCTACCCCTTGAAGCGCCTGTTAGATAATAAAAGTGTTGTCTGATTAATTTATTCAGTTGTTAATAACTAGCCCAATAGCTTGTCCTAGTTGAATACCTGAATATAAAATGATGGTACCCACTAGAAAGGCACCTAATATTATAAGACCTGATCTTTCTTTGGATGTAAGGCTTTTCCACCATGATTTAACATTAGCCTCCATGTATATTTCCTTAAGCTTGTATCTAACAACTTAGCCTTGCCGCATATATTTAGCTATTTATTACATAGAGGTAGCCTAATTACAATCAAGTGACTAAGGTTAGCTCACCATAGTAATTATTTTAAAGGTTGCTTTGCTTCATTGATAAACCATTTAATTACATTACCAATGGCATAGGTTGAACGGTAGTTTGAACAGATTTGATAGCCCCTATTAGCGGCTTTTAAGCGCGGGCCTAGTTCAATAAGTTTACCTTCAGCAACAAATGGATTGGTTAGTCCTTCCCAACCTAAACATATCCCGTGACCATTTATTGCCGCCTCTACTACAAGTGGATAATTGTTATAGCGAAAAGAAACTGGTGAGTCTGATGGGGTTATCCCTAAAACCTGGGCCCATCTTTGCCAATTCAACCATCGTAAGTCATCTACGTCTTTATGAAGTAAAGGCAAGTTTCGTAAATCGCTGAGAGACTGCCCCTTCTTTAAGCCATATTTTTTTGCAAATTCTGGTGAACAAACCGGAAATGCCACCTCGGGAATAATTAGCTCTTCAAATTGATAGCGCCCCACATGAGTTGAAAAGTGAAATAAGATATCTGCATGGGAGGTGACGAGATCGTTTAAGCTATTAGTTGGGAGGATTTCAAACAGATAATCGGGAAATGCTTGTTGTAAACGTTGTAATCTTGGCATTATCCAGTGAAATGAAAAACCAAAGTAGGCACCAATAGATATTTTGGTTTTGGTTTCTGTAAGGTTGCTTTTGGCATTTTCTGTGGCTCGGAGGATTGATAACAATGGCCCCTGCAAATCACTATAAAAATTCTGACCTGCGGGTGTGGTTGATAAAGGTTTTTTACTACGATTAATTAGTACTCCGCCTAGTAAATCTTCTAGGGCTCTGATCCTTTGAGATATTAAGGGTTGGGTAATACCAAGCTCTTCTGCCGCAAGAGTCATGGAACTATTACGAATGGTTGCTTCAAAGGCTATCAAACCATTCAAGCTGGGGAATTCTGCTTCTTTAATCATTAGTAATTTGCATGTTATCTATTAGGCTTTGGCACTGTAATATAAAGTTTGATTACTTGATACTCCCTCCATCAATTTTGGAGAGTTTTTTAATGCAGTCTGTCGAATATAATATTAATGAAGAGCTTGTTTGTGTTACCGCTTTGGTGAATGGCAAGAACTACCCCCTTCCTGCGTTGTGGCTTAGAGAGCGCTGCCAAGATGCACTAAATTTAGATGAGGTAACCAAACAGAGGTTGTTTGACCCTCATCAATTAGATGTTGAGCTGTCATTGTTAAAAGTTGAAAAGAAAAGCGCCACTAGCGCTGTACTTACTTTTAGCGATGGCTACTCTGGAGAGTATGATTTAAATGAGTTTAACGCTGACTTTGATATTTGGGATGGTGCACCAGCTGATATCGCTTGGAAAAGCGATGTTGATAAATCTTTATTTCATATTGATTTAGAAGCATTAAGTACTGAAGAAGGGTTAATGAAAGGCATAGAAACCTTTTTAACCTATGGCGTCTTGATTGTTAATAACGTGCCTACAAAATCTGACTCGGTATTAAACGTGGCTGAGTTGTTTGGCCATGTTCGAGACACCAATTTTGGTAAGTATTTTGAAGTGTTTACCCGCCCTAACTCTACAGATTTAGCGTATCGCTCGGTGCCTCTCGGGCCTCATACCGATAACCCTTACCGAAACCCTATGCCTGGTATTCAGCTGTTGCATTGTTTAGAAAATCAAACTACCGATGGCCTTTCAACCTTAGTGGATAGTCTGTCCGTGCTTGAGCAACTCAACAAAGAAGATCCACTGGGTTACAAATTGTTGAGTGAGGTACCTGTTCGTTATCGTTATTTAGATAAAGACGTAGAGCTGATTGAACGCCGTACTATGATTGAGTCAGATTCTAATGGCCGTGTGACAGGTATCGCATATAGTCCTCGTTTGGACTATTTACCACTACTCGAACCAGCAGACATGATAATATTTCACCGTGCTCGTAAGCGTTTAGGCCAGCTATTATGTGCTCCTGAATATGAATGGCGCTTTAGGCTTGAGCCGGGGCAATTGCAGATGTTTCATAATACTCGTGTATTGCATGGTCGTACTGGTTTTGATCCAAATGAAGGGCAACGTCATCTGCAGGGGGCGTATATAGATTTTGATGCACCTAATGGCCGTTATAAAGCGCTTAAAAGAAAATACCGCATGTTAGAAAAAGAGGCAAACTAATGGAAATCGTTCAATTTCGCCAAATGAAAGATGGCACTAAAGAAGAATATTTGTTTCTAACTGAACACGAAAACGAATACGCAAAAGGTTTGCCTGATAGGCTTTTAAAAGCCTTAGAAAACTTAGAAAATACCTTATCTGGATATCAAGTATCTCGACTAGAGCATTCACTACAATCAGCTACACGTGCTGAAGCAGATGGTGCCGACGAAGAAATGATAGTCGCAGCGTTAATTCACGATTTGGGAGATGATTTAGCCCCCCATAATCACTCTCAATATGCTGCTGCTATTTTGCGTCCTTATGTTCGTCCAGAAGTAACTTGGATTATCAATCAACATGGGTTGTTTCAAAATGTTTATTACGCCCATCATTTAGGTGGCGATCCAGACGAGCGTGAATACCTAAAGGACCATCCTTGGTATCAAGCTTGTGTGGATTTTTGTGAAAAGTGGGATCAATCGTCTTTCGACCCTGATTACCCAACTAAACCTTTGTCTTATTTTGAACCTATGCTGCGTAAAATATTTACTCGTACCGCATTTGATCCTAAATATGTAGGTGATCAAACTATGGGTAGAAGTGCAGTAGATATAGCTGGATCGGGTGCAGAAGCTTAGTAATTGATTTACGGAAGGTAATTTTAGGTATTTACCTTCCCGTTTACTTAAAGTACAAGTTACATGCCTGCGGTGATGGTAAGTAACCAGCTCACTAAACTTTTTATGTCTTCTCTTTCTTTATTTTCTTTACGGCAGATAATGCCCCAACTTCCAGAAAATACAGTTTCATGACTGCAGGGTTTCACTAATCGACCCGATGCAAGGTCATCAGCCACGAATGGACCATTGACTAGCGCCACGCCCTCATTATTAATTGCCATTTCTAAGGCCACGGCTTTGGTGTCTACTACCATGTGTGGGGTAATAATACCTGCATCGACATCGGCGCTAGCAAACCATTTTTTCCAATAGTCGAACTCTGCTTCAACAGATAATAATGGTAACTTAACTAAATCTGCCGGAGTGACTTCGCCTTTGAAGGATTTTAATAATTCAGGGCTACACACAGGGTATACTCGAGATTCGAAAAGCGGTACCCAATGATATTTATCAGAAGGGAGTGTATCGCAGTAGATGATCCCCACGTCGGCTGACTCTTCGTCAAACTCCCACTTTGAAGCGTAAGTGGCAAGTTGCACATTAATTGACGGGTTTTCGGCGTGAAATATAGGCAATAGTCGCGCTAACCATCGAATAGACAGAGTCACGTAAGTTTGAATACGCAGTGAGGTATGTTCGTTATTTCGCCTTACTTCAGCCACTCCAAGTGCTAACTGCTCCAAAGCTTCAAGCACATAAGGGTAGAAGATTTTTCCTTCTTCACTGAGTACTACGTTTCTGCCATCGCGATTAAATAACTTAACCCCTAAATGTTCTTCTAAGTTTTTAATTTGATGACTTATTGCCGGGTGGGTTAGATTTAACTCTTCGGCCGCAGCTCTATGACTTAGCTTGCGCGCTGCAGATTCAAACCCACATATAGTAGTAAGTGGCGGTAGTAACCGGCGTTCCATTGTTGTCTCTTTTTCTGTTTAAGGCCCGCGCCCATAATTATCAAAAAACAGTTAAAAATCCAGTCAATAACGTATGTATCTAAATATTAAATTGCAGATTAAATTTATTGATGTGATTTTAATCAGAGTTTGGCATGAGGCTGGGTGCAACTTATATAAAAACTCTACTCAAACCACCGAATTAGGCTGGTAGCTTGAGCAGAAGGTAAGCCTTACAGTAGGCCAACTTTAATTATAATAAATAGTTAGTAATCACTACGTAAAGGGACAACCACTTCGTAGCCTTTTTCTTCTGGTTCGTCATCAACCATTTCTGGTGGAAAGCCTTTTCCTAATACTTCAACACCACAGGCATCTTCCATGCGGCGAATAATATTTGGTGATAATTCACGAGGCCCATAACGTTTCTCGCCATCTTTAAAGATATCAACCATTAAAGGCGCAAGTTCTAAAGGGATGTTGGCACGTTTGGCTACTTCGTCGAACAAACCTACGTCTTTTAAAACTAGGTCCATAGTAAAGCCAATATCACGGCTACCATTTAGAATTACTTGAGATTCAGTTTCGTGTACAAAGGAGTTGCCCGAGGAAGCTTTGATTGCTTCGTATGCTACGTTCATGTCCATGCCCATGACTTTAGAAACTGTTAAGGCTTCAGCTAATGCTGCAAGATGAACAGTACATAAATAGTTAGTCACAACTTTTAATGTAGATGCAGAGCCTAAGGCTCCAGTATGTAAAACACGGCGACCCATAATAGTTAAAATAGGTAAGACTTTATCGAAGGCTTCACGCTCACAGCCTGCAAAAATAGAGATGTTGCCCGTGTCAGCTCTATGGCAACCACCAGACACTGGGCAATCTACAGGCAATGCGCCCTTCTCAGAAACTAGTGCCCCAATACGGCGTACTTCTGCTTCATCTGTGGTGCTCATTTCAAGCCAAATTTTGCCTTCTGAAAGACCAGCAAGAATTCCGTCGTCCGCTTCCATTACATGTGAACAAACAGCAGGCGAAGGTAAGCATGTGAATATCACATCACACTGCTCAGCAATTTCTTTAGGAGAATTGGCTGTTTTAGCCCCGCGGGATACAAAGTCAGCAACAAACTCTTCATTGAGATCTCTGACGGTAAGGTCACAGCCATTGCGAAGTAAACTACCTGCTAGTTTGCCGCCTACATTACCTAGTCCGATGAATCCTATTTTCATAACTTTACCTTTTGTACATTTGAACCACTTAACATCAATTTCAGTGAGTTCAGGAAGTGAATGTTAACCATCTATGCGCTTTTCAAAACATAGATTGCATATGTATTAGTGTTGCCTAATTGTTATGTGAGCATCAGACATTTAATCGGCTTAATACCTGATACGCTCATATACTGAAGCCGTGTTCAGCTGACTACTGGCTGACATGACACGCTATTAGCCTCTCTAAATTAGAGTGCATTAGCTGCAGTAAGGCGGATAGTTATATAAAAATGACTTTCTTAAAAATGATATATTTTAGAATTATGGTTAGAAATTCTAACCAATTAGAATTTCTATAATATGGCTCATTGCGGTGAGTTAAATAATATGCGCAGATAATTGGCGGGCGGCTTGTACTAGGTTTTTTGAATAATGCCGTGCACTTTGTTTACTTAGAAATTCTCCATTAATTACCGCACTTATGGCTGCAATAGGTTCATTACGTAGATTAAGAACCGGAGCGGCAATGCTGCTAAAGTGATTACCATTTTCCTTTTGTGTGACTGCATACCCTAAACGTTTTGCTCTGGACAAGTCGTCATTAATTTCATCAAGGCTGTAGGTAATATTAGGATCACTTTTTTCTTCAGCTTTGATGTAGTCGGTTTTAAATTCATCTGACAGCATAGACAAAATGGCGATGCCCGACGCTGAGCAATGCAAAGGCATAGTTTGCCCTAATTGAAAGGTTAAAAGGCCAGCCACAGAAAATTCTACTTTAGCTACAGCTACCACCTTATTGCCCACAGGCGCATATAAAAATATAGATTTGTGGATCTCATTTTTAAGAATTTCAGCCACTGGATAAAAGAAAGGAATGATGCTTTGTTTGTTATAAATAGTAGATGCGATTTGAAAAATCTTTGAGCCGATGCAGTACGCTTTTTTGCGGTTAGGATCGAGCGCCACCATTTGATGCTCAAGTAAAGCATTGATAATTCTGTGCCCACTTGCTGGTGGGAGGCCAATTTGTGAACAAATTTCTGACAAAGTTAGCGGATAATTTGATCTGGCTATCAAATTTAACATCAAAACTGAGGCATCAACTGCCGGAGCTTTGGATTTTGTTCTTACAGACTCCATATATGACCAATATTATTCTATATATAAAAAAGTTAGTTTACGGTATCTGGGCCATCAAGGCTAGAGAGCAAACAATACGTAAACATCTTAATTTTATTCTCAATTTTTGATTGGTTTTGTCATCTCCATTGAGCAGATATCAATGTGATTTTTAGATTTTTATGACACATTATTTAGATGTGTTTTCGCCCTACAATAAACGTGGTATTTCCAGAATTAAGCCTGAATTTAAAGGCTTTTCCCATCAGCAAGCTAAACAATTGCACTCATTAATGGTGAAAATAACTGCCTTTTTCTGTCTTAATGATTTCATATATGGAATTTATATTTTAAATATAATAAAGATTTGACTTGGTTTTTTAGCCGAGTCTACAATAAGTTAACTATGACCCAAGGTCCGCATAATGAGAATTGAAAAAAACTTTATCAATAATGAATTTGTAGGTTCATCACAGAATTCATTAATAGACGTATATGACCCCGCAACTGAAGAGCTAATTGCTCAGGTGCCAGCGGCAAGTGCAGAAGAAGCTACTTACGCGATTGACTGTGCAACTCAGGCTCAAAAAGAGTGGCGTAAACTCACTAGTATTGAACGTGGTGTGTATTTACAGAAGTTAGCAGATGCCTTACTAGAGCATAAGCATGAGATTGGTGACGCATTAGCTGAAGAATCAGGTAAGAGTTTAGACGACGCCACCAATGAGGCGGTGTACGCTTCTGAAATTACGCGTTATCACGCAGAATGGGCCCGCCGTATCGAAGGCGAGATTATCCCTAGTGATACGCCTAACGAAAACCTGTTATTACAACGTGAGCCTATTGGTGTTGTGGTTGCTTTGGTGCCCTTTAATTTCCCTGTATACACCTTGTTACGTAAACTTGCTCCGGCCTTGATTACTGGTAATACCATGGTAATCCGCCCCAGTAATAATACCCCTTGTTCTGCTTTTGCTATTGCCAAAGCCATAAAAGCAGCAGGCATTCCTAAAGGGGTAGTAAACGTAGTCGCTATGACTCACCCCACTGCTGAACTTATTTGTACACACCCTAAGGTGGGCATGATTACCTTAACGGGAAGTGTAGGCGCAGGTCGTAAAGTATTAGAATATTCACAGGTTAATATCGCCAAGTCTTCATTAGAATTAGGTGGAAAAACACCGGCCATAGTTGAGCCCGACGCTGATCTAGAAAAAGCGGCACAAGAGATAATCGGCTCTAAAACTAGCAACTGTGGGCAACTTTGTACTGCCGTTGAGCGAGTATATGTGCATGAAGATGTTTACGATACTTTTGTTGCACTACTCAACAAAAA
Source organism: Paraglaciecola marina (assembly GCF_004360155.1). Lineage (GTDB taxonomy): Bacteria > Pseudomonadota > Gammaproteobacteria > Enterobacterales > Alteromonadaceae > Paraglaciecola > Paraglaciecola marina. Next base: position 25,188 of record NZ_SAIS01000037.1, on the reverse strand, counting down.
TATGAAAAACAAGCCTTATGGCAACCGTACTCAAAACCCAGATTTTATGGGGCCATTAGTGAATGAAAATGCCCGCTTGAATATACATCAAATGGTGGAACGAGCCATTGACGATGGCGCTACGCTAGAGCTAGGTGGGTTTATTCCAGAAGAGAAAGGCTTCTTCTACCCTGCGACTTTACTGACTAATTGTCGTCAAGATATGGAAATTGTCCAAGAAGAAATTTTTGGCCCAGTTTTACCTGTTCTTAAGTATAAAGAAATTGATGAAGCCCTAGCGCTCGCTAATGATCATCAGTTTGGTTTGGCCTCTGTTATCTATACTGAAAATTACCGAACAGCCATGAAAGTGGCTAACGAAATGGAAGCCGGTGAAGTGTATATCAACCGTACTCCTTCTGATCCATATCAAGGCTACCACGCTGGTTGGAAACGTTCTGGTTTAGGTGGTGATGATGGTAAGCATGGCATGCTTGAATACACGCAAACTCGATTAGTAGTGCTTAAATACTAGTAGTTAACTGAGAATTAATTGAGCACCCAATATTGGCTGCTATAAAAAATTTTAAGGCCAGTATTTGAGCCTTGGTTAGAAAGGGTAATCCATGAAAGTTGTTTCTTGTGAATCGTATGTTGTCGCCACGCCTCCCCCCCATGTTGGAGGTATGTACTGGATTTTTGTATCCATAAAAACCGATTGCGGTATTGAAGGGATTGGTGAAGTTTACGCTGCAACATTTCATCCTGATGTGATGACACATGCTATTGAAGATGTGTTTGACAGATACTTGAAAGGATATGATCCACATCATGTTGAGCGATTTTTTAGAGCAACCTATTCCAGCGGATTTACGCAACGCCCAGACTTAAGCATGATGGGTATTGTCAGTGGTTTAGAGATGGCCTGTTGGGACATTATTGGTAAAGCTGCTAACAAGCCGGTTTATGAATTGATAGGCGGCAAGGTTCACGACAAATTGCGTACTTACACTTATTTGTATCCAGAGAACAGTGCCGGCGATTACGATTACGATAACTTAGAACTGGCAGTTGAGTGCGCCCAGAAAAATATGGAACAAGGTTTTACGGCGTTAAAATTTGACCCTGTTGGCCCCTATGGAAATTACTGTGGTCATCAACTATCACTTGAAGCAATGGATAAAGCCGCCACTTTTTGTCAGCGTATTCGCGAAACTGTAGGTAATAAGTGCGACCTGCTCATGGGAACCCATGGGCAAATGACTCCAGCAGGGGCCATTCGCCTAGCAAAACGCTTAGAACCCTTTGACCCTTTATGGTTTGAAGAACCCGTACCTCCTGGGCAAGCCAAAGCTATGGCAGAAGTGGCAGCGAATACCAGTATTCCCGTTGCTACTGGTGAGCGTTTGACTACAAAATATGAGTTTTTCGATATACTAGCAAATGGCTCTGCGGCTATTTTACAAATGAACTTAGGACGAGTGGGTGGCATTTTAGAAGCTAAAAAAATTGCCAGTATTGCAGAAGTTCACTACGCCCAAATAGCCCCGCACTTATATAACGGCCCAGTTGGTGCAGCTGCAAGTGTGCAACTGGCTACAGCTACCCCTAACTTCTTGATCCAAGAAAGTATTATGACCTGGGATGGCTTTCATGCTGACGTACTACAAGAAAAAATTGAATGGAAAGACGGATATATCACCCCATCTACTAAACCTGGTTTAGGCATTGAATTGAATATGGACGTGGTGAAAAAACACTCACCATACAAAGGTAAAGCCCTGCATCTATCTATGGATGCTAAGCCCTACGATTATAAAGAACAGTCTAATCAAGACTGGAAAAGATAGGTAAGGGCTCAGCTAGGATGGAATACGATTTTATAATAGTGGGGGCTGGCTCCGCTGGCTGTATCTTGGCCGACAGATTAAGTGCGTCTGGTGAGCATTCAGTATTGTTACTCGAAGCGGGCGGTGAAAACCGTTATCCATGGATTAAGCTCCCAGTTGGATTTGCTAAAACGTATTACCATCCAAAGTACAATTACATGTATTACACCGAAGCAGAGCCTAATATGTCGGGCCGTAAAATGTATGCGCCTCGGGGTAAAGGCCAAGGTGGCTCTGGTGCTATAAATGCCATGATTTACGTTCGGGGGCAGGCGTCAGATTTTAATGCTTGGGCGGCAGCGGGTAATCAAGGTTGGTCTTATAATGACGTGTTGCCTTACTTTAAAAAACTAGAGCAACACCCCTTAGGAAATACTCCTCAGCATTCTGCCGATGGTAAAATTGGTATTACCCAAATGAAAAGCGGCGCTCATCCATTTTGTGACCATTACCTCAAAGGAGCTGAGCAACTTGGTTTTAAACGCAATGATGATTTTAATGGTGCTGAGTTTGAAGGCGTAGGTATTTACGAAGCCAATATTCACAAAGGCTTTCGACACTCCAGTAATTCTGCTTACCTTAAGCCAGCACTTGAGCGAGATAATTTAACGATTTCCCGCCACACGGTTGCAGAAAAAATCTTATTTGATGCAAACAAGCGCGCTTATGGCGTCGAAGTCCGTGTTGCCGGTGAGCCGCAAACTTTTAAAGCTAAAAAAGAGCTAATTTTAGCAGCAGGCGCTGTTGATTCACCTAAACTGTTGCAACTTTCTGGGGTGGCAGATACTGAGCTACTTGCAAAGCATGATATACCCGTAGTGGCGCATTCACCTGCAGTGGGTCAAAATTTACAAGATCATCTGTGTGTGAGTTATTTTTATAAAGCCAATCAGAAAACCCTTAATGATGACTTAGGCTCTATATTTGGTCAGGCTAAAGCTGCATTAAAATATGTGTTTACCCGTAAAGGCCCGTTAGGTATTAGCGTTAATCAAGGCGGGGGATTTGTTAAGGGCCACGAAACCGAAGCCTTGCCGAATATCCAGTTATATTTTAACCCCATGTCTTACAAAATCCCTACGGACCCCAACGCTAAATTGGCACCTGATCCTTATTCTGGATTTTTAGTCGCTTTTAATTCATGTCGTCCCAGTAGTAAGGGCACAGTTGAAATTAGCTCTGCCAACGCTGCCGATAAGCCTTTCATTCGGCCTAATTATTTGTCTACTGAAAAAGACGTCAATGAGGTACTTCAGGGCAGTAAAATGGTCCGTCGTTTAATGCAAGCTCCTGCATTAAAAGCAGTAACGGCTGAAGAAATAACACCTGGCAAAGCAGTGGATGATGAAGCCAGTATGTTGCAATATTTTCGAGATGAAGGCGGCTCTATTTATCACTTATGTGGTAGTTGTGCTATGGGCCCTGACCAGCAAACTGCCGTAGTAGATGAGCGTTTAAACGTTCATGGTGTAAAGGGCCTACGTGTTGTTGATGCATCAATTTTTCCCAATATTACATCAGGTAATATTAACGCCCCGGTAATGATGGTTGCTGAAAAAGCGGCTGATCTAATTCTTGAAGATCACCCATAACTTATAAATTGTGACTGGTGTTTTAAACAACACCAAACTTGAGAAACGTAATATTCAGGAATAAAAATTCTCGATGGCTTTTCTGCTTGTTTGAATAATGAAAATAGTGTGTTTCTTGCGTCATCTTTACACAGTAAACATATAGCTATCTGAATGAGTTCGTCTCTTAAAATGTGCAACTTAGTCGTTACCATGAAGCTAAATATTATTTAGCTAACAAATGAAAAATATTTACGAATAGTCAAATAATACTCAATTGTGCGTTAACTAGACTTCACCTTATGATTGGTGAACAAATAAACGAAATTTACCCGAGGTTTAATGGGCTATGTCCAAACTAACGTTTAATTCAGCTCCTACTGCTTCGCCGTATCACGGCTGGATGTATGGTGTAAAAAATCGAGCGTTTATTTCCCACTTTTTGTGTAAACAAGCGGCTTCAAATAAGAGCACTACCCAAGAAATTTGCTTGGGTTGATTGGTATCTGCCAATTGATGTCGAAAGTCGTGATGCTTGGGTAAATCGAAAGGCACAAAATATTAGAAATTAAGAATGAGTTAAGACACAGAGTTCAATGCAAAGGAGCCGTTTATAAAAAGAAAATAACAAACCACTTACGTGTATAAAATTATAATAAAATTTGGAGACATATATGAAACTATTGAAAAAGACGAAAATCAGCTGTGCGGTATGTATTGCAATGGCAGCAGCTGTAGAGGCGCCTTTAGCGTTAGCACAAGTAGAAGCAACTGAACAAACCGAACCAGAAGCACAATCGAAAAGTCGCATCGAGCAAATCGAAGTCACTGCTTCAAGACGAGTACAGAACATTCAAACGGTACCGATTTCCGTGTCGGCACTAAGTGCAAAAGCATTAGAAGAAAACAATATCTCCAAGTTTGAAGATTATATTGAAATGATACCGAGTGCCAGTGCAGGCGGTCGAGGACCAGGTCAATCAGATGTGTACATTCGTGGTCTTGCTTTAGGCCATAACGGTATTACAGGTACTGAATTTACACCTGCTCCAACCGTTGGTTTGTATTTAGATGAACAGCCAGTCAGTGCTACTGGTCGTAACTTAGATGTATACGTGACAGATGTTGAGCGCTTAGAAGTGTTAGCTGGCCCTCAAGGTACTTTATTCGGTGCGAGTGCTCAGGCCGGTGCGATACGTATCATTACCAATAAACCAGACGCAAGTGGATTTTCTGCAGGTTTTGAAGTTGATTATGGACAAACCAAAGGGGGTGATGACAGTACCTCGTTAGAAGGTTTTGTGAACATTCCTATTATTGAAGAAGAGCTAGCTGTACGTATCACTGCTTACAATGATAAGCAGGGTGGTTACATTGATAACGTATACGATACCTTTACCTTAGATCCAACAATTAACGAAAACGCTAATCCAGATTTTTTTAATAATGGTGACGTGACACAGGGTATAGAAGACCAGTGGCTTGATGCTACTTTTACAGAGATCGACAATGAAGAATACGTCGAAAAAGATTTTAACGATAGTGAATATCTGGGTGTTCGCCTTGGGGTTAAATGGGACCCTAGTGAAGATTTTAGTGTCTTAATTCAGCACACTCACCAAGATTTAGACGTGGATGGCGTATTTGATTACGACCCAACTTTGGGCGACCTAAAAGTGTCTCGTTTCGCTGATGATGTACTTGAAGACTCTTTTGATTTAACGTCTTGGTCACTAGAAGCACGGTTAGAATTTTTAGATATAGTTTACACGGGTGGTTACTTAGACCGTGATATATATCAAGTGGTTGATTACATTGGTTACAATAACAGTGGTGCGTTTGCTTCTGATTATTACACTTGTACTTATTACACTGCAGTTAGAGAGTGTTTAGATCCTAGCAAGCGCTTTGTTGGTGAAGTAACAAACGAACGTTTAACCCATGAATTACGCTTTAGTACTCCTTATGATAAACCTGTTAGAGCGGTAGTTGGCTTGTTCTATGATGACCAAACCATTACCCATGACGGTGAATATGATTACGCAGCGGCTCCTGATTTAGGATTTTTCCAAAATAGACCTATCGTTGGTTCAACTGCTAATGACCCAGATTTTAGAGAGCCAGGTGTAACCTTTATCAATGATTTAACCCGTGATGAAAAACAAAAGGCCATCTTTGGTGAATTAGCTTGGGACATTACTGATAAGTTAACCGCTACATTTGGAGCTCGTTACTATGAGCTGGAGGCTACATTCTTAGGTTCTTCAAGTTTTGCAAATACAAGCACTTGGGGCGCAACAGAAGACTACACAGATTATGGCCGTAACTACGACACTAGTTTGGCTGATATCTCTCCTCTTAAACAAGATGGAACCATCACTAAGCTGACCTTGGGTTATCAACACGATAAGAACACCTTGATTTACGCTACTATGTCAGAAGGCTATCGTGCTGGCGGTTTCAACAGATTATCTGGTGATGCGATCAACTCAAACAACCTACCTGAGTTTGAAGACTTTTCTGTACCGGCTACCTACGAGAGTGATGAGGTAACCAACTTTGAACTTGGTTGGAAAACCAGACTGCTTGACGGAGACCTAACCTTCAACGGTGCGGTTTATAAAATATTCTGGGATAACATCCAAGTTGCCATCTTAGATACGGTTAACATTTTACAGCTGACATTTACTGATAACGTGGCTGATGCCGAAATTTTGGGTATTGAAATGGATGTTGCTTGGAGTGCTACAGATAACCTGACGTTATTTGCAGCGGTTTCTAATAACCACTCAGAGGTAACTAAACTAGTCAGTGGCCTTGATTTTACCTTCGCACCTGAAGGTAGCCAATTAGCGCTATCACCAGAGCTTAACTACAGTATACGAGGTCGATACGACTGGACAGTGGATAGTGTCGATGCTTACGGGCAAGTGACTATGCAATATACTGATGATAGCTATAGCTCTATGTATACAGCAACACGTGAAAAACAAGATAATTACACGCTAGTTAACGCTTCACTTGGTGCTCAATTTGATGAGTGGGGAGTTGAGCTTTATATTGACAACTTAACTGATGAATTGGCAGAAAAATACATTAACACCATAGATGACATTAGACGTATAACGACTAACCGTCCTCGTACCATTGGTTTACGTGTAAATTACAAGTATTACTAATATTTATTAGTTACTTATAGTTATCAAAAAAGCGACTTAATTTAAGTCGCTTTTTTGGTAAGTCTGAGAACTTGAGGTAGTCTAGAGCCATTATTAGGATTGAATTGGAGTATGTTAAATGGGCGATTCTGACCCTACTAAAAATAAAGAATTACAGCCAAATATTGATAAAGCAAAACAACTATTACAAAAAAAACAATACGCTGCAGCAATAGACGTCACCACTCAAATACTTACTGAATACCCAGACCAAATTGATGCTTTGTACATTGCAGCTGTTTGTCACCGTTATCAAAACAATAGCGAATCAGCATTAGCCATCTTAAATCAGCTTAAAAGTTATTATGTCAATTATGCGCGAGCGTACCAAGAAGAAGGCCATAATTATCGTTTTACCGATGGCTCAGCAGCGATAAAAGCCTATGAACAAGCGGTGTTATTGAATCCTGCACTTTTAGCAAGCTGGAAGAACCTCTCAGAATTATACAAGGTAAAAAACGATACATGGGCTGCTAATCAGGCAACTCAGCAATTTCAATATTGGGCAAAAATGCCCAGAGAATTAGTCAGTGTGAGTAGTTTAATTAACGAAAACAAAATACTAAAAGCCGAAGATATTTGCCGATACTTTTTGAGACAACAGCCAAAACATGTAGAAGCCATGCGATTGTTAGCAAGCATAGGTGTGCACCATAAAGTCTTAGATGATGCCGAGTTTTTATTAGAAAGTTGCCTAGCCTTTGAGCCAGAATTTCATCAAGCACGTTTTGATTATGTGAACGTGTTGCACCGAAGGCAAAAATACCAAAAAGCCTTAGAGCAAGCGCAAATTTTACGTCATAAATCCCCTGAAAACATTCGCTATCAAATGGCTTTTGCTAATGAAAATCAAGCGGTAGGCGAGTTTGAAAAAGCGATTCAGATTTACGCCAATTTATTGAAAAAAATCCCTGAAGATTCAGGTGTACATATAATGCAAGGCCATGCTTACAAAACCTTAGGTAATACTAAAAAAGCCATAGAGGCCTATCAAAAAGCTAGTGCCTGCAAAGACAATTATGGTGATGCATTTTGGAGTTTAGCCAACCTAAAAACTTATAGTTTTAGTGCTGCAGAAATTACCAGAATGCAAGATCTTGAAAAAGCACCAACTACAGCTTTTGAAGATAAGTATCACTTGTGTTTTGCCTTAGGTAAAGCCTTTGAAGATAAGGGTAATTATGAGCAATCCTTTGAGTATTATGAACGAGGTAATGCCCTTAAAAAGCAACAGTTAGGTTATACCTCTGAACGCATCGAAGCCGAATGCAAAGCTCAAAAAGACGTGTGTTCCCCCTCTTTATTTGCTCAAAATAGTGGGGCAAATAAAGAGCAAGAGTCTACTACCCCTATTTTTATTGTTGGCTTGCCTAGGGCTGGGTCGACCTTGTTAGAGCAAATATTGTCTTCTCATTCTATGGTTGACGGCACTATGGAGCTGCCTAACATCATGTCTCTATCACATCGTTTAAATGGCAGAGGTGGCCCAAATAGCCCAAGGCGATATCCAAAAATTCTGACAGAATTGACAGCTGAACAGTTACAAAAATTCGGAAAGGATTACATTGAAGATACCAAAATATACCGACAGGGCGCGCCGTTTTTCATCGATAAAATGCCAAACAACTTTAGACACTTAGGTTTGATTAACCTTATTTTACCTAACGCAAAAATAATAGATGCACGCCGAGATCCTATGTCTTGTTGTTTTAGTGTGTTTAAACAATTATTTGCTGAAGGCCAAGAGTTTAGTTACAGCCTAGAAGACGCCGCTAAGTATTATAAAGATTATCTAGATTTGATGGATCACTGGAACATGGTGTTGCCTAATAAAATTCTGCATATGCAATATGAAAACGTAGTGAATGATCTGGAGACTCAAGTACATCGTATTTTGGATTTTTGTGGTTTGCCATTTGAAGCGCAATGTTTGAATTTTCACGAAACAAAACGCTCAGTGCGCACCGCTAGCTCAGAACAAGTTAGGCAACCTATCTTTAAAAGTGGCATGGAGCAATGGAAAAACTTTGAAACCCAGCTTCAACCATTAAAAGCCTTAGTCGCAGATATGGGTTAAATAAGGTTTTGCAAAATAGCTTCACGGCTACTTAGTTTACGCAGCCGTGAAGCCTATTTATCTGATTTAGGTTTACTCTGCAGCTTTTAAGCTCTCAAACCTCAAACCTTTAGCTGTGTGCTCTTTAAAACCTTTCCAGTAGTTATGCTCTGCTTTGGGTTGAGCCTGCTTGTCCATGGCCCAAATTCCGTCATTAGAGTTAGGTACAAGTTCAAGGTAAGCTTGCATATTGTCATCATCTTTCAGGTATTTTGCTAACCATGCGCTAACAAAGTGTTGGGCAATGTTATTCATGCGTACATTGTCCCAAACTGCATCTATGTAATGTTCACTTACATTAAAGCCTAACCTCTCATCAAAACGGTAAGACTCTTCTGGGGCTGGCATCACTGCACCAGCATTATGATTAGCATGGTCAAAGGTTAACAATGAACGATCACTATTACTCATGCCTTGCCATATGGCTCTCACACCATTCTCGTAACCAGATACGTTATCTTGTGACCCCGCCACTAACAACATGGGCACAGTCGCTGTTTTCAGGGTTTCATTACTGAACATGTAATAGTTCATGCCCCAAGGTGCAAAGGCTATAATCGTTTTTAATCTTGGATCGGCTTTTGGCTTAAGACCTGCTTGATGACGTTTAAGTGTACCAAATGGGGGGCTTTGTGGGCTATTGACCGCTATTTCTGTAACCCCAGCTCCAGCATTAACTACGGCTCCATACCCACCCATTGAATAACCAATTAAGGCTGTGTTGTTGGCATCGACTAAGTCATATAAAAATGAGCTTTTATCTTGTGACATTTCATCAACTTGTGACAATACAAATAGTTGATCAACGGGGCGATTTACTAAGGTTGAAGCAAAAGCGGCTTGAGTGCGGTAAGTTGAATCAGTATGGTCGATAGATACCACTACATAGCCTTTAGATGCGATATTTTCAGCTAAGTGACTCAGTAAGTAACGATTGCCAGGGTAGCCATGGGAGATTAACACTAAAGGATAGGCGCTTTGGGTTGATGCTGGTTTTGCATCTCGTATGGCTTTACCAGTCAATTCAACCTGAGTTTTACCATCGCGAATGAAGGCATTTAGAATATTACTACCCTCACTGCCTTTTTGGGCGGGGTACCAAACTTCTATAGTTAAGGGGCGGTCGTACTTAGGTAACTCTGCAGGTTGAGCTTGAGTGGTATCAATGCTTAACATGTCAACTTGCTCAGGGTTCACCACTTTTAGCGTACGTACCCCGATATCAAATTCTCCATAAGCTGCTAATTTTGGAGCATCAGGACGTTGAGTATCAATGGGGTTTGCGGCTGATACTAAGCTTATATTACTAAAATATAAAACTGCAGATAGTCCTACTAATAATGCCTTGAAGTTTATACTGCGAGTTATTAACTTAAATTTCATATTTTTTCCTAATAAAAAATGGCTTTCATCTAATTACAGCGCTTTTACTGGTGGTTATATTAGACACCTTGTAAATATTTAAAAACACACAAAAACGACAGTGAGTTAAACTCTTCAGACAAAAAGCATAAACCCTAAAAGTTTCAGTTTTCAGAGTATGAACAACTTTCTTTTCTATGGCTTTTTGAGTAGGCTTTTTCACTTTGTTTTAGATTCAAACAGGCGCTTTATTTTGCAAACTCTTTGTGCACTTCGTTCTGGTCATTTAGCTGGTATTTCGGAGCTAGCTTTATCTGAAGATTTAACCGACTTTCCCATGGAAATATTGTCCTTAGCAGATAGTTTAGAGGTGCTAGATTTATCAAATAATCGATTAACCAGTTTGCCTGATGAAATAAAGCAACTAACCAAACTCAGAATACTATTTGCTTCTAATAATCCATTTGAAACCTTGCCGGAAAGTCTTGGTAAGTGTCCAAATCTAGAGATTGTGGGTTTTAAAGCTAATAAGATAAAGCATGTACCTGAAGCGTCGCTTCCTCAAAAGTTGCGTTGGTTAATTTTGACTGATAACAAAATTACCAGATTGCCTCAGTCTTTGGGTGAGCGATGTTTGCTACAAAAATTAATGTTAGCTGGCAATCAATTAGCTGAATTACCGAGCAACCTTTCACAGCTTACCAACCTTGAGTTGGTGCGTATATCTGCCAATAAGCTTACGCAGTGCCCAGAGCAATTATTAGGTTTGCCAAAACTCGCTTGGATAGCTTTTTCTGGCAACCCTTTTAGTCAAGTACAGCATCACACATACTCTGTACCTCAGGTAGCTTTCTCAAGTATTGATGTAAAAAATGTACTGGGCCAAGGTGCATCTGGGGTGATTTCAAAAGCAACGTGGCGAGAGCCTCAATTGGAGCTTATTCAAGATATCGCCGTTAAAGTCTTTAAAGGTGAGTTAACTAGCGATGGCTACCCCGAAGACGAAATGCAAGCGTGTTTAAAAGCAGGGGCTCACCCCAATTTAGTTCAGCCAGTTGCACAGGTCACAGAAGACGATTGTACAGCTTTAGTGATGGCGCTTATTCCTAAGCACTTCCGCAATTTAGGGTTACCACCTAGCTTTGAGTCTTGCACCCGAGATACCTTTGTAGAAGGCGAGAGTTTATCTATTGCTCACATCAGTAAAATAGTGGAACAAATGGAGTCGGTATTCGCGCACCTGCATAGTAAACAAGTTTGTCATGGTGATTTATACGCCCACAATACCTTGGTTGATGATGACGGAAATATGATCTTTGGTGATTTTGGTGCCGCGTCTATGTACCACATGTTAAACAAAAAACAGCAGGCTCAAATCATACAAATAGAACGCAGGGCATTAAGGTGTTTTATTGAAGACCTATTAAGTGTCTGCGTTGCAGAAGATAAAAGTAGCCAGCAATATACTGAGCTGGCGAATAGAATGGTGAAGTAACTGGGTAGCTTATTGTGTCTCTAAAAAGTTCTGCTCTTTAATCGCAGCTGCCATTATGTCAATGCCCCGCTGCGATAAATGTGCGGTATCCCAAACTAGGGGGGTTAAGCCGTCGTTTAGCCGACATAAGTCTTGTTTACAGAATGTTGCGTGCTTGTCGAATATTTTAACGCCTTTTATCTCGCTTAATAACTCGTTGGTTGTACGCGCCTTTTGGTCATTTCCTGCTAGTTTATACACATCTTTAACAACAGATGCTTCAGAAGCTAGGTCTACCACAGTGTTATCTAATGCGAAGCCTGCGTTAACTAAATACAGAGGAATATCACCATAAACTTTATTGTCAATGTCACTGAGAAGTGACTCTATACCGGCATCATCCCCATAAGCAGAGGCAAAGATTATTCCTTTTAAGGCGTGGTTTTTAAGAACAAATTGTTCAATGATTTCACCTAGCATCTCAAAGCATTGCTTGTTTGCTCCAGTTTTACGGCTGTAGGTCGCAGGAACACAGGCACTTTGTAATAACATAGCGAAGTTTGTTTCAGGATAAGCCAACTTTACTGCGTGCAGGAAGTCTCTACCGTGACTATCTCCCAAAATTAGAAAACCACTGTCTTGTAATTTAAATTGAAGGCAGTCTATGGCGCTCTCGACAGTTTGCTTGTTGCCATCTAAAGAGCATAAAAAAGAGGTTTGATAGCTTTCACCGTTATTAGTAAATGCAGGAGTTAAACGAAATTTATAGTGGAGTTCGGCGGTATCTCTATTAACCGTTAATTGTTTAATGTTTTCCACATATTCTAATTTCTGAGCCGAGTCATCTTCAATTTTTGAAAATAATCCTAATGCAGTGATAATCACAACCATATAAAGGGGTTTAAATGTTAGGCACTGGCGTACATTTGTGAATTGCTTTCTAAATTTTAGTTTTTCGATTAGGTTGTAACTTAAGAAGCCCAGTAATATCGATAGTGCTATCCCAAAGTAAATAGCGGCTCCGTTCAGGGCGAAATAAGACAGTGCCACAACAATCGGCCAGTGCCACAGGTATATGGAATATGACCATTTTCCTATTTTTTGAAACAACAGGTTACCGGTTAATAAACTATTACTTCTGTTGGCTTGAATAATGAAAGCAGTGCCAAGCACAGACATAAATATTAAATAGTCAGGCCAATAAGCTAATCCAAATAAGGGGATAAAGGCAGCGATGATTAAGGCCAAGCCAATATACTCTAGGGCTTGCTTGGATTTCTGGCTAATACGCAAGGGGTAGAAGTATACAAGCCCACCGACTAGCATCTCCCAAGCTCTAGTAGGTAATAAATAATAGCTGGCGTTTGGCCATTTATAATTGGCAATAATCGAACCAGATATACACAGTACAGTGGCCATTAAAAATAAGATTTTTAGGCGTAATAAGGTGGTGGCTTTACTGGTAATGACCAAAAACAGCGGAAATAATATATAAAACTGCCACTCAACAGACAGTGACCAAGTATGTAATAGCCACTTACTTTGTGACAAGGCTTCAAAATACCCAGACTCTTGCCAATAAAGTATATTTGATACAAATGTTATGCTGCCTGCAACATGTTTACCTAAGGCTTGGTACTCAGTAGGCGGTAGAAAAATAGCACCTAAAATCAACAGGCTTAAACACAAAGCCGCTAAAGCAGGAATGATTCGATTTGCTCTGGCAACATAAAAATTCAAAATAGAAAAGTTGTTTTGCTCGATCCCTTTAACGATTATTCCAGTCATTAAAAAACCGGAAATGACAAAAAATATATCCACTCCGGCGTAACCACCTGGTACCAGTAAAGGGATAAAATGGAAAATTACTACGGCTAAAACGGCGATAGCTCGTAAACCATTTATATCTTTTCTAAAATGCAATGCTACTGCTCCATTTATTGGCATATGAAATTAAAATTTGCAGGGTGTGTTTCCTTTACGAACTCTAGGTTGTGGTTAAACTTGATTTCTTCTGTTTGAGTATTTTAGAAGGTAACAATGGCGACTATCACTAAATTATTTAAGCCGACTTTTGACTGCTTCAATAATTCGGTTTTCAGTTGCTTTGGCTTCTAAGGTTGAGCGTTTGCTATAGTGCTCGCCAATTTTAAACACTGTTAAACTTAAGGCCGCGCCAACTTCGAAGGCGATGATAAATCTGGGGATGCCACCTTCTACAATAATTTTAGAATCGCCCAATGTTGACATTACCACTATCGAATAATACAAGCTGTTTAGGTAGGTTGAAACAAGATCTTGCGCATACCCAACAAATCCACTGAGAGTGTTTAATTCATAACTTGCTTCAACCTTTATTTCACGTAAACCTGAAATCATCTGCTCTTTCGAATCGATAATTCCAATAAAAAAATAACTTCCCGCGCATAAGATAGCTAAGGTTATAAAAAGATACCGTAACTCTTTAATTGAAGTGTCGCTGTGACTTACCCGTTTAATGACATCAAGCAACAACTTACCTAAGTAAGCAAACAGAAGAAATACCAGTAAAATTAGTAAAAGGATTGCTAAAGCGCTATCTCTGGAATAAGGCAGTGCTAAGCCAACAAAGAAAACGCAAAGGGTGAAGAACAGGTTTTTAGAATAAATTTTGGTTAAATCGTCCATAAATCTCTAGCAATTAAGTATCTTGTAAAGGCCAGTGTAGGCATAAGGTAAGCCATCTTTCCTAATACGTTATTTTTAGCACACTCTTTAACCGCTTGTATAGCCTAAAGAATTTAGAAAAATGAATGTTATTTATATAGCGTCTTAAAATACAAATCTAATAACCCTTGGCTATCAACATCAGTACATACTTGTTGTTTAGGCTTATTATGCCAGTCATCAACTGGAAACACTTTATCAGCGGTTTTGCACAGTGTCATACCAATGGCTGGGCCTTCGCAAATTACTCGTATTGGCCCTTGTTTTACCTTAAATAACTCAGGGGCTAACAAGTAAGCTACTGCGGAAGAGTCGTGTACATAAAACCCATCTAACCCCGCGCTTTCTTTGTGAAAGTCACTGTAAAAGTGACTGATTTGATAGATAAATTCACCATAAGTAGCTGACTCATCTCTAAGCTTTTCTATGTAAGCATTACTCATAATACTTTGTTGGGTAACATCTAACCCCACGACCGTAACTGGCCAAGGTTGTGTAAACACAATGTCAGCAGCATGTGGGTCGCCTATAATGTTGGCCTCTGCATAAGGGCTAACATTACCTGTATGGCCGTTATGGCCAAAAGCGCCGCCCATAACCACCACTTCTTTTACTAAGGCCGCAATGTCTGGGGCTTTTTGCAGAGCCAAGGCGAGATTGGTTAAGCGCCCTACTGCGATAAGTGTTATCTCATTGGGGTACTCGCGTACTGTGTCGATAATAAAATCACAGGCGCAGCGTGAATCGGTTTCAAGGGGAATGGTGTCAGGTAAATCAATATCCCCCAGCCCATTTTGCCCATGTACAAAAGTGGTGGGTTCTCCAGCGGCTATGTTTAAAGGGGTGTTAGCGCCTGTACATACGGTTGCTGACATACTAAAGCGCTGTTTCAGGTACAAGGCATTGCGTGTCGCGTTTTCTATGGTGGCGTTGCCAAATACCGTGGTGATCCCTAGTAGCTCAATTTTACTGCTCGCCTCTGCAAACAGAATTGCCATGGCATCGTCTATGCCCGGATCAGTATCAAAAATAACTTTTGTATTCATACGCTTGTCTCTTGGTTTGCTTCAATGGTTTTCGCCTTTTTCTCAAGTAATAAACAGGTCGAAATCAAAATCGCCACAAGCACAAAGCCTATGACTGTCATTAACATCGCGCTGCTGACGCCAAAGTTCGATACTACTAGTGCAGATAAGGCTGGCGCTAACGTACTGCCTACCGTCGCCGAGCATAGTAAAAAGGTGACTAAAATAGGCGGCGCATTTTTTATTTGTTGTGAGCCCACCGAGATCCCCAACTTGAAAATACACGAGGTCATAAAGCCTAAGCCTAGTGTTATGGTTAAAAACCAGTGGGGATCATCTGTTGTATAAAGCAATGTAGATAACACTATGGCGACGACAATCACTCCTAGTAATAAGGGACGCGTGGGTACCTTCATCACCAGTAGCGTAACCGTAAGTAGCCCAAATATAGAAGGCCCCCAATAGTTGCCAACCGCCGCTGCGGCTTGATTGGCATCAAGGTTAAGGGCTTGCTGTAAGTAATTAGGCGCCCAAGTTAAAAAGGTAGTTTGAGTGGTTAAATAGCAGCATAGAGCAGCGGCTACAATAAATACTCTTGGTGTCCAAATACTTAGACTCGGCTCGGCTTTGGGGACTTGTTCTTGGTTGATATGTGAAGGGTGGGTATCAGGAAATGTCAAAGTGAAGCAAGCCACTAAAATAAGCAGGGCAATGGCACCTACTGCTGCATAGCTGAGTGTCCACAACTGATTAGTTGATAATAGTACAACGGCCAATGAAGGGAATATAAACCCCGCCAAACTAAAAGAGCAATCTGTTGCTAAAAACGCTGAAGCACGCTTTTGCTCGTTGTATAAATTGGCAATGAGTACAGCACCACCTGCAAGGCCAACACCGCAACCTATACCCAGTGTAAATAAGTAAACAGAAACCAACCACTGTAACCGGATATCTAAGGCCACCATCACAATCAGTAGCGTGATAAAAATTAGGTAATTGACTTGAAATATGAGTCTGGTAGAAAAACGCCCATACACCAACATAGCAATAAAAGTACCGGCAAATGCTCCGCCCGTTAACAGTGAAAACATAGACGCAGCATGGGTAATGCTGATGTTGAGGTAATCAGCAACAGGAGATATTAATACGCCTATTTGCGTCAATAGACCTGCCATCACCATGTAAGTCATAAAGGCGACTATGGTTAAAAGTGCTTTGTTCATCCCCGTTTATCCCAATGTTATTATTTTTATTTAGCTGGTTAGTGCGCGTTTTGTCGCGCCATTTGAACTATCTAACCATGCTTGGCGACGCTTAAACAAAGCAGGAGCAGCTTGGTTAACTTGCTCTATGAGGTGCTGTATATCATGTTCTAGTAAGCGACCGTTTTCTACCAATATTTTACCTGCCACCATAGTCATATCCACATCTTGGCCTTGTACTGCATGGACTAAGTTGTAATGAATATTCATCAAAGGGCCAGAGTCGATAAGGGGTGTCATTCGTGGGGTGTCGCAGCGAACTGCTATCATATCTGCAGATTTACCTACCTCAAGTGAGCCTGTGATATTGTCTAAGCCTAGGGCTTTTGCACCATCAATAGTGGCCATACGGCATATATCCCACGCATCAAGAGCTGCAGCATCTAAGCTTGAAAATTTGGCCAGTAATGATGATGTTTTCATTTCTTCAAACATGTCTAGGTTGTTGTTTTCTTTTTCGCCGTCTGTGCCTAAACCAACAGCCACACCCGCTTTTAACATTTTCACAATTGGCGCAGCGCCTGACGCTAGTTTCATATTGCTAATGGGGTTATGGGCGACACCAATTTTGCGCTCTGCCATTAATGCAATTTCGTTATCATCTGCCCAAACACAATGGGCTAAAAGGGTTTTGGGTGCGTTCAACAAACCAAATTTATCAAGGGCTTGAATAGGTCTTATTTGATAGCGTTCAAGGGTTTGTTCTACGTCAAACTTACTTTCGTTACTGTGAGTATGAAAGCCCACTTGGTAGTCTTGGCACATATCGGCGATACGTTTTAAGGCTGGTGGAACAGCGTAAAACAAATGTTCAAGGCCTACCCAAACTTGAATACGGCCATTTGCTTCTTGATGCCAGTTATTAATGAGTGCTTCGTTGCTGTCTAGAGTTTCGAAATAATCGTGATCTGGGTGCTCGGCAACATAAGGCACTAAGCAAGCTCGAATGCCTAACTGCTTAGCTGCATCTGCACTGCCTTCCATGTAACGCCACATATCAACTATACATGTTGTGCCAGAAAGCAGGGCCTCTGCATAGCATAACCATGACGATAAACTCGCTTCTTTGGGGTTCAATACCTTATGCATAGGATCAATAAATTGCTGCAGCCAATCCCACACTGGCAAGCCTTCAGCCGTGCCCCGTAGCATACCCGAGTGGCAGTGAGTATTGATTAATCCTGGCATCAAAATACGCTTAGAATACGCCTTAACTGCCACGTTTGGGTGTTGGGCAATTAATTCGCTGGCGGCACCTAATTGCTTGATAGTGCCTTGTTCTACCAACACTGCGCCATCTTTAATTATGGTGTTTTTACTGTCCATAGTGACTAGGTAGTCTGCTTGATAAAGTGTGGCTGTCATATTGAATTAACCTTTGTTGTTTTCTTCAGCGTGGGGCTGGTTAAAAATGGCGTTTAGCAAAATGGCGGTGCATACACTTAATATGATGCCGCTATCGGTAAAAATGGCACTCCAGTGGGGTAAATGTTGAAAATAACTTGGGGCGATCATAGGAATTAAGCCTATGCCCAAACTGGCAGACACCACCAATAAATTAGAGCGGGACTCTGTAAACTCTACCTGACTCAAAATGCGTACTCCCATCAAGGCAACGGTACCAAACATCACCATAGCCGCTGCGCCTAAGGCGTACTGGGGAATAGAGGCAATAATAAACGCCATTTTAGGTAGGCAGCCAAGGGCAATTAAAATAAATGCACCAGCAGCAGCAACGTAGCGACTTTTGACGCCACTTATGGTGACTAACCCTATGTTCTGCGAAAAAGAAGTGTAAGGAAACGCATTAAACAAGCCCCCTAATAAGGTTCCTAGCCCATCGGATCGTAAGCCTCTAATTAATTGTTTTTGGTCTACTTCTTTATCAACTAACTTACCCAAGGCTAAAAACATACCAGTAGATTCAACCATAGTAACCATCATCACTAATGACATAGAACAAATAGCCAAAAAATCGAAGGTGGGCATGCCCAAACTTAAAGGCTTGATAACAGCAACCCAAGGCTCATTACTTATGCCTTCAAGAGAGATATCCCCTAATAACCAAGCGGCCGCAAAGCCAGCAAGCATGGCAACCAGTACAGACACATTACTTAAAAAGCCTTTGGCAAATCGGTTAATGAGTAAAATTAAGCCAAGTTGCATTAAGCTAATTAGTAAATAAACAGGCTTACCAAAATCTGGGTTAGCTGAACCATCGGCTAAGGTAGGGCTGCCACCTGCAGACCATTCAATACCTACTTTCATTAAGCTAATACCGATTACTAATAACACTGAGCCTGTTACTACAGGAGGGAAGAACCTCATTAAACGGCCCATAACAGGCGCAAAGAGTATGCCTAATATACCTGAAACAATAATGGCGCCGTAAATGCCTGGCAGGCCTAGTTCGGGGTTCACACCTATGGCAATCATCGGGGCGATAGACGTAAAGGTTACCCCCATCATTATGGGTAACTTAATACCAAAGTAACGATTGCCAAAACACTGTACTAAGGTGGCAAGCCCTGCTGCGAATAGATCAGCGTTGATGATGAGTGACAAGGTTTCTTTAGGCAGATTAAGCGCTGCCCCTAAAATTAAAGGCACTATGATGCAAGCTGAATACATCACCAATACATGTTGTAACCCTAATAATAAGGTTGGGGCGATAGGCAGGGTTTGATCCACTGGGTGGATGTTGCTCTGTGTGTGGTTTGCCTGTGACTTAATAAATGCCATCTCTTACAACCTCAAAACAAAATGTTAGCAATACATTCAATTTACTCTGCTGGGCAGAGTGTGCAAAATAGAAAGTATTAATATTTTTAATACTTCTGTGGTGATTATGCGTTTATCTATTGAGCAATTAACAGCATTTTGTGCAGTAGCCAACGAAAAATCCTTTTCGGCAGCCGCCCGAAAATTAGGTAAGTCGCAGTCGGCTTTAAGCATTTCGGTGGCAAATTTAGAGATTGATTTTGGGGTAAGCTTGTTTGACCGCAGTAGTCGTTACCCCGTTTTGACTAAGCATGGTGAGTCATTGCTGCGAGACGCTGAAGCCATATTGCATCAATGCTCTTCAATGGAAAACCGTGCAAACAGCTTAGCCGCAGAGCTTGAAAGCCAAGTCACTATTGCCATTGATGAAACCATTCCGTTTCAATTGTTAAATCACAATTTAACCGGATTTGCTGACAGTTTTGCCCCAGTAGATTTAAATATATTGCACCCTTCATCACAATACATTCAGCAGATGATAGAGCAAGGAGAAGCGTCTTTAGGCATTATGTGTGCAGGCACTCACTATCCTAAAGATATACACTTTAAAAGATTAGGTAATATTATTTTTGCTAATGTGGTTCACAAAGACCACCCTTTAGCCAAGTTGCCACAGGTTAATTTTGAGCAACTTAATCAACACCGGCAATTGGTTTACTCGCCTTTGTTAGAAAAACTGCCCACCAGTGAATACTTAAGTGCCACCAATCAGTGGAAAATGTCGAGTTATCTAACCCTAATGAATACCCTGTGTACGGGCATGGGATGGGCAACCGTACCTAAGCAATTGATGCTAGATTTACAGTTACAAGACCAATTATGTGAATTGCAGCTTACCTCTTACCCTCACACAGAATGGGAAGTGGGCGTAGATTTAATCTGGTCGTCAAGCGAGCGTTTAGGAAAAGCGGGCAGCTGGCTAAGAGATGCATTTGGGGTGACGCCGATAAAGCAAGTGTCACTTTAACGCTCATCTGCATTTGCAATTTGCCATCACCAAGTACATGGTAATAACTTATGTGCATGGCCTGTTTTTAAACCAATAAAGGATGTAAATGATTGCAGTAAATCGTCAAAATAAATGGGCGCAAATCATATCGAGGCATTACTGTTACTCATCACCGCACAAGCATACACATCGATGGAGACACAGAAAGTTTACTCTGCCTCCAGATATTTCGTTTTGGTGAACTCTCTTCTCATATTTAAAAAGGCGAGAAACTGCTAGGTCGATTTCGTGGCCTGCTTGCAATAATGGTTAAAACATTTAGCCGTTTAGCGAAATTCTGCACTTAATCAGCTAGATAAAAAAAGTCAGTAGTAGATAATGTAATTTGCTGTCCAGTATTTCCATTTGAACATTTCATATCATTAGCCATATTATAGCGCCCGGGCAATTTTCGAGAAGACCAAACAATCTCATTTGACTGAATATCTAAAGCGATTACTTTGTATTGTCGTGAGTTATTGTCTATATCTCCACTCTCAACATCAATTTCACTCGTGTGAACATAGGCAACTGTTGAACCATTATCGAGGGTGTTCATGCAGCTTTGCATCCCAGAATAGCCTATTGCAATATCTGCTGGTAAAGCTGTTTGCTCTATAGAAAAAGTTTTGTCTGTTAAGTTAAATGTGGCTTTTTCAAATAAACTAGACGTTGGATTAGATTGCATTAAAACTAAGTATTGCTCATCTTCCATTTTGATAGGCTCAAAAATACTGTTATCTTCGCCATCGAAACCACTGGGTAATTCATATGTTCCATCAAAAACAAAACTATCATCTTCGGCTTTCACTAGCACAAGTTTATCTTCTAATAAAAACGCAAGATGATAAATCTCATTAAATGTAAAAAAACGCCAATAAGAAATATCATTAAAACTCCAGCTATAGCTATCATCTGTGGGGAATTCTACTTCGGCAACTATATCTAAATCAGGAAGCGACCAAAATACCAACGTTTGATATTCGCTAGTCACCAGCACTTGCTGCCCGTTGTTTTCAAAGATCCCTACTATGTCGCTTAGTCTTGAACGAGAGGGACTTGATTGAACCTCATTGCCCTGAATATCAAATCCATAAATGACAGAGCTATTTGGATAATGCTGCGTATCTATGTCCCACCCTAGAAGCACATCATCTATTAATGTCGAAGTCCCATAACTTACATAACTATCTCTCAGAACAGCGCCTATTCGTCCCACTTGACTGGACACGCTTAGTTCATCATCAATTGAAACAACTCCACGTGCTGCACCAACAGTAAATGAATCATCGCTAGACGCTAGTATTCTATCAAACACGCCTAAGTCTGAATCGGAAGCAAAATCATAGGGTAAGTCATAGATATCCTCCCCAAATGGAATAATAGATATATAGTCTTTAGCAAGATCATCCCCTCCATCAACCGTATGTGCCTTTGAACATTCGAGTAGAATTGTAGTGTCTTCAATATTTTCAAATGATTGAGATAAACGACAAGAAGAATAGGTGTAGTTGTCATTGGACGGAGAATATAGATTCGGATCGGTTATATTCATTTCAGCATCAACAAGGTAAATACCTTGCTCATTTTTACTATAACGAGTGATTAAGGTGCCTGAATTAGACGTGATGTAAAGCTCAGAAAAATCAGGGAGTGAGGAAAGCGACATAGTTGTATCCGGATCTTGGTGCTCATGTACACTCTGTTTTAATTGAAGCTGACCATTTTCAAAATCGTAAACCTCAACACCAGTCGAAACCAAGGCTAATAACAACTCAACTTTGTTGTCGCCATCTATGTCATACCAAAAAGCTTGGTCAAAATAGCTAAGGTTGACACCCTCTATATCAGCAATGAACTCAAAAGTATTTTTGTTGAAAATGTCACTACCAATCAACAGCTCACTAACACCATCACCATCCACATCGCTAAGCGATATTGACGTGTAAGCACTACTGAATGCTAAATTAAATGAATGGAGACGCTCTCCAGAAGTGGCATTTCTAACATATTTGTCAGTAACTAACTCGCGTACTCCATCATCATCCAAATCAACCAAAATTGCGGTCCATTCTCTTGAAGTAAAGGCCTCATCTATAAATAAAAGTGATGCGGTATCACTCGATGGATCATAACTATAAAATTCCCCATTAACTGATTTTGCAATTAATACCTTGTCGGTTTCGTCATAAGTAGCAAACTCCCAACTTTCGACCGTTCCTAGGTAAGTAAATAATAATTGAGGTATAGAGCCGCTGAAGTCCCAAGCCTCAATTACTCCGGGATAAAGCAATAATAAGTCTTTTACATTATCTGCATTCACATCCTGCCAAGACTGGCTGCTTGAATACCCTGTTAAAAATATACTTGGCTTAGTCTTGGTATCGGTAACTAATGACTGCTGTCTAGCAACAACAACATGATCCGAGTTAGTCACTGTCACTCCAAAATTTACAGCGGTATCTGTGCCGAAATCTGGAATGTTTCCATCCCATATCAATCCGATTTCAGGCTCATAAGTCATAGAAGCAGGACCATGATTCTGCTCAATTTCAAAAGGCCCGTCGTCTGCAGGGTTATCTATAACAAGGTCAAATTCAACTGGCGTGCCTATTGTCATATTGTCAGTGCTTCCAACAATAGTGACATTGGCAGGATCCTTCCGCACATAAAAACTAAACGTCAGCTCATCTGATTCGAGTTGTCCATCTGAAACCACGACAGATAACTGATAGGTACCAGCGGTATTCGAAACGAGGGTTGCAATATCCCTAATTAATCCATTCAACTGAAAGTCAGCACCATCAGGGGAGTCTAATACTGACCAATTAAACGAGATCAAATCATAATCGTCATCGAAGCTTGCTGAAGCATCTAACGCTATATTCGTATTCTTATCGAGTAAATCCCCAAGCTCGGCTAAACGAATGTTTGGGGCTTGATTACTAGAGCTTTCAAATTCTTTTTGAATAAAAAAACTATATGGTATTTCAGCTGAAACCGCATAAAGACTTTCTGCCTGTTCTAGAGCCAAACTAATAGTTGATGCAGATGTTACAGAAATGAGTAAGTCTGCATCACCACTCGCCTTTATTGCTAAAGTATTGTCTTCTGGCTCAGAGAATATGTCAGGACTTGTAATAGTTGTTAAATCTAGATAACCGAAGGTAGAAATATAAAGCCTTCCATCCACTGCATAAGTAATATCGGATTCACTTGCAGAAAAGCGGGATGTAAATTCGTGAAGATAATAAGATTCATCAGTATTGGTTTCAGTAATCAGTAGATTTAATGAAGATTCGAAGCTGCTACTAAAATCTAAGACTACATCACCTTTTAGAACGTGTTCTGTGCCATGAAGGCTACTACTTACAGATAGGCTTTCGAACTCTAAAGTACCTAAAGACAACTCATCAAACTCATCAAGCTCGTCGATAGTTAATTTACCATCGCCATTAATTATATAGGGACCCGTTAAGCAATCGGTGTAACTCACGTCGGCCGTGTTATTGGATATAGCGACTAACTCTAATGAACCTGATTCGCAATCATCATAAATATAGTCGTCATAATTTGAAACTAAAGCATCAAATCTTAATTTTTTTAACTCGTCACCGAATACCAGAACACTAACAACATCAGTAATTAAAGTTACATGATAGGCGACAGAATGGGAGTTTTGCGCTGTGACAGAAGCCTTTGTAGAAATGCCCTTATATTCAGAAAATAACTTCTCAGATATTGGTTGCAATGAATCACTTGGGTTACTAGTTGAAGAGCTACTTCCTCCACCACAAGCCGTGATTAAAAATAACACTAGTAGCAAAAATAAATTGGCATACATTATAAATTAGCTTCTTGAACTCTGATCCCATAAAGCTTGATACTAACTCATCAATAATGCCAAATCACTTTGATTTTCAATTCCCTGCTCATTAATCCTGCTGCCAAAAGATTAGGCATAAAAAAAGACTAGCTTTGATCAAATGAAATACTTATCTAGACACCCACTCTAAAAATTAGCAATATTTAAGTTTTGTTCTAGGCTTTATTGTATTCATTGAAGCCAAGGATGGTCTGTTATGCCCCAGTCTCGTAAATCTCAAATTTCACTTATTGATACCCCTTATTACCATTGTGTGTCTCGCTGTGTTCGCCGTTCGTTTTTGTGTGGTGAAGATAAGGTGACAGGTCAAAATTACGAACATAGGCGTGGCTGGGTGGAAGATAGGTTGTTGTTTCTAGGGTCTGTATTTTCTATCGATATATGCGCCTATGCTGTGATGAGTAACCACACTCATGTGGTGCTGTGTGTTGACAAAGAGCAAGCGGATAGTTGGTCTATGGGTGAGGTATTAGAACGTTGGCACCGGTTGTACCAAGGCACGCTATTAAGTCAAAAGTACTTAAGAGAGGATAAGCTCACTAAAAGTGAGTTATTTACCTTAAAAGAAACCACTGAAATTTATAGAAAGCGTTTATACAACATCAGTTGGCTAATGCGTAACCTCAATGAACATATAGCTCGTGAAGCCAACAAAGAAGATAACTGTACCGGCAGGTTCTGGGAAGGACGGTTCAAATCTCAAGCATTATTAGATGAAAGTGCAGTGCTGGCTTGTATGGCCTATGTCGACTTAAACCCTATCAGGGCCAAGATGGAAGTGACACCCGAAACCTCCAACCACACCAGCATTCAAAATAGAATACGTGCTCTTATCAAAGGCGAACAACCTAAAAAACTCATGAAGTTTGTGGGTAACCACAGACAAAACATGCCCAAAGGCATTGCTTACAGCTTAATAGATTACTGTGAA
>NZ_ML178729.1 GCF_004360155.1 Paraglaciecola marina | reverse complement strand
ACAGATACATTTGAGCTGACATTTGAAACCAATGTTGCCCCAGTTGTCAGTTCGGAAAATCATGATCAAACTGCATATGTTGGCGTGGCGTTTAGCTATGACATAAGTAAGAATGGCACGGTTTTTACTGATGAAAATGATAGCGTATTAATTTACTCTGTTGATTTCTCATCTGTAACAACAGAAGTCGCCTTAACAGGCTCTTTGTTGCAAGGAACATTTAATTCGCTACAGACCTTAACTGTAACCGTAACTGCGACCGACGATGGTGGTCTATCTATTACTGATGTATTTACAATTAATGCTATAGAAACGGCTGCATGTCATTCTTTCGAAGCGCCAACAAACTCAAATGTCGCAACTTTAGAAAATGTTTTTGAAGCAGGGACATCATCTGAAAGTTTGGCTGCAATGGATTTTGTGTACGCTGATGACTTAAGCGAGTGGCATATGGTTGCGGTAACTATGGATGGAATATTTACGGCAATCGACTTAGCAGATGACTCTGGCAGTAATGAGAGAAGTTTCGGTGATATTTCTAGCGAAGTTGGGGTAGTAAATATTGATAATGTGTTTGTTGATTCTCAACAAGCAGGTGTGACCTCTGCAGTTTTTGCTCCTAAATCAATGGGAAACTATATTTTCGTAGCCTTAAACGGTAAAGCTGATAGTAGCTCTAGCGTTATAAGCCGAGTATTGCGGTACGAGTATGACTTTGACACAGGAATAGACACAAGTACTGTTACAGAGGTTTTATCTGTGACCCAATCGACTATTTTCCATCATATCGGAAAGTTATTATTTGATGATAATGATTACTTGTTAATTGGCTTAGGTAGTGGCGAAAATGCTAAAGGTAATAGCTACCCGCAAATGGGGGCTGAGCTAAGAGGTAAAATTTTAAGAGTCGATGTATCTAGCCTCCCGTATTCTATACCAGCAGATAACCCGTTTGTTTCTGGTTCTGGCTTTGTAAACCCTTTCAGCGATGCTGATACTGAAACCCCTAGGGAGGAAATCTATGCGTTCGGTTTTAGAAACCCTTGGGAGTTTAGTCTTGATAGTTTGACTAACGAGCTATGGGTTGGTGATGTTGGTCAATCACGATGGGAAGAGATTAACAAAGTCGTGAAAGGTGGAAATTACGGATGGCCATTTTATGAAGCGAATGAAGATTACGCTTGTGATTCAGATACAGACTGCGTCGTTTCTGACTTATTGTTCCCAGAGTATGATTACAATCATAGTAGTGTTACCTTTTCGGAAGGAGAGGAAGAACCAGAAATAGAAGGTGTGGCGGTAATAGGCGGTGTTGTTTATCGAGGTTCTGATATTCCTTCATTATATGGCACCTATTTATTTAGCGATTACTCTGGTGGAACTTTATATGGTATGTCTACTGGGCAGGATTCGGACTATCAAATTGAAACTATTACTAGCACATCAAGTAGCTTTTATTCTTATATAGAAGGGCCAGATTCGGAAGTTTATATTTTACAGGGATCAGCCAAGAATATTTTAAAATTAGTTGCCAATACAAATGTTACAGCAACAGGAGATGAGATCCCCACTACTTTATCTGCAACAGGTTGTGTCAATATTCATTCACCATTTGA
Organism: Paraglaciecola marina; assembly: GCF_004360155.1. Classification (GTDB taxonomy): domain Bacteria; phylum Pseudomonadota; class Gammaproteobacteria; order Enterobacterales; family Alteromonadaceae; genus Paraglaciecola; species Paraglaciecola marina. The sequence continues at coordinate 38,376 of NZ_ML178729.1, read as the reverse complement.
GTCAATTGGTGATTTAGTTCCCTACGAAGTTACAACCCCTTTATGGTCTGATGGAGCTGAGAAACATAGGTACATTAGTGTGCCAGATGGTGAAACTGTAACAGGTACTACCGATTTTGATTATCCGGTTGGAACTACATTCGTTAAGACCTTCTCATTCGATGGTGTACCTCATGAAACTAGGTTAATGGTGCTACATGATACTGGTTGGGGGGCCTACACCTATCAGTGGGATTGGGAAAATAAAGAAGCCTATTTGCTTTATGATGCATTAGAAACCGAGTTAGATAATGGTTTGACTTGGACATACCCTTCAAGAGCTAATTGTTTCGCCTGTCATACTGAAGTTGCTGAAAGGGTCTTAGGTTTTGAGGCGTTGCAGTTGAATCGAGACCGAAGTAGTGATGGTCAAGCTCAAATCGAATGGTTAGGAGAATCAGGGATATTATTTGATTATTTAACTATCGACCTAACAAGTAGTTTATCGAGTATTACTGATGAAGATGCAAGCTATACAGATAGAATGAAAAGTTATGTTCATGCTAATTGTTCATATTGTCACCAGCCAGAAGGAACAGCGCAAGCTGCAATTGACTTTAGATATGATACTGCTCTTGCAGATATGGGAATTTGTGACGCCGATGCATTATATGATTTAGATTCACAACCAAGTTTGACAAAAATAGTTGACTCAACTGATTACCTAAACTCAATATTATATTGGCGAATTGCAGCAACCGACGATGAAAAAATGCCTCCCATAGGTCGAGATTTAGTTGATGAAGATTTTTTACAACTATTAGTTGATTGGCATAATACTGAAGGTACTGCATGTGTGGTTGATTGATGGTTATTCGGTGAGGTTACCGAATTGGACTTAGCAGCAATTAGATATTGAGCTAATTATAGGTACTGAGTTGTTATTATTGTTTATAAACAAGCTGAATTCGGTTTTTCATTTAATTTCTTACCGTTCTAGCCTACAGTTTAGCCATACTTGGAAGTAAATTGTAAGGGATAGCATAGAATGTTTATTCAGCATGGGCTTTATTCATTAACTCGTTATGAGCGAGTTTTATTCTTAGAAATGAAAGGCGGGTGGAATCAAGAAACCACACGCGCTTTTCAGCAAGATATTTATCAAAAATCAGCAGTACTGCACGGCAAACCTTGGACTGTAATAACTGAAATGACCGACTGGGAATTATTTACTCCAGAGTGTGAGCCAATTATAGTAGAAACCGTCAAGCAGTCTGTGGCTAATGGGTTAACCAGAGAGGCTCTGATAAATAGTAAAGGCTCAATTAAGCTTCACCTTTTTGAAAAGTATAAAGAGCAAACATTATATTTTGATAAACACATTGCTTTTAAAAGACACTTTTTTACAGATATGGAAGCAGCTGTACAATGGTTAAAGAGTGAAGGTGTCGATGTCCCAAATGAATTTAAGTAATATGAATTGCTATAATCCGTTTACTGGGCTTTGTATAGCCTGTAGAATCCGCCGCGGAGTTGGCCTGGTAATCGCCGTTTAGTTTTCACTTGTGAATTTCTAGAGGGAGGAAAGTCCGGGCTCCACAGGGCAGGGTGCCAGGTAACGCCTGGGCGGTGTAAGCCGACGACAAGTGCAGCAGAGAGAAGACCGCCTTTTTGTTATTCGTAGCGAATCGGTAAGGGTGAAAGGGTGCGGTAAGAGCGCACCGCATCACTGGTAACAGTGTATGGCAAGGTAAACTCCACCCGGAGCAAGACCAAATAGGATCTCTTATGGCGTGGCCCACGTTGAGATCGGGTGTGTTGCTTGAGCCAGTGAGTGATTGCTGGCCTAGATGAATGATTACCCACGACAAAACCCGGCTTATGGCCAACTCCAACTAATTCTATTACTGTAGTTAACCTTACCTTAAGGTAACGGCTTCAAAGCTTATTGTCATTAAAAAACATGACTAAAAGCAACCTTTTACTCAACTAGCTCCAAAGCGCTTGCTGCTTGTTAATACTGAAGTATCTATGGGGGTTCCAAAAACCTTCATTGTATTCAGGTAGCTTCGTTTCGCTAAGTTGACGAATATGGATTTCGCGCAAGGTGCTCAAAGCTTCTTGGCTTAAACTTTCCAGATGTTGTTTGGGCTTTTCGTAAAACAAATTATTATCTTCTGATAACGTGAAGTCTTTCTCATCTTCATTATCGCAATCTAAACTCGTTACACGTCTGCAAGTTGGACTGTTTGGATGTTTAGGGTTTAAACGAGTAACGATGGCATAGTAGTAATCATCTTGTTTGTGCGGTAGCAGGTACAACATACCCAAGCCTAACGGAAAATGTCCAACTAACTCAATAAAAGACTCACAAGCATGACTACATATAAACCCATGTTTAGCAGAATTTTTAAGCACAGAGATAACGTTTGGCAAATCTAAAAATCGATAAATTGGCTTAGTTGATAGTATAAAAGATGAATATATTTGAGGAATTTTAATAATATTGCCAATACTGTCTTCATTGGGTTTAACGGCATCAGTTAATAGGCCAAACACGAACTTCATGCGGTTAGCTTGTTTTTTTTCATAAAGTTGTTTTTTATCTGGGTCATTGCCCTCGTATTCAGATACCCCAATCCCATTTTTAATAAAATCCTGGGTTTGTTCATGATTAATTATTAGTAGTAATGTGCGGGTTTCTCTATCTAAAACACGAAACTCATCTTGCGTCCCGTCAGCTCCTTTTAGTAAACGCTGTGTTTCTGGGTGTTGCATGCCTACATCTTGTAAAAGGGCGGCAATGATTACAGGGATAGCCACATCAAGTTGAAATTGGCTATAGCGCCCCTGATCTTTCGAAAAGCGGGTTGCTGGGTCAAATCTACTGGTAATATAGGTATTGGTTAATTTGTCTTCAGCTAATAATTTATCTAACAACCTTAAAGATAAAACCGCTTTATACAAAGGTTTGAAAAGTTGATGCATGTACTGCCTCTTACCTATATCTGTACTCGACAACATAAACAGAGTGGCTAGTAATTTAGAGCTTTTCAGTTCGGTTTGTTGTTGATTCTTGCCTTCAGTTAATCTCAATATATTGACACAAATATTTGCTAAGCATTTGTATCTATGTTGGCGGTCGGTAAATTGTTTGTGCTCTTCTAATTTCAATTCATGTTGAAATTTTTTAACTTGCTGTTGAGCATATTCACGCTTGTTTTCAGGCACTGTGTCTAAATACTCTTCAGCTCCTTTTAGGTTTGCTTGGCAGATTCTGAGCGCGCCAGCATCAGCTTGGCATGATGTATAGTAAACTTGGGCTAGTTCGAAAAAAGAATCTTTACGGGTAGAATTTTGTTGAACTTGGTTTATGAGAGACTGTACCGAGCGGGTATAGTCAGAATCGCTCAAATTTGATGCCATGTAAATTTGTTCCAAATGCCAATAGAGTTTTGCACCATGCATACTACTAAAGTCTATGTCTTAGATAATAGTGATTAGAAGGGCTGAAAGCAATGGGGCGTTTTTTTGCGGCACAGAGTAAAGTTTTATTAAGACTTTATTGTTAAGTAACAGTAATTATAAGTTTATCTAAATCCGCCGTAAATTTTAGGCTAGTACAATTCTACTTGTTCGTATTGTTTGTTGGCTATCGTTAAATTATAGCCAGCCCAATATTTTGGATGTTTATAGCGCCCAGATTTTATCATTTTGCGTTTTGCTAAAGTAAACGATTTAGATATATCGCCTTTGTTCAGTTTTAAGGATTGATAAAAGTACTTCATGAAAATAGCTGTGCTTCTATCCGAAACTTCCCAGATAGTACTTATCACCGAGCCCGCCCCTTGTGCTAACATTCCTTTTGCTAATCCACTCAAACCTTCGCTTTCGCTATATTTTCCTAATGAAGTATCACAGCCACTTAAAACAACTAAATGTGCCGATACAGGCTGGCTCAAAAGTTCGTTTAATGACAAAAAACCAGAGGTAACTCGGCCAAGCTTGTCAGTACTTCTCGTAGTTGCTAGCCCAACAATCTCTGGAGCGCTGGGATCATAATAACCATGGGTAGCAATGTGCCAAATCTTAGATGATCTAGATGTACTAGACATAAGCTCTTGGTTAGTTGCTCCAGTACCTTCACTCAAATCAAAGCGTTCATTCGGGAATAGATTACTAATATTTGCTACTTCGTATTTACTACCGGGTAAAGGAGTTAAGTTATTACGCCAAGAACTATCAAATTCCCCAGTGTTATTATCTGTGCCTAAGTAAGAAAAATCTGGGTTAGCAAAAATAGTAAATTGTCCATTATGACTGGCTTTATTTTTCATCTTAGAAAAATATTCAGACAAGGAGGGCACTCTAATTACTTCAAACAATGCCGCTAAATATTCCTTACGATTCTCGGAAGTTTTTACTTTTGCTGCTGAGATTGATAACTGATTAACTTCGCCGTCACTCGCAATGTAAAGTTTGTCTATGTTTTCTGCCATTAGCCATTGTATTGGTAAGTGTGAAGCATTCATTATTTTGGAATAACTTGAATGACCGTTTGACGCAATGCTCAGATCTGCCTGAATCATATCTTTTTCAATAGTGATTAATTTATAATTATTTTTTGTAATTAAAAAAGATTTATATTCAGCATTAAGTTCCACATACCGTAAAACAGCTTCATTACTTGATAGTTTAGTTTGTATAGCGTTGATATCTAAATTTTCGAAGAGCTCAGTGTTGTCAGTGGTAATTTGTTTTGAAGCTAATTCGTAAGATTGCTGCTCTTCTATTTTATCAATCTGATTTAGTATTTGTTGTTTATCTTCGTTGCTGCTAACAGATACTAATAGACCTTCGGTTCTATATTTTTCTTTTGATAACTTGTGGGTGTTTTCGTTTTCATATTCAAGCTCAGAGTAATATTGACGGCTCTTTCTGAGCATAAAACTGAAGTAACTCTCTAGTGTTTCAAAGGCCAAGTTATGGAAGTCTAAGTCTGGTTGCTTAAGCAGGTATGAAATGTAAGTACTGACTAAGTCTTTTGACTGGCTCATCCAGCTAGGGCCATCTAATCTAATGTCCATGCCATTAGTTTTGGTAAGTAAAAGTGTGAATGCATCGTTGAAGTGTTGAGTAACTTGATTATCATCTATGTTAGGTTGACTCTTTTTAAGTAACAACGCCATGCGTAATTGGTTGTATTTTAGATTCTCGGTTTGGTTTGGCTGTAAATATTGCTTCGAGTAGTCGAGCCATTTTGAACTTGTGTCAAACTCACCATAATTTAAGTATGCCTCGGCTAAATACAAGCCAAAAATTACTTTGTCTGTATTTCTAGATGTGCCTTTAGATGGTTCTTTATGTGGCACCATGTTGCTGGTGTCATGTTGTTTAATATTGCTTTGGGATAAGAAATACGCTGCTTCCATAATTGGAATTTGGTCTTGTAGATTTTTTTTTACTCCCAAGTGCATTTTCTTATACTGCTCTAAAACACTTTCATAGTCTTTTGTTTCAAATGCTAGCTTTATCAAAGATAAACCGGTATTTAACGCGCCTAATTCAGATGATTCAGTATTGAATATGTTTATGGCCTCTTTAAAGTAACGCTTTGCTTTTTCATGGTTACCAAGTTGCGTCGCTACCTTTGCATAATTATGAAGCTGTGTCGCTAATGATACCTTATCTGGCAATTCTCGACTTAAGTAGATCGATTTTTGAAGTAAATGTTGAGCATTTAACAGTTCTCCCATCGACATATAAATTAACGCTAAATTATTTGAGTAACTAACCGTTGCTTCTTCTGAATCATTAATCAGCTCTGTATGGTAAATAGCCTGCTTTAAATAATGAATAGATAGCTCTTTGTCATTAGATATCCAATAAAAAGTAGCCAGTCCGTTGTAAACTTCTGGCAACAAATCGTGCATTTGACTGGTTTGAGCTAGGTCTAGCGACTTTTCCAAATTTGTAAGCCCTAATTTTATAAGACTTTGCTCGCTCGTTTCCGCGCCAATTAGTACTTGGCTGAAGCCCATTTTCATAATGGTATAAGTGCAATGCTCAGAAGATGCACATTCTAAATTTTCATTCAAAAATTGGTGTGCTTGGGTGTATTGGGGAAGCGCTTTACTAAACATTCCTGTATTAAATGCGATATCTGCACCTAGAGTTGGTAGCATGGCGCACGAGTTTAATAGATTTGCTTTAGTTTGCTTGGAATTGATTGCTTCATTTAAATTTTGTTTGGCACTTATGTTATTGCAGGAGTGCAATGTGCTGGGAGATATGAGGACTAAGTTATTTACATCATCAGTGATTGAGCTGCCTTTAGTGGTTTGATTATTCGAATAAAATAGTGAAGCATTGTCTGAACGAAGTAATGTTAAACCATGATTTACGGACTCCACAATATGCCCTGAGGTATCGATTTTTTTTATTATATGGGTATGAGGATGTTCTCTGTACTCAGCATCATTAGTCATTGTTATTGTATAGGTTAAGTCGTCGCTAGTTTTTGGTGAAATTAAGTAATTAAATACAGGCTTTTCATCAACAAGGTGTACGCGGCTCAATAATTGTCCATTTTGATATACTTTCAGTGTGTAAGGGCTATCACTGTATATCCAATAGATACTCTGCTCTTTTGAAGAATGAACCTCAGTCTCAAAAATATGGAATGATGAGCCAGGGCTTGCTTCATGGGCTTCAGAGTTTTGATGAACTCCTAAGCCCATAATAACAAAGAAAAGTAACCACCCTAGCATCCGTGCGAGTGATGAAATCAAGGGTTAACGGATCCAAGTGTAGCTGGTGGTTTTACTTTGTAGTACCTTGCTCTCTTCTTCTGAGGATATCTCTTCCCATAGTTTTGAGGTGGTGAACTCATTAGTTTTAGCGTTATAATTTACCGATAATGTTACATGCGTGTAAACTGAAACTCCTCCATCGGGAATTTTAATACGACAAGCGTTAACTTCTGAATCATTCTCTTTATTTAAATAAAGTGGTGAAGCATTGTAAATCTTTTGTGTTTTCTTCCTCCAAATTCCTCCTCTTATATTCATGTCTGGAGAGGATTTTACTTTAAGCTTAAGAAATTCATCACCATTAGTATCGGTGTCTTTTTCAGAAGAGACTAAAAAAGCCCCATTATCAGTTCTAGGTCTGACAACTCGTGGGTGATAATCTATTAGATCTTGGTCCCCTCCATTAGTATTTACAAAGTTGACCCAGCTATCGGTTGTTTCCCAGTATTTTGGAAGTTTACTTTTACTCACTGTATTTTCCTCAAGGTTAAGATAGGTTAATAGTGACGATATTGTTGGTTTATTGTTAGATCGCCATTTAGCAAATAAACTGTCTATATTTTTTATTAAGTTTATTAATATATTTTCGAAGCTCGCTGATGAGTCGCTCTGTAATTGTTCGCTTAATATGGATTGTCTGAGGACCTCAGTTACGATAATACTTGTTAACCGCCCTAATTTTTTTGATGGAGGATTATCCTGAGTTGATTCTTCCAAAGTATATAGCCATAGAGGAACATTTTTTTTGTCGTAACATTCTTTTATCTTTGGGTGATTATAGTAATCATCTAATTCCCCAAGTCTTCCTGTGCTGGGTTCTGACCAAGTTAGTTTGCTATCTTTAAACAGGGAGGGTTTATACTTTTTGATCCATTTTTTTATGCAATGCCCCGATGGTATTGACATGGTTTTCCCAGCAGTCAAGTTTAACTGAACAATATGTTGCCTAACGGGAATATGAGCCATAGGGGTGGTTACAAATAAATCTATACTATTAGCTTCCTGTGTGGTTACCTGTGAACCTTCCTTATTAAAAAATGCTAGCCAGTTCCCTATTCTAAAATTTTCATGAAGAGGAATTTGTGAATTTCCCCTGAATAAGGACATCAAGTCTGTTCTTCTTTCATGATCTTTGATTACATCTAAATTATATGCCGCCCTAACCATACTATGCCCGAAGCGATAAACTGCATGTGAAAACTCCACAGGTATGGCAGCTAACTTACTGTTGTCTTTTAATATGTATTCCTTCGTTTCTATTCTGAGGTCACGAGATTTTTGTGAGGAACTTTTGAAGTAGTCATTAAAATAAATTTCGAATACTTTAGGATGTATTATTCTAGCTGCAAAGTCATAAATGGTTAAATATTGAAAAAGTGCTGTCGTAATTTTACGTGCTTCATTGTGAGTCGCTACAGAATTTAATTTGCATTTTTCATCTATACCTGGGGATATGAGGTCGATAATTTTATTGTGGATCTTCTGCCAGAGTACATGAAACTGCAAAATAATCGCATTCTCGTCATTACGTTGATCTGGAATAAGCGCTCGCCCATTTTCATCTCTTATAACATCATACGGCCTGTTGTCACTGACTCTGAACTTACCTTTATCATCAAACAACATAGAATATTGGGATGGCTCTCCATATAGGCTTTTTAAGTCCAGTTCAGGAGTCGTCGTGTAGTTATGCTCACTAGGTTCTGGGTTGCTGCAAGGTACTATTTCATGTGCAATAAATTGTCCAAAATAAGTGTAGCCAGCATCCAATTTTCCTAGTTTTGATTGCGAATTAACAAACAATTTATTGTTTTTAGTAACTGACTTAGTGTTGTTTTTCTGAGCTTCTCTAGGTTTCACACCAGTTAAATATTCAGCCACCTTTTTTATCTGACATTCAGTGAGTAGAGGTTCTTTGGCATAGATAGGAAATAACCGGTGTTGATTCACTTTTTCGCTCCCATTAACCATTGGTATTTAAGGTTATAGGGAAGCTTAAAGGCGCCTGTGCACTATTAGATGGGCTAACAATAATAATGCTGTCTGATATCAGTAATGAGTTATCTTTAATCGAAAATATCACTTCCTTTGACTCATTTACTAGTAACTCAGTAGCTAATGTGTGTTTACTACCATCGGGTAATTGCAGCATCACATCAAATTTATCTTCGGCGAAGTCACTGGTATCCACTACAAATAAAGATGAAGTAATGTTAGATGAGTTGATCTGTGTGGTTGTATTGGCACTACGGTAATTTTCTAAATATACAATGTTGGGACTTGGATAGTTTTGGTTTGAGTCTGTTTGCGTTAAAAAGAATACTGAAACAACAGCGATACAAGCTGCTCCAGAAAGAAAGCTTGGAAGTATAGAAGTCCCCCAAAGAAAACTTTTTTTAGGGGTATCCTTAACATTCGGCATTGTCTCTACCATCACGCTATCCAATTCCAATTGCTCCAATAAGTGGGGTTTATCCATTATGTATTCTTCAAACTCTACCGTTTCTTCTGGTGTCAGTTTGTTGCGCAAATACTTCTGTATTATGTCGTTTTGAGTGATGTACTCATCATCCATTTTGTTTGGGTGCATTTTATTCATACGCTCCTTGACTTAGACGTTAACGGCATACTCAAATTGGTTAGTTTGGGTATATAGCGACTGTTCATTGTTGGCGTTGTAATTGGTAAGTGCTCTTGATGCTGCTTATCTCTCACTTGTGTTGCGAATAAATATTCCCTTTTTAATTCAGAGCTTTGTAGATTGAAAGCAGCTACAAAAATACCTAGGCTTAGATAGGTTGCGGTAATTTTTGATGATTTATCTTCACTTCCAAGTTTATGTTGAATTAACTGCTTAAGCCTTTGCCTAGCTCTAAACAATACTCTGTCAAAGTGTTCTTTAGTTAGGGCTAAGTCTTCACAGATTTGCTGTTTGTTTTGCTCGTAAACGAAGTAATTTTGAAGAATTTCTTTGTCTCTTGGGCTTTTTAGTTCATTGAGTAATTGTGTGGTTATTTCGAGTAGCTTATCTGAGTGTAAGGCTTGGCTTATTTCCATGTTGTCGGTAGGGGAGTGTACTTCAATATTGTCTACCCCATGGGTATCGCGACGTGATTCTTTACGCTTATGGCCAATTAATAGGTTAATGCCGATTTGCCTAATAAAAGCTGCAAGAGCGGCTGGGTTGGTAATGCCATCATTCCTTGCTTTTTGAATCACTATCATAAAGGTATCTTGGGCTAGATCTTCTGATAGGCTTTGGTTTTGGGTTTGCCTGTTGAGAATAAACATCAACCCGCGGTAGTAGGTAGCGACAAGTTCTTGCTCAGCGTCCTTGTCACCTCTCGATATTCGTAAAATAATCGATTCGGCTTGGCTTAGTTTTTGGTCCATCTCTACCACTTTTATTGTTTTAATGTATTGAATTGGTTGAAATTTACGCTTTCTGGCTAAAGGTTAATCGATATTACTTGGTGGTGCAATTGCAGTTGCCTAAATAAATGACAAAAACGTGATAATTTTAGATTTTTAAATTGTTATTCTTAGTAGTTTGAAATTTAGCGTAAGGTTTGTTTGTCTGTAATTGGATAGGTTGATAAACCAGAGTTGCCGGTACCCAGTGAATTTTATAATAAATAAGCTTTGGATGAAATTTTGAAAACACATTTACAAAAAGGTAAACAATTAATTTGGACCCCCTTGCAAAAAAAGGTGTTCTTGCTGGTGGTTAGTTTGTTTACCTTGGTGTTCGCATTAACTTTAATTAGCATTTATCAGGCTGCTTATAATCAAGCTGAACGGGAGTTTATTGCACGTCTTAAAGTGGGTGAAAACGTTTTCATGAATGAGGTGACTATAGCTAAGCAGCACCTAGATTCAAGTGTTGAAACCATAGCTAAAGATTGGGCTTTACGGAGTGCGATTGGGCAAGGTGATGACCCACAGTCTATTAAAAGTGTGTTGTTTAACCATGGTAATCGTATTGGTGCAGACATAGCTTTAGTCTTAAACAATGATTTTCAGTTGATTGCCCAGTATGGCAATGAAGACCTAATAGTTGATCGCTCATTTGCACAAAATTTAGATAAAAATCAACAGAATATGCCTTGGATTGCCATAGTAGGTAATCAAGCTTACCTAATGTCTGCAGACCCAATTAAAGCCCCTGCCACTATTGGTTGGTTGTTAATGGGTAAGAGGCTTAATCATGCATTTTTATCTCGCACCAAAACATTAATTTCACTAGATATTAATGTTTTGGTAGAGCAGGGTGGGCAGAGCTCTATCTTATTATCTACCCTTAAAAACAGCCTAGCTATTCAAAAAGAGTTGATGCAACTCTCCTCGAGTTTCGCAAGTCAGGGGGCATCGGCAGATATGAATATCATGGAAGCTGATGACGTGGTGGCGTTACCTTTTAGTATATTCAAAGACTCTAACCGGCATTTCGTGGTTGTTTTACAAGACTCTATTAGTGTGTGGTTACAAACTAGAAACGCATTTATGATTGAGTTATTACCCTTCTTTATAGTGGGTATTTTATTAGCTCTGTTAGGCTCTTTTTTTATTGCCAGAAGTATTACTCGCCCTGTTAGCCGTTTACTTGAAGTGGCGCAGCTTGTCGCGAGCGGTAGTTACACCGAAAAAATTAACATTTCTGAGAAAAGCGAACTGGGAGAGTTAGCTCGCGAATTCTCTAACATGCAAAGTGCCGTGATGGAGCGAGAGCAAAAAATTAAAGATCAAGCGGAAGAGATTCGCCAAACTCACCTGATTAAGTACCAAGTTGAATTGGCTCAAAAAGAACAAAATTTAGCTGCGTCTGCTACCGAAGCTAAAAGTCAATTTTTAGCAAACGTTAGTCACGAAATTCGCACCCCTTTGAACTCAGTTGTAGGTTATTCAGCCATTCTTAATGACCCCCTAGCGACTCCAGAAGAAAAAGCAAAAGCTATACAGGCAGTGCATAGCGGTGGTCAGTATCTGCTAAATATTGTGAATGATGTACTGGATTTATCTAAGATAGAAGCAGGTAAAATTCAACTTAATAAAACAGAAGCTAGCTTATTGAATGTGCTTGATGAGGTGGCATCCCATATAGAAGGTTTTGCTCTAGAAAAACATTTGAAATTCAATTTAAAGCTTAACTTTCCGCTACCCGAAAAATTCATTACAGACAGTACTAGGCTCAAGCAAATTTTACTGAACTTATGCAATAACGCTATTAAGTTTACTCAAGAAGGGCAGGTGGACGTAAACATTCACTTAGATAGTTACAGGCGCAGATTAATCTTTGTTATATCTGATACTGGCCCGGGTATGAGTGATGAGCAGCAGCTACGCTTATTCACAGCTTTTTCTCAGGGTAATCAAGCAATTAATAGAAAGTATGGCGGCACAGGACTAGGCCTTTATATTAGTAAACAGCTTACAGAAATGTTGGGCGGCCATATTAAGGTGACTAGTCAAGAAGGCCAGGGTAGTCAATTTGCTGTTTATATTCCTTGGCATGAATCAGATGAAAAGTCTATGCTGACCAGTAACAAGCAAGTACAAAAATTACGTCAAGCTGAGGTTAAATTAGAACAGTCTATTCCTAAATTAAAGGGGCGTGTTTTAGCCGTTGATGATAATCAAGATAACCGCGACTTAGTGTCCTATTTAATCTCCAAAACAGCGCTTGATTTAACTCTGGCAGAAGACGGTAAACAAGCATTAATTTTTGCAGAAAATCAAACTTTTGATCTTATTTTAATGGACATGCAAATGCCGGTTCTTGATGGGTTACAAACAACCGCAATGTTGAAACGAAATGGTTTTGAAGGGCCTATTGTAATGTTAACTGCAAATGTTGATGTTGGTAGCAAACAGCAAGTATTTAATGCTGGAGCAACTGAGCACTTTGCAAAACCCATAGATAATCAAAAATTTTATGAACTATTAAACAAATATCTAGGAATTAAAGGTATTTCCGAAAAAACGATAGCTCCTGAGGCTCAGCTAAGCGAATTTGATAAATTAGTGGATAAGTATCGAATGAGTTTTAAAGAAAAGCTAGCCGATATTAACGCTGCGTTAGCTAAGCAAGACTGGGAATTGCTTAAAGGGTTAATGCACAAAATTAAAGGCTCTGCAGGAAGTTACGGTTTTCAAAAAGTGAGTGACTTAGCTGTGTTAGTCGAGCAAAAAATAGAATTGCATGAACTTCAAGAGGCTGAACAATATATCTTAGAAATGGGCACCTTAATGCAAGAATTATATGGTAAATATCAGTAAATTTATCGTTTAACCTTTTTCTCAACCTAAAATTTAGGTAGCCTCGTAATACAATAAAAATAAGGATTTATGCATGAAAACTTTTTTAATAGCGTTGGTGTTGATGGTTTCAATGGGTTGCAGTTCTGCTAATGAACATACTGCAAACCCTGTGGATTACAGTGGTGTTATTTCTGGCTCTCAGTTAATTGCTGATTATCCTCAGTTCCAGTCGATGTATAACAGTTATGAGCCCAGTGAAGCAGAAATAACGGCAATAAAATCGATAGAAGGTAAATCTTTAATGGTCTTGTTTGGTACTTGGTGTCACGACAGTGAACGAGAGGTCCCTAGGTTATTGAAGTTATTGGACCTAGCGCAAGTTAAGTTAGTAAACCTCTCATTAGTTGGGGTTGATCGTAACAAGCAAGAACCAGGGAATAGGCATAGTCAATTTGCACTAAAATACACGCCCACTATTATATTGTTAGATGGTGACAAAGAGCTAGGTCGTGTAATAGAAAAACCGCAGGTGAGTTTGGGTGAAGATTTAGAGACATTTGTTAGTAATTAAGACTGAGTAGGACTATGTTGCATATTGTCCATACCATCACGAATCATAAACTAAGAACGCCTTTACATCACAGATGTAAAGGCGCTTTTTTTGGTCTGTTGATTTATTTGAAACTACCTGGCCATTGCGCTGCAATGAAGGTGAACACAGTCCATGCTGCGACATTTTGACGCATATGCTCAGGGTTAACCTTATCAAAGGTGTCGTCAGGTGTGTGGTGTAAGTCAAAATAGTCAGTACCATTTTGCATCAAGTTAATGGCTGGTACGCCTAAGGCTGCAAGTGGGATCATATCAGGCCCTCCACTAGTGTTACCGGGTCTACGTGTGACTCCTAATTCACCCATTAAAGTGGCCATTGTATCTACAACATGGAGAGCATTTGGTGAAATATTATTAGATGACTGCAATCCATATACTGGGCCCGCTCCAAAATCAGACTCAGACCCTATGATATGATTAGCAATAGTGCCATCTTCTTCTCTAGCTTTAGCATAAGCCCTAGCACCAATTAACCCCAATTCTTCAGCTCCCCACAGTATTACTCGTATTGTACGGCGCGGGTTTTTGTCTGTATTGCTTTTGATAAGAGATGCAGTGGCCATTGCAATAGCAACTCCAGCGCCGTCGTCAACAGCACCGGTCCCTAAATCCCAGCTATCTAAGTGCCCACCAATAACAACTACTTCATCAGGGCGCTCGCTCCCGGTAATTTCACCGATTACGTTTTTAGTGACGATTGGCCCTAAGTCTTTAGTTTGTATATTAAGGCGAATTTTAGGTGTATGTCCGTATTCTAATAAACGTACAAGCTGGTCAGCGTCAGGGTTAGACAAAGCTACCGCGGGAACTTCAGTGTATCCCATGGCTACGTTAGTCGCACCTGTATGTGGGTTACGATGATCATCTGTTCCAATAGAACGTATTAGTAGTGCTTCAGCGCCTTTTTGAGCTGCTATTTCGTGCCCTTTTGAGCGAGCAATGTTGGCTGGGCCGTAACCAGCGCCATTTTTAAAGCGTTCCATGCGATTACTAATAAATGCGATTTTACCTTTTAGGCTACCATCTGGTGCTTGTTCGAGTGCCGCATAATTTTCAAAATGGACTATCTCAGCTTCTAGGCCCTTTTTGGGGGTTGATTTAGAGCGACCTAGGGCGGTAATAATCATCTTTTGATATGAAGGAAGTATAATCTCTGCGGTTTCAACCCCACGAAGCCAACCATTCATCTTTACATCTTCGGTGTAAACTTTATCAAAACCCAAGGCCTTTAATTTATTTACTCCCCATTCAATAGCGGCTTTTTCTCCTGGCGTTCCAGGGTGACGGGCACCTACTTCAGTGGTTAAAGATTTTAAAATTTCATAGGCGCTATCATCTTTGAAGGCTTTGTCTCTCAATGTTGCCGCAGTACTTTGAGTCTCTTCAGAAACAGGAACGATACTGTCTGCATAGCTGGTTAGGGTAAATACAAAAGTAGCTGCCGCTACCCATTTTTTTAGGTTCATAGAAATATCCCTGATGTTATGTTTTATTATGTTTATTTAATTTCAGAAAAATAGCGGTATTAATGATTTTATTGCCATTAAGACAGCTTGTTTTTAAAGTCTTCATATTCAAATTTTCGTATTAGCTCAAAACTGCCATCTTTGCGGATAATACCGATAGAAGGATGCTCTACACCATTGAAAAAGGTAGTTTTCACCATAGTGTAGTGGATCATATCTTCAAAAATTAGTTGCTCACCAATCTGTAATTCATGGTCAAAACTATATAAGTCGATGGCGTCACCTGCTAAGCAAGAGTTCCCGCCAATTCGGTAAGTGTAAAGCTTTTCATTAGTTTTACCTGCCCCCCTAATCTCGGGGCGGTAGGGCATTTCGAGTACATCTGGCATATGAGCTGTGGCCGACATATCGAGTATGGCTATCTTGTCGACATTTTCGACTATATCCACTACTTCTGTCACTAAAAAGCCAGTTTGCCAAGCTACGGCTGAGCCGGGTTCAAGAATAACAGTTAAATGTGGGTGCCTAACCTTGAAGTCTTTTAAAGTCTGAATCAAATGCTCCACATCATAGCCTGCTCTGGTCATCAGGTGGCCGCCACCAAAATTAATCCAGGTTAGTTGCGGTAACCATTTTCCAAACTTTTTCTCAACCGCGAGTATGGTGCGCTCGGTGGCGAATGAGTCAGACTCGCATAGATTGTGAATATGCAGGCCACTAATACCTGTTAAATCTGCACCATCTAAATCTTGTGATTTTATGCCTAACCTAGAGCCTGGCGCGCTGGGGTCATAAAGTTCGGTTTCAGCTTCTTGGTGTTCAGGGTTAACCCTTAGTCCTGCGTATACCCCTGCATCTAAAATTTGCTGTTTATACCTTTGCCACTGATTCAAACTATTGAAAGATATGTGGTCAACTAGGGTGACAAGTTCATCAATATCGTTTTGTTTAAATGCGGGAGAATAAGCGTGAACCTGTTTGCCTATTTCTTCTTTACCTAATCTTGCTTCCCAAACAGCACTTGCGGTAGAGCCTTGTAAGTACTTGCCAACTAATTCAAAGGTAGACCACATAGAAAAGCCCTTTAAGGCTAAAATTATTTCAACGCCACTTTCTTGTTGTACCCTCTGCATAAGCTGTAAGTTAGCTTCTAGTTTTGCTTCTTCACACACATAGCAGGGGGAGGGAATATTAGTGTTTAACATAAGCTTTGCCATTAAAAATAACTGGGAAGTTTAAGCCCACCTTCAAGGGTGTTTGAAGGTGGGCTCTTTAGGTTTTATTACCTAGCGAATGGGCTGCTGTCACATTCCATTACATGCCATGGTAAGCCGTGTTTATTAAGCATTTCCATGAATGGGTCAGGGTCAAACTGCTCCATATTCCATACGCCGGGTTTTTTCCAGGTACCGTCTAACATCAAGCTGGCACCTATCATGGCAGGTACACCTGTGGTGTAAGATACCGCCTGTGCGCCAACTTCTTCATGACACATAGCGTGGTCACAGTTGTTGTAGATAAAGATAGTTTTTTCCTGGCCGTCTTTAACGCCAGTAATATACGTACCAATACAGGTTTTACCTGTGTAACCATCAGCTAATGAACCTGGATCAGGTAATACCGCTTTTAAAAACTCTAAAGGCACAATTTGCTGTCCTTGAAAATTAATAGGCTCGATACTTGTCATGCCTATACCTTCAAGTACTTTCAGATGTGTAAGGTAAGCATCACCAAAGGTCATCCAAAAACGAGCACGTTTAATCGTTGGGAAGTGTTTAACAATAGACTCAAGCTCTTCGTGGTACATAAGATAAGACGCACGTACACCTATGTTTTGATAATCTAAGTCTTCACGCACGCTAAGTGGCTCGGTTTCTTTCCATTCACCATTTTCGAAAAATCTGCCACGCTGGGTGATTTCACGTATATTGATTTCTGGGTTGAAGTTGGTCGCAAAGGCTTGGCCATGGTCGCCACCATTACAATCTACTATGTCTAGATAATGGATTTCGTCGAAGTAATGCTTAGCTGCGTAAGCTGTGTAAACATTGGTAACACCCGGGTCAAAGCCACTACCCAATAGTGCCATTAACCCTGCTTTTTCAAATTTGTCTTGATAGGCCCACTGCCAAGAATACTCAAATTTGGCCACGTCTTTTGGCTCATAGTTTGCGGTATCTAGGTAATCTACTCCAGTTTCTAAACAAGCATCCATAATAGCCAAATCTTGATAGGGTAAGGCAAGGTTGATAACTAGGTCGGGTTTAACTTGATTGATGACGGCGACGACTTCGCTTGCGTGATCAGCATCCACTGCAAATACGCCTTTTACTCGGTCAATACCTACTTCTTTTTGCAGTGCTTCACATTTTGATACCGTACGACTGGCGAGGTAAATTTCGTCAAAAAATTCAGGTAAACGAGCACATTTTTTAATGGTAACAGCGGCCACACCACCGGCACCAATGATCAAAACACGAGACATAGGGAAATCCTAATAAACAAGGTTAAACAGTAAAAACAGAATGCTATCAGTAATTTGTCAGGGTGCAAGCTGCAATATATAAACAATTATATAAGGCGTTATGTGATGGCTTCTAATTTACTGGGAGTGAGCATTTTTAAAAGCGTTTGTTTTCTTTGCTCAATATCGCCAGTAACCTCAATATAGGGGATCTTATGTTGTTGCATATAGCTGCGATTGAAAGCCTGAAATTCTTGACGGTTGGCATCTCCTGAACGCTCCCAAGTATCGTCATAGGGGATTTCGTCGCCACATAGCACCACCAATGCATAGCGGTTCCAGCAGTCTTTTGCTAGTTGCTCTAACTCTGGCAAAGCTTGTTGATGATAATGCATGGCAAAATGCCACGTGGTAAAGGCACTGGTATCGCAGAGTAAATATTCCTTGGCCTTTTCTGCAGCTTGGTCTTCCCATTGATTTTGCATTTTCGCAATATGTAAGAGTTGCTCTGGGGTTAGGCGGCGATTAACTTGGTGGGTGATCCAATATTCACGGCCATATTCAGGAACTGTTATGGTGTTGAGACTTGTCGCCAAGGCTTCACATAAGCTAGTTTTGCCTGTTGATGGGCCGCCTAAAAATACAATTCTTTTAATCACTAAGTATTAAGTCCTTGGGTTTGATTCGAGTTGTAGCTTTTATACCATTGCCATTGTCCTATGATTGCCATAATTAGTAAGCAAAAATATAAGACTGAGGTTGGAAATAATCCCTTTTGCCAATAAATACCAATTGCAACTACGTCTACGACTATCCAAATAGTCCAATTGAGTAGCTTTTTACGAGATAATAACCACTGTGCTACTAAGCTGGCACAGGTTGTAAACGCATCAGGATAAGGAAAGCTCGCATCAGTGTTATTGCCCATTAAAGTCCCAACTATTGTAGTTCCGACTACTATGGCAATTAACCATAATGCGTATTCTATGGGGGCCCCTTTTTCAACTATAACTTGTCCTGAAGAATCTTGAGCACTACGCCATATCCACCAACCGTAAAATTGAAATCCAATATAAAACACATGTAACACCATATCTGAATACAGTTTTACGTCATAAAAAATCCATGTGTAAATAGTGACTTGAATCAAACCAAATGCAAAACTCCAAATGTTTCTTTTAATCAGTAAATACACACATATGAAACCTGCTATGGTAGCAATCCACTCCAAGGGAGATGCACCAGCAAAGCCGCTAAACCATTCAAGCCAATTCATTTAATGAAGCGAATTCCGTCTTAATTCCATGATAAAGGCGCTATTTGAACGAATATCGCTGCAAATTGAAAGATTTATTTAAACACCTTTGGTTGCAATAACTTAACTTCTCGCACCCTGAAGTCCTCCAGTATGCAGAATTAAGACTTTGGAGTTAGCGGGGAAAAACTCTTCAAAGATAAGCTTTTTTAAGGCAAAGATAAGCTTTCCGCTGTATACAGGTTCAATGGGGATGTGAGTTTGTTTTAGAAATTCACTGCAAAATTCGTTAAGTTCAGTTGTTGATTTGGCGTATCCACCAAAGTGAAAATCATGGTTTATATGCCAGTTATTGAATGCCTGACTGTGTGGTAGTAAAGATGCCACTAGTTCTTCTAAATATCCTTGGCCTTTTAACACCCCTATGCCGAGCACTTGGGTGGTAGGGCTGTAAATAGATACTCCTTCAATTAAGCCTGCTAAAGTTCCGCCGCTTGCAACTGGGGCAATAATATAATCATAAGTTTGCGGTAATTCAGCGATGATGTTTGCTACACCTTGCAGCGCTTGTTGCTGTGAGCCCCCTTCGGGTATTAACAAAGCCTGCGGATACTGTTTTTGCAATTGTTGAATATATTCAATGCTAGTACGCTTTTTGTAGGTCACTCGATCTACATATTGCACATCGGTTTTCCAATCTATTAAGTCTTGCAACATAGGGCTTAGGTTTTTAGAGTAATCACCCCGCACAATCGCTGTAAATTGAATGTTTAACTGATGGCAGCAATAACCTAACGCATGCAAATGATTCGAAAAACCTCCACCAAAACTTACAATGTGCTTGGTTTTTTGTGTTACGGCTTGCTCTAAGGTGTAGTGGAGCTTGCGCCATTTATTGCCAGAAATGATGGAATGTATTTGATCATCTCTTTTAATTGATAATCGAATCTTATTATTTACCCAGTTTGGGGTGATGACTTGCACTGAAGAAGGCGTTTTGATAGTTAATTTTTCAGTTAGATGCATAGGTTATTGGTTGAGCGGTTATCAGCTTTAAAGACAACTAATTCTTACTCACATGGTTATATATACGCAACCTTAAATAGCTTTTAACTCGGTTTTTATTGGGCATTTCAAACATCTGCTATCAGAGTTTTTTTAGCTTTACGTAAAGCGGATATAACAAATAACAAAACAACTGCAGTTGTTGGTTGACATATAGACGTCTATACGGCAAATTGCACCCATGAAAATGAATACTTTAACTACGACCAGCATGATTATTATCACCCTCTACGAGGTGGTCGCTGGCTAGTGCATACGCATTACACATTAAAAGCCCGCAGCCAAAGCGGGCTTTTTTGTTATTAGGCTTTGTGAAAAGCGAATAAAAAATATAAACATAGCTAAGTAAAGATTGAGGAGTACAAAATGAAGGTGTTGAAGTTTGGTGGTTCGTCTCTTGCTGATGCAGAACGTTACTTAAGAGTAAAAGACATTAGTATGTCTTGCCACACCGAAACTGGCGCAGCAGTTGTTTTATCTGCTCCTAAAGGTGTTACCAATGCCTTGTCTTTACTATGTGAAGAAGCTGCAGCTGGCAAAGATTATGGTGAACTGTTTGCTAAGTTAAATATGGTGCTTTTTGGCATTTTAGATGACTTACAAGAGAATGTACCTAATTTCACCTCTACTCAATTAGCTGAGTTTGTTCAGAAAACCTTAAATGAGCTAAATCAACATTTAGAAGGCTTTGCGCTTTTAAAATGTGCTCCAGAGCAAGTAGTGGCTAAAGTCTTAAGCGTAGGCGAATACGTAAGTGTTAATATTTTCAGTGAAATCTTAAATGCCATTGGCCAAAGTAACACGATTATCGACCCAGTTGACTACATCATTGCTGAAGGTGATTACTTAGACAGCATTGCTGATGTATCTGCTAGTAAGGCACGCTTTAGTGATGTTGATTATTCAGGTAAAGATGTTCTTATTATGCCTGGTTTTGTTGCGGTAAATGAAGCAGGTGAAAAAGTCACATTAGGGCGGAATGGCTCTGATTATTCTGCTGCAATTTTAGCTGCGTGTATAGACGCAGAGTGCTGCGAAATTTGGACTGATGTAGACGGTGTTTATAATGCTGATCCTAACCAAGTTGATGGTGCCGTTTTACTTGATAAATTAACCTATCAAGAAGCCATGGAGCTATCCTATTTTGGCGCTAAAGTTTTACATCCTAAAACGATTGGCCCAATAGCACAGCACCACATACCTTGTTTAATTCGTAATACCTTGAACCCGGCCGCTCCGGGCACCCTCATTAGTAATGAAGCGAGTACTAAGTGGACTAGCGTTAAAGGGATCTCTCATCTAGATGACATGACTATGTTTAATGTCGCAGGTCCAGGTATGAAAGGCATGGTAGGTATGGCGAGTCGTGTATTTGAAGTCATGTCGAATGCTAACGTTTCTATCAGCTTGATAACTCAGTCTTCTTCTGAATATAGCATTAGCTTTTGTATTCATAGTAAAGACGCCGATAGAGCCTTGGACTTATTAGAGGATTCATTTGCATTAGAGCTGAGTAATCAACTCCTTGATCCAATTGAAGTGCGTCACGACTTAGCCATTGTTACTTTGGTGGGTGACGGCATGCGTCATTCTAAAGGGCTAGCAGCCAAGTTCTTCAGCTCGCTTTCCCAAGCAAGGGTGAATAACGTCGCGATTGCCCAAGGGTCTTCAGAACGTTCAATCTCTACTGTTATTGAAGCGGCTAAAGCTAAAAAGGCAGTTAAAGTGGTGCACTTAAACTTTTTCTCTAACTTGCATGCTATTGATGCCTTCTTAGTGGGCTGTGGTAGTGTTGGTAAAGAGTTGCTAGAGCAAATATCTCGTCAACAAGCCTCATTATTAGAGCGCAATATCAGCTTAAATGTTTACGGTATTGCCAACAGTAAAAAGCTATTGCTGCAAGCTGGCGGTGTCGACTTAAGTTCTCCTTGGGAAGACTCTTTAAATCAAAGTGAAACACCGTTTTCAACTCAAGCTTTAACTGACTTTGTACATGACAACAGCTTAGTGAACCCTGTTATTATCGACTGTACCAGTAGCTCAGTTATTGCCGAGCAGTACCCAGATATGATGCAAAGTGGTTTTCATGTTGTCACCCCTAACAAAAAGGCAAACACAGCAAGCTATGAATTCTATGAGCTGTTAAGAGAAACAAGTAAACAAACCAATCGTCAGTTTTTGTATGAAACCACTGTAGGTGCTGGTCTACCTGTTATCGATAATTTACAACATCTATTTGATGCGGGTGATGAACTGGTAAGGTTTGAAGGCATTTTATCTGGGTCACTGTCATTTGTATTTGGTAAATTGGACGAAGGGCTAAGCCTGTCTCAAGCTACAGAAATCGCCAAAAAGAATGGCTTTACCGAGCCAGATCCTCGTGATGACTTAAGTGGTATGGACGTAGCCAGAAAACTACTGATTATGGCCCGTGAAGCCGGTATGAAGTTAGAGTTAGAAGACATCACCATTGAGCCTGTATTGCCTGCTTCATTTGATGCTAGTGGCAGTATTGGAGAGTTTATGGCAAAACTACCTGAAATAGACAGTGCGTTTGCTAGTAAAGTTGATGTCGCTAAACAGGCTGGTAAAGTGCTTAGATACGTGGGCTCAATCGACCATGGTAAATGTGTGGTAAGCATCGAAGCGGTAGATGAGTCTCATCCACTGTATATGGTAAAAGAAGGTGAAAACGCTTTAGCTATTCACAGTCGTTATTATCAGCCGATTCCATATGTTATACGTGGATACGGTGCCGGCGGCGCAGTAACGGCAGCAGGTGTGTTTGCTGATGTGATGCGCACTATGCCTTGGAAACAATCAGTATAATGTCAGACTCAAATATGAATAAATCAAAGCTAGTCGCTTATGCCCCAGCCTCAATTGGTAATGTCAGCCTTGGCTTTGACTTGCTAGGTGCTGCACTTAAACCCATTGACGGTAGTTTATTAGGGGATGAAGTTGAAGTTGAAATCGCAGAGCAGTTTAGCTTAGAAGTTAAAGGTCGTTTTGCTGATAAATTACCTCCAGACGCAGATAGCAATATAGTGACCCGCTGTTATCAACACTTTATAAAAGTTTTAGAGCAACAAGGTCACAAGGCGAGTGCGATCCCTGCTTTAAAAATGGTGTTGCATAAGCATTTACCCATTGGTAGTGGTTTAGGATCAAGCGCCAGTTCTATTGTGGCAGCGTTGCATGCATTGAATCAGTTTTTTGCTGAATACTTAGGCAAAGCACCTTTCACTGATAACGAACTTTTATTGGTGATGGGAGAGCTGGAAGGCCAAATTAGTGGCAGTATTCATTACGATAATGTCGCTCCTTGTTTTTTAGGCGGCTTGGTTCTAATGGCCGAACATAAAGACCAAGTTGCATTGCAGTTACCTTGTTTTAAACATTGGTATTGGGTGTCTTGTTACTCTGGTATTAGTGTTTCAACGGCCGCGGCCCGAGACATCCTACCTAAGCAAGTTCCTATGGCTGATACCATTAAGTTTGGGCGTCAATTAGCTGTATTTACGGATGCTTTATATCGTAAAGATGAAGTGCTTGCGGCTGCTATGATGCAAGACGTTATCGCCGAACCTTACCGTAAGTCCTTGTTGCCTAAGTTTGATGAATCTCGAGCGTTTGCTGAGCAAAATGGCGCGTTAGCCTTTGGTATTTCAGGCTCAGGGCCAACGGTATTCGCGGTTTGTGATAATCTACAAAACGCAGAAAAAATTAATCAGTGGTTAACTGACAATTATATTCAAAATGACACCGGCTTTAGTCATATTTGTCAGTTAGACCAAAACGGCGCAACATCGCGTCATTGTTAAAAACCAAACCGTGTCATAAAGGTGCGGTAACAATAAATAAACACCGTAAAAACTGAGTGTGTTGATATTGGAAAACAAAGGTATTAAAAGTGGAACTTGTTAATCTAAAAGATGCGGCAGACCAAGCAACATTTGCAGAAGCCGTAAAAAAAGGCCTAGGAAAAAACCAAGGTTTGTATTTTCCTAAAGCACTACCAAAATTCGAAGACATAGACGCAATACTAGCGATGCCATTTGTGGACAGAAGCATCGAAATATTAAGCACGTTGATCGGTGACGAATTACCCCGAGAAACAGTGGCTAGCATAGTTACAAAAGCATTTGCTTTTGACGCCCCTTTAGCAAAAGTCACTGACAATGTTTACAGTTTAGAATTGTTTCATGGTCCAACTCTAGCGTTTAAAGACTTCGGTGGCCGGTTTATGGCTCAGTGCTTAACCGCTATATCTAACGGAGAGCCAATTACTATATTAACGGCAACATCAGGTGATACCGGTGCTGCTGTAGCCCATGCATTTCATGGTATAGATAACATTAACGTTGTCATACTGTATCCAAAAGGCAAGATAAGCCAGCTACAAGAAAAGTTATTCACTACCTTAGGTGGCAATATTCACACAGTCGCCATCGAAGATGACTTTGATGCTTGTCAGCAATTAGTTAAGTCTGCCTTTGATGACCCAGATGTAAGAGACGGATTACACCTGAACTCTGCAAACTCTATTAATATCAGTCGCTTAGCTGCTCAAGTTTGTTATTACTTTGAAGCTGTTTCTCAACTTTCTGAAGAAGAACGTCAAGACTTAGTGATTTCAGTTCCAAGTGGTAACTTTGGAAACCTAACCGCTGGCTTGATTGCTAAAGTAATGGGATTACCAGTGAAGCACTTTGTTGCTGCAACTAATCTAAATGACACTGTGCCACGTTATTTAAAAACTGGCGAGTGGGATCCAAAAGATACTATAGCCACTATGTCTAACGCTATGGATGTTAGTCAACCTAATAACTGGCCTCGTATTGAAGCGATCATCGAGCAGGGATATCTTGATAAATCTGTTATCTCTGGCGATACCGTCGATGAAGACTATACCCAAGTGGCTATGCGCCAATTAGCGCAACTTGGCTACGTGAGTGAGCCACATGCTGCGATAGCTTATAAAGCATTGACTAGAAAACTTGAAGAAGGCCAAACAGGTATTTTCTTAGGAACGGCGCATCCAGCTAAGTTCAGAGAGACTGTTGAAAACGTGCTGGGTCAACCTATCAGCTTGCCACAGCCATTGGTTGATTGTGCTGGTAAAGAAGGTTTGTCAGCCGAATTACCTGCAGATTATGAAGCCCTGAAAGCCCATTTATTGGCCTTACTTGGATAAACTCAAGTTATGTCAAAGTGGGCAGATGTCTTAGCTCAAGAACAGCAGCAGCCTTATTTTCAAGATATGATTCAATATATTGAAAGTGAGCGAGCTGCTGGTAAGACTATCTACCCACCATCACAAGATGTATTCAAGGCGTTCTCCTTAACTGAGTTTAGCAAAGTAAAGGTAGTGATTTTAGGGCAAGACCCATATCACGGCCCCAATCAGGCTCATGGTTTAAGCTTCTCCGTTTTACCGGGTGTTAAAACACCTCCCTCGCTGGTTAATATATACAAAGAGTTAGCTACAGATATTGAAGGTTTCAGTATTCCAGAGCATGGTTGTTTAAATGCTTGGGCAGAGCAGGGTGTATTACTGCTTAATACGGTTTTAACCGTTGAGCAAGGTAATGCTCATTCACATGCTAAAATAGGCTGGGAGCAATTTACCGGTCACGTCATTACGCAATTAAACGAACAAAAACAAGGTGTAGTGTTTTTATTGTGGGGCAGTCATGCTCAGAAAAAAGGCGCAATGATAGACACTCAACAACATTATATTCTAGAAGCCCCTCACCCATCCCCCTTGTCTGCATATCGAGGCTTTTTTGGATGCCGGCATTTTTCAAAAACAAACGAAATACTGCAACAACAAAATAAAGCTGTCATAAATTGGTAAGTTTAGCGGTCATATCCTCGAAGATAGAGGGTACCCTTAAAAAGGTTTTCGCACTTGCATTTAATGTGTTGGTAACATGGTTATTATTGTTTATTTCTAGTTGATAGATAAGGTCAAATTTATGCGTAAATGGTTCGTAAAAGGTGCAATTGCAGCTTGGCTAGGTGTTATTTTACTGAGTTTTATTTGGCCTGGCTTGTTGTGGTTAGTACTCATTCTATTACCTGTTACGGCTACAGGCATTTACGATATGTATCAAACTAAACATGCCCTATGGCGAACCTTTCCTGTGGTGGGGCGTGGTCGTTGGGTAATGGAGTTTCTCAGGCCGTTTGTTCGCCAATACTTTTTTGAATCAGAGACAGATGGCGTACCCATTAACCGTATGTTTCGTTCAGTTATTTATCAAAGAGCTAAGGGCCAAAAAGACACGGTACCTTATGGTACCAAATTAGACACTCGCCAAGTAGGTTATGAGTGGATAGGTCATTCAATGGCGGCTATTCACCTTGATGCACATGCTATCTACCCAAGGATTAAAATTGGTGGCCCAGATTGCAAACAGCCTTATCAAGCCAGTATTTTTAATGTGTCTGCCATGAGCTTTGGCTCTTTAAGCGGAAATGCCATTCAAGCGTTGAATAAAGGAGCTAAGCAAGGAGGTTTTTATCATAACACTGGAGAAGGTAGTGTTAGCCCATATCATCTCAAACACGGCGGTGATTTAGTGTGGCAAATTGGCACAGGGTACTTTGGCTGTCGTGATGGAAATGGCAAGTTTAGTGATGATTTATTCGCGAAAACGGCCACTAAAGATAACGTTAAAATGATCGAAATAAAGTTGTCTCAAGGGGCTAAGCCAGGTCATGGCGGTATTTTACCGGCAGATAAAAATACTATTGAAATAGCTGAAATTCGAGCAGTCAAGCCAGGAACCAGAGTGGACTCTCCTCCTGCTCACAAAGCGTTTAAAACACCTCTGGCAATGATGCTGTTTATTCAGAAACTTCGTGATTTATCAGGTGGAAAGCCAGTGGGGTTTAAATTATCTGTAGGGCGTAAAAGTGAGTTTGTGGCTATCTGTAAAGCTATGGTTGAAACCAATATCAAACCAGACTTCATTACCGTAGATGGAGGTGAAGGAGGGACAGGAGCCGCGCCATTAGAATACAGTAACTCTGTAGGTATGCCATTGGTAGAGGCTTTAGTGTTTATTCGTGATGTTTTAGTTGGTTTTGACCTTAAAAAAGACATTAAAATTATCGCCAGTGGTAAGGTATTTACTGGGTTTCATTTAGTGAGAAATTTAGCTCTTGGTGCAGATGTGTGTAACAGTGCTCGCGGCATGATGGTGGCGTTAGGGTGTGTGCAATCTTTGGTTTGTAATAGTAATGAATGCCCGACAGGAATAGCAACCCAAGATCCAACTTTAGAAGCAGGCTTAGTGGTTGGAGATAAAGCTTCGCGAATTGCAAGGTATCAAAAAGAAACGGTTCGAGCGTGTATGGATCTTATTGCTTCGGCTGGGTTACGAGACCCACGTCAAATTAACCGTACTCATATTCATCGCAGGGTGAGTCAAACTGAAATTAAACGTTACGATGAAATATATCCAGAGCTAACGGATGGAGAATTATTGACGGAAAATTATCCAACTCGATTTGAACATGAGATGAAAGAATCATCGGCAGAATGTTTTATGCCAAACCAATATGTAATCGAGTGTTATAGCGGCTTAGAGATAATACCAGATTGAGTATATAAGTTTACAAAGTAGACACCTTGACGAGAAAAAATTCGTTGAGGCTTTTTGATTTATAAGTGGCTTAAAGGGCTAGTTACCCCATTGGCTCCTTGCTGCAAAACATGAGTATAAATTTGTGTGGTTTGCACATCTGAGTGTCCAAGTTGGATTTGAACGGTCCTAATATCAGCTCCAGCTTGTAATAAATGGATAGCAAAAGAATGCCTAAACGTATGAGGTGTAATTTGCTTGGTCAATCCCGCAGCATTAACTGCAGCCTTTACTGCTTTCCTAATGCAGGTATGGTGAAAGTGATGTCGTCTAATTTCACCTGTTTCAGGATCATTGCTGAGGTTATGAGAAGGAAATAAAAATTGCCAGGCCAGTGTTTTATTTGCCGAAGGATATTTTTTAGCTAATGCATAAGGCATCCAAACCCCAGAAAATTGCTCATTCTTTAGATCTAACTTCAAGTACTCATCCACTTGTAATATTTGATTTCTAAGGGCAGGAATTAATTCAACGGCTAATGTCACTACCCTGTGTTTGTTCCCTTTTCCATTCCAGACACGAATACATTTGTAGTCAAAATCAATGTCTTGTACCCGTAATTGAATACTCTCCATAACTCGCAAACCACTCCCATACATTAACCCAGCTATTAGATAGTACCTTTTCGTTAATTTTGTCATTAATAGCTTCACTTCGTCTTTAGTCATGACCACTGGTAATTTAGGTTGTCGCTTTGAACGAGCGAAGTTTAGATTTTGAGATAATTCATTTTTAACAATGTGTTTATATAAAAAAGACAAAGAGTTTAATGCCGTTGCTTGAGTGCGAGGAGACACGTTTTTTGTTAATACTAAATATTCGAGATAGATTTCAACCTCAGAATCGCCCATAGAGCTTGGGTGCCGTTTTTGATGAAAATGAATAAATGAGGTAATCCATTTTAAATAAGTTTCAATGGTTCTTAATGAATATTGCCTAGTTAACATGTAGTCAACTATATACTGCAAATATGGAGATTTTGGTTTCATTTTACACATCCAATTTAGCTGTTTATTTATACAGTATAGTTTAGTTTCCCCTATATTTAGGAAAATGCGCGAATCGCGCATTTTTGTGGGATCATAAAAATTTCAAAGTCCAAATTTTTCTTTAGGTAGCAAAGTGTTACTGAATTTGGTAAAAATAGATAAATTAAGAAAGTGCGCGATTTGTAAATAGAAAAATGCGCGGTTCGCGCACTATTAAATTGTTTTATTTTCCTCCTTTTGACCTTGTTTTAATATGTTTGAATATCTTCTAAGTGGCTTAATTTAATTGGCTTTAGTCCATTAAGTACGTTTTAATGTGTAGACATTAGTTTTAATTAAGGTGTCTACACTGTGTCTACCAATAAAATAAATAAGTCTTTTGTAGACAAGATAACACTGCCTGAAACAGGGCAGGCCATATACCGAGATAATGAGTTAAAAGGGTTCGGGTTAAGGGTTACTGCTGGCGGGGCAAAAGCCTTTATTCTAGAGAAGCGTATTAACCGCAAGGTGAAACGAATTACTCTTGGGAAGTATCCAGAAATTACAGCGGAAAAAGCCCGTAAGATTGCCTTGGAGTATTTAGGCGAAATTGCAACGGGTATCAATCCCATTGCTAAGCGTAAACAACAAGAAGCGCAAGGCATGACACTCTATGATGTATTTCAAGAATACAAACTTGTTAAAAATGACCTCAAGCCTAAAACATACGCTCAATATGAGATGTACCTAGATGGTGAGCTAAAAGACTGGAAGAATAAGCCACTTTCTTCCATTACGAAGGACAGTGTTGTTAAGCGACATAGTGAGCTTAAGTCTAAATTAAGCCCTTCTTATGCTAATAACGTGATGCGTGTACTAAGTGCTATCTTTCGTTTTGCTAATATTCAATTTGAAGATGATAGCGGTAATAGTTTATTTCCCGTTAATCCTGTAGAGCGTATAAACCAATTAAAAGCGTGGGCCAAAGAGCCAAGACGGCAAACTGTGATTAAACAGCATGAGCTTGCAAACTGGTATCAAGCGTTGAGTGATATGAAGTTTAATTCAAGTTTGGATCTCCATCATACTGCATCTGACTATATGTTATTTTTATTGCTAACTGGTCTAAGACGTAATGAAGGTGCGAAGTTACTCTGGGAGCATGTAGATTTTGAAGATAAAACATTTCATATTCCAGACACCAAAAACAACGAGCCGCTAACCCTACCTTTTAGTGATTTAATCGAAAGCATTCTGCTGTATCGCTTACGTTTCAAAACAAATGAGTATGTATTTTCTAATCGAAGGACAGGATATCTTGCCCATCCGAGCAGAGCGTTAAAGTACCTAAAAGAAACGTCCGGTATTGAATTCACTTTTCATGACTTAAGGCGCACGTTTATTACAGTGGCCGAATCATTAGATATATCAGCTTATGCTATAAAAAGCTTAGTGAATCACAAGTCTGGTGGCGATGTGACACAAGGCTATGTTATCAACAATTTAGACAGGCTAAGAGAGCCTATGCAGCGCATTACTAATTTCTTTATTGAGCATGCAAACATTCAGGAAGAGCACTATGTACCAAAAAACAATTAAACTCAGTCCGAGCCATTTAATTAATAAGGAAAAAACTAAAGGTAATATTAGCTCTATTTTTGACCGTAAAGGCTATGCGCCATTAGATTTTACGCCCTTGAAAGAAGAGTCTGACGCAACATACATGGCAAGAGATATTCTCTCTTCTCGCACTAATGCTGCGGTGATACGTATTGCTCACTCAATTGATTGGATGAAAGCAATTGGAAGTCACTTTGCATTTGAGTTAGCCAAAATGCAGCTTAAAGACTCTCAGCGACAATCTTTTTATTTAACCGATGGGCGATGTATTTATTTGCTGCTTAACTATTTTGACTTAACGACTATTAACGTTAAAAAGTTGAGGTGGTGTGAGGTCTTTGCCACATTGGTTTTGATGCATAGCGCATCCATTAAAAGTATGACTCACGATATGACTTTAAAAGCCGGAGAGAGTGAGCTCTCGAAAGCGTTGAAAGAAAACATTCCTCACGTTATTGCTGAGTGTCGCAGCGAAATACTAGATAGTATGGCGAGAGCTGAGTGTTTGTTTGATGAAAGAGAGCAAGTCACCAGTAGCGGTAAAGCCGGAGGTAGTGCAAAAGCTGAACGAATAATGCCGTTAAAGGTAGAGGTTATTCAACGGTATCTTAAAGATTGCACTTCTTTTTCAAATAAGAAAGCAGGGACCATTATTGAAGCTGAATTAAACAGTGAGGCCAGTCCCTTATTAGTTTTATCTGATGCAGAAGAGAAGAACCTTCAATTTTCAAAATGGATAGGAGCGTTTAAAAAAGGGAAATTAATACTGCCTATTCCATAGCAAAAAAAATTCCTCTACCCCCTAGAGGAATTCCTCTACCCCCTAGCGGCATTCCGTTTTATTCAAACATAAGAAAAGATACACCCTGTTTTTAAATGAAAGGCGTAATTAAACGCTGAACAAGCAGAGGTGTACCATGATTATCAACTTACTTAATACCCAAGAAGCGGCGAAGTTACTATGCGTCAGTGAAGCGTTTTTAGAGCGTGACCGCTGGGCAGGTGCCAGAATCCCATTTGTAAAAGTGGGGGCAAGAGCAATTCGCTATCGCATGCAGGATTTAGAGCATTACATTGAATCTCAGCTCACTTATTCAACTAGTGAGGTGAGTTAGAATGGCTCCCCATCCAATAAATGAAAAGCCTCTTAACGTAACGACAGAAAAAAACTCACTTGAAGCTTTCCCTGTTCAACATGAGCCTCAAAGTCCGTTAACGACTATCGAGCCGTTAACGGGATTAAGCTACCAACTTGAACCCGTTAACGATAATGACAAGCAGAAGCCAAATGATATTCAGCCCATTAACGAAAAAGGGGCGGTGTTTGCTCAAACAGGCTCGTTAATGCTGGATTCGTTTAATACTGAGCACAGAGATGATAAGACGTTCGTTAAAGAATGCTTAAAGCTCATTCCATATATTTTGCGTCATCGAGTGAAAGCTCAATATAACCGTTTACTAAAAACGGGCGTGAAGGGACGCTTCAACGCTAACTCATATATACGGGAACTGGCGGAGTTTTGCCGCCCGTTTCATGCTGTTAAAAGCATGACGGATGACCAAATTGAAGAATACGCTGATAACCGTTCAATGGAGTGTTATTCAGTGGCTTCTAATATGCTGCATGACGACGAGCCTATAGAAGAAGTCTTAAAAGTACTTGAATCAATTCAGCGCCAAAACAGTATTACCCCACGAAAAGGCAAGTTCATTCAAGGTGATATAGCCCGTTACACCTGTTTTAAATATTGGAATAAGAAGTTACATAAAGTCAAAGCTAGAGCGATTGAGCAAATAGCGCGTCATATGGGGGTTATTAATGCCCATAGCCAAATTTACATTACTGATTACAACCTTCGAACAAGACGAGAGATAAAACGCCGTACTAAGGTATTTTTAGAAAGTATGGAAATGGTAAATGAATGTGGTGACACACTAAACCTTAAAGAAGCAAGTGATAGTAATGTGTCTAATCCTGTCAATAAGCGCAATGAGTTAATGTGCCGTTTGAGTGGCATGGAAGCATACGGCAATCAATTTGGTTATCAGGCAACGTTTATTACTATTACCGCTCCATCTCGTATGCATGCTGTATTAAGGAGCGGAAAGTCTAACCCTAAATTCGACGGCACTAGCCCGAGTGAAGCGCATAAATTTTTAAGTAGGCAGTGGGCAAAAGGAAGAGCTGCTTTAGCTAGAGAAAAGATTGATTATTTTGGGATGCGAGTGGTAGAGCCTCACCATGATGGAACACCACATTGGCATTTACTTGTTTTTGTAAAACCAGAGCAGAGAGTCATATTAGAGTCTACGCTACGAGATTATGCATTGGAAGTTGATGGGGAGGAGGCAGGCGCTAAAAAGCATAGATTTACAGTCGAACTCATTGATAAACGAAAAGGCTCAGCCGTAGGTTATATCGCCAAGTATATTGCTAAAAATATCGATGGGCATGGTGTTGATGAAGACCACTATGGAAAGCCTGCAAGTGATTCAGCTGAAAGAATATGTGAATGGTCAGGTTTGCATGGGATACGTCAGTTTCAACAGTTTGGCGGTCCTTCTGTTACCGTTTGGCGTGAAGCTAGACGTATCGCTGTGAGTCAGTCAGATGATGATACAGTTTTATCTGTATTGTGCGCCGCTGATAGCGGTGATTGGTGCGCTTTTATGCAGGCAATGGGTGGTGCAAATATCAAGCGGGCAGATTGTCCTGTTTCTATTCATAGGGAGTTCATTGAGAAAGAAGGGCTGTATATAGAGCCTATTGGATATGTTGTAAAAGGATTGTGTTGTGGTGGTGAAATCTATATAAGCCGAGAGCATGAATGGACGGTAAGAAAAAATCGTGGTGCGCAAACTTTGGCTCTTGGCGAAACCGAAGGTTGAGTTCCCTAGGAGTTCTGTAAATAACTGTACTAATTTATTGATAATGCAGAAATATCCCATTGCTAATTGACTAAATTACTGAGAGTATTTTTATACGCACAATAATTATTCAGGGAAGACCAATGTCTG
The DNA here is from genome assembly GCF_004360155.1 of Paraglaciecola marina. Classification (GTDB taxonomy): domain Bacteria; phylum Pseudomonadota; class Gammaproteobacteria; order Enterobacterales; family Alteromonadaceae; genus Paraglaciecola; species Paraglaciecola marina. Next base: position 5,201 of record NZ_ML178729.1, on the reverse strand, counting down.
AGACAATCAACACATCTTTTGCTGCCAACGCAATATCAGAAAATATTTTTAATACATTTAAGTGGGATCTCCATGAATTACATGATCAAAACTTCGCATGTGCGTTTAGTGAGCATAATAAGAAAACACATCCATGTGATTGTGTTTTTCACTATGTTGATCCTTATACTGGAAAAGACCTTTATTTTAATACTGATTTGAAAAGTTATGCCAAAAAGTCTATAACGGCATCCACAATTAAAACTGCTCTAGATAGTTTAGCTATGTCTATTCAATGTGCTGCTGTATCTGAAAGTTGGCAAGATGCTTACTTAGTGCAAAGTAGTAATCTTGATTATGAAGTTAGAGGTTTTCTATTTGTCTACAATCACGACAATAGTTATTCAAATGATTTTCACGAACAATTTTCAGAAATTAATTTAACAACTTTTCCCATTGCTAAAGGGAATCTAATTCACTTTATGGGCCCCAAACAAATTGAAGATTGCTTTTCAATTGCATGCGATATCAACATATGTATTGGAAAGTTTGGGATACAAAAATATACCTTTTGGTATCCTGATATGATGATGCACAAAGTTAAACATGGTGAATACTGGGAGCAACCAGCTACTATTGAGCAACTATCAAGCCCGATTTTAATAACCAAATATCAAAAACATGATGGTCAAACAGGGTATATAATTTACTACAAGAGATCTGGAAGCGAAATAGACGAATTTGTATATCTGATAGATATGCTATCTCATTATCAGATTTTATCTGAAGAAATTCACATTACACTGAAATTTATTGGTCAAGATAGAGATGCAAATATAATGGCTACCTTCAAAAATGCCAAGTTAAAATATATGCAAATCTGGAATATGGATGAAGTTAGAGAAAAGCAACTTAATCTAATAGTACCGGAGAGAGTTACAAGGTTTACAGAGCATTATAATATCGGTGAGTTAGGTTGGAGTGAAAAGTAATGAAAACCCTAAAATACGGCCCTTCAATATATTTTTACCATGATAAAGCAATTTTCGATGGCTTATCACAAAACCAAGTCACTAAAGCAAATATTTTTTCATTACTATTTCAAAAAAATGTCCTTTTTTCATCTTTAGAAGTAAAAGATGATGCCTCCTTCTATTTGTCTAGTTACATGTTTGATTACTACGATAAAACTAAGTTAGCTGAATTTTTATCTGTAAGTCCCAGAAGAGAAAATATTTCCTCTACATCTATTGATAATGCAAATGATGACGGACAAATGATTTTGGATGAAACGAAGGTTAAAAATTGTTTAGATATAATAAAAACAAAAGTTTCTAGTAAAGGCGACTCAAATGCAAAAATAGTTAAAAAATCAGACTCTTTTATCTTAGAAGTTAACTATAAAGATTACGATCTTACTAAGCCTGAAATGAGACAAGTTGTCCCTAAAACTTCTCTCATTGAAGTTGAGTTCAGTGGAGGGGAATTAAACCTACGCTCTCCCGCAAACGATTTTTCCATGGGGCTAGTTTCAGAGCTAAAATTGCAGTTAAATTCTATTGCGGGTAAAAACTTAAAACAATTCTCTATAGATTTATCCGGCGTATCAAAAGCGTCTCAAGTCTCAGATTTTTTTAGAAAACTCATTTCCAATATCGATGATTATAAACTTTATGATGTTACTAATGTAAAGCTACATCACCCAGAGATAGAGGGCGATGATGATGCTATTACTAGTCGAATAAAGAAAGCAATGTTACATGGTGAGGGGGTACTTTCTTCTCCAGAGCTTAAGTCACTATTTGAAAGGGGGTTCTATGTATCCCATATTCAATGGGAATCTCTTGAGGTAGGAACGGCTTCAGATAAAGTTTCATTTGAGGCATCACTGAAAAATCCAGAAGAAAAAAATGGTTTTACGTACCAAGTTCGATTCATAAATAGGTATAGTGAAAGAACAAAGAATTTTGTGCAGAAGAGTGATGCTCCAAGTAATTTAGAAAAGAAACAATTGCATAAAAAAATTGAGTCTGCTGCTCGAAATGCTTATCAAGCAATATTTTCTCAGGATATAACGTGAACCGAGTACAGTGGTTTAAAGCATCTTGGCAATCCCCAAGAAGCTTAAAACAAAGAATGTTAACTTCTCAATACACCAGTGAAATAGGTGAGGGGTTTATATTGAACTCCGCGACTCTAAACTCTATATCAGGTAGGTACGTAAACTCCAATGTGATTGTAGAAGAGATTAGAGACCCATTTGGTAGAGTCGAAATGAGTGAAAGGAAAAATTTTGAATATATAGACTTTGTATTTAGTGGTGAATCTTTTCAATTAATTGAAATCATCAATCCAGGAAGGTGTATCAGAAAGTTTGTAACAGCAATTTCCCAGTTAGATAGTTTTGGTGTAACAATAGAAAAATTTGAAATTTCTCCAATTGATTTTCTTTGTAATATAGAAAGTTTAGGTGTTTCAGTTCTTTTTGCTAAGCAATTAGAGTTATCTGACATTGGTGTAAGTGAAGGTATTTCTGCAAAAATGTGTTTAAAAGGGAATATTGATATTAAGGACTATAGCGATTATCTAAATTTACCTTCGGACCATTGTTTGACGAAGCTTTTAGTCGCAGTGAAATATGCAGGGTTTGCTGGTGATATTGAAATCTCTCGCAGAGCCAAAATTAAAATTGATAAATCATTTTCACCAATATTAATGCCAGTTATTTCGGATTTAATGTTAAGCACTATCTAGAAGTTCTATTCTGTTAGAGATTGCAGTGCTACATTGTGTCTACATATTTTTTTATTTTTAATTAAACTTTTGTTTTTAAAGGGTTTTATGGTTTATTATTTCTAATAAATTGTTATGTGTAAGGGATAAATAAATACAATGGAGAAAATATTTTGGCTATAAGAGTGCTGGGAATTATCGTAGGTTTGCTTTTTGTAGCTCTATCTCCGTTTATGGCATATTACGGTCAGGAAACTCTAACCATGTGCCTATCTATATTTATTCTAGGGGTTTTGTTTTTAGTTTACGGTGTAAAAGGCAATCAGGGCTTGCTCAAAATACTCCCTAAAAATACTAATCTAAAACTGTGGTAATTACACATAACAAAAAAATTATAATGGGAATTTTACTCGCTGAAAGAGCGCTCCTAAAATCCCCATATTTAATNGTTGGAAACCCGATGTCGATGAATTAAATAAAAAGTATATGCATTTGCTTGGGGAGCTTTATGTATTCTCAAAGACTGTACAAAAAGGCAACTAACAAGTTGCCTAAGTTCGCCGCAAAAAGCGCGGCTGGGACAAATGCTCACTGGGCTTCGCCCAACAATGTTCGCATTTGCCCCTTGGCAAAGCGTTAGCTTTAAAGGAGAATTTCCAGAATATGGATAGAAAAATAATATTAGGTACAGTTACAGCATTGATGGTGTCTGCATGTAACTCGACGCCTGAAAGCAATGTTACAAATTATGAAGCCGCAGGTAACCTCGAATCCCCTAAACCAGCAGGGTGTGTCTCTGTAGGTAAATTATCGAACAAGCAAAATCCTGTGGATATATTTACTGGTCTAGACGCTTGTTTGACTCAAAAAGACTACTCAAATGCAGCTGAGTTATATTTTGCGGGTATGTCTTACGGTTTTTTTGATACCAAACGTGTATCCGATAAAACGTCACATCAAGCAATTAGCGTGCTGCGTATGAACTTATTTGGCAGTCAACCACAAGATGTTATGGATAAATTACAAGTAGCTCTAACGAGCATAACTACTGATAACACTGCGATCTGTGAAAGCCTATCTAATTTAGGAGCGCCTGCATATAAACCCACCTATATGATTCAACACGGTATGGGGGCATTTACTGGTCAAAGTACCAAAGATGGCCTAGTTGAAAACTTTGACTCTGGAGCTGCTTGGAAGGATGCTTTATCAACAATTGCGAAGTGTGTTTAAAGCTAACAAGCCAAGTCAGCGGGAATTTTACTCGCTGAAAAACACTCATAAAATCCCCTGCTTGGGGCGTTATGTTTACTAGAAGCAGCATGAAGCATTATAAGTATGAATCTAAAGGGAATACTCAGGGTTTGGAAGAGAACATTGTATGTTATTGGGAAATCAATGAAGCTGGTTTTATTGTAAGGTCAATTGAAGTGCTTGACGATAAGACCATACTAAAATATTCCGAAAAACATGAAGCAGACTCAATGGGGCAATTACCCGAAGGGCAGGTCACCCAAGATAACTTAAATGACAGCACTTTTGGGGTTTGTACTGGATTGTCAAAAGACCAGTTTGAAATGATTTGGATACAAAATGCGGAAAATTGTTGAACGCAAACATAACAAGTGCATCATGATGGGAATTTTACTCGCTGGAAAAGCGCTCCTAAAATCCCCATATGCAAATCGTTAAAAGTCATATGAAATTCATACCACTATTTATAGTTCTACTTTCCCCGGTGATAGCAAAAGCAGAGGAATTTAAACTCGTGCTTATGCTAGGGAAAATCGAAGAAGTAAGAATTAAAGCTGAGCACCCTAAAGAAACTAAGAGTGCTGAAGTAATGCTAGATCATTCATGTGGAAGTGAGGTCGTTACCTTCAGGGTGGATAAGTATTTGATGGGGGCCGGTTCTAAAGCGCGGAAGTTTAGTCGCGATCTTGCTTCCTATAACTGCCAGTCTAGCTGGGATGGCATGCCTGTTTCGCCTTCTATAGCTATGTTATCTCAGTGGCCAACCTTTGAAATATATCGAGGTACCATCCGGCTGACCGAGACAGCCGAAGGTCTGCAAGTGGTAGATTATATTCCTGAGCTACTCTCTGTTCTTTCTATACACGGACAAAAAGATCATAAGTTATTTTTGGTACCGCTTAAAGAGCCGATTGTTCGGATGCAAGGCAGTGATCAAGGTGCCGATAAGCTTAAATACCTTTCTTCACTTGGGGTAATTGAGTACAAAGAAAAAGAGATAGATCTAAATGAAAACTGTGTTTCGGGTTGCGAGAAAGGCAATATCATCAAGGTGTATGAAGTTACATATAAAAAGGGTATTCCGCTTGGCAAGTTACGAGGTAAAAATTTTTAACAAAGCAATCAACCGGACTCCGCATTGCGTGATTCGTTACACTCACTTTACCTCGCAATGCTCCGCTCGGTTATTGCGGGGTTATGCATTGAGGGATAAAGATGCCGATTGATGAGATAGG
>NZ_SAIS01000034.1 GCF_004360155.1 Paraglaciecola marina | reverse complement strand
TTTGAAACCCGCAATGGATTGCGGTGAACGAAGTGAATGCCTTGTGTGCGTAGCGCATGCTTAATGAGCGAAGTGAATAGTCTCAATGCGCGCAGCACATAACCAGTGCACGAAGTGCATGCTCTGTGTGCGTAGCGCATGCCCTATGGCGCAGCCATAAAAAAAGGCGAGCTACCTGCTCGCCTCAATCAATTTTTTAAACATCCCTAATCTTGATAACTCTCAATACTTGGGCATTCACAAAATAAATTTCTATCCCCGTATACATCATCAATACGATTCACACTTGGCCAGAATTTATTACGTTTTACCGCTTCTACTGGATAGGCTGCTAACTGCCTGTCGTAGCTGCGGGTCCATTCGCTATCACAAATATCATCTAAAGTATGGGGGGCATTGTGTAATGGGTTGTCGATTACGTCCCATTCGCCTGTTTCTACTTTAGCGATTTCATAACGAATATTCACCATGGCTTCGATAAACCTGTCCAACTCTGCTTTGGCTTCAGATTCAGTAGGCTCAATCATTAAGGTGCCTGCCACAGGGAAGCTCATAGTAGGCGCGTGGAATCCGTAGTCGTTGAGGCGCTTGGCTACGTCCATCTCGGTTACCCCAGAGCTTTCTTTAAGTGGGCGCAGGTCAATAATACATTCGTGCGCCACGCGGTTATTGCGGCCGCGGTATAACACAGGGTAATGAGCTGATAGTTTGTCTGCTACGTAGTTGGCATTTAGCATGGCAACTTCGGTGGCTTTTTTAAGGCCTGCGCTGCCCATCATTTTGATGTACATATAGCTAATTGGCAGTATTGACGCACTACCCCATGGCGCAGCCGATACCGCTCCATGCTCACGTACTTGGCCATCACCTGCGTTTTCGACCCCTATCACTTTATGGTTTGGTAAAAATGGCGCTAGATGGGCTTTTACACCTATTGGTCCCATACCTGGGCCACCGCCACCGTGGGGAATACAAAAGGTTTTGTGAAGGTTAAGGTGCGACACGTCTGAACCAATAAAGCCTGGTGATGTTACCCCAACTTGAGCGTTCATGTTTGCGCCATCCATATACACCTGGCCGCCAAACTCGTGCACTATGTCGCACATTTCTTTGATGGTTTCTTCGTATACACCGTGGGTAGACGGATAAGTGATCATGGCGCAAGACAGGTTATCTGCCACTTCTGCGGCTTTAGTGCGTAAATCAGCTAAATCAACGTTACCGTCTTTATCACAGGCAACCACTACTACCTTCATACTCACCATTTGGGCAGATGCTGGGTTGGTACCATGGGCAGAGCTTGGGATTAAACAAATATTACGATGCCCTTCACCGCGGCTTTCGTGATATTTTTGAATGGTGATGAGGCCTGCGTATTCACCTTGTGCCCCTGAGTTTGGTTGCATTGATAAGGCATCGTAACCGGTAATGTCAATTAACCACTCGCTTAGCTCGTCCATCATTTGTTTGTAGCCTTGAGCTTGCTCGATTGGTGCAAACGGGTGTAGTTGCCCAAACTCTGGCCAAGTTACCGGTAGCATTTCTGCTGTGGCGTTTAGCTTCATGGTGCAAGAGCCAAGTGAAATCATGGAGTGGTTTAGAGCTAGGTCTTTGTCTTCCAATGATTTGATATAACGCAGCATTTCTGTTTCGCTGTGGTAGCTGTTAAATACCGGGTGCGTCATAAAGTCAGATGTTCTTAGCAAATTAGCAGGAATAGATTGGCTGCCATTGGCAACTATGTCTTTATCAAAGGCATCTATATCTAGCTCTACATTTGCTCCTACAAAGGCTTGGTATACGGCTTGTAGGTCTTCGCGACTAGTGGTTTCGTCAATGCTAATGCCTAACGCTCCGTCAAGGTCGCTACGTAGGTTTAAGTTACTCGCTAAGGCTGCCGCCAAAATTTTATCTTTGTTAGCACTCACTTTCACTGAAAGTGTATCAAACCAAGTATTGTTAACCAGTTCAAAGCCTGACTTTTGCAGCCCCGCAGCTAGGATATCGGCAAATCTATGAACCCGAGATGCAATAGTTTTAAGGCCTACTGGGCCATGATACACGGCATAAAACGATGCCATATTGGCTAATAATACTTGGGCGGTACATATGTTTGAGTTGGCTTTTTCGCGGCGAATATGTTGCTCACGGGTTTGCAATGCCATGCGCAGCGCTGGGCGACCTCGAGTGTCTTTAGATACACCAATAATACGCCCGGGCAATGAGCGCTTGTAGCTATCGCGGGTAGCAAAAAATGCAGCATGTGGCCCGCCATATCCCATAGGTACACCAAAACGCTGGGCGCTACCTAATACAACATCAGCCCCTAATTCACCCGGAGGAGTCAGCAAGGTTAAGCTTAGTAAATCAGCGGCAACGGCAACAATACCTTTGTTGCTTTGAACTGCAGCGATAATCTCTGAAATATCGTTAATTGCTCCAGATGTGCCGGGGTATTGCAACAAGGCACCAAATATATCGTTGTCACTGGCCTTAGCCGCTGGGCCTACTATGATATTAAAGCCAAACATATCGGCACGGGTTTGCACTACGTCTAAGGTTTGTGGGTGTACATCGTCAGCCACATAAAAACTGTTGGCTTTACGGTTTTTAGACATACGCTTGGCAAGGCCCATTGCTTCGGCAGCTGCGGTGGCTTCATCTAGTAATGAAGCAGACGCGAGCTCCATGCCTGTTAAATCAATAGTCACTTGTTGAAAGTTTAATAAGGCTTCTAATCTGCCTTGGGCAATCTCTGGTTGATAAGGGGTATAAGCTGTGTACCAGCCTGGGTTTTCAAGAACATTACGCAGAATAACGTTAGGCGTTAGGGTGTCGTAGTAACCCATACCAATAAACGAGCGCATCACTTTGTTTTTGCTTGCGACATTTTTTAAATAAGCTAATGCGTTAGCTTCTGTTTCACCCTCGCCTACTTTCAAAGATTCGGCTAAGCGGATCCCCTCAGGTACTGTTTGCTGCATGAGGTCATCTAGTGATGTGGCTCCGATGTCAGACAACATAGCTGCCATTTCTGTGTCACTTGGGCCTATGTGACGACGGACAAAATCTTGGGTTTGTTCAAGTTGAGATAGAGAGTGAGTGACAGACATGGCTAACTAATAATTCCTAATAAGAGGCAGTAGACCAAAGTTTATGCACTTTGGCCTTAGGGCTAAAATGTGTAAAACAAAACAGCAGCGTTAGGTGCTAAAAAGAAGTACCAAACAATTGGGCAATACTTGCCCTAGGCTTGCTATTCTTCGATGTTGCCTTCGTATGCTTCAGCGTCTAACAAGGCATTCACTTCTTCTGGGTCTTCAGCTTTGATTTTAAACAGCCAACCATCACCGTAAGCATCTGAGTTTACAAGTTCAGGAGAATCTTCTAGCTCTTCATTCACAGCAACTATTTCACCGCTGATCGGTGCATATACATCAGACGCAGCTTTTACAGACTCAGCGACAGCGACATCGTCACCCGAACCAACTTCAGAGCCGATTTCTGGTAATTCAACAAACACCATATCACCCAGTAATGATTGGGCGTGGTCACTAATACCTACGGTAAATACACCATCGCCGTCTGGACGAACCCATTCATGGGTACTTGCGTAACGTAATTCTGTTGGGATATTGCTCATCTTAGTTCCTAGTTTTTATTTAGTTTGATGTAATTTTGCTTGTTATTAATGACAGTTATAAGACACTTTTACCATTTCTGACAAAGCTGGGTTTGACCACTTTCACTGTAACCCACTTTTTACGGATTTCAACTTCTGCGTCAGCTTCGACACTCGCAGGAACTCTGGCCATGGCAATGCTGTGACCTAATGTTGGTGAGAAGCTACCCGAAGTAATAACCCCCTCGCCACCTGCTACTTTTACTTTTTGGCCAGCTCGTAATACGCCTTTATCGGTCATCACTAAGCCTACTAATTTTTCAGTGCCTTGCGCTTTTTGCTGCTCAAGTGCGCTACGGCCAACAAAGTTTCTATCACTTGGCTCCCAAGTGATTGTCCAGCCCATATTGGCGGCAAGAGGTGATATGGTTTCGTCCATATCTTGACCGTACAAATTCATACCCGCTTCTAATCGCAAAGTATCTCTGGCTCCTAGCCCACAAGGTACCACGCCTGCGTCTAACAGCTTTTGCCAAAAGTCTGCGGCATCATCAACAGGCACCATGATTTCGTAGCCTGCCTCGCCTGTGTATCCGGTGGTGGCAATAAATAAGTCTTCAGCTTGCACACCGTAAAATGGCTTCATATCTGCAACTGACTCGACTTGAGCGGCTGAAAAAAGCTTCGCTGCTTTAGCTTTAGCATCTGGGCCTTGAACCGCAATCATTGCAAACTCTGGGCGCTCGGTAATAGTGACGTCAAAATCAGATGCTTGAGAATTCAACCAGTTCATGTCTTTTTCACGGGTAGCAGAGTTAACCACTAGGCGATAATTAGTCACGTCAAAATAATAAACAATTAAATCATCTACCACACCGCCAGTTTCATTCAACATACCGCTGTATAATGCTTTTCCTTTGTCTTGTAGCTTGGCCACATCGTTAGCCAACAAAAAACGTAAGTAAGCTTGAGCTTGGTTACCAGTAATATCAACGATTGTCATGTGAGACACATCAAACATGCCTGCGCCTTGTCTTACAGCGTGATGCTCTTCAATTTGAGAGCCATAATTAATTGGCATTTCCCAACCATGAAAATCCACCATTTTAGCACCAGACGCTAAGTGCAGAGCATGTAAAGCTGTTTTATTTGGCATGTGATTTAATGTCCATTGAAAATAGATTGAGCTGAGTATATGCACTGAGATTATTCACAACAAATTGAAAGTTTTAATCTATACATTTATATTTTTAATGTATTATTAAATAAGCATTTAAAACTCTTATTTATCAAGGCCTAACTTTGAGACAACTATCACTCGATAATTTACGCACTTTTGTCACAGTAGTAGATTTAGGTGGTTACGCTAAAGCGGGTGAAATGCTAGGGCGTTCTCAACCCGCTATCAGCTTACAAATTAAGCGCCTAGAGCAACAACTCACAAAACGCCTTTTTCATAAACAAGGTCAACGGCAGGTTGTTAATCAAGATGGCCTTGCTTTATATCAACAAGCACGAACCATGCTTGCTCTAAACGATAATATATTTAAACAGTTTCAGCCTACTGGTTTAAAAGGGCGTTTACGTTTGGGTATACCCAGTGAGTTTGCAACAACTTTATTACCTAATATTATTGGTGAATTTGGCAAACTCTACCCTGATGTATCCCTTGAGGTCACGTCAGCGTTGAGCAAATCTTTGTTAGCCAAAGATACCTCTGAGTCGTTTGATTTAATTATGGCATTAGTGGATCCAAACGAATCCTTTGATGGTCAAATACTATTACACGATGATTTAGTATGGGTAGGTGACAAAGCATTAGGATTACAAACTCAAGCATTATCCTTAGTACTTGCTCCAAACGGGTGTGTATACAGAAGTAGAGTAATCAGTAAACTAAAACAACAAACTCAAAAATGGAAAATAAGCTACACCAATGCAGACTTAACTGGGATCACTGCCGCAATAAAACAGGGCCTTGGTATTACCGCTCTAGCTAAAAGCAGTGTTCCTGAGCAGTTAGATATAATTAAACATAAAAGCTTACCTGAGTTAGGTAAGATCAAAATTTGTTTATTTAGTGGTAATTCTGCGCACCCACAAGCCAGCGCTAAACTTGCCGAGTTTATTCAATCTAAGTTGACCCGCTAAAGGCCACAATTAGTCTACTAAAACTAAAAAAGCCGATTACTAAATTTTAGTAATCGGCTTTTTTAATTCATTTCTATACACAATGAACATTATCCATTATGTTGCAGCAGAAATATCAACACACATGTTATGCAAACTAAAAGAACTAACTCTCTTCTATGATACTTGCCATGGTAATAAGCTTTCCGTCGTTCCTTGATAACAAAATTACTGGGATCTCCTTCAGACGACCTTCGTCTATCCCCAATTAAGTTTTTCATAGAACACTCCCAAACTTAAAGTAAAGACACAAATATCAAAGTTTTTTGAGCCTAAGCAGAATAGAAAATACCTGCGTATAAGATATTATCCCATTCATAAAACTTATTCATCGACTTTTGTCATAAAAACTTAATTATTTTGTGTCCTAATTTAAATTAATGAGCTGGAGCCTCTAAAACTAATCATCAGACTTCATTCTGACGTAGGTCTTGTACTTTTTTTGTAATAAACGGTCTATATATCGAGTAAGCTTTATCTTTTGACTCAGGGCGTTATCTAATGCGTCAACTAACTCAGTTAACATAGTTTTATAATAATCAACGTCCTTAATTTGTCCGTCTTCTGTGGTTGCATCAAGAATTCCCGAAGCACTTTTTATTTTTGGTGGGGCTGCGTCTTGGTTTTCTGGCTGAAACATTTCTACTGACACTTCTTTTATTACATTTTCAACAGCATTTTCATCTAGGGTTTCTAACTCTTCAAGAAAACCATACAAAAGTATTCTGTCCATAAGGGTATTAATTTTACGAGGTACACCATGGGTAAACTGATAAATTCGATCGTATGCCTCTGCTGAAAACAAAGTCGCTCCAGACCAGCCAGCATGCTGCATGCGATACTCAATATAGGCTTGGCATTCTGTATCCGTTAATGGCGCTAAATGACAGGATGCAACAATGCGCTGCCTAAACTGCTCCATGTTGGGCGCCCGTAAAATGGGCTGTAACTCTTCTTGCCCTAGTAAAAAGCTTTGTAACAAAGGTTTACCTGCCGCTTGAAAATTAGACAGCATTCGTAGCTCTTCAATGGTCTCTAATGGTAAGTTTTGCGCCTCATCTACTAGCAATAAAGCTCGTTTCCCCTGTTTGTGGAGATCCATCAAAAATAATTCGAGATCATTTAATATATCTGTTTTAGTACTGCCCTTAACTGGCACACTAAATTTACTGGCTACCATTTTTACTAATTCGTCGGGGGACAGTTTTGGAGATACAATTTGTGCAGCCACGATATCTTCTTGCATATCGTCTAACAAACTGTTGGCAATAGTCGTTTTACCTGTCCCTATATCACCAGTAATGACTATAAACCCCTCGGCTTGAGATAGACCATATTGAAGGTATGACATGGCGCGCTTATGCCACTTACTCCCAAAAAAGAAACTTGGGTCAGGTGTCAATTGAAACGGTTTGGACTTTAGCCCGTAATAACTCTCATACATAAATAAAAATCGCTCAATCCGAGATAAGGAAAAGATAGTTAACTGTTAGCTTAAGCGATGTAACTAAGGCATAGCAATTAAATACCTAGAGAAATGTTATCCTTGATTGCAATCAGGTATACATAAATATGAGCTGATTAAATGACGTATTGGTATATTGACCAAAAATGGCAAACGCAACCTGCAATAACAAATAAATGCCAAACAACATGAGTAAACTGAAATTGTTTAGCCGCATAAAATACCGCACCTAAGGTATAGCATAAGCCACCAGCCAGAAGTAGCCAAAACCCTTCTGCTTGTAGAGAGTTGTATAAAGGGAAGGCAAAAAACACCGCCAGCCAACCCATCAATAAATAGGTAATTAAGGACAACTTTGGGAAACGGCTACTGACAAAACATTTACAGTAAATACCAATTGCGGCCAAGGCCCAAATTAAGCAAATAGCCAACATACCTAATTGGCCCCCAACAGCAAAAATTGTATATGGTGTGTAAGTACCCGCTATCAACAAATAAATTGCAACATGGTCAAACAGCTTTAACTTTGCTTTAAGATCTGGGCGACTTACCCCGTGGTACATAGTTGATGATAAAAACATTAACATCATGGATAATCCATAGATTACACATACAAACTGGGCCATTAAGCCATCGACTTTGAGTAGCATTAATGCCAACCCAATGCATGCTGCAAGAAACCCCAAACCATGGGTCAGCGCATTTAAAGTTTCTTCTATAGTTGAATAAGTCGAGGTGTTTTTTGAAACTGACGTGTTCATTTAACTAACTAAAAGTTTGTAGGTCTTTATCATAATATTTGCTAACCCATTTGCACACCAAATATTTATATAAATCAAAGACAAGAACAAAGTACACTAGGCAAAAAGTATTTAAGGTAAAGGCACTCAGTGACACACTGGCATGTATATATTATTGAGAACAAGCTCAAACAATATTACACAGGAATAACCAAAGACATTCAGCGACGTTTCAATGAGCATCAAGAAAGCGGCCCTAAATGTGCCAAAGCCTTAAAAGGTAAAGGCCCACTCACTCTAAAGTTTTATAGTAAGGCCCTAACCCATTCTGAAGCGTTAAAAACTGAAATTTGGATTAAAAAGTTAAACAAGGCAGATAAAATTAAATTGGTTAATAATCAGTTAAGTGACTCAAGTATTAAAAACATAAAACGATTAGAGTCAAGCCCAAAGCCTTGCAACAAGGTATCAAACGTATGAAGTCGGTATTCAGTAATTTACCCAACGAATTGAACCTGTTAGCCGAACAAAGATGGCAAGAATTTAGTGCCAATGTTAATTTTTGTAAGTCATTAGAGCCCCTCAAGAGCGACATAAGAACAGCATTGACCTTAAGTGACTTTATTCACAAGCACAGCCTTTCTCATCCTGAATGGCTAGAAACTTTTTTAATTGCAAACAAAGGCGAAATTGATACTAACCAATTTAAAAAGCGGTTGCATGAAACACTGAGTATTATTAATGATGAATCAAGTTTACATAAAGCTTTACGAGATTTTCGTCACTACCACATGCTGTGCATTGCCTGGAAAGACCTGCTAAAGCAACAAACCATTGAGGATTCTTTACACCAAGTATCCGAGCTTGCAAACCAACTCATAGTGCAAACCAACGATTGGCTTTATCATTCATTGCAACCTCGTTTTGGAGTACCCAATGGTGACTCAGGGCCCCAACCTATGCTTATTCTAGGTATGGGAAAACTTGGTGGCCATGAACTCAACTTTTCATCAGATATAGATTTGATTTTTACCTACCCCTCTCAAGGCAATACCCAAGGCGGACAAAAATCAATTGAGCATCAACAATTTTTTACAAAATTGGCTCAAAAACTTATTAAGGCGTTAGATCAGATAACAGCTGATGGACAAGTTTATCGAGTGGACATGCGCTTGAGGCCTTTTGGAGATAGCGGCCCTCTGGTTATGCATTTTGATGCGTTAGAAGATTATTACCAAGAACAAGGCCGAGAATGGGAGCGTTATGCCATGCTTAAGGCTCGTATACTCAACTCAGAATCAAATTACAGCCAAGAGCTTAGGACCATACTAAAACCTTTTATCTATCGCCGGTATTTAGACTACAGCGCTATTGATTCGCTAAGAGTGATGAAATCAATGATAGAACAAGAGGTACGAAGACGAGGCCTTAGTAACAATATAAAACTCGGTGAGGGTGGAATTCGTGAGGCTGAATTCGTTGTACAAAGTATGCAGTTAATTAATGGTGGCCGAATGCAAAGCTTGCAAGTGCAAAGCTTACAATTGGCATTAACAGTCTTAACCCAAGAGTCACTTCTCCCTACAGACAGCGCCGCAGAATTAAGACAAAGTTATTTATGGCTGCGAAAAGTAGAGCACTGTTTACAGCAATTTGCAGATAAACAAACTCAACTATTACCCACAGATACATTGGATCAAAAACGTTTACTTTGGATAATGGATATTGAAAACTATCCTAAGTTTCAAAAGCAAGTTCAGCACCATTGTCAACAAGTTCATCGGCAGTTTTCCCTTTTGATAAGAGAAACCAATCATACAGAAAAAGCCTTAGTAGACGACCACCAGCAAGCTGCCCAGGACCTTTGGTTACTGGATCTCAGCGCCGAAGAAACCCAAAGTTTATTGCTTCATTGGAATGCAAATATTGAAGCTCATTTCTTTAACGCAGAGCTTGGCTTATCAGTACATAAACAACTGACAGAATTTAAACAGAATTTAATAAAGAAACGGGTTGGACAAAGAGGCCTAGACACATTAAATAACCTTATGCCCACTGTTATTAATCTTGTACTTTCTAAAAGCGAAGGTACCGACCCAGAACAATTACTAGAGCGGGTGCTGATTGTTTTCACCTCTATACTTGGGCGCACAGCTTACTTACAACTATTATCTGAAAATTTGGGTGCATTAAAGCACCTCATAAAATTATGTGCCGCTAGCCCTTGGGTGACAGCACAAATAGCTAGGTTTCCATTACTACTTGATGAACTCATTAACCCTGCTGAACTATACCAACCCATACAACTTAACGAATATAAGGATCAGCTAAGACAGCTATTACTAAGAGTTGAACCAGAAGATTTGGAATTACAACTTGAGACGCTTAGGCAATTTAAACTTAGCCAACAGTTAAAAATTGCTGCAGCTGACATTACTGGGGTATTACCTATCACAGAGGTGAGTAACCATCTCTCTCAGTTAGCTGAGTCTATTTTGCATCAGGCTGTAGACTTAGCTTGGGGGCAAATGGAAGCTAAATTTGGTGTACCAGTTTGTGAAACTCACGGCCCTATGAGTATTCAGAATAAAGGATTTGCAGTCATAGGATTTGGAAAATTAGGCGGTTGGGAACTTGGTTATGGCTCAGATTTAGATTTAGTGTTTGTACACAGTTGCGTTGGTAACCAAGAAACTCTGGGCTCAAAAGCGACTGAATCAATCAAATTCTATATAAAACTAGCTCAACGGATCATGCATATACTCACCATCAAAACAGGACTCGGTTTGCTCTATGAAGTGGATATGCGCTTAAGACCTTCAGGCAATGCCGGGCTTTTAGTGTGCCATATTGATGGTTTCGCGAGTTATCAAATGGACAATGCCTGGACGTGGGAACATCAAGCTTTGTGCCGAGCTCGCTTCATATCTGGGGATACCCCTTTAAAAGTACAATTTGATAAAATTCGCTTTGATACGCTTTCAAAACCTAGAGTACTAAAAGAGCTTGCCAGTGAAGTGGTAGATATGCGTGAGAAAATGCGTAAACACTTAACAACAGGTGATTCAACTCAATTAGATCTAAAACAACGTAAAGGAGGCATTGCTGATATAGAGTTTATTACCCAATTTATGGTACTTGCCTACACAGAACAGCACCCCGCACTAGCGAAGAGAACAGACAACATCAGGATACTTGAGGACCTAGCCAAATTTGCATTGCTAACTAATCAAGAAGCAAGACTACTGATAGAAGCTTATTTAACATTTCGCAATAAAATGCATAGGTTAGCGTTACAAAACGAAAAATGGGCTGAGGCAACTGAGGAGCTAACTAAACACCAAGCTAATGTAGAAACTATTTGGGATAAATATCTACAAAACCTTATTGCTTAGGTTTTCTGAGGCTATCTAGCCTGCGTACATTCGCGAGTCAAGTAGTCATTGGCTTTAGCTGTGATAACTAGTGATCGCTGTTTGGGACACATATAGGCTTTTACCTCACCATCAAACTCAGCATCAATTGCAGTCGCAATCATGTTCAAACTGCCCAAAATCGAATCATCTAACTGAAAATGGTGCTTAACAATAAAGTCCCGCTCTAACTCCCAAATCACCTGCATTCCTTCAGACTCAGCAAAATTAGTGATTGCACTTCTAAGTGTACTTCCTACTTTGAAAGTACGGTGTTTATGTTCACCAACCCAGCGTCCAGAAATAGGCTTTTGGAGGCTTTCCATTTTTTGTAAACGTTCACTTAGTGGCGTTTCAGACGTATTGACCTCAATAACAAAGTCCCCTAAATCTTCTTCTCTGGGGTGACGTGATGACAAACGATAGTCCGCATAAAAGTTACTCATGTTAGTTTCAATGGACTTATGACCGGTATCCCCTTCTGGCCTAACCGTATTCAAGTTAGTCTGTTGTAAATACAGCACTATGCCTGCAATGATTATAATACTTACAGCAAGCATTAAGTGCTTAAGCCAAAATAAAGAACTCGAACCTTTTTTAGTTTTACTCATGACTCTTACAAACTCTTAATTTTCTTAATCGTATAACGATGGGTCTTCTTTATTAGGACGTGTTTTAAAACGTTTATGCATCCATAAGTACTGCTCTGGCGCTAACAAAATCATTTTTTCAACCATCTCATTGATACGGGTAACATCATACTTATCGTCACCTGAAGGGAAATTCTCCAGTCCGGGTAACACTTTTACTTTGTAGCCGGTCTTGGTCTTTAAAGATACAAAGAATACAGTCTCACAATCGGCTTGCTTTGCAAACAATAAAGACCCTGTAGTGGTAGCAGTTTCAGGAACTGCAAAAAATGGCGTGAACTCACACTTTTTGCGTCCATAATCTTGATCAGG
This sequence comes from Paraglaciecola marina, assembly GCF_004360155.1. Taxonomy (GTDB): domain Bacteria; phylum Pseudomonadota; class Gammaproteobacteria; order Enterobacterales; family Alteromonadaceae; genus Paraglaciecola; species Paraglaciecola marina. The sequence continues at coordinate 30,489 of NZ_SAIS01000034.1, read as the reverse complement.
TAAATACAAACAAAGCTCTTTTTCGTCTAATGCCTGTATCAACCCTTTGACATTACGCTTGTGGATCATGTACTTATTAGCACGGTTTCTACCATGATATTGCATGTATTCCATTAAAGGGTTGTTATGCTTACGATAAAAAACCACTGATGGCTTTTTTATGCCTAACATTCGACAGCCAAACTCAATATTCATATTATGAATAGCGTAACCAAGAACACCTTTACCTTGGGCCTGGATTTCATCGATTAATTCCAAACCTTCATACTCAACCATATTCTTAACACGCCAATCTGGCCACCACCAGCCCATACCCGTTTCAAGAAGCGCCATACCTGCGTTGTCTAAGTTTTCTTTAAGCATTTGTGCACGCTGCTCTGTACTTATATTAGGAAAACACAAATCTATATTACGCTTCGCGACTAGGTAACGTTTTTTGGCAACCACTTTTAATATTTTGCCAATCAACTTCCCAATTGGGCTTTGTACAGAATAAGGTAACCAAGAAATACTATACAAAAAAATTACACTAACCCAAGTAGGCCAATATTTAGGCCCTAAAAAAGACAACTCAAATTTGGGGGCGACGACTTTTTTTTGCTGCAAAACTAACCTCTTCATATAGTTTTCAATGGCGTATCGGAGTATTTTAACCTACTTCTAAAGCCCTAGTGAAAACAAATAACAGATAATTTACCTAACCTAAAATAACTAATCACAATACAAATATAGGCAAAATTAATTTAGCTAGACTATGCCAGCAAGCCGACAGTGTGTTAGTTATGCCGATTAATACCCACCTGCTTTAAAACACATTTAAATTCATATTAATTGGACTAAAGTCGTATGCTAAGATCACAGAGAAAAATAATAAAGCTATCGGGTTAACCTTAATGATTAAAAGAGTTTCGATAGTCCCATCAGTTTCTAAAAGGGCTTTGGCATTAACATAGACACTTCACTTCAACAAAGACTGCAACTTGATGCCGCAAATAGCTTGTACAGTAATGGCGTACTTGGTGTTTTAACCAACATAGTCGCCACCGTTATGCTTGTATTACTGTTTGCAGATGGTGCTCTTCTCGACGAAAAGGCTTATTGGTTGGGTACAATTAACCTTATCTTAGTGGGCCGCATAATAGATATAGCTTTATGGAAATCAAAAAAAAATGTAAGTGCTGACTCCGGGCCTTTAGGTATACAGCGTTACGCAGTAGGTACTATTTTAACTTCAATTATGTGGTCTATGTACGCATTCTTATTTTTTGATGCTATGCAGGTCTCCGAGTTTACCTGCTTTATTGTCATACTGGCTTCATTAGCTGGAGCTTCTGCGTCTATGTTCTCTGCGAGTAGTTTTATAGCTATTAGCTATTCAATTATCATACTAGCACCCACAGCTATTATGGGAATATTTGCTGATCAAAGTGAAAGAGTTCACCTAGGTATATTAAGCCTCTCTTACTGCGTACTGATGATAATTTATAGTTTAAAGAACTCGCGATTTACTGAACAGGCTATATACAACAAAAATGTTAACCAAAAATTGGTTACCAAAGCGATAGAAGAGAAAAACCGATTTGCGACTATTAATCACGAATTAACTACAACTACGGAAGCCCTCAATCAAGTAAACCAAAACCTAGAAGAACAGATTAAGGCGCGAACAGAGGAAATATATAACCTTAGTAACCTAGATTCATTGACAAAATTGGATAACCGAAAAGCATTTACTGCAAATCTAAAAACACTAGTTAAACAAGCAGTAGAAAAAGACAGGCCATTGGCATTACTTTTTATCGATTTAATTAGTTTCAAAAATATTAATGACACTATGGGCCATAAAGTAGGTGATAGCGTTTTAGTGCAGGTAACCCAGAGAATCTCGGCATTTTCAGAAAACCATAGAGCAGGAAGATGGAGTGGTGATGAGTTTCTAATTGCCCTGCCCTATAGTGACTCTAATACCGCTTTGGAAATCGCACAAGCTATGAGCCATAGTATTTCTCAACCTATTTATGTACATGGAAATGAAATACACCTAACGGCATCGATTGGCATTGCTATGGCCCCAAATGATAGCCAATCGGCAACCGAGTTAATTCAACTAGCGGATCTCACTATGTGTGAGCAAAAGCAATCTAGTAACAATAAGCCCCAATTATTTTCAAATGATGTAAAAGAAAGGATCTTAGCCTCACAGGCCATTTTGGAAGGACTACAACATGCTATCGAAAACAAACAATTATATTTATGTTACCAACCTATACAAAAAGCAAAAGGCTATAATTGTTGGGCTAACGAAGCGTTATTAAGGTGGGACTTTGATGGTAAATTTATAGGCCCCGATGTATTTATTCCCTTAGCAGAAAAGTCTGGGTTAATAAAAGAAATTGGCGCATGGGTATTAAATCGAGCCTGTATGGATGCGGTCCATTGGCATGACGCACCAAAAGTAGCGGTATCAGTGAATGTATCTGTTATCCAACTTATGGATAAAGGATTTATACGCCTTCTAGATAAATGCTTACAAAGCAGTGGACTGCCGCCAGAACGATTACATCTAGAAGTAACCGAATCAACCTTTGTCGAAAATCAAGCATTCATTTTGCAACAACTTGAACAAATTCGAGCTCGCAATATAGCCGTATCAATCGATGATTTTGGCACAGGTTATTCGTCATTATCGCAATTACAAGCTTTACCCGTTAATTTTGTAAAGATTGATAAAACCTTCGTAGATAATATTGAAGGTAAAGGTGAAGCAATTATAAGAGCCACCTTATTCATTGCTAGGGAGCTAGGGTGTCAAACCATAGCCGAAGGCGTGGAAACTAAAGAGCAAGCTATGGCCCTATCGGCAATGGGTGTAGATTATTTGCAAGGTTACTACTTTGCTAAACCTATGAAAAATAAAGATTTATCTGATTGGCAAAAAACCACAATAAAAACCTAACATCTAAGCCTTGCAATTAAAGTAACAATATCAACTGCATACAGGTAATATTAAGTATTATCTGTTATTAGCCTGCAAACATCCCACTTTATTTTTCAGTCGTAAATAACACAACAATTTCTTGCGAAGAGATCACCCTATGGCACAACTTTATTTTTATTATTCAGCAATGAATGCTGGTAAATCCACGTCCTTATTACAATCCGCTTACAACTACACTGAAAGAGGTATGCGTCCAGAAATATTCACCGCAGCCTTAGATGATAGATTCGGTAAAGGGAAAGTTGCCTCAAGAATTGGCTTAGAATCTAGTGCTAACCTTTTTACACCTAAAACTGACCTACAAGATACTATTCAAACTCTTAATAAAGAAAAAGTGATTGATTGTCTTTTTATCGATGAAGCACAATTTTTAACTAAACAACAAGTCCAACAACTTATATATGTAGTAGACAATATGAATATCCCGGTTTTAGCCTATGGTCTTCGAACAGACTTTTTAGCAGAAACCTTTGAAGGTAGCCGATATTTACTGGCTTGGGCTGACAAGCTAATTGAATTGAAAACCATCTGCCACTGTGGACGAAAGGCTGCCTTTGTAGTCAGGATTGATGAGCATGGCAATGCTGTAAAAGAAGGAGAGCAAGTAGAAGTGGGTGGCAATGATAGATATGAATCTATGTGTAGAAAACACTTTGCGGAGCTAGTTTGGTAATCAATCGTATTGAATTTTAATACAAAAAAAGCAAACAGCTTACGCTGTTTGCTTTTTAAAAATCTAATCCTCTATTATCAAGACTGCTTTATCAGTGATAACTAAGGTCGAAGTGCTTTTTCACCTCTAGCCAAGCCACATACACCTGACCTTGATACTTCGATAATTTCAGTACTTTGCCCTAGCGTATACGCAAATGCGTCTAACTTATCACTAGTACCTGTAATTTGAATCGTATAGTTATGAGCATCTACATCAACAACTTGAGCTCTAAAAATATCCACATTACGTTTTATCTCAGCGCGTATCGACTCACTGCGAGTGGCGACTTTAATCAACATAAGCTCTCGCTCAATATGCACGCCGTCAGATAGATCAGACACTTTTAATACATCAATTAGCTTGTTGACTTGTTTAGTAATTTGTTCAATTACTTTGTCATCAGCCTCAGTCACTATGGTCAACCTTGATAAACTTTTATCATCTGTTGGCGCAACACTCAATGAGTCAACGTTATAGCCACGTTGCGAAAAAACACCAACCAATCGAGACAAAGCACCTGGTTCGTTTTCCATCAATACAGATAAAATTCTTCTCATTAGGTACGCTCCGTCTTACTTAAACGCATATCATCCATAGCACCGTATTTAATTTGCATTGGATATACGTGCTCATTTTGATCTACTCTGATGTCCATAAACACTAATCTGTCTTTCTCAGCAAAACAGCGTTTCATGGCATCATCTAACTCTTCAGGCTTATCAACCCTTATGCCGATATGACCATAAGCTTCAGCCAGTTTTACAAAGTCAGGTAATGAATCCATATATGAGTGAGAATGACGACCTTTGTAAATCATGTCTTGCCATTGGCGAACCATACCTAGAGCACGGTTATTAATAGATATAATTTTCACTGGAATATTGTATTGCAAACAGGTCGCTAGCTCTTGAATATTCATTTGAATACTGCCGTCACCTGTCACACAAGCAACAACTGCTTCAGGGTGAGCCATTTGCACGCCCATCGCAGCTGGGAAACCAAATCCCATGGTTCCTGCGCCACCTGAATTGATCCAGCGGCGAGGTTTAGAGAATGGGTAATAAAGTGCAGCAAACATCTGATGTTGACCTACATCAGAGGTAATGTACGCATCGCCACCTGTATGCTTATAAAGTGATTGCACCACTTCTTGAGGTTTTATCTGAGTGTCACTGGTTTTATATTCAAGGCATTTTTTAGCACGCCATTGATTAATTTCTTGCCACCAATCAGCTAAACGTTCAGCTTGAGCTTCGGTATCGAAGTCTTCTAACTTTTCAAAAAACTGCTCTAATACTCTATCGATAGAGCCAACGACAGGAATATGGGCTGCAACCGTTTTAGATATAGAAGTAGGATCAATATCCACGTGTACTATGGTTGCATTCGGACAAAACTTAGCAACATTATTGGTTACCCTATCATCAAAGCGAGCGCCTAATGCGATAATACAATCAGCATTATGCATAGTCTTATTCGCTTCAAAGGTACCGTGCATTCCTAACATGCCAACAGATTGCTGATGTACACCAGAGAAAGCACCTAGGCCCATCAAAGTAGAAGTTACCGGACAGCCTAAGGTTTCAGCCAGTTTAGTAACTGAATCAGTAGCTTCACACGCTACCGCTCCACCACCGACATACATAACAGGACGTTTGGCAGCTTTTATAACTTCAATGGCTTTCTTAACCTGCTTATTATGCCCCTTCAATGTAGGATTATATGAACGTAATTCTACCGAACTTGGAAATTCATAAGGGTGTGATTCTTGTGGGTTCACAATATCTTTTGGCAAATCCACAACCACAGGTCCGGGACGCCCTGTGTTAGCAATATGGTAGGCCTTAGCGATTGCTCCAGGAATATCCACTGCGCGTTTAACTAAAAAGCTATGTTTCACTATAGGTCGTGAACAACCAATCATATCCGTTTCTTGGAATGCGTCTTCGCCAATGTGCATAGTAGGGACTTGACCTGAAAGTACTACTAGTGGAATTGAGTCCATATATGCAGTTGCAATACCTGTAATGGTATTGGTTGCACCTGGACCAGAAGTTACTAAAACAGTTCCAGTTTCACCCGTAGCTCTGGCATATCCGTCTGCCATGTGGGCAGCAGCTTGCTCATGTCTGACTAGTATATGTTCAACGTCATCTTGAACGTATAAAGCATCGTAAATATCTAGTACAGAACCACCAGGGTAACCAAATACATGTTTAACTCCAGCGTCTTTAAGCGCTCGCACAACCATTGCAGCGCCTGACATCATTTCCATAACGAAATCTCCCAAAGAAGGTTATTAAATAAGGACGGGCACTATACGTGAGCAGTTAGAAAGAATAAACAGCTAGAACCATAAAAGTGAGATACATATTCCTATATACGGCAATATTAGGATAAATATACCAATAAAAAATAAAACGACCTAAATTTTAGAATAAAAAACCATAAAAAACAAAATAAATAGTTAAAGCATCCTATTCATCTTCTAATTCTATGGGAATATCGTCATCTTCATCGGTACTTTCATTGTCAATATCAACAGAAGCCTTGTGTGAACCATAGATACTTCCCATTTTAGGGCGATTAATTCGTTTTTGATATTTTAACCAAGCTTTTTCAGCAATACTTTTTGGGTCTTGTTTACCAAAAGCCGAAGCCAAAAAACTCTCTTCCTCGGGTGTTGAAGGTGAAATTTCACCATCAACTAATGCAGCGATGAGTGCCCCATATTGAGATAAAGCTTTGCTTTCATTTATTGAAAAATCACCTGAACGGGAAAACCCATATGGATAGTTTTTAGGATCGTTGAATAATCGATTGACTAAAGATTCTCTGGTAAGTTTTGTCATCGCAGTACCTATCAAAATCATTTAAATTATTGGTTTAAAAGAAACAAGGTTAAGCCAAGGTAAAACACTGAACCTTGTATCTTGCTTTATAATTTAAATCAAAAATCTGTCAACTATTTTTCTAAGTTTTGTGATTAATTTTTTATGACATGTGAATCATCTAACAGCAAATTCTAACTAGCGCTTAGGAACCCATGCCCAAATCATTTCACAAATCAAGGGCTCTATTCCTGTCTCATCTTGAACCACTACTTTCACATTAACCTCGCCTTTGTCAGTGGTCTGCATCAAATTAATTTGTTCATCTGTGAGGCTTGCCACGGCCGTCATGTCGCCCGTGGCCCGCTTTACATAATTCAGATTCATTGTTTTTATGAGTGGTAATTTATCGGCGGGTAGATTGATACCCACTATAAATCCAGTACAAGATTCTGCTAGCAAAGCCATGGCGGCGGCATGGACGCTGCCAATATGGTTTTGTGCTTTACTCTTATTTTTTTGCCTGTAGGTAGCTGACTTACCATCGGTGCGCAAAACTTCAATCCCAGTAGTTCCTGCTAGTTTAACTTTATATCTGAATACCCAGGTCATGAGTTTTGAACTGACCCAAATTGGGTATTGATTTACTTTATCAACAAATTTTCTTAGTGGATTAATGCTAGTCATGACGCTCACCTCTGGTTTGACCAGTTGAATTATGAGAGCTTAACAGCCTAATTGCAATTTTTTCATGTTCTTTAAATATATTAAATAGCTTCCAAAGGAACATAATCAAGGTCAAAACCAAAACACCTTGGCGACACAGCTTTAAGCGCTTCGGGTGTTCTATAAAACTCAGGGCAACCGATAGCAAAAACAGCCAACCTCTGCCCATACCTTAATCTTTCGGCATTTATAGGGCTGGAGGTTTCATATTCAACTATTACTATTAAATCTGGGACGCTAGCCACAACCTTGCCATCTAATTTAGCAATTAAGTATTCATTTTTAATACAGATACTCATAGGTGGTGTTTGTTCTTCAAATGAAGCAATAGTCACTTCACCAACATCAAAGCCGCCTACTACTGAGTTATGCTTATCGGTGACTTTCCCCGTATATAAAAGACGGCACTCACCGTATACAGAGTCTTTAAACAAAGCCTGTAATGGCGATAATAATTGTTCTGCACTGCCTCTGTTTTCACGCAACAAAGCACCCAATTTAACCGAGAAGCTCACGGTGCCAGGTATAATGGCTTTTTTCAGAAAGGCACCTGTCATGGGGTGGTCAATAGATAACATCATGCCACCTGAGGCTTGAGTTAAGCCTCTAATATGGCGTTCGAAAGTATGGGTGTCTTTGGTAGAGAATAACGTAGCGTTACCTTCATAATCTAAAGCGACTGCCGGTGTTGGGCAAGCACCACATATTGCATATGTCATCATTTGAGCCTCAGGTAAGGCACGCCCCATTCCGTCACCATCTACCACAGGAATACCTTTAGCTAAAGCAGCCATTATAGGTATTAATGAATTTCCACCGCCTATTTCAAAAGAAACAAGGGCATCAACTTTTCTGCCAGTGTGCTTTTCGTAAGCCAACAAAGCTTCAAAACTTTCATTTTGTGATGGCAGTAACTCTAACCCTACAGTGGGGGCGCCTACGCCACCAATAGTCACCACATGGGCGTCATCTGATAATTCACTCACTTCTATCAAGTTCACAGGGCCGTATTTTTTGAATGCCAAAGCCGTGAGTAATTTAGATACATAAGGATCACCACCTCCACCTGTAGCCAAAAAGACAGCACCAAGTGCTAAATCCTCTAAATGTGATTCGTCTAGATTCATGATGATGCTTCCTCTATCTTATTATGAGTCGTTGAAGCCAATGCTTTCACATCACCCATAACTTTTATTCTTAATTTGGTGCAGGCACCATCCATATAGGGAATTGCGGTTTCTTCGATATCAACCATTTCTAATGATACCTCAGACGCGCCGGCGGCTATGGCACGTTTAAAGGCTTCTTGCTTCACTTCTTCTATTGCTTTGTCACGGGGAATATTCTGATAGGACACCATTTTTTCACTCTCACCACTGATCTTGGCGATAGATGCCCCTATGGCATTCGCAACTTCAGCATGTTTAGGACGTAACACCTGTGATGCCGATTTCAAATCTCCACTCACTAACACAGCACCGCCGCCAACTAAAATTACAGGTACAGGTTCACTATTGAGCTTCATCATATCAATGCCACGATCAAGCATTTGGTTAATCGTCTTTATGCCACTTGCAACTACCTCTTTCGATAACTGCTGTAACTTAGTTTTATCCCCAATTTCAGCGCCACCAGCGGCAACTATAAGGTCAGTAGCCGTTAAAATATCACCACCAAACACTAGCCCGTCATCAACTAACCTATGGCCTACGGACTGCGGGCCAATTTGCAGGCCGTCAGGTGTAACCATACTGCCCCCGCCCAAGCCTATTGCATTGATATCTGGCATTCTGAAATTAGTGCGTATTCCGCCTATATCAACAATAGCGCTAGACTCTCTAGGAAAGCCATTTTGCAATACGCCAATATCTGATGTGGTGCCGCCAATATCTACCACTATGGCATTGGCTACTCCGGATAGTTTGAACGCGCCTCTTAATGAGTTAGTGGGTCCAGATGCAAAGGTTAAGGCAGGAAATTTTTTGACGTAACTGGCATTCATTAAGGTGCCATCATTCTGGCTAATAAATACTGGGCACTGAATACCAAGTTTATTAATAGCCATACCAAACGCGTCAACCACTCTGTCTGCAAAGTCCAAAAGGGCGGTATTTAAAATGGAAGCATTCTCTCTTTCTAATATTCCTAAACGCCCAATATTATGAGACAACGTAATCTTAGCTTCTGGGATCACCGCTTTTACTTTTTCAGCAAGAAATAACTCTGGCTCTGGATTCATAGGAGAAAAAGCCGACGCTATAGATATATTGGTTAGGCCTTTTCTTTTTATATCATGCAATACGTCATTTATTTCCGCCTCATCAAACTGGGCTAATGGCCAATTGTCGTAGAGGTAGCCCCCTTTAATCATATATGCATGATTACCTACAGCAGCTTTAATATCAGCAGGCCAATCCACCATAGGAGGTAACCCTTCACCGCTAGGTAAACCAATACGAATGGCCGCAACTTCAGACAACTCCCTGCGTTCTACCACAGCATTAGTAAACTGTGTGGTGCCAATCATAATTGCATCTATTTGAGTGCCAGATACCACACCATCAGTGAGAATAGTGGTCAATGCATTGACGACCCCAGTAACAATATCTGCAGAGGTAAGTGCTTTGGTACTTGCTAAAATATCATCACCACTAATCAATACAGCATCTGTGTGTGTGCCGCCAACATCAATACCTATATGCATTAGATTTCTCCTTCGACATTTTTAACGGGGGTAGACCAAACATGACAAAGCAGCGCATAAACAATGCCAGAAATTAAAACAGCATCTAACACGGTGATGCTGGTAAAAGATGGCATGAATGCCGCATCACTAAACACTGCAAGGGCTGCACCGAGTAACCAGGCAATAAAAGCAGCAGGTGAAAACTTTACATTATTCTTAAGAGAATCAAGATTATAAAACTCTCGCCTTATAAATAAGAAATCAACCATAATAACACCCGATACGGGCACAAATATCGCGGCTAAAAAAGACAAGAAAGCAATAAACACATCTAGAATATTAAAGAAGGCCGCGATGATCCCAGCCAATCCGAATAAACAGGTATACAGCTTACCCGTAATTTTTGGCCAGGTAGCTTCAACACTCAGCATAGTGCTGTAAAGATTTAAGGAATTAAGTAACCAACTGCCTGCAATCACAATCACAAAAGCCGCTAACCCCAAACCTAAAGCTAACATTAAACTTAAAATTTCAGATTGCCCAATAGCAGCAGCGGCAAATGCAGCTACAAATAACACGATCAGTTCAACCACCATATAAGCCCAAAAAGCGGTATAGACTCCACCGGTCCAGTGCTTAGTGAAGCGAGTGATATCAGGAAGAATAATCGCGCCAACAATAATCGCTCCTACTATGGCACTGACGGCATCACTTAATGTTAGCGTGGCGCTTTTTTCAAAATACCAAAACTGCTCTAAACTTAATTGATTGTAAGCAGCCCAAAACATCATAGCCGTTACCACTACCAGCACAGGAACCATAATCGAAGCCAGTATATTGATTGCTTTAAATCCAAAAATAGTGGTAATTATCATGCAAATACCAGCCGCCATTTCTATTGGCCAGTCAGGAATATGTAACTCAAAAACGTCTAATGCCAAGCGGCTCACTGCACCAGAAAAAAGGTCTATATTGACGCCAAACCAGCCTATAAGTGACAAAGCAAAAGCTAAATTAACAACACCAGCTCCCCTATCTCCAAATGCTATTCTCACCAACAGATAAGAGCTTAAGCGGGTTTTAGCGCCAATAGCGCCCATTGTGCCACCAATGATAGTTAGCAAAACTGAGCCGATAATCAAAGCCCACACCGTATCAGGAACAGTTAACCCTTGATAAATCTCAATCCCAGTTATGAAAGTCGGTAATGAAAATGCAATCATTACAGAAACCGCTGCGACCCTGGGCCAAGACACAATTTGTTCAGCTGTTACAGCCACACTTGAGTATTCGCTTTGATTATCCAAAATATCACCTTTGTTATAATTTTTAGTATGTGGTTTTGCAGCAATTTAAAGAAACGGGACTTGCTTATATTAAAGGACTATTGAAAAAATAATCTATTGAAGATTACCGTTTTATTTAAAGAATGTATTTATTGGTCTACTTGTATCAAAATGATATTTTGCATTAATCAGTTGCCAGTATGAAAAAACATAAAACAGTAAAATTAGACGCAATCAATAAAAAGATACTTGCAACCCTGCATAAAAACGCTGACCTATCAAATCAAGAGCTTTCTGATGCAGTGGCCTTATCACCCAGCGCATGCTTTCAAAGAACTAAAGCTTTAAAAGAAGCAGGATATTTCGTCAATTTTCAAACAGAAATGGATTTAGACAGACTATGCGAACATGTTTTGGCTTACGTTGAGTTCAAGTTAGACAACAATACTGTAAATGGTAGAGCTGCATTTGAAGAAGCCATTAACCAGCTCCCTGAATTTATGGATTGTGTTCGGGTAAGTGATGATATTGACTATATTTCTTTCACTTGCTTTCCAGACATCAAAGCCTTGAATCAAGCTTGTAATGAACTTAGTGCTAATCCAAAACTGGGAATAGAACGCATTAAAACACGAGTTATTCTTGAACGGGCTAAATGGTGTTTAGGTTATCCTTTGGAAAAACTGAAGTGGATTGAATAGCCATACTCAAACTATCGCCAGTAATAGATTACCTTGTTAGCACTTTGTTATTTCTAAGTAACGCCTCTAACTCATCAGTATAAGGGCGGAATTTTTTCCAACGGCCGATTGACTTAGCATTTATAGGCTCTCGCACTTGAACCTTGCTAGCGGTAGAAACGGGCGCAGTATTTGTTTCAGCATGCAAACATTGCTCTTGCCACTCAAGCCCACAAAAACCTAGTAACTCAGTTACCTTAGCTCTTGGTTCAGCCACCAGCTCTTGATAGTTAAGCATCATAAGATTAGGTACATTTTGTTGGACTCTTTGATGCACTAGCTCAAAAAACTCAGAATAAAACTGCCCAATAGTTTTCAAGCTATATGCGTAACTGTAATAAGGGCTATTGATTGAAAATAATTGCCTATAGTTACCGATACAGGTATCCATAGGATCCCGCAACAAACAAATAATCTTGGCATTGGGTAAAGCTTTAGAAATGAGGTCTATATAGAAAAAATTAAATGGAAGCTTATCAATAAAGTGAGCTGTATTACCCGACACCGCACTTGTGGTTTCTATGTATCGTTCACCGAGAGCTTTAAAATCAAGTTGTTGCGCTGCCATTAACGTTTCCACATCAAGCACTTTTCTCGACTGTGTGTTAGTAAGCTCTTTTACCGCAACGCCAAAATCTTGTAATTCACCACACGAGTTAACTTGGCTATGATTACTCAATATTCGCTCCACTAATGTTGTCCCTGAGCGCGGCATTCCTACGATAAAAATAGGTTGTGTAGAGTCACAACCCTGCTCTGTATTTGAGCTTGATTGATTAACATTTTTTAAATAGCTAAACAGCTCTTTATCATCAGAGAACTGATAATTCATAGTACTAGCTTTATTATTTTTAACCCGGTTTAGCATCTCAATACTTTGGCCATACTCCCCTAATGCTTCGTACTCTTTGGCTAAGGCGTGCCCAAGGTGCAGTAAATTGTCGGGGTGGATATTGTCATCCAGTAAAGCTTGCAGCCTTTCAATATGATTTGAGGATTGGGTTATTCCACCTAAATCAGATAAGGCAAAGTGTGATTGGTAATATTTAGGTTCTAATGCAATGGCTTGATTAAAGGCTCGTTTAGCTTGTTCAAATAACCCAGCAAACTTAGAGGACACCCCAAAATTGTAATAAAAACCTGGATTATGCTTTTCAAGCTGTAAAGCTTTTTCAAAATACACTAGTGCCTTTGTGTGATCACCCACACGACTAAGTGCTACTCCTAGAGTGTCTAAGGTAAGAGGTTTAGAAATAATATCTAAAGGTATGTCTTGCACAACATTTAAAACTGATGCCATATCGCCCATTAGCGAATAACACTTAGCTAGGTGTGCTAGGTATTCTGGCACCACTTGGAACGATAGCGCTTTTTGAATTAGCTTTATTGCTTTTTTGATTTGCCCAATTTCGCAATGGATCATACCTAACAGAAAATAGGCATCGGCATGATTAGGCTGGAACTCGATAATCTTTACGCAATAACTGTGGGCCTTAACATAGTCTCGCTGATTCAGAGCAATCTGAGCATTGCGGTGTAATGTTTGAATGGTGTTTGTATTCATGAGCAAAAGCTTCGATGGTTAACTAAAAAATAAAAAAGGGTACACAAAGTACCCTATTTAGTATTGAAGTAAGATAACTTCTTACATGTCGAAGTTATAGGTAAACTTGATACCAACTTTACGTGGATTTATCACATAATGGCCATAACTACGCAAAAGGTCAGTTCCATTTACATAGTTTTCCTCTTGATAAGCCCCTAAGCCAATACTAGAAACATTACTCCGAGTAGACGAATACGCATATTTATTGAACATGTTGTCAATATATAGAGTAACGGCCCAATCATCATCTGAGATAGAAGCGCTCAAGTTACTCAATGCGTAACCTGGTAATGCTTCACCATCAGCCCGTGACCCCACTTTAGTTAACACGTTACTTTGAGCGGTTAAACCATAGGTAACATCTAACAATTTATCATTGAAAATATCTTGGGTGTATTTTAGACCAAATGAAAATTGTTGTTTTGGAGAGCCTGGTAGACGATCACCATCTTTACCGTCGTAATAATCTTGAATAGGTAAAATGGCTTCACCTTCATCATCCACAAAAATATCAAACAAGAATAGCGCGTCGTCTGTTAGCTCCGCTTGGGTATAAGAGTATGTGGCATAGGCTGACAAACTATCGCTTAAAATTGCCCTAGTAGAAATTTCAACACCTTTAGAATTTGCAGTTGCAGCATTAGACGTAATGGTTTGTTGACCATTTACCGTAGCACCAGATACTTGAGCGTTATCCCAGTCTACGTTGAATAGAGCTCCGTTAAAGTGAAACTTATTTTTCAACCAAGTACTCTTGAAACCTAACTCATAGTTAGTGGTAGTGTCTGGTGTGTACAATACTTCGTTTGGTAAGGCGCAGACTATTTGTGTTGCTATTTCGTCTATATTATCAGGGCATGCAGCCACACCATTTGAACCACCAATTCTGAACCCTTCACTAACAGTAAAGTAGCCCATTAAGTCATCAGTAAATTGATAACTGGTATTGAATTTAAATAAATTACCAGAGTCACTGGCATTTTCAGTAGATAAGTCGATCTCTAAAGAGTCAGAATCTCGGCCATCAAACACTGTGTAGAATAAAGGTAAGTCAACAGCTGATGATGACGTCACGTCGTATTCGTACTTTCTAAGTCCAACGGTTACGTCCCACTTATCGTTTATCTGATAACTTAACTCACCAAATAACGCTTTTTCTGTCACTTCAGTATAACCAACTGAGTAATACTCTAACGAGTCTGGTCTTAAATTACCGTCAACTCCCCATACATTAATGGCGTATTCGTCAAAGCCAGGAGTAAACTCACTGCTTTCACCAAAACTTTCAATGTTATTATAGAACCCACCAACAATCCAAGAGAGTGCAGAATCATTAGTTGAAACCAATCGAAGTTCTTGAGTTAAGATTTCGACTTCATCAACTTCGCGAGTATAAGCAGAAAACGCAGGAAACTCTTCATAGCTATAATCTAAGCGGATAAGTAAGTCAGTTTGATCTCGCTGGCCCACAGCATTGTATTCAGACTTACCCGTTGCAGAAACGAGCTCAGCGAAGCCTAAATCGACTTTCATTTCTAAACTTAATAGAGAATCTTCTTTTTCTCTTGGCTCTACATAGCGGTACGCTGACTCATATTTTCCAACTAGATCAGCAAGAGGATTATCATCTGACAAGGCATTGTAATGGGTAATCGAGCGCCCTTCTACTTCTTGGTTTTGATAAAAATAAGATAAAGTAGCATCAAATTTTTCATTTGGCTGCCAACGTAATGCAACCTTAGCCGACAAAGTATCTTCGCCGTTTGCGTCTTCAACCTGCTTAAGGTTTTCATCAATCGACGATTGATCAGTCCAATCTGGATCAGGCAGGGATACACCACCGTCTTTTACAACATAGTTATAATCAATAAAGCCTGGATTATGGTATCTATTAACAGAAACTCTGACACCTAGCTCATCTTCAATTAAGGGCGTATTAAAAATAAAACCAGCTTCACCACCTAAACTGGCGCTTTCTGATTGTGAGAATAAATCTCCATATACTTGCCCTTCAGTTACGTCCAGCTCCACTTGTTTTGGGATGTAACGAATAGCCCCACCTAATGTTCCGGCACCATACAATGTCCCTTGTGGACCAATTAACACTTCTACTCTCTCAATATCATTTAGGCGTAAATTAATGAATAGAGGGATTTCACCCACATAAGTTGCCACAGTTCCACCATCTGATGATGGACCAGATGAATTGGTATTCAATCCACGAACAATAATAGGAGAATCACTACGACCACCCTGGTCAGTTACTGTCAAACCTGGTACCCAGCGAGCAACATCATCCAAATCAGAAATATTCTGTTCTGCTAAGGTATCAGAAGTTAAAGCTGTGATATTTAAAGGGGCATCCTGAACAGTCCCTGTTCTTCTGGTGGCTGTAATTTGAATGGTTTCGATTTGAGCTTCTTGGTCTTGGGCAATAGCGACATTTGGTAAAAAGTTAACAGATACTGCTAACGCAATAGCTGAATAGCTAAATGCTTTTCTGTGTGATTTGTTGGTCATTTAAGTCTCGTTTTTTGTAAAAATAAGAAGTTGGGTTAATCTTTGTAGTTATGTTGCGCGATCCGATGCGGTTCAATTCCCCTTCAGCACATACTGTGCCGACATTACTTAACCTGAAGAGTTAAAGGGGCTTTTTTAATGCTAGTTGCTGAATACTTATTCACTTCTTCTTTAGGTTTTTTAAAAACAAATATTAGCGAAACGAATAATCTCACAAATACAGTGCAAAATATTCAATAAATTCCCCTTTCGCACCAACAAAAAACACCAAAACACCATAAAAGTGCAATGTAGATTTAATATTTATGCATTTTTTGAAAATTAACGGGTGTTTAATTTCACTTAATTGAAGCAAGGTAAATATATTTAACTGAAGTAAAATAGCTTGGAACTATAGTGGTTTACATAGTCTGTAAAAAATAGAGAAGAGATAAAAAATCAAAAGTAGCTTTACAAAAATTGGAGCGGGAAACGAGATTCGAACTCGCGACCCCAACCTTGGCAAGGTTGTGCTCTACCACTGAGCTATTCCCGCTTAATTTTCTTGCGCCCGTTCCAGATTGTGGTTACCCAAAACGGAGGCGCATTTTACAAAAATTAAATTCTGATGCAAGTCTAAAAAGGAGTTTTTTTCATTTTTCTTATCATTTGCATAAATACTCAGCAAATGATTCAAGAATTATACAACTACAGCAAAGTAAGACTTAAATATTAAAAACATGTTGGCGGTAATAAGCCATTTCGGCGATAGACTCACGAATATCGTCTAGTGCTAAATGCACTCCTTTTTTGTGAAAACCATCTAACAACTCGGGTTTCCAACGGCGAACCAATTCTTTAATTGTGCTCACATCTACACTTCTGTAATGAAAGTATGCTTCCAACTCTGCCATGTACTTGACTAAAAAACGGCGGTCTTGCCCAATAGTATTTCCACACAAAGGGGATACACCTTTAGGAACGTAAAGCTCTAAAAATTGAATCGTTTGTGCAACAGCCTGTTCTACAGTAATAGTGCTCTGCTGACACCTAGTTGTTAATCCAGACTTTCCATGGGTATTGGTACACCACTCATCCATACCATTTAATATGCTGTCTGGCTGATGGATCGCCAACACTGGACCTTCTGCTAGGATGTTTAGATTTTTGTCTGTCACTATTGTAGCTATTTCTAGTACAACATCAGTTTCAGGCTCAAGTCCGGTCATTTCCATATCAATCCAAACCAAATTTTCATTATTTACTGACATTGTCGCTCCTGAGTTTAAGAAGAATGCTTGATAGTGTTTGGTTTAAAGCCAACCAAACGGTAACATGATACTAGAAATAGTATTAAATACAGCAAAGATTAACGTGGCAAAAAAACCAAAACTTACTCATCGTCAAAAACGTCAAGTTTCAGTAAACCGTTCTAAACGTCTATCTGAGCCCTCCAAAAAGTCAGAACTTGAAGATAGCCAGTTAGGTGAACAACAAACTGGACGTGTTATTGGTCGGTTTGGAAAACACGCTGATGTTGAAGATACTGCTGGCATAACTCATAGATGCCATATGAGACGGACCATAGGTAGTGTAGTCTGCGGAGATGAAGTGTTATTTCGTCCAGGAAAAGATCAGACACTCACCATTAGCGGTATTATTGAAGCGGTTCTGGATAGAAAATCGGTACTTACACGACCAGACTTTTACGACGGTGTTAAACCTATTGCTGCAAATATCGATCAAATTATTATTGTCAGCTCGGTACTGCCAACCTTGTCTTTGAATATAATCGATAGGTACTTGGTGGCTTCTGAGGATGTTGAAATTACCCCTGTTATCTTGCTGAATAAAGTTGAATTACTTAACGAACAGCAAAAAAGTGAAGTCGAAGAGCAACTCAACACCTATCGAGATATAGGTTATCAAATTGTCTATACCAGCTGTAAAACACAAGCAGGAATTGAGCAATTAGCAGCTTGTTTAAAAGATAAAGTGAGTGTTTTTGTGGGTCAATCAGGTGTTGGGAAGTCTAGTTTGATTAATGCCCTATTACCCGATGCCGACGAAGTAATTGGTGACATTTCGGACAACTCAGGTTTAGGCCAACACACAACCACCACGGCAAAGCTTCTGCACTTCCCAGCGGGTGGTGACTTAATAGATTCTCCTGGTGTTCGAGAGTTCGCACTTTGGCATCTGCCATCTGAGCGTTTGACCTATGGTTTTAAAGAATTTAGAGACTATTTAGGAGGCTGTAAATTCAGAGACTGTAAACATGGTGACGACCCAGGCTGCCTAATAAAAAAAGCAGTAAATGATGGCAATATAAGTCAACAGCGATATCTCAGTTATCATAAAATACTGGCAAATATGGACGAACTTCGCCCATCTCACGCCAAATAACCCAGAGCATTAGAACTTTAAATTCTACTAGCATATAGCCTATTGAACTTAGTGAAAAATACACCTACTAAAATATTCAGGTACAATTTTAGATGGATTATAAGCTAGGATTTTAATTTTGTTGGATTCATTAAAAATTGCACTGCAGTACATTACCCCTAAGCACCTACTATCTAGATTGATTGGGAAACTCGCAGCTGCTGAGGCCGGAGCTCTTACTACGGCTATCATTAAGCTTTTTATCAAGCAATACAAAGTTGATATGGCTGAGGCGTTAGAATCAGATCCAGGGTCTTATCCATCTTTTAATGCTTTTTTTACACGATTATTAAAAGCCGATGCTAGAACTATTTGTGCCGATGAAAATCAATTGGCCCTTCCGGTAGATGGAGCAGTGAGCCAATTAGGCGATATAAACTTTGACTCTATTTTTCAAGCAAAAGGCCACGATTATAGTTTAACCACTTTACTAGGAGGCAAGCCTGAAATAGCCCAACCTTTCTTAGGGGGGAAATTTGCCACGATATACCTATCACCAAAAGACTATCACCGCATTCACATGCCTATTGATGGCCAACTAACCGATATGATATATGTTCCTGGTGAGTTATTTTCAGTTAGCCCGCTAACTGCAGAACGAGTACCAGGCTTGTTCGCTAGAAACGAACGTGTAGTCGCTATTTTTGATACCGAAATTGGAAAAGTGGCCATGGTTTTAGTAGGGGCAACGATTGTTGCTAGCATAGAAACTAAATGGGCCGGTACAATCTCACCACCAACAGGGAAAACCGTACAGCATTGGAAATATCCCGACCAAGGTGAAAACGCTGTAACCATCAAAAAAGGTGAAGAAATGGGCCTCTTTAAGTTGGGCTCAACTATTGTTGCTTGCTTTGAAGCTAACACGATAGATTTCGCAGAATTAGTAGCGGGAGACGTTACGCGCCTCGGCGACGTTTTTGCAACAATTAAGAAATAACTAAGTGGATCCCGTTAAAAAAAGCTTAATTTCTCTGCACTTCACTGTAGTTTTATTAGGGGCCACAGCGCTTTTCTCGAAAATAATACCGTTATCGGCCATTGATATTACCTTTGGACGTTCAATTGTTGCGTGCCTGATGTTAGTGGTTATTCTAAAACTCACGAAACATAAAATAAGGCTACATAGTAAGAAAGATTATGGAGTAGCTCTAATTCTTGGCCTTCTAATGGCTGCTCATTGGGTTACTTATTTCGCAGCGATGCAATACTCTTCTGTATCTGTAGGAATGATAGCCTTGTTTACTTTCCCCGTCATTACCGTATTGCTTGAACCTTTTTTTGAAAAAATACGCTTAGTTTGGCAAGACCTATTTAGTGCTTTGATTGTATTGTTTGGAATTTGTCTAATTGTTCCAGAGATTTCTTTAGATAATGACGTCACCTTAGGCATTTTAATCGGGGTGGTTTCAGCTCTGTTATACGCACTTAGAAATCTAATCCATAGGAAACATTTTTCCCATTATTCTGGTGCTCACGCAATGGCTTACCAAACACTTGTTATATTTGTATGCCTGAGCTTTTTTTCTTCAGAGCAATTGTTCACAGCTGATAAGCATACTTATATTTGGCTTTTAGTTTTAGGTACTTTTTTAACTGCGTTACCCCATGCCCTTATAGCAGCCAGTTTACGGCATTTACGCGCAAAAACCTTTTCTCTAGTAGCCTGCATGCAGCCATTTTGGGGGACGATCATGGCCATAGTCATTTTGAATGAGCAGCCCAATTGGCAAACATTTTTAGGGGGTGTATTAGTTATATCAGCTGCCATATATGAAACAATTAGTGCTCAAAAACTTCACGGGAAATAACCCTACAAATAGAAATACTGATATTCTACAACCCGATTAAAATTGGCAACACTCCTATTCTCACTCTCCCAAGAGGAGAAGCTCAATTCAACTAACCATGTTATAAATAACGTAGCACAGCTTGTAATACACTCAATACCACAACACTAATGACAAGGGAAAATGATGTTAGAAATGGCACTTATTTACTTAGTAGCAGCTATTGTAGCTGTGCCAATCGCCAAACGTTTAGGGTTGGGCTCTGTACTTGGTTATTTAATTGCAGGAATACTCATAGGTCCTTTTGTTTTAGGGCTAGTTGGTGACCAGACTGATGCAATGCATTTTGCGGAGTTTGGGGTAGTCATGATGCTGTTTTTAGTCGGTTTAGAGTTACAGCCAGCCCGATTATGGAAGTTACGTCACTCAATTGTGGGGTTAGGAGGTTTACAAGTTTTACTAACCAGTGCTTTGTTTTTTATAGCTGTTCACTTAGTTTTAAAGCTAAGGTGGGAGACTGCGCTAGCAATAGGGCTAATGTTATCTCTATCGTCTACAGCTATTGCAGTGCAAACCTTGACAGAAAAAGGTTGGATTAAGCAAGAAGCTGGGCAAAACGCCTTTTCTGTACTTTTATTCCAAGATATTGCCGTCATTCCGATTTTAGCTTTGTTGCCCTTAGTTGCCTTTTCGGACTTGACCAACGCTACACCTAACCATACTAATCTAATTGAACATTATTCAGCTTCCATACAGGTGATTGTTTCTTTGGCAATCATCGCGGCAATTGTATTTGCTGGAAAATACATTGCAGCTCCCGTATTCCGTTATATTGCAGAAACACGGATACGTGAAGTGTTTACAATGTTTGCATTATTTTTAGTTATTGCTATTGCTGTTTTGATGCAAAAAATTGGCTTATCACCTGCTCTAGGAACATTTTTGGCTGGAGTGGTCTTGGCAGAGAGTGAATTTAGACGTGAGTTAGAAGTAGACATTGAACCATTCAAAGGCTTGCTTTTAGGATTGTTTTTTATCACAGTTGGTGCATCAATAGACTTCCCATTGTTTGTCTCTGAGTTTTACAATGTAAGCTTGTTTGTGATCGCACTTATTACAATTAAAGCACTAGTTTTATGGGCTCTGGCATGGTTGTTTAAAATTAAAAGTAAGCAGCAATTACTATTTACGGTTGCCTTAGCGCAAGGTGGAGAATTTGCTTTTGTACTACTTTCACTTACCAGCTCCTTAGAAATTTTAACTACAGAACAAACTAAACTGACGACTCTTGTCGTAGCTATTTCCATGCTAATGGCCCCAATGTTAATGATGCTCTGCGAGAAAATCATCAATAATGGAAATAGTAAGCAACCGAAATTCGACTCCCCAGAGAAAATTGAAGCGACTAAAAATGTAATCATTGCTGGCTATGGGCGTTTTGGTCAAGTAATTGGCCGTTTACTAACAGCACAGGGTTATCACTTGTCTATTTTGGACCATAGCCCCAACCAAATAGATCTATTAAGACGTTTTGGTAGTAAAGTTTACTACGGAGATGCAGCTCGGGGAGACTTGCTAGAAGCTTCGGGGGCAAGCGATGCACAATTATTGGTAATTGCAATTGACGATGCTGACAAAATACTAGAGATAGTAAAAATTGCCCAAAAGTATTATCCAAGTTTAAAAATTGCTGCACGAGCTATTGACCGTCGCCACGCATATCAATTAATGAATCTAGGCATTACAACATTTAAACGTGAAACCTTCGACTCAGCGCTCAACTTAGGAGTACAAGCCTTAACACTGTTAGGAAATAACGAAACTGAGTCACAAAGAGCGGGTAAACTATTTGCAGAACACGATATCGAATCCTTAACGACGTTAGCTGAATTGTGGGGGGACGATCATAGTTACGGCGTGGCAATCAAGCAACGCACTGAGGATTTAAAGCAGGTATTGAGCAAAGATAAAGAGGCACAAAAAAAATTAGGAACCTGTAAAAATAATGAAACCTAAAGCCTGCTTGTTAACCTAATTTATCAAGGTTAGTTAGGAGCTTGCACACCCAGAGTTGCAGTCCTGACAGCTTTGGCAAAGTTTCAGGTTAACAATGTGCGCCCCTACAATTAATATTGCACCTATAGCCACTGTAAAAGGTTCGTAAGACTCACCAAACATATCTTTATTCCAGTAAATTACACCACCTAAAGCTAAACTGTATAAAGGGTAGAGCTGTCTATGATAACGGTAAAAACCTGAAAACAAAGCCCAAAAACCAACTACCATTGAGATAGATAAAATAGTTCTCTCAAACCACCCTTGGGCAAAAAATGACGCACCTATAAAAGGAATAATAGGAATAAGCACAGGTAACAACAAGCAATGTAGTGCACACAAACTTGAGGCCCATATACCTAGTCTGTCTAGTAAGCTTCTATCATTATTAACTTGCATTAAGATACCACTCCAATTTTCGGGGCGTTATAGTATAACATTTCAAAAAATATACAAGAGGTCATATCCAGTTAAGACGAACAAATTTCAATCGTTAACTAAAGTTAGCGCTTTATTCTTTTTATAACGGTAAAAACAATTAATACGATAGCACCAGCTATTACACCAACTAAACCTTCAAGTAAAATTGGGGCTAATATAGAAATAAACTGTATGCCTTCGAAGGTAAGGAGCATAGGTTCTAACAAATGATGAATAATTGAAATACTGTGAACCAAAATTCCCCCGCCGACTAAAAACATAGCAGCGGTCCCCACTACAGATAGTGTCTTCATCAACAGCGGAGCCACTATTAATAAAGCACGACCGCAGGCTCTCTGAAAAGTATTAAAGCCACCAGTAACCGACTTTCTTAGCAAATATAAACCTGCATCGTCTAGTTTAACAATACCTGCTACCAACCCGTATACTCCAACTGTTATTGCAATGGCCAGTAGTGAAACCACTGCAACTTGAGTCATAAAGGGTTCGGCTTGTACCGTACCTAATACAATCACTACAATTTCTGCTGATAAAATAAAATCGGTACGAATTGCTCCTTTTATTTTATTTCTTTCTAATGCCACCAAGTCCGCTTGAGGATCAGCAACGGCCTGTAACTTTTGTTTATGTTCTTCATCTCGCTCTTCTTTTGAATGCAAAAATTTGTGAGCAAGCTTTTCGACTCCTTCAAAACATAAATATAAACCACCGAGTATTAAGAGTACGGTAATTAGCCAAGGTAAAAATGCGCTAATTAAAAGAGCTGAAGGCACTAAAATCAGTTTATTTAAAAATGAGCCCTTTGCCACGGCCCACACGACCGGTAATTCTCTCTCAGCTTTGACACCGGAAACCTGCTCCGCATTCAACGCTAAATCATCGCCTAGTACTCCAGCCGTTTTTTTAGCTGCAACCTTTGAAAGCACAGCGACATCATCTAAAATAGTCGCGATATCATCAATTAAAGCAAGTAAGTTTGCAGCAGCCATAGATTAATCCTTAAATGAAAGTGGTAATGAAGCAGTGTACTTTGGCAAAATATCACTCAGCTTAGACAATGTTATCTGTTGTTTCTTAAGTTCAGGTAAATGCCCTTTCAGAAAATTTAAAGTTTCTGGATGAGGATGTGCGATTCCTACTGCATACCCATTCTTTTTTGATAGTTCAATTAACCGGTTAAATTGGATTTCAATTTCTTTTAACTCAACTACATGATCTAGAAATACATGCCTCATAATATTTGGTACACCAACCTGCTCAGCTATGCGTTGAGCTTTACTGTATCGAGTAGTTCGACTATCAACAAAAAACAAGCCTTTATCTAATAAAAACTCCATTGTCACAGATAAGGGAAATGATAGTTGCGTAAACTTGCTTCCCATATGATTATTTAATCCAATAGCATTAGGAACACTGTCTAATGCATTTTGTAGGCTACTCAGAATATCTGTGGCAGACATATTAGACAATAAAACACCTTGTTCTTGTTTCACGCCACCCAAAGATTCCATAGGCATATGCAGAATCACTTCTCTGTGCTGTATCGCAGCTTTTTCGGAAAAGCTTTTAGTTAGTGCCTTATTGGGAAGGATAGCAAAGGCAATATTTTCAGGTAATGAAAACGCTTCTGCATCTTGTGATTTGTTTCCCATATCATCAATAATCAAAACAATTTGTGATGATTGCACTGAAACGGTGATGGTCAATAATAAAAAGCTTATAAGGAAACGCATTGAATAATGATTAATCTCTTCTTTAATTAGGGGCTAATTTAAAATCACAAAAAACTAAGTAATTCATAGACTTATTAATTATGAGTGATTAAAGCCTTTAAAGTTTCAACCAAGAAACTGGATTGACAGGTTTGCCTTTATGGCGAATTTCAAAATATAAATTAGGTCGACTCTGACCACCACTTTGGCCTAAAAGAGCAACAGATTCACCAGCAGTTACCGAATCACCAACTTGCTTTAGTAGCGCTTGGTTATGCCCATACAAGCTCATAAAACCATCTCCATGATCTAAGACAGTGACTAATCCAAAGCCTCTTAACCAATCTGCGTATAATACTTTTCCATCATGTATAGCAATTACGTCATCGCCAGAGTTACCGTAAATAACGATACCCTTCCACTTTATTTGCCCCTGCCTAAATCGACCAAACATTTTACGTAAGGTGCCCTTAGCGGGTATCAACAAACTGCCTTTTTGTTTACTTAAACCATTTAAGCTGACACTTTGCTGGGCAACCCTTTGCTGGGCTCTAGCTAATGCCTCCGTTAGATTTTTTTCATTGACTTGTAATTGGGCTATTTTAGCTTCATCAGACTCTATAGAAGCTTGTAGTTTAGTCATTGTGACTTGCCTACTCGCTAATTGTTTTTTCAAAACGTTTTGCTCTGATACTTGCTGGTATTTGAGGCGTTCCAGTTCTGACTGCCCTTCTATTAATTTTTCTCTAACTAATTTTAAATCTTTGACTAAGACATTAAAACTGTCAATTTGCTCTTTTCTGGCTTTATTTAAATACTGGTAATAAGTAATACTTCGTTCAAAATTAGCTGCATCTTCTTGGTTTAGCAGCATTTTTGCAAAATCATAATTACCTGTCATATAAGCGCTTCGAATCTGCTTAGCTAATTCAGATTTTTGTTGATTTAATGCATCTTGATATTCTTCTTGCTGCTTCAGTAACTTTGCTTGCTCTTTTTGATTATTAGCTATTTGGTTATCTGTATGATTTAAACTTTTAGCGGTTTGAGCAACATTTAGTTCTATTTTTTTTAAATTCTCTTGAAGCTTTTTGGCTTCGTTTAGCTGTTTTGCTATTTGTTTCTTTTTATCTTCAATTTGTTTTTGAATTAACTCTAAATCACTTTTTTCTTGAGCCAAAAGTTGGGGAGTCGTTGCTAGCAATAAAAACACTATCGAAACTAAGCTGCGAAATAAACGGCTTAGTTTCGATGGTTGTTTAATGACAAACGGTTTCAAAAGCCTAAGCCAAGGTCACAATAGGTGTTCCTGTCATTTCGCTAGGTTGTGGCATCCCCATCAAATGCAACATAGTAGGGGCTACATCACTCAATGTTCCGCCTTCTCTAGCAATTGATTTTTTTCCAACATGAATGAAAGGAACCAATTCACTAGTATGTGCGGTATGTGCTTGTCCTGTTTGTTCATCTTGCATTTTTTCTGCATTACCGTGATCAGCCGTAATTAAACAGTCCCCACCATTTTCTTTAATCGCTTCTACAATTCTTGCAATACATGAATCAACAGCTTCACAAGCTTTTACTGCGGCGTCAAAGTTACCAGTATGACCTACCATGTCACCATTAGGATAATTGCATATGATGGCATCAAACTTACCAGATTTTATTGCCTCGACCAATTTATCGGTGAGTTCTTCAGAGTTCATTTCTGGTTGCAAGTCGTAAGTTGCTACTTTAGGTGAAGGGATCAAAATACGTTCTTCACCTTCATAAAGCTCCTCACGCCCACCACTATAGAAAAATGTTACATGAGCGTATTTTTCTGTTTCTGAAATGCGCAACTGAGTTTTATGATTTTGTGCAAGCCAATCCCCCATAACATTAACGAGTGGTACAGGTGGATATGCTGAAGGGGCATCGATGCTCTCTGCGTATTGTGTCAACGTAACAAAAGCACTTACATTAATATGTTTACTTTTAGGAAACTCATTGAAGTCTACTTCAACAAACGGACGACTAATTTCACGAGCTCTATCTGCCCTGAAGTTCATAAAAAAGACTGAATCGCCTTCTTCAACAGGGCAAGCGTCACCAATAACGGTGGCTTGCATAAACTCGTCATTCTCATCTCTAGCATAAGATGCATCTAAGGCTTCAATTGCATTCTCAGCAGCACAACTACCTGTTGCATTTGCTATGAGGTTATAAGCTTTCTCTACGCGATCCCAACGAGCGTCACGGTCCATCGCATAATAACGGCCAACTAATGTTGCAGTTTTACCGACACCTAGATCTTTAAACAAGGCATCTGCCGCTTCAAGTGGCTTTTTAGCGCTTCTTGGCGGAGTGTCTCTCCCATCTAAGAAAGCGTGAAGATATAACTTCTTAGCACCACGTTTCGCCGCCATTGTTAACAAAGCAAAAATATGGTCTTGATGGCTATGGACTCCACCTGCAGACAATAACCCCATTACGTGAATAGCTTTATCTTGAGTAATCGCTTTATCAAGGTTGCTAGTTAAGATTGGATTTTCATAAAAATCACCATCATCTATTGCTTTAGTCACACGCGTAAAGTCTTGATAAACCACTCTTCCAGCACCTAAATTTACGTGGCCTACTTCAGAATTTCCCATTTGACCTGGCGGTAAACCAACATCCATACCAGAGCCTGAAATCAAGGTATTAGTGTAAGAATCACATAAACCATCTAATACAGGGGTGTTAGCATGTGCAATTGCATTGCTAGTTAAGTCTTCACGATGGCCCCAGCCGTCTAATATAATTAACGCTGTGGTCTTTTTTTTCTCGGTCATTATCTAATCCTCTTGAATGAACTATGCATTTAAAGTTGATTGGTGCTTAAACCCTAATTTCAACGTTTACTTGAATAACACTAATGGTATCTTTACTGGCGGTGCTCGTCACGACCATTTCACCTAAAAAACTAAATGGATAACAATAAGTTATTCATCGCTTATAATATCAAAGTATTTGGGGGCTAGTTTCTATCAACAAATTCTATATACTTTGGCCTCATTTTTTTAAGTAATTACGTAAAGAGACTCAATCCATATGGATCAATTAATAGAATTTGTTACTAACCACTACATATTGTCTGGTTTGTTTGCTGCCATTTCAGTGGCATTAGTTTATTCAATCGTTGCTGGGCAACTCTCTTCAGTAAAAGATTTAGGTACTCACGAAGCTACTTTACTTATGAATAAAGAGGACGCATATATTTTAGATATTCGCCCTGTAGCTGAATTTAAGAAAGGCCATGTGTTGGGCTCTAAACAAATCAAAGCTGATTTGGTAAATAAGGCAGACTTTAGCCCCCTTGAAAAATTAAAAGACAAACCCATAATTGTTATCTGTGCCATGGGCATGACATCAAAACGAACGGCTGCACAAATGTTGAAAGCAGGGTTTGAGAATGTTGTAACATTAAAAGGTGGCTTTAACGCTTGGCAAAGTGCCAACTTACCAATTACTAAGTAGTATCGAGAACAGCAATGAGTAACGTAATTATATATACAAAAGGATACTGTCCCTATTGTCATAAGGCAAAAGCTCTATTGACTGACAAACAAGTGAATTTCAAAGAAATTGATATTGAAGTACAGCCCGAGTTACGTGGTGAGATGATAAGTCTTGCGGAAGGTCGCTCTACTGTACCTCAAATATTTATTAACAATAAGCATGTAGGCGGTTGTGATGACTTGTTTGCATTAGAAGCGAAAAATAAACTAGATAGCCTATTAGCTAACTAATCAACTAAAGTGGAAGGACATTACAATGGCTGACGAAAATCAACCTAACGAAGCTGCAGAGCAGCCAGCGGCTCAAGGCCCTCAATTCGCAATTCAAAGAATTTATACTAAAGATATTTCATTTGAAGCACCTAATTCACCAGCTATGTTCCAAAAAGAATGGAAACCAGAAGTAAAATTAGACTTAGACACAAAAAGTAACCCAATCAGTGAAGGTCTATATGAAGTTGTTTTATCTGTTACCGTAACAGCATCAATTGGTGATGAAACTGCTTTCCTGTGTGAAGTTCAGCAAGCAGGTATATTCAGCATAGGTCAAATGCCTGAGCAAAATATTGCGCAAATGATTGGTGCATTTTGTCCAAATACATTGTTTCCATATGCCCGCGAAGCAATCTCAAATTTAGTTAATAGAGGAACTTTTCCTCCACTAAATTTAGCGCCTGTAGATTTCAATCAGGTATTTGCAGCATATATGCAAAAGCGTGCTCAACAAGACCAAGCTCCTCAGAAGCTTGATGCGTAAACGGATACCGACGCATTGAACTCTGTATGCGTTTTAGGAGCGGGATCTTACGGTACCGCTCTAGCGTTTTGCCTTTCTAGAAATAAAGTAACAACAACTTTATGGGGGCGAAATAAAAACCATATTGATTCTATGTCTAGAACTAGAACAAATGAAAAATACCTATCTGGTTTTACATTCCCTGACTCATTATCATTAGAGCCTAACTTACAAAAAGCAGTAGCATCCAGTCATGATATTTTAGTTGTAGTTCCAAGCAGTGCATTTGCAGAAACATTAAAAAACATACAGCCTTATTTAACCCCAGAGCATCGAATTATTTGGGCAACGAAAGGATTAGAGCCTGAAACAGGAAGACTACTACATGAAGTAGCAGTTGAAATATTAGGTAAAGATCTACCTTTTGCAGCTCTTTCTGGCCCGACATTCGCCAAAGAAATGGCCGCAGGCCTCCCTACAGCGATTTCTTTAAGCTCTACTGATGAGACCCTAGCGACTGAGTTTTCAAACAAACTACATTGCTCTAGTACATTTAGAGTTTATAAAAATAATGACTTCATTGGCATTCAGTTAGGTGGAGCCGTTAAAAATGTCATTGCTATTGGCGCAGGTTTAGCTGATGGTTTAGGTTTTGGTTCTAATGCTAGAACAGCACTGATTACTAGAGGGTTAGCTGAGCTTACCAGACTAGGTATCAAAATGGGTGCAAAACCCGAAACCTTTACAGGCATGGCAGGCTTAGGTGATTTGGTATTAACTTGTACCGACAATCAGTCTCGAAATCGAAGATTTGGCTTAGCTTTAGGGAAGGGCGCATCCATTGACGAGGCTATATCTGAAATCGGCCAAGTTGTAGAAGGATATAAAAACACTAAAGAAGTACATATTTTAAGTGGGCGAATTGGTGTTGAAATGCCTATATGTGAACAAATATATTTAGTTCTATATCATAATAAATCAGTCAAGGAAGCGGCAATTACACTCCTAGCAAGAGATAAAACAACAGAGTAACTTAGTTACACCTAGCCTATTGCAAGATACTCCTTGAGTTAGCATAACACTTCAAATAATACGAAGCCCCTGACCAATTACAACTCATCCACGGCCCCCCTCATTAAACACTACCAGTACTCATTTGCAGTTATCTAATTGATGGTATTTAAGTACTGGCCTAGGTTATCTAAGGATAACCTAGGCGCTTCTAGACAGATATTCTAACTCTATCAACTTCCTAACAAAAATTTACAGTTGACTACTTTAATTTACCCAACACCTGAATGCAAAAGGCTACTCTTTCGGATAGCCCTTCTTCTAAATAGGACCCTGCTGGGCTGGCCTTCCAGCAGTGTGCGGGGCACCCCGTGCGACCTATATGGATGGTGGAAGTGCAGAAAAGTGTCTGGAACATTTTCTGTCTACTCTCGCATGGGGGAAAAATGGTCTTTTTAGGAACACCGTTCCGCTCCATTTTTCAACGAGCCAAGGATGGCGAGTTTGGGTGAGCATCATCAGGGGGAAATGCCGTCTTGAGACGAGCACTGCTTGGCAAGGCATTTTCAATATGACATGCGACCGCCATGGATGGCGGAAGGTAGAGCAATGCAGGAGCAATTTGCCGAGATGTCATATTTGGGTGAATATCATCAGGGATGTGCACACT
>NZ_SAIS01000033.1 GCF_004360155.1 Paraglaciecola marina | reverse complement strand
TTTTCTCAAGGTTATCCATAAACTCTCATTTGAAACATAACAATATTAATAAGTAGCAAACACCCGTGTTTAAACACGGGTGTTTGCCGTATATATACATGAGGTTATTTTAGGCATATAGGGTAAGTTATTGCAACGAAAACGCTTTTTTTAAATCTGTGATCGGGTGATGTAGAAATACGGCGATTACACAAGATCTTGCATATATACGGGTTTAGTACTAAAACTGTAATTATATACAGTTAATTGATTGGAAAAATCTAATGAATAAATCACCGTTTTTAATTCATATTAAGGAAGTCATGTATCAGCGCAACTATGCCAAAAAGACCATAGAAAGCTACATCCATTGGATTTACCGTTTTATTTGCTTTCATAAAAAACGTCACCCAGCACAAATGGGAGATAATGAAGTTGAGGAATTTTTAAATCACTTAGTCATAAAATTAGATGCAGCCCCTAGTACGCAGGCAAGTGCCCTTAATGCATTGGTTTATCTTTATAAGGACATTATTGATAAACCGTTGAAGATAAAGCTCAACTTTGTAAAAAGTACTCGGCAGAGGAAATTACCTGTAGTGTTGACAGTTGAAGAAGTTAAAGCACTTTTCTCTTACGTCAATGCAAATAATAAACTATTAGTATCCTTACTTTATGGTAGTGGGTTGCGATTAATGGAGGCGGTTCGTCTACGGGTTAAAGATGTAGACTTTGATTTTTCATGTATAAAAATTTGGTACGGAAAGGGTGGTAAACATAGGGTTGTGACTCTAGCTCCAGAGCTTCACAAAGCTCTTCGTAGTCAAATTGTTTCGGTAGAGCAATATCTTATCTCAGATCTCACACATCCAGAATATGCTGGGGTTTACCTACCAAATAGATTACGAATGAAGTATCAAGGAGCAACTCGAAGCCTTCAATGGCAATATTTATTTCCAAGTGTAAAACTCTCTATAGATCCTGAAAGTAACCTATTGAGGCGACATCATTGCGATGAAACAACCATACAAAAAGCAGTACGAAATGCCGCCAAAAAAGCTAACATACCTAAAACAGTGACACCTCATACGTTACGCCACAGTTTTGCCACTCACCTATTACAGTCGGGTGCCGATATTCGCACCGTTCAAGACCAGCTAGGCCATGCAGACTTGCGTACCACTCAAATATATACCCATATATTACAACGTGGCGGCAACTCAGTAGTCAGCCCTTTATCTAGGCTATAAAACCGCAGCATCACACCAACCTTACCGCCAAACCGCTACCACGAACGCACTGCTGTTTAAGGCTTAGCATTAGTGCTTTTTGTTCTGCAAATAACATAAACTGCTTTCTAGCTCGGGTAAGGCCTGTGTAAATTAGCTCACGGTTTAACCCTCGCCCTTGGTTATTAGGGGTAAGTGGCGGTAAACATAAATATACTGACTCAAACTCTGAGCCTTGGCTTTTATGTATAGTCATGGCGTAAAGGGTTTCTACACTTGGTAACCGGCTTGGTAGTAACCCCCTTATTTCACCATCTGGGGTGATAAACCATACCTTAGTAAGACTAGGATTAGTTGGATCAGCCATAACTAGGCCTATGTCGCCATTAAACAGCTTTAATTGATGATCGTTCTTTGCGAGCATAACTGGGCGACCTATGTAAAAGTCTTTGCTGGTATCTATCAAGCCTTGCTTAGATAACTCATTTTCTATTAGTGCATTTAGTTGATTAACGCCCCAAAAACCATTTTTTTGAGCACATAATACTTGCTGGGTTTGTAACAGTTTAAAGCCTAGGTGAATGTCCCCTTGAGACAGGGCTTTAAGATATGCTTTGTAAAC
This sequence comes from Paraglaciecola marina, assembly GCF_004360155.1. GTDB lineage: Bacteria > Pseudomonadota > Gammaproteobacteria > Enterobacterales > Alteromonadaceae > Paraglaciecola > Paraglaciecola marina. Next base: position 44,503 of record NZ_SAIS01000033.1, on the reverse strand, counting down.
AGGTAATAGCTTAACAATTAAGGTATTAAGTATTTCGTTGGCCACAGCTTGTGTATTGGTTTGGCAGGGTTGATACCAATCTATATCGTTAAACTCTGTGCCACTTAACAGAGAAACACACTTTGCCCCCTGCCCTTTATTTATATGCTTGGCTAACTGACCAATGCCGCTGTCATCTTTAAACCTGTGACTTTTTAGCAAGGTCACTAGGTTATTTTGTATAAGACTGGTTTTAATAGACTTTGGCTCAGCCACCGTATAATTCGCTAAATCCATCAGCTCTGACAAGGTTTGCTGTAGAGGTGCCCCATACAAGTTCAGTGACTCCATTGATTCTGTAGGTGACTCGCATGCAGCGCAAATATCTGATAACACACTTCCGGTTTCTACAGAGGCTAGTTGGTCTTTATCACCAAGCAAAATAACGTGGGCGTGAGTGGGTAATGCAGCAAATAATTTAGTCATTAGTGGCAAATCAACCATAGATGCTTCGTCTAACACTAAAACATCTAAATGTAGCGGATTGCTGGCATTGGCTTTGAAGTACGGACTTTGTGGTTTAGCGCCCAATAACCTATGAATAGTTTGACATTTTTCAGGTAAATCGTTTTGTAAGTCCGCGGGGAGTTTTAGTTTAGCGGCACTGATAGACTCGGTTAACCTAGCCGCCGCCTTACCAGTTGGCGCAACCAATTGAATGTTTAGAGGTTTACCTTTGCGTTTGCTGTTTGTGGCAGCCAAGCCTTGTAGTAAAGCAAGTAAGCGAGTCACTGTGGTGGTTTTCCCTGTACCTGGGCCACCGGTAATAAAGCTTAAAGATTGGCTTACCGCCACACACACTGCCACTTTTTGCCAGTCAACTGTATTGTCTATAGGGCTAACCTGGCTAGGCTCAGTTACAAATAAACGCTTTAACAAAGTCTTGGCTTTAGGAATATCAATGTTATTGGTTACTGCTGCTTTTTTACGAATGATCGCTGCAAGTTGTGCTTCATATTGCCAATATCGCTGTAAATATACTTGGCCATTGTCAATAACTATGGGCTTGCTTACCTTTTTTTCAGCTTGGTCTTTATCTAAATCAAAGTTCTTTATGGTGTGAGCCTGTTCTAGGTAACCTAGTAGCACTGAGGTTTCTGGAAATACATACACGCCCAAAAATGGTTGGCCTAAGGTGTTTAATTCAATACATGTATGTTGTGCACCAGCTTGTGCACTTAAGTGAGCTGCAAGTAAGCAAATACAATCTCTGATGGGTTGAGGCAAGTGCTGTTCTTCGCTGTAAATAAAGTCAGCAAAGGCTAAGTCTATGGCACGAATTCTCCCATTCGCGAGCAATTGCTCTAACGCTGATTTTAACCCTTGGTTTGTGTGAATTTGCATTAACATTAGCGGCTCACCATAGATCTAATTGTCCTTGTTGGTTAGGGCTTTCTAGCGTTTCCTCTTTTTGTAACCTTGTGGCTTGCTGGGGCGTTATTGCAGTTAATTTGTCAGAAAATAAATCATCTAACTGCTCAATCAATGATTGTTCAGGTAACACAAAATACACGCCATTACCCGGTACGCTTTGGCTCATGCCCCGCAAAAACAAGTAGTATGCGCCACCAATATGTGTGCTGTACTCATAATTGGGTAACTTATAATCTAACCAGCGATGCAGGGCTAAAGTGTAAAGAATGGCTTGTAAATGGTAGTCGTGCTCTGTCATGGCTTTTTCCATAGCACCTAAATGATAATCATCGTAGCTGTCGCCCAAGTGATTTGATTTATAATCGGCTACATAAAATTTGCCGTTAAATTCAAACATTAAATCAATAAAACCTTTAATCATGCCGTTAAGTTCTTCGAACTGGTAATCTCTAACATGTTGCTTTGAATACTGGTTAATTATGCGGTTAAAGTCTTGCACCTTTACTTGATGTAATGGCATGTGAAACTCCATTTCTACTTTAACTTGCCTAGGAGCTAACTGGGCTAGGCTCAAATTAGACGTTTCAAGGGGGTCAGTATCTGTACTAAAAGGGCTCTTTAACACATCTTCTAACCAAGTCTCTAAACAGCCTTGCCACGACTCATCAATACCAAACCATGTTGCCTGTTGTTTAATCACATCAGCTAGCTGCTCTGGTTGTTGTAAGTCTATATTTTCTAATACGCCATGGAGAAACGAACCGGCATTGGCCCCTCTTTCAAAGTTAAAAGGGGTTTGTATGATTTCAGCTAAACTTGAGTCGTCAATGCCATCCTCAATTAAGATATGCTCTTGTGTGGGGTCAAGCCCTTCATCTTGTCCTGGTGATGGCATATCTAAATGCACTTGTTGGCTACTTATTGCCGAATAACTGGTTAAACGCCAAGTACGTTGCACAGGCTTAGGCAAGTGCAAAACCTGTAGCGTTTGAGACGTCCTAGTTTGATTTTTACTGGTAGCGACTGTGTTTGAAGGTTCAATTTCAACTTGTGTGAAGCTACGATAAGACACATCGCATATTTGAGTGAGTGCATCTATTTTATCGGCTATAGCGTCGTCGGTTATTGCCGGCAATTCTGCTGCTTCTGCATCATCTTTTATAAACATGAGTAGACTGCCTAGGGCTGACAGCGCAAAGCCCGACTCTTTTTTAGACTTACCTAGGCTTACATTCCAAACGCCAACACTGCAGTAATATATGGCCCGGGTTACGGCCACATAAAATAAGCGTATATCTTCTGCTAGTCTTTCAAAGTCTGCCTTCTGGAGGTTTTTATCTTGGGTTAAAAAGTCTACTTCTAGATCTTGGTCTTCGTTGTGATACAAGGCTTCTTTTGTATTTTTATAACTGCTGGCAAAGGGTATGAATACCAAAGGATACTCCAGCCCTTTTGATGAATGTAAGGTAATGATTTGCACTAGGTTTGCGTCGCTTTCTAAACGCATTTGTTGGCTATCACTTTGGTGATCTGGCTCTAGCAAACAATTCTCGTACCAGTGAATTAGCTGTGCTTCGCCAATTAACTGAATACTCTGTTGTTGCAAAAGTTCACTAAGGTGACGCAGATCTGTCACTCTACGTAAGCCATCGCTAAAGTATTGTATTAATCCTTGCTCAACATTGAAGTAGTCTAATACTTGGTTAATTGCCTTTATTATGCCGTGTTTTTTCCAAGTTTGATGCCAATACGCGCTCAGCTCTAATACTTCTTGCCAACGGGCTTCATCATTAAATAGTGCATCTAAGGCTTTATCATTTAGGGTAAATAGCTCACTTAGCAATGCTGTTTTTAATAGTCGTTCGTCTGTTGGCTGACTAAGGGCTTTTAATAACCTCAGTAAATCTAAAGCCACCTGAGTCGAAAACACACTGGTTCGAGACAAAAACACACTGGCAACATTCACCGATGCTAATGCGCTTTTAATGATCTGGGCTTCGTTGCGGTTACGGACAAGGACGCAACAATCAGCTGCTGTCACAGTTTTACCATTTAGTTGCGCTTGGCCTGTTTCAGCTAACAGCAACCAATGTGAAATCTGCTTAGCCGTGGCCAAAGCAAGTTTATCATAGGCTTCACTGGCAAGAGTGACAGGGCTTTTCTCACTTCGTAAATGTAAAAAGTCTAGGCATGGAACAGCGTCACCTTGCACTCGTAATCCCGCTAAGTTGCGCCCTGCCCCAACGGGTTGAAACGGTATATTTTCCTCAAACAAGAATCCTTTAGCGCTGCGACTAAACACCTGATTAATTGCGTTAATTAAGTCAGGGGCGGAGCGCCAATTGGTGGCTAAAGTAAAATGCTTGTCACTAGGTACCCATTGTTTAGCTTTTATGTAGGTAAAGATATCGGCCCCCCTAAAGCCATAAATGGCTTGCTTAGGGTCGCCAATCATAATCCAGCATGGTGCTTGCTCTGCTGAAATTTGACTATCATCGCTAGGTGTTCCGTAAATCCTCTGGAAAACTTCAAACTGAATTGGGTCTGTGTCTTGAAATTCATCTATCAAGGCTGCAGGAAAGTTACTCACTATAGTACTGGCTAAACCTTGTGTACTGCGGCTAGTTCCGTCTTGCACTGGGGTTTCTGACTGAAGGCGTAATGCCCGCTGCAGCCCCGCTAATAAGTCTTCAGGTGATAGCAGGTGTAACCTTTGTTTGTGAGACGCTAAGTTTGCAGACACCACAGACATAGCATGTTCACTAAAGGCTATTTTGATAGTGTTTTGACATCGGGTCAGCGCACTTTGTAATGCCTCAAAACGGCTAAAATCGAGATGAGATAAGTCCGCACTGCCCTTTTTCTTCGCTTTTTCGACTTTTTCTGGGAAAAACAAGTTCCAGCCATCTTTGTCAAAATCAATAAGCAAGATATCGCTATTACAAAATGCCTGCATAGCTTGTAAAAAAGGTAGTTTGGCCAGTTTACTGCGCCCACTAAGATTGGCTTTCGACAGCTGTTCGGTTATGTTTTCTGTCAGCCACCAATGTTTAACTTTAGCTACCTGTTCAGCATATTCTTGAGCACAGCTAATGGCAGTTTCTATGCTCATAGTTTGATTTGGCTTGGCATGTTGGGCTAATAAGCCAGAAATATTCGCCAACATACTTTGTGGTGTGGTCCATTGCTTTAGCAGTATCTCTAGCGTGTAAGGGTCTAACCTAGTTACATGCTTACGCCAATAGTCTTCTGCCGCCATTTTGAGCCATTCGGACTCATCCAAAATAAAGCTCTGCTCGTACATTGCTCCACTTTCAAAGGCATGTTCGGTAAGCGCCTTGTGACAAAAACCATGAATAGTATAGACAGCCGCTTCATCCATTTGCTTACTTGCCAAAGACAAACGCTGGCAATCTAGTTCTATATTGTCGCTTTGTTCAATAAGCTGCTGAATAAAAGGGTCGTCACTCTTTTTTGCGAAAAACGCAAGGTGAGCATCTCGAAGGCGCTGACGAATACGCTCTTTTAGCTCTCCGGTTGCTGCATTGGTGAAAGTCACCACCAAGATTTGCTCTACGCCTAAGGCTTGGCAGCCTCGCCCAAGTAATAATCTTAAATACAAATTAACTATGGTGTAAGTTTTACCTGTACCTGCACTGGCTTCTATCAAAGAAGGGCCATACAAAGGAAACGAGATTGGATCTAATGGCTGCATGTGTAACTCTTGAGACTGATTGACCTGTGTGCTCACTTATCACCTCCTTGTTCGAGTAAAGGCATGAGTAATTCTTCAGATAGCTCAGTAAAGGCGTCAAAATGAATGTTTAAATCAGGGCAAACTCTTTGTATGTGAGCATCATCTGCATCTCCTTTTGAAAAATTGTCTCCTTCAAAGGCCTTGATGGTTTTTCCTACGTCTTGGGTTTTAACCCATTGCCATGCAGCTTCAGGATAAAAATGTAATATTTGGGTATGCCCTAACTGCCAATATTTAATCCATACACTTAATTGCTCAGCTGCTTGCTGGGGCTCAATTGCAGGCAAACTGTATGCCTTGCCTACATTTAGAAAATACCCTTTATCTAAGATCACTTTGCCCCCTTGGGCACATAAAGCCAGCCATTGTAAATAAAGAGCAATTCGGTCTTTAGATCTTAATTTACCACTGCGCCAAAGTAACAAATTTGGCCCATAGAGGTGATGTATTCTCCCTGTTAGCAGGGTATCGTTTAGTGTTAGTGCTATGTCAATATTTTGCTCTTGATACATACTCGAATCTTCAAGTAAATCAGCATTTGATTGACTCAGTTCAACTATTTGTTTTGCCAAATCAGAGCTTTGTGTCATTAGCGGCCTTAAGGCAAGATCGCCAGTGTAGGCAGTTGGTAATCTACCTTCTGCCCTAAACTGCGCTATTATTGGCGCTTTTGAGTTTTGATTGGATTGGTTTACAAACTGGCTTAGCTGGTGCTGCACTAATCTATCAATCAGAATATATTTATCTAAGCCATCAAAGCCAAACGGCTCTTCATCACTACTAACCTGCCCTAGAGAATAAAAGCGAGACTGCCAGCGATGCATGATAAAAGCCTTTGCTGGGTTTTCATAAAACTGAATCAATTCATCTAAGGTTACTTGATTGGCATCCCAATCACTTTGGTTGGCGACTATAGCTTCATCAGTGCTATTTGCAGTTAGCGTATTAAAGGCATAAGGAGTCAACGGCTGGTTTGTTTGCTGTGCTATGCGTTGCTGGTTTATATTAAAACTAAACGTCTTAGGATGGCCGTACTCGTTAGCTTGTGTATCAAAGTAGGCCTTATCAAAAGGTTGCAATTTATGATGGTAGCTTAAATGAGCCAGAAGATTTTTTTCGGTTTCTTCTGCCTCTAATGACAACTGCCCTGATAAGCTAAAACCATGTTGACAATATTCTAATAACTCACTGAGTAAAATAGAGGGTGCCAGAGGGCTGTTGTCTTTTTGGCTAAAACCTTGGTAGCTAAAGTACAGTTGTTCTCTAGCAGAAAGTAAGGCTTCTAAAAATAGGTAGCGGTCATCTAATCGTCTAGAGCGGTCCCCTCGTTTTACCGGGGCTAAACGCATTAAGTCAAATCCCATTGGAACACTCTGTCTGGGGTAATCGGTATCATTTATCCCCAACAAGCAAACCATCTTAAAAGGAATACTTCGCATTGGCATAAGGGTACAAAAGTTAACATAGCCTGCTAAAAACCTTTGCCCTACGCCCTTTTCTTGAATGTTTTGCTGTAGTTCACTAACAAAAATATCTTGGTCAATATCCTCAGGAAATTGTGCAGTATGGGCAGTTAAGTTTTCTAAGGTTTCCCTTAAAATTTGTAAATCGGTCTGCTCACTTTCATCGGCCTGATACATATCCTCTAGCAAAGTTAAGCCCTGCTCTACCTTAGATTGGAGAGACTGTTGCTCTTGGCAAAACGCCAAAACTTTGAGCAATAAACCTGTGAATTGATAACACTTACCCAATGCAACAGCCTGCTGGCCTTCTATATCAGCGTAAGCAGATATATCCTCTTGCGTCCCTTGATATAACTCGCCACTTGAAATGGCATATCCAGCTAATAACCTTTGCAATCCAAACACCCAGGTATTTTGCTGTTCAGCGGGCAAATCCCAACGGGCTTTATCTTGTTTATCCCAGCCCCAGCGAACCCCAGCATCCGTTAACCAGTGCTGCAATAATTCAAACTCTTGTAATTCGATAGTGAACTTACGCTGGATGGCAGGCACTTCTAATAACGACAATACATCAGACAGAGTTATGCGACTTTGATGCAACTTCATAAGCTGTAAAAAACTTGCGATTAATGGCGATACCTGTCCTACATTTCGATCTGATATCGCAAAAGGAATAGCCAGCTCACTTTCAACCGAACCAAACACCCCTTCTATAAAAGGTGCGTAGCTGGCTACATCTGGCATCATCACTATAACATCGCCAGGGTGCCAACTTGGGTTATCTTTGAATCGCTTTAAAAGTTGGTCGTGCAGCACCTCAAGCTCTCGTACCTTAGAGTGACAGCCATGGACTTGTAACGAATTGTCGTTAAGCGCAATTTCTACTTTTGGACACTGGATACCATTTGATAATAACTCTTGTGCATCCAATTCTTGCGTACTTGCCCTAAAAGCCAGATTGTTTATATCTGTTTGAATATGCTCAAGTAAGGTTTTTGGTTGGGTCTCAATAAAACAGTCTTCTTGCTGTAATTCAAAACCAAGTAACATATCTTGGTAATCTCTACCCAGTTTCCCCCATGACGCCAACAAAGGATTACCAATATCCAGAAACTCGGCTCCTATTTGTTGTACATCTGATTTAGAAGCATGAGCTAACTCTGTTAATTTTGCTTTTTCTTGGGTTTTCTTATCTACAATATCCCCCCAATAATGCTGGCTGGGGTTAAACCAAAATATTAAAACATCTCTGGTGCTAGATAGCGCTTTTAGCACTTCTAATTGTTGTAGTGGCATTGCAGAAATACCAAATACCATAAGGGGCTTGGTCGACGTTTGCTCTTGGGAATACAGCTTCTCTAATAAGGTATCGTGAAGATTGGCACGATGAAACTGTGACTCACCTAAATGTTTACTATAAGACACCAAAGCCCGCCATAGAACAGGTTGCCATGGATGAGCCTCACAGATCCTTTGGTCATCAGTATCCGGTAGCGTATTAAAACCTGCTTCCCAGTGGTTGATCCAATCGGGTCTGTAAACTAAATATTGGTCATACACATCAGCAATTTTTGAGGCTAGCTGATACAGTTTTAAAGGCGGCGCATCCTTCAAATACTGCTTGATTGACGCAAATTTGGCATCTTCAAACTGGCTCGGCAAAATTGCCATTAATTTCCATGCCATATTGGGTTTAGTAAATGCAGATTGTTCGGGTAAGTCTTCTACATGGGCTTGATAAAGCTGCCATATAAAACTCGAAGGTAAAGGAAAATCTATGTTTGCGGCTATTCCTAGTTTTTCAGCTATTTGAATCTTTAGCCACTGAGACATACCTGGACTTTGCACTAGGACTTGATCAGCTTCAAAAACCGATTCTCCTTGGCCTGCCGAGTCTTGCAAACAGTTAATTAAACTATCTGCTAAACATTCCATTTTGTTTGACTGAATCAAATACAACATAAATAAACTAACTTTTCTTGAAGCCTTCCTTTAAGAGCTTTAGTCTATCAAAGTCTATGATTTTTAAATCGATTATTGAGATAAAAAGTTCATCATGAAGAAATCTAATTACCAAAAACATCTTGCTAAACTACAAATTGAACTTGCACACCTGCAAGAATGGGTACAACAGACTGGCCAAAAGGTAGTGGTTATCTTCGAAGGCAGAGATGCCGCTGGTAAAGGTGGAGCAATAAAAGCGATAACCGCTAAATTGAATCCTAGGGTTGTTCGCATAGCGGCGCTTAGCAAACCCACCGAGCGAGAAACCACTCAGTGGTACTTTCAACGTTATGTAGCCCACTTACCTGCTGCTGGTGAAATAGTGCTTTTCGACAGAAGTTGGTACAACCGTGCCGGAGTAGAAAAAGTAATGGGGTTTTGCACTGAGCAGCAATATCAAAACTTTCTTCACACCTGCCCTGCCTTTGAAAACATGCTAATGGATTCGGGGATCACCCTTATTAAATACTGGTTTTCGGTTTCAGATGAAGAGCAAGAAAAATGATTTCAAGAAAGGTTAACGAATCCATTAAAACGCTGGAAATTCTCTGATATGGACTTAGTGTCTCGAAGTAAATGGGCTGAATACTCTAAGGCGAAAGACTTGATGTTTGAATATACAGATACTAAGCACAGCCCTTGGTATGTTGTTGATGCCGATGATAAAAAAGCTGCGAGGTTAAATTGTATTGACCATATGTTATCTAAAATTGAATATCAGACGGTGCACTACCCTAGCGTGACACTACCAGAGGTAAACAAAACATCTTATCAACGCCCCCCAAACAATCAAAATAATCACATACCCAAGAAATACGAATAAAAAAAAGCCAACGGAATTCAAATAAATTCTGTTGGCTTAACAGTTGATGGTTGGGTATCAACTTTGAAAGTATAGCCTAAATAAATTATAAATGTGGACCTGATAAATTTAATGCTTTGCCTTCTTCGTTATCTGTAAATTTTTTAAAGTTTTCGATAAACAATTTAGCCAACTCTTGGGCTTTTGTATCCCACTCACTTGGGTCTTCGTAAGTGCTAGTTGGGTCCAGTATCTTGCTATCTACACCAGTAAGAGATGTCGGAAATTCTATATCAAAATATGGCATGGTTTTACATTCCGCCTTTTCTACTTCTCCATTTAATATTGCATCTATAATGGCACGAGTGTCAGCTAAACTAATGCGCTTACCAGTACCATTCCAGCCTGTATTGACTAAATAGGCAGTCGCGCCAGAATTTCGCATCCGCTTTTCTAACACTTCAGCATATTGTGTAGGGTGTACACTTAAAAAAGCCTGCCCAAAACATGAAGAAAATGTTGGTGTTGGATGATTAACCCCTAACTCTGTTCCTGCCAACTTAGCAGTAAACCCGGATAAATAGTGGTACTTAGCTTGTTGACTGCTTAGCCTAGATACAGGTGGAAACACACCAAATGCATCAGCGGTTAAAAAGATAACTTTTTTCGCGTGCCCTGCCTTACTTACTCCCTTAACGCGATTTTCAATATGCTCTATAGGATAAGAAACACGGGTGTTTTCGGTTCTTGAATTATCAAAATAATCTGGCACTCCATTATTTACCACCACATTTTCGAGTAAAGCATTACGGCGAATAGCGTTATAAATTTCAGGCTCTTTATTAGGATCCAAATCTATGGTTTTGGCGTAACAGCCCCCTTCAAAATTAAAGACTCCATCATCATCCCAGCCGTGTTCATCATCACCTATCAAAGCGCGATTAGGATCCGCCGAAAGCGTGGTTTTACCAGTACCAGATAAACCAAAGAAAATAGCGGTATCATCATCTTTAGATACGTTTGCCGAGCAATGCATTGATGCGATACCTTGCAGCGGTAAAAAGTAGTTCATCATTGAAAACATACCCTTTTTCATTTCACCGCCATACCAAGTACCACCGATAAGTTGCATTTTTTCTGTCATGTTGAAGGCAACAAAGGTTTCAGAGTTTATTCCAAATTCTTTAAAATCTGGGTCAGAGGTTTTAGATGCGTTCATCACTACAAAGTCAGGTTCAAAGTCATCTAACTGCTGTTCTGTTGGGCGAATGAACATGTTTTTCACAAAGTGGGCTTGCCATGCAACTTGCATCACAAATCTAACCTTTAAAGCAGTATTTTCGTTAGCTCCGCAAATTGCATCCACTACATACAAGTCACTGTTAGATAGCTGTTTTTGGCTAATGCCTTTTAAATGCTCCCAAGTTTCCATATTGATGGGTTTATTGTCATTACCATTTTCTTTGGTAGTCCACCAAACTGTATCTTTAGTGGTGTCATCTTTAACAATAAACTTATCTTTTGGAGAGCGACCGGTATACATACCAGTATCAACATTTATTGCCCCTGACTCAGTTAATGTTCCTTTTTCATATCCCGTAAGCGCCTCGTCAGTTTCGGCTATAAATAACTCATCAAAGCTTGGGTTATAAAGAATATTAGTTATGCCTGTAAGTCCCACTGATTCAAGGTGAGAACGTACTTTTTCGTTTCTGTCGCTATTTATCATGGTGGGTTGTAGTTCTGAAACCGTCATATCTTTATCCTTATTCCAATAATAATTAACTTGTATATGTCTTCACCACTGAGATAAATTTAAAATGCTCTCCTCAGGGCAATTAAATGCTGCAACGCTTAACATGTACAGTTTTTATACACAAAAAAATGATCCGAGTCAGGTAAATAGCAATATGTTTACTATAAGTGTTATGAATGTTTATGTTAGAAAATCGTTTTTCTCTGAATAATGAATCTATTTCGGGTCGCTATTAATAACCTCCAAATAAAATTTCAAAATAGCAGGCTCTTCATACACAAAATTTTCTGCGTAATAAAAAATATACCCAAGCTGTTTTATTAAGACTTAACAAAATATCTAAATCAGTATGATTAAGTGACTTTAAAGAATTAGCTCTTATAGGAACTAAAACCCCGTAAATATGGGGCTAACAAGCGCTAATAAATAGACGAAAGTATATGGAATTAGTTTTTAAAACAGCAAATCAATCAAAAATAGCTAGCTTATCGAAAGGGATAAAAGGGTATGAAACTCTAGACCGTAACAAGATCAAATTTGTTTTATATTTAATCTACACACTACTTTGACGTTAACTTTGATGTTCCTTAATTAAGGAAAAGCCAGCGCCTTACATTGTATTAATCTGCAGAATACGGATAAGAGTAAAATTATGACTAAACTTGCAAACGAAGAAACGACCCAGTCAAGGGTGGTAACACTATTTGGAACCTATGCAAGTGCAATGGCAGTGCATTTTTTAGCAGCGGCAGCACTCATCTTTACAATACGTCCAATTATTACAACCAACCTAATTTATAATTGGGGCGCAGCATTTACTGCAGTGTTAGTGCTTAGTCTTATCTTAAAGTCTATGTTTAATAGTAAAGTTTCAGACACTAAACGTAACTTCTCTAAATGGGAAAACATATATACCATAGTTAATATACTATTTAGTTTAGTATTTACCGTCGCGTACTCTTATGTTGCATATATCCAAAGCACGACACTTTTAATAACAGTGACTCTCATCTTAGTGATGCAAGTATCTTGTTTAATTGTCCTAAGCCTTAATTCTAGAAAAACAATTCTTGGTATAAGTTTACCCATAGCACTGCCATTTTGTGGGTCACTTGTTTACTTTACGCCTTCTTTTGGAAATGAATTGGCAGTGAGTTTAGGCCTATTCACTTTGATATTTTTAGCGCTAACTTTCAACATTAATCGGGTCTTCAACATTGCTGTAGAATCTAATCAAAAACTGACTAAAGAAGTTAAGCAAAACGAACAACTAAGGATAAAATTAGAAAGCAATTCATTTATTGACCTAGCAACAAACATTTATAATCGTCGCTTCTTTGATTTAATGATAGATGAAAAAATTAGACGGGCTAAACGTGTAGGTAATAACTTAAGTTTAGCTATTATCGAGCTTGATTTCTTTGATGAATATAGAGCTCATTATGGTCAAGAAAAAGCGTCTAAATGCATGCAACGTATCGCCAATATTTTAAGTAATGCTACTCACAGAGGCGGAGAATATATGACTTGTTTTGACGATAATAAGTTTGCTCTCATTGCATCTAACGTCCCCACTAAAGAGGCCGTTGCTTTCACGGGAAAAATGAGACAACTTATTGATGAAGCAGACATTGAACACCGTATATCTGGGGTAGATAATGTTGAAAAAATCACTGTTAGTGTGGGTATTTCTGAGTTTCAACCAGGTAACATCATCGATGTTGACGAAATAATTTTACAAGCATTATTCGCTGTGGAAACTGCGCACACTTTAGGCCACAACAATATTCAAGTATACGATTACAAAAATATCAAAACTTCGAGTGCTAAAAATACTGCATTTAACAGCTCTACTAAGCCCTATTTAGTATCAGAACGACCACGCTCTGCCTAACCGCACAAGCCTCCGCTGACACTGTCCTTATACTAAGGATTAAAGTAGGCCTTATACTTAGAAAAATCATACGTGAATGGTGCTTAATGTTAGCGCCATTAATGAAATTAACTATAAATAAAAGAAAGCGAAGTTCCTATGTTAAACGAGTCATTGCGATCTAACTTAATTGAAAGTATCAGTGCAACTGTGCACCAACACCCAAGTTTAGAGACGGCCTTCGCTGATATTGAACCTTTAATTTTAGCGGCATTCAATGCACAGCGCTTATCGCTTTTTCAAAGACGAACGCGCAATAGAGATCTAGTTGCCAGACATAAAACCGGTTCACAACCTCGCGAAATTAAAGTAACCCTAAATACCCAATCTATTGCAGGGTATGTGGCAATGGCTCAGCAATCCATAGTGGTAAACGACCCCTATGACCAAGAAGCCATACAAAGTGTTCATTCAAAATTAAAATTTGATAAAAAATATGATCGATTAAACCGGTTTAAAACAACCAATATTCTATGTGTACCCGTTAAGCACGATGGGATCTTATTGGGCGTGATGGAAATACTAAATAAAGAAACTGGCGACTTTGATAATGAAGATTTAGACCTAGCAATAGAAGTTAGCAAAGTTATCGGAGAAGCCTACCAATATGAACTAGGTGGCACATCCCAGCCATTTGAATATTTAGGACATAAGGGATTACTCGACCCTAAAATACTTAACAACTTATCAAACAGCTCAAATATTAAATATGCCACGTATCTTTTAAACACCGAGCATGACATTAACGAAGAACAAATATGTGAAGCCCTTTCCATATACTATCAAGCACAATACATTGATTATTTGCCGACCCAATATCACGCATCTCACACTGATATTAAACTTAATAATGAATACCTAAAACACAATATGGTAGCCATAGTGAAAGATGATAGAGGGCAAATTATCATCTTAATGTTTGAGCCAAATAACACAGCTTTACTGATGGAAATAGAAAATGCGTTGGGTACAGACAACTATCAATTAGCATTTAGTTTGCCCTCTAAAATTTTTCAATACTTAGGGGAAAATAACGAGACCGAAACCCGCAGCGAATTTGATGATATTTTAGGTGAAATACATACTTCAGAAGGTAGTGTTGAAAAAAGCGAAGAGTTTGTTGATGACGACGAACCAGCCATAGTCAGGTTAGTTTCAAGCGTACTATACGAAGCAAAACGTTTGAATGCTTCAGATATACATATAGATCCAGAAGATGGTAGCCCTACCCTAGTGAGAATGCGAGTAGACGGTATTGTCAGAGACTTAAACCAAGTACCTGAGTCACACCATAACGCCTTGGTATCTAGAATTAAGATTATGTCTGGCTTAAATATCGCTGAAAAACGTGTTCCACAAGATGGCAAACTAACCTTCAATGTCTCTGGGCAAAAAGTCGATGTGCGTGTAGCCACAATCCCCACAGTAGTGGGTGAAGGCGTGGTGATGCGTTTGTTACCCAGTGGAGAGGTACTGCCATTAGATCAAATAAATTTAGCAGGACGTAATGTCCAAAAACTAAAAAGTTTGGTATCTATTCCCCATGGAATTTTACTAGTAGTCGGTCCTACTGGCTCAGGTAAAACCACCACATTGCACGCCATACTAAACCATTTAAATACCCCGGATAGAAAAATATGGACAGCTGAAGATCCAGTAGAAATTAAACAGTACCGTTTACAGCAAGTGCAAGTAAATCCGAAAATAGGCTTTACCTTTGCTAACGCCTTACGCTCATTTTTACGAGCCGATCCAGATGTCATCCTAATTGGTGAAATGCGTGATAAAGAAACGGCAAGTGCCGGTATAGAAGCCTCTTTAACGGGTCACTTAGTGTTATCTACTTTACATACTAACTCTGCTCCAGAAACCATCACCCGTTTATTAGATTTAGGCATGGACCCTGTTAACTTTTCAGATGCTTGTTTGGGTATATTAGCGCAACGTTTAGTGCGAGTACTTTGCCCGCACTGTAAAGAAAAACACAAACCAAACGACACTGAACTAGCCTTCATTAAACGTCACTATGGCAAACAATATATTGAAGAATTAAGGCTTAACTCTGACACTCACATTTATCATGCGAAAGGCTGCCCAGAGTGTGACAATACTGGTTATAAAGGCCGTACCGGTGTTCATGAGTTATTGTCAATGAGTAATGAACTTCGTAGCTTAGTGTATAAAGGCTCATCTGTTGCTGATCTGAAAGATCAAGCCATGAAAGATGGAATGCGAACCTTAGTGCAAGATGCTCTGCAAAAAGTACTTAAAGGAGATACAGACATCACCCAAGTACAAGTATTAAGTGGTATCGGCACCGAAATGCACTAACTAAACCACTCTAAACATAATCCCAAACTAAGGCCAATGTAATCTTTTACTTGGCTTTTTTTATGCCATACATTTAGCGTTAAAAAATACTGGCGCTTAGCCCTTTCTACCGAATATACTCCCCTAGAGTAAACTGATATTGTATAGCGTTAAGCCTCTAATTTAAATCAACAGACCAAAAGAGAAAACCATAATGAAAGTCGATGATATTAGAGCATTTTTACCAAGCAAAGATTATGAAAATTCCAAGAAATTTTACCAAGCGATTGGGTTTAAAATGGATTATGTATCTGACGACCTATCTCTTTTCAGTAACGGCGAATGCAGCTTTTTTATACAAAACTATTACAATGAAGAATTAGCAACAAACCTCATGTTTCAACTCATAGTGTTAGACATAAATGTAGCCTTTGATCTTGTTTCTAATCTTCAAGGTTTTGATATTAAATTTGCTCCTATTACCCAACAAGCGTGGGGCAAAGTGTTTTACTTATGGGGACCTTCTGGAGAGCTCTGGCATATTACTGAATTGACGAGCTAATATCAGCCAAGCAAATTTGTTATCATTAGATAACCCACCACCTTTACTAATAAAATAAGTACATTAAACATTTATGAAAAAAATGCTCACAACATTATTTTGGCCAATTTTGAAATTTTTCGAAGTCGGACAAGAGCCTCCTAATTACAAGTCATCCCATCGATTAGCTTTAAATGTACTTGGTGCACTTTTTATATTTTTATCTGGCGTGTCAGCGGTTTCTGCCTTTTATTCTGAAGTGACTGTAGGTGCTGTGATACCCGTAATCGTGTTTTTCTTGGTTGGCCTAGTCGCGCTAGTCATTGGTTCATTAGGGACAAATCGTGCTGTTGCTAAAATATGGGGCACAAAATGACCAAATATTGTTATTAAGTTCAAAGCACTCAGTTAACCCAAAGCATATTTTGGTTAACTGAGTGCTTTAAAGCGAGGAAGTCAATGACTAAACAGACCTAATTTGTATTATTGATTAACGTGGCTGAAAACAAACACTGCGCCTTCAGAGTCATTATAGCCTGACGCCCCAATCGCGATATGGTCAGCCGAAATTGCACAGCTGTTAATACCTCCAAATAACATCCGACCAATGGCCGTTGAGGATTTTACATAATTCGATTGTAACCAAGTACCTTCTATATTTTGAAAATAGTACGCAGCTCCCCGTCTACTTTGAGTATTATCACTTTGGTCTCCATCTATAACAGTTGCAGCGCTATATTCCCCAGAAGCTCCAATAACAAATTGATTTTCTGTCATTGCAACACAGGTCCCAAATTGATCATTACTATCGGTATTACTGGCTTTGATGTAGTGACTTTGCTGCCACGATCCTTGGGTTCTTTCAAACATATAAGCAGCCCCCGATGTCGAAGCATTAGAATTTGCAGAGTCTCCATTAATTCCAGTTGAGTCACTGTTATCTGCGAATGCTCCTACTAATAAATTATCGTTAAAAACATCAACAGCCACACCAAATCTTTGCCCTGCATGAGAGTTTGAACTTTTAATAAATGCTTGTTGCGACCATGTGCTATTTTCATCAACAAACACCCAAACAGCGCCAGAGTTTAGGGCATCATCATTATTTGCAAGACTATTTATACCTTGTCCATCACTATCTTCGAAATCACTACCCACGGCTAAGGTATTCTCAAACAAAGATAAGTCAGAGCCAAACAAGTCTTGAGCATTATTAACCAGTGGTTTTATATAGGCGTCTTGAGACCAAGCATGATTACTACGTTTAAAAACATAGACAGCACCAGAATATTCTGACAACGTATTGGTTTGATCGCCATTAATACCAGTTGCGTCGCTACTTTCTCTCGGTGCACCAATAGCTATAGTATCGTTATAGATATCTACGGAGTAACCAAAGAAGTAATCTTTGATTTCAACATGAGAAGGTTTTAAGTAGGCTTGTTGTATCCATTCACCATTTTCTTTTATAAACACATATGCCGAACCTATATTTCTGTTTGTAAAGTTGTCTTGTTCTGCTTCAACCCCAGCATTAATGTTTTTCTCTCCATAAGCCCCTACAACTATAGTGTTTTCCCAAATTGCAACACTAAAACCAAAAGCGTCATTTGATTGCGTATTACTTGCCTTTAAATAGGCCGTTTGTTGCCAAATAGCTTGGTTTCCAACCAAACTGCGTTCAAATACGTAAGCAGCACCTGACCCTGAATGAAAACTGCTATCTTGATCTCCATTAATTCCTGTTGCTTCACTGTCTTCACCAGATGCACCGACAACCAAGATATCTCCATAGACTGCAACCGAACGAAATAGATCACTTCTTTCAGCATTTGAAGCCTGTAAAAATGCTTCTTCTAGTAAGGACGCTTCAATTGGCAAACTGGCTCGAGTAACCAATAGGTTGTAACTGATCATGTCTGAGTCGTTTTCTGCAGTAACGACAAACTCAAATAGATTATCACCTTCTAGTAAAGGCTGGCTCTGGCCATTTACAAACGCCACACCATTTAATTCAATCGTCGCGGCAGGGTCTGATGTGATTAATTGAAAAGTAACATCCTGAACCGAGGACTCCACACTAGCCGTATATTCTGTAGTTAAAGAGTTGAATTCTGGGCTTAATATGCCGCTCGAAATAGCAAGGTTTGCAAGCGATGCATCATCATTAAGAATTATTACCTCACTAGCACGGGTTACCACTACCGTATAATTTGCCGTATCAGTGTCATTTTCTGCTGTGATAACAAATTCAAACTCATTAACGCCTTCAACTAAAGGTAGTGTATCGCCATTAACATAGCTTGAGCCATTTAACATTGAACTAGCCGAAGGGTCTGATGTGATAGCCGTAAAGTTAATCTCTGTAACCGCATAGTCTACATCGACAGAGTAATTGATTGTCGTTGAGTTAAATAACGGATTTAACATACCTGTTGATATATCTAAACTAGAGAGTAGTGCGTCGTCATTAAGAACAGGTGGCGCAATAACTTGGCTAGCACGGGTGACCACTACCGTATAAGTTGCCGTATCAGTGTCATTCTCTGCTGTGATAACAAATTCAAACTCATTAACGCCTTCAACTAAAGGCAGTGTATCGCCATTAACATAGCTTGAGCCATTTAACATTGAGCTAGCCGAAGGGTCTGATGTGATAGCTGTAAAGTTAATCTCTGTAACCGCATAGTCTACATCAACAGAATAATCGGTTGTCGTTGAGTTAAATAACGGATTTAACATACCTGTTGATATATCTAAACTAGTGAGTAGTGCATCGTCATTAAGAACAGGTGGCGCAATAACTTGAGTAGCACGGGTGACCACTATCGTATAAGTTGCCGTATCAGTGGCGTTTTCTGCCGTAATGACAAACTCAAATTGATTAACGCCTTCAACTAAAGGCAGTGTATCGCCATTAACATAGCTTGCCCCGTTTAGCTCTAAGTTTGCCGAAGGGTCTGATGTGATAGCTGTAAAGTTAATCTCTGTAACCGCATAGTCTACATCAACAGAATAATCGGTTGTCGTTGAGTTAAATAACGGATTTAACATACCTGTTGATATATCTAAACTAGTGAGTAGTGCATCGTCATTAAGAACAGGTGGCGCAATAACTTGAGTAGCACGGGTGACCACTATCGTATAAGTTGCCGTATCAGTGGCGTTTTCTGCCGTAATGACAAACTCAAATTGATTAACGCCTTCAACTAAAGGCAGTGTATCGCCATTAACATAGCTTGCCCCGTTTAGCTCTAAGTTTGCCGAAGGGTCTGATGTGATAGCTGTAAAGTTAATCTCTGTAACCGCATAGTCTACATCAACAGAATAATCGGTTGTCGTTGAGTTAAATAACGGATTTAACATACCTGTTGATATATCTAAACTAGTGAGTAGTGCATCGTCATTAAGAACAGGTGGCGCAATAACTTGAGTAGCACGGGTGACCACTATCGTATAAGTTGCCGTATCAGTGGCGTTTTCTGCAGTAATGACAAACTCAAACTCATTAACACCTTCAACTAAAGGTAGTGTATCGCCATTAACATAGCTTGAGCCATTTAACATTGAACTAGCCGAAGGGTCTGACGTGATAGCCGTAAAGTTAACCTCTGTAACCGTAAAATCTACATCGACAGAGTAACCGGTTGTAGATGAGCTAAACACCGGACTTAATATACCCGTCGAGATATCTAAAATAGCCATTTCCGTATCATCGTTGAGAACGACTTCTTCTCTTGAAATAAGTAAACTATAGGTGTTAGTACTACCATTGTGAGCCGAAACCACTAACTCAACCTTATTGATCCCGTAACCTACACTCGCAGTAAAAATTGAGTCAGTTGCACTTAGTTCTTTACCATTTATTGTCACAACTAAGTTTTCATTCGACATACTTGGATTGACTTGTATCTGCTCAACACCTTCCTCAACATAAACAGAATACGCATAAACATCCTCAGAGAATGAAGGAGAAAGAGTTCCACTAGATAAAGTCAAACTGCTTATCATTGCTTTTGATGCAGATACATCTTTTTCAGAGTTTTTACTGTTGTCTGAACAGCTAGACATTTGCAACATTAAACATAGTAAAAACATCCACGTCCAAAATCGCCCGGTTACATATGGCATAAGTATTCCCTTCTTAATTCTATTAGTTATATGGTGTGTGACTTGTATGTAAGTGACCTAGCCTTAAAGGCATGGTTAAACGGGAAAACATTAATATTTGGAAAGTAAGAAAACCTGATAAAAAGCTAAAAAAACCTAAAATATTGAATTAACACAAAAGAAATTTTACGAAAAGTTATGTAATACCTTGTAAAGCAAAACTGAAATGAAAATCAGAAATATCAAAAAACATATTTTATTTCATCAACTTATGAACTTATAAAAATAACAAACTTTAATATTGCAGGTACACAAAATCAGTTTTGACTATTTAGAGAAGGTAGCGAACTTTGCAAGCAACAGATCTTTCTCAAATCTCTTTGCAAACAACACATCCCTATAATTATACTCATACTCAATGACGTCAACAGCGAATTGATTTCGCTTAAATTGCTCTAAAACAGCGCTCCTAGGATCATGTTCAAATAGACTAATAAATTGCTGATAGCCTTGTTCAAGTTGGTCGACATATTCTGTCTTGGGGGTTAACTGATTTTGCAACCAGAGGGCTCGAAAATTGAGAAGGTAAGCACCGGGGTCATCATTTTTGAGCGACATGGCTAATGATGACAAGCTTAAACTCTCTGTCATGGCAAAGTTACCTTCATTTGTTTTACCGCTACCATACAGCAATATAGCTGAGAGTAACCGTTGTTCACTGGCCACTCTGGTTAACGCATAATGACTTGAGTTTTTTGCCATAGCTTTATCTAAATGCAGCCTAGCGTTTGACAAATGCTCTGAGGCTAGCTTAATGTTTCCAGTCATTAAGTACTGTTTGGCAAATAAAAGCTCACATTGACTTAATTCTGCGATTGCTTGCATTATAGAAGGCTTTAAAATCAAACCATTGGTGTAATGTTCAACACAATTAATTATCGGTACAAAAGTGTTGTTTCCTAAAGCGTAATCATTTTGGGCCTGAATTAAACTTATTAATCCAGAGTTAAATATTGCCCATACATATTCCTTTTTTAAAGAAATGGCGGTATTTGCGGCTTCTAATCCATCCCGTAAAAACTCGTTATACTCCTGTTCATTATAGTTGGCAGATGTGAGTAAATTAGCATATAAATCCGCCACATTATTGTATGTATAATGAAACGATGGGGCTAGAAGTGTAGCTTGTTTATATGCATCTATCGCCAACTCAACCTCTTTAATGTAAGGCTTACCCTGAGATGCTTTCCACTGGGCCAAAGACGAATAAGCACTACCTAAATTATCAAATGCCGGAGGTTGATTTTCATCTAAAGTAAGCACGGCTTTATATAAACTAGCGGCATGCTCTAACATAATAGTAGGGTCTTTACCTTTACTAACGGCTATACTAGCCCAAGTTTTGTATAATCTAGCTTTTGTATGACGTAAAAACTTATTTTCCACATCCAATTTCAAACCTTTATCGGCAATATCAAGTGCACTCAAAATGTAAGGTTCTGCATCCTCACCTTTGCGGTGAACATATAATGCTTCAAACATTTTTAGTAAACTTGCATTCTTTGCCAACTCAATACTCATATTCCCCAGCAATAATTGCTTGGACAGTGTGGCTTCACCAGCTGAGTAGGTAGCATGTAAATTTTTGTCTCGTGTACTGTCAGTAATGATCAAATACAATAACTGAATAT
Source organism: Paraglaciecola marina (assembly GCF_004360155.1). Taxonomy (GTDB): domain Bacteria; phylum Pseudomonadota; class Gammaproteobacteria; order Enterobacterales; family Alteromonadaceae; genus Paraglaciecola; species Paraglaciecola marina. The sequence goes on along the minus strand of NZ_SAIS01000033.1, from coordinate 22,723 downwards.
GCGTTTCTGCATAGACGAGCTTAGTGTCATCAATATCTCTCATTAATTCGACAATTTTAATCACCTCATCTATGTAAGCCCTCTTTTGTGAAATACTGCTGTTCTCACTTATAGCAAGATTAATGTAAAACAACGCACTTGTTCTTAGTGCATTAGTATCAGCTGAGTTTAGAGCGATATTTAGTGCACAAAGGTTAGACCCAGCGTCAGCAAGCGCATCTATATCATCAAGAAAACCGCCTTTGTATAATTGAATTTGGTCAACATACAAATCACATAAATACAAAACATCTTCGCTAGCTGAGTCTTTAAATAAACCTAATTCATACATAGCCGAATAGACAAACAAGTCACTAATACGCTCCCAGATACGGCTACCGTTATCATTAATTAGTGTTTTTGATGCATTGTAAGTGCTATTTTTTACCAGTTGGCTGGTCTCAGTATTCACTAGCTGTAAACGAATAATATAATGGCTATCTTGCTCGATAGTGTGAGACTCAACTACATACTCTAAGTCGAAGTCATCAAATAGCATTTTAAAACTCTGATTGTTACTCCATGCCCTAAGCAAACTACTATTTGATACAACATTTATACGAGTATGGGTAGCCATGCTATCTAACAAGGCACTACTTAAACCGGCCCCATTAAAATGGATACCTTCACTTGTTGGCCCAATATTAGTTAGTTCGCCAGGTAATATTCCTATTGATGTTTGCTCTGGAGTTCCTTGATCAATTGCTATCACGTATCGACCCAAAATCACGATACAAACAAAGGCAATAACTAATATAATCAAAGTACTGTGGCTGAATTTAGACGGAGGTAAAAGTTGAGGCTGCAAAATACCTTTTGTTTGTTCATCCTTAGTGATTGCAGCAAAGTTAAGCCTGTAACCTCGTTTTGGTACAGTTTTTATTAACTTGTCAGCTTCTATTTCCTTTAGTTTTTGTCGAGTGAGACTAACTAAATTTGTAAGAGAATCATCAGATACTACAGAGCCTTTCCATATTTCATCAATTAAGGCTTGCCTTGATACTTCATGGCCTTCATGCTCAGATAAAATCTTAAGTAATAATGCGCTTTTGTCTGCTAAATTAACACTTATGTTAAATCGACTGATTGTTAAACGTTCACTGTCTAATTGACAATCTCCGATTGTGATTACTTCCATAAATGCAACTCAATCCTTCAAAGCTTGGAAAACAAATAAACGACAATAAAACCAACAAGAGTTTGTTAAAGTAGTAATTTAAAAGGCACATAGATAATCGAATACTAATTGCTAAAGTGCCTATGTTGAAACCATATCTTTCAATGATACAAAAATCTAGAACTAGATAGACGAATTTATTTTAGTACAGCGACTGTTCTTGCTACCATTGGCACTTGAACTAACAACTGCGACTCGCTTTCTGTTATAACCTTTTTCTTTATTCTGTGGACTCCAATTCAATGAAAGTTATTTCTTTTAATATCAACGGCATTCGTGCACGTTTGCACCAATTACAAGCACTTATAAACAAACACCAGCCAGACATTATTGGCTTGCAAGAAATTAAAGTGCACAACGAGCAATTCCCAATTGCTGATGTGGAAGCCATGGGTTATCACGTTTATTTTCATGGTCAAAAAGCCCATTACGGTGTGGCTATGCTATGTAAAAAACCTGCTATTGCGGTGCAATATGGGTTTCCTACCGATGATGAAGAAGCGCAGAAACGAATGATCATGGTGGATTACCCTATGGAAAATGGCGAAACCGTGCGAGTATTAAATGGTTATTTCCCCCAGGGTGAAAACCAAAATCACGAAACTAAATACCCTGCTAAACGTAAGTATTACCAAGACTTGATGAGCTACCTTAACGAGTATCACACTCCAGATGACAACGTGATTGTCATGGGTGACGTGAATATTTCCCACACAGATTTAGATATAGGTATTGGTGAGCCTAACCGTAAACGCTGGTTACAAACCAAGAAATGTAGCTTTTTGCCAGAAGAGCGTGAATGGTTAAACACGTTAATTGACTGGGGCTTTACCGATGGATTCCGTGATTTACATCCAGAAGAAGCTGAAAAATACAGCTGGTTTGATTATCGTTCTAAAGGCTTCCCAGATAACCGCGGGCTGCGAATAGATTTAATTTTAGCCACAGCTAAATTACATAGCACAATCACAGAAGCTGATGTGGACTATGAACTAAGAGGGTTAGAAAAACCTTCTGATCATGCGCCAATCTGGTCAGTGTTTAAATAAGTGTAATTTAGAACTATGGATCAAATACAGTTTACAGATATACAAGCCATTGCAGCCGTTCTTACTGTTGTGGTTTGTTTTGTGATTGCTAAAAGGTTAACCTTCTCGCGCTTAATCTCTGATAAGAAAATTCAACATTTAGTATTTGGCAGTGCCGCCAGTTTATTTGTTTTGTGGATGTTCAGAGCAGGGATTTATGATGGCTTAAGTGTGCATTTTTTATGGTTATCTGCCCTACCCTTAGTATTAGGTTTTAGGTGGGCTATTTTTAGCGCCTCCCTAGCTCTAATAGGTGTAACCATAGCAGGCCAAGAACATTTTAATATGTTAGGCGTAAACTTTTTAGTAGGTGTATTGGCTCCCATAGCGCTGGCCTATGGCATATACAGCCTGACGTTTCATAAATTACCTAGGCATACCTTTGTTTACATATTTTTGTGTGCCTTTATACCTGGGGCATTATCCATAACCTTAAAAATGTTCAGTCTAAGCGGCTATTATTTTTTAGACGGCATCTACCCTTGGTACGTAATACAAGACAACTACTTAATTCTCACCACCTTAATGCTCTTTCCAGAGGCTATGTTCAATGGGATGACCATTACCTTGATGATTATTTATAAACCAGAGTGGGTGTATACGTTTTACGACAAGTTATATTTGGATGATAAATAGCAAAGCTTGATTTCGCAGTATTAGTAGAAGTGATTTGAGCCTTAACCGTTTAAAAAATACCATGTTTAAAAGGTTATAGGCTTAAATTAACGCTACGGGATAATACTAATATGCAACTAATTTTTATTCATGGTTCAGGTGGATGCAAAGAGATATGGAAATACCAAGCTGAATATTTTGATAACGCTATTACTGTTAATTTGCCAGGCCACCCACATGGCAACTTGTGCATCAGCATCCAAGAATACTCAGTTTGGCTAGATGAGTTTATACAAGAACAAGGTTTTAAAGATGTAGTCTTAGTTGGCCACTCTATGGGAGGCGCCATAGCCCTACAATATGCGTTAGACCATCCCCAAAAACTAAAAGGCTTAGTTACAATAGGCAGTGGGGCCAAATTAAAAGTCCCAGTAGAGGTTTTTGCCTTACTTGAAAAAGCACTCAGCAATCCAGAAATAGTAAGTCAATATATTAACGCAGCCTATACATTTATCGATCCAGAGTTACGCCAAATGATTCAAGCTCGGGATCTAGAAAACACGCCAGCGGCACTTTTAAATGACTTTAGAGCCTGTGATGGCTTTGATGTATTAACAAGACTTAGCGAAATCTCTATCCCAGTTTTAGCCATTGTTGGTGATAAAGACCTACTCACGCCCCCCAAATATACTCGGTTTTTAGTTAACAACATACAGAGCGCCCAAGAGTTAGTCATAACAAGAGGTACACATTTTGTTTTTGCAGAACAGCCGCAAATAGTAAATCAAGGTATTGAAGAATTTATTCAAACTCTTTGAGTTTAAAAAAACTGTGTTTAAGGGCATGAGGGTTACTTAAACATTTTTGAACTGGGTGTCACTAACGAAACATTAGCTGCCCATATCAAGAATATAGGCAGATAACCTTAATTAACCTTCTTAGGCGATAAGGTTTCATCAAAATTAGTCACCTTATACTTTTCAACAATCTGTTTTACTTTCTCTATATCAATTGCTTCTAGGGAGCCTCTAGTGGTTGTCACCGTTTCTGCTTTCAATAAAGCGTTGTAGATTGATTCTTGTATGGCTTCTACCACAGCTTGAAATAAAGGAGACATGGCAGAGTTACTTAAGATCTTTGTATTAACAGGCTCAGTACTACCTCTTACATGCCTTACATCTAGGTTAGTTGAAAATGCAACCACATAATCACCCGAACCGTTATGGGCAACAGAGCCAGTGCGGGCTAACCCCATCATAGCGCGCTTAGCCAAGCGGCTTAAATTGCGAGACAAAACAGGCGCATCAGTAGCAATCACCATCATTATTGAGCCACCATCAATGGTAACTTCGCCACGGCGAGCTTCTTCAAGTTGAGTTTTATAAGAATATTGTCCAAGCTCTCTGCCCACTGGCGCGCCGTTTATATTTAGATCTCCACCAAAGTTAGTTTGAACAAGCACACCAACTGTATAGCCACCTAGGGATTTTGGTAACACACGAGAACTAGTGCCAATACCGCCTTTCCAACCAAAAGCTTGGGTGCCTCTACCAGCACCTACACTGCCCTCTTCTACAGGACCACCTTTTGCAGCTTTTAATGCGGCAAGTGTGTATTCTTTTTTGGCACTGTCAGGGGACCACATGTTATTTACCTTACCGTCATTAGTCTCACCAACTATAGGATTTAAAGAATGTTGTCCTGTATCTGTTGTAGCAAAAAACCAATCACTAATAGCATTAGCTGCTGTCCAAACACACTGGGTACAACCTAAGGCGATTGGCGTTTCAATCTCACCAAGCTCTTGTACCTGTGTTGCCCCCACTAACTTGCCGTAGCCATTACCTGAATAAATCCAAGCAGGGATAGGATATCGATACATATTATGGTCGGATGGTATAATCGCTGTAATACCCGTTCTTATATCGTCACCAATATTCACTGTGAAATGACCAACTTTTACTCCCGCAACATCGGTTATTGCATTGTATGTTCCTGTAGGGATTGTCCCTACATCAATACCAATATCTCTAGCTCGGGGCCTAGTGTTTTCAGCATAAACTGCTGTCGTGCTTAATAATATCCCCACAACTGCTAAAACTTTTAATCTCATTTTCTCATTCCTATTTTTGTACATTTTTATTAGCACCAAGGGTAAAAGAAGTATAACGAGCAGCCAAAACTATTCGATATTATTAAAGTCTGTCATATCCAGATGGTTTTGAATACTTGGGATCACATCCTCTTGATGATGGTTTACATACAATAAGGTAGTGTTACCTTCGCGGGCTAATAACTCAATTAAGGCCAGTACTTTTAAGCGGTTAATATCATCTAATCCGTTACAAGGCTCATCTAAAATTAATAAACTCGGATGTTTAACCATGGCTCTGGCTATTAAGACCATACGTTGATCACCAAAAGACAATTCAAAAAACGGCCTATCTTTATGAGCTTCTAGTCCAACAACCTGCAACCATTCATGTGCCAACTTAAGTTGATTGGTAGAAGGCTTTTGATACAAGCCCACACTGTTGTAATACCCAGACAACACCACATGCAACAATGAACAATTAACTTTATAATCTAAATGAAAGGCGTTAGACAAATAACCTATGTACTGTTTGATTTCCCAAATGCTTTCACCACTGCCCCGCTGAAACCCAAACACAAAAATGTCATTCACATAACACTGGGGATGATCACCTGTTATTAGATTCAACAGACAAGTTTTACCCGAGCCATTCGGCCCTGTTACTTGCCAATGTTGTTGCGGATTAACTGTCCAGCTAAGGCCACTAAATACAATATTGTCACCATAATTAACTTTAGTATCAGTAAGCCTAACTAAAGGAGCATTTTCGTCTAACGGGTGTGGCGCAAAACAATCATCATCTTTGCCAGGCAAAGACAAAGCTGCTTGTTGAATATGCTGTAATTGTTTGATGTGTTGCAACTGCTCTTCTAGATTATCGTTAACCTCAGCCTGCCAACCAATCGAACCCGCATCCATAAGTATGACTTGTTTACAAAACTCTGGTACTTCAGAGGCTCGGTTTAATACCAATAAAAGAGTAGTACTGCTAGATAACTCTTCGAGCAATTGATTGAGTTGTTCACTGGTTTTTATATCTAAACCATCCCAAGGATCATCTAATATCAGTAATTTAGGCTCTAAAATTAGGGCTTTAGCCAAGAGTAACTTACGGGTTTCACCTGTAGATAAGGCTCTAAATGGCTTGACTAACATAGCCTCTATAGAAAAAATGTCTTTCACTCTATTTAACAAATTTTGGTTTACCGCAACCCTGTCTAAACCATCAAATAACACTTCTTCTACTGTGGTAGGTACAGCAATGATATCCAAAATATCAGCACAGTCTTTTTTCTTTTCAGCCTCTATCAAGGCTTGCTGTTGCTCTACAGAAACCCAAGCAATATCAGCGGCAAGTTCTCGCTCACCAGACTCCCACAGCCCTTCGCCAGCAATACATGCAGCTAAAGCAGACTTACCACTACCGTTGGGGCCTAAAATCACTGAATGCTGGAGGGGGTTGATGTCTAAATTGTCAATACTAAGGTGGTAATGTTCATCTAATATCAAATGGCAATTTTTTAGGGATAACAAGGACATAAGTAACAAATTTTATTGAACATGTAGGAATAGTATCAAAATGTAATTTTAAATAAACTGACTCCCTATATTTATTCTTTGTGGCATATATCAATCAGCGACTGAACTCACTATTATCACAGCATAAAAATTCATTTCATCATCTCAACTTTAGGTTTTATGGATGCAAACAAATATAATCCCCAAGTTCTTCAAAGTTTTTAGCTCCCTTACTTTTTTAATATTCGCCTTAGCTTGTAGCGATTCCCCAAAGCCCAATAATTGGAATGAAACAGTTAAACGAACCTCTACTGGAGTAGTCAGCATCCAAATGGATGTGCCCGTTAGCTTTGATGGCAAATGGAATAGCAGCAGTTATGCAACCGGTTTTATAGTAGATGCAGAACAGGGCATCATTTTAACCAACCGCCATGTCGTATCGCCAGGCCCGGTAACCGCTAAGGCTATTTTAATTAATAACGAAGAAGTAGACCTTACCCCTTTGTATATTGACCCAGTCCACGACTTTGGATTTTTTCAATACACACCTGCAGATATAAAACATATTACCCCTCACCAATTTACCTTAAGCGATACTGCTCCCCATATAGGCCAAGAAATACGCATAATAGGTAATGACGCAGGGCAAAAAATATCTATATTAGACGGTACCATTTCAAGGCTCGACCGAGACGCCCCCAAATACGGCAAAGGTAACTATAACGACTTCAACACCTTTTATATTCAAGCCGCCACCTCCTCCACTGGAGGCTCATCAGGCTCTCCTGTTATTAATGTAAAAGGCGAAGTAATTGCATTAAATGCCGGTAGCCAATCTAAGTCTGCCAACTCATTTTTTGTGCCCCTAGAAAAAATTAAATTAGCACTTAAGAAGTTACAAAATAAACAAACCATCACTAGGGGCAGCTTACAAACCACATTCGTATCGACCCCCTATGCTGAATTACAACGACTAGGCCTGAGTGATGAGATGTCTACTCAATATAGAAAACTAAACCCTGAACTTAAAGGCTTGCTGGTAGTACGCTCTATTGTTCCCGACAGCCCCGCATATAACTTACTGGCTGTAGGTGATGTGTTACTGAGTATAGAAGAACAAGCCCTTGCTACGTTTTCTGAACTTGAAACCTATCTTGATACTTATACAAACCAAACCATAAAACTTGCAGTTCTACGAAGAGGAGAAGTTTTGTCATTAGAGTTGCAAGTAACAGATCTTAAAGACATCTCGCCTGCCGCCTATATTAGTTTTGATGACGGTATTTTTCATAATTTGTCCTACCAACAAGCTAGGCACTTTAACAAGCCTATTTCTGGGGTATATGTTGCTAATTCTCGTTATTTATTTAAACAAGGGGGCGTGCCTTCAAGGAGTGTTATCACAGAATTTAATGGTGTAAAAATTAAAAACATTAATGACTTAAATGCGCAATTAAAAGTTATTGAAGATGGCACAAAAGTCAACCTAAGATACTTTGACTTCTCTACACCTAACACCACTAACTATGGCCTAGTGGAAATTAATAGGAGATGGTTTGAACATAGTTTATGTACTAAAAATACAGAGCTAGGTTATTGGCCTTGTGAAACATTTGATGCACCTAAGGTTTCTTCAGTCCAAGACGTAAAATCCGAAACCACAGCCGTTATCACCAATAATATCGAAGACGCATTAGTCATGGTTAAATTCAATAGCCCTTACTCAATTCAAGGGCGCTCAGGGATTTCTAGTACCTCGGGTGCTGGCGTCATTGTTGATGTTAAAAAAGGGTGGGTTATTGTTCCCCGAAGCGTGGTGTTAAGTACCCTTGGTGATGTAAAACTGGTATTCAAAAACCAATTAGAAATAGAGGGTAAAGTTGAATACATACATCCTATCCATAACTTAGCCTTAGTATCTTTTGAGCCTAACAAAATACACAATATTAATTTGGCACAAATAACTATGAATCCAGAAAACCTGCAGGCCGGAGATGAAGTACTGCAAATTGGTTTGAATTACGATGGCATAGTAGAATATAGAACCACCACAGTAGACTCAACCGAAGAGTTATGGATAAGCCAATACAATGTACCAAGGTTTATTGATACCAACATACAAAGTACCTATTTAGTGAATGCAAACTCCTTTATTGAAGGGGTACTAGTTAATGCCAAAAATCAAGTAACAGGCCTCTGGACAACCTTTAATGAGCCAGACGAAAATGGCAAAAAATCTAGTTCATTTGTAACCGGCATTTCCATCGACTACGTGTTAGAAACCATGGACTTAGCAGCAAGCAACCGGCCAGTTTACTCCTTAGATTTAAACCTAACTCAGATCTCTCCCGTTGATGCTTTGCAAATGGGTTTAAGTAACGAGTGGTTAAACACCCTAATGTCTAACAACCCAGACGCCAAAAAATTATTGGCTATATACAATGTGGCTCCGGTATCAGCTAGTGCAAACATATTTAAACGCGGTGATATTTTGTTAGCCATTAATGAAAAACCAGTCACAGAGTTTAGGCAAGTAGAAAAACTATCCCAAGTGCCAAAAGTAACCGTCACCTATTTTAGTGAAGGGTTAGTAAAAACCACTCAAGTAGCAACAACCCCACTCTACGGTCAGGATATAAATAGAGTATTTTATTGGTCAGGGGCTTATTTGCATGCACCGCACCGAGCAGCTCAGTTGCAAGCTAACGTTAATGATCAAGGGGTCTATGTGGCTAGCTATAACTATGGCTCTCCTGCAACCCGTTATGGGGTTTATGCCATGAGAAGAATCGTTGAAATTGATGGCACTCCCATCACCACAGCAGATGACTTTTTAGAGGCAGTAAAAAATAAGCAACATCAAGAAACCGTAATCATTAAAACCTTAGACTTTAACAACGTTCCTAAAATAACTACTTTAAGAATGGACAATAATTACTGGCCTTTTTACGAGCTAACCTACCGAGATGGCGATTGGCATAGGGTTAATCATTTAAACTCCCTATCTCAATAACAAAGTTTGTTTGACTAAGCCCACAATACGCACATGCAAAAGGCCCAACTATAGAAAGTTGGGTCTATTATTCAGATAAAATAAACAACCAGTCACCACCCTAAAGAATAACTGGTTATTTTATTGTGATGTCTTGTTGAAATTTCTGTTCGAGAATCCTAGCGAGATACCCATTTAAAGCATTTCTAAAAACAGCTGATTTATGTTTTGAAGATGTATAATTTATTAAATATTCAAGTAACAGACCAAACGTAAATATTGTATTCTAGATATCCAGAATATGTCTGATAGCAGAAATACTAAGTACAGATTAACTAGGTAGGCCATTTAAAGGAATTCACTGATGAATTTGAAAGTTGCAAGGGTAAAAGTATCCATAGTACTTAGCTTAATGTTAATCAATAACAGTAGTTTCTCAAAAGAACAGAGTCCTAGTCAGGTTCAACAAGAGGATACAGAACAAATAGAAGTAATTGGCAGCAAACCTTTGTATTATTACCGACAGCAAATGGTCAAAACTGAACTTAAATTTTATGACAGCCTCAACAATTTGCTAGAAAACCCTCAATATAAAGTAAAGTGTAAAAAAGAAGCCGTTCGCCAAGGGAGCCGTATAACTCAAAGAGCTTGTTATCCTCAATATTTTCTAGCGAAAAAAGCGGAGTTAACGAAAATAGCAATGCAAACAAGTGGAGTATTGCCTTCAGACGCAGATGTAGAATTAATGGTAAAACAAGAAAAAGCAGCTTCGCTTGCTTATATAGAAAAACTGGTTGAGCAAAATCCAGAATTGAAAAAACAGCTATTTGAAATGTACCAATCGAAACAAATTTTCTTGTCTAAAAAAGAAAACAGCAAATGAAAAGCTTAAGGAGGCACCGGTTTTAAAACTATGAGTTTTAATTGGCATCCCATATCCAGCACTTCTTTCCTTTTAAGGTAAACAGATATATAGAAATATTTGCGCCTTCGTTGTAGTGATTTAGCTTTTTTCCGGCAACTTTAAAAGACAGCCATTTTTAAAAAAGTCAAATTTAGCGCAGTTTATTGAGTTGGTTACCTGATTATTTTCAGAGTTTTGGTGTGACTTTGACTTGTGAAAGGTGGTGTTAAGTCATGTTGATTAGGTTTTTAGTAAATTAAGCTGAATACTCAAATTTCACCCTTGGGGTAGCATTCAGTTTGTACTGAATCTGGTTATCTCTTGTATTTAAGCGCCTTTAAGTGCATTAGCTTAGAAGTCTGCGTAAGCTTATGCGTAGCGCAGAAATACATCTATGCTAAACTCCTCGCCTTCTTTTATGAATGAGTCCCAAAATGTTGTCAGTAAAAAGTCTAAGTCTAATTTTAGTTGCTCTTTATGGAAGCCTGTTGCTTGGCAGTCAGGTATTTGCCCAAGACTCTGTGGCAAAAGTAACCGCTAGTACAGATGTTGAAGCGACTATGAAATCAATGGCCTTGGCCTATAAACAAGCTATGGTTGCTACTGAGCCAAGTGCTATGCAGAGCAAAGTTACCAAATTAAAGCAACTTGTGGCTTCGGTGCAATTAGTGCGGTTTGAACCCAAAAGACAATCGATATTGCAACAGGGCTTAACTGAAGTACAAGCGCAGTTAGATTTAGTTAATGCCAGCCTAACTGAAGGTGATATGACAACCGCAAAACAGCAGTTAGAAAAGGTGGATGCTTTAAAAAAGCAGTACCATAAAAAACGTAGCCCAAGTATATGGGAGCTTCTTTTTGGCAGTGACTAAAGCCTTATTTGATTAATAGCTATCGTTAAAAAAAGACCCAAGGTAAAAAGTTGGGTCTTTGCTTCTGAAAACACAATTACCTTATTATCGCCCTACACAATAACTAAGCTAATGACTAGTATGCACCAGCACCATAGGTTAACTCGTAACTATGGCTGTATATTTCTAGAATGTTTCCGAACGGGTCTTCCATATAAATCATACGGTATGGTTTTTCACCTGGGTAATAGTAACGTGGTTTTTCCATACGCTTTTTGCCACTGGCTGCAACAATGGCGTCAGCCAATTCTTCAAGGTTTGGATCTTGAACACAAAAGTGAAATACGCCAGTCTTCCAATATTCAAAGTTATCTTTAGGATCTTCTTGGTTTTTAAATTCGAAAATTTCAACACCAATACGATCCCCAGTAGATAAATGGGCTATTTTGAATTTTTCCCATTTTGCACCAAATACGTCAGTACACATTTCGCCAATTGGGCTATCGTCTTCGATAATTTCGGTTGGCTTCATGATTTCATACCAACCTAAGACTTCGGTGTAAAACTTCACTGCTTTTTCTACGTCAGGTACCGAAATACCAATATGTGAAAAGGTTCTGGGATATGCTTTGCTCATCTTTTGTTTCCTCGTTTATTTTAATGTGCAAAGTATAAGCACCATGTTAAATTATGAAAAATTATTAATTTTTATAATTATGAGAATATTTTGTAATGATTAACACATCCTGGTTAAAGACATTCTGTAAGTTAGTAGACGTTAGGCACTTCACCCAAACGAGTGAGTCTTTGTATATGACTCAGTCTGGAGTAAGTCAGCATATAAAAAAGCTTGAACAGCAATTAGATACGGCGCTTTTGATCCGCTCTGGAAAGTCTTTTACGCTAACTGAGGCGGGGATTAAACTACATCACGAAGGTAAAATACTACTTAACTCTATGACAGAGTTAGAGTCATCTATTAAAAAAGATGAACCCTATTCAGGGCCTGTAAAAATATCTTCTCCGGGTAGTGTTGGCCTTAAGCTTTACCCTCACCTATTGAGTATTCAGCAACAACACCCTGAGCTTTTTATTGATTATAGCTTTGCACCAAATTCAGATATTGAAGCACGAATAACCGCCAGAAAAATCGATATTGGTTTAATTACTGAGCGCAGTAAACATCAAGATATCATTTCCGAAAAAATTGCCTTAGAGCCACTGGTATTAATCACTTCTAGCGAAATTAAAGCCGTTAATTGGCAAGAACTAAGTAAACTGGGATTTATTAACCACCCAGATGGGGCGCACCATGCACAACTATTATTGAGTAAAAACTTTGCGGAGTTCGAACATATAGAACAATTTCGCCATAGTGGATTTTCAAACCAAGTGAGTTTGATTTTAGAACCCGTTAGCCGAGGTTTAGGCTTTACGGTTTTACCCATTCACGCCACCCATGCCTTTACTAACCAAGCTAATATTAAAGTACATAAGCTTGAGCACTCGGTAAGTGAGCCCCTTTACCTATGCCACAATCGCTACTCTTTTGAAACCAAGCGTATTAGCTATATAAAGAGCGTTATCACAGACTTTATAGCGAATTTTTGATCTTGTTTTCACTCAAAAACGTAATAATCTATTTGTAACGTTTCAACCTTAAGTAGGCAATATGCAACATATCAATAACCACACTTTAAACGCCTACCCGGCTAGATACAGAGTCCAGCTGATTAACAGTTTATCAGGCTTTAAAAGCGCGAATTTAATCGGCACAATTGATAAACAGCAACAAACTAATTTAGCGATATTTAGCTCTGTGGTTCACCTTGGTGCATCGCCCGCTTTGGTTGGGTTTATCATGCGCCCCGACAGTGTTGAAAGGCACACACTAGAGAACATTCAAATAACCGAACAATATACCATCAATCAAGTAAACCAAGACATTTGGCAAGCAGCCCACCAGACCTCAGCTCGTTACCTTAAAGAAGAATGTGAATTTCAAAAAACAGGATTAACACGAGAGTTTATTGAAGGGGTGAAAGTCCCCTTTGTAAAAGAAAGCCAGCTCAAGTATTTGTTAACACTACAAGATATAATGCCAATAAAGGCCAATAACACCTTGTTCGTTATTGGTGAAATCACAGATATATTGTGCCAAGAACACGCTATAAAAGACGATGGCTACATAGATATCGAATCTTTAAATACAGTGTCACTATCTGGTTTAGACTGCTATCACAGCACCCAAAGGCTTTCTCGATTAAGTTACGCGAAACCAGAATCTACACTCTATCCCTTATCCATTGATGGTGAAAAATAGCACTAACAAAGCAAGTCACCTCAACATTAAGACGACTCATCAGGTTACCAAAGCAAACCCTTGCTATTAGATGATTAGGCCTTTATTTTAAATAAAAAAGGGAAGGATAATCATGCTACTAAAACCACACAAAAATATAAGAACACTCGCCTTTTGTTTAATCATATCTGCTTGTACCCCAGTAGAAAAAGAACAAAAAAACACCGTGAAAAGTGAAGTAACTGAAAAAGCCGTGCAGCTTTCTGAAGATGAAAAAATTGCACTATTTTTTGAAGATATCTTTAATGAAAACGTAGCAAGTAGCCCTGAGTATCAAACTAGCCTTGGTATAAAAACTGAAGACTATGGTAAGTGGGATGACAGCTCAGATGAGTATTACCTAAATACCTTTATTCAGGAGCGCAAAAATCAATTAGCACGATTGAAAGATAACTTCGATTATCAAAGTCTTAACGATACCAACAAATTAAGTTATGACCTGTTTGTATTTAACGCTGAGCGTTCCATTGAAAACGCTGCTTGGTATCGACATCACTATGTCGTTGACCAATTTAATGGCCAAGTAACCAATAAAATAGCTTTTATTCAAAACAATCACAAAATTGATAATGTTAGTGATGCAGAGGCATACATTCAGCGACTTAATGGCATCGATAAGGTGTTTGTAGAGTTTGCGAAACAATTAAATGATCGTGCAGAGTTTGCTGTGATTACCCCTGAGTTTTCATTCCCCGATATGATAAAAGACATCGGAAACTTAAAAACCTCAGATCCTAAAAGCCATATTCTGTATTTAGATTTTAGTGACAAACTAAATGCTCTTGAAATTAGCCAAGTAGAAAAAGCTACCCTTAAACTAGAAGCCGAACAGGCAATAGCAGGGCCATTTCAAACGGGTGTTGAGACATTATTGGATCAAATAGTACAAATCCAAGCTATGGCAAAAGGTAATAATGGCGTGTGGGCGTTACCTAACGGAGAAGAGTTTTATGGTAACCGCATCAAGTACCACACCACCCTAGATTTGACTGCTGACGAAATCCACCAAATTGGTTTAGATGATGTGGCGCGTATTCATAAAGAAATGCGTGAAATCATGAAAGAAGTTCATTTTGAAGGGAGTCTGCAAGAGTTTTTTGCCTTTGTACGTAACGACCCTAATAACTTTTATGAAGACAGTGATGCGGGCCGAGAAGCCTTTTTAGCTGAAGCTCGCCAAAGTACCGCAGATATTTTTGCCATAGCCGATCAATACTTCAATAAATTACCGAAAGCTGATTTAGAAGTGAGAAGAGTAGAGCCTTGGCGAGAAAACAGTACCAGTATCGCCTTTTATAACCGGCCGTCTTTAGATGGATCTCGCCCTGGCAGATACTACGCCAACCTCAAAGATATGAAAAACCTGCAAAAATACGTATTTTCTGCCATTACCTATCACGAAGGTGTGCCTGGACATCACTTTCAAATAGCCTTAGCGCAAGAGCTTGAAGATTTACCTAAGTTCCGTAAGTTTAGCGGTTACGGAGCCTATACCGAAGGCTGGGCTTTATATGCAGAGCAGCTAGCCAGAGAGATGGGATTTTACAAAGACCCAATGTATAACTTTGGTCGCTTACAAGATGAGATTTGGCGTTCTGTACGTTTAGTGACTGATACAGGTATTCATTCAAAAAAATGGACCCGAGAACAGGCCATTCAATACTTTATGGAGAATACACCAATCAGTGAAGGAGATATTGTCACAGAGGTTGAGCGTTATTTTGTGCTCCCAGGGCAAGCACTAGGCTACAAATTAGGCATGATTACAATATTAGCTCTAAGAGAAAAAGCCAAAGCGGCTTTAGGCGACAAGTTCGATATCAAAGATTTTCATGACGTAGTAATAGGCACCGGTGCCCTGCCCTTGCCCATATTGACTAAACAAGTCGATAAATACATAGCAGCAAATAGTATCGAGTAAAACGCAAATAAGCGATACACCCACCAAGATAGATTATTGATCTGTCTTGGTGACTTTGGTTGCCGCTCACTCAAACAACAGGTCCATCAAACGCTCAACCTCTCCTACTGATATCGACCCCATTACTATTTAATTACCTAAGACTCGGCTTAATAAAAACCACAAATAGGTTTTATTAACGTTATAAAAACGTCAATAGGATAAATAAAACTTAATTTTCCCGACAGGTTTAATATTTATGGTGGTTGAGAAGTTCAAATAAGTTTTAATTCACGATTTTAGATGACCATATTTACACTCATTCACCAAATTCAATATTTGTGCTGTAGCTTGTGCATCGCACAAGGCTCTATGATGATTGACAAGAGGTATTTCAAAATGCTGACAAAGGTTTGCAAGAGAATAAGATTTTAGTCCAGGAAGGTATTTTCTAGACTCCCTCACTGTACATAATTTTGGCATGCTGAACTTTCGATCTATTCGCTGATATTCTTGTTTGATAAACCCATAATCAAAATTGACGTTATGGGCCACAAAAATGCATCCTTGAACAAAATCAATAAACGTATCAGCGACCTCGCAAAAAAGAGGAGCGCCCTTAACCATAGTGTTATTGATCCCTGTTAACTTGGTAATAAATTTTGAAATATGGCGTTCAGGATTAACCAAGCTTGTCCATGTATCGACCACTTCGCCGTTCACTACTTTTACGGCACCAATTTCAGTAATGCGGTGCTGGGGATGTTTGCCGCCTGTTGTTTCTATATCCACCACAACATAGGGTTGCATCGGGTCGACACTCCAAGTGACACGGCAGATCCCAACGTCAAATCCTGCGGCTTGCAGGGCATTCAGACTCACAAACTGGTTAGGCCGTATCGCGTCTCCGGGGGCTTTGACCTCTTCAAACCGTAATTTTCCCTGTTCTATAATCATCAAGTCTGGATAACCATCCTTTAACCCCTGATAATTTTTTGCCATGGCCCGTAAATGCTCTACAACCCCTTCTAAAGGAGCAGCATTCAAAAATATAGAAATGATCTCCATTATTTTTGAGTTCCAACGGAACATTCCATTGGGTTGACCATAATATTTAGTCGCCATTTTCGTCAGATAAACTATGGCATTTTGCGGTGTCGAAAATATCAATAGACGCTGTTCAATGGCTTCGCTTAACTCCTGATAAATTGAGTTTTCTTTTACCACTTTTGGTCTCCGATCAAACTCTGTTGCAATTGAACCGGCTTGAAAGTTAAATAATTCCTGCCAAAATGTCAGGCCAAATAATGCATTGAATAAACGATTTTCGGTTCTAAAAACAATGGCTCCTTGGCGCTGATAATATTGCTTCACGCCCATTTCTACTTTGTCTTTGTACAACTCATCGATAACCAGATTAATACTGTCTTCTCGTAACTTTTGGGTGAGCTTGCTTATCTTTGATTGATGATATTTGCGTAAATAAAAATCTTCTGCAAACAGCAATAATGCATCATCTAAGGAGTGATCAATAAGACGTTCTAGGTGTTCCTTTACCTTTTCTTTCTCGCCAGTTTTATAAAGCTCTCTTAACCATTTCTCTTGGGCCTTGTGGTAACAGGAAGCGCTCAGATATTCCAATGCTAAAGAGTGGTCTATGTTCAACAACTGTTTGCCTAATATATAGAAATAGTCATCCCTAAGCTTTGCAGACTGCGGGCAATTATCTGCTACAACTGGGTGTGCGGCCACTCCTTGGCTGTGTAGCGCATATTCTTCTATATCTAATTCATTTCGTTTTAATTTTTCTAATTTGGCGCTGTAGTAAAAAACACTCTTGGCCTGCTCTATGCTATGAAATCTCGCACAAGCTTTTGTATCTTTAGTTCGCGTTCTTAAAACGCCCAAGTCACGCATAGAAAACTTATTTAAACCACTAGTGCTATCGCCAAAGAATAAAAAAAGTAGATAGGCCAAACAGTCATCGAAATTTTTTACTAAAAATTGACTAGCAAGTTTTGATTTGAGGCACTGGTTAATCGAGCAAAGCTCGTTTACTTGCTCTAGTACATTTTGTTTACTGACACTTTTTTTCACGACTTCAGAATGATGACAACATAGCAGCTCAATCAGTTGTTCTTTGGTTAATTCCTGTAACCAATCTTTAATGTCACCTGGGTTTAACTTACCTAAAAAACCTTTGTCAGCTAACGTTTGCAATTGAAGTGGACAATCTTCAATTTCTTGATAAATCATTTTATCTAGTTTTATAAAGCGACTTTGCCGGTTGATGACTCTGACAAACATACACTGAGCCCCATGGGGTAACGCTTGATAAGACTTTAAAAAATTTTGATTACCTTCATCTAACAGATGTAAACACTCTTGGGTGAGAAAGTGAATAATTTCATTGAAATGATCGAGGTAATATTTCTCAGGTAACGCCTTATTTTTTCTAAACATTGGGGGCTCAACTAACCAATAACAAAAACATTATATACAGTAGTTTATACAGTTGTAAAATGCTGAGCCTATAGTTTTCAATGACATTAATTTATGTGGCTAATCTTTTAGTCATTTATACCAAGATGAATATAGAAAGCTGTATTCAAATGTAAGCTAAGTGTCTTCTAAATTGGATGAAAGCAGTTCACATTAAAGCTCATCGAAAGATTAGATAACCCCAAACGTAAAGCTTCACACCTTAAGGGTATGACAGACTGTTTTGAGCGAAAAGCCGACCATTAACAAAGTGGCTGAAATGACTGATGATTTTAAGTAAGCAGACATCCAGCTGTTTATTAAATAATTTTACCATCGATGTATTTTAGCTAATTGAAGGGCTGTCAATATATACAGGTATAATGGAAATAGTAAAATATTGTCCTTATTGCTTCCTATTATGTAAATTTTCTAAGTCTCACTTTGTTTTTCAAAAAATCACTAAGTTATTAATTTAACTATGGAAAATATTTTGCTCATGGTTTTTAATAGGAAGCGGAAAAGTCACGTTAAAGTCGAGTCTCCTTTTGCTTTTGCAACTCTTTGTGGTTTTGATAGCATGAAGGTTAAAAATAATTAATAAAATCAAAAGGTAAGTGTTTAAATTGACGAAAATAAAAATCAAATCGAGAAGTTACATATACAACATGCTCGATAATAAGCGTTATAACTAAAGGAAAATTATGAGTCTGCTGGAAGATTCGTGGGAACAAAGAGAAGAACAAGTATATCCAGAATTATTTGGCGGTACTGGTGAAGGTATTTACCCGTTAGATGCCTCTCTATTCAAAAATCAATTTGGCATCGACAGCATTGATCCT
Organism: Paraglaciecola marina; assembly: GCF_004360155.1. Lineage (GTDB taxonomy): Bacteria > Pseudomonadota > Gammaproteobacteria > Enterobacterales > Alteromonadaceae > Paraglaciecola > Paraglaciecola marina. Next base: position 3,859 of record NZ_SAIS01000033.1, on the reverse strand, counting down.
AGATGGTTACATTTTGGTGTTTTCAAATGTGCTCCAACGAGTGACAGAAAAACTTGGGTTTATGTCACCTCTGGCATGTCTAATACATGGGAGTCAGATGACCCGCAAGAATATTCAGGTTTCGGAACAGAGTTTATCCTCGAAACAAATGAGGAAAGTGATTGGGCTATGAATGCGTTACGTAGTTTAGTAGCTTTCAATCTTCTTGTGTCCGTTGGTCATTATGGTGATAAACCTCTAGTTGACTATGGAGACCGCATTCCAATGAAAATTGAGCCGAATATTTCAAGCTTAATGGTTGTAAAGCCAAATCAATTCCCTGAATCATTCGACTTAATATCTGGAAAAGTCGATATACTGCAAATTACAGGTATTACAGCTCAAGAATTGGATTACGCAAAAGAGAATAGCTCAGAGGAATTAGCAAATAAGCTATTCGAATCTCAGGGTTCATTTACTATAAAACCTGATAGGTTAGGTGTAGTTTAGTTATAACAAGTTGCTCAAACGGACAAAAAACTGTTGGCTTTTGCTCGTTCCTCGCTAATTTTAGCCAACAATTTTTTGCCGCTTAGCAAAGCGTTGAGGCTGTAGAAAAAGGTCAGAGATAGAAAATGGCAATGCGCTACGTCAAATATTTCTGATGTTTAATGGTTAAACCTATACAGATTTCACGTAGCGACGCGTTTTTGTGGTCAAATTAGGTCAATTTTTATAACAAATTTTAAGGTGAGGTTTTTTCTACACCCTCGTTATGTGGTCATGGAAGAATATGAGTTGCGATAAGTGCCAGAGTATAAAAAAGATTATCAAAGTTCCTCGAGATCTTACTGAAGCGATCTTACTGGCTAGGCTTAAAATCGAAGATGGAACTCTGAAATATCTTGGAGCGGGTTCTTACGGTGATCCTTTTAAGCGTATTGCTTCAGGCAAAAGTTGGAGTGATTTCGTAAATAACTATTTCTCATGTTCGACCTGCAACCAAATATTCAATCTACACGCTGAAACATATCATGGTAGCGGCGGTAAATTAGAGGCAGTGCAAGAAATCGAAGGCGAGTTAAGCAATGATGTATATCCCACATAAGTTCTTACAGAAGTTCTTACAGAGACACCCATTTTTAAAATTAGCTAAACCACAGACCAGCTTCAAGGTTGTAGCTGGGAAAGTATTTAAGTAAGCTCTTTTTTTGGGGGTCTACGTAAGCTCTTATCACTATTTTTCACGATGCTATTTTCTGTAGAAGTTCTTACAGAGACACCCATTTTTAAAATTAGCTAAACCACAGACCAGCTTCAAGGTTGTAGCTGGGAAAGTATTTAAGTAAGCTCTTTTTTTGGGGGTCTACGTAAGCTCTTATCACTATTTTTCACGATGCTATTTTCTGTAGAAGTTCTTACAGAGACACCCATTTTTAAAATTAGCTAAACCACAGACCAGCTTCAAGGTTGTAGCTGGGAAAGTATTTAAGTAAGCTCTTTTTTTGGGGGTCTACGTAAGCTCTTATCACTATTTTTCACGATGCTATTTTCTGTAGAAGTTCTTACAGAGACACCCATTTTTAAAATTAGCTAAACCACAGACCAGCTTCAAGGTTGTAGCTGGGAAAGTATTTAAGTAAGCTCTTTTTTTGGGGGTCTACGTAAGCTCTTATCACTATTTTTCACGATGCTATTTTCTGTAGAAGTTCTTACAGAGACACCCATTTTTAAAATTAGCTAAACCACAGACCAGCTTCAAGGTTGTAGCTGGGAAAGTATTTAAGTAAGCTCTTTTTTTGGGGGTCTACGTAAGCTCTTATCACTATTTTTCACGATGCTATTTTCTGTAGAAGTTCTTACAGAGACACCCATTTTTAAAATTAGCTAAACCACAGACCAGCTTCAAGGTTGTAGCTGGGAAAGTATTTAAGTAAGCTCTTTTTTTGGGGGTCTACGTAAGCTCTTATCACTATTTTTCACGATGCTATTTTCTGTAACATATTGATTTAAAGTATATTTTATTGTTTTGTTACAATGGGTGTCTCGATAAGTATCCGGCGTTATACAGTTCAAATGTCTATAAACTCGGGGGATTATTGAAATGTTAAAGCCAATAATAAAAGAAGGTGGAATTACAGCGAGTGAAAGATATCTTGCTAAGTTAGCTGAGCACACATTTCTGAGCTTATGGAGTTACCCAAATGTTTATACAGATGAAGGTTACAGCAAAAACAATGAGGGTAAAGAGCTTTGTGATCTTCTAGTAGTCTTTGATAATAAGGTTATTATTTTCTCGGATAAAGATATTAATTTTAATGTCGAAATAGATGTAAATGTCGCTTGGAAACGATGGTTTAAAAAGTCAGTAATTAAATCTGCGGCACAGCTATATGGGGCAGAGTCGTGGATACAAAGGTATTCAGATAGACTGTTTTTAGATAAAAAAAATCAAGTGGCATTTCCTATTACTATCCTAATGAAAGAACTTGAAGTGTACTTAATCGCTGTTACAAAAAATAGCAATGCGCCTGCTGAGGGCTATTTCTCGACACTTGGCAAGGGTAGCACTGGTACACTAATGCAAGTATATCCATTTTCAAAAAACGAAAGTTTGGATAACCCATTTATTATTGGTGATCTTAATCCTTCGAAAAGTTTTGTTCACGTACTGGATGAAGTTTCATTAGACTTGCTTCTCAACGAGCTAGATACGATAAGTGACTTTACGACTTACCTGAAAGAAAAAGAGCTAGCAATACGGGATGGTTTTCTTCAGCAAACTGCTGGAGAGGAGGATTTACTAGCTCATTATTTACTAAATCCTGAAAAAACAAAACTAGGAACAATACCAAGGCTTATAGGTAATCAGCGAGATCATTCTATAATGATTGCCGAAGGTGCATGGGAAGAATATACATCATCAGACTTGGCTAAAGGCTTAAAATCTTTTAGAGATAAGAGCTTCTATTGGGATGAGCTAATTACCCTTTTTTCTAAACATATTTTGAGCGCACAAGTTGGTTGGGGTAGTGAAGTACCGTTTAATATTCATGAAAAAGCAGTTAATTATTTAGCTGCTGAAAATAGAAAATCGAGAGGATGCTTGTGTGAAGCATTTGAAGACAAACTTCAAACTGTTCCTCAAAATACTAGAAGTGCAAGGCTCACCTTTTCACCTCAGTACAAAGATCGCTTGTATGTGTTTCTATTCTTTCCTCGAAATGATAAGCAGACAAATAGTGATTATAGACTATCTAGGCAAGATGCTATTAAAGCATATTCTTTAGTTGCTAAGTATCAAAACCCAGAAGCGATTCATGTAATAGTACTAGCTACAGAAACTCAAAAGTCTGAAACTAGGTCGGAAGACATTTACTCTGTTCATTATGATAAATCATTGTCTACCGAAGAAAGAAAGGAAGCTAAACGAATTATGAAAGAAAACAATGTTCTTAATTACACAAAAAGATTCAATAGCAAGTACCTTAGTGCAGAGAGTACTCGTCCTTACATCAATATGTCTCCGGATGTAGGGAGAAATTCACCTTGTATCTGTGGATCAGGTAAAAAATACAAAAAATGTTGTTTAGGAACTGTATAACCAAGATAACAAAAGATAACAAAGACAGTCATTATTAAAAAAGTAAAAGACAGCGTTTTTCATTAAGTCTTTTTCCTGATTGTTTTCGGGTTTTTGGTGGGTGTTTTGATGTTTTAAAGGTTGGTTTTTCGATATTGAAGAGTTTACTTTGTTATTGGGTGTGAAAACTAAAATTTCAGGCGAGTTTTAACTCTCCAGCTTATGCTGAGTGTTGTGTCTAGTGCTTAGAGGCTTCAGGCGCTTTTGAGTAAGGCTCTGGCCTTTGCCATCCCTCGT
>NZ_ML178728.1 GCF_004360155.1 Paraglaciecola marina | reverse complement strand
GCATTTGTCCCAGCCGCGCTTTTTGCGGCGAACTTAGGCAATTTGTTATGTGACTTGTTAATAAGTGAAATTTTCCCAAAGGTCTTTGTAAGAGCTGAGAGTTTTATATAAAGCATACTTAAAGTCCCTTTTGAGAATAATAATCTGATATAAGAAATATGGTAACAGCCAAACGATAAGAAACAATACTTGAACAAATACGAAGATGAATGCCACTTCATCTAATGGGCTACCAATTAACCAAAATAGAACAGCAATTACATTGATAATTATAAATGCCCAAAGTATACCTTTAGCCTCCTTTTGCAATTCTTGTATGTCCTTTGAATTTTCCATAACTCTCTGACTATTTAGTCACATAACAATATTAATATGCGGAAAATTCCGTGTTTAAACACGGAATTTTTCTTAGATCTTGCTGTTATGCGGAATTTTAAACACTACTAGATAAATCAGCAGTACTAGTACTTACGTGAACATCAATACTAGCTAACTGTTTAACTACCTAATCTTTTAGTCGGCTAAGCCAATGCTCCTAACAAGCTTACTGCCCAAACACTGACCAACCTGTTTTTCTGGCAAGTAATTCCAAGGCCTGTGTACCAAGTTTACTATTACCTATTGGATCCAAGCCCGGTGACCAAACTGCAATCGACGCCTTGCCTGGTGCAACTGCCATAATCCCTCCACCTACACCACTTTTACCTGGCAAGCCTACTCTAAAGGCGAATTCTCCTGAGCCATCATAATGACCACACATAAGCATTAGAGAATTGATACGTTTGGCACGCTTAGAAGAGACCACACGGTATCCGGTAGTGGGGTTTACCCCATCATTTGCTAAAAACAGCCCAGCGGTTGCGAGTTGTTGGGTATTCATAGCTATTGAGCAGTGGTGAAAATACGTCCCTAGTACTGCATCCACTGGGTTTTCGAAGTGCCCAAAGGATGCCATAAAGTGGGCTAATGAGGCGTTTCTGTCACCAGTTTCTAGTTCAGAACGGGCGACTTTTTCATCTATGCTAATAGTGTCATCATTTGCCACAAAGCGCATAAATTGCAAAATTTCGGCTAGGGTTTCTTTAGGCTGGTGACCTTGCAAAATAATGTCAGCTACTGTGATGGCCCCTGCATTTATAAAGGGGTTTCGGGGTTTTCCGTGTTCGTGCTCTAACTGCACAATAGAGTTGAACGGGTCTCCTGAGGGTTCGCGGCCCACCCTATTCCAAAGACGTTCGCCTAACTTGCCCAGAGCTAAGGTTAATGTAAATACCTTTGAAATACTTTGTATTGAAAACAGCGTGTGAGCACAGCCTGCGCTATAAATGGCCCCATCTGGCAGGGCCACGCTAATGGCAAATTGCTCAGGGTCAACCTGAGCTAATTGGGGAATATAGCTGGCCACTTTGCCTTTATCGGCTTTCGCGGCCATTTGCTCCGCAATATCGTCAACTATCTGTTGCATGCTCAACTCTTAGTAATGGTGTCAGTGAAGAGCTTTAAACACCCGTCAAGTCAGACAAGAAAAACTGATAAGCAGGGTTGTGAGTTTGCTCTTGATATACATAACCAAGCTCTGCTAGATGCTGATCAAAGCTTGCTCTGTCTGCATCAGCAATATCAAATCCAGCTAACACTAAGCCTTCTGCTGCACCGTGGTTACGGTAATGAAACAAAGTGATATCCCAGCGTTCGCCTAAGGTATCTAAAAACTTCATTAATGCACCCGGGTGCTCAGGAAACTCAAAGGAGAATAGCTTTTCGTTGATAGCTGTTGGTGGTCTGCCACCTACCATGTAACGAACATGCAACTTCGCCATTTCGTTTGCTGATAAATCAAAGCTTTGATAACCGCTAACGGTGAGCGAATCAGTTAACTGTTTAAGTTCTGTTTGGCCATCGCGTAAACGAATACCCACAAATATATGGGCTTCTTTGTCTGTGGCGTAGCGGTAGTTGAACTCTGTAATCGCGCGGCCACCAAGTAAAGAACAAAAATGTCTAAATGCACCCGTTTTTTCGGGGATTTTAACGGCAATTACTGCTTCTTTTTGCTCGCCTAATTCACAACGTTCAGACACATAACGCAAGGTATGAAAGTTGATGTTAGCGCCACATAAAATCCCAGCAAACTTTTTACCTTGTTGCGGATTAGCTTTTAAATATTTGTGCATTCCGGCAATAGATAAGGCCCCTGCAGGCTCAGCAATAACACGGGTGTCATCAAAAATATCTTTAATGGCTGCACAGATTTCATCTGTATTAACAGTAATAACTTCATCAACATACTGCTGGCATAGCCTAAATGGTTCATCACCAATAATTTTAACGGCCACACCGTCTGCAAAAATACCCACATGATCAAGAGGCACAGGTTTACCTGCAGCCATGGCAGCTTGCAAGCAAGCAGACTCATCAGATTCAATGGCGATGATTTTAACGTCTGGCTTAAGCTGTTTAATAAATACAGCAATCCCTGCAATTAAGCCACCACCACCTACAGCGATAAAGAGAGTGTCCAGATCCGGTTTTTGCTCTAATAATTCTCGAGCAATTGTGCCTTGACCTACTATGACATCTTCGTCATCGAAAGGCGCAACCATAGTGTAGCCACGCTCTTCTGACAAACGAAGTGCTTCGGCTTTTGCCTCATCAAAGCTGCTACCGTGCAGCACTATATCTACATATTCACCACCAAAGTTACGCACAGCTTCTACTTTGATATCAGGAGCAGTAGCGGGCATAACAATAGTGGCTTTGATTTGTTTTTTACGGGCCGAGTACGCCACACCTTGAGCGTGATTACCTGCAGATGAGGCTACCACGCCCTTGGATAATTGCTCCGCAGATAGCTCGCTAAGCTTGTTATATGCACCACGAAGTTTAAAAGACTTCACCGGTTGTTGGTCTTCACGCTTTAACCAAATGTCATTGCCTAAGGTTTCAGACAATTTATCTAGCTTTTGCAAATCAGACTTTACAGCTACGTCATACACCTGCGCTTGTATTATTTTTTGCAGGTATTCATTGGCAGATCGTGTCATTTACTCTTCCAATTTAGACGCGTCGCGAACACCACCTTTGTCAGCACTTGTGGCTAACAAAGCATAAGCTTTTAACGCTAATGATACGTTTCTTTCTCTAGACACTGGCTTCCATGGTTTAGGACTAGCATTCATTTTGTCACGGCGCGCCTGCATTTCTTCGTCACTAATATCGATACCAATTTTACGACCCGGAATATCAATACTAATGCTGTCGCCTTCTTCAACTAGGCCTATGCCACCGCCACTTGCTGCTTCTGGTGCACAGTGACCGATAGATAATCCTGAAGTACCACCCGAGAAACGACCATCGGTAATTAACGCACATTCCTTACCCAAGCCTTTGGCTTTTAGGTAGGTAGTTGGGTACAACATCTCTTGCATACCCGGGCCACCTTTAGGGCCCTCATAACGAATAATAACGACGTCACCGGCGACGATTTTATCACCCAAAATAGCTTCAACTGCTTCATCTTGGCTTTCAAAAATACGGGCACGGCCTGTAAATTTATGGATAGACTCATCCACTCCAGCTGTTTTTACAATACAGCCGTTTTCAGCGATATTACCGAACAATACTGCTAGGCCACCCTCTTGACTGAAGGCATGGTCGATATTACGTATACAGCCATCTTCGCGGTCAGTGTCGGCGGTTGGCCAACGACAACTTTGACTAAAGGCCTTAGTAGTACGAATACCAGCTGGTCCCGCTTTATAGAACTCTAGTGCATGTTCATTTTGACCATTAGCGATATCCCACTTGCTGATTACATCACCTATACTTGTTCCCAATACATGAGGTGAATCAGGATGTAATAAACCAGCACGATTTAACTCAGCTAATATGCCAATTACGCCACCGGCTCTGTGTACATCTTCCATATGATATTTAGGAGTAGACGGCGCTACCTTACATAGATGCGGCACCTTACGAGATAGTCTATCAATATCATCAAGGGTAAATGGAATTTCACCTTCAACTGCTGCAGCCAATAAATGCAAGATTGTGTTGGTTGAACCACCCATAGCAATATCTAAACACATAGCATTTTCAAAGGCTTTGAAATTAGCAATATTACGAGGTAAAACAGATTCGTCATCTTCAGCATAATAACGGCGACATAGCTCAACAATTTGCGTTCCGGCTTGTTTGAATAAACCTTCACGGTCAGCATGTGTGGCTAGCATTGAACCATTACCCGGCAAAGACAAACCTAATGCTTCGGTTAAGCAGTTCATAGAGTTTGCGGTAAACATACCAGAACACGAACCACATGTTGGGCAAGCAGAGCGCTCAACCTGCTCACTGTCATCATCACTTATGTTATCGTCAACACCTGCCACCATGGCATCGACTAAATCGAGCTTGATTAGTTGGTCAGAAAGCTTGGTTTTACCTGCTTCCATTGGCCCACCAGATACAAAAATTACCGGTATGTTTAGGCGCATTGAAGCCATTAACATGCCTGGAGTGATTTTGTCGCAGTTTGAGATACACACAATAGCGTCGGCACAATGGGCATTTACCATGTATTCCACTGAATCGGCGATAATCTCCCGTGAAGGTAAACTATAAAGCATACCACTGTGACCCATAGCGATACCGTCATCCACAGCTATAGTATTGAATTCTTTTGCAACACCACCTGCTGCTTCTATACTACGAGCAACCAGTTGCCCCATATCTTTTAAATGAACATGCCCCGGTACAAATTGGGTAAATGAGTTAGAGACAGCAATAATGGGTTTATTAAAATCACCATCTTTCATCCCTGTTGCGCGCCATAGTGCGCGGGCACCCGCCATATTGCGGCCTTGAGTACTGGTGGCTGAACGTAATTTTGGCATTATTTCACTCTTAATTAATTGTCTAAAACGAATTATAGGTAACGACTGATGCTTTATCTTGTTAACAAAAAACCCCTCGTACTTTCGTGCGAGGGGTTTAGTAGTCTAAAAAGGTATAACCACTATCCCCGCGATGTAATAATCACCACCAATAATGTCAGGTAATTTGTTTTTACACTGGGCAGAAAAGAATAGGGCATTAGATTACAAGATTTTTATATCATCACTGGGTATAGAAATATCACGAAGGTAACAAGCTGATCAAGCATTGCTATATGCCATTTTAGAGGATCATATATTCAAGATAGGCCATTTATAAAACCAATAGTTATCTATCATTTCAATTATGGGCTTAGCTCCTCGAGTTTTTCGCCCCGATTTAAAAGTGCAATTACGATTAACTCGCAAATTTCTAGCTAAAGACTAGCCTTAAGATACAAACTTACTAAGCAATGGAGCTGCCTTATGTCTTTAGCGATCGTTTATTCTCGTGCCAGTGTAGGGATTGATGCACCGCTCGTAACTGTAGAGGTACATTTAGCCAATGGGCTGCCCTGTTTTAACTTAGTAGGCTTACCAGAAGCATCGGTTCGCGAAGCTAAAGACAGAGTACGCAGTGCGCTTATTAACTCTGGTTTTGAATTCCCAGCTAAACGTATAACTGTGAATTTAGCCCCTGCTGATTTACCTAAAGAGGGAGCTCGATTCGATTTAGCTATTGCCATTGGCATTATTGCTGCGAGCAGCCAATTACCCGAACACTCATTGCAAAACATAGAGCTGGCTGGCGAGTTAGCATTATCAGGTGAAATTCGCTCTATTAAAGGCGCACTACCTTTTACTTATGCTTGTCATAAAGCAAATAGAGCCGTGGTACTACCCGCAGAAAATGCAGCAGAGGCATCCTTAATCGATGGTGCAAAGATTTTTGCATCTAATCAGTTATTAGATGTATTTCATCATATAGCTGGGCAAAAAAATCTTAATTTTTATCAGCCTGAGTTTACGCAAAAAGAGTCCCAATACGAAAACGACCTTCAAGATGTTGTCGGTCAAGCAGCGGGTAAACGGGCCTTAGAAATAGCCGCAGCAGGGGGCCATAATTTATTATTTACTGGGCCGCCTGGCACAGGTAAAACCATGTTAGCCAGTCGTTTAGTCACCATACTACCGCCCATGTCAGATGAAGAGGCCTTAGCCTCAGCGGCTATTCATTCAATAGTAGGTAAGCCTGTAGACCCGGCCACTTGGAAACAAAGAAACTACCGCCATCCACACCACACTAGTTCAGCCGTTGCCTTAGTCGGCGGAGGGAGTGTACCTAGACCTGGTGAAATATCGCTGGCCCACAATGGTGTGCTGTTTCTAGATGAGTTACCTGAGTTCGACCGTAAGGTGTTAGATGTACTAAGAGAGCCATTAGAGTCAGGCTCGGTCAGCATTTCACGGGCGGCTAGGCAGGCGCAGTTTCCGGCACGTTTTCAATTGGTGGCAGCAATGAACCCAAGTCCAACCGGAAGTTTGCAAGATGGCCGCAGCAGTAGTGACCAAGTATTACGTTATTTAAACCGTATTTCGGGGCCATTTCTAGACCGTATCGACTTACAAGTAGACGTACCCAAGTTACCTAACAACGACTTTTCTGAACAAGTTAAATCGAGAGGAGAGAATAGCCAAACGGTGCGAGACCGAGTGGTAACGGCTCACCAATTGCAAATAAACCAAAGGGGTAAACCCAATGCACAGCTAGGCAGTAAAGAAATCGAAAAACATTGCGCCCTAAGCAAAGCAGACCAAGCATTCTTGCATAACGCAGTAGAAAAACTGGGGCTATCGTTACGAACTTACCACAGGGTATTAAAAGTTGCCCGTACCATTGCTGACTTAGCGAACTGCTCGCAAATAGAAAAATCCCACTTAGCTGAAGCCCTAAACTACCGAGCCTTTGATCGTATGTTAGTGCAGTTAACTAATAATTGATTTTTGGCTCGCTAAGGTTTTGCATAAAGATTAAAACTGAGAATGTTGCATGGGTGAAGTATCTAAAAGTTGAGCTAAATTCTTAAGTGCTAACGAAAATCTAGGCTCTGAATCTATAGCCATAACAGACAAACGAACTTTATCAATAGGCTTACCATCAGCACAAAAGTAAGTCGAACTGCTCACCAGTAACCCTTGGTTTTTAGCAGCAAGACAAAAGCTGTCGGCATTCCACTGCCCAGGTAAGGTCAACCATAAGTGATAACTAGTCACTTGTGCATTCAACTCAAACTGATTCAGGACTTTCTGCGCAATTTTTTGCCGCTTTATCGCAATAGCTTTTTGTTGGTCTGCTAATTTGAATGCCGTCCCTGATTCAATCAAATTGCTGGCTGTTTCAAATAAAAGTGGTGATGGTAACCAAACCATTGCCCTTAAAAAGGCCGCTATTTTTTTAGCTTCAGAGAGAGGTGAGTTTAAAAATCCGCAGCGGATCCCTGGGCTTACTGCCTTCGATAGGCTACTAATATGAAATGTATTCTCTGGAGCAAAATTACTAATAGCTGGTAACGGGGTTTCATTTAAAAAACCATAAATATCATCTTCGATTAGCCATGCGTTGTATTTTAAAACAGTCGCTGCAATTTGCTTACGGCGAAGAGTAGGCATAGTGATGGCGGTAGGATTTTGATGTGACGGAATAACAATCACAAGAGCAGGTTTCTCCTGTTTAAATTGCCGCGCTAAATCATTGGGGCACATCCCACTTTCGTCCATTTGAATGCCTACCACCCTTCTCCCCAAAAAGTTGGCTATAGACAAAATACCGGGGTAGGTTTGTGCTTCAACAGCTATAAGATCATCAGCTTGGGTATAAAGTTGAATGAGTGTAGATAAACCATGCTGTGCTCCATTAGTTAAATGAAGTTGCTCAACTTTTGGCATATCTAAACCATATTTAACAGCCCAATGCCTGCCTATATCTCTATGTTTTAGTAACCCAGAGTCTTCTGCATACTCGAAAAGCCTTGCATCAAAATCTTGATTAAAACTATTTTGAAATTCATGGTGCAGCCTTTTTACGTTGTGCGACATGCAAGGCTGTAATATGGATAGGTTAAACTCGTTATCAGCATCACCAGAGCGAATAACTTGGGATAGTGGTTTGTCGTCATAAACAAAACTGCCACGCCCCACAAAAGACTCAATCTTTCCCGCTGTAGCTAGAGTTTGATAGGCCTTTGAGACTGTGACCGCTGTTGTATCTAACTCTTGAGCCAACGCTCTATGAGTAGGAAGTTTACTCCCTTTAGCGTATTGCCCTAGGTCAATCCTTTTCTCAATAATGTTAGATATTTCTATGTATTTTGGGGGCTTCATGGCATCAAATACTGCAAATAAAAGATTATGGTAGCGATACCAAAGCATAAATTCAATTTTGATATATTCAAGTAATATACAAAAAGCATTATTGACATATGTCAATTTGAGTATTACTTTAGACATAGTTATATAAAGCGCTGTGTTATCAGGATAAGAATAGTAAAACCACTATAATATGGAACTTTAAAATAATAAAAATGACATAGTTCATTTATTTTTTAAATTAGTAAATAAACCCAAAAGTAGGCGTGATCATGATCCATAAAGATAATTTACCTAAAACAAATAACCTAACAGCGGCTTTTATCGGGCTAGGCGCAATGGGCTACCCAATGGCAGGACACCTGCAAACATCTGGTTACCCTACTACTGTGTTTAATCGCTCAGAGTCTAAAGCAAAAAAATGGGCAGACAAACACAATGGTGAGTACGCACTTACACCCAAAAAAGCAGCCATTAATAAAGACATTGTTTTTATATGCGTAGGAAACGATAAGGATGTTCGTGAAGTGGTTTTAGGAGACAACGGCGCGCTTGCTGGTATGAAGCAAGGTGCAATATTAGTAGATCACACCACTACATCAGCAGAGCTTGCGTTAGAACTTAAAGCAAAATGCGAAGATGCTGGATGCGAATTTATTGATGCTCCGGTCTCTGGAGGCCAAGCAGGTGCGGAAAATGGTCAGCTCACTGTTATGTGTGGAGGTAAAAATGCCATCTTTGATACTGCAAAACCAATAATACAAAGCTTTGCCAAACAAATACAATTGATGGGAGAAACAGGCCAAGGTCAAAGGACCAAAATGGTCAATCAAATATGTATAGCTGGTGTTTTGTCAGGTTTAAGTGAAGCCCTATTGCTTGCCCAAAAAGTGGGCCTTGATATCCCTCAATTAGTAGACACCTTAAAACATGGCGCGGCTGGCTCTTGGCAAATGGAAAACAGGCTTGAAACCATGTCTGAAGACAAGTTCGACTTCGGTTTTGCTATTGATTGGATGCATAAAGACTTAAGCATTTGCCTAGAAGAAGCAGCCAAACACCAACTAGCTCTGCCACTTACCGCTAAAGTCGATAATCAATACCAAGCATTGCAACAAAAGGGGATGGGGCGCTTAGATACTTCAGCCTTAGTAAAATCACTTCAAACCGACAAAAATACAATTAAATAATAGGCACAAGCATTAATGGAGTTATTAAATATAGACCTATCTTTATGGGTACTTGGAGCGCTAATTCTTGCATGTTTTGTTGCTGGATTTATCGATAGCGTTGCTGGGGGGGGAGGGCTTATTTTGTTACCTTCTTTTATCTTGGCAGGTTTACCCCCACAAGTCGCTTTAGGTCAAGGCAAACTAGTTAGTACCTTTGGCACCTTGGCTGCAATCCGCAACTTTGTGAAAAATAAAAAGGTCATTTGGAATATGGTGGCTACAGGTATACCTAGTGGATTACTGGGCTCTTATTTTGGGGCAGAAATGATCCTGATGTTCGAACCTGAAGTCGTAGCAAAAATTATTATTGCACTATTACCATTTGGCATCATGCTGTCACTTCTTCCTAAAAAAAATCATGCTGCACATCTAATAAATTTAACGAAGTTACAAGTTTACCTAATAGTACCAATTATCGTTTTTGTTATAGGATTTTATGATGGGTTCTTTGGGCCTGGTACAGGTAGTTTTTTAATCCTAGCACTGCATCTTATTTTACGCTTTGATTTAGTTACTGCTTCTGCCAACTCTAAACTGTTAAATTTCTCTAGCAATGTGGGGGCGTTAATGGCCTTTATGATAGCCGGAAAAGTTCTGTACATGTTGGCAATTCCATTAATTATAGCCAACCTCGTAGGTAATCATATTGGTAGTAGCTCAGCCATCAAGCATGGCCCTAAAGTTGTAAAAACAACCTTGAGTGTTTCCATGACCTTACTCATGGGCACTTTAGTCTATAAGTTTATTTTGTAGAAACCGTCTCTCGGTTTTAGTTTGCTAAGGCTTTAAGTAATTTAAAACTCAAAAGATGTAAATTAAACACCTTACCTCTGAAGGTGGATGTGTGGTTAAACCCATTGAAAATGAAATGTGTACTTTGCATGTGTACGAAATTCCAGCAGGCTCATAAACATAATAGCGAAACAAAAGTTATTAACTATAGGGTAAACAGGGCTTTAATCACAGGCTCATCCACGCGCTTTAGTAAACAGCACAAGCCTAGCTGGTAAGGTTCAATATTAGTGAGTGAAATACGGTTTACCTTTTGGCCAACTGAAGAGTGATCCAACACTATTTGCGGCACAATGGCTAAACCACAGCCTAAGGCCACCATGCTGACTATTGCTTCATTACCCGCTACTTTAGCGTATACACGGGGGCGAATACCTTGTTCGGTTAGCCAGTGATGCACAATTCGTTTTGATGGACCAGATTCTGGCAACACCATGGCGTGAGTTCGCCAATCTACTTGTTCTAGCCGAGTTAATAATGTGTCTTTGGGGGCAATTAAGACTAAAGGCACTTCACCTAAGGGCAAAAAGTGTAGTTCTTTTGGAAAATCTGGAGTATGAATCGCAATCGCTGCATCTGCGTCTTGTTGCATCACCTTTATAACAGATAAAGCAGGGTCCCCAGTGGCGAGCTTGATTTCAATTTGTGGATATTTATGTCGAAAATGATCCAATAAGTTAGGTAAATGACTTTGGCTAGCGGTAACCGAGCAATACACACTAAGTTCACCTTGCAATTGTTGATGAGACTGTTGCAATTGGGTTTGCACCTTCTTCCATTCACTCAACATTTGTTGGCTAAACCCCAACAAACTAGAACCTGCCGCCGTAAGTTTTACCTTGCGATTATCCCTCACAAATAGTGGTGTACCGCATTCATCTTCTAAACGCTGAATAGAACGGCTTAAGGTAGAAGGGCTTACAAACTTGGCTTGTGCGGTACGACTAAAATGCAAGCTAGTTGCCAGATGCTGAAATAATTCTAAGCTACGTATATCCAATCGACTTCCCCCAGCCACACAATATTGCATTTAATGAAACACTACATTGCAAATATATCATTTTAAACAACAAAGAACATTGTCTATTATCTCACCATCGTAAATGAAAAGACTCATTTACACAGAAAAGATTAGGATTTTTTAGATGGCAAATTATTTCAATACATTATCGCTACGTCAGCAATTAGACCAAATTGGTCGCTGTCGTTTTATGCAACGTTCAGAATTCTCTACTGGTTGTGATTTTCTTAAAGGTAAGAAAATCGTCATAGTAGGCTGTGGTGCGCAAGGTTTAAACCAAGGTTTGAACATGCGTGACTCTGGTTTAAACATCTCTTATGCACTACGCCAAGCTGCAATTGATGAAAAGCGTGATTCGTTCCAACGTGCTAGCGACAATGGTTTTACTGTTGGTACTTACCAAGAGCTTATTCCAACAGCTGACATCGTTTATAACCTTACCCCAGATAAGCAGCACTCAAGTGTCGTTGAAGCGGTTATGCCGTTAATGCAACAAGGTGCAACTTTAGGTTATTCACACGGTTTCAATATTGTTGAAGAAGGCCAACAAATTCGTTCAGACATTACTGTTGTAATGTGTGCCCCTAAGTGTCCAGGTACTGAAGTACGTGAAGAATATAAGCGTGGATTTGGTGTACCAACTCTTATCGCTGTTCATCCAGAAAACGACCCTCAAGGCCAAGGTTGGGATATCGCTAAAGCATTAGCATCTGCTACAGGTGGTGACCGTGCAGGTGTTCTTGAATCTTCATTTGTTGCTGAAGTTAAGTCTGACTTAATGGGTGAGCAAACTATTCTATGTGGTATGCAACAAGTTGCAGCTATCTTAGGCTACGAAAAAATGATTGCTGACGGCATCGACGCTGGCTACGCAGGTAAACTTATCCAAGACGGTTTAGAAACTATCACCGAAGCACTTAAAATCGGTGGTGTAACTAACATGATGGACCGCTTGTCTAACCCTGCAAAAATCAAAGCGTTTGAATTAGCTGACGAATTAAAAGTATTGTTAGGTGACTTATTTGGTAAGCACCAAGATGACATCATAAGCGGTGAATTTTCTCGCACTATGATGGAAGACTGGGCTAACGGCGATGCTAACTTACTTAAATGGCGTGAAGAAACTGGCGAGACCGGTTTTGAAAATGCACCTGAGTTTGCTGGCACTATCGATGAACAAGAATACTTCGACCACGGTGTTTTCTTAGTCGCAATGATCAAAGCCGGTGTTGAACTAGCGTTTGATGTGATGGTTGAAGCTGGAA
Organism: Paraglaciecola marina; assembly: GCF_004360155.1. Classification (GTDB taxonomy): domain Bacteria; phylum Pseudomonadota; class Gammaproteobacteria; order Enterobacterales; family Alteromonadaceae; genus Paraglaciecola; species Paraglaciecola marina. Next base: position 37,131 of record NZ_ML178728.1, on the reverse strand, counting down.
TTTTACCAGAATCCGCATACTACGAATCACTTCACGAAACTCCGCTTATTTCTAACACAATCGCACGTAAGCGTTTGTACGAAATGAATGTAGTTATCTCTGATACTGCCGAATACGGTAACTATTTATTTGCTAACGCTGCAGTGCCAATTTTACGCGAGAAACTAATGCCAAATATCGGCACTGATTTAATCGGTAAAGCATACACAACTGCAACGAACAGCGTAGACAACAAAAAATTAGTTGATATCAATAAAGAAATCCGTGAAAGCGGCGTTGAAACAATAGGCGCAACCTTACGTGGTTACATGACTGATATGAAAACAATTGTTGAGTCAGCATAGAATTTATCTGACTTAACACTGACGATTTCTGTCGTAAAAGTGTTAAAGCCTTTGGCCTAACACTTCCCTGTTGCCCAACCTTATGGTTGGGCTTTTTTATGGGAAAATAAAATAATCGTATTCATATTGATACAGCAATACGCAATAAAAAATCGCTGGCAACTCAATTACAGGGAAGAAAAATAAACCATAAATTTTAAGCATTTATAAAGTGTTTATTGTTTGTTACTAGAAGCAGACTAAAAATAGTTATTCTCAACACTAGCTCTTTGTTTTTAAAGGGCTAACACCTTGGCGCGCCAATTGCTCTAGCTTAGCTTTATATTAAAATTTATGCGTAATCATTCAGGCGCTCATCTAGTAAATCGGAACATTAAATGAATCAACCAATATCGCGTCTATCTCAGGTAGGTGACTGGATTTTCGAAGTCAAAATGGTCAGGGCCTTAAAAGTAAAAAATCACGGAGACCCTTACTCTGCAATCGCTAACCTTACTGCCAATGGTGATCAAATGTATATTGACTCGCACTTATCAATCAATGATGAAGACTTAACTAAAGAGGACTTTCTAACTATCTATAAGTTTTGTCAGTCTATGGGAATGAAAAACATTAGCTACGATCGCATTAAAAATGGTCTTAAATCATCTAAGCAGGTCGAAATAATTCAAAATACCGCTCCACAATTTCGGTTGGTAGAATAAAGAATGTTTTAAGAGGAAAGAAATAAGGTAAAAAAGCGCTAAGTAACTCACTTAACATGAACAACTTGTTACAAAGCGCCTAAAACTGAACAGTGAAGGTTCAAATTGAAGCCACAAGGCTTAAACTTAGACTAACAAGTAATTCCTGAACCAAAGATGAACAGTCCACCAGTAAACATCATTAATATTTGAGTAAGGAAGGGCTATTCCGCTTTCCAATAAAATACAAAAGAAATCAACCCAAACACACAAAACCCTACCGCAATAGGTGTAACTGTCTGCTCAATAAAGCCCCCTATAAATACTGCGATAGGCACCGAAAACAAACTACTTAACGAACCAATAATAGCAGCGCCCAAACCAGCCATGCTGCCCAAGGGTTGCATGGCCATAGCGTTAATATTACCGAACAAAATACCTATACAGAAAAAAGCACAAAACAACACAGACACAAACATCCACATGGGTGGAATACCGGCGTAAAACCAACATAAAGTAAGCAACAATGAGGAGAATATTAACCAACCTATCATTGCCCAAGTACATAAGGTTCGCATACCTAAACGCATCACTAATGTACCGTTAATAAAAGAGGCAAAACCGATGGAAAAGGCCAATAACGCAAAATACAAAGGGAACAGCTCACCTGCATCATAAATATGTTGAAAGATTGTTTGTGAGGCGCTGATGTATGCCAAAAAAGCCCCGAAAGATAGCCCCATAGATAGGGTGTAAAACATCACTAACTTGTGGGTCAAAATAAACTTACTTGACTGCCAAAGCTGTGGCCAACTAAATGGTTGGCGCATTTCTTTTGGTAGGGTTTCTGGCTGGCGAATGAAAAACCACAAGCCTACTAGTAATCCAATTAATAAAAATGAAGAAAAAATATGTCGCCACGACGCCCAAAACATAATGGCTTGACCAAAACTTGGGGCGACCATAGGCACTAAAATAAACACCATCATGATAAAAGACATAACACGCGCCATGGCTTCGCCTTCGTACTTGTCGCGAATTACCGCCAAAGCTGCGATCCTAGGGCCTGACACTCCAAATGCCTGAATAACACGGCCCACCAACATAACGGTTAACGACTCAGCCAACATACAAATGACCGAACCAATAGCGAAAATTATTAATCCAGATAAAATGGCATAACGCCTTCCTTTATCATCTGATACTGGCCCGTAATAAAGCTGGCCAAAACCCATTCCAATGAAAAACATAGACACAATAAGATGTGTATCTTGGGCATTATTAATCTGTAGGTCTTGGCCAATGTGATGTAAGGCAGGCAGCATTGCGTCTATGCTCAAAGCAACCAATGAGGTCATTACCGCCATTAGCGCTACAAACTCACTTAAACCTATATCAGGCTTAGTTAATGGTTGTTTAATATGCTCTGGTGAGGACATTTTAATAGCCTGTAAAAATAGAGAAAAATAACAGAGAGGATTCTACCACCACATAGAAAATGTGTGGTTAAACTTTTAATTATTTAAAAAAACGCTCTTATCTGCATGATAAAAAAGCACATAAAAGCGCTATTTAGGCGTTAGTTTAGGTGTTGTTTCAAGAAGGTATCCATAGCTTTAAAAGTAGCGTGGCGATTACGTTGAATAGATAAGTAGTGATCACCATTTTCAAGTTCAAGGTAATCAACGTCTTTATCTAATGCCTTTAAGCTTTTTACCATCACGCGACTTTGGTCTACGTCAACTACTCGGTCATCTTCACCGTGGATAAACAACATAGGAATTTTGACTTTACCAGAATGATAAGCTGGTGAGCGGGCTTCTAAGTCATCAAAATCATCACCCAACTGCGCTTTTACACGCCGACTGCCTGTGTAGTCATAAAAGCGGATAACTCGTTTCTTAAGATCAGTCACTCCAGCAAAACTAATCGCACACTTAAACAAATCAGGGGTTTTTACCGCGGCCATTGCCGCTGCGTAGCCTCCGTAGCTCGCTCCTACCATGCACATTTTGTCCTTAAGTGCGATGTTTTGCTCCACCAGCCAATTAGCTGCGTCGGTTAAGTCATCTTGCATGGTTAAGCCCCACCCTTTCATTTGGCTTTGAGCAAATTCGTATCCATAACCCGTTGAACCTCTGAAGTTAGGTCTAAACACTGCATAACCACGGTTTGCAAAAAATGATGTCCAATAGTCAAAGCCATCATAGTTTCTAGCGTGTGGGCCTCCATGAGGGTGTATTATGGTAGGAACAGGACCTTCAGCACCTAAAGGCAGCGTTAAATACCCTTCTAGTTTAGAGCCATCTCGCGCTGTATAGCTCACTAATTTGTGCTCACTCAACTCATCAGGTGCTAGTGCAGGGTATTGCTCAAAAATTAGTTTTAAAGAATTTTGTTTACGATGCCCTAGATAATAAGCTCCGGGTGTATAATCGTTTTCCGTGTAAAGTAAGTACACATTTTCGTCTGCGCTAAAATCTGTCAGGTATACAGAGTAATCTTTAAATGCTTTTGCTAAAGACTTATTAAAGTTACCTATCGACTTATCCCAATAAATTCGACCACTATTGCTGTTGCTATGGTAAAGACCTATGACGTCATTGGTCTTTTGGGAGTATATCAATGGCCCATCAACATCATAGTCTTTGTCTTCAAACACTAAAGTTGACGTTCTGGTTGCTAAATCAATTTTAAATAATGCTTTTTTATCACCATTGTATTGGGTGTAATACAAAATATTAGGGTCTTTCGCGAAGCCTAGCGGTGTTACTCCAGACTCTTCAAAGCTGTTGTACTCAAACAGTTTATGCCAAGTGTCATCATCGCCAATTCTAACCCGTATTGATGCCTCGCCTGTTTTATAATTTAAAGCTTCACCTAAACGCAAAGTACCTTGTCTATCAGTCATCCAGTCTCGTATGTTTAATTTGCCTCGACTTACTCTGGATTTTCTACCTGTATTGATATTCAACCTATAAACACCCGGTAAATTAACCGTATCCAGATCGAGAGCGATAAGGATATTTTCAGGATCATTAGGTAAAAATGAAATCACATCATCCTGAAATTGAGAGTAATGATCATTGCCAATTTTATGTTTTGAAGGCGGCTTACTCAGCTGCCTTTGTACGGGCTGGTCGCCATCAACATCAATGGCCAGTAAACGAGTTTCCATAACATCTACACCATTAATCGAAGAGGCAAACCTAACACTTACCACTAAGGTTTTATCGTTTGCCCATTCAAACCAGTTTGTCTTGTTAGATTCATTATCCGACTGAACAGCGTGGAGTTTCTTGCCTGTGGTTAAATCTACAGATGTTAATACTGTTACTTCTGGTGATTTATAGCTTCTTAGGTAGGCGATTTTTGTCCCACTTGGTGATAAAACTGGTTTTTCATATCTAGGAAGTTGACTAAAGCTCTCAACGGGTAACTGTTCTGCAACACTACTTAAAGAAGTAAATAAAACAACTACCAAACAACACAAGCGAATGATTCCATTCATAAAAAGGTCCAAATATTTACAACTAAAATTAGCCCAAAACTATACACAAAACTTATTGGCTTTGCATTAGCCAATCATGCAAGTTTATCAAGGCTACAAGTTTTCTCTAATTTAAATGCTTTTTCAAAAAAGCATCCATAGCTTTAAAAGTAGCGTGGCGATTACGTTGAATAGATAAGTAGTGGTCACCATTTTCTAGCTCGATAAATTCTACATCTTTGTCTAAATCTTCAAGCTCTTCTACCATAATTTCACTTTGCACTATATCCACTACTCGATCATCTTCACCGTGGATAAACAACATAGGAATTTTAACTTTATCGGCATGATAAGCCGGTGAGCGGGCTTTTAAGTCGGCAGAGTCATCACCAATCTGCTTTTTCACAAATTTACTATTTAAATAACGGCGACTGGTTGATACCAATTTCTTTAAATCGGTTACCCCGGCAAAACTTATGGCACACTTAAATAAGTCTGGTGTTTTTACCGCAGCCATAGCGGCTGCATAACCGCCGTAGCTCGCTCCAACGATACACATTTTGTCTTTAAGGGCGATGTTTTGCGCCACCAGCCAATTAGCTGCGTCGGTTAAATCATCTTGCATGGTTAAGCCCCACCCTTTCATCTGGCTTTGAGCAAACTCATAGCCATAACCCGTTGACCCTCTGAAGTTAGGTCTAAATACGGCGTAGCCTCGGTTTGCAAAAAACGAAGTCCAATAATCAAAGCCATCGTATTCACGAGCCCCGGGGCCACCATGGGGGTGTAAAATAGTAGCAACAGGACCTTCAGCACCTAGAGGTAGGGTTAAATAACCTTCTAGCTCAGTACCATCTCGAGCGGTATAGGTGACAAACTTATGCTCGGTTAGTACTTCCGGCACCAAGTTAGGATACTGACTCAGAATCGGGGTCAAAGAGGAATTCTTGCGATCGCCTAAAAAATATCTTCCTGGAGTGAAGTCATTCTCTGTATATAAAAGATAAATGTTTTCATCTCGGCTAAAGTCCACCAAATATACGTCACTTTCAGGTAGAGCTTTATTTAACGCATTTTGAAATTTAATTCTAGAGTCGTCCCAATACACACGGCCATCATCATTATGAGAATGATAGATGCCAATCACATCATTGGTTTTCCTCGAATATATGAGCGAACCGTCCACGTCGTAATTTTCATCTTCAAAAACCAACTCTGACTCTTTGCTGGTAAGATCAATTTTATATAAGGCTTTTTTATCGCCTTTATATTGGCTGTAGTACAAAATATTAGGATCTTTAGCAAAACCAAGAGGGTTAATACCTGACTCTTCTAAAGCATTGTATTCAAACATTTTATGCCAAGTATCATCATCACCAATCCGCACTCGAATAGAGGCCTCACCGGTTTTATAGTTTAACGCTTCACCTAAACGTAAATTACCTTGCCTATCAGCCATCCAATCTCTAACAGACATTTTGCCCCTCGAAATACGCGACTTATTGCCGTTATTAATATTTAGCTTATACACGTCAGGTAAGTTGGCGACTTCTAAGTCTAAAGCAATTAAAATATAGTCAGGTTCATTGGGTAAAAATGATATTACGTCATCTTGGAACTGAGAGATGTGCTGGTTTCCATAAATACCTGTTCTAGGCTTAATTAATGGGCGCTGCACGGGCTTTTCGCCATCTATGTCAATTGCCAATAAACGAGTTTCAGTGACATCTGTTCTACCCCTTTTACTGGCAAACCTTAAACTCACAATAAGAGTTTTCTCATTTGCCCAAGTAAACCAGTTAACTTTAATCTCTTCATTATCCGATTGAACTACGTATTGCTTTTTCCCTGTGGTGAGATCGAAAGTGGTTAACACTGCAATTTCTGGCGATAAAAAGTTACTTATATAAGCAATTTTACTGCCGTTAGGAGAAAGATTAGGGCGGGTATTAGAGGGTAATTGACTAAAACTCTCAACGGGTAGCTCTTTGGCAACACTACTCAAAGAAGCGAGTAAAACAACTACCGAACAACACAAGCGGATGATTCCATTCATAAATAAAAATCCAAACATCTAAGACTACAAGGAACCCAAAACTATACACAAAACTTATTTGTTTGGCATTAGCTAATAGTGCTGTTTTATCGGCACTATTAGCTATCTCTAATTCAAATGCTTTTTCAAAAATGTATCCATCGCCTTAAAAGTAATATGACGATTACGCTGAATAGATAAATTATGATCGCCATTTTCTAGCTCGATAAATTCAACCTCCTTATCTAAACTGCGTAATGCGCTCACCATGGCTTCACTTTGTTCAACCGCTACCACAACATCATCTTCACCATGAATAAACAACATGGGTATCTTCACCTTATCGGCATGGTATGCAGGTGAACGAGACTTCAAATCTTCAGAATCTGCACCCAACTGCTTCTTAGCAAAGTTACTATTTAAATAACGGCGACTGGTTGATACCATTTTTTTTAAATCGGTTACACCGGCAAAACTTATGGCGCACTCAAATAAGTCAGGGGTTTTTACCGCAGCCATAGCAGCAGCATAGCCACCATAACTTGCCCCTACGATACATATTTTGTCTTTAAGGGCGATATTCTGATCCACCAGCCAATTTGCTGCATCGGTTAAGTCATCTTGCATAGTTAAGCCCCAGCCTTGCATTTGAGACTGTGCAAATTCATATCCATACCCTGTAGACCCCCTAAAGTTAGGTCTAAACACGGCGTAACCTCGGTTTGCAAAAAACGAAGTCCAATAATCAAAACCATCGTATTCTCGTGCACCGGGTCCACCATGTGGATGTAAGATAGTAGCAACAGGGCCTGCTGCACCTAAAGGCAATGTTAGGTACCCTTCCAGCTCCGTGCCGTCTCTCGCGGTATAGGTGACAAACTTATGTTCGGTTAATACTTCAGGAAGCAGAGCAGGATATTGATCTAAGACGGGTACTAAAGACTTTTCTTTACGGTTTCCAAAATAGTAAGTACCGGGTGTAAAGTCATTTTCTGTATATAGCAAATAGATACTTTCATCTTGACTGAAATCAACAAGATACACGTCTTTGCCGGGCAAAGCTCGATTCAAAGACTTTTGAAACTTATGTCTAGATTTATCCCAATACACACGGCCGTCTTCACTCTGAGAGTGATAAACACCTATCACATCATTGGTTTTTCTGGAATAAATGAGCGAGCCGTCCACGTCGTAATTTTCGTCTTCAAAAACCAACTCTGATTCTCTGCTGGTAAGATCAATTTTATATAAAGCTTTTTTATCACCTTTATACTGACTGTAGTACAAGATATTGGGGTCTTTGGCAAAGCCTAGCGGCGTAATAGCAGGGTCTTTTAAGGCATTGTATTCAAACATCTTATGCCAAGTATTATCATCACCAATCTGAACTTTGATGCCAGCATCACCATGAGTGTAATCTAGTGCTGAACCCAACCTTACTTGCCCTTGCCTGTCTGCCATCCAGTTGCGGATCATCGCTCTTCCACGAACAACTCGGGATTTTTTATCGTTATAAATATTAACTTTATAAACACCTGGTAAGTTTGCTTTATCAAGGTCTAAGGCAACTAAAATATGTTCAGGGTCGTCAGGTAAAAATGACACCACAGTATCCTGAAATTGCGAAGCTCTTTGACTTCTTTTAGGTTTGGCAATTTGTCTTTGTAGGGGCTTTTCACCATCAATATCTACTGCTAGCAACCGAGTTTCGGTATAGTCGGTACGACCCTGCGTAGAGGTATATTTAACACTTACAATTAGGGTTTTTTCATTTGCCCAAGTAAACCATTTTATTTTAATTTTTTCATTATCTGACTTAACTAGGAGCTGCTTTTTACCGGTAGCTAAATCTACCGACGTTAAAACTGTCACTTCGGGGGATAAATAATTCTTTATATAGGCAATTTTTTTACCGCTAGGGGAAAGGTTAGGCCGCATGTGGCTTGGTAACTGACTGAAACTTTCAACAGCTAGCTCCTCAGCAAAAACATCAGTAACACAAAAGTAAAAACTAAGATAACAAACTAACAGTCGAATTCCATTCATACTAACACCAACAGCAAATGTAAAAAAACAGTTAACCATTAAACCCTAATTGTTTCGTAATGTTAAGATTAATTACCTTTATCCCTAAACTTTATAGCAGTGTCTTATCTAATTTTGCAGCTAACTTACACAAAACAGAAAACTTCGAGACGTGAGTTTAAAAGCTTATAGTATTAATCATGTTTGAAGCCTTTGGGTGAGTTATCTAAATCGGTCACTCGGCCATTACGTAAGCTATATATCCAACTATGAATTTGGACAAACTGCCCTCTAGCTCTAGCATCTTTTATAATATTACTACGCTTTACATTATCGGCTTGCTCCATCACATTCAATTCGCACATGCGAGCAGATTTATCATGCGAATTTAACTGTGATAGCTCTTCACGGTGTTTATAAGCAAGATCTTTAATATGGCCTAACCAATTGTCAATTAATCCAAATTGCTGATTGCCTAAAGCGGCATCAACCCCACCACAACCGTAATGGCCACATACAATCACGTGCCTAACTTTTAAAACGTCCACCGCATATTGCAGTACAGACAAACAATTAAAATCAGTGTGTACTACTAAATTTGCCACATTACGGTGTACAAAAATATCACCTGGCAACAGGCCAACTATTTGATTCGCTGGAACACGGCTATCAGAACAGCCTATCCATAAGTATTCAGGACTTTGTTGTTTTGCTAGCTTATTGAAAAACTCTGGGTCATCTTTTTTTATTTGTTCAGACCAAGCTTCATTGTTGCTCAGAAGTTGTTTGATTTCGCTCATAAACCCTCACATTGTTGCTGGCGAGTATAAAGTAACTAACCTAAGCGACAAGACAAATATCGATAACTTACATGGTGCTATCTTTACATTTGGGTAATTTATAGATCTGCGTCATATGACTAATTGAGGAAGTTTTCGTATTACCAATAATAGAACAACCTGAAGATAGCTAAGATATTTCCATGAAACTCACAAAATTCACGTTAGCTACGTTAACAATTGGCTTATACATTCATTCAACTTCATTGTTGGCACAAGACCAAGATGAAGCTGAAGTTAAAGCCCTAAGCACGCCCAACATTGCTGGCGTGATTCCCTCTAACATAGACTCAGCCACACCAGGTTTAATGCCATTAAAACCTTTAGAAGATATCCCAGATGAAGTAATGGCTGTGATCAACACTTTGCCAACTTCACAACAAGAATTCATTTTAAGTGGTAAAACCAATGACGTATTAAAGAAAGACGCATTATTTAACCTACTCACCGCCGAATCAGAGTCTACGGCTAAAGAATATATAGACACTATTATGTCTATATACGATCAAATTGGATTTAAAGAAGGCCGAGATATGGCCTCGGTAGAACTAGATACCAGTTCACCTGATTTTAACACTTGGCGTTTAAAGCGCCCCCAATCAATGAATCCCGACCGAGAGCCAGGCCCGATTACCCTAGGTCGATATCTCGGAGGTGGTCGTTCGGGTATTCCTACTTTTGCCAATGCGCCAGTTGCCCTTACACCAGAAGATTTAGTAGCAGGTGAAGTAGATGTTGCCATTTTAGGTGCGCCTTTGGATATGGGTTCAGGCTGGCGAGATGCTATACATGGCCCAAGAGCCATGCGTATGTTACACAGAGGAACAGGTGGGACAGATGTTTCAACTATGATTGCCCCAGCTTCGGTATTAAACATTGTTGATTATGGAAATGTTGCCATAGACCAGTTAAACACAGAGCGAAGTGTCCAAGAAGTTCGCTCTATGGTTCGTGAAATAGCGGAGACAGGCGCCATACCTATTATTATTGGTGGTGACCACTCCTTAGAATATCCAAACGTTGCCGCTATCGCCGATGTTTACGGTAAAGGTAATGTGTCGGTTGTACATTTTGATGCTCATTTAGATACGGGCCGCGGGCGAGTGCACCTTTTAAGTCACGGACAACCCATATACCGATTAATGAAAGAAGCCCATGTAAAACCTGAAGACTTTATTCAAGTTGGCTTAAGAGCTCATTACAGTAAAAGTTATTACAAATGGGAAAAAGAAATTGGTATGAAATACCACACTATGGCTGAGGTTGAGCGCCGTGGTTGGGATGATGTAATGAACCGAGTTATAAAAGAAGCCACCGAAAAAACAGATTATCTTTATGTGTCTTTTGATGTGGATGTGTTAGACCCAGCATTTCAACCGGGGACAGGTACGCCGGTTTCTGGTGGTTTAACCATGCGCGAAGCCATACCCATAATACGTAGGCTCTGCGCTGAAACTCAATTAGTAGGCTTTGATATTGTAGAACTGGCGCCTGCGTTAGACTCAACCTACGTTAGTGCCTTAAATGCTAATAGTTTGATGTTTGCATGTTTAACAGGGATAGCTATGCACAAAAAAGGCATCAAAGAAAAAGGCTTTATTAGTGAATTGTCTTCAGACCATGGTCAAGACGATTATTATGGAGATAAGAAATGAGCAATTTAAGCTATCTATCTGATAAACCTTTAACAGCCATTAAAGTAGCCATAACCGTATTTTTGTTAGTTGGGTGCGCTGCGCAATCTGTTGACACCGCATCTACAGCGGTAAACTTACCCCCTGATGATAGTGCAAAGTTGCAATTATTAAGTGAGGCCGAATTAGCCTTTTTACGGGACCCTGGTCGGCTAAAATGGTTTAACCTAACCGAAGAAAAAGTCTTGCTACAATTAGCACAGCGCGATGCCAAAGGCATCAAGCAATATGTGTCTGATATGTTAGAAGTACTCAATGCCGCTAAGTATCAAACTGGCCAAGGCACTGCTAGCACGCTGATTAACGGGGTTGATGAGCCCTTAACTAATGCTGCTGACTCTGCAAGTATTCCTTTGAACACAGGCGCAGGTGGCTTCAACAAACGTAAAATAGTACGCCCTGCTTTCTTAGATAAATATAAACGCAGCCCTGGGCCTATTAGCTTACAGCGATATGTACACGAACAAGATGGTATCCCCACATTTGCCAATGCCCCAGTAGCCATACGCCCCGAAGACCTAATAGCAGGCCAAGTTGAGGTAGCTTTTGTCGGCGTGCCCTTAGCACTTGGTTCTGGCTGGCGGGATTCACAGCATGCTCCCACTGTATTAAGAGGTATGTACGGCCTTAATGGATATGACATTGCCGGAGGAGTTGACCCAAGCCTCACGCTAAATATTGCTGATTATGGCAATGTGGTCACTGATTACCTAAGTCTTGAACTAAGCGTGCAACATATTCGAGAACAAGTTAGCAGCATGATAGAAGCAGGCTCAGTACCCTTTATAGTGGGTGGCGACCATTCTATTATGTACCCAACTGTTGCAGCGATAACCGATAATTATGGCACCGACAATGTGACTGTGGTTCAACTTGATGCCCATTACAATGGCACCCTAGGGTTAGAACATTATTATTCTGACGAGCAAAGTGTTTCACGTTTACTTGGCGATAATATTCTGGAAGGAAGCAATTTAGTGCAAGTTGGGCTTCGCGGGCCATCTCAAGACAAAGAGGCATTGGAATGGTTGTTAGCACAAGGTGTGAGTTACCACACTATGGCCGAGGTTGAAGAAAACGGCTGGGCTAACACCCTAGAAACCACCATTAAACAAGCTAAAAAATTGGATAAAACCTATATATCCTTCGATATGAGTGTATTAGATCCAGCCTTTGCGCCAGGCGCCGGACGTCCTATTCCTGGAGGCTTATCTATCATTCAAGCACGCACTATGGTTCGCCGCCTATGTGCCGAAACAGAAATAGTGGGTTTCGAAATGTTAGATGTAGCCCCATACTTAGATACAAGTTATAAAACCGCCCTTAATGCCAACTATATTATGCATGCATGCTTAACGGGTATAGCCATGCGTAAAGCTGGGAAAACCCAAGCGAATCATTTAGATTCACTGGCATTAAGTAAATAAATCTATTCTAATACTTGTTGGGTTGAATAAAGTTGGGAGTATATGTATACCGTTCTTGTTGTAGATGATTCTCCAGATTCGTTGAGTTTGATTAACGATATTTTGGAGAAAGAAGGGATCAGCACCTTGGTTGCACTTGAAGGTAGCCAAGCTATTGTCATAGCTGAACAAATCAAGCCAGACATAATCTTGCTTGATGCCGTGATGCCAAAAATGGATGGGTTTGAAACCTGTATTAAGCTAAAACAAAATCGAGCTTTAAATCATATACCTGTAGTCTTCATGACGGGCTTAAAAGATTCAGACAATATCCTCAAAGGCTTAAATGCCGGCGGGGTCGACTATGTCACCAAACCCGTAAACCCAGAAGAATTAATAGCTAGAATTAAGCGCCACATAGGTAATGCCCAAATTACCTCTAGCGCTCAAAAAGCCTTAGACAGCATTGGGCAAACGCTGTTTTCTGTGAGTCGAGCTGGTGAGTTATTATGGGCCACTCCACAAACCCACGACTTTCTATCAAATATTCCACATTCCGATGACTGGCTTAGCGATTGTCTGATCCCCTTTGTAACTGAGATTAGCAATGCCAAGGTTGAAGAAGGCTCACAATTTAAGCTCAGCTATGAAAATGGCGCATGTGAGCTAACCTTAGTTACTATTCAAGAAAGCGGTGATTGTACTTTTCGAATCTGCCACTTTGTAGAATCCGTCTCAGGTGAGGACAAACTCAAATCAAAACTCAATATTACCAGTAGAGAGTCCGAAGTCTTATTTTGGCTTTCAAATGGAAAAACCAACAAAGAAATCGCTGTCATTTTGAATATTGGCTCTCGCACCGTAAACAAACACCTAGAACAAGTATTTGTGAAGCTGGGCGTAGAGAATAGAACCACAGCGGCGGGCATTGCCATACGCACATTGGCTGGAGATTAAATAAGGCGTGAGCAACTAAATGTCTAGCCCTTCGCAGATTAACGGCCAAACACAAAAAACACACATGGATATTTACCAAAAAGCCATAACGGCTTTTAATAATGGTGATATCCAAGGGGCACATTTGGCCTGTGTGGATATTCTTAAAGCCAACCCTAACTTTCATCAGTCATATCATCTATTGGCCTTAATCAATATTCAGATACATCAATACGGTAAAGCAGGTGAGCTGTTAAAGCGGGCTATAAAGATTAGTGACACCACTAAATACCGCATCGAGTTAGCCAAAACCTATTCGTTATTAGGCATTTCGGATGGGGTGATTTCCATCGCCAATACCATTGAAATTAAAAAGCTTAACTCTTTTTATGAGTTAGATACCTTAGGGGTTATCCTAAGTAGAGTTGAACAACATGAAACCGCCTTACAGTGCTTTGAAAAGGCCATTGCCTTAAAACCCACGCCAGAAATACTCTATAACTTTGCAGTCTCCGCTAAGTTTTGTGGTCAACATCAAGCCGCACAAACAGCGTTAAACAAAGCTTTGAAATTAAAGCCTGATTACCATCAAGCACACTTCGCATTAGCTGATTTAACTCAAGATAAAGCCATAGATACCCACATAGTGCAGCTTACGAAAATGCTTGAAGGCACCCCAAATGCTCCTATCGATGTGACACTGCATTTGAGCCATGCATTGGCAAAGGAATACGAAAAACAAAAAAACTACGGTTTAGCGTTTGAGACCTTACTAAAAGCTAAATCACAGAAGGCTAAGCAATTACCTTACAACAGGCAAGATGACCAACGCCTGTTTGACGGGCTGTACAAAAGTATTGAAAACCTCAACAAACAATCTAATCGAAACACAGGGTCTAACAGCCAACGTCCCATATTTGTGGTGGGTATGCCACGCTCTGGCACAACATTAGTAGAGCGGATCCTTTCAAGTCACAGCCAAGTTACATCAGGGGGCGAGTTAGAAGACTTCAGTTTATTATTAAAACACGCCAGCCAATCCACAGGGAACTCAGTTCTCAACCACAATTTATATCAAGATAGTTCTAAAGTGGGCTTTACCAAAGTAGCAAAAGCGTACTTAGCCCGAACAGCCCACATTGGCAACAATCGGGGAAAATTTGTGGATAAACTGCCCTTCAATTTTTTCTATCTACCTTTTATTCGCCAAGCATTTCCTAAAGCTAAAATTATCTGTTTACTCAGAAACCCTTTAGACACCTGTGTAGGTAACTTTAGGCAGCTATTTTCTATCAACAATCCCCATTATAACTACACTCAAAGTTTAGAAGATTGCGCTTGGTTCTATCAGCAATTTGAAAAATGGATACAAACATGGAGTGAATTCGACCCCCAAGGTACTAAGCTGCTGGAATATGAACGATTGACCAAAAATCCTCAACAATACGTGCCAGAGCTCATTAATTTTTGTGGACTAGATTGGCAAACCCAATGCCTGCAGATAGAGAGCAACACAGCCCCGGTTTCTACTGCTAGTAAAATGCAAGTTCGTCAGCCCATCAATCAAAAGTCCATAGGTAATTGGAAGCGATATCAAGCCTATACCACTGATATTGAGGCCATTTTTGGTTAATAATCTACTCTACGTCAAATGACGTAGACGCTAAGGTAATAATGCGACTACTCAAGTTGTTCCCCCAACGACATAATGAAGCTGTAGAAAAAACAAACTAAAAATAGTAGTACACATTCTCGACGTTTCTAGCCTTTGATTACGATGTACTTTTCTGCACCGCCACATAACTAACTCAACAGCACTAAAAGAGACTCACACATGAACATAAATGGTAAAATCAAACCTAGCAAACTCGCTATGGCAATTAGTCTTGCTTTTTTGCCCATCTCAGGAATGTTAACGAGTCAGAACGTTCTAGCACAGGAAGCAACAACAGATGCTGACCAAGCAATAGAAACCATACAAGTCACGGCCACCCGTCGTGCCGGAACAGTACAAGATGTTCCAATCAATATCTCGGCTATATCTCCAGATTTAATAGAGCAACAAGACATTAGTGAGCTTGAAGATATTGCCAAGTGGACACCAGGATTAACCATTACAGACCAAGGTGGTCGTTCCAATGCACCTATCATCGTAAGGGGATTAAATACTAACTCCTCTGGCCCTGGTTCAAATGGCGGTACAGTAGCAACTTATGTTGGAGAGATTCCACTTCTCGTGAACATGCGTTTGATTGATATGGACCGAGTCGAAGTACTCATAGGCCCACAAGGAACATTATATGGCGCAGGTACTTTAGGGGGAGCAATACGTTATATTCCAAATGCTGTTGAGTTAGATATGACAACTTTAGAGATATTTGGTGATTTCTCTCAAACCGCAGAAAGCGACAGCATGGGGACAGAGGGTGGTTTCATTGTTAATGTCCCCCTTATCACTGACGAACTTGGCTTTCGTATGTCACTTAACTACTTAAATGACCCTGGGTTTATTGATTATAACTACTTAGTACAAGAACCTGGCGTTTCTTTGCCCGACCCAGATTGGGATGATCCAGATGATGTGGCAGCAAACCTTTATTCGGTTGCAGATGCCAATGGTGAAAAAGCCCTAACTACAAGAGCAGCTCTAACTTGGAAGCCAACCGAGTGGCTTGAGAGTACACTGACTTACTTCTACCAAAATACAGAACTAGAAGGTCGTTCAATTTCTCAGTACAACTCTCTATCATCTGAAAGTGAGCTGAACGGACAGGTTGGAAAATATGAATCTGCGTATCGTTACTTAGAACCTTTTGAGCGTACAAACGACTTATTAAGTTTAGAAGTAAAGGCTGACCTTGGCTTTGCTGAGTTGGTATCTGCTACTGGCATCACAGGTACCGAAACGATAGGTAATCGTGACCAAACAGACTTATTAATCCGCTTAAGCTATGGATATGAAGAATTTCCATCTTTTGCCGCATACACAGAAGATGCGTTTAATAGAGATACGTTTACGCAAGAAATACGCTTAGTATCTACCAATGAAGGCCCTTTTAGTTGGATACTGGGTGGCTATTACAACAAAGACGAAACCGACGGTTACAGCATAGAATATGCACCAGGATTTGATGAGTTTGCAATAGAAGTTTGGGGGGTGGGTGGTTTCTTACGACCCGATTCTATTGAGTATTATTCACAAAGTAATAGTGAGACTATTGAAAAAGCCATTTTTGGTGAAGTAAGCTACGAAATTTCTGATAAATGGAACGTTACCCTAGGCTTAAGGCAATATTGGTACGAAGTCTCAGCTGCTTCAGCTGTAGATTTGCCCCTGTTTTATACAACTTTTCTTGGCCGTGATCCGGACTCTCTTGAATTTGACTTTGAGTCTGTTTATGCAGAAGATGATGGTAACTTATTCAAGTTTAATACTAGCTATCAGTTCACAGACGATGTGCTAGGTTACTTTACAGTTAGTGAGGGCTTCAGAATTGGTGGCGCTAACGATGTTGCAGCCTGCCCTGACAATATCGACGAAATTGACACTCAAATCATCTGTGCTTTGCCTAATGAACAACTGTACTCAGCAGATACCACAGTTAACTATGAACTTGGTATTAAAACTGCGTGGTTTAAGAATAAGTTTTACCTGAATGCGGCGTTGTTTAACGTAGATTGGAACGACGCTCAAGTAAACGGCGCTACCATTAACGGTTCAGTGGGCTACACAGCCAATGCTAAAGGTGCAAATGCTAAAGGTTTTGAACTATCAAGTAGAGCTACCTTTAGTGATAGCTTGTCTGCCTATGCGACCTACTCTTATGCAAAGGCTGAATTAACTGCTGATGCACCTTTCTTATTTGGTGTGTTTGATGAAGACGTTCAATACTGGTATGACGGCTCTGACGGTGACCGTCTACCTGGTTCGCCAGAAAGCTCATTCGCATTTGGCCTAGTATACAACGGAGAGCTAATGGGCAAGGCGCTTGATTTAACCTATGGTCTAACCGCACAAAGTGATGTTTACTCGAAAGTTGGCCTAAAAGACGATGGTGAGGTAATACCAGGATATGCCCTTAGTAATATATCGGCTAAATTGTCTGAT
Organism: Paraglaciecola marina; assembly: GCF_004360155.1. Classification (GTDB taxonomy): domain Bacteria; phylum Pseudomonadota; class Gammaproteobacteria; order Enterobacterales; family Alteromonadaceae; genus Paraglaciecola; species Paraglaciecola marina. The sequence continues at coordinate 19,571 of NZ_ML178728.1, read as the reverse complement.
GATGACTGGTCAGTAACCTTCTACGTCAACAACTTGTTTGATAAGTACGCATTTACGTCTGTTCGGGGTGATTTAAGTCAAATTGGCCTTGGTCAAGAAATCAACCAAAACCGATATGATCTAACCAGAGGTTATGGGCATTATGTGAATACACCTCGTACGGTTGGTGTGAAGTTTAAATACACCTTTGAAATGTAGTATTTAATCTATACTCAATCTTCATAAAAAGAAGCGGGTGTTCCCCGCTTTTTGCCCTTTAAAAACAACTGAAGATATCTACCATGTCCAGTATTAATAGATTTATAGCTCTTGTACTCCTGACGCTTTCATTTTTCGCAGTCAATGCAGCCGAAGATGAGAAAGAATTAGAGTTTCCAGCTTCATTTAAGAACAAAGTTAAAAGTATTCCAGAAGAGAAACTCGAAATTCTTAAGTCTCCCTTACCCACTATGTTGTTGGGTACAATGGAGCGATTTTATTCAGCAATGGAAGATAAAACCCCATCAGAAATTGAAGCCTACCTTGATGGCATGATTGAAGTTGCAGAGGCCAGCAAATTCAACCCAGAAACCGATATGGCGACGATTCCACTAAATACTGAATCTCCGCTATTTAATTCATGGAAGGTAGAAAGACCACAAAGCTTAAACCCCAAACGAGAGCCAGGGCCAATTCACCTAAGTCGTTATATGAATAATTTTGGCACAGGTATCAATACTTTTGCTGGCGCGCCAGTAGCAATTTATCCAGAAGACTTAATTGCAGGTAAGGTTGATGTGGCCATAGTGGGCGCACCACTTGATATGGGTTCCTACTATCGAGGGCAAAAGTTTGGGCCTCAAGCCATGCGGACAGGTTATTACATGGGAGGCGTTGATATGAATACTATGATCAACCCAAGTGATATATTGAGCATTGTCGATTATGGCGATATCGCCATAGATAACATGAGCACTGAGATCTCGGTTCACCATGTTCGTGAACGTGTTAAAGAAATAGCTGAAACAGGGGCTATTCCCTTTATTGTAGGTGGCGACCATAGTTTAGAATACCCTGATATAGCTGGTTTAGCAGATGTGCACGGCAAAGGAAGTTTTGGTGTGGTTCACTTTGACTCACACTATGACGCGGGTAAAAACCGCCCCCATTGGATTACCCACGGACAGCCAGTATATCGCGCGGTAAAAGAAGGTCATGTTAACCCTGAAAACTTCATTCAAGTAGGTTTACGTGGATCATGGCCCGGCCCTGAAGGTTTTGAGTGGATGCGTAACAATGGTATGCGATATCACACTATGGCGGAAGTTGAGAAAAAAGGCTGGGAATCAGTAATGGAAACCGCTTTAGCTGAGGCTCGAGAAGGTGGTAAAAAGCTGTTTATTTCTTTTGATGTTGACGTTTTAGACCCTGCATTTGTACCCGGAACAGGCACACCAGTGCCGGGCGGGCTAACAATGCGCGAGGCCATTCCTATCGTTCGGGCATTATGTAGCGAAAATGAAATGGTAGGATTTGAAATTGTCGAACTTGACCCTTTACTTGACCCTACCTATCGCTCTGCTTTAAATGCCAACTTCATTATGCATGCTTGCTTAACCGGAGTTGCCATGCGCCATGAGGGTATTACTGAAGGTGATTATTTGTCAGAACTAACAACTGAACATATGCAACCTGAGGCGGGTATAAAAGGCAGAAAAGAAGGATTACGAGAACAAGTGAACCTTGACCACGCAAAACCCCAAAAGTAATGTTGGGGCTGTTCATTTTAGTTAATCACCTTAAAAAGTATTGTTAAAAGAAGTTGAGTTGTTCATGTTAAAAAAGCTGTATCAAGACCCCTTAGTATTATTCGTAATATTTGGAGTGATAGTGTTTTCACTCTATAGCTATTTACAGCAAGCCTCTGAAGTTCCCATAGAACTCAGCGAAAACAACAGAACTTTATTTGTTAAACAACTAGAATTACTAACAGGCAGAGCTGCTACTCCTGAAGATATTGCCAAGATAGAAAAAACTTATATTCAAGAAGAAGTGTTATTTCGAGAAGCCCTAGCAGCTGGACTGCACCTATCTAACTCAGAGATACGAGAAACCTTGGTAGAAGAAATGCGCTTACAAGCCACTGGCGAATTGTCAGAACCAAGTGAAAAAGATTTAGTTCCATATTACCTAAAGCATATTAAACGTTATGTTATTGAGCCGTCTTTAAGCTTTCAGCATGTGTTTTTTGAACAACAACCTGAAGCAGACATATTAGATAAGTTAAGTGCCGGTGAGACTGTGACAGGCGATGAGTTTTGGCGGGGCAGAACCCTCCCTAACTACGGAATTAGCATGATAAGAGGCATGTTCGGACAGTCTTTTTTAGAAACCTTAGAATCTGCTGCTACCGATGAGTGGTATGGGCCTGAGCAATCATTATTTGGTTGGCATTTTGTAAAAGTCACAGCAAGCCGTCCATCTATGCCTCTCACCTATGAACAAGCTCAAATGCAAGTTAGAAACGACTATACAGTGGATATTCTAGAGACATCTGTGGAAGATTTTATTAAAAATTTAGACGACAAATATAAGATCATCCGCCATGTTAATTAAGCCAAAATCACGGTTACTGCAGCAGCTAGGCTTCATTAGTTTATTGCTTTGTTTACAAATAGGTATCGCCAAAGCAGACGTATTTAATAGTGCAGATTTTCGCATTACTCAAGAGGAGCATGGAGAGGATAATCAATACACCTTTATTGCCCAATTACCTTCAGAAGTGGTCAGCAGTACCGAGATTATCCTGCCTTATGGCTGTGAACTAGAACAATTTAAGCGCCAATCCTTAGCATACAAATCTCAACTAAGTTACCAATTTGTCTGCGCTAGTGGGCTAAGTGCGGATGCTGAAATTGTGACCCCTTGGTATATAGATGGCGCTAAACTTTATTCAAGTCTTACGGCAAGTAATGAGCCCATCACACTTAAACGAAGCCTTAATACAGTGGTGATCCCCCTATCAAATAAAGAGCAAGCCCCCTTAACCAGACTACAAACAGTTCAGCGCTATTTATGGCAAGGCATGCTACATATTTGGTTTGGCTGGGATCACTTGGCCTTTGTATTGTGCTTATGTTTATTGGCTACTGGCCCACGTCTATTTAGCCTAATTACGACCTTTACCATAGGCCACTCAATCACCTTAGCTTTAGCACACTATCAACTGCTCTCTGTGCCCATTGCTCCTGTTGAGGTACTCATTGCATTTTCAATTATGTTAATGGCTAAAGAGGCCTTAGTACGCTCTTCACAAACTAATACTAGACTAGGTACTAGCTCTATTTTAATCGTCACTTTATTTGGGCTAATTCATGGGCTCGGCTTTGCTAGCGCCTTATCTGAATTAGGTATGCCAGCAAACCAAGCTGGATTAGCCTTGTTGTTTTTCAATCTAGGTGTTGAAGTCGGCCAAGTGATATTTATTGCGGTGCTGTTAGTATTAGCTAAACAGTTTACAACCTTTAATTTTAGTCAGATAGTACGCACAGCTTCACTTTACTTAGTGGGAACTTTAGGTGCATTCTGGGCAGTTGAACGTTTAGTCGGTTTCAATTTCGGACAGCTCGCTTAGTGTTTCCAACTTATGAATAATCTGTTGGAATTGGCACTGTTGCGCATAGTCTCTAAGCAATGGGTAAACACCATCAGGAAAGGTATATTCTTGATTGATTTTATTTAACTTACTAGTAAAGCCCGACAAATAGCCAATTTCAGCCATGACTTTCAAGGCATTATATTGATTTTTACCTGTTAGTAATTTATCAGAGTTCTCTACGTGAACATCTGGATTTAGCTCATCTTCGTCATATACCCAAGTTAACTTTAACCAATGCCCCACCTTGTCTAAAAGAGCATTAATAACAAATGGCTTCACTAAATAGTCATTGTGTTGACCCATAGCAGTATTGGAGACCTCTAAGTCTCTTACATTGGCAGAAACAATAATGATGGGCTGCTTAAAATTAGCGTCTCTCATCTGTTTCGCTGCTTGCCAGCCATTCACATCAGGCATCTTCAAATCTAACAAGATCAGATCAATGTTATGGTGATGCAAAACCGCCATAGCACTAAACGCAGAGTCAGCGCTCATCACTTTAAAGCCAACAGGGGTCATAATATCTCGTACAAGATCTCGTTGCCCCACTTCATCATCTACCACTAGTATGGTTTTTTGAGGGCCTTGAAATTCTTTAATAGACTTTTCTGAAATGCTCTCTTTGGTTACATGGGAAATTTTCGGTAAAAACAAGCTAAGTTTAAAACAGCTACCTTTACCCAATTCACTGGAAACTGAAATATCTCCTCCCATTAACTCTGTTAACCCTCTTGAAATTGTTAATCCAAGTCCAGTTCCTGATGTGGTGCTTTCAACCGCAGATACTCGTTCAAAGGGTTTAAATATTTGTTCTTGATCTTGTTCTGAAATACCCGGACCAGTGTCAGTGATGGTAAAATAGCCCACTTCATTTTTATAGCGCATACCTAATTGAATACTGCCTTGTTGCGTAAACTTAATGGCATTAGAAATCAGATTAATAAGCACTTGTCGCAACCTTTGCTTATCCACAATCACATAATCTGGTACATATGCCGGAAAGTCAGATTGAAACTCTAATCCTTTGGATACTGCTTGCAGTTTAAACATATTGACTAATTGTTCGAGTAACGGGCGAAGCTGCACTTCATCTCGATGTACATAGAGTCTACCTGCTTCAATTTTAGAGACCTCTAATACCCCTTCAATTAAATCTCCTAAATGCTCGCCATTTCGCTTCATAGTTTTGATTGCCAAACTGGTATCTGGGCTCAAGGTGTTATCTTTTGAGAGCAACTGGGCATACCCCAAAAGTACATTTAGAGGAGTCCGTAATTCATGGCTTAAGCCTGCTAAATATCGGCTTTTTGCTTGGCTAGAAGACTCGGCGGTTTCTATGGCAAGTTGATACGCTTTACTGGTTTTTTCGTGGGCGGTCACTTCAACTGCAAGAGCTGAGGTTTGCTCTCTCAATTCTTTAAGAGCCGAGCGAGTGCTAGTACGAGCTAAAGTAAATAACCAACTAATGACCCCCACAATAATTAAAATAAAAAAGAATATTTTCATTAATAATGAAGTGAAAATAGCATCTAATTCAGCGCTGTCTAATGGCATTTGTTTGTAAATTAAAAACAGTACAGCAGCAATAACACTACTCAACAACAAGGTTAAAAACGCCCACTGAGCTACTGAGTTTGACAATAACTGGGTGGTTTTTTCACTGAAAAAATTACGACAAACGGACCTAACCTGAGCCGAAAAGGTGCCTTTCTCACGGCATTTATCACCACATCTAACATCTAGAGAACAACACAGTGAACAAATGGGCCGGCCATAAGCAGGGCAAAAAGCCATATCTTCGGAATCAAATTCGTTTTCACAGCTAAAACAGGTTTGTTCAGCTGACATTTCATTGATAACAATTTCATCTGTGTCTGCAACTAAATAATATTTACCTTTGGTAATAAAACCTATGATAGGTACCGTTATAAAAGGGATAACAAAGGCCAAATATGATCCCAAGGCTTGTGCAAGTTCGCCAAACATTCCGCCGTGGGCACAAAAGCCAGCTACAGAAGCAATTACCATTGAAAGTATGCCAACAGGGTTAATATCATAGAGTTTCGAGCGCCTAAACTCTATATGGGGCGGACTTAAGCCTAATGGTTTGTTAATTATCAAATCTGCGGCAACTGAGCTCAACCAAGCAAGCACCAACACAGAGTATATTTGCAACATGCTTTCAATAGTTTGATATACCCCCAACTCCATAAGCAGTAGAGCAATCAGGATATTAAACACCATCCACACCACGCGCCCAGGGTGATGATGGGTCAAGCGACTAAAAAAATTAGACCAAGCTAAAGAACCTGCGTAGGCATTCGCTACATTAATTTTTAATTGGGACAAAATCACAAAAACTGCAGCCACCGCAATACTTAAAGTCTCATTACTAAAAATATAACCAAAAGCGATTTGATACATATGGGCCGGGTCATTCGCTAAGCTTCTGTCAACTCCTTGTTGCAATGCAAAATAAGCTAAAAACGAGCCTAGAAACAATTTAGCGGCACCAAAAATCACCCAGCCAGGACCAGCAAAAACAACGGCAGTCCACCACTTTACAGGTTTTGCACCGTCTGCAGTCGAGGGCAAAAAGCGCAAAAAATCAACCTGTTCACCTATCTGTGCCACCAGCGACAACAAGACTGCTGAAGCCGCTCCAAACAGCAGAATATTAAACTCTCCTCCATTTTCAGCAGCATCACCCGCAAAAGTGATCCACTCTTTAAAATTACTTTCAGGGTGATTAAAAACATACAGTAAGGGGATAAGCTGCAGTACTATCCAAATAAATTGTGACCACACTTGAAAACGACTGATATTGGTAATGCCATGGGAGGCCAGAGGAATAACAACTAACGCACTAACGGCATAACCGAATGACAAGGGAATATCTAACCACAACAGTAAGGCCATAGCCATAATGGCTGCTTCTAACGCAAAAAAGATAAAGGTAAAAGAAGCATAAATTAATGAGGTGATAGTAGAGCCTAAATATCCAAAGCCCGCCCCTCGACTTAATAGGTCGGCATCAACTCCGTACCGAGCAGCATAATAACTTATGGGTAATCCACTGATAAACACCACAATAACAAGGGCAAGAATTGCCCACGCAGCATTGGTAAATCCATAGTTAAGAGTAATAGCCCCGCCTATGGCTTCTAATACCATAAAAGAAACAATTCCTAGTGCTGTCACCGCAAGCCTAGAGTAAGACCATTTTCTAGCGCGCCTGGATGTGTATCGTAAAGCAAAGTCCTCAATCATTTCGTTGGCAACTAATTTTGTATAGATGCGCCTGCTCGTACGAGCATTACTTAACTGTTGCGGCGATTGGGTCATTTGTTGTTTAACTTTACTAATAGGTAACTCCACCTTAAACGGGATAAATATGAAACACCACACCCATTATTGCAGTTTAAAATTTACAACAATGTATAGCTATGGGGATAAGGCGATACACACCTACGTAATTTAACTCATGTCTTTTAGACTTTTATAACGTGATAATCCTACCATCAGCTAAGCACTAATCCATTTCCGTAGACTCTACGCTACCTTCCTGTAAGGAATTCATATGAAATTAAGAAAGTTTATTACCACAAGCAGTATCATTTTAAGCTCATTGTTTTATGGCGTCGCCCAAGGTGAAGAAGACACCATCAAGGTAGGCGTTTTACATTCATTATCTGGCACTATGGCCATCAGTGAAACCACCTTAAAAGATACAGTGTTGATGATGATTGCCGAGCAAAACAAAAAAGGCGGCTTACTGGGCAAAAAGCTTGAACCTGTAGTGGTTGACCCAGCTTCTAACTGGCCTTTGTTTGCTGAAAAAACCCGAGAGTTATTGGCTAAAGACAAGGTTGACGTTATTTTTGGATGCTGGACATCAGTGTCACGTAAATCCGCTTTACCTGTGCTTGAGGAGTTGAACGGCTTAATGTTTTACCCCGTTCAATACGAAGGTGAAGAATCGTCTAAAAATGTATTTTACACAGGCGCTGCGCCAAACCAGCAAGCTATACCTGCAGTTGATTACTTAATGAATGATATTGGTGCTACGCGCTGGGTGTTGGCAGGCACAGATTATGTTTATCCGCGGACCACAAATAAAATTCTAGAAGCTTACCTATTAGCTAAAGGCGTTAAAAAAGAAGACATAATGATTAATTACACGCCATTTGGTCACTCTGATTGGCAAGGTATAGTGTCTGATATTAAAAAGTTTGGCTCAGCTGGTAAAAAAACAGCTGTGGTATCAACGATCAACGGTGATGCAAATATTCCTTTTTATAAAGAATTGGGAAACCAAGGTATCTCGGCTGAAGATATTCCAGTTGTTGCTTTCTCTGTAGGTGAAGAAGAATTATCTGGTTTCGATACCACCCCTCTCGTTGGTCACTTAGCCGCTTGGAATTACTTTCAAAGTGTTGAGTCTGACGAAAACGACGAGTTCATCGAAAGCTGGCAAGAATACATTGGTGACGAAGATCGCGTGACTAACGACCCAATGGAAGCCACCTATATTGGTTTCCAAATGTGGGCTAAAGCGGTTGAAAAAGTAGGCACCACTGACGTTGATGAAGTTGAACAAGCCATGATAGGCGTTGCTGTGCCTAATTTAACAGGCGGTACGGCTGTGATGAATGCAAACCACCACTTGTCTAAACCTGTATTGATTGGAGAGATTCAAGAAGACGGTCAATTTGAAGTGGTGTGGGAAACGCCAGACACTGTAATTGGTGATGCTTGGTCTGATTACCTACCTAGTTCTAAAAACCTAATTTCTGATTGGACAGCGCCAGTAAACTGCGGCAACTTTGACGTGAAAACCGCTAAATGTTCAGGTCAAAACTTCTAAATTAGTATCGTTATTGGGAGGGTATTTGTGCGCCAAAGTAAGGCCCTTTAACTTGCACCTCCCACTTTTGTTTATGTTAAGTGGCCCATTACGTTTTATAAAGACTATTACTGTGCCGTGTGCTGCATTAACTCAAAGTCCCTGGTCGTTCAGCTCTTGTAACTTCTTAGTTTGAGCTGGACATTTTTATTTGGGGAAAGGAAAAATCATGGGCAGAATATTTTCATTATTATTTTTGTTGATCCTATCTAGTCAAGGTCATGCTTTGCAAACAGATAGCAGTTCAAGCACGGCTCTTACCCCCCTTTTAGAGCAGTTACCTAGCACTAAATTACGGGCTATGGGTCCACTTATCGAAAAAATAGCCCAAGTAAAAGATGTGAAAACCCGTCACATATTACAATTAATGTTGGATGGTGAGCTTTACTACATCAAGGCTAACAAGCAGTTAGTACAGGCTGTGAAAGCTGAAAACAGGCAATACCAATTAACGGATGCTTTAACGACTGAGCCTGTATCTGTCGTAAAAAAATCTAAAATATCTAAAGTAAAAACCAATAATAGATTACGCAGCAGCTTACGTAGTTTGATTGCTAAAATAGACCTAACAGATGACGATAAAGAGGTAAGACTGCAAGCGGTTAAACAGTTACTAGACTCCCCCACCAAAGCCTCTACTGCCACCATAAGTGAATTAATAGACAAAGAGCCTGACCAAGAAGTGCAAGAGCTTATGCAAGCGACTATGGCGTTGCAGCAACTCAGAGATGGTGAAATATCAGAGCAAATAACAGCCCTGAATACTTTGAGTGGCTCACTGCAACCAGCAGTTAAAAATACTATAGTCAACCTACTAAGTAACCTACAAGAAGGTGATTTAACAGAACAGCAAGCATCATTAAAATTAGCCTTGCAGCAAACCCTAGATAGCATAGAAAGCCAAGCTAGTTTTTATGGCTTTATTGAAAATATATTTTTTGGTTTGAGTCTTGGTTCAGTGTTATTGCTGGCAGCAATTGGGCTGGCCATTACCTTTGGTGTCATGGGGGTAATTAACATGGCCCACGGCGAAATGATCATGCTGGGTGCTTACACTACTTATGTAATTCAAATAGCGTTTCCATCCATTATTGAATATTCATTGTTGATTGCGGTACCCGCAGCCTTTTTGGTTTCTGGTTTAGTGGGAATTTTAATAGAGCGTGGCGTGATACGTTTTCTAAAAGGTAGGCCACTGGAAACCCTGCTTGCTACCTTTGGCATCAGTTTGATTTTACAGCAATTAGTACGCACTGTGTTTTCACCTTTAAATCGCCAAGTGATTAGCCCAGAGTGGATGAGTGGCTCATGGCAAATTAACCCCATATTCTCACTCACCTTTAACCGCTTATACATAATTTTGTTCTCGATTATGGTGTTTGTTTCACTGCTACTTATTTTGAAAAAGTCATCTTTGGGATTACACGTAAGAGCCGTATCACAAAACCGAGATATGGCACGGGCATTGAGTATTAAAAGTGACTGGGTAGACGCCATAACCTTTGGTCTTGGCTCTGGTATTGCGGGCATCGCTGGTGTGGTGCTCAGTCAGCTTACTAACGTTGGGCCTAATCTTGGTCAGGCATATATTATTGATTCGTTCCTAGTGGTGGTATTTGGCGGGGTAGGCAACTTATGGGGCACACTCGTAGCGGCCATGTCACTTGGGCTAACTAATAAGTTTTTAGAGCCTGTAACCGGTTCAGTGCTCGCTAATATTATTGTTTTAGTTGGCTTAGTGTTGTTTATTCAAAAAAGACCCAAAGGACTATTTCCACAGAAAGGGCGGGCGGCAGACTAATGACGACTCAGGTATCAGAATCAAATAAAACTAATTCCTTGTTTAGTAGCAAGAACCCACTGCACCTAACCATAGGTATATTGCTCATAACCACAGTGTTAGTGACCTTAGGTAACTTGCTCTTCCCTGAAGGTTCTGCACTTCATGTGAGTGACTATACGGTAAGCTTGTTAGGTAAATATTTATGCTACGCCCTATTAGCTCTAGCCGTTGACTTAGTGTGGGGTTACTGCGGTATTTTAAGCTTAGGACACGGCGCATTTTTTACTTTAGGTGGCTATGCCATGGGCATGTACCTAATGCGCCAAATTGGTGACCGTGGCGTATACGGCAATCCAGACTTACCGGATTTTATGGTGTTTTTGAATTGGACTGAGCTGCCTTGGTTTTGGGCGGGTTCAGATAGCGTATTGTGGATGGTCTGCATGGTGTTTTTAGGGCCCGGGTTATTGGCTTTCATATTTGGCAGCTTGGCATTTCGCTCACGCGTTAGTGGGGTGTATTTATCTATCATGACCCAAGCCATGACTTACGCCTTAATGTTGGCGTTTTTCCGCAACGAAATGGGCTTTGGTGGCAATAATGGGTTAACGGACTTTAAGGAAATCTTTGGGTTTTCATTACAATCCCCTAGCACCAAGTTAAGTTTGTTTATCGCTACTGCCATTGCGCTGGCCATAGCTTATGGAATCTGTCATTTCATTGTAAATTCAAAAATGGGCCGAGTGGTTACCGCCATACGAGATGCAGAGAGTCGCGTACGTTTTGTTGGTTACAAACCCGAGCACTACAAGGTCTGGATATTTGTGGTGTCTGCCATGTTAGCTGGATTAGCTGGCGCTTTATACGTACCCCAAGTTGGCATTATAAACCCGGGAGAGTTTTCACCTCTAAACTCCATCGAAATGGTGATTTGGGTAGCGGTAGGGGGCCGAAATTCACTATATGGGGCTATTATTGGCGCAGTATTGGTAAGTTATGCAAAGACCCGATTTACCGCCATTATGCCAGAGGCATGGCTGTTCGCCCTAGGTGGCCTATTTGTTTTGGTTACCTTACTTTTACCTAAAGGAATTGCGGGTTTATTACCCACTATAAAGCAAAGACTGATTACAAAAAAAGATGCTCCTGATACTCAGCAGAAAGGAGCAAAGCTATGAATACAGATAAAGCCGGTACGCCACTTACAGCAAGTGAAAATATCGTACCTGATACGCGCCACGGGGTGATCTTGTATGTTGAAGATGTCAACCTAAGCTTTGATGGTTTTAAAGCCCTAAACAACCTGAATTTATATATAAATGATGGTGAGTTGCGCTGCCTTATTGGCGCCAATGGCGCAGGTAAAACCACATTGATGGATGTGATCACCGGCAAAACACGCCCAGATTCAGGTAAGGTGAGCTTTGGACAGCAAGTTGACCTATTACAACTAGACGAGTCAGAGATTGCCAGAGCCGGTATTGGCCGTAAGTTTCAAAAGCCCACTGTGTTTGAAGAATTAACCGTATTTGAAAACATCGAATTAAGCCTTAAAGGCGACAAAGGTATTTGGACTGCACTATTTCATAAGCTAAGCGGTGAACAAAAAGACCGAATTGCAGAGATACTGCATACCATAGGCTTAGTTGCCGAGTGTCATTACCCAGCGGGTAGATTGTCTCACGGTCAAAAGCAGTGGTTAGAAATCGGTATGTTATTAGCGGCAGAGCCAAGAGTATTACTAGTAGATGAGCCTGTAGCAGGTATGACAGGTCAAGAAACCGAGCGCACTGCAGAATTACTCACTTCGTTAGCTGGTAAGCACTCGGTAATAGTGGTTGAGCACGATATGGCTTTTGTGCGCTCTATAGCCAGAAAAGTCTCGGTATTACACCAAGGTACCGTACTAGCAGAGGGAACAATGTCTGAAATTCAATCTAACCCAGATGTTATTAAGGTTTATCTTGGTGAGGAGCAAGGCTAATGATCACCTTAGAGTCAGTGAACCAAAAATACGGCGGCACCCAAATTTTGTGGGACTTAGACCTAGCCATCAAACCCGGCTCACGCACCTGTATTATGGGCCGCAATGGTGTAGGTAAAACGACTTTACTTAAAACCATATTGGGGCTTTTGCCCATAAGCTCTGGCAAACTGAGCTATGGCAGCCAAGACATTAGTAAAAGCTCTGTGGAGCTTCGCCCTGAAATTGGCATAGGCTATGTGCCTCAAGGTAGGCATATATTTCCCCAGTTAACCGTTGCAGAAAACCTAACCGTTAGCCTCAACTGCAAACGTCAAACCAGCAAAACGATTCCCGAGCATATTTTTGAATTGTTTCCGGTATTAAAAGAAATGCTGCACAGGCGAGGTGGTGATTTATCTGGCGGTCAACAGCAGCAACTAGCTATTGGCCGAGCCTTAGTATTAAACCCTGAGGTACTGATTTTAGATGAACCCAATGAAGGTATTCAGCCCAACATAGTGCAGTTAATTCGTGACGTATTATTAAAACTAAACAAAGAGCAAGGAATGACCATTATTTTGGTTGAACAAAAGTTGCCTTTTGCACGGGCGGTGGGCGAAGAATTTGTGCTGATGGAAAAAGGCCAAGTGATTTCATCTGGCCCAATGGCAGACTTAACTGACCAACTGGTCAGTAAATATTTGGCAGTTTAATAAAATCCCTTTAGTATAAGATGCATTATCAATAGGTTCGTAATTAGGTAAACCATGACCGCAGCTCCATTAGCCGGTATGAAAAATCAATGGTTAGCAAGCTTGGATCTGCAATTGGGGTATTCCAGTCATGGGACTCAATTGACACGAACCAAGCGCTCTGGCCCCTTAACTATCCAAAAGGCGTTTTATCCAGAAGGCAGAGACTGTGCCCATTTGTATTTGCTGCATCCTCCTGCAGGTATTGTGTCCGGTGATAAATTAACAGTTGGGATAGATGTACAAGACCAAGCCCACGGGCTTGTTACCACCCCTGGGGCTAATCGTTTTTACAGAGCTCGTACTGATTTATCAATTGGTGATCCTAAGCAGACTCAAGTGACTAACATTACCCTTGGCGATAGGGCTAAATGCGAGCATTTCCCCCTAGAAACCATTGTTTATAACCAAGCTGATGGCATTAATAACGTTGAAGTCAAACTGCAAAAAAATAGTATGTACTGTGGCTGGGACATGACCTGCTTAGGTTTGCCTAGCTCGTCAGAAGCCTTTACAGGTGGCAGCTTTACCCAGTTAAACACCTTGTATTGTGATGATACTTTGCTGTACCACGACAGAGTGAAAATAGAACCCAGTAGTAAGATACAGCAACATGATGCAGGCTTAGCTAACAATACGGTATTTGGTACATTTTTAGCCTATGCCAGTGATGAGCAAGTCCCTCACGCTAAGCGCACTGAGTTAATTGGGCAGCTAAGAGACTTAGTAGACACCCACAATGCCAGCGCACTGATTAGTATTACCGATATTCGCCAATTATTGGTGATACGTTATCTGGGACAACAAGCTCACCAATGCAAAGATTTATTTATTGAACTGTGGGCACTTATTCGGCCCATTTATATCGAAAAACAAGCTATTCAGCCTAGAATTTGGTTTACATAAAAGGTAAGTTTTTATTGCCTCCAAGTCATAACTGTAGAGATCACCATGGATTTATTACCAAGAGAAAAAGACAAACTACTATTGTTTACCGCGGCTTTACTGGCGGAGCGTCGCCTAAAGCGCGGTGTTAAGCTTAATTACCCTGAAGCCATGGCGTATATTTCTATGGAAATTATGGAAGGGGCGCGAGACGGCAAAACCGTAGCCGAAATGATGGACTATGGCCGCACTTTGTTAACCCGCGACCAAGTCATGCAAGGCATTCCTGAGATGCTAGCAGAAGTGCAAGTTGAAGCTACTTTCCCCGATGGTACTAAGTTAGTCACAGTACATAACCCTATTGTTTAACAGAGGCCACTAAGATGATCCCAGGCGAAATTAAAACCGATGCAGGCGAGCGTTTACTAAATGTTGGCCGCGAGCAAATTACCGTGACCGTAGCCAACTCTGGCGACCGCCCCATTCAAGTAGGCTCTCACTATCACTTTTATGAAACCAATGCTGCCCTTACCTTTGACCGCGAAAAGTGCAAAGGTTATCGCTTAGATATAACCTCGGGCACAGCAGTACGTTTTGAGCCAGGCCAGGAGCGCGAAGTGACACTTGTACCTTTTGCAGGTAAACGCCGGGTTTATGGGTTTAGAGCCTTAGTCCAAGGAGAATTATAATTATGGCCAGTATTGATAAACACGCTTACGCTCATATGTTTGGCCCCACAGTAGGTGACCGAGTACGTTTAGCAGACACAGACCTATGGCTTGAAGTAGAAGAAGACGCCACAGTATACGGTGAAGAGGTCAAATTTGGTGGCGGTAAAGTTATTCGTGACGGCATGGGGCAAAGTCAGGCGTCATGCCACGATACCCCAGATGTGGTGATCACCAATGCTTTAATTTTAGACCACTGGGGCATAGTCAAAGCCGACATAGGCATAAAAGATGGCCGCATTGCGCAAATTGGTAAAGCCGGTAACCCAGACATTCAAGATGGCATTGATATTGAAGTAGGCCCAGGTACCGAAGTCATAGCCGGTGAAGGGCAAATTCTTACGGCTGGTGGAATAGACGCGCACATTCACTTTATTTGCCCCCAGCAAATAGACGAAGCGCTAATGTCGGGAGTAACTACCATGATAGGTGGCGGCACGGGGCCAGCAACTGGTACTAACGCCACAACCTGTACACCGGGGCCGTGGAATATCCACAAAATGCTGCAGGCCACTAACGATTTCCCCATGAATTTTGGCTTTTTAGGTAAAGGTAACGCCAGTTTGCCACTTGCAATAGAAGAGCAAATTGAAGCCGGTGTGTGCGGCTTAAAACTCCACGAAGACTGGGGTACTACACCAGCTGCCATAGATAACTGCCTGTCGGTAGCCGAGCGATATGATGTACAAATAGCGATTCATACCGACACCCTAAACGAGTCTGGCTTTGTTGAAGATACAATAGGCGCCTTTAAAGGCCGCACTATTCACACTTATCACACAGAAGGCGCAGGTGGCGGTCACTCGCCAGATATTATACGTGCCTGTGGTGAGGCCAATGTATTGCCATCATCAACTAACCCGACACGCCCTTATACGATTAACACCATAGACGAGCATTTAGACATGTTGATGGTGTGCCATCACTTGGACCCGTCTATCCCTGAAGACATCGCCTTTGCTGACTCTCGTATTCGTAAAGAAAGTATTGCCGCCGAAGACATCATGCATGACTTAGGGGCGATTAGTATGATTGCCTCAGACTCACAAGCCATGGGCCGTGTGGGCGAAATGATTACTCGTACTTGGCAAACCGCCCATAAAATGAAGCAACAGCGGGGGCCACTTGCACCAGACACCGAGCGCAACGACAACTTTAGAATTAAGCGTTACATTGCTAAATACACCATCAACCCCGCCATTAGTCACGGTATTAGCCACGAAGTAGGTTCGGTTGAAGTGGGTAAACTAGCGGACCTAGTGTTATGGAAACCTGCATTTTTTGGTATTAAACCTGCGATGATCATCAAAGGCGGATTTATTGCTGCAGCGCCTATGGGCGACGCCAATGCATCTATCCCAACACCGCAGCCTGTTTATTACCGCCCTATGTTTGGCTCCTATGGTTCGGCCTCAGCTAAAACCTCAATGACCTTTATGTCTAAAGCGTCTATCGAGCTGGGCGTGCCAGACAAAATAGGTATGACCCGTTTAGTCGGAGAATGTAAAAACACCCGTAATGTGGGTAAAGACGACATGATCCACAATAACTGGCAGCCAAAAATCGAAGTAGATGCACAAACCTATGAAGTGCGGGCCAATGGTGAGCTACTTACCTGTGAACCTGCCACCGAATTACCGTTAGCACAGCGATACACACTGTTTTAATTGTGCGGCACATTAGATTTTGTTTTTTTAAAGATAAGAAACAGATTAGAAATACTAGGAATTAACTAAAACATGTTACAAGCATTTGAGCGCCTTTCGCACACCCATGACCCGATAGATGATTCTATTACCTTGGATCAAGACACCCGCAAAAAGGCGCGTATCAAAACCACCACAGACAAAGGTCAAGCTTTGGGAATATTCATGGAGCGCGGCCACCCTTTGCTGATAGGTGAAGTGGTAAAAACCGAATGCGGGCAATTAATAGAAGTAAAAGGCCAAGAAGAAGAGGTATCAACCGCCATTGCCAGTGACTGGATGAGCTTTAGCCGCGTATGTTATCACTTAGGTAACCGCCATACTTCGTTGCAGATAGGTGAAAAGTGGGTGCGCTTTAAGCCCGATTACGTGCTAGAAGAACTAGCCGAAAATTATGGCCTTACCATAGACAAAACCCCAGCCATATTTGAGCCAGAGAATGGCGCCTATGGGAAAAGCGCCCATGGTCATTCTCACGGGCATGGTCACTCCCACGACCATTCTCATGATTAAAGCCACAGCCATGAAATCGCAAAATCAAAACCCTTTGCAACTTAATCGCTTGTTGCAATTGTGCAGCGCTAACCTACCTGTAGGCGGGTTTTCGTTTTCTCAAGGGTTAGAATACGCAGTAGAAATGGGGTGGGTAACAACAGCAGAAGCAACTAAAGACTGGGTGAGCTTTAATTTAGCTCAGTCTATAGCCAATACTGATTTGGTTTTGTTAAACCGCTTATACAAAAGCTTAGACGACCATGATTTACAGGCATTTATGGGCTGGGACCAACATTTGTTAGCTTGCCGCGAAAGTAACGAGCTGCTATTGGCCGATGTCGCCATGGGCAAAGCCTTAATGCGCCTGTTAAAAGATTTACAGACCATAGACACCTCGCCCTACATAGATTTAATTACTCAAAAAGAGATTAGCTTTGTGAGTGCCTTTGCCTTAGGGGCTTATTTATTTGGCCTTGATATGAGGTCGGCACAAAGTGGCTTTTGCTGGGCGTATATAGATAACCAAGTTGCTGCAGCCACTAAGCTTGTGCCCCTTGGGCAAACTCAAGCTCAAAACCTATTATTTGCAATAACCGAACAAGTAGAGCAAGCAATAGAGCAGGCTAACCAACTTGATGACCAAGATATAGGCGCAAGCTTACCCAGATTAGCTATGGCCAGTGCTTGGCACGAAACCCAATACACACGTTTGTTTCGTTCTTAATAAAACGAGCAGACCAATAAGATAAATAGAAAAGAAGTGAACTATGAAAAAAAATAAACAAGTTTTACGCATTGGCGTTGGCGGCCCAGTTGGCTCAGGTAAAACAGCATTACTCCGTATGCTATGCCTTGAACTACGTGATAAATACGACATGGCCGTAGTGACAAACGATATCTATACCCGTGAAGATGCCGAATTTTTAACTCGCAACGATGCCCTAGCCGCAGACCGTATTTTAGGGGTAGAAACAGGCGGTTGCCCCCATACAGCCATCCGCGAAGACGCATCAATGAATTTAGCTGCTATAGACGACTTACAAGAACGTCACCCAGACTTAGACTTTGTTTTAGTAGAGAGCGGCGGCGACAATCTAAGTGCCACCTTTAGCCCAGAACTTTCTGACCTAACCTTATACGTGATAGACGTATCTGCGGGGGATAAAATCCCTCGTAAAGGTGGCCCAGGTATCACCAAGTCTGACTTACTAATAATCAATAAAATAGACGTAGCAGAGCTAGTGGGCGCATCATTAGAAGTCATGGACAGAGACGCCAAAAAAATGCGTGGCGACCGCCCTTTTGTTTTTAGTAATATGAAAACCAAGCAAGGCTTAGACGAGATCATTCAATTTATTGAAAAAGAAGGCATGCTACAAATTGAGAGTGAAGGCTAAGCTTAAACAGGCTATGCCCAGCAACCCAATATATGTCAATATACCCATATACAGAATTAACACTTTATAGGAACCAATTATGAAATATTTATTCACCTTACTATGCCTTTTTGCAACGAGTGCGATGGCACATGAAGACCACGCCCTAAACGATACTTTTCATATCGCCTACCACATTGTTTTTTGGAGCTTATTTGCTTTAGTGGCTTATAAAGGTGTGATGTGGTTTAAGGCCAAAAGACAGTCTAAGAATAAGTAATCTTTAACGGCTATGCCGTTGCAAAAATAGCCTCGCTACATATAAAGGCATCGCGTTGCGATGGTGCATGTACTCCGTACACAGGGTATCGCTACGCGATGGGGCATGCACTTCGTTTACTTATGCGCTGCGCTTACTTTTATTCGCTTCGCGACAGAGCATTCACTTCGTTCACCGCAATCTCGGTAACTGCTCCCTGCGTTACCCTACCTTCCGCCATCCTTGGCGGTCGCATGCGGATTTTGATAAAGCGTCCCTGCTTTACCAGTCCCTTTTGGAAAAGACCCAAAAGAGACGAAAAGGTCTCTTGCTCCAGACAAATCCCTTTCCATAAAATATTCGGCTTTAATGTCAGAACAGCAATAAGCCGAACGTTTTTCATTCATGATTTCAGTGATGTGTTGTAGAAAGGGAGATTTGTTCATGGGGCTTCCTTGCAATTTAATTTTNCAGATCGTGGACATTTTGGGGCATTTTCCCATTTAGCTTTTGCTTGATAGGTAAAAAACAGTTATAAAAGAATAACGTAGAGACCGAGTGAAAATAAGGTCTGAATTATATTGGACATAATGTCGTGTTTAAAAACGACATTATGTCGTCTAATAAATTGTTATGTGAAATATGCTCAAATTCCTCTCAGCATTTATTATGCTTCTTAGCGCAGAAGCTTTTACTCAAGATATTGAAATTGAAGTCGACGATTGTGGCCCCCTAGGCCGGGGAGAACTTGGTGTTGTATTCAGCTTAAAGCCACATGGATCTGGGGTTTCATACTTTGCTAAAGGGCCGGCAATGGAAGTTTGTATGAACTTAACTAGGGCGAAGCGTGTTATAGGTTACGAAGAGCCGTATTGTAAGAATTACCAACCAGTTCATCCTCAAGAATGTAGCTATATAAAGGTATTTGTTATTAAGGATTACATTTTTGAGTAAATCACATAACAAGCCGCAGCAATCGCTCCCGATGGTCGCTGGGACAGCCAAAACGCTACGCTTATTTGTCTGCCCCTGTGCGGGGCGTTGAGGCTGTAGAAAAAGCCTAAGATAGTTTGTTTTT
>NZ_SAIS01000030.1 GCF_004360155.1 Paraglaciecola marina | reverse complement strand
ATATCAATCGAGCGTGTCGGGTTGACTGGGGTTTATGCTTCTATAATTGTTGAAACTAATTTCGAGAAACAAGTTATTGATTTGTCTGGCCTTAATGTTGCCGTGGTTGAACCATATGACCCAGACGCTTTAATAGAGTGGGAAGACAACAAGTTACCTGAAGGACCTGAGATTAATTGGTATAGCGCTGTGGCATATTGCGAGGAATTGACATTAAATGCTAATGAAGACTGGCGTTTACCTCGAATAGAAGAGCTTAGAGCGGCGTTACAGTTAGCAGAAGAACCGTTGTTTGTGCTCACTGTAGAAGAAAATGTTTCCGCAACTCTACTATGGTCAATTACTGAGCCACCTGATAATCCATTAAATGCTTATATGGTTTATGGTAATGGAACCGCTTTTTGGAGTAATGACTCAAAAGATAGTTTTGCCCGTGCGCTGTGCGTTAGGTCTTTATAATAGGTAAATGAAAAATTAAAAACCTATAGCCTTTGGCTATAGGTTTCTTTATGCATTCAATTTACATGATTGTCTTTTTACAACAGAGCAGGGCACTAATATTTTCTTGTGAGCTAGTGTTTTGTTGTGAATATGCTCTAGTAAAAGTTTAGCTGCTTCTGAGCCAATTTTGTAAGGTTCTTGTTTCACCACTGTAATGGGAACTTTAAAAAATTCCGCCATAGGGATTTCATCAAACCCTATTAAAGAAATATCTTCAGGTACGCTAATGTCTTCTTGGTTAAATTGCGTTAATAATTCCGTGGTGATCGCTAAATGTTGGGTAAAAATAGCGGTTGGGGCAGGAGTTGAGTGGAGCATATCTTTTACAGAGTTTTGAAAGCCTGTCTCTCTATGCCAATACTGGATTAGGTTTTTGTCTAGCGGGATATTATGTTTATCTAAAGCTGATACAAAACCTTGATATCTCTCATTTCTAGATTTTACATTTTCAAAGTTTTGCGTTAAAAAACAAATATGCTTGTGGCCAAGCTGAATCAGATATTCAGTGGCATCGAAGGCTGCTTGTTTATAATCTGAGATGATAATGTTCTTGTCAGTATCGTCATGTTCAAGCTGAAACTCTACAATGGGAAGTCCATTCTCAGAGTATTCTTGCAATAAATGCAAGTTATTACCAGAAGAAGAGACAATGATGCCATCAACTCTCAGTTGATATAATGCTCGTATTGAACGAGCCTCTACCTCTGGATCAAAGTCAGTATTGTAAATAATGACGTTATATTCCCCGTTTTTACAAAAGTCATCTATGCCCCTCAGTACATGGCTTGTATCAAAGCCTGTTAAGTCTCGAACTATCACACCAATTGTTTTTGTTTTGTCTGATTTAAGACTTCTCGCAATTGGATTAGGCACATAATCTAGTGTTTTTATCGCGTCGGTAATGCGGTCTTTTGTTTTTTGAGACATGTACTCAAAGCGCCCGTTTAAATACTGTGATGCCGTACTTTTTGAAACACCTGCAAGGTTAGCCACATCGATAAGTTTTATTTTTGCCATGTAAAATTTCGTTGATAAGGGTAATTAACATAATGTTGACATCTTGAAGTATTATGCTAGATTATTCAACTAAACCGGTTTAGTTTGCCGGTTTATACCATTATTTAGTTAAGAGGCCACTAATTGAAGATTACAGAAGTCAAAGTATTTGTTTCTTGCCCAGGCAGAAACTTTGTCACCGTCAGGGTCACAACTGACCAAGGTGTTTACGGCTTAGGTGACGCTACCGTAAATGGCCGAGAGATGTCTGTGGTGGCTTATTTAGAAGAGCACGTAGCGCGATGTTTAATTGGTCGTGATCCACAGGATATTGAAGATATTTGGCAGTATTTATATCGTGGTGCTTATTGGCGTAAAGGGCCTATTACTATGGCTGCTATTGCTGGTATTGATATGGCTCTTTGGGACATCAAAGGAAAAGTGGCCAATTTACCGGTTTACCAGCTATTAGGGGGAAGAAGTCGCACTGGGGTCACCTTATATGCCCACGCCAATGGTGAAAATATTGATGACACCCTAGATAAAGCCCAAGCACTTATAGACCAAGGATTCAAAGCAATACGCTTACAATCAGCCGTTCCTGGCTTAAAGGTAACCTATGGTGTGTTAGGGGATAAAAAGGATTACTTTGAATTGCAGGGAAATAGACCTTTACCGCCTGAAGAGGAGTGGTCTACCCCTAAATATTTCAACATGATTGAAGAGTTATTTAGCAAAGCAAGAGAGCGTTTTGGCAATGAGATCCATCTTGTACATGATGTTCACAGTCGCCTTTTACCTGTTGAGTCTGCAAAATTAGGGCAAATACTAGAAAAGTATAATCTAATGTTTTTAGAAGATGCGGCCATGGCTGAAAACCAAGATAATTATAAGTTGATCAGGCAACAAACTACCGTGCCTTTAGCCATAGGTGAAACCTATAACACCATTTGGGACTGTAAAGATTTAATTCAAAACCAGCTAATCGATTACATACGCACAGCTGCTACCCATGCAGGTGGGATCACCTCTTTAAGGCGTATTGCTGATTTTGGAAGTATTTATAATGTTAAAACCGCCCCCCATGGTGCCCCCGATTTATCTCCAGTTTGTTTTGCAGCTCACATGCACTTGAATATTTGGGCTCCTAATTTTGGTATTCAAGAATTTGTAGGTTTTGGAAACGAGCAATTACAAGAAATATTCCATCACGATTTTAAAGTTGAAAATGGTATGGCGTTAATGAGCGACAAACCTGGCTTAGGTATTGAATTTTGCGAAGAAGCTGCGAGTAAATATCCCTATAAGCGTTCATATTTACCCATTAGTAGATTAGAAGATGGGACCTTATGGAATTGGTAAGTTCTTTTAGAATTAAAGGATGAAAAAATGAGTAAACAAATAAAAGTTTTAATATGCGGTACTGGGTTTGCTGGGCAAGGTCACGGAGAAGCATTTAGAAATGTGGGTGCAGAGCTTGTAGGAATAGTCGGTCGAACCGAGAGTGTAGTGAAGGAAGTGGCTAAAGACATGGACATTCCCTATGCGGGGACAGATTGGCAACAAGCACTTATCGACTGTCAACCTGACGTAGTGTCAATTGCCACGCCCGGTGGTGCCCATGTTGAGCCAATAAAACAGGCCATAGAGTTTGGCTGTCATATTTTTAGTGATAAGCCATTAACTGCATGTGGGGAAAGTGCTAAAGAGTTATATGAATTGGCAAAAGCAAAAGGTATTAAAACAGCGTTTGCTTCAAGCTTTCGTTACATGCCCGAAATCATGCATGCTAAAAAGTTAGTCGCTGAAGGGGTTATTGGTGAGCCACTTGAAGTTGAGTGTATTTCTCATTTTAACCTAGAACGAGATATTCCTTTTGGTTGGTCACACCGTAAAGAAGATGGGGGGGGGCGCTTAAATAATAACTTCACCCATATGATGTCGATTGTTACCTCTGTCATAGGCGAGAAAATTTTATCTATTATGGGGGAAGTCCGAGATGATTTAGGTAAGGCTCCGATAGTTGAGGGGGTGCATAACTTTAAAACTCGTCGTGATTTTATTCCAAAAGATATAACCGATCCGTCATTAAAATGGGGCGAGTCTAATGTTGAATGGTCATATAACGTGATGGCTAAACTTGAAAGTGAGTTTGCTAAACAACCAGTGTCTGTGATGTTTAAGCACGGTGGCTTGCATCCTAGGTTCAACGAAGATCACCTGGCATTTTATGGCAGTAAAGGGGCTATTTATATCAAAGGACATTATGGCGCTGGGCCATTGTATTTGTATGGCGAAAACAAAGAGTGGATAGAGACTCAGTTGCCCTTTGAGATTGCAGCAGATGTTCCAGACATAAAAGGTGATACTGAAAGAAACTGGCAGTATCTAATCCGTGAGCTAGTCAAAGATATTAAAGGTGAGTCAGTACCACCTTATCAAACCTTCAGAGAAGGTGCTCTATATCAACAGCTTATCGATGTGATTCGTACTAGTGACACTTGGATTGATGTAAGTAAACTTTAGTTAAGGCTTGATAACATGGTCTATGATTACGCAGTAATAGCTGGTTATTTTCTTTTAGTTGTGGGGATTGGTTTTACCTTCAAAAAAATGGCGGCAAAGTCCACCAGTGATTACTTTAGAGGGGGGGGCCGCATGTTATGGTGGATGGTGGGTTCAACAGCCTTTATGTCACAATTTTCTGCTTGGACTTTCACAGGTGCCGCAGGTAAAGCTTTTACTGATGGTTTTGCGGTTAGTTTGGTGTTTTTTGCGAATACTTTTGCCTACTTTTGTGGTTGGGCATATTTCTCTTATCGTTTTCGCCAAATGCGAGTCGATACACCAACAGAGGGGATAAAGCGTCGTTTTGGAGAGCAGAATGAACTGTTTTTCTCTTGTGCTTTGATTGTATTTAGCTTCTTAAATGCGGGTATTTGGTTGAATGCTCTTGGGGTATTCACGAGTGCCGTATTTGAAGCAGACATCAATGCCACTATTATCGCTACTGGCTTAGCTGTGTTGTTTATCTCTGTGCTTTCAGGTGCATGGGGAGTGGTAGCATCTGATTTTGTGCAAACCTTAGTGGTGGCCGTTGTATCCATAGCTTGTGCAATTGTGGCCTTAGTCATGGTTGGTGGGCCAGTTGAACTCGTTACACAATTCCCGTCAGGTTTCGTCATGGGGCCTGATATGAATTATGGCTTGTTGTTAGTAGGGACCTTTATTTTCTTCCTTGCGAAGCAATTGATCACCATAATGAATTTGAATGATTCTTTTCGATTTTTAAATGCCAAAGATTCAGATAATGCCAGAAAAGCTTCTTTATTAGCTATGGTTTTAATGGGAGTAGGCAGTATTATCTGGTTTATTCCTCCTTGGGCTTCTGCAATATTATATCCAGATGCGGCAGCATCTTACACTGAACTTGGAAGCAAAGCTGCTGATGCTGTGTATTTGGTATTTGCTCGAAACGCTATGCCTTTAGGTACGGTAGGCCTACTACTTGCCGCTTTATTCGCGGCCTCTATGTCATCGATGGATTCGGCATTAAACAAGAATTCAGGGATTTTTATTCGAAGTATCTATCAACCATTTTTAGCTAAGCGTAATAAGGTTGTGGATGATAAGCATCTTTTGCATATGGGAAAATTATTAAGTTTTATTAGTGGCTTGTTGGTGATCGTGATGGCACTGTTTTTCAAATCACTGAAAGAGCTGAGTCTATTTGACTTAATGATGTCTTTCTCTGTGATGATCCAGGTACCTATTTTAGTGCCATTAATCTTTGGTTTATTTATCAAGAAAACCCCATCATGGGCTCCATGGGTAACTGTTATGCTTGGTTTGTTTGTATCTTGGTTTGTACGAAACGTATTTACAGCAGATGTATTTGCAACCTTAGTAGGGCTTGAAGAATTTACCCGAAGGGAAGCGTCAGATATGAACCTTATCCTGACGATCGGCTCGCACTTACTAATTACAGCTGGTTTCTTCTGTTTAACGAGTTTGTTTTACCAAGCAGAAAAAGATCAATATAAGCTACAAACTGATGAGTTCTTTAAAGACCTTGAAACCCCTGTCATCGCAGATGATCAACAAGACAATTATGATAGGCAACAAAGACATAAGCTTGGCTCTATGGTGATATATATGGGGATTGGCATCAGTATTATGGCGTTAATACCCAATCCTGTTTGGGGAAGAGGGATCTTCATAGCATGCTCATTTACTATTTTGGTTGTAGGGCTGTTATTAAAGAAAAGTGCAAAGCCTCAATCTAATCCTCTTATTAGCCACTAGACGTACGAGTAGGTGATGCTTATAAAAAATAAAAAGTCGGCAACCTTGTTAGCATTAATGGTATTTGTTTTAGGGTGTACTGCATCTAAAGATTCAGCGAGTATTATATTAACTCATGGCACTGATGAATCAGCAAGTGGTCTACCTTCCTATGTTATTAATACTAGCAATGCTACTTATTACCTAGAGAAAACAGGCGGTGGTCTGTCTAGTATGATTGATAAAGATGGGTTTGATTGGATAGGCTTTCATCCAGAAAAAGGTTCTGGTCACAAAGGTGAATACAGAGGTTTTCCAAATGCGATTCACAAGCAAGATGGTAGTTATTTTCATGCTATGAATGCTGGAACCGATCCTGCGACATCTGCAGTTGAAATAAACACATCAGATCATGTACGTATTATATTCACATCTGATAATGGTATGTGGCAAGGGCAATGGGATTTTTATCCAGAACGGTTAGATTTCACCATGAAAACAGTAAGCTCTGGTTATAAATATTGGGTGCAATATGAAGGGGTACCTGGTGGCGAAATGGACCCAACAGATTTTTGGTATGGGTCTGCAGATAACAAATCTCATTCTATCAATGAACCTTTTATCGGTGACTTACCCAGCCCCGAGTGGATGGCTTTTGGTGATGTTAAATCCCCAAGATTGCTGTACTTGTTTCACCACGAAGATGATGACCACCCAGATAATTACGTAAGTAGACCTCATATGACAGTGTTAGGTTTTGGCAGAAGTAACAAAGATAAGTATCTCACAACCCCTCAAACTTTCAGTATTGGGTTCGTTGAGTCTGTGAATTATCTTGATATTGAAGAAGCCATTAAAAGTATCGAGCCTTAGTTTTTAAAAAAGCGCCTGTTAGACGAACAGGCGCTAAATAGTCAAACCTATGGCTTTTTAAGGTAATCATCGAGGAAGCTAAGATACGCCTCCGACGCCTTTATTCTGTTTTCCTTCCGTAAAAAACCATGACCTTCATCTGGAAATAGTATGTAGTCTACATAAACACCGTTATCCCTAATGGCTTGTACTAATTCATCGCTTTCAACTTGAAGTACTCGTGGATCATTCGCTCCTTGAACTACTAACATTGGCCTGGTGACTTTTTCAGCATGAAACAATGGAGAAATAGCTTTGTGCCTTTCAGAGTCAGTTGCCGGATCACCCATTTCATCATAAAGTGACTCTCGAAACGATGCCCACCATTCGGGTATGCTAGACAAAGTTCGAAGCCAATTTGTTACACCAAAAATGTTGATGCCTACTTCAAACTCGTCTGGATGGAAGGTCATAGCAGCCGCTGTTATATAACCGCCATAAGACCCCCCCATAACTCCTACTTTTTCATCATCAACCCAATCAAGACTACGTAAAAAATGACCCGCTTCTACAATATCGCGGAGGTCTTCTTGACCATGCCGTTTATCATCCATATGAAAAAACGTTTTGCCATAACCCGATGAGCCACGATTATTAGCAGCATAAACTCCGTACCCGTTATTGACTAAGTGCTGAATTAGCGCTCGGTATCCTCTTGTACTTTGTCCTCCTGGCCCGCCATGAACAAAAACTAATGCAGGTACAGGTTGCAGTGCGGATGCTTGCTTGGGTTTATACATGATCCCAGGAATAACTGTGCCGTCTGAAGCTTCAAAACGTTCCACAGTAGCGGTAACTAAATTGCTTTCATTTATTATAGGGTTGAGCGCGTTAGTTAACCTCACGCTATCGCCACCAATATTCGACATATATAAATTGTATGGGGAGGTATCCGTGTTTAATCCAAAGGCTAGCTTAGACTCATCTCTTGAGAACCTAATTTGTCCTAACTCACCTTCTGGAACCTCGTTAAGCGATAAGTCTTTGCCTGTGGTTTGATCATAGATAATAACATCTGTTAAGCCGTCTGCATTGATGCCATGAATTCGATATCTTCCACTTGGTGAGTAGAAAACGAAACTAACGTCCCAATCAGCTTGAATTAAAGGAGCTTTGCTTTTAGTCGCAATGTTATAAGTCCATGCTTGATTAAATTCACCATGCTCGTTTGTACTCATAACTACATGCTTTTCGTCGGGTGTAAAATCATAAGTTGAATAAGCAATGTTACCTTGATGTTCAGTGATTAAAATCGGCTGCTTTTCTTCACTTAGTAAGTCGACTAAATAGATATCAGAATCTGCACTTGTACGGGGTTTATCAAGTGTTAACCATTTTCCTGATTTACTTATAGATCCTGGCGCGAAACCAGGATTCTCGAATAGTAACGAAGCTTCATAGCTTTTAACGTCAATACTGTATAGGTCAAAGTTCGCAGGGTTACGTCCATTGTGCCAAACATAAAAAGCCCGATTGTTTTTTGCCCAGCCACCAAAGAACGCTTTAAGGTTGTCGCCTGTCGTGACGTCAATTAAGGTACCATCCAACTGGCGAACAAATATATGGTTGAGCTCATTTCCGCCTTGGTCTGCGGAGACAATAACTCTGTTGTCATCGGGGAAAAATGAACTTACGAAGTAGGCATTTGAATCAGAATCTGTTAATAAAGTTTGAACTCCATTTTCATCGACAGTGTAGGCGTTAAAGACACCAGATTTGTCGGATTGAATAAGAATATGTTTATTGTCATGGGACCAAGCATAACCATTGGAGTTTGCTAGGCCGTAGCTTGTTGTCTGGAAAAAGTCATGAGCCGAATAAGTTTCAAAACTTACTGAGGGCTTGGTCGGCGTATCTTCTGTTTCTGTAATTTTTTGTTTTGAACATGCACTAAGCACAGTGAAGAAGCAAATTGTAAAAAGCACTTTTTTGGTATTCATTTTTAAGGTTCCTTGGCTAAGCCGTGTACTACTAAATATATGATAATAGATTGATTATTGAACAGCTTCAGTGATGATATTAATACACATTTACCTATATTGTCATTGCTAAATATTTTAGAGTGGGGGCTGTCATAAGGCGATTAATTTCTATTAATAGTGGATAATGTTTTTTCTTTTATCGACGTTATAAAAAGGCTAGGTAGTATTGATATGTTAATTAAGCGATTGATTCCATTTATCTTATTTATTTTATGTAATTGTCTAATGGCATGTTCAGAGTCTATCAAGCCTTCATCTGCTGCTGACAATGTACAAAGTTTGCCCTTTCAATTTGTAATAACTGGTTTAGATAAGCAAAGAACTGTGCGCCTTTACTTACCTCCCAGTTATCGCTCTTCCGAAAAGTCTTATCCAGTGGTGTATATGCATGATGGCCAGAATTTATTTGATAATTTAACGGCCGATAGAGAGGAGTGGCAGGTAGATGAGTCGTTAAACGCATTGGCAAAGAGCAAACAATTTGAAGTGATCGTGGTGGCGATAGATCATGGCGCAGAAGAACGCATGAACGAACTATCACCTTGGGAAAATAAACGTTTTGGGCCTGCTCAGGGTCAAGCTTATATGGATTTTGTAGTGGAAGTGGTTAAGGTCTATGTTGACAATAATTTTCGTACTAAGCCTGAACGTTTATATACTGCAACTATGGGGGCTGGGATGGGCGGCTTAATTAGTCATTATGCGCTACTTGCTTACCCAGAAGTGTTTAGTAAAGCCGGCATATTCTCTCCCGCTTATTGGTATTCACCGGATGTATTTGCATATACTCAGTTTAAAAAAGCTAAGTTAGATAGTCGATTCTACCTTGTATATGGCGACGCTGAAGGTGATGGAATGATAGCTGATACAGATAAAATGTATCGACAGTTAAAATCCCAAGGACATCCAAGAGACAATATGAAATTTAGACGGGTGACAGATGCAGAGCCTGGAGAGAAGTTTTGGAAAGCAGAATTCTCTGATGCTATAACCTGGTTATTTCAACAACAACCTTCGTTTTAAATTAAGCAAAAAAAAGGTGTGCAATAACTTGCACACCTTTCTTATTATTAGATTTGCTTATGCACTTTCTTGAAACATATGCACATCGCGCTGAGGGAATGGAATAGTCAAACCTTCCGCCTCTACTGCTGCCTTTAAAGCTGGGCGCAGAGCAAAATTTAGTGTCCAGTAATCTTCTGTTTTAGCAAATGCTCTTACCAAAAAGTCTACTGAGCTAGAGCCTAAGTCAACTACTTCTACAATGTTACCTTCTTCTTGTAATACGCGTGGATCAGCTTTTAATACTGCTTCCATAGCCGCTTTACCTTTTGCAATATCATCGGAGTAAGAAATACCAATGGAGATCTCTACTGCACGTATACTGCTTTTTGTGTAGTTTGTAATGTTGCCATTTGCTAGAGGTCCGTTTGGAACAATAATGATACGTTTATCAAATGTTTCAAAGGTTGTGACAAAAATACCTATATCGGTAACCGCGCCTTCTAAACCTTGAGCCCCTACATAATCACCCACCTGAAACGGACGGAATATAAGGATCATTACGCCACCAGCAAAGTTAGATAAACTGCCTTGCAATGCTAAGCCAACAGCTAAACCCGCAGCACCTAAAATAGCGACAAATGAAGTTGTTTCTATACCGACCATAGAAGCAACACTAATCACTAATAATACTTTTAAGATTACCTCAAAAATATTAGTTAAGAATTTTGCTAGAGTTTCGTCAGGTAAGCCTTTTATTGAATATTTCCGAACTACATCACTTAACTTGCTGATGATCCAAAGTCCAATTATTAAAACTAAAATTGCTAAAATAAATTGGGTTCCATATTCAGTACCTAATGCAATGGCCTTATCGTAAAATACTTGAAGCTTCTCATCTAAATTTTCCATAAAGTTTCCTTTTCGAGTTAAGTCTTTGGGTTAATAAAGTAATTCTTTATCAGGTGATAATTTGGTCCCAAGATAAAAACGCTATTTTAAATGGTTTTATCGGCTAGTTTATATAGTTAATTAGTCTCAATTGTGAGTAAAAGACAGTACACCAAGTTTAGATGAAGATAGGTAAGGAGAAGGAAGTAAATAAATCAAGAAAACCTATCGCCTAGATTAATGGCGATAGGTTAATGTAAACATTATATAGACAGTGAACTAAGACCTTCTTGTAAAAGGCTTTTCACTTGTTGTCCTTGCTCGGTGTCTAAGTAAGCATAAGCACTTTGTATAACTTTAGAAACCATGTCCGCGTCAAGACCGAGTGATTCAAATTGCTTTTGTAACGTAGCAATTCCACTAAGGGTGTCACTATACTCAGTCGCTTTGCTAAGCATTCCACCAAGACCACTAGAGCCTTCACTGTCACTGCTATCACCAGTAATGGCAGGAACAGCAGATAAAAGCGTGTCTAGGCTAGGTAGCGAATCAGTAATAGTTGAGAATTGTTCAGTGGATACATTATCTTTGGCGTAATCAAAAATTGAACCCAAACTGCCGGTGGCTTGAGACTCAGTAATACCTAAAGAGTCAGAAACGGAGCTCACCATATCGGTAACACTAAGTGAACTAGATGTGGTTTCAGATTTACTGTCAGTAAGTAAGCTTTTTGCAGAGCTTAGCAAATCTTTTCCCATACTTGCAGATGAGAAGGAAAGGGCACCAACAAAAACAAGTAATGCAGAAAATTTCATATTAAAATCCTATTGTGTTAAAAATTTTTCGTGAATAATAAACGTAACTATCCACATTAGTTAAGCTATTTTTTCTTAAATACTCGTTATTAAGACTAAAGTTATATAAAAATCTATTTTGGCTAGAGAAATCAAATCAATTGTGCAAAAAATAAGGAATTTTACGCCTTGTTTGGAAAACTTTTATTCTGCAAACTCTGTAATTATGTCACCCATGGCTAACCCTGAGATAACTTCAACCTTGCCGTCATAAGACTCTCCAACTCGAATAAATCGTCGGCTTATATTACCTTGGTTATTCACCCATACTCTATGTAATTGCCCATAACTTCTGACATACTCGGATGGAATTAAAATTATACGCTCCTCTCCAATAGGAATAAGTAATCTAGCAAACATACCAGGTCTCTGGTTTTCATCAAATGGAATGTCAGCTTTTACAACAAAACTATGGGCATTTGGATCTGCTGCTGGAACTAACTCAGAAATCGTAGCAATAGACTGTAGCCCTAAACTATCGATATTAACTGACAATTTTTGACCTAATTTTAATTTTAACGCAACTAATTCTCTGACGTTAGATTCAATTATTAAAGAACTAGGATTATACAAAGCAAGGATAGGTTGGCCTGGGGTGGCTATATTTCCAGGTTCCGCGCTTCTATCAACTATTCGTCCTGAAAATGGCGCTAAAATACGACTATAGCCCAATGATGTTTCTGCCACTTCTTGACCTTGTTCTGCTGTATGTATTTCACCTTGCAAACGTGTAAATGTTGCTTGTGCTTGGTCTAAATCTGCAGTTGAAGCTAACCCTTGCTGTTTTAGTTTTTCAATTCGTTTTAAGGTGTTTTGTGCTTCTTTCATGTCACCTTGCAATGAATCTATTCTTGACTTCGCTTGCGCTAATTGGCTGGTGAGTTCACTGTTTTCAAGTGATATTAAAAGATCGCCTTTATTGACAATATCGCCAGCACGAACGTGAATGTTCTCAATTCGAGCTAAGATTCGACTTGAAATTAGAGTGGTTTCTCGGGCTTTTAAACTTGCAGGCGCAGATTCATATTTAGGCACTAAAGTAGCTGTAACTTTAAATGAGGCTTTTCCGTTATTTGTAGGGCCCGTTACTTCGTGAGGTTTGATTTTGTCAGTAAATAGACCTGCCATCCATGCAATGGACAGAGTTAACACTATTATGGCTATGACTGGCACTATGGCTTTTCGAAGAATATTTGAACTCATGCTTGGCTCTCCTGAGTTGAATGACTTGCTAGTTTTATATGGGGAGTTTCTTCATTAGACGCTGTGGTTTCTTTATCAAATACTAAAAAGTACACCATAGGAACCACTAATAAAGAGAAGAAAGTGGAGGCGATAATGCCAAAAATAATAGCTAGGGCAAGGCCACTAAACACTGGGTCAAGAATGATGACGATATTACCTAGCAAAGTAGTACCCGCGGTTAATAAAACAGGTCTCATACGCACAGTTCCCGCTGCAAATAATGCTTCTTTTATGGTGTTTCCATTGGCTCTAGCTAAGGTTATAAATTCCACTAAAATTAGTGAGTTACGCACTACAATACCAGCCAGTGCAATCATTCCTATCATAGCTGTTGCGGTAAATAATACCGGGTCAGGGGCATTGCCAATCCAGCGTTCACCAAATTGATTCATTAACCAAAATCCTGGCATGATGCCGATTATGGTTAACGGTATGGCAGACATAATAATTAGTGCTAAAGCGCTACTAGATATCTGCCAACGTAACACTATAAAAATTCCTACTAATGCAAACGCAAAAGCGATACCCATATCCCGGAAAACATCAATTGTAATCAACCATTCTCCTTCGCCACCAAACTCAATACTAATACCCTCAGGGATCGCCCATTGAATACCTGCACCTGAGTTTAAATAGGTTCGTGTTTGCCAACTGTTTTTTGGCTGCTTATTCGGTATATCATTGTTTAATGTATCTATAGATTTAGCGTTATTGGCCTGTATACGATCAGCGCTAATGTCGGCTATCACTTCTGCTGGTGTGCGCCCAGATAGCTCCGCTGTTACATAGATTACCGGTCGTAAATCTTTATGTAATATTGGTTGGCTAACTTCAAATGTTTGCCATTGACCCAATTCCGCTAGGTTTACAATGGGTTGGGGCGCTGGCTCTAATCCCACACCAGCATCTTGCTGAGCAACGCCAGTTATTCCCCTTAGGGATAGGCCATCAAAATCACTGGTTTGGTTGGCTTTATTAAAAGGCAGTTTTAACTCAATTTCTAGAGGAGTGACTTCATTTTCAGTTTGTAATATGCCAGCGCTAACCCCTCTAGCTGCAATGTCTATGGTTTGATTAACATCAGCAGTAGAAATACCAGACAAAGCTGCTTTTTGCTTATCTACGATAAAACGGGCTATTTCTTGGGGGGCGGTGATACTCGAATCTATTTCCACTACATAGGGCTCTTTCGCTAAACGTTGCATAAGTGTTTGTGCCGCCTGTTGTTGGCTAGCTAATTCAACAAAAGGCTCAGCATATATTTCGGCTACAAAGGTACTTAATACAGGTGGTCCTGGTGGGACTTCTACCACTTTTATGTTAGTGGCTTCAGTTTGCAAAGGGGTGAGTAGCTCTCTTAACCTTAGCACCACACCGTGGGATTGCTGCTCACGTTCATTTTTGTCGAGTAAAATTAGCCTAACTTCGGCTTGGTTGGGTGAGTTCCTCTGATAGTATTGGCGTACCATGCCATTAAAATCCATAGGTGACGCTTCACCTACATAGGCAGCAAGGAGCGCCACTTCAGGTAGAGTTTTAGCGATTTCTATGACTTCCTGAGTCTTAGCCGCACTTTGTTCTAAAGTAGCTGATTCAGGTAAATCTATTAAAAGCTGTATTTCATTTTTGTTATCAAAGGGTAATAACTTTAAAGGCACAGCACGAAGTAGTGGTAATAAACTAGCAGCGATAAATAAACCTAACACCACATATAAACCAAATTTAGCTCTAGATTTATTGGCTATCAGTGGCCCTAAGAGACGTTTATAAACAGATTCTGTATCAGTGTTTTTTACTTCCTGAGGCTTAAGTAGATGTGACGCTAACCAAGGAGTAATAAAAAAGGCAACAACACCAGACAATATTACACTGATAGGAACATTGAACGCCATTGGGGCCATGTATGGCCCCATCATACCGGTGATAAAAGCTAAGGGCACAAATGCCAATATGATAGTTACAGTAGACATAATAAGAGGTGAGCGTATCTCAGACATAGCGTCTACAATGCGTTGGGTTTTGTTTTTTTGACTATTTGATAAATTTAGAAAGCGAGTAATATTGTCGATGCCCGTAATAGGGTCATCTACTAATAAACCTAAAGACAGTATTAAAGCAAATAGCGTCACCCGGTTAATACTATAACCAAGCATTAAATCTAAAAGCAAAGTAAGCCCGTAACAAACAGGTACTGCCATACCCACAACAATTGCAGCTCGCCAGCCCAGAAATATGCCAATAAACACCACTACAGTAAATACCGCAAAGGCTAAACTGGAACTTAGATTATTAACCTTTTCGTTTGCTGTTTGACCATAGTCTCTAAGAATTTTGTAATCAATTTCTGGCGGAAGAAAGCTTGCTTTAAGCTCGGCCATTTTGCTTAATACATCATCTGCTACCCGTACAGCATTTGTACCTTTTTGTTTGGCAATGCTAATAGTAACCATGGGGTTTGCTTGTGTGCTAAGAACTTTATCTGAGGGGCTGGTACTATTCTGTATAGCTTGATGACTATACTCAAGCCACTGATAAGAGTTCACTGTTTGTTGTGAGTCTTGGATTTTGGCAACATCTTGTAATATTACAGACTTACCATTGATCATGTTAACCACAAGGTTATTTAGCTCATCTATACTACGGATCACATCGCCTGATTCAATCACTACAGCTTTTGCACCCATGACTACAGTTGAAGATTGATTGAGCTGATTAGAACGTGTTATTGCACTATAAACATCTAGCGCACTGGTTTGATAAGCTGCTAGCGCGGTAATATCTAACTCAACTTCAATTTTACGAAGCCTGCCACCAATGATATTCACTTCGCTGGTATTTTCTAAGCCCTGTAATAAAGTCGATATTTCCTGACTTATTCTACGTAAAGCAACATCATTATATTTTTGCTCATCACTACTTACTAAACCAATCATCACAATCGGAATATCGTCCACTTCAACGGGTTTTAATATCCAGTTGCTTACCACTGACGGTATTAAATCTTGATTTGCATACAGTTTGTTGTATGTATTGATAAGGGCATTTTCACGATTTTCTCCTACAAAAAATCGCAGTACTACCGATAGCTGCCCATCCAAAGAGGTGGAATAAACGTGTTCAACACCAGCTATTTGAGTCAATAGCTGCTCTAGAGGAGTGGTTACTTGCCGCTCAACCTGACGAGCCGATAAGTTTGGGACATCCACCAATACTTCAATCATAGGTACTACAATTTGCGG
This sequence comes from Paraglaciecola marina, assembly GCF_004360155.1. Lineage (GTDB taxonomy): Bacteria > Pseudomonadota > Gammaproteobacteria > Enterobacterales > Alteromonadaceae > Paraglaciecola > Paraglaciecola marina. The sequence continues at coordinate 40,385 of NZ_SAIS01000030.1, read as the reverse complement.
CTCTTCTTCTCTGGGCGTTGCTTGCAATGCTATAACACCGGCGATAAGGGCAAATAAAAATAAAAACAGTGGTAAACCCCGATTTAATAATGCGTAACGTACAGCATTATCAAAAGGGTGAGACTTTAATGAATTATGCATTTTACAGCTCCATCATGAAGGGCTTATACGTCACAGAAGAATTCGTACAGTTTTTCAATAATTTGCTTAACACGAGTATCAGTGACTGAATAGTAGATACTTTGAGCGTCTCTTCGTGTTTCTACTAAGTTATGTTTACGTAATACAGCCAAGTGTTGTGATAGTGCTGACTGTCCTAAAGGAATGTTTTGGTTTAACTCAGAAACGCTGCGCTCCTCATTCATTAAAGTACATAAGATCATGAGTCTATTTTTATTTGCCATTATTTTTAAGAAGGCTTCGGCATTACCAGCGTTACTAGACAGTTGATTCAGATCCAATTTTATAACCTTATCTTTAGTTTTAATCATGCCATTATAAATATTATATAAGAAAATGCTAATATTAGTTGACACTAATATTAGCAGGGTCTAATGTATTATCAAATTTGAAGTTGGAGAGTGAAAATGAAATTACATGCTGCTTTACGATTAATTGCAGGGGCAATGCTCTTAATATCGTTAGCGTTAACCCATTGGGTCCATCCAAATTGGATATTTTTCAGTATTTTTATTGCCGCTAATTTAATTCAATCAGCATTCACATTATGGTGTCCTATGATTACCATTTTAAAAAAATTAGGTGTTCAGGAGTAAAACATGCTTAAAGGCATTGCAGATTTAATTTTTGAAGTAAAACAAAATATTCGCTGTATTGATGCAAAAACTGCTGCTGAGGAACGAGCAGAAAATAGTGGATTATTGATTGATGTTCGTGAACCTGCTGAGCACCAAGCTTTTCCAGCTGAAGGAGCGATTAATATTCCAAGGGGATTGCTTGAAATGAAAATGATGGAGCTTGAGAAAGATCCAACAAGAGCAATCTATTTACACTGTGCAACCTCTGCTCGTGCCGCTCTGGCTGCGGAACAATTACAAAGAGTTGGTTATGAAAATGTGACTGTTATTACTTGTAAGATGGATGAAATCCAACGATGTTTTTAGGAAAAACCAGTAGGAAATAGTAGTATTTAACCTACAATTTGTATTTCATCACCTATTTTGACCCTACCATCAGCGATTACTTGGCAACAAATTCCACCTCGCCAGTTTGGTATAAGAGCCTGAGTCAAGCCTAGGTATTGTTGATCCATTCTTGGGCAAGGGTCGGTTTCTCGGGTAATGATTAATATCAAAGGGCCTATCTTAATTAGTTTTCCGACCATATCTTTATTAAAACTAACGCCAGAAACTAATAGATTTGCCCGCCGGGTTGTCCATGGAAGGTCAGCCTCTATTTCAGTGCAAGTTATGTCCCACTGCTCTTGACTTAAAATAGTTACCTGACGTTTACCAGGTTTGCCTCGAAAATCGCCATTTAGTCCCGCAACTCTAGTGACCATCACTTCACTCAACGTTTTCATTGGCCCTTTAGATACCTTTCTAATGGCAATATCGGTTAACTGCATAGTATTAAAATCATTTAACCTTGTTGTAGTGTTTCAGTAATAAATCTAGTTCGAATAATCTCCTTAACATGCTCATGTTCAGCCCTTGGAGTGAAGTCTAAAATGGCATTTAAAAATTCGTCTGAACTATAGAGTTTTTTTAAAACTTGATTTACACGGGTTATAAAATCTTGGCTAGTAGCAGTGTTGTTACACATTATTCTGCCAAACATATATGGGCGCGAGCCTTTGATAGGATAAGACCTTAAGGTTTTTGCCTCTTCAGGAAAATGAAGAAATACAGTAGGGTAATATATAATATAATCCACTCGCTTTTTTAAAAACATACCAAGAAAGGCTTTATTAGGGCTTTCTCCTGAGATCATTATTTTTGAAATAGGATTAATCTCTTTAATTTGCTGGTCCAATTCGAAGCCGTAAGACTTACCTGACATTAACAGTAAATTAGCATCGTTGGTTTTATCATTAAAAAAGTTGCTAACTGATAATAATCTGCCTTCGTTATCTAAAAACCTTTCATCAATAGGTTTACTGGATTTATGTTGATACAGTTTAACCCCAAGGAAAATGTCTGTTGGATAACTAAAAATATATCGATTCGTTCTTTCTGGCGTTTTTAGGTGATAGAAAGTACAGGTTGCCTGTGTAGAATCAAGAAAGTGTTTCATTCGTAGATGTGGGATTAAAGAAATTTGAGGTATCATTTTGATTTCATTAAAAATTAATTGATAAGTAGCCTCATGCATATTTGTAGGCTCACTATCATTTTCAAAAAATGTTTTAAATGAATCAGAATCAATGATGAAGTGTATAGGTGCTGAATTTACAAACCCAGTTACACATAATATAAAAGTGACAATTAAGACTCGCAGCAAACTTGAGAAGTTCATAAGTGATTTACTACCTTGCATTTAGTTTTTATGCAAAATCATTTAATTGATATTTTTGAATATACCGCAACCTTAATCCTAATAAAACGGCTGCAGTTGTTAAGCCACAAATAAAACCAATCCAAAAGCCAGCTGCAGCCATTTTAGGGACTATCCAGTCGGTTAATCCTAAAATACAGCCTGTAGTCATACCCACACCCCAATACGAAATAAAGCTGAGGTAAAACATGGCGGCAGTATCTTTATAACCACGCAATGCGTGGCCAGATATAACTTGTATCGCATCAGAAAACTGAAACATTGCGGCAAACAATAACAAGCTTGATGCGAGGTCGATTACTTCTTGATCAATACTATAAAGCCTTGATATTGGGCCTCGTAATATAATGGTAATTAAAGCGGCGAATACTGATGTGCAAAAACCTAAGGTAAAGGCACATTTTATAGCTAGCTTGGCTTGTGCTGGTTTTTGCTCTCCTAATAGAAACCCTATGCGGATACTAGCGGTGATACCTATACTAAGTGGGATCATAAACATTAAAGCTGAAAAGTTTAATGCCACTTGGTGGGATGCCACAATAGTAGCGCCAAAAGGGGCTAATAAAATGGGTACTGCAGCAAATAAAGTCACCTCGCACAAAATAGTCAAGGCAATAGGAAGACCTAACTTTAGGTTACTCCACATATCAAGTAGGTGAGGGCGATAGACTTTTTGATATAGAGCAAATTTAGCTAATTTACTCGACTTTAAAGTATAAAACCAAGTGGCGAATAACATGGCTACAAACACTAATCCAGTAGCAATACCGCAGCCTGCGCCACCCATTTCGGGTAGTCCAAGCTTTCCATAAATTAGTACATAGTTTGCGGGAATATTAACCAATAACCCAATTACCATAATAAGCATGCTGGGTTTAGTAACAGAAAGACCTTCACAGTAATTTCTAAGCACTTGATATACAGCAAATGCCGGCATTGAATATAATACGTATTGAATGTAATCGATAGTAATACTGCGTAATTCGGCGTCCATGTCAATAAACTGTAATAAAGGTGTAAACCCAAAAGAAAACAGCAGGGCAAAGGCAGAAATACCTAAGGCTAACCACACCATTTGTTGTGTAACATTAGCTACTTTATCTAGTTGTTTAGAGCCATTAAAACGAGAAATTATTGGCGGTAAAGCTAAGGTTATTCCTTGTAAAAAAACTAAAATAGGAAAAGTAAAACCAAAGCCAATGGCGACAGCAGCCATATCTGTAGCAGAATAGCGCCCAGCCATAATGGTATCTGACACACCCATTAAGGTTTGGGTAATTTGCGCAATTAATAGTGGCCAAGCAAGTTGGATAATAGTTTTAAGTTCTTGTTTAAATACCACTGATGTCTCTTTAATAAGTGCAATTAAAACCTCAGCATAAAATATCTTCTACATTATTTTTTATGCTGAGTTTCTGTGAATATGATTAGGCTAATGTTTGCTAGTTAAAACGGTTGAATTTTGACTGTATTGCCTTGTTCCAGATTACCTGAATCCTGACCTAATAGTATATAACAGTTTGCATTGGCAATTGAACTCATAATACCTGAACCTTGCTTGCCGTTTGGTTTAACGACTAACTCACCATTGTCATCACGATAAAATATGCCCCTTTGATAATCAGCTCGTCCCGGGCGTTTGTAAATAGTACAAGCCGCTCTAGCGATGAAGTAAGGGCGTTCTTTAATTTTTGCGCCACATAATTGATTTAATAATGGCGTGACTAAGGTTTCAAAGGTGACATAAGAGGATACTGGGTTCCCAGGTAAACCGCAAAACAGTGCGTTGTTCAATTGTCCAAAAGCAAAGGGCTTGCCTGGTTTAATCGCGACTTTCCAGAAATTGATTTGTCCGAGTTGGTCTAGTATTTCTTTTACATAATCGGCCTCACCAACTGAAACTCCGCCGCAAGATATGACCAAATCACAATGGGAACCTGCCTGTTCAAAGGTGGTTTTCAGTTGTTCTTTATTATCTTTGATAATACCGAAGTCAAAAATTTCAACGGCAAAGGTACTTAGCAAAGCGGTAAGTGCATAGCGGTTACTTTCATAAATAGCCCCTTCGACGAGTGCTTCCCCTGGTGGAGTCAGTTCATCGCCAGTGGCAATCAAGCCAACCTTGACTCGGCGAATAACTGCCACCTCAGATATTCCAATTGATGCAATTAAAGCTAGGTAAGCTGGGGTAAGTTGGGTGCCTTTCTCAATTACCACTTGGCCTTTCTTTATGTCTTCTCCGGCCCTACGAATACTGTTTCCTAACTTTGGTATTTGTTGAAAAGTAACTTGTTTATCGTGAATGTTAGTATTTTCTTGCATCACAACAACGTCTGCACCTTCCGGAATAATCGCACCTGTCATAATCCGCACACATTGGCCAGCAGATACTTGAGCATTATAAGGAGCGCCAGCTAGAGCAGTGCCTACCAAGGTAAGCTGATTGTTTTCGATCAAATCTTTATGGCGTAACGCGTAACCATCCATAGCTGAATTATCAGCCGGGGGAACGTTAATTGTTGAGATTATGTCCTCTGCCAAGACTCTTTCTAAGGCTTCTTCAATATCCACCCATTCACTTTCAGATACGGGGTGAACATTTTTAAGCATATTTGAAATAGCAGCTTGAATGGGTAACAGGCCAGGAGTTTCACAGGAGTGGAGCATTTTTAAATCTTAATTTATCTAAGGTGTAACATGGCATTACTATCGCAAAAATCAGCTGGGAGAGATAGCTATTTTCAAAGTGTTTATTATGCATTTTTTAGGGCGGCTTTAATCAATAACTTGTAATTATAAATCTTCGTAATTACTATTCCCTCGATTTTAATGCTAGCCAGTAAGTGTATGTTTAAAGTAAAAATACTTGGAAAATTGAACCTATTGTAGTTACTTTGTTTTACTCCGAGGAGCTTTAGTGAAAGTGATGGATACTTTCAAGATATCTCCCTAAAAGCTCGTTGTTAAGCTTCGTTTTCAATTTTTAAAGGTAGTCATGTCCCTAGGTATATCAAGATGAAGCAAAGGCAATGGTTTAACTTACATCATTGGGTGGGCTTTCAACTGAGCATTTTATTAGTTTTTGTGATGTTTACAGGAACATTGGCGACTATTTCTAAAGAATTAGACTGGTTAACGAATAGCGCCATTAGGGGTAATTCTATGCTTTCAGAAGAGCAAAAATTACCATGGGCAGATTTAATGGTTTCGGCCACTCGTGCTTTTCCATATGCTACATTTCAAAGCATCGAACGCCCTAATCCCGCTTGGCATAATGTAAAAGCCATGGCGCTAAATACGAAAGGTGAACGGTTCTATATCTATTTAGATGCTAAAACAGCCGAAGTACAAGGGACAGGCGCTAGGTTTAATTGGCAGCGCTTTTTTCGGCAAGTGCATCGACATATGATGTTGCCTGTTAAAGTTGGCGTTAGCATAGTTGGGATGTGTGCGTTTGCATTACTGACGCTATTGATTTCAGGGTTGTATAGTTATAAAAATTGGTGGAAGCGCTTTTTTACACTCCCTAAATATCAGCCTTTTTATACTGTTGAAATGTCAAACAACCCAAGAGTTGTGGCTGCCAAAAAGCGTAAATTTTGGAGTGACCTGCATAAATTTTCTGGGCTTTGGTGTCTATGGTTTGTTTTGCTAATTGCAGTAACAGGCACTTGGTATGTTGTTGAACAGTGGGGAGGGGGCATTAAATACCCAAAACTTTACAATTCAAAAGTACATACTTTAGAAAGCAATACTCAAGTAATTTTAAATAAGTACTCCCCAGTAGCGGTAAACAAAGCGATAGAGACAATTCATGAAAGCCACCCAGACTATCTTATAGAAGAACTAACATGGTCTAAAACGCCTCCTTACCTGTTAGGTATTGAAGGGCAAAATAAAGCATGGCTAGTGAGAGGTCGAGCTAACAAGCAAGAGTTTGACGCCGTTAATGGTGATTTTATAGCAGGTAGACAAGCGCAGCAGTTAAATTGGCATTTTAGGGTGTCTGAAGCGGCAGACCCGTTACATATGGGGCGCGTTTGGGGCTGGAAAAGTCGTTATATATGGTTTGTATTTGGAAGTATATTAACAGGATTAGGTATATCAGGCGTGTACATGTATGGACTTCGTTTAAAGCAGATGATCAAGTTACCAGGAAACCAAAGCCATAACATCATGAAGGTGTTATGGCATCATTACCTCTGGCTGAAATGGCCAAGTATCTTATTAATATTAGTGTGCTTCGGTTTAGTAATTCCAGAACTGCCAATTCACTGAATTACAGTTGTTCAACCGAATAGCCTTTAGCTTTTAATTTAGCTAAGACGCCATCAGGACCAGATAAATGAAGTGCACCAACCAAAATTAATTCTTTAGGCTCGTCATCTAGCATACTGACTATTTGGGGTAGCCAGTTATTATTGCGGGTGGCAATTAGGTCATCGTAAATGCCAGGGTAATCAGCTTTAAATGGCGTGATCCCCACATCTGCCATAGCTGACATATCGCCTTTAAACCAAGCTTTGTGAAGCTTACCAAAGGTTTCTTCCATAGTTGCAATATCTTTAAGGGTGTAATCAATCATTGCACTTGGATCTTCATTTCCCATATTAGCTAAGAATTGCAATTGTTCATCTGGTGTTTCAAGCCAGGCTTGTGGTTTATTGTTCGTAGTTGCCATTTTTGAATAAAATACATCGACCCCTTCACTGGTGTAACCCATGGCATTGAGTTCCATCAAGCTCAGTGTAATAGCTATCATGCCAGGTTTATAAGCAGCCAATGCTTGAATAGGTACGCCTTTTGATGATAAAAATACCACTAGTGCTTGATAGGTATCTGCATCTAATACTTTATCTATGGTTGTACCATCACTGTATGTCATTAAGCTCATCATTTTCTGTGCAAATTCAGCTTGGCTAACGGCCACCATATCTGTTTCAAATACCAACTTATTACTGTTTTGGTAAGCAATGTCATATTCTTTGGGTAATGGGTAGTCATCAGGGGTTAATATATGAATAGTCCCCCCAATATATAAACTGTGAGTTTTTGATGAAACTTTCCAAACCGATGCAGCGTGAGTATTGAATGTGAATAGGAGTAAAGAGATGCTAAATAAGGTTCTAATAAACGTCATGTAAAGTTATGCCCGATGGCTCATGTATTTTGTTGTTGCAAGAGAATACTGTTTTTATTGCCCATGCGCCAACTCAAATGAGCAACTTCTTGAATAACTATATTCTTAGTAAATGCTGTTTATTAATACCCGCACTTTTTGTGCGCCAATATGGTGCTATTGCACTATGTTGTCAGAAATATTGCTTCATTTAATGGAGCGGATTTTTATAAGCTGTTGTTTTTTATAGTTATAAAAGTTGGCATTCTTAATGCTTAGTAAAAATTATAAAATTAATTTAAATTCGTTTGCTTTACATAAAAGCGTGTAATTGCAAATCGGCAAAGAAGCCCACAAATTCGTCAAATTTGATGAATTTAGTGGGTTTTTTTTTGCTTCAAAAAAAGGCCAGAGGTGACCCAATGTCAAGTTTGATAAATGCAAATGACGCACAAAAAATGCGAGTAGTGGTGGTAGGTAATGGCATGGTAGGTCATTACTTTGTTGATGAGTTAATCAAGGCGAATAAAGCTGATGATACTCAGATAGACGTAACGGTTTTATCAGCCGAGCCAAGGTTGGCATACGACCGTGTGCATTTATCAGAGTACTTTAGCGGTAAAACCGCTGACGAACTTGCCCTAACAACGCCAGAATACTATGAGCTAAGTAATATAAAGTTTAAGTTGAACGCCAAGGTTATCAACATTAATAAACTTGCTAAAACCGTTACCACTGAATCAGGTGATGTTTTTGAATATGAAAAATTAGTATTATCTACTGGTTCTTACCCATTTGTACCGCCTATCCCTGGGAACGACCAACCCCATTGTTTAGTTTACAGAACCATTGAAGATTTAGAAAACATTAGTGCGTCATCTGCTGTTAGCAAAGTAGGTGTGGTAGTAGGTGGTGGCTTGTTAGGTTTAGAAGCAGCCAATGCCCTTAAAGAAGCTGGTTTACAGACGCACGTTGTAGAATTTGCACCTCAGTTGATGGCGGTACAAGTTGATGCCGGTGGTGGTCGTTTATTACGTAGCAAGATTGAAAATTTAGGGGTGCAAGTACATACCCAAAAAGCTACCCAGGTTATTGAGAAAGGTGACGTATGCCGTTATAAAATGGTGTTTGTAGATGGAACTGATTTAGAAACCGATATGATTTTATTCTCCGCGGGTATTCGTCCATCTGATGCCTTAGCCAGAGAGTTTGATATTGAGATTGGTCCTCGTGGTGGCATAGTGGTTAATGATCAATGTTTAACTAGCGATGCCGATATTTATGCAATAGGTGAGTGTGCCCTATGGAATAACTTTATCTTCGGATTAGTTGCGCCTGGTTACACCATGGCAAGAGCTGCAGCGAGCCATATCATAGGCGGAGATTTGACTTTCCAAGGTGCCGATATGAGTACCAAGCTCAAGCTAATGGGCGTAGAAGTAGGCTCAATTGGTGATGCCCACGCTAAAACTGAAGGTGCGCTATGTTACACCTACGAAAACCAACCTGAAGAAGTGTATAAAAAGATAGTTGTTGATGCCGAACAGAAGAAACTACTTGGCTCTGTATTGATTGGCGATACCAGTGATTACGATACCTTATTGCAATATGCTCTAAATGACATCGATTTACCTGCTAACCCAGAAAGTTTAATTTTACCTTCAACTGGTGATACGCCAGCCGGGTTAGGACCGGATGCCCTTCCAGACACTGCTACTATTTGTTCATGCCATAACGTTTCAAAAGGCGACATTATTGAGTCTGTTGACCAAGGTGCATGTGATGTGAGCTCTGTAAAATCTTGTACCAAAGCTGGCACAGGTTGCGGCGGTTGTGCAGCTCTACTTAAGTCTGTGGTTGATTGCGAACTTGAAAAGCGAGGAGTAGAAGTAAAAAAGGACATATGTGAACATTTCGCTTATTCGCGCCAAGAATTGTTTCACTTAATAAAGGTAGGCGGTATCAAGACTTTTGATGAGTTATTAGATAAACATGGTACGGGATTAGGGTGTGAAATCTGTAAACCAGCTGCGGGTTCAATATTCGCCTCTGTATGGAATGACTTTATTTTGGAACAAGATAAAGGCCACGTTGCGTTACAGGATACCAATGATACTTATTTAGGAAATATGCAAAAAGACGGGACTTATTCAGTTGTGCCCCGTATTCCTGGTGGTGAAATCACCCCCGATAAGTTGATTGCTATTGGGCAGGTTGCAAAAGAATACAACTTATATACCAAAATAACAGGTGGCACACGGATCGATTTGTTCGGTGCCCGAGTTGACCAATTACCAGGGATTTGGACGAAATTAGTCGCAGCTGGACTTGAAACTGGCCACGCTTACGCCAAAGCATTACGTACCGTTAAATCTTGTGTGGGTAGCACTTGGTGTCGTTTCGGCGTGCAAGATTCAGTAGGTAAAGCAGTTGATTTAGAAAACCGTTATAAAGGTCTACGTGCTCCCCATAAAATTAAATTTGGTGTATCTGGTTGTACCCGTGAATGTGCGGAAGCACAGGGTAAGGATATTGGTGTTATCGCAGTTGAAAACGGTTGGAACTTATACGTCTGTGGTAATGGTGGTATGAAACCTCGTCATGCTGATTTGTTTGCCACAGACTTAGATTCAGAAACCTTAGTTAAATACATTGACAGAGTATTGATGTTTTACGTGAAAACAGCAGACAGATTACAACGTACTTCAGTTTGGATGGAAAATCTTGAAGGTGGTTTAGATTATCTTAAGCAAGTGGTTATTGAAGACTCTCTAGGAATATGTGATGAGTTAGAAGCGCAAATGCAACACATTGAAGATACCTACCAGTGTGAGTGGAAAACAACTATTGAAAGTGAACAATCCCTTAAACGTTTCCGTCAATTTGTAAATAGTGATGACAAAGACATGAACATCGTTTTTGTTGAAGAGCGTGAGCAAATTCGCCCAGCTACCGAACAAGAAAAGCTGGAACTTAGCGATGAACAAGTTGAAAAACTTGCCACAGAATTGGTTTAAGGAGCTTAACAATGACAACACTAAATAATTGGGTAACCGTTTGTAGCGATGCTGATTTAGTTGCTAATTCAGGAGTTTGTGCCTTAGTTGAAGATCAACAAATAGCCCTATTTAAAATAAAAAGTGCAAATTATGAACAAGTTTTTGCAGTAAGTAACTGGGATCCTATTGGTAAAGCTAATGTGCTATATCGTGGTTTACTCGGCTCAGTTGCTGACTGTACAGTAATTGTTTCTCCGTTATATAAACAAAGATACTCTTTAGAAACGGGTGTTTGTTTAGATGATCAAGAGGTTAAGTTAAAGGTTTATCCTGTTCGTATTGAACAAAATCAAGTGCAGTTACAGTTGGTAGAATAATTTATGTCAACTAGCCCGTCTAAAGTTGAACAAGCAAAGGTCTGTAATGCATCTTTAGCGACTACAACTTGCCCTTATTGTGGGGTGGGGTGTGGTGTGGATGTGACTCTTGACACAAAAGGTAATTTTTCTTCAGTTACAGGTAGCTCAGATCATCCAGCAAACTTTGGTCGATTGTGTGTTAAAGGCAGTAAATTGTTAGAGACCAATTCACCGGAAGGGCGTTTGCTTACTCCTACCATAATGGGAGAGCAGGCCTGTTGGGAAGAAGCTATAGAGCACGTTGCCAAAAAATTTAATGAGGTTATAGCTGAGCATGGCGCTGATTCTGTTGCATTTTATGTTTCAGGACAGTTATTAACTGAAGATTATTATGTCGCTAACAAATTAATGAAAGGGTATATCGGTAGCGCCAATATCGATACTAATTCACGTTTATGCATGTCATCAGCCGTAGCTGCCTATAAGCGCGCGTTTGGTGCTGATGCTGTACCCTGTTGTTACGAAGACTTAGAGCAAACTGAGTTATTGGTGCTAGTGGGCTCGAATGCAGCTTGGACTCACCCTGTGCTGTTTCAACGTATAGAGCGTGCTAAAAAAATCAGCCCTGATATGAAAGTAGTCATTGTTGATCCTCGACGCACCGCCAGTGCAGAACTCGCTGACCTGCACTTGGCCATTAAACCAGGAACAGATGTCGCTTTGTTTAATGGTTTAATCCATTACTTGTGGAGTGAAGGTGGTTTAGATCGCGATTACATCAATACTTATACTCAAGGTTTTGATGGTGTTTTAGAGTCTTGTGAAACTTCAACCCTTATTGAAACTGCTAAGACCTGTGATGTCTCCGAGTCTGATTTAAGCAACTTCTATCAACTCTTTTTGCACACAGATAAGGTGGTTACCGCTTATTGTATGGGGGTCAATCAGTCCACGTCAGGTACTGATAAGGCTAACAGTATTATTAATTGTCATTTAGCCTCTGGCAAAATGGGTAAGGAAGGCTCTGGACCGTTTTCATTAACCGGTCAGCCAAATGCTATGGGTGGTCGTGAAGTCGGTGGACTAGCAAATATGTTGGCTTGTCATATGGATATTGATAATCCAGATCACCGCCACACAGTACAGACCTATTGGGACTCGCCGTCTATCCCAACTAAAGTAGGCTTGAAAGCCGTAGATATGTTTGAAGACATTAATCAAGGCAAGGTAAAGGCTGTGTGGATCATGGCTACTAACCCTATGGTGAGCATGCCTAACCGCCAAAAAGTTGCTGATGCGTTAGCTAAATGTGAGTTGGTGGTGGTCTCAGATTGTGTGCAGAAAAATGATACCTTAGATTATGCTCATATTGCATTGCCTGCTACTGGCTGGTCTGAAAAAGACGGTACAGTAACTAATACTGAAAGGCGTATATCAAGGCAGAGAGGCCTGATGCCTGCGACGGGTGAAGCCAAGCATGATTGGCAGATTATCTGTGAAGTAGCCAAAGCAATGGGCTTTGATTCAGGTTTTAATTTCAGTAAACCTAGCGAAATATTTGCTGAATATACAGGATTAACCTCTTTCAATAATAATGGTACCCGGGACTTAGATTTGTCTGGGTTATGTAACTTATCTGACAAAGATTATAATCGTTTAAAACCCATCCAGTGGCCTGTAACACTAGGTGGTAATGCTGAACAACCTAAGGGTACAAAGCGTTTATTCACAGATGGTCAGTTTTATACTGACAGTGGTAAAGCGCAATTTATAAGTACTAGTTATACGCCACCTGAGCAATTAACCTGTGACGATTTCCCGTTTGTTTTAAACAGTGGTCGTGTTCGAGATCAATGGCATACTATGACTCGTACTGGAAAAACCGCAGAGTTAACTTCACATATCGGCAGACCTTATTTGGCTATACATCCTAAAGATGCTGATAAGCTTAATTTAAAAGCCAATGACCTTGTAAAGCTTAATGCCGCTCATTTAACTAGTGGAGACTTAACCGTCTGCCTCCCAGTTAAGATAGACAATAACCAAAGACAGGGGGAGTTGTTTGCACCAATCCATTGGAGTGCAAGCAATAGCTCTAGCTCAAATATTGCAGCTTTGTATACTGATGCTAATGACGATATATCAGGGCAGCCAGAACTAAAGCATGCTGCTGTATCTCTTGAAAAAGTAGAATTTGCTCATCAAGGACAGTTGTTTGTGCAGCAAAACTTGTCTATTACACTTCTTAAGCAAGCGTTTGAATATTTTGTTACCACTCCATTTGAGAAAGGGACGCTAGTTTGTTTTGCTACCAATAAAGATTTAACTGCACTAAGGACTTGGCTAGTCAATAACTTCCCATTATTTGAGGAGTGGATTGGGGCTAATAGTCAGGTATTTAGCAGTACCTGTGGGTTACGTGAAGGGGAGTTAGTGCTTTCAATGGGCACAACTAATACTTCTTTAGAGCTAGACCAAAACTGGATCAGCAGTTTAATTGGTGAGCAGAATGTTAATCTTGAGCAATTGCATGGCTTGTTGAATTTACAGCCTGACGAAAGCTTTAAGCAGGGCAAGTTAATTTGTAGCTGCTTTAAAGTGGGTGAAAACACCATTATTGATGCAGTTAAACAAGGTAATTGTAGTGTGGACGGTTTAGGAGCCACTTTAAAGTGTGGTACCAATTGCGGTTCATGTAAATCTGAACTAAGCCAACTCATCACTCAACATAAGCCAAGTAAATTGCCTGTAGGTCAAGAGCAACTGATTACACTAGAGGCCGTATAATGAATACAAATAAATCAGTCGTTGATCAAGGTGTTATCATTTCGTTGCAGAAAGTATTAAATTTGATTTTTAGAAATATTGACATGCTTACAAGTATGGCTAAGTTTAAATTTTTTGATACCAAGACTACTTCTAATAAGTCGCTACGCTCAGAAAAAGGCCTTGTATACTTAATTGGAGCAGGGCCAGGTGATGCAGAACTACTAACGTTAAAGGCACATAGGTTAATACAAGAAGCTGATGTTGTGATGTACGATTGGCTAGTTAACCCAGATATTATCAAGATGATCCCTGCAAAAGTAGAGCGAATTTTTGTTGGAAAAAAATGCGGTAATCATAGTATGAAGCAAGCAGATATTTGTGATCTAATGATTGAAGTAGCGCGGACAGGGAAAAACATAGTTCGTTTAAAAGGCGGTGACCCAGCCATATTTGCCAGAGCAGGTGAAGAGTGTGACATTTTAGCAAAACACCAAATCGATTTTGCCATAGTTCCTGGTATCACTGCGGCATCGGGTGCGTCAGCTTATGCCGGTATTCCATTAACACACCGCGAATGCGCTCAATCAGTGCGGTTTATTACCGCTCATTTGAAATCTGCTAACGCAGAACCGAACTGGTCGGCATTAGCTAACGGTGTTAAAGGTACAAACAATACAGGTGAAACTTTAGTTTTTTACATGGGCCTAAAGCGTATTGAAACTATAATGAAACGTTTAGCTGAGAATGGCTTGCAGGCAAGTATGCCTGTGGCCGTTATAGATCAAGCATCAACAAGTCAGCAAAGGTTGTGCGTTGGCACTCTAGAGAATATTACTCAAAAAGTGTTTTGTGCTGATTTTCAGGGGCCAGCGATAACCATAGTGGGTGAAGTGGTAAACAAAAGACATAATGTAGATTTATCATTGCTGTCAAAAGTTACTAAACCGATAATTGCATAAGAAGTTATTTTTACATTTTGAGTTAATTGTACTTTGTTGATGCTTATAAACTCAGTAAAATTCCTCTCCACTTTTTTAGTCTATAGAGTCTTATGACCAACACAGAAGTAAAGTTTAAAGATTTTATTCGTATTATTGGTCGAGGCCAAAGGGCTGGGCGCACTTTAACCCAATCAGAAGCCAAACAAGCCATGAGTATGCTGATTAATGGTGAGGCAACACCAGAGCAGCAAGGTGCATTTTTGATGTTGCTTAGAGTGCGAGAAGAAACGGCTGAAGAATTAGCGGGCTTTACAGAAGCATTTCGTGGGTATAATTCTGAGTCTTTACAATTGTTATCTATTGATTTAGACATGGGTTGTTATGCCGGTAAACGCCGTCATTTACCATGGTTTTTACTTGCCGCTATGTTGTTAGGGCAAAACGGTAAACGGGTATTTTTACACGGTACTCACGAACCAGACTCTAAGCGTCTATATTTAAAAGAAGTATTGCCTCAATTAGGTTTTGATATTTCTGAAAATTCAGAGCAGGCACGAGCTGGGTTAAACGCCTTTGGTTTTGCTTATATGGATTTAAGGTCAATCAACCCACAGCTTGATAGGATCATTCAACTCAGAGATTTATTTGGTTTACGTTCTTGTGCAAATACCCTAGCAAGACTACTCAATCCATCCAATGCGACTAATAGCCTACAGGGCATTTTTCACCGTAAAGTAGATGAAAAACACCAAGAGACCGCAGCCTTATTAGAGGATAAAAATACCTTATGTTTTAGAGGAGAGGGGGGCGAGTTAGAGTTTAACCCCTTGCGTGACGTGACTTTGTTCATTAACAGAGGCACAGCTAAATTCACAGTCGAAATACCTAATACTTTAGACACCTATGTGACAAAACCAAAAGAGTTAGACCCTCTTTATTTAGTAAGTGTATGGACTGGGCAAACTAAAGATGACTATGCCGAGCATGCACTATTAGGTACCTTAGCGAGTATGCTAATATTAGTGGATAAACTTGATTCGGTAGCAGCCTATGCTAAGGCTAGTCGTATGTGGGAAACACGTGTTAAGGTTTGGCCTGTGACTTTACCTAATATTAAAAATAATGTAGTAACATTTGACACCAGTGGCAAACATTACGCCCATTAGATGTATCCCTTAATATGTGAGTATTTACCTTATAAAAACAGAGCCAGTAAATAAAATACTGACTCTGTCTACTCATTTATCTAACTTGCTAGGAGCCCTAGTCTGAAGTTCCCCTGATTGCAATTCTACTGTTGTAAACAAAGTAAGTTTTTCTAAATGAACAATAGGTTTATTTCGAACACACATTAATGCGCCACTAAATACTTTACAATTACCGATATAACGGTCGTTATGGCTATTAGTGTATTGACAGGCCTCATCTTTTTGGGCATCGGCACATGCTTGCCAAGGTAATTCATCACCATGACCATTGTGGGCGCTAACCGATAAAGAAAGTAAACCTAAGCTTAGAGCTATTGTCACGCTTTTGACTATCTTCATTTTGTTACCTACTAGTTTGCCGTCTCACCAGAGAAACAACCAATAAACGTATTCTCCCCTGGGCCTGCTGAGTGGTAATGGTAGCCACGTACATCATCAGTTTGTCCTCGACAACTGTCTAAATCAGTAGCCTCATCGCCATTTTCATCAAGCATACCGTAGATGGCAAAACCGTCCATTGCATAACCAATCATGCCTGCATGGCCATCCACTTCGAACTCAATGGCCGGGCAATCTCCATCACCATGATTTGCCCCATGGTAATGATAGCCAGCTACAGGGTTAACATGGCCAACACAGTCATCAAAAGCGGCAATGGTATAAGCACTTAGAATAGCTGCAGTGGGTGCTGCCGCCGCAAGATTGACGCCGTTTAATGCTACACCCGTATTACCACTTAAATCACCGGCACTACTACGAAATACGGGTGTGATAGGAATAAGGTATGTACTTGCCACACCACCACCAACTTCATCTGCAAAGTAGTCTAGGTCACATTGAACACAATGGTTATAGTACTGGGCTTCAACCTGTGGTTGCGCCGCGGCTTCGCAAGCTACTTGGGTGTCGGTTATGTTTATGATGCCCGTATCTTCGTCATATAGCTGCCAATAGCTATCACCATAAAACACATCTAAGTTTTCTATAAAACTGCCAGTAAGGTCGTAAAGTACACCATCATCAAACCATTTTCCCCCTTCATCAGCGGTGGCTTCAATAGTATCTGGACAAAAGTCCCCTAATTCCGTTCTATCAGCTGGAAAGCCCGAAATAGTGATGGAGTAACAACTGGTTTCTGTTCCGTTTGATAAAGTACAATCAACCGTTTCAACGGAAACTAGAGAGTCTGATGCAAATAAAGACGTGTCTACGGATAAAATACTGTCATCACTGGTTTCAGCATCGTCATCTGAGTCATCTATTACATCTTCTATAACATCATCAACAGTATTATTTGTGCCATCACTGCACCCAGTTAAAGCTAGGGATATGGCTGATGCTAGAAATCCTGCGTAAATCGAAAGTTTATTCATTAGGTCTATCTCAACGGTTTGTAAGAATTTGTTACTTAATATTATCAATACTATTAAGCATGATTGTGCAAAAACTATGAAAGTGAATTAGCCTACTAATAAGCGATTGTCAGTTTATGGGCATCTTGCTTAGTTTGGTTAGAGTATGTTGTTGCCTTCCTCTGGATCCCTTGCTTTGATGGCCTGTTCTCTTATCTCATCATGATCACTACTGGTGTCTTCATTTATGTACTCAGCCTTTCGGTGAGTAACCTCTGCGGGTAGGGTAGTAGATTGTGTTTGATTTGAATCACCTGAATTAAGAATGATTCTTTCTCTAGCGTCGTCTGGCATAGATATATTGTTTTCTAGGAATGATTGGACTAACTGTTTCCTAATGATAGAAGCTACTTTTAAAGGACTATCAATTTCACTATTCACCCAAAAGTACAGCTTTAAATTACAAGTTGATGGGCCTAAAGAGTCAAGTAGTGCTTGAGGTTCTGGCTCGTTTAATATGGCCATATGTGACTGCATGATTTCCATGGCAATGCTTTGAACGTGATTTAAATCCACATCATAACCTACACCAATATCTACACTTGAGCGAATATTAGGGTTGGCCGTTAGGTTGCGTATGGCGTTCTTATAAATTGTGGCATTGGGTAATTGAATATGGTCGCCATTAAAATCTACGAGTGTGGTGGCACGTATAGTCATCTTATTTACTACGCCTACAAAACCGACTACTTCGATTATGTCACCTAGTTTGAAGGGGCGTTGGATACTCAATAGTAAACTTGAAAGGAAGTTTTCTGCTATGTCTTTAAATGCAAAGCCAACTATTAAACCTATTACTCCCGTACCACTTAATAAGGCAACGGCAAACTGAGTTAAACCAGCGAGCCTAAGAAATATATAAAGCCCGATTAAAATAATGAATAAGCTTATTATCCGTCTAACAACCAGCTGTACTAATTTGCTGGTATTGGCTTTTTGCATAGGTTTAGTCAGAAAAATCGCGAGGGGCCGTGATAACCAAAATAGAACAAAAAACAGTAGTAAACCCACACTTATAGCTGGTAGTTTTTCTAGGACAAATTGGTAGATGTCTACCAGATCACTGGCTATGTTTTCCTGCTGCATTGCTGTGTTCCGTTCTGGTTAGAATAGTGATGTAATAATAAAGATGATTTGCAATACTTCAGAGCTATCACAATCACTATTTTAGTTGTTAGTAAGTATTTTTTGCCACTATAAATGAGGACTTCTGTCTGTCATTTTAGTTGTTAAATTGAGATTAGGTTATTCAGGTAAAAGCTTGAATTTACGATATATAAAAGACGTTATATAACTAAGCCAAAACATGCAAGTGAGGTTCAAAATATCGCACCGGTACGTAATAATAAAGTCACTATAGATCTTAGATAATGGATGTACCATGAATATAGAATTAAAGGTTGCTACCTTAGAGCATATAGATGAGATATTAGCGTTACATTTTCGGTATCAAGTAGCTTCTATTAGTGCTGAAGATAAAAGTGACGGTTTTATTACCACTGCATTCACTGTTGCGCACCTGACAAGTTTAATTAAAGATGAGTGTGGGCTGTTTATTGCCAGTGTAGATAACAAAATTGTAGCTTATGCAATGGCCGCGTCCTGGCAATTTTGGAGCCAGTGGCCCATGTTTGCTTATATGATTGAGCACTTAGATGACTCAAAGTGTTCAGATACAGAAGTTACCCAGGATAACTCTTATCAATATGGTCCTGTTTGTGTAGATAAAGCCGTAAGAGGGCAAGGCGTGTTTGAGCTTATTTTTGAGTTTGCCCGTGCAGAAATGGCTAAGCGTTACCCTATTTTGGTAACCTTTATTAACAAGATAAACCCCCGTTCTTACGAAGCTCACACTAGAAAAACCCCATTGAAAGTTATCAAGGAGTTTGACTACAACAATAATAATTATTACAAGCTGGCCTGCAAAACGTCTTAATTATCTCTAATATAAAAACCACTTATCGTAAGAATACGATAAGTGGTTTTTATTTGGCTTAGTTTAATTTATTGGACCGCATCTAAGGCTTGGCTGACGTCTGCAATGATATCGTCAATGTTTTCAATACCCACAGATATTCTCACTAAATCTTCACTAACACCTGCCGCCGCTAACTCTTCTGGGTTAAGTTGTCTGTGAGTAGTCGATGCAGGGTGGCAGGCTAACGATTTTGCATCGCCTATGTTCACTAATCTTAAAATCATTTGTAAAGCATCGATAAATTGTCCTCCAGCGACTTTACTATCAACCTTATCACTCGCTTTGATACCAAAGCTTAGTATTCCTGAGGCTTTGCCTGAAGTGATTTTTTCACATGTGGCATTGTATCGACTATCTGCTAATGCTGCGTAATTTACCCAACTAACTTTAGGGTGATGGTTTAAGTATTTAGCGAGTTTTTCTGCATTTTCACAATGTCTTTCCATTCGTAAACCTAAGGTTTCTAAGCCCGTAAGAATATTAAATGAATTGGCAGGGGAAATAGCGGCACCAGTGTTCCTAAGTGGCGCAACTCTGCAGCGACCAATATAAGCGGCTGGGCCTAAGGCGTCGGTATAAACCACACCGTGATAAGACGGGTCTGGTTGGTTCAGTACCGGGAAACGCTCTTTATTTGCAACCCAATCAAATTTACCTGAATCGACAATTATACCGCCAATAGATGTTCCATGGCCGCCAATATATTTGGTTAAAGAGTGCACTACAATCGCGGCTCCGTGTTCAATGGGTCGACATAAAAATGGTGTGGCAACTGTATTATCAACTATGAGTGGTACACCATGTTTTGCCCCAATTTCTGCTAGCTTTTGTAGATCAACTACATTTCCAGCTGGGTTACCAATTGACTCACAAAAAATGGCTTTTGTTTTTTCATCAATTGCCGCTTCAAAGCCAGCAAAATCATCATAGGCTACCATGCGAGTTTCAATGCCTTGATTAGGAAGGGCATGGGCAAACAAGTTGTAAGTACCACCATATAATTGGCTAGTACTTACGATGTTATCTCCTAGAGTGCAAATACATTGAATCGCATAGGTAATAGCAGACATTCCAGAGGCCACGGCTAACCCTGCAATACCTCCTTCCATTGCAGCTACACGCTCTTCAAGCACTGCTGTTGTTGGGTTCATTATTCGTGTGTAGATGTTTCCAGGTACTTTCAAGTCAAATAGATCTGCACCGTGTTGGGTGTTGTCAAAAGTATAAGATGTGGTTTGGTAAATGGGAACGGCTGCAGCTTTAGTTGTTTCTTCTGCGGTATAGCCATGATGTAATGCTAAAGATTCTAGTTTCATAAAAGATAGCCTTATACGTTTTGTAATTAATTTGTTAATCAACCATAGCCTGTAATTGGTCATTGATTCAAATTAAAGGCAGGTAAGTTGATGTGATTTATTGGAATAAGGTATGTGTGATTTTTGATATTAATTAATTGTCTGTGTATTACACTTTCGCGCTATCAATATAAAAGGTGTTTTGAATGAAGTTTGGTGAGTAAAATTTTTATCATAGGCCTACCTCGAACTGGCACAACGAGTATTAGTGTCGCTTTGTTGGATTACTTTACGGTGGCGCATATTGGTTACACTAAACGTACCTTTGAATTGGCTGATGTGATTTCTGATTGCCCTTGCTTTTGTGATTATAAACAGCTTGATGTGCAGTTTCCAAATTCGAAGTTTATATATTTAAGGCGTAATTTGGATGCTTGGTTGCCGTCTATTGTTATGCTCTTAAATAAAATGATACCTACGTTCCACAATCAAACATATGTTAGCCCTATTTTAAAACGCTGTTTTGAGCAGACATTTAAGCTGATAGACGCAGTTGCTGCGCCAAATTACACGGATTTGAAAGCTTGTTATCAGCAACATGAAAATGCCGTGCAAGATTATTTCAATGGCCGAGATAATCTGCTTAGCATCGATATAGCTGACAGCAATAGCATGTCGCAACTTTTTGGCTTTCTAAATTTGCCTCATACTAACAACCAAGTGTTCCCACATTTAAATATCGGGAAGCGATTGGATCACTGGAAAGAAATTAAACATATGAATAAGGTTCATTCCAACATATCAGGTAGCGAAGGCCGTAAGTATTTTGCTTTTGTAGGAGCATGATTTATACAAACGTTAAATGGGGTTTACCTTTAATATACGCCCGTCTGAATATCTGAAAGTAGTCATGTAATGCTTTAGCTGTGGCTTTGTCATCTGTTAACTTTAATACCTCTACAGCTACTTCTGCTGTACATAATTGGTGTTCATGGGCCGCTTCTCTCAACTGGTAAGAAGAGGCTTTTTCTGGTTCAATTCCTAATACTGGGATTCCAGATAAAGAAGGATTTTTAAACATTTTTTTCGCTTCTCTCCATGTGCCATCAAGCAAAATAAACAAGGGGATTTTTTGTGTTTGATTAATCAATGCTTGTTTGGGGGCATCAATGCATCTTTCTGGCGCAGCATGTTGGTGAGGAAATACTAAAATGGGAGCATAATTGGGGTTGTCTAACAGAGCTAAAAACTGCGGGTCTGGAGCGACTCTATCCCATTTAAACGCGTAGTTATCAGTTATGACATCAGCAATCAATCTACCAGTATTACTAGGCTTATAATATTCACTTTTGTACATCAATAAACAAAACGCAGCTTCACTTTTAACAGTAGGTCTTTGTGAGCAGATGCAGTTATCGACAGGGATCAAACATCTATCACAACGAGTAACTTTGTAGCCTCTAGCTCTAAAATTTTTTGTTGATAATGCTTGTTGTTGTTTACGTAGAACATCTACAGAATTAATATGCGGCAAAAATATCCCGTGAAAAAGTATTAGCTAATGTAATATCATCGCCTTTTTTGGTGATATAAAACAGTTAAAACATGAAATTTCAGGTGAACTCAAGTATCCAAATCACGCACATTAGCCCTGAGCATGCTCAAGGACTATTTAAACTAACTGATAAAAATCGAGAGCACTTAAAACAGTGGCTCGGTTGGATTGACTTGGTAAAAACCTATGAAGATACGGAAACCTTTATTGAAACCGCTATACATCAACATAATCATAACCAGGCCTCAACATTCGTTATTTTATATAACCAAGAATTGGTTGGGGTGGCAGGGTTTAATCAGTTCGACCATGTAAATCGTTGGGGCACAATAGGGTATTGGCTATGTCAATCTTACATGGGAAAAGGGATTATCACTAAGGTTGTGAACCAGTTATTAGATTACGGATTTAACGAACAGCAGTTACACAAAATTGAAATTCGCTGTGCAACACAAAACCATAAAAGTAAGGCCGTAATAGAGCGTTTAGGGTTAACCTTTGAGGCGACCTTGCGAGAATGCGAATGGTTGTATGACAAATTTGTCGATCATGCTGTTTATTCTATCTTGCACAGTGAATTCAAAAATAACCCAAGTGTGGCTGCAAATAGTCAAAACTAAACAAGACAGTTATGCCGCTTCCACGTTAAAATACCGCCAATATAAAGTAATTGAGAAAGGCTCTTAATAATGAGTGATTTACCAAAAGACGTATTTCAAGACTTAAGTAAAATGTCCCCTGAACAAAGGTTCGAGTATGCATTAGAGAAAATATATGAAACGCAAATCTTATGGGGACTTTACGGCGAAAATGGCTGGGTGATGCTAAGAGCTGATGAAGATGCGTGTTTTCCTGTTTGGCCCCACAAAGAGTTTGCCTTAGCTTGGAAAAAAGCCGATGACCCCGCCAGTGAACCGAAACAAATCGGTTTTCCACAGTGGTTAGGTACCTGGTTACCAGGCATGAAAAAGAACAATACCTTAGTGCTGGTTTTTCCTCTTGCTGATGAAGAAGAAGGCATTATGCTAGACGCCCAAGAAATGCTGGATTGTATTGAGGAAGATTTAGGAACCTTGCCAAAACCCGACATTGAATAAGTATTGGGCTCCATGATGGACACAGGCCTTGGTGACATAAACACTCAGTTTAAGGTGTATATAGCCAACCGTCCCAATTTTGCAGATTTTCAGGATACCCAAAAGGTAACTCCTTTGGGGGGCGGAGAGTTAGATGCGATAGGTAAAACGTGCGGAAATGGTTGGCGAAAAGTATTTAATGTTTACGCCAAGGTGTTGTTCGCACTTAACTGTGAGCGCCTAGTGTCTGTTCATAAGGCTGCAACTTGGCAAGAGTTCAGAGATAAGTATCTGCTGCAAGCGGCGTCAAATACAAGCTTGTTATTTACACCCCCTGAACTATCTAATGATGATATTCACATAGTTATGGGGAAAACCTACGCTAAAAGCCTTGGATTATCACTAGAGTGGATTAATGATGACTTTGCAATTGCACCTAAGGCAAAGCTGATAGTTTGCCCATATTTTGATTATCGCCAATTATCTAATATTAAGATTGTGACTTTGGTCGAATTAATTCGACAGCAAAGTGGCAATCATAATAAAACAACCAAACATCTATAGAAATTGAATATGTCACCTAATCCATTCAGGCCTTACTTTCCCGCTTTTACACATTCAGCGAATGCTAGTTGGGTTTATTTAGACAGCGCTGCAACTACTCAAAAATTACAAACCGTTATAGATATCACAGATCAATACTATCAATCTTCTGTTAATGTGCATCGATCGAGTTATAAACAGGCGTCAGACACGACTCAAAAATTTGAAGACGCTAGGGCAGTTATACAAAACTTTATACACGCCGCAGATAGTAGAGAAATTGTTTGGACGAAAGGAGCCACTGAAAGTATTAATTTATTGGCTGCTTGTATCCCTCGTGCGTCATTTAGAAAAAGGCAAAATATCGTTATATCTGCCCTAGAGCACCATGCGAACATAGTGCCTTGGCAAATACTGGCGGAACAAATGGGCTTACAGATTAAAGTTATGCCAATAACCAATTATGGTGTGCTAGACATAAAGAAAGGCTTAGAGGTTATTGATCAAAATACTGCCTTGGTTGCTATAGGCCATGTATCGAATGCCCTTGGAAACATAAATCCTGTAAAACTTATTATCGCTAAGGCTCAAGCTGTAGGAGCACTAACCGTTGTTGATGGCACCCAAGCTGTTAGTCATATACAAGTCGATGTACAAGAGTTAGGGTGTGATTTTTACGTGTTCAGTAGCCATAAAATGTTTGGACCTACTGGAGTAGGTGTACTTTATGGCAAGCTAGCTTTATTGGAAATAATGCCGCCTTACCAAACAGGTGGAGAAATGATTAAAACAGTGAGCTTTGAAGGCAGTGAGTTTCTTGGCTCGCCTCTTAAGTTTGAAGCTGGCACTCCTAATATAGCGGGTGTACTAGGTTTTGCTGTCGCTTCTTCTTTTATTCAAGAGCATAGAGACGGGATTGTAAAACAAGAAGACTATTTAAAGTGTTATTTACAACAACGTTTATCTAAAATTGAAGGCTTAACTATTTGGGGCGATCTTAATAATAAAATAGCGACCTTTTCTTTTACCGTTAGTGGGGTGACTCATTATGATTTAGGAAGCTATTTAAATACACAGAATATATCTGTAAGAGTCGGTCACCACTGTGCCATGCCATTAATGGCATCTCTTGGTATTAATGGCACGATACGTGTATCAATTCATTGTTATAACACTGAACAAGAATTAGATAAATTTGTCGAGGCTTTAGAAGCAGGTGTTCATTTGTTTACTAAAGGTGAGGCTGTTAAGTCAGTAGATACCAAGATTGATACTCAAGGCGAGTTGGCTCAAGCCATTGCTGACGCTAAAAGTTGGGATGAAAAATTCCGACAAATAATGTTAGCCGGAAAAACCTTACCTCGCTTAACACAAGGGCAACATACTAAAGATTTAGAAGTGTATGGCTGTGAAAGCCAAGTATGGGTGAAGTGTCTGCTAAATGATACAGTATTAGAGATTCAAGGTGACTCCCCTAGTAAAATAGTAAGGGGGTTACTGGCTATCATTTTTGAAGCACTTGAAGGTAAAAAACCTGCCACAGTTTTAGCATTTGATTTAGATGGGCATCTACGTTCAATTGGTTTAGCTCGGTATTTAAGTGATTCTAGAGCCAATGGTATTAAAGCTGTGGTAAATAATATTTTTGATTTTTGTAAAGCCGACTCAAAAAACGAGAAATGAATCCGGAGTACTAGATGTCAATTCATCCATCAAAACAAACACAGCGGCCTTTACTGCAAAAGTTCGGCATAGGTTGCGCCGTTATTGTTGTGTTATCTGTTGCTGGTTATTGGGTTAATAAAACGGTGCAGAGCTACCTTGGACAATCTGCTATAGCCGCTACAGGCCTTGATATTATGTCATTGCATAATGCTTTAGAGGCTGCAAAAAGTAGCCAAAAATTAGTACTGGCTGATATGTCTGCTATTTGGTGCCCAACGTGTCGACGACTAGATAAAGAAATATTCAGCAGTGAAATAGTTAAGGCTCAGATACAACAGAATTATGTATTTGCACGTATTGAATACGAAACACCTGAAGGGCTAGATTTTCGCAACACCTATGATGTAGTAGGCTTTCCAACACTGTTAGTGTTGGATGACAATGCCAACAAATTAGTACAGTTACCGCTAGTTTTTGAGCCTCAGGAATTTACTAATAATCTTCAAAAAGTATCTAAAGCGGTAAGTTATTAAATGACATACAAAAACAACAAAGGTAGAAAGTTTGATTAAGCATATAGTGTTTATTGGCTGTACTTTTGTTTATGCATTTTGCTGCAGTATCAGCCGAGCTGATGAAAAGCCGATAGACGTTAAAGTGTTTGTAGCAGCCATGTTCGAAATTGGTGCAAATACGGGTGATAAACCAGGCGAATTCCAATTTTGGTATCAAAAGTATTTTTCAGAGTCTCAAGTCATTGAAGTTAGAGGTTCCCACCGGCCTGTTTATTGTAATAAGTCAGGGGTGTGCGGCGCTGTTTTAGGCATGGGAAAAGTCGCGTCATCTGCTTCAATGCAAGCTATATTGCTTAATTCCAACTTTAATTTTGATAAAGCTTATTTTGTTTTAAGTGGTGTGGGGGGGACTCCTCCGAATAAAGGCACTATAGCTGATGTAATTTGGGGGAGTTGGTTAATCGATTACGATCTAGGCCATCGCTGGGCACCTGAAGAAGGAGAGCCTGGCGCACCAGTGTTTATGCCTCGCAAAGGATATGAAAATATTAGGCTTTATCAATTGAACAATGAGTTGGTTCAGTGGGCATATAATCTTACTTCTAAGGTAAAATTAAGAGATTCAGCTTCAGCACAGGCTTATCGTATGCGTTATTCTCAACCTCAAGCTAGGCGTTCACCAAAAGTTTTGGTTGGTACCCATATGACAGGGGACACGTTTTTTCACGGACCTGGTTTATCAAAAGAAGCTCAATATATAGCAGAGCTGTATGGCGCAGATGATTATACTTCCACTGAAATGGAGGCTGCAGCGATAACACAGGTGATTAGCCGGCTACATGGCATTGAACGTATTTTAAGTTTACGAGGTTCGGTTAATTTTGATCAAGGGCATAAAAACGAAAATACCTTAGAGCACCTTGACCCTGCACCCGGTGAAACCGCTGGAGGGTTTACAGAAACCTTAGAAAACATCGTTTTAGTAGGGAGTCTAGTAGTCGACCGAATAGTTAAAAATTGGGATGTTTGGCAAAATGGAACACATATTTTTTAAATGTAAAAAATGAGTAATTAAGTGGCTGACTCTAAGTAATACAACATTGTAATAAAATATTGCTAGCTGCGGTGGCAAAACAACAGATGAGAGATTGTATAAGGGTTAATACGGAATGGTAATGGGACGGATTTTTCGAAATATAAAAAGGTTAATTACGCCATTGATCTATAGTTTGGTTCCTTCAAAAGGGGTTCCACCTAGAGGGGTGAACTTTGAGAAAATTACTTTTAACCTAAAAGGTGTAGAACGAACTGCCGGTTTATTTATTCCAAAAGGCTATTCCCCATCTAAGGAGTGGCCCTTAATTGTCTACTTACATGGTGGAGGCGAGAGATTTTGTGATGCTGATATTCGATTCGCTAATCATCAATTGATTCGTTTAGCGATTAATGAGTATGAGAAAGAGTTTCCAGCTGTCGTTTTATTACCTTTGTGTTTAGGGGATAAAGTGTGGGCTCATATACCTGCCAAACCAATTCAAACGAATTGGAGGTTAAGTACCTTTGGCACAGAATCAGCTCCTAATGTGTCAGATTACTTAACTGAGTCTATTCAATATGTGTTAAGCAATTACAATATTGACAAATTAAGAGTTAGTCTCACTGGACATTCTATGGGAGGTGAAGGTGCTATGAGATATGGCGCACAACACTCTAATAAAATTTCAGCGATAGCTGCCTCGGCAGGGTCAGCAGTGATAGTCCCAAGTGATGCGCCAAAACTAGCTAAAATGAATATATGGATGTATCAAGGGTCAGACGACCATATTAGTACCAATGCTTTAGCGCGGCAAAATGTTAAAGCAATTCAAGATGCCGGGGGTAATGTGATTTATAAAGAGCTAGGTGGTGTGGGGCATGAGGTCGGCGAAAACTTTTTTCTAGATCCAAACTTAATTGATTGGTTGGTCACACAGAGACTTCATTCCTATGCTTGAGTTATAACAAAGGTGTGTTTTAGTTACTTGAGCACTGTAGTTATTATGTCTACAATGGCGTGATTTTCTACTTTAGGTAATACACATGAACACTCCTACTCGCCCTGATCTCCCTGATCGCCTTTCCAGCAACTCCCGAAGCCCTTTCTATAATGAAGGTTTTTTTGAATATGAAATTGGTATTCGTTTGAATAGCAAAGAACGTACTAATGTCGAAGAGTATTGTATTAGCGAAGGGTGGATTAAAATACCTTCTCCTAAAGCGTTAGATCGACGAGGCCAACCTTTACTTATGACTCAAAAAGGTGAGGTAGAGGCTTTTTATCGCTAGGTTATTAGTACTAAACTCATAGTCATGTGAATAAGCGTTCAGAGCGAATGCTTATTTGTTTTTTTCTTCAATCCATTGAGACATATACTGAGTACTTTTCAAATGATGGTGTTGTAACATTTGACCAATAAAGTTCTTCTTTCTATGTTCTCCTAAATCATTTAGTGCCTCTTCTACTTTAGCCATAACTCTATTTTCAATGGTTTGAGTATCAAAATTTTGAGCTAATAATGAATAGCCTAATTCTTGACTCTTTTTCCATAGGACTTGGTCTTGATAAAGTTTAACCGCGTTGTTTGCTAGTTGTTCAGCAGCATAATTTAAATCTACACACTGAGTTAGGTCTGTAACTAAGCCTGGCCAAGCTTGCCCAAACTGCATACCCTCTGTACCAATTTGTGTGGTGACATTTGGTGTGCCGCAAGTCATAGCTTCTGCTAACTTACCTTTTATTCCTGCCCCAAAACGTAATGGTGCTAAACAGACTCGCGCTTGCTGCATTACTTGTTTTGCGTCGCTCGCCCAACCGTTAACCAAAAAACCTTGTTTAGGGTTATGTAATTGTGTGGCCTTTGGAGGAGGGTAGGCCCCATAAATATGTAACTCTGCTTTAGGTAACCGTTTACGAATAGATGGCCATATTTTTTGTTTTAACCATAATACAGCATCCCAATTAGGTTCATGGCGAAAGTTGCCAATACTGATAAAGTGTTGGCGACTAATAAAAGTATCACCTGGGTTACTTAAAGTTGTGGCTTCTAACATAAAGGGGCAATGTATTAATAGGTGTTGCGGCACACCATAATAATTCTTGAGTAATTCAAGTTCGTAATCAGAAATAATTAGGCTTAAGTCACATCTAAATATTGCCGCAATTTCACGTTTTGCCATCTCACTATTAAGGTCTACTTTAGATTGATGTTTAAGAGCTTGGTGACGAGCGTTGCGTAGGGAATGCAGGTCTTCTGTATCTAAAATTCTTAGTGCAGTGGGGCAATGCTTCGCCACTCGCCACCCAAATTGCTCCTCTAACATAAAACGGTCGAACAATACGATAGTTGGGGAAAGCTCCAGCAAAAATTCATCAAAACTGCTGCAGTTAATTTTGATATGAACTTGTTCAATTCCAAATTGGTTTAAGTCAATTTTATGTTCACCCATTTGTGCAGGGCTTGCAAAGGTCACCTGCCACCCTTGTTTTAAAAATAGTTTTAGTTGGCTTAATAAGTGGCTGCCTGCTGCGGATGAGTTGGGCTCTGGCCACACATAACCCAAAACTAATACACTTTGTTTGTTCATCTATTCACTATTTGTTGAAGTTTACTAAGATTACTGCCTAGGTATCTAGAGCTGATTTTATCTTAGCTTTAAATGACTGAGTAAATAATATTGAGATATTGTAAAGGATATTACAATCATAGATATACCCGTATGTTAGTCTGCAGCTAATTACTAAAGTAGCGTGGAGTTAGTTTCCTTGATGTCAAATGTATCCCAGCAGCACCTAATATTCGGTGCAGGTTTGATTGGATGTTATATCGGTGGAGCCTTGAACATTCTTGGAAAGAGAGTTTCACTGGTTTGTCGGCCTAAAATCAAACTAGGTTTAAGTTCAGGCATACGCCTTACAGATTATCAAGGAAATGATAAATCCACAGTATCTATAAGCTGTATTGATAATTTACTAAATAGAGAGGTTCAAAAGTCGCAGTCTAAAATTGATATTTTATGGTTAACAGTAAAGTGCACAGGTATAGACCAAGCAGTGCTAGATATGAAGCCATGGGTGCATCCAAATACATTGATCCTGTGTTGTCAAAATGGGTTAGGATCAGATGCTATTGTCAAAAATGCCTATCCAAATAACAAGGTATTGAGAGTTATGGTGCCTTTTAATGTTGTAGAATCACAGCCAGGTCAATTTCATCGTGGGTCAGAGGGCTCTGTAACCATAGAACAAACTAAAGATACTGCTCACAAAGTAACTCAATTAGTTAATGAGCTACAATCTTTTATCTTGCCTATAACTAGTACCCAATACATGAATGCTTTATTGTGGGCTAAGTTACAATTGAACTTAGGTAACAGTGTTAATGCTTTAGCTGACATTCCCGTTAAAGCGATGTTACAGCAAAGGAGTTATTGAAAAGTTATTGGACTTTTAATGACAGAACTCCTTAATGTTACTGACGGTTTAGGCCTGAACCTTCCAAAAATCACTGCAATTTCGGTACATAAAATACCTTTCATACTTGGGTTACCAAACTTTATATTTAACCGTGTAGCCAATAAAATGTTAGAAATAGATCCTAAGGTTAGGTCTTCAATGTGGTGGGATGTATCACAAGGTAAAATAACTGAAATTGAGCATATAAATGGTGCCGTGCTAAGACATGCTAAAAAACTGGGTATTAGTTGCCCTGTTAATGAAAAAATGTGTGCTCTGATTACTAATTTACAAAATAGATCTAGAGTACCAGAGCAACAGATTCCACCTATTTCAGCTAGTATGCTTTTAAAACATATCAGTTAACTCATTATTTAAAGTTTTAATAAGTTATTGGTGTTAACCAATTTTAGCAATATCTCCTAAGGAAATTTAATGTCATTTGTCGATTTAGGCTTATGTGATGTGTTATCAAAAACCGCAGAAAACTTAGGTTATTCTAGCCCGACTCAAGTTCAGCGCAAGTCAATACCTGTAGTGCTCAAGGGTGAAGATTTGGTAGTGATATCAGAAACAGGCTCAGGTAAAACCGGTGCTTTTGCATGGCCAATTTTGCAATTGATGTCAGCTAGCCAAGTGGTACTTCCTAAAAATATACGTTCTTTGGTGATTACGCCTACAAGAGAGTTAGCAGCACAGGTGACTAAAAGTTTTCAGGTTTATGGCTGTGATTTGAATCTCAATATCACTGGCGTATATGGGGGTATGCGAATTGAGCCTCAAATAGCGAAGTTACGGGATGGCGTAGATGTGCTAGTTGCTACTCCAGGGCGTTTGTTAGATCTTTATCGTCAGCAAGCTGTGAATTTTCAGCAACTAGAAACCCTAGTATTAGATGAAGCAGATCGTATGTTGGAGTTAGGGTTTATTGACGATATCCGTAAAATTCAAAAGCATTTACCTAAAAAGTATCAAACCTTAATGTTTTCTGCGACATTTTCTAAAGAAATTACTAGTCTAGCTACAGGTTTACTTAATCAACCTAACGTGATTGAAGTCAATAAGGTGAATAGCACTGTTAGTAATATCAAACAACTAATACACCCAGTTGATAAGAATAATAAGGCAAAATTGTTAAGTCATCTGTTAAATAAACACCAATGGCGCCAAGTAATTGTGTTTATTAGCACTAAGCATGGTGCCGATTTACTAGTTCAAAAGTTAGAAACGTCAGGGGTTAATGTTGCCTCAATTCATGCTAATAGAAGCCAGCACGCCCGAGTTCAAGTGTTAGGTGACTTTATAAATGGCAAGCTATCTGTTTTGGTTGCCACAGATATAGCATCAAGGGGAATAGATATTAGTCAGTTACCTTGTGTAATTAATTTCGATTTACCATTTGTGGCTGAAGATTACGTACACCGAATTGGTCGGACTGGCAGGGCGGGGGCGTCTGGTATGGCCATTACATTATTTAGCGAAGAAGAATCTAAGCAGCTATTGTCTATTGAAAATTTTATAGGGCAAAAACTGCAACGAGAACTTGTATCGGGGTTTGCACCATCTAAGAAAAAACCGAAGATATCACAAAAAGAAAGTGATAATGATCTATATGGTAACTTTGAAGCACATAGCAAACCTTTTAAGGGGCGAAATAATAAAACTTCTAATAGAAATCGCAGAAAGTAAATCAACTTAATCGTTAATAATTTTTATTTTGACGAAAGGTTATTAGATACTATCTGGTCTTTAAGCTTTCACTGTTTATTTAAATTTTAGAAAGGAATAGCATGCAGGCGATCAGTTTATTATTACTTAGGGTTTCCACTGGTTTATATTTAATTTTTTGGGGTACAGTTAAACTAGCCGCAACAGATAAGGCTAATGCTGTCTCTGACAAATATTACAATGGTTTATTAAGTGGTGATTTAATCAATCTTGGCTTGGGTTCTTTGCAAGTAATAATAGGAGCTTTAGTTGTTATTGGCTTGTTTAGGCGTATTTCTTATTATGGTCAACTTGTGTGGTATGTTATGGGGTTATTACCAATTTTACCCTATATAATCGACCCGTTTGGGAAGTACATCGCTGACTCAGCCAAATTGACTTTTTTCCCATCTACAACATTATTATTTGCTTCATTAGTATTAATTGTCTTCAAGGAATATGATTCCTACTCTGTAGATGCAAAACGTAATGATCAATAGGTACAAAAACTAGTTTGTTGATAGATTAACGAGTACAAGTGCTGCATCTATCAAATTTTGTACTTGTTTCTTGGCTTTTAAGTTTCAACCCCAATTAGGCATTTCCAAAGGTAAAACTTTTAGTGCCTTACATATTATTGAACTTTTTATTTCATTAATATGTAAGACAAAAAGAGTATTTTTTTAAACACACATACATACAGGGTCAGTTATGCCTATTCGAAATTTTAGGTCTTTTTATGCGTTTGCGGCGATTACCGCGAGTTTGTTTTTAGTTGCTTGTAATAAAGATGAACCACCAAAACAACCTCGCCCTTTAACTGAGGTTGATGTTAGCACGCCCATAAGTGCGGTCGTTGATATTTGGGATGATTATACGGGGCGTTTTGAAGCTGTTAATTATGTTGAAATTCGAGCTCGCGTGAGCGGTTATCTAGATCAAATAAAATTTGAAGACGGACAGCAAGTTAAAGCGGGTGATGTGTTATTTATTATTGATCAGCGACCATTTAAAATTAATTTACAAAGCGCTCAATCAAATTTAGATATTGCTGAAAAAGAATACAAGCGAGGCTTAGAGTTACAAAGTAATAACTCTATTTCACAAGAAGAGTCAGACCGCCGAGTGTCTGAGTATCAATTAGCTAAAGCCGCTTTTGATAACGCAAAATTAGACTTAGAGTTTACAGAAGTTAAATCACCAATTGATGGGGTGGTTTCTAGAGATTTGGTTAATAAAGGTAACTTAGTAACTGGTGGTGCTTCTGGTACGACACTTCTTACTACTGTAGTTTCGGTTGACCCGATTCATTTCTATTTTGAGGCCGGTGAGCGAGATCTACTTAAATACTTACGCCTTGCTCAATCTGACAACAGAAAAAGCTCTCGAGTCTATCCAAATGAGGTCAAAGTTCGTTTACAAGATGAAGATAGTTTTAGTCATTTTGGCGTGATGGATTTTGTCGATAATAAAGTTGATGACAGTACTGGAACCATTCAAGGACGAGCCATTTTTGATAATAAAGACGGGTTTATTTTGCCTGGGCTTTTTGCTCGTATTAGCTTAATTGAAACAAAAAATGCCAACGTAATTTTAGTGCCCGACGCCATTATTGGTACAGATCAATCCCGTAAGTACGTAACGGTAATTAATGGCGATAATAAGGTAGGGCGAAAATATGTAACCCTAGGGAAATTACACACTCAAGAGCTAAGGATCATCAAGTCGGGTATCACTTCGGAAGATAAATTAATCGTTAACGGTTTCGCACGTACTCGCCCCGGAGCCTCTGTTTCGCCTAATGTTGTCGATATCAGTAAACAGTTTGACTTGTAATTAGGGTTACCCATGAATTTTACTCAATATTTTATTTCCCGCCCCAAGTTTGCCTCTGTACTTGCCATAATGGTGATGATAATAGGCAGCATTGCATATTTAGGACTGCCCATAGAGCAGTATCCACAAGTTGCTCCTCCAACTATTCAAGTTACGGCATCTTACCCAGGTGCAAACGCAGAAATCGCTGCAAAAACTGTTGCTACACCCATTGAACAACAGATCAATGGTGTTGAAGATATGCTTTATTTATCGTCACAGTCTACCGCCGATGGCACAGTAACAGTTACTGTTACCTTTAAATTAGGGACAGACCTTGATAAAGCGCAAGTACAGGTACAAAACCGAGTGGCGATTGCAGAGCCTAGATTGCCTGAGCCTGTTAAACGCATAGGGATAACCACAGCCAAAAACTCTCCAGATTTAATGCTGGTAGTTAACATGTACTCGCCCAATAGTACTTATGACCAAACCTATATAGCAAACTATGTTGCGCTACAAATTCAAGACAGGATTTCGAGGGTAGAGGGAGTAGGAAACCTACGGATTTTTGGAGCTAGTCAATATTCTATGCGGGTGTGGTTAGATCCCGATCGCATCGCCTCAATAGGTATGACGGCTGCTGAAGTTGTTGCACAATTACAAAGTCAAAATATACAGGTTTCTAGTGGTACTTTGAATCAATCTCCTGTTTTACAGGGGCAGACAGCATTTGAATTAGCAGTTCAAACCCAAGGGCGATTACAGGAGCCTGAAGAGTTTGAGAATGTCATCATCAAAAATACGGATGGTAAAATTGTTAGACTTAGAGATGTAGGTCGCGTTGAGTTAGGTGCTGAGAGTTATACAACCCGTGGTTATCTAGGTGATAAAAAGGCCATAGCAATCCCCATATTCCAGCGACCAGGCACCAATGCATTGGAAACAGCTGACACCATAAAAAGCATAATGGAAGAGCTTGAACAGGACTTTCCACCAGACTTAGCTTATCAAATTGCTTATAACCCTACTGAATTTATTAGCCAATCAATAGATGCGGTTAAAATGACCATATACGAAGCCATCGCTTTAGTGGTTTTAGTGGTCATAGTGTTTTTACAAAGTTGGCGCGCTGCGATTATACCCGTTGTTGCTATTCCGGTTTCATTAATTGGTACGTTTGCGATTATGAGTGCCCTGGGTTTTTCTCTCAATAATCTAACGCTTTTCGGATTAGTGTTGGCCATAGGCATAGTAGTAGATGATGCGATTGTTGTGGTTGAAAATATGGAACGTTTGCTTGCCGATGGTAAAGGGCCCATAGAAGCGGCGAGAGAAACCATGAAAGAAGTAGGTGGCGCAGTTGTGGCTATTGGTGTGGTTCTGGTTGCGGTATTTTTGCCAACAGCATTTATTGGTGGGATATCTGGTCAGTTTTATAGCCAGTTCGGTATTACTATTGCCATAGCCACCATGATTTCAGTTTCAGTATCTCTTATTCTCAGCCCTGCCATGTCTGCGGTTTTGCTGAAAGCCCATAAAAAAGACAGTGAAAAAACAAGCAAGCGCGGTATTACGACAACCCTTGCAGATAGTTTCAATCATTTTATGGATAAGTTGTCTCAAGGTTACGGATTTATCACAGGTAAGCTTATTCGTTTAATACCGTTAGTGATTTTGGTTTACGTAGGTTTAATGGTCTTGGCTGGGTATTTGTTCTCATCTGTGCCCAGAGGTTTTATTCCGCAACAGGATCAAGGTTATGTGATTGTTAGCATTCAGTTACCTGCGGGGGCGTCTTTAGGGCGAACCGATGAAGTGGTTCAAGAGGCGATAGACCGTTTACTTAGTGTTGAGGGTATTCGTACGTCAGTCGCATTTGCTGGGTTTTCAGGTGCTACTTTTACCAGTGCGTCTAATTCTGCGGCGATATTTACTCAAATGTTATACTTTGAAGATAGGGCAGAGAAAGGACTAACCTTCGAAAAAATATACGCTGATGTTCAAGCT
Source organism: Paraglaciecola marina (assembly GCF_004360155.1). Taxonomy (GTDB): domain Bacteria; phylum Pseudomonadota; class Gammaproteobacteria; order Enterobacterales; family Alteromonadaceae; genus Paraglaciecola; species Paraglaciecola marina. Next base: position 4,410 of record NZ_SAIS01000030.1, on the reverse strand, counting down.
CAAATGGCACAAATTAAAGAAGCCTTTATAGTGGTTATACCGCCGCCTTCAGTGCGAGGCATAGGTAATGGCGGCGGTTTTAAAATGATGATTGAAGACAGAGTAGGCCATGGCTTACCGTTTCTAGAACAATCTATGTGGCAACTTGCCGGGGCTGCTAACCAAGCCGCCGCTACTACTCAAGTGTTCAGCCTATTTGAAACCAATACTCCACAACTATATGTAGACATCGATAGAGAAAGGGTAGAGCGTTTAGGTGTACCTGTGTCTGAAGTGTTTTCTGCTTTAGAGGTCTATCTTGGTAGTGCTTTTGTTAATGATTTTAGTTATCTAGGAAGAACTTTCAGAGTAACGGCTCAGGCAGATTCTCAGTATAGAATGACACCTGAAGACATAGGGCGTATTCGAGTTCGTAATGAAGATGGGTTGATGGTGCCTTTAAGTTCAGTGGCGACGTTTGAATATCGCTCAGGGCCTTCAAGGGTGCCAAGATATAATTTGTATCCGGCTGCAGATTTACTAGGTAATACCGCACCGGGCTATAGTTCGGGTGAAGCGATTGCCACTATGGAAAAGCTTGCTGCAGAGATATTACCGCCGGGTATTGACTTTGAATGGACAGAACTTGCCTATCAGCAACAACAGGCGGGTAATACTGCAATCATTGCCTTCGTTTTAGCTGTCGTGTTTGTGTTTTTATTATTGGTGGCATTGTATGAAAGCTGGACGTTACCTTTATCTGTCATCCTAATAGTGCCGATGTGTTTGCTAAGTGCTATTACTGGGGTATGGTTGTTAGATATGGATAATAATATTTTGACTCAAGTTGGGTTAATTGTTTTGGTAGGCTTAGCCAGTAAAAACGCTATTCTCATTGTAGAATTTGCCCGTCACCTCGAACAACAGGGTGTACCTATGTACAAAGCTGTGGTTGACGCTGGAAAGTTAAGATTACGTCCAATACTAATGACATCATTTGCATTTATTTTAGGGGTGGTACCTTTAGCTATCGCAACCGGCGCGGGGGCTGAAATGCGTCGAGCGCTGGGGGTAACTGTATTTAGTGGTATGTTAGGGGTAACCTTATTTGGTTTGCTCTTTACCCCAGTGTTTTACATATTATGTCGACGGATATCTCTGTTTGTTAAAGGGCAAAAACTCGATGAACAAGGTAGAGCGCCCAATTTAAACTAGGTGTTACTAATTGATAGTTATTTACTAAAGCCACTTAATGCTTCTATGTTTTATTTGGCTTTATTTATAAATTGAATTAATGAGAAGTATTTGATTTAGTATTATAAAATAAATAATTTCAGAGTTTTGAGTGGTATCTGTTTGTTTTATACAATAACGGAATTGGAGTTTTTTAGAAGTGGGGAAGTGCACTTATAATATAAAAAAACAGCGACTTTAGTCGCTGATTTTGAGTCTCATTTAAATTACTTGGTATTTTAAGAAAAACGTTTTTCCAAGTATTTAATAATTTCAGATGATTCATATAACCATTCAACTTTTCCACCATCTTCAATTCGCAAACAAGGAGTTTGGATTTTCCCACCTTCTGCTAAAAGCTGCTCTCTATAGGGTGATTTCGAAGCATTTCGTCGAATTATAGGTAAATTAAGTTTGTGCATCACTCTTCTGGTTTTAATGCAAAATGGACATGCAAAGAATTGGTAAAGAGATAGGCCTTGTATTTCATGCGTTACTTTTTGTTGAGCTTCTGGTGTGCGTGTTTTTTTGGGGCCTCTGGTGATTAAATCAATGACAGCAATAATACTACCTAGTAGGTTACGAATAAGCTTAATTAACAGTTTCATTTATGTTGCTCTGTGGATCAAATATAATGGTATTAGGAAGAATATATATTCTATAGAAAATACCTAAATACTGTAATTGTTATTGGCGATAGAGTAAATTTATTTAAAACAATTAGACATGACTATCCAATGAAAATTATTGAAATTAACGATGAACCTATAGCTTTATATCAATTACTTAAGTTTGAGGCTTTGGTGTCTAGTGGTGGCGAAGCTAAAGGGGTAATTGATGACGGTAAAGTTTTAGTAAATGGCGTTGTAGAAACTAGGCGACGTAAGAAAATTATGGGCGGTGATATTGTGCACTTTGGTAATGAAAGTTTTACAGTGAAATTGATTTAAGCAGTTTGAGGCAAGGTTTCTGAAAAAGCTCAAGAGGACTTTAAAGTCCTCTTTTTATGGGAGTTTGCTATTGTGAAACTTGCTTTTCCTGCAATATATCGGGGGTGTTATTTATTTCAGGTTCGAAGGCTTGTTTATCGCGAACATTCTTTTGAACAGTAACAGCTGCGAATAAACTCAATACATAGGCCATGGCGTAAAAACCTTTTTCGCTGAGTAATAAATCCGCATTAATTAAACCGATTATTAGTAACCCAACTGATATGCCAGCCGATCCCCAAGAAAGGCTATAATAGATTTTCGAGGTACTGATCCCTTCTGCTTTATCTCTAATTGTTTTTTGCAATGACACCATAGAAAACAACCCGTATAAAATTATAGCCAAGTAATAGCCTTTTTCATTCAGGGCCATTTCTGCGTTAAATAGTCCTATTCCATAGGCGGCGCCACCGATAATTAAAGCAACGATAGAGGCTAGAGTGTAAGACTTAGTAGGTGCTTGAATTTTCATGAATATTTCCTTTATTTGTAATCAGTAGTATTGTTTAACTGGCTCTAAAGTAATTAATGGTAATAAATAAATAAACCATTATGCGATTAGTATCATGAAGGTGGCTTTAAAGTATCAATATCAAATACTTTGCTACACGCTGCATATAAAATTTGGCTTGTATCCAGATATTGATTAATAGCAGAGTAGTTTTTAATTAAAAATAATTGGATAGAATATTTTAAGAGCTTTTTGATCAAACTCAAGATGGCGAAGTGTGTAAATAGTAAATTATGAGTGTATTTACCAAGGGGAAAATAATAATGGAAAAATTTAAGGTGCCCTTCCGATTACTTTATTAAATTGAGATTATTAAGGAAGTTACAAAATTGATTTCGAAACTGCCTAAATGGGTTGAAGTTGGGGCCTTTGTTTTGGCGCTAATTGCTGGGTTTGTAAATGCTATCGGGCTTTTGAGTTTTGAGCATCAATCTGTTTCACATGTTTCCGGTACTGCTACCTTTTTGGGGACAAGTTTAGCTAATGGGTCCTTGCAACAAGTTTTTCACTTACTTGGCATACTATTGTCATTCCTAATCGGCTCTGCCTTGGCTGGTTTTCTTTTACATGGCGCGACTTTAAAATTGGGCAAGCACTACGATACTGCTTTATTTATTGAAGCCATTTTGTTGTTAGGTGCATTAACTTCATTACTTAATGAGTCCTTTTTGGGTCACTTTTTGGCCTCTACTGCCTGTGGTTTACAAAATGCTTTGGCAACTAAATACAGTGGAGCGGTAGTTAGAACAACTCATGTTACGGGGATCTTTACGGATTTAGGTATTATGATTGGAGCCGTTTTAAGGGGAGAACCTCTTGACACTCGTAAGGCTAAATTATTCAGTCTAATTATTTTAGGGTTTGTTATAGGTGGAACTGTGGGTACTATTAGTTATGCGGAATATCATTTTTATGCACTACTTTTTCCGGTAACTGTTTGTTTGATTTGTGCAGTGGTTTATAGAGTGTATTGTAGAAACCATGGTTAACTGTAGTACCAAATAACCTTTTAAATGTAACTTTTCTACCATGGTTAGCGCTATGCTATTAATAGAAAAGGGGAGTTTGGGTGCTCCATTAACTGCTAAGTTAAAGCCATTTTATTTTTTGAGTTTAATATGTATTAATAACAAGGGTGAGTTATTTAGGTTTATGCAAAGGTTGATATTGCTAAAAATTGACCTTTATTATAAGTTTCAAAACACAGAATAAAAATTAGACAAACCAACATACTAGGGTATAAGAAATGGATAGCTTTTATAGGCTTAAAATAGGCCGTTTATTGTTGTTCAGTCTAATGATTTCTTCATGTGGTGGAGGAAGCAATTCTGGAGGCTTAAATAACAAAAATGTTAATAGTTTGCCTGAAGTAGATGCAGGATTAGAGCAAACAGTTAATGAGAGCTCAGAGGTTATTTTAAGTGGCACAGCATCTGATGTTGATGGAAGTATTGTAAGTTTTAGTTGGACTCAAAACATGGGCACTTCAGTTAATTTATCTGATGTGACTCTGAGTAATCCTTCTTTCGTAACACCAGATTTATTATCTGATGAGACTCTACAATTTACTTTAACGGTAACAGATAATGACGGCGGTACTAGTTCTGATATCGTCACAATAAATGTACTACGATTAAATGAGTTACCCACTGTAGAAGCAGGACCTAATCTAACAGTAAATGAAAATACTGAAGTGAT
>NZ_ML178727.1 GCF_004360155.1 Paraglaciecola marina | reverse complement strand
ATGGTTAAACCTATACAGATTTCACGTAGCGACGCGTTTTTATAGTCAAATTAGCTCAATTTTTAAAATAAATTTTAAGGTGAGGGTTTTTCTACACCCTCGTTAGGTACTCAGTGGATGAAACTAGTAGTTAGTCTCTTTTTTTGCTTATGTATTTCTGGTTGTAAATCTATTAATGCGGAATACTTCTCTGAGACGTCTGAACTAAATGAGTTTGAAATAGCTTGGTTCTCAAAACATTTATATGCGGCTAAAGAATCACCTCTCAATGAGACCAAGTACGCAGAGTCGTATAGATTTACATGGCTACGTACTTTTCATGCTCCAGTAGTTATAAGAATTGATTGTGACAAAAAATGTACTCTAGAAAGTAAGAAACTGTCAGGGGCTGGTGGTTATGAACCAGGAAAACTAGAGAGCAATAAACGCTTTGAATTAACAGAAAATCAATCTAATCAATTGAGGTCATTGTTTGAAAGAATAGATGGCTGGAATTTTAAACCTGATGAAGAAATTATTGGTATGGATGGCTCCCAATGGATATTCGAGTATTCATCATCACTTTCTTATCAATTTTGGAATATTTGGAGTCCATCAGGAAGAAAACGCGCAGAAGACTATGTATCCATGTGTTTATTCTTGCTCGATAATTCCAAACTAAAAATAGATGAAAACTATATCTACTAGTAGGCGCGCACCTAACAAACGCATCCAACCTGACTCCGCAAACAGGTCGGTTTTTGCAAAACGAACGGCGCAAAAACGCGTCCAACTTACCCCGCTGTTTATGTAAAGCGTTAGGCATTAAAGGTGAGCATGATTAAATTTAAAGTAACAAGTACAATTACAGCGGTTATAGCATTTACTTTGTGTTTGGTTCTTATACTTATTCCCGAAGTATTGTTTATGTTGTTTCATATTGATGAAAATAGTTCTGCTTTCTTTATGGGTAGAAGGGCTGCAATGTTGTTTCTTGGAATATCTGTGTTTAGTTGGTTCGGCCGAAACGCTAAGCATTCAGAATCTAGGCAGGCTATATGTTTTAGCCTTTCTATATCTATGTTTGCATTGGCTTTTCTTGGTAGTGCAGAATACTTGCGTGGGTTCGCTGGCATAGGTATTTTACTGGCTGTTATTACGGAAGCTACTCTTGCTTTCATGTATTTTAAAATATGGCTCCGTTGCAAAAATACCTGATAAAAACTTTTATAGGAATATAAACACTTTGCTTTTACGCTATTTTCAACCAACTATTTCTGTCCACTAAATTGGACGTTATACCTCAGTAACTAATGAAGTCTAATCTATCTTAAAGATGCAATAATATTGACTGCTGGTCTTTCTTCGTCATCTTTGACACTACTAGCTCAAATGAATGGTCTATCATACGCGCAATCTCTCCCTGAGGAATTGAGCCATCGAGTATCACAGTATTCCAATGTACTTTATTCATGTGATAACCGGGTATTACCGATGGAAAAATATCTCGTAGTTCAAGAGCATGACTTGGGTCACACTTAAGATTCATCCAATAAGGTCCATCTACACCTTCAGTTTTTTTAGCTTTGGCCATTTTCCCCAAAGATAAAGTAGCAAACATCTTTGTTTTGACTTTAAACACTGCAACACCTTCACCAAATGGGTAGTTTTCAGTGCTGAACGGCTTTTGTAATAGATATTGCTTAGCGACAAGTTGGTTCATAATTTACACCCTTGCAGTCAATGTAACGCCTTTTGAATAATAACTCATAATTTCAGACAATAAAAAAGGCAGTAAACTGCCTTTAATCATAATGTTTTTCTATCTTTCGATTAGTCTTGCTTGAGCAAATGTAATACGTTTTTAAGGTCAGTTTTACCTTCTATAATTTCATCTGGTGTTAACCCTGCCACTTCATGGGGGAAAACCAACCATTCGTCACTTTCGTGCACAAAGTAATCCGGAACCATTTCGGTCTTATTGTTGCTGGGCTTGTAATAAGGGCAAGCAACACGCACATCACTTGGCATATTGGCTCGAGATAATTTTTTAATTTGTTTTATCAAGGCATCAACACTGCGCCCTGAATCAAAAACATCATCAACAATTAAAAGGGTGTCGTCAGCATTAGCGTTTTCAATCAGATAATGTAAACCATGTACTTTTATGGTTTTAGATTGTTGGTCAATACCATAATAAGACGAAGTACGAACCGCTATATGATCGGTTTCAACTTTTTTAAAATCAAAATATTCCTGAACCGCGATACCGATTGGAGCACCACCACGCCAGATACCAATTATAAAAGTGGGGCGAAAGCCGCTGTCATAAACCTGAGCCGCTACTCGGAACGAATCTTCTAGTAACATTTGTGCAGTAATAAATGTTTTTTGCATTGAGTTGGTAACCTTAAAACTTTAGGGAACGCCTGGTTAATTTAACCTAAACGTTATTTAGCGCAGTATTGTATATCGAAGCAGGCATCAATTCATCACAACATTTAAGGTTTTTATTCATACTTCAATGCTTGTGCAGGTTCTACTTTAACTGCTCGGATTGCTGGGTACACACTCGCTAAAAAACATAACACTAGTGAAGTACCAATCAAAAATACAACTTGGGGCCATTGTAGATCAATGGGTAAGCCCTGCCCGTTAGCACCAAAGTAGATAGGGATGTTTAACAATACTATGATGTTATTTATTTGACTCACTGTGAGTACCCCAAGTAACACGCCAATTAATGTGCCTTTAATACCGTTGTAGGCCCCATTAAACAGAAATATCCACATCACTTGAGTGCGAGTCATTCCTTGGGTGAGTAGTATGGCAATGTCGCCTTGTTTTTCAGACACCACCATCACCAATGCAGATACAATATTAAAGGCTGCAACAGCAATAATGAGCAACAACATTAGCGACATCATATTTTTTTCCATCTTTACGGCATCAAATAATACGCCTTGTCTGTCTCGCCAATTTGTAGATTGGTAACCATGTGACGCTAAAACTTGTACAACCTCTTTGTAATTAAAGGCATCATCTAAAAACAAGCGGGTTTTTGCTAAATTTTGGGGGCTACCTCTGAGCAACCTAGCCGCATCATTAATATGTAACATCACCACTTTGTCGTCTAAGGCTGAGCTCATGCTAAATATACCCACAACCTTAAACACTCGCTGACTGTACATTCTGCCAAAAGGCCCAAAGTAGCTGTTTTCAGACGCTAATAAACGTGCCTTTTCACCAACACGTAAATTTAGCTTTAAAGATAATGCGCGACCAATTATAACGCCATACTCACCTTGCTTTAAATTACTGAATTGCCCCACTAGCATGTTTTCTGCAACGATAGATGATTGCTCCATTACACTAGGCTGCACGCCTTGAAAGATTACCCCCTGTAGCCCTTGAGATGACTGTATTAATCCTTCTGACTCAATAAATTCACTGGCAACCAACACACTAGGAATACTTTCAAAATCTATGTTTTCGGCTTCGGGGTCTGTATGTTGGTCGACCAATATATGAGGTGTAATGCCTAAGTTACGTGACTTAAGCTCACCTTCAAAGCCATTCATCACTGATAACACGGTAATCAGCGCCATTAATCCTAAGGCAATCCCTACTACTGAGAAAAAATTAATAAAAGCAATGAAATGACTGCCCTTAGAAGCTTTGGCATAACGTAAGCCAATAAAGGCTGAAACAGGATAGAACATGTGAATGTGATTCTTATTTAATTATAAACAGTTGAAAAATAACCTGTTAAGTATTGGTATACTCTAAAGTGATGTTGAATAATACGTGCTTGGAAGAAATCTAACAAGCAAAGCAATCGCCGGAGATCCTATGCAGCACCTTACGCTTGAGCAAAAATATGAACAATTTGAAGAGTTTTTCATGATAAAGCATATTGTTCCGGTGAATATGCGGTTGTTAGATAAGACCTTTACCCTCCCTGAAGTGGAGGAATTGCATGAACATATGCCCTTTGAATTTCAGATTGCTAATGAGTTGTCAGAAATAGACAGTAAAGCTCTTAGACCATTACTGAGCTTGGGTGAACATGCTTCACAACTCGCCGAATTTTTAAATCACCAATCAAAAAAAATCGACTTGATGATGTCACTTATTTTACAGCAGCACTCAGACCAAGCTAACAGTCATCAATCTATACAATTTGGCGGTGGCGGTTTAGTGGTTGCAAGCGAAAACCCTTGGGAAATAGGCTCAGCCGTAGAAGTGAAATTATTTTTACGGGAAGAAGCCGCCGCTATTTTTTGTTTTGCTGAAGTTATTACTTGTAAGCAAGAAGATGATACGTACCATATATCGCTAATTTTTTCCCGTATACGAGATGAAGACCAAGACTTATTGGTAAGAGCCAGCTTACATTTACAAGCAGCTAATCTCCGTAAACGTAAAACTATGAAAATGAACCAAAACGAAAACAATTAATGACTGACAGTATTTTTTCACCGCCGTTACCTAACAACAACCAAAAATCTAATAATGACATTCGCCACTGGGGGAACCTGCAAGGCAGCAGTACAGCTCTAGCCATTGCTTCGGCTGCTGAAAATGCCAGCGGGCCATTGTTATTAATAACGGCTGATACACCCAGTGCAATCAAACTTGAGAAAGAGCTGGATTACTTTTTACAAAATCAAACAGTTAATGTGCAGTTATTCCCTGATTGGGAAACCCTACCCTATGATAACTTTTCTCCTCATCAAGATATTGTATCTCAGCGTTTAGAAGCCTTATATCAGCTCACCCAAAATGAGCGGAGCATTTTTATTGTACCGCTAAATACCTTGATTATGCGTATGGCTCCAGTTGATTACATTGGAAAATATCTACTGATATTAAAAATCAACCAAACCTTGGATATTAGTGAATTTCGTTCAGGCTTAGAGCGTGCGGGTTATTTACATGTTAACCAAGTAATGAGCCATAGTGAGTTTTCTATACGTGGCAGTATTATTGATCTGTTCCCAATGGGGAGTTCACACCCTTTTCGTATCGATTTGTTTGATGACGAAGTCGATAGTATTAGACACTTTGATCCTGAGACACAACGTTCAGGAGATAAAGTAGACGAAATTAAGTTATTGCCCGCGAGAGAATTCCCCACAGATAAAGACGCCACCTTATTGTTTAGACAACAATACTTAACAAAGTTTGATGCCAACAACAGCAAAGAGTCTATCTATTACCAAGTGGGCAAAGGCTTGATGCCAGGGGGAATTGAATATTACTTACCGCTGTTTTTTGAAAAGACCTCCTGCTTATTTGATTACTTAAACGCAGATACCACCATTTTAATGCATGGTGATTTACAAATCGCCCACGACACCTATTGGAAAGACGTAAACAACAGATACGAGCAACTACGTTATAACTTAGTACGCCCACTGCTAGAGCCAGCAGATATTTTTATGCGTGCTGAAGAGTTGTTTGCCGCCTTAAAAGACTGGCCAAGAGTTCAAATAAGCAAGGATTCAATCAGTAAGAAAGCAGGACATTATAATTTTAATACCCACCCCATTGCTGATATTGCCCTGAAACCACAAAACAAAATTCCGTGGACTTCATTAAAGCAACATGTCGCTGAGTGGCAAAAACAAAAGGTTAAAGTGTTATTTAGCACTGAATCAGCAGGTCGCCGTGAAGGCCTGCTAGAAATTCTCACAAAAGCAGAGATAAAACCTAAGTACTTTACCCAGCTAGATGAATTTTTGTATAGCGATGAGCCAATAGGAATAACAGTAGGCGCAGCAGAATTTAGCTTCTTAATTGATGATAAAGACTTACCTGTTGCATTTATAACTGAAACCGAATTGCTGGGTCATAAAATCAGTCACCGCCGTAAACGGGATACCCGTCAAGGCACAGACGAAGGTGCGATTATACGCAATTTGGCTGAACTGCAATTAGGCCAGCCTGTGGTGCATCTTGACCACGGCGTAGGCCGTTATTTAGGTTTACAAACCCTAGATGCTGGTGGCATTACTACAGAATATTTAACTATTGAATACGCCAAAAAGTCTAAGTTATATGTCCCTGTGGCTTCTTTGCAGTTGATCAGTCGCTACAGTGGCGGTGACATAGAACACGCGCCACTGCATCACCTAGGCACAGATACATGGTCAAAGGCTAAAACAAAAGCCGCTGAAAAAGTACGAGATGTCGCCGCTCAGCTATTAGATGTTTACGCCCAACGTGCTGCAAAACCCGGCTATGCATTTAAAATAGCATGGGATGAATACCAAGCTTTCTCTGATAGTTTCCCCTTTGAAGAAACACTAGATCAACAAAAAGCCATCAACGCTGTCATTCAAGACATGGGCTCAGCCAATGCCATGGACAGACTAGTATGTGGTGATGTTGGCTTTGGTAAAACAGAAGTCGCCATGCGCGCAGCGTTTATCGCTGCCAATCAGGGTAAACAGGTGGCTATTTTGGTACCCACTACCCTGTTAGCCCATCAGCATTTTGAAAACTTTAAGGAACGTTTTGTAAACTTCCCCTTTAACATTGAAGTATTATCTAGATTTGTCAGTGCTAAAGATTCTAAACGTGTGGTATCAGCCATTGGCGAAGGCAATGTAGATATCATTGTAGGTACCCACACCTTGTTACAAGAGCGCTTAAAGTTTAATGATCTAGGTTTAGTGATCATCGACGAAGAACACCGCTTTGGTGTGCGCCAAAAAGAGAAATTTAAAGCATTACGTTCAGATGTAGACATTCTAACGTTAACTGCAACACCTATTCCGCGCACCTTAAATATGGCCTTAAGTGGTATGCGTGATTTATCGATTATTGCGACGCCGCCTGCAAAACGTTTACCGATTAAAACCTTTGTACAACAACGTAGTAAAGACTTAATTCGCGAAGCTATCATGCGAGAAATTCTCCGTGGCGGCCAAGTTTACTTCTTGCATAATGAAGTAGACACAATAGAGCGCACAGCAGAAGAAATTGCAGAAATTGTCCCGGAGGCTCGAGTGGTCATTGGCCATGGGCAAATGCGTGAGCGAGAGCTCGAAAAAGTGATGTCTGACTTTAATCATCAACGATTTAATGTTTTGTTGTGTACCACAATTATCGAAACCGGAATTGATGTGCCATCTGCCAACACAATTGTGATGGATAGAGCTGACCATTTAGGTTTAGCGCAACTGCATCAACTTAGAGGCCGTGTGGGTCGTTCCCACCATCAGGCATACGCATATTTGATGACCCCCCACCCAAGACGACTAACCAAAGACGCCAAAAAACGTCTTGAGGCCATTTCATCTTTAGAAGAGTTAGGTGCCGGTTTTGCTCTTGCCACTCACGATTTAGAAATACGTGGAGCTGGTGAGCTATTAGGTGATGGTCAGTCTGGGCAAATATCCAGTATCGGCTTTACCTTATACATGGATATGTTAGAACAAGCCGTAGAAGCCTTAAAACAAGGTAAGGAACCTTCTCTTGATTCTGCATTGTCAGAGCAAACCGATATAGACTTACGGTTACCTGCCTTGTTTCCAGATGATTATGTACCTGACGTTAATATGCGCTTGTCTTTGTACAAAAAACTGGCAGGTTGCCAAGATGAAAGAGCTATTAACGAATTTCAAATTGAGTTAATAGATAGGTTTGGTTTATTGCCTCAAAGTGCTAAAAATCTGCTCGATGTCGCCATGTTAAAGATAACAGCCAAGAAAATTGGCGTATCTAAAATGGAAGGTACCAATAAAGGTGGCTTTGTTGAGTTTTCGCAACACACCCAGATTGACCCTGGCTTTATTATCAAACTGATTCAATCGCAACCCAGAATATATAAATTAGATGGTCCACAAAAATTAAAATTTAACGTGCCTACTGAATCAGCCAAAGATAGACTTAAACTATTCACTGATATGTTAAATGAATTTAGCCAACAATTAAGAGCTGCTTAATGACCTACAAATTAACCACTTTATTATCTTCAACTACGAGCTTGTTGTCGCCAAAAGCGCTAAAACTATCATTAGTAAGTTTAGGTGTATTAACTGCTACACAACACTTACAAGCCGCAGAACAAGAATGGTGGTTTGATGTAGAAGTGATTTTATTTGAACGAACATTAGAGCCTAATGCTGTTTCTGAAAAATTTAAGCAATCAAGTCTAACCCAAAAAATAGACAACACCTTAGATATACTCAGCCCATATTTAACACCCGACACTTCTTATTTATTAGCAGGACTCAACTACTGCCGAGCATCGAAGCGGGAAGAGGTTAGTACCGCAGAACGACAAAGGTTTGTTATTCCAAACATGCAATGGGTTGAAAACCTAAGTACAGCTATAGATGAGCTTTTATCGCCTGAGCCAGAACTAGAATCAGACTTACCTGCACTAGGTTTAGAAGTACAATCAGTATCTACAAACCCAAGCTCATTTATAGATAGCCAAAACGTAAACGTCACAGGTTTATCTACTTATGAAGATAATGAATCAGAACCTAATGTAAGCCAACTCACTGATATGTCTTACATAGAATGGCAAATACCAGAACACCTACCCTGTGCCTATTCTGAACAAATTGACCCGATGTTAGTTTCAACTCCTAAAAAGGATACTAGCAACCCGACTGATTTAATCACTAAAGTACCAGTAAAAATAAACGGCATAGAATGGCAAACAAAAATGCCAGCATTTTTACTACCTGTGGACACCTTCAGAATGGAAGAGCTATATCAAAGTATTAAGTACCAAAAAGGTATAACTCCATTATTACATTTAGCATGGCGTCAAGAAGTTACCTTTGGACGAGAGAACACTCAGGCTACTCGCTTATTTGCAGGTAAAAATTATGGTAATGCTTATACAAATAGCGGTGAATTAATACCACAAGATACAGATACACTTTTTGATGCGCTCTCGCTAAAAGAAAAAGACGTTTATATTCCTGAAGCAGAAAAGTCATTAGACATAGAACCGGTTGAGCCTGAGATAACCAGCCTAGATATCGAGTCTACAGAGGATTTCTTTAGGACAATTGATAATGCATTAAATGATAGCACCCCTGTTAATTTAACTGAGCTTCTAAGTGACAAACCAGATTTAACTGAAGATGAAGAAGACTCAACAGTCCAAGCTAGTGACATCTGGCAATTAGACGGTGAAGTAGCAGTTTATTTACGAAATATTGGTCGTGTACCTTATTTACATATAGACAGTGACTTAGATTATCGCCACCCAGTATTTAAGTCGCAGGAGTCTATGGAAAACTCAGAAACCACTTTAATCTCTGGAAATTATGAGCAAGCTAACTTTTTAGAAAGTGTTAACTTTGATCAATTACGCAGAGTAATAAGTAAACAGGTACACTATTTTGATCATCCCTTATTTGGGATGGTAGTCACAATTAATCGTTATAATTGGCCAGAAATAGAAGAACCTAAAAAAGAATAAATATTAGTTTTAAATATCAAAAACTCGACGGTGCAAGCAATCAATTTCCACTTCCATTTGATAGGTGACCTCTGTTTTTTCTAAGTTTAGTACGCTATGCATCTCAGCTCTAGCCAAAGCAAAGTTTGCAGGTATTTTATGTTATTAGCTGCCTCATAATTCTCTTTAGCGGGTCACTAGGCATCTGCAATCACCTTTCCACACCTGTCTCTGTGCAATCGAGTCCTATACTCACTTTAGATAAATGCTATGCGTGGCCGTAGACAAAGCCTTCAGAATGTGCTTTTTCACTACAATTTTCAACATTAAAACATTGATATGATTATCCTTAACGAAATAACCATTTCATTGAAGTAAAGTTACAGCCAATAAAAAAGCCGTCACGAATGACGGCTTTTCAAAAGTAACTTAAAAAAACTTCATATTACCAAGTGTAGTTTAAACGAGCGTAGTAGTAACCACCTTGCCAATCTACTGTGTCACCAGACCAGTATACTCGACCACAACATGCATCACCACTATCACCTTCATCAGGGTAAGTATCAAACAAGTTACGAGCACCAGCTGCTAAGGTTAAAGAATCACTTAATGCATAGTTCATTTCTAAATCAAACAATACACTAGGGTCATATTCTTGAACATTAGTTGCAGCAGAGTCGATCGCATTTGAATAAGACCCATAAAGGTTAGCACGAACTAAAACGCTTAACGCATCAAAACTATGCTTAGCAGAGAAAACACCCTTCCACTTTGGAGCACTGTTTTCAAAATCATATTGGCCTTCATCGTTCAAGAACTCTTCTAACTCTTCCGAACCAAAATTATTAATAGTTGAAGAGTTGTAGTTTACAGAACCAGTTAAAACAGTGTCGCCTAATGTATAAGTAGCAACAATATCAACACCTGAAGTAACAGTATCAAATGCATTCTGGAAGAAGTTAACTCCACCAATAGAACCTGCGGTTTCTTCTCCAGCTGCAAGAAGTAACGCTTGATAGTTTTCATAGGCAGCTAAATCGGATTCATAATCATCGTCATTAGGATCCGTAGGTTCAAATGATGAAACATCTCGTGTAGATACAGCATAAAAACGATCATCTACAGCAATTCTATAAAAATCAATGGTTAAAGTCAGGTCATCAAAACTACCAGACATACCTAAAGATAAATTCTCAGAAGTTTCTGGCCTAAGTGGTTCTGCACCCAAAGCTTGACCTTCAGCGCTAAGTGCCGGAAACAGACCTGTCGCAACAGGGAAGCCATCAGGTAATCGAGTAGATACGTTAATGGTACCTTGTTGACCCGGTGTAGGTGCTCTAAAGCCTGTACCTACTGAACCACGTACATTAATTTCGTCAGTTAGTGAATATTTAAATGCAATTTTACCAACTAATTCAGCATCGAAATCAGAGTAGTCTTCGTAACGTAATGCACCTTGTATAAAGAAAGCGTCTGTTACATCAGTACTTACGTCTAAATAGACACCTAAAGAATCACGTGTATATTTTTGTGAATATTCTGGGGAGTATCCAGGGAAGCCATTTGAACCTGGGCTAACTGACGTATAAACAGGATCGTCAGGATTTGAACAGTCTAGAGACGAACCAAAATTATCAATTACATTTTGACCATCTGCAGTCGTTGAACCGTCATCATTACAGAAGTCAAATGTATCCGAATATGAAAAATCGCCTACTTTATATGAATCTTCATCGCCTTCCACAAGCTCATAGGTTTCTTCCATGTAACTTGCACCAAATGCGAACAACACTTCGTTAGCCATACCGAAGTCTACATATTGAGTAAAGTCAGCTGTTAATTGTAACTCTTCGTTAATCAAGTCACCTGGGTGAAACTCCGTGGGTGATTCATCGGCTAACGATGGGTTTATGGTATTTTTAAGTGTATAAGAAATTTCGTTTGAACCGAAGCGACCACTAAAGTCGTAGGTCATTTCGTTAGCAAACTCACCTTCAATCCCCGCCACAAATGAGAAATCTGTGATATCACCAAAGAATCGAGGGGTAAATCCACCTGGGAATTTTTCTAATGGTGAGTATAAAGATCCATCTTCTAAACGAAGTGTCTCGATTGTGCCATTACCTGGGTAACGATAGAAAAATCCACCATCATGCTCGCTTGATGAATAGTTACCAAAGGCATAAAGTCTAGTGGTATCGTTAATTTCGTAGCCTGAGTTAATAAACAAACGCGTTGCTGCAGAGTTTGGTTGTCCCCATGGCTGCACTACATCACCAAAACCAATATTTGCATCAGCTAGGCCTTCAATGTACGCAGCTTCATCATATCCGTAAACTGAAGTATCAAAATTTAAAAAGTCTTCAGAGTCTGAATCTACACAAGCCCAAGACTCACAATATTGTTCTGAACGAGAGGTAGCACTTTGATCCGATATTTCACCAGACACACTAACGAAACCTTTGTCACCTAACGCAAAACCAATATTACCAGTTACAGTAAATTGCTCACCGTCACCTTCATAATATTGACCCATATCTATTGAAAGAGAACCTCCTTCATCATTATCTTTTAACTGAAAGTTAATCACACCAGCAATTGCATCTGAACCATATTGAGCGGCCGCACCGTCACGCAACACTTCAACACCTTTAAGTGCAGAAGAAGGAATAGTTGCGATATCTGGACCTTGAGTACCTGAACCACCAATTTGCACTAGAGCAGAACGATGGCGACGCTTTGAGTTAACCAGTACTAGTGTTTTATCGGTAGGCATACCGCGTAATGTAGCAGGACGTATAAATGATGCACCATCAGAAATGGGTTGACGTGATAAAGAATACGAAGGAACTAAGGTTTTTAAAATATCGTTAGTATCAGTAAACGGTACAGATACTAAGTCTTCTTCACTGAAAACATCTACTGGCACTGCTGAATCTGCTACCGACCTAGGTGCCCCACGAGAACCTGTAATAACAATTTGTTCTGTGTTTGCATCATCAGCCTGCTCTTCTTGAGCTAGAATAGTGGGTGACGTTAAAAGCAAACCAGTACTGGCTGCAATTACCGGTAAATTACGTCGAATAGAACGACTTAGTGTGTGTAGCTTAAGCATGTATTACCTCTTATTTTGACATTTTTATTATGTGCTTGAAAACGTTGGGAATTACTTATCAACTAAAATCAGTACTCTGTTAATTATTCTTGTGTATTAATTCTGTGCAATGCACTTAATAAATAAATATTGGTTATTAATTACCATTCCTCTACATGTAAAAAGCAACTCAGATGCCAACCGGAACCGGTTTTACTATTTATGGGGACAATATTTTTCTTATATCTCGCCAACCCCTTTAAAATTAATAGCTGCAGCGATGCTCAAGCATTTACGACAACCTAAATTAATCTAAAAGGAGGTTAAACAAAAACAACTAGGGTGAGCAAAAGCTCATTTAAACGGGCCAAAAAAGACTAATTGCACCTATATGTTGCAACTTAAAATTATCATAACGATTGAGTGGACTTATCGTCAGTTAAGAAGAGACCTAAATTGATTTGATAACAATTGATAGAAACCGATACGTCTAACTCTCAAGTGCTTTAAGCACGTGAGAAAATCTTCGAAGCAGGCTAATTGAAACTCCTACGTTCATCTAAAGTGTATAAAATTCAGCTAACTTGGGAATAAATAAAGAATGAAAAAAGCAGAATGACGCTAGAGTTTATTGCAGTTAAACCAGTTACTAGTAACTTAATACTTAAGCTACTAGTAACCAATAATGTTAAGTAATTAAGCTTTAGCTAGAGTTTTCTCTAACGCCAAAGGCATAGCATCAACATATTTTTGTACGTCAGGGATCAAACCAGTACTCACTCGAGACCAGTTATTATAATCACGGTAAATACCACGAATTAATACATTCTGCTTAGCCATTTCTTGTCTGAATATTTCAGCATTACCTTTACCCAAATCAACAAATACAAAATTTGTTTCAGATGGTAAAGCAATTAATCCGTTAGCCTTAACCGCAGATAAAATCATTTCTCTGCCTTCGACAATTTTAGATTTAGACATTTTTAAGAAAGCTTCATCATTATAACTAGCAATTGCTGCAGCTAAACCAGCTTGATTCATAGAGTAACCGCCTAGGCTATAACGATTTATTTCAGCTGTATTTTCTTCCGAAGCGATCATATAACCAACACGCATTCCAGCTAATCCGAATAGCTTTGAGAATGTTCGTGCAACTACAACATTATGACCTTCATTTATTAAGCCCATCATGGAGTTTTTCTCAGGCATATCAGTCACTTCGTTATACGCTTCATCAACTAGTACCAAGACTTTCTTAGAAGCTTTTATACAAAACTCACGCAACTTAACGGGATCTAATAATCGACCTGTAGGGTTATTTGGATTTGTAATTTGCACCATGGCGACGTCAGGCGTAATTGCTGCATACATAGCGTCTAAATCAATACCTAAATCTTTGGTCTTTGCTGTTCGTTTGATTTTTTCAGCACCAATTTTTTGTGGCGTTTTAGCCGTGGTATCCCAAAATAAATCCGGCCCTAAAATCTTGCCTTTAGTAGAGGCAAGTACTGCCGTGTATGAAAGCACACCACTGGAACCAGCACTTAAAGAAACCTGAGATTTACTAACTGAGTTTTTTTCTGCAATCATGTCCACTAAAACGCGATAAGGATCAGCAGCATAATATGCCCCTTTTGCACTAGCTTCCATAATAGCTTTCATGGCCGCTGGACTAGGTCCATAAGGGTTTTCATTGGCATTTAACTTAGCAACGCCCGGCTTGGGTCCATAAGCAACAGCAGGAGTCTGATGATGGGCAGCAACAGCAGAACCCGTAATAATACCACTTGCAGCAAGTGCTGAAGCAGCCACTGAACCTTGTAAAAATAAACGTCTACTTAATTTATCAGTCATAATTTTTTACCTTTAATTTTTATCTTTAAGTTTTAATACGCTTTATAGAACATACAAATTGACACTACGATAAGGTACACACCGAATAGTTTCTTAAGTAGTACTTCATCTAAACTATGGGCCCACTTAGCACCAATTGGTGCAGTAATGATTGAGCCAACACTAATCGCTATTAGCGCGGGTATATTTACGTAACCGAATGTTCCATAGGGTAAATTAGGTACATTATGTCCCATTGCCATAAACCCTATAGCTCCCGGTAAACCAATAATAAAGCCAACACCTGCAGCCGTTGCAACCGCTTGATGAACAGGCCTATTACATATCACCATAGTCATAACAGTTATAGTTCCACCACCTATACCTAACAATGCTGAAAAGCCACCTAAAAAAGTAGCCAAAGCAGCTCGCCCTATTCCTTTTGGCATGTCTAAAGAGTCTGTTTTACCTGCAAACAATTTTGGAAATAGAAAATAAATAGAATAAAAGAATACACCAGTAGCAAAAACCAATATCAGTGCATTTGAGCTAGTTTTAGACGCTATATAAATACCGATCAACACACCTAAAACGAGCCAAATAGCCCAGTCTTTTAAGACCTTAAAGTCTACGGCTCCTTTACGGTGATGAGCCTGTACCGATCGAGTACTCGATATTATGATAGACGCCAAAGACGTACCCACCGCAACTTGCATTAATTCAGCTGAAGACTCAGTGAAAAATGGAAAAACAGCCAATAAGGCTGGAACCACTACAAACCCACCTCCATTGCCAAATAACCCCGAGGTTATACCGGCAACTGCACCAGCTACACACAAGGTAGCAACAAACAACAACAACTCCAGTTCCATAACACCACTATTCTAAAAAATTTTAATTAAATTGAGCTAAGCTCTTATGAACATACAGAGTAAAATGCTGTACAAAGGTGAAACTGCAGAAATGATGCCAAGACCGATACAACCAGTTATATAGGGGCCTAGAAGAACACCCAGCAAACTAAAGCACCACTCCAGAACTTAAAACCCCACAATGGTGCAAAGCATCAAAAGTTGCATTTATTTTACAAATAATTACAAAATAACAACATAACAAAAACTAAAAAAAAACAAGTTTGTTAACTCAAAAATAGAGCCAGTCGTCGTTTATAAATGTGAAGAAACATTTCAAAATAAAGCTGAAAGTACAGAGATTTCTTTCTCAAACTTCTTTGTTAATCATACTTTCTAAGTGCATTTTTTAAATAGTGAAGTAACTTACACCAGTAATAATAAATGCCAAAAATACATTTAGCATAAAGCCTTCCCGTGCCATAGTTTGAATACTAAATTTGTTCATACCGTAAACAATTGCATTTGGAGCAGTGGCAACCGGTAACATAAATGCACAACTTGCACTAATGGCTGCTGGCATCATCATTAGCGCAGGGTCAATACCTGCGGCCATTCCCGTAGCCGCTAAAATGGGCATTAACAAAGTGGCGGTTGCTGTATTAGAGGTAATTTCAGTTAAAAATGTTACAAATAAACAAATTGATAAGATAAGTAAAGGAACAGGTAAAGCTGACAATCCAGTCAATAATTGCCCTAATAACTCACTTAAACCGGATGCCGAAAAGGCTTTAGCGATACAAATACCACCGGCAAACAATAACAACATCCCCCAAGGAATATCCACTGCGGTTTCCCAATCGAGGAGTTTGTCAGACTTTGGTTTTTCGACTACCTCACCAAATTTTTCTTTTTTGGTTGCATCAACTTTTGTATTTGGCAGTTCAGTTCTATTGCCATTAGGTACTAAAAACATCACTAGAACCCCCACCAAAGCAACGGTACTATCACCAATTGAGGGCATATTTAACCAAACTGTCCAATAGGGTCTAAACATCCAAGCTAATGCAATACCTAAAAAGATAATCAATACTCGCTTTTCAGCAGGTAACCACTTACCAGATTTAGGTAATATAAATTCTTGCTTGTCGTCTAGTTTTCGAGTTAACCACCACGCAATAACAGGTATCCCAATAACTACGATTGGCACTCCTGTTTTCATCCACTCTAAGAAGTTAATCTCTTTACCCTGAGATTCTAAAAATACACTCATAAAAATGATATTAGGTGGAGTCCCAACAGGAGTACCTACCCCACCTAAACTTGCTGCGTATGCAATACCTAATAACATGGCTATGGTTAAACGTGGATCTTTTACATGTTTTAAAACCGCTAAAGTGATGGGTAATAACATCAGGGTTGTTGCTGAATTTGAAATCCACATGCTTAATATTGCAGCAGTAAGCATAAAGCCTAAAACCAAACGCTTAGCACTTTTTCCACCAGTGATATTCACTAAATAATAGGCTAAACGGCTATGAACATTTGACTTCTCCAATGCTTTTGAAAGCATAAAAGCACCCATCAATAATAGAATGACGTGACTTCCTAGTGCAGAGGCCGCCTCTTTATAGTCAATTACCCCAGCCATGGGAAAACCGAAAAATGGAATTAATGACGTAGCAGGAATTGGAATGGCTTCTGTCACCCATAACATTGCAGTACATAAGGTTATGGCAGCGGTTGCTGAAATCGCAGAATTATGTCCCCAGAAAATCAACAAAAAATACAAGGTTAAGGAAGATACGATTGATATTAAAATATATTTATTATTGCTTTGCATATTACTCACTGAACCCAATTGGTGTGTGAATAATCTCTCATATTTTCAAGCTGTGTGGAATAAAAAAGACTGCAATATTAGATATTTAGAATAGAAAAAAAGCCACTAACTCGGAGAAATTAGTGGCTAACAATACTAATTAGGTCGAGCAATCACTGCTTCAATTTCAATTAGCATATTCGGACCACCGGCTAATCCAGCAATTTGAAATGCTGAACGAGCTGGTTTATTAGGTTGTTCTTTGGTACCAAAATATTTGGTGTAGGCTTTCATAAAACCTGCAAAATCCATTTTACCGTCCATTGTTGGGTCACCAACTAAGAACACTTGCATTTTAATAATGTCACCAAAATCAACACCTAGTTCTTTAAAAGAAGCTTCCATTCGTTTAAATACGTTTAAGGCTTGAGTCTCAGTATCACCGTAGTATTCACGGCTACCACGTTTAGCATCTGGATTTACAGGTCCAGGTACTGTACCACTATGGAATATTAGAGTTGTTTCAGGAGATACTTCAACAGCACGAGAAATAGGGAAAGTACTGTTATTAGGTAAGGCATGACGGGTAACATCGGCTAACGCACTTGTCGCTAACAAACTTGTTGCCGCCAATAATAAAGATTTTTTCATAAACTTTGTTCCTGCTATTTTAATTGATGAATGTATGCAGCTACGTTCGCAGCATCTTTTTCTGAAGTAATTACACCACTTACCGCTCGCATCTGTTGACCATAAGTGTCAGCTTTATGGGTACCGCGCATGCCTAATCTAAAATGATTAAGCTGATTAAATATATACCAATCATTTAATCCGCTCAAATTAGGTGCTCCAAGCATTTTATTACCTGTAGCATTAGGACCGTGGCATGCAGAACAGGTTTGATATAGGGCTTCTCCAGCCTTTATATCGCCCTCAATGGTTGCCAAAGGTTTAGGAGAATCGGTAGAGGTTACCCATTTAACTATGTCTTTGATTTCCTGAGCAGTTAAATTTTTAGCCATTAACATCATTTCTCCCCCGGTCAAATTATCCGGGTGATCGCCTCTAACTCTAGTTTTAAAATTGAGTAATTGACGTTCCAAATACCAATCAGATAAACCTGATAATCTTGGGGCTTGAATGTTTTCATTACCCTTTAATTGAGCACCATGGCATACAGTGCAATACTCTAAACCAACCGGTGTCACTACCTCTTCTGCATTGAGATGAAACGCAAGCAAACCAAATATGATAAATGACAGATAACGTTTAGCTAACATAATTGGGTTCTCCAATATTAAAGTTGGCTGCTAACATTTTATTTAGTTGCTGCAAGGCCTGTTCACTTGAAGCTAATGCCCCTTCTTGCCAGCCCGTATGATGGCTTATCTGATCGCCAATCATAAAATGGCGACCTTCAGGTTTTTGAAGCACATGATAGTACTTTTCAAAATTGTCATGGCTCATTCGTAGACCACAACCCATTTGATGATTCATTCGAGACCATGGAATAGTAATGCCATTTTCTATGTATTTACTGTAACCCGGATGGATTTTCTCACCTGAAAGTGCACCAGCTTTAAGTCGTTCCTCTTGCGACAGAGCTTCGAACATCTTGGTGGCTTTTTCATTCCAAGTATATGCAC
Source organism: Paraglaciecola marina (assembly GCF_004360155.1). Taxonomy (GTDB): domain Bacteria; phylum Pseudomonadota; class Gammaproteobacteria; order Enterobacterales; family Alteromonadaceae; genus Paraglaciecola; species Paraglaciecola marina. The sequence continues at coordinate 42,903 of NZ_ML178727.1, read as the reverse complement.
CTAACAAAATGCCTTTTTGAGCGTGAATATCGTGCGACGGATACCAAATCTGCCCTATGGCATCTTTAGAGTAACTGATCCCACCATAAATTCCGTCTTTCTCCCAAAACCGCTCTTTCATTTGAAAAGCAATCTTGAATAAATGACCCCGTTTAATGGCATTTAAACCAGATTGGTAATTATCAGAAAAGTTATTTTCTATACCAGCCATAAAATGAGCAGGAATATTGTTAAAACAATAATCAGCTTTTACAGTGTGGAACTTTCCACTGTGCTCATAAGTAACCTCAACTCCTGAACCACGGTTAAATATTTTCTTAACCTGAGCATTTAACACTGGCTGTCTTTTTAGGTTTCTTAGAAATGCTTTGATGACATTGTCCATTCCACCTGTAGGTTCCATTAGAGGCTCGGCCCAATCGTATGTTTCTGAACCCAATAAGCCACCGTACCAGAAGCTGCTATCTAACATTGCTTTCAACTCAATAGGGGCTCGTGGTGATGGATAGTCAAGCATGCGGTCTGTTGTAGAACCGCCTCTATCACTCCCTATATACTTACCATTTTCAGTTAAGTCACCGTAGGTTTTTGAGAACTTCTTCAGCTTAGCGACATCTTCCTTACTTAGAAGTTGATCGAACTGATTCGAGTCTGCTGACTTCCATAATAGTTCTGACATCAAACCACGGGCATCGGTATGATATTCCACTATGCGTTTAGGCTTACCGCCGAGGGACTTATCATCCTGAAAATAGGCCATCTTGCTGCTGTTGGCTTTAATTTGTAGCGGTACATGCAGAGTTTTGCAATAATGTAATAAACGTCTATGATGGCCAGGTATGCGGGCGGGGCCACAGTTGAAGTACATGTTTTCTTGTTTGTCAAATTGGCAAATCTGGGGGTTGCCCATTTCGTCAATCTTGTCACCATTACGAACGGTTAGATTACGGCCACCAGGTCTAAATGAAGCTTCTAAAATAGTGCAATCGTAACCGGCTCTTTCTAATTCTAGTGCCGTCGACAAACCTGCAAGCCCTGCACCTAGTATAAGTGCTGTTGGATTTTGACCTTTGGCTGCAGGTTTAACCTTGACTGGACCTGTGTATGGCTCATCGGGCATTAGGCCTAAAGCTAGAGATGTTTTGAGTAACGCCGAAGAGCCGCCTGCGGCTCCGACCATAGTAAGAAATTGTCTTCTAGTAATATTCAACATAAAGCGATTTGATAAATACCTTGTTATTTTTAAACCAATACAACAACTAAATCTTAAAGCGATAATACAAATTGAACGAATGTGACAGAAGGCACATAAATATTGTTCAGGTACATAATAAATATATATCTAGCTTGTAGCTCCCGCCAAGTATCAGATGACAAATGTTGCTATGATCTAAATAACTGTTATTAAAGCGAAGAATTATTACGATTAATTCTTTATAATTGGCCAACAAATATATTTATGAAATTATAACGGGCGCAATGAGTTCTAATAAATATGCATAAAATGAATATAGAGGCGTAATTCTAATAATGATTAAAGCGGTTAAAAATAAGATGAAACGCCTATGAACTCTAAGCAATTACAATATTTTTTAGTCACTGCTGAACAAGGTAGCATTACAGCCGCTGCCCGCCATTTGGATGTAGCCCAACCAGCTATAAGCTTGCAGTTAGCCAATTTGGAACACGAACTCAAGGCTAAATTGTTTGCTCGGGATTTTAGAGGCGTGGAGTTAACTGAAGCAGGAAAAAAATTCGAAAAACATGCCCAGCTCATAATGGGGCAGATGCAGGCCGCAAAATCAGACTTGGCTGGTGACCAGTCTGAATACAAAGGCAAAGTGATATTAGGGCTTAGCCAATCTAATTGTAATGTGCTGTCTATACCCTTGTTGAAAGAACTTGAACATAGGTTCGCAAATATTGAACTGGTTTATAAAATAGGGCCTAGTTTTGAAGTAGAAAAATGGCTAGCTGAAGGTAGTATCGACCTAGCATTATGTTTTACCCCTATGAATATCAATACGAGTTCTAAAGCACTCCCTATAATTGATGAAGATTTATTTTTATATATTTCAAAACAACCACAAAATCCGTCTTATAGTGAATTAGCGTTATATTCGAACCTACCTTTTACTGACCTGCAACACTATGAAATTTTTGTTCCAGAACAGAAAGATGCACTAACCCAGCTGCTTCAGTTAGAAGCCCAGAAGCGCGGTATAAAACTCAAATCTAAAAGAGGATTTGGGCAATTAATGACAACCCTTCATTACGTTACACAAGGTGTAGGACTTTTAATATGTCCGTCTTCAGCCACTTTTCATTTAGAACAAAGTGGTCAAGTTCGTCCAATAAGGATGATAGAGCCTAACTTAAGCCGTATGGTATATCTGCAAATGGCAGAACAAAAACAAAACAATAATATTGTAAAAGCTATATTTGAATTGGTTCGAGAAGTTTCAGCGGATACCCATGCTAAACAACATTGGCGTGGTAAATTACTAGATGAGAAATACCGGCGCAATGAACCTAACAATGTTGCAGATCTGTTAGATCAACAAACTGAAAACTACAGTATTTAAAAAGTAATAAGAGTCATAATAATACTAAAAGGCATATTTACATAAATACGCCTTTGATATATTTATCAGCGAAAGAACACCAAGCTAACGCAACAAGGCTAAAGCTTCTGCCCCTGACATTCCTTTGGTTACTCCTAACGCTTCAGCTGCACTAGACAATGCAACGACAGGTCTAGATAACATATCATCATGGGTTTTAACCCCTGACACTATTGCACAGGCTTCCCCGGTTTTTTCACAAGTGGCAACGTCAACGTAAGCACAAGCTAGCAAGCCCTTTTCACCTTGGACTGTCAATAAAGGCAATTTTAAATCTATTTTTTGTTTCTCAAGGCCATCCCAATCAAATGGTGCAGCTTGTAAGTTAATAGACAATAACGTAAACAAACTAATAGCTAGGTAGGAAGATCTTTTTATAGTTTTATTTTTCAACATGTAAATTTTCTCAAGTTAATTGGCCGAACAGCGGCTGTAGGTAGACGAAGCAGCAATAATGCCAATGAATACTTAAAGTTAATTTCATAAGCCAAAGCTAATAAAATTACAGATAAATAACAGTTAGCTGGCTAATACGAATTTCCCGTCCACAATTTATGCCCTGTAAAAGAGCATAAATGGCATCTAGGGTTGCATACCGCTTCTATAGCTCGTTTATACTGTTAAGTGTATAAGTGATGTCTTTATACTGCTGCGATCTTTGTAAGGTTTGAAAATCAAACTGACTCGAAGATTTTAAGCCTAGTACTCTTTTAATACTTAATTCCCCCATAACTATATCAGAAGGTAATCCATCAATAACCTTTACCGTGCCGCTTGGGTCGTTACACACTAAAACCATGTCACAGCCGGCAGTTATGGCAAGCTCTGCTCTTTCAACAATATCACCCATTTGCACAGCCCCTTCCATGGATAAATCGTCTGAAAACACCACACCATCAAATCCTAAATCGGTACGAAGTATCTGCTTGATCCATTTAGAAGAAAAGCCCGCAGGTAACTCGTCTACTTCAGGATAAATAACATGGGCTGGCATCACAGCATCTAATAACTCCTGTTTATTAATTTCTGAGAATATCGCCATATCCAACGCAAATATCTCTGATTTACTGCGGCTATCAATGGGAATAGCCACATGGGAGTCTTCTAAAACATTACCGTGCCCAGGAAAATGTTTACCTGTGGCACTCATACCCGCGTCTTTCATGCCACGAATAAATTGGCTAGCTAATTTTACAATTTGATCTGGTGATTGATGAAAGCTTCTATCACCTATAACTTCTGAAATACCATTAATATCAAGTACTGGTGCAAAGCTTATATCGATATTAAAGGCTTGCAGCTCAGCTGCCATTAGCCAGCCTAATTCTCTAGTAAAGGCGTCTGTATCAAGCTGATACCTCTTTGAAAGCTGGGAAATGTCACCCATAGCAGGTATTTTACTAAAGCCCTCTCTAAACCTCTGTACCCTGCCCCCTTCATGGTCGGTAGCAAGCAAAATATCGTTACGCGTCACTTCTCTAATATGTTTAACCAAATCCTTTAACTGTTTTTGGTCATGGTAGTTACGGGTAAATAATATCAGTCCCCCAACTAACGGATGGTCAAGAATATCTATTTCTTCTGGTGTCAGTTCATAACCTGACACATCTATCACTAATGGCCCCATAAAAGGTGATGCTTCTTATATTTGCTAATAAAATTTGGCGCTACTATAAAGACCGTTAAATCTAACAGTCAATCAATTACCCAAATTTTTTACTTTATATATGTAACTTAATTGTTAGCAATAAGACTAAAAGATATGACTTTCAAACTCCCAACTGGTTATACTCTGGAAAAATATAGTTAATGACATATTAAATGAAGTTTAAAACCGTAGGGTTAATAGGAAAGCAAGCACACCAAGGTGCTAAAATCAGTCTCAGTGCATTGATCGTTTATTTGAACGAACGAGGCTGCAATATTTTGGTAGAAACCAATACCGCCAGCAATTTAGATGGTCAAGATGTAGAAGTTTGCAGCATTGAAGACATTGGGCGCCAAGCTGACTTAGCGATAGTTGTAGGCGGAGATGGCAATATGTTGGGTGTCGCTCGTGTACTGGCTGAATATAATGTTGGTGTTGTGGGCATTAATAGAGGCAACCTTGGCTTTTTAACAGACATCAACCCTGACGATATCGAACCACAGTTAGACAGCATTTTTGAAGGTGAATGTAAGGTAGAACAACGCTTTTTACTAGAAGTTGCTGTTTATAGAAATGGAGAAATTCAAAGTAAAGACTCTGCCGTAAATGAAGTGGTATTGCACCATGGAAAAGTTGCCCATATGATGGAATTCGAAGTTTACTTAGATGAACATTTTGTATTTAGTCAACGCTCTGACGGGTTAATAGTTGCAACACCAACAGGCTCAACAGCATATTCTCTATCTGGAGGCGGTGCAATATTAACTCCTAAACTAGACGCATTAAGCTTAGTGCCTATGTTCCCTCATACATTGAGTAGTCGACCCATAGTAGTTGATGCTAATAGTATAGTGACTTTAAAAGTTTCCCCTGAAAACACCGATAACCTACAGGTAAGCTGTGATAGTCATATAGTGCTAACAGTATTACCCGGCGATGAAATTAAAATCTGTAAAAACCCAGCAAAGTTAACCTTGATACATCCTAAAGGTTATAACTATTTCAATGTGTTACGTACAAAATTAAGCTGGGGTAGCAAACTTTACTAATCGTCCATAAAAGCAACTAATTACTAGACACAGGCCTAACACCTGTTTATATTTACATATACTGTATATTTAAACATGACTTGGAGCTATGTCTCATGCTTACTCATTTATCTATTCGCAATTTTGCCGTTGTAAAAACCTTAAATGTCGATTTTACCCAAGGCATGACTGCCATTACCGGTGAAACTGGTGCAGGTAAGTCTATATCTGTTGATGCTTTAGGTTTATGCCTAGGCGAGCGTGCAGATAGCGGTATGGTGAGAACTGGTGCGACCAAAGCAGAAGTCAGTGCCACTTTTTACGTAAAGAACCTAGCGGGCGCACTAAACTGGCTAGAAGAGCATGAGCTAACAGATGCAGATGAGGTAATTATTAGACGAGTGGTATCTTCTGAGGGACGCTCAAAAGCCTTTATTAACGGTACGCCAGTACCACTACAACAATTGAAGAGTCTCGGGCAATTTTTATTAAGTATTCATGGGCAGCATGCTCATCAACATATACTAAAAAATGACAACCAAAGAAACTTACTGGATCAATATGCTGAACATCAACACCTGATAGAGAAAGCGTCGGCCAGCTATCAAACCCTAAAAACTCAAAAACGACAGTATCAAAGTTTGCTTGAAGGACAACAACAAAGGACTGATCGCAGCCAACTACTGTCTTATCAAATACAAGAACTGGACGAGTTTGCATTAACGGAAGGTGAGTTTCATGAGTTAGAAAGTGAACATAAAAAATTAAGTCACAGCCAAACCTTATTAGAGCAAAGCCAAATCAGTTTTCATCAGCTTTACGAAGCCGATGACTTTAATGCATTATCAGCCGTACAAAGCAGTGTAGACAGGTTAAGCGAGTTACAAGAGCACGACCCTAGCCTAACGCCCATTGTTACTATGCTAACCGAAGCAAGTATTCAAATTGACGAAGCCGCAAATGAGTTAAGGGCCTATACCGAGCAGTTAGAAATAGACCCAATGAGAATGCAAAATGTTGAAGCGAGATATTCTCAGGCTCTTAACTTATCTCGTAAACATAACGTGCAACCTGAATCTTTATATGACTTTCATCAAGAATTAAGTGCTGAATACAAAAACCTAGTTCAAGATGATTCATTATTAGAGGAGTTAAAAGCACAATTATTGGTTGTTGAAAGTGATTATCGAAAAGCAGCCTTACGATTAAGTGCATCTCGGAAAAAATCAGCAAAAGCCTTTGCTAAAGAAGTAGAGCAACATGTTCATCAAATGAATATGGCTGACACTGAATTTGAGATAGCAATAAATTATGATGAGCAAGGTACCCCTCATAATTTAGGATTAGACAGTGTGCACTTTATGGTATCTACCAATAAAGGCCAGGCGAAAGATAATCTTGAAAAAGTTGTCTCTGGTGGTGAATTATCTCGTATAGGTTTAGCCATTCAAGTAATTAGTTCAAGTAGTTGTGATATTGCTACTATGATATTTGATGAAGTAGACAGTGGAATAAGTGGTTCAACTGCCTCTGTAGTGGGCCAATTACTCCGAAAACTAGGAGAATCGACCCAAGTTATTTGTGTTACCCATTTACCTCAAGTGGCTGCCAGAGCTCACAATCAGATGTTTGTTACTAAGTTCAGCGATAAAAATACCACAGAAACTCATATGATTTCTTTACAAGAAAGTGAACGAATTGAAGAGTTGGCACGTCTACTAGCAGGAGACACACTAACCGAGTCTGCGATGGCTAATGCCAGAGAATTACTAGAAATCAGTAATTCCTAGAAATTAAGCATTGATTGAGCTGTTGTGGCTGGGTTAGGATGCTTCGCCAAATGTTGAAGGGTTTATCCCATCAATCGCGATTTATTGCTTTTTCAAACGCCAAGATATTGAGTAAAAATGAAGTTTAAGAATTTATTAGTTGTTTTAATAACCACCATGACCTTATCAGCCTGTGCCGATTGGATTTTTCGTATTGATATACCCCAAGGGAACTTTTTAGACGAAAAAGAAGTTAAAAAACTTAGAATTGATATGACCAAAGAACAGGTTGAATATGTATTAGGCAAACCCGTGCTAGAAGATGCCTTTGATCATGACACTTGGTACTACATTTACAAAATGAAGCGGGGTATGAAAAAACGTGGTGAAGATTTTCGTAAGGAGCTCACCATAGAATTTGTGGATAACAAAATTGCTAAGGTAAGCGGTGATTTTGAATTATCCGAAGAGTTTGATATTCCCTTAGATCAATAAATTTATTTGTTAGTTATCCGATTAACTCAAAGTTAATCGGATAAGCTTAGACTAAAGTCAAATGAGTTAATATTTATGAAAGGCTCTAGGTTACTTTACCCAAGGGACTTTTATTGATTTACCCTTCGTAAGTCCTAAATATCCCCATCACTTTTTATTAGCCATTTAATAACCTTAAATGCACAGTTACCTCTTCTCTGTTGTGATACAAGTGTTTGGTTTGCATTTGGTAACCGCCAACATTTGCACTTTTCATTACTTCTTCAATTATGTCTAATGCTCCCTGTACCGACTCATAACGTCTTTTCATAGGTAGCTTCAAGTTAAACATAGCTTCTTTACAACTTTGTTCGGCCACCCAAGTAGCCATTAGTTTAGCCACGCGTTGTGGTTGTTCAATCATGTCGCATACCAACCAATAAATATTTTTCTTTTTAGGCTGAAATTTAAATCCATCTTCTGGGCAGTATGTCACCTGCCCAGTTTCCATTAAGCCTTCATCCATAGCACCATTATCGACAGCCTGTACAAACATGCCTCGCTTCACCAATTGATATGTCCAACCACCGGGACATGCACCTAAATCAACAGCTTGAAGGCCTCCTTGTAAACGGGTTCCATGTTCATCCTTTGGAATAAATGTTTGAAAGGCCTCATCTAGCTTTAATGTGGAACGGCTAGGAGCATCAAAGGGAAATTTCAATCGCATAATGCCTAAGGGCAAAGGAGAATTATTATGTGTAAATGAATAACCAATATAAGCTTTGTCATTTCTGGTAAAAAACACATGCAAAACTGGCTTTTTAGGATTGTCTTTATTGGTTAACTTATTCTTTTTACGCAGAGCTTGCCTTAAAGGTACGCTAATCTTTCTGCAAAATTTAGATAACTCTCGACCATCTGTTGTATCTGCATACTCAACTCTTAATTCACCACATAATGGAAAATCAGCAGTCGCCTCTATTAAAGGGCTAATTCTGTCTGTTATATCCATACTTTCAATAACTTGCTGGCAAGCAAAGTGCTGCCTAGCGAATATCAATCGCCTAAAATCTAACTTTTTACTTAAGAGCTCTGCGTGCTCTTGTTGATAACAATGGAACAAAACAAAGCCGCTATTACTTTTTGCTTCAACGTAGCCATACACATTTAATAGACTTGCTTTATCTTGAACTTCATTGGCAACATCATTTTCAAAACCACTACGGCAATATAAAACTAAACCTGCCATAATTTAATTCACTCCCTTTAAAGCAGAAGCCAACAATAACGCCCAGCCCACAATAAAAAATAAGCCTCCAAGTGGTGTAACTGGACCAAACCATTTAATCTGTGTCATAGCCAGCAGGTATAAACTACCACTGAAAAAGATAATACCTGCGATCATAAAACCAGCACTATATAACAACAAAGCTTGGGGCATTTGACGATATAAAATAACCAATAGAATTAACGCTAGACTATGGTACATCTGATATTGCACACCTACTTGAAAGGTATCCAGCATGTTTGTAGATAGTTTATTTTTGAGGCCGTGGGCCGCAAAAGCCCCCAGAATAACCGATAACATTCCGCTAAAGGCTGCAAAAAACAAGATAATTTTCATTCAGAACTCGCTAGTAACAGAGTATTCAAAAAGTGAAGCTAGATTTAAAAACTTGAGGGCATGGTAACAAAAACCTTAACTAACTATCTAATCTAATATCTAGTAACGGTAATGTGGCGTTAAAATATGGCTTAGTCTCATACATTCCTATTTACAAACGACACCGACTCTCGAATTGCTATTTCTAGATTTTGTGCCAATGTCATCCCAGACTTAACTCTCGGTTTAAAACTATGATCACCATCCGTCAGGTACCTAAGCTGAACTCTTTGAGACATTGCATAACCTTGTATCTCTTGCTTTGTTCCAAAGGTATCTCGCTCACCTTGTAATACTAAGACAGGTTTACCTATTTGCTTTAAATGCTCTGTACGCAATTTTTCAGGTTTAGCAGGTGGATGAAACGGATATCCCATACAAATACAGCCTTTAGCAATAGAACTCTCTAACACCAAACTCGCTATTCTGCCCCCCATTGACTTACCACCGATAAAAACCGGCAAACTGCTATCGAGTTCTTTTAAGACGGTCTGGTAGTAGGCTACTAACTTATCGGCTCTATCTGGCGGCCGCCTTTTGCGTAACTCTTCAGCTAAAGCCATATATGCAAAATTAAAACGCACTACATTTATGTGGTACTTGCTAATTCCATCTGCCACACGTTCCATAAATTCACTATGTTGCCCAGCACCTGCGCCATGAGCAAACACTAAAGTTGCAATGGCATTATCTGCCTGATTAATAAAAGTCTTGATCAATTTGGTCTGCCGTTACTTCTTCTAATAGCCACTCGCGAAATGCGGTAATTTTACCTAAATCTGCCTGAGACTGGTGGCACACTAAGTAATAGGCATTTTTTACAATTAATTTCTCTTCAAATGGGCACACTAAGCGGCCAGCTTCGATTTCTTGCCTCGCGAGAACACTATGCCCTAAGGCTATACCTTGCCCTAAAGCCGCTGCTTGTTGAACCATCATAGAGTGGCTGAAGATTGGCCCTTGATTTACATTTACCCCTAAAACATTAAAGTGTTTAATCCAGCCCTCCCAAGGCTCCCTGGATAAGTCATGCAATAATACATGCTTAGAAAGGTCATCTAGCTTATTTAATGGTTTGTCTCCTTGAAATAGCAAGGGGGAGCAAACAGGAGTTAAATATTCAGTATGTAATTTGTCTGCCACTAAACCTGGCCACTTGCCTCTCCCAAAATAGATAGCCACATCAACATCGTCCGTTAAGAAGCCTTCGTCACCATCAACCGCTTTTATTCTGATATCTATATCTGGATTAATTTGCGTAAATTGATTGATTCTGGGCACTAACCACTGAATAGCAAAACTTGTTTGCAGCGCTACTGTAATCGCACCTTTCTCCCCTTTTGCTACCAATTTATCAGTAGCCTCATGTAATGCATGAAATATGTCTTTTAGGTCAAGGTAATAACTCTGTCCCTCTTCAGTCAAAAATAAAGCACGATTTTTACGTACAAATAATTTCATTGATAAGAAGTCTTCTAAAGCTTTTATTTGATGACTCACCGCCGCTTGAGTCACAAATAACTCATCTGCAGCCTTGGTAAAGCTCAAGTGCCTAGCCGCAGCCTCAAAGGCTTTTAGTGAATTTAAAGGGGGTAATCGCCTGGGCATTTATGAAGAAACCGTGAATAATTATTAATGCCTATTTAAGCATTAGTTTTTCTAATGCGCAACAATACAAATAGTCATTTTATAAAAACCTAGAATTTGTATAGAATTTAACCCGTGAAAGAAATTAGTTGTTTTAAAACAATTAACAAACTTCCAAAGCAGATTAACTAAACTAGAAAAATTCTATATAACTTACATTAACAAACTTAAGGTTAACAAAATGAAAAATATATTTACACAAGCTCTACTTAGCTCTTTATTACTTGTCACGGTTTTATCGACTTCTGTTGCCAATGCAAAAATCAATGAAAGCTTTCAAGAATCTAGCCTTGAAGCTCAAATCAAGCAAAATATTAATACTATGCTTGGCTTTACTGAGGCACCTGTCTCACAAGCAGATATTGCTAAAGAAATGAATTCTGCAGCACTAGAATTACAAACGAATGAATTAGTTCGTAGCAACAACGAACAATTACAGAAAATTAAATTTAAAGTAGTCATTGCTGACTAATACATATTTAAGGTTGTCTGCTCGTTAACATTGATTTAGTAAGTTAGCGCTGTGTCGAACCATTGCATATCAGATGCATTCTGGCGCCGACACAGCAAACTTACTTAACTCAAACTTTTATAACACTCACTATTTCGCACTCGTATCTAAAGGTGCAAAACTTTTTACCAAATCATCTAACGCTTTCATTTGCTGTAAATACGGTTCCAACTTATCTAAGGCTAATGCACAGGGTCCATCACATTTAGCTTCATTTGGATTAGGATGCGCTTCAATAAATAATCCACCTAGACCCAAAGCCATTCCACTTCTCGCAAGTTGCGCAGCTTGAGCTCTTCTACCATCAGCAGAGTCAGTGCGCCCCCCAGGTTTCTGTAATGCATGGGTAGCATCAAAAATAACAGGTGCGTAAGCTTTCATCTCATCCATAGCAAGCATATCAACCACTAAATTATTGTATCCGTAACACGAACCTCGTTCACACAATATTATTTTATCGTTTCCCGCTTCGCCAAACTTTGTAATGATATGGCGCATTTCATGGGCTGCCAAAAATTGTGGTTTTTTGACATTAATAATGGCATTTGTTTCAGCCATTGCTACAACTAAGTCAGTTTGCCTGGCTAAAAAAGCTGGTAATTGAATAACATCCACAACTTCGGCTACTGGCGCTGCTTGATGAGGTTCGTGTACATCAGTAATCAAAGGCACATCAAACGTGCTTTTAATTTCTTCAAATATTTTTAACCCTTTTTCCATACCTGGGCCACGATAAGAATTAACCGAAGAACGATTTGCCTTATCAAAAGACGCTTTAAACACGTAAGGAATATCAAGTTTTGCGGTGATCTCTTTATAATGCTCAGCAATTTTCATTGCCATATCACGAGACTCAAGCACATTCATACCACCAAACAACACAAAAGGTTTGTCGTTAGCAATCTTAATTTCACCAACAGAAATACTTTGTAAATTTTGCATCTGAACTTATTTAACTCTTTGTTATTAATTGTGTTTAGCATAACAACTCAAAAGCCTTCAAGATATCCCAAAATCACTACAAAACAGCTTATCCTTCAACATCTAATTCAAAACCGCTTTAGATTGCGCTAAAAGTAGCGATTTATACAAATACCAAGTAAAATGCGCGGTTCGTTTTTAGTGCGTAGAATTAGGCCTTCATTCAATATGAGTGGGCGTCTGCAAATGGTAGGGTAAATTAAAAATCTGTTATGACAAAAAAGCTATTTATTAAAACTTGGGGTTGCCAAATGAACGAGTATGACTCGGAAAAAATGGCAGATTTATTAGACTCTACCCATGGATATGAGGCCACAACAGAAGCCGAAGACGCTGATGTGATTTTGCTAAATACCTGCTCTATTCGCGAAAAAGCCCAAGAGAAAGTCTTTCATCAGTTAGGCCGTTGGAAAAATCTTAAAAAAGATAAGCCAAACCTGATTATAGGTGTAGGTGGTTGTGTTGCGTCTCAAGAAGGCGAAACTATCCGTAAGCGTGCTCCATTTGTAGATGTAATTTTTGGGCCTCAAACCTTGCATCGCTTGCCTGAAATGATTAATCAAATTAAAGGCGGTGATAAATCCGTAGTAGACGTAAGTTTTCCAGAAATAGAAAAGTTTGATCGTTTACCCGAGCCAAAAGCCGATGGCCCTTCTGCCTTTGTATCGATTATGGAAGGCTGTTCTAAATATTGTACTTTCTGCGTTGTGCCTTACACTCGCGGTGAAGAAGTCAGCCGCCCAGTTGATGATGTATTACTAGAAATCGCCCAATTAGCTGAGCAAGGTGTCCGTGAAGTCAACCTACTTGGCCAAAATGTCAATGCTTTCAGGGGTCCTAACTATGACGGTAGCATTTGTACTTTTGCCGAATTGTTAGAGCTAGTAGCTTCGATCAATGGCATCGATCGTATTCGCTATACCACCTCTCATCCAGTCGAATTTACAGATGACATAATTGAAGCCTACGCCCATATTCCTGAATTAGTAGACCACTTACATTTGCCTGTACAGTCTGGTGCTGACCGTATTCTCAACCTAATGAAGCGTGGCCATACTGCTATTGAGTACAAGTCCAAAATCCGTAAATTACGAAAAATCAGACCTAACTTAAGTATGTCTTCGGATTTTATAATAGGTTTTCCTGGGGAAAGCGACGCTGACTTTGAAGCTACAATGAATTTGATTCAAGCCATGGATTTCGATTTAAGCTTCAGCTTTATCTATAGTGCTCGACCGGGTACACCAGCTGCAGATTTGCCTGATGACGTAACCGAAGATACGAAAAAGCAACGTTTGAGTTTATTACAACAACGTATTAACCAACAAGCTTTGCGTATTGCTCGAAATATGCTTGATACCGAACAACGTATTTTAGTGGAAGGTCCATCTAAGAAAAACCCAATGGAGCTTAGTGGAAGAACCGAAAACAATCGTGTGGTGAACTTCGAAGGTACCCCAGATATGATAGGAAAATTTGTTGATATCAAAATCACGGATGTATTTGCTAACTCTTTACGTGGCGACCTTGTTAGAACTGAAGCCGAAATGGATTTACGTAATGACCTATCACCGCAGACCTTATTAGCTAAAAACGCAGCAAACATTGATGAATTAGGCGTAGCGACCTTCGCCCCCTAATTTGAAAAAATAAATAAATAAACACATAAAAAAGTAGAGAGTAAATACTTGAGCGAACTTACAAGCAGTGAATTTTTATTAGAGCCTTCAGACCACAAACGTTTATCAAGTTTATGTGGCCCATTTGATGACAACATCAAACAAATAGAGCGTAGGCTTGGGGTAGAAATTACCTACCGAAATAATGAATTCAAAGTGACTGGTCTACCTCAGCAGTCTAGTGGGGCTGTCGAATTACTAAAATTGCTATATTTAGAAACTCAGCCCATTAGAGGCGAAATACCCGATATTCAACCAGATAAAGTGCATTTAGCAATCCAAGAATCAAAATGCCTAGAGCGCGCTGAAGCGGGTCATTACGGTAAAGAAATCCATATAAAAACTAAGCGCGGCGTGATTAAACCTCGCAATCCTAATCAGTCACAGTATGTAGCTAATATAATGAATCACGATATTAGTTTTGGTATTGGACCTGCAGGGACGGGTAAAACATATCTAGCAGTAGCTTGTGCAGTTGAAGCATTAGAAAGACAAGAAATTCGTCGTATTTTGTTAACTCGCCCAGCGGTAGAAGCGGGTGAAAAATTAGGCTTTTTGCCGGGAGACCTCTCGCAAAAAGTCGATCCTTACCTACGACCTTTATACGATGCCTTGTTCGAAATGTTGGGGTTTGAAAAAGTAGAAAAACTCATTGAGCGTAATGTCATTGAAGTTGCTCCCCTCGCCTATATGCGTGGCCGTACTTTAAATGACGCTTTTATAATTCTAGATGAAAGCCAAAATACCACGGTTGAACAAATGAAAATGTTCTTAACTCGAATTGGTTTTAACTCTCAAGCGGTAATTACCGGCGATATTACTCAAGTAGATTTACCACGTGGGGTACGCTCAGGGCTAAGACATTCTATTGAAGTACTTAAAGATGTAAATGATATTTCATTTAACTTTTTCAGCGCCGGAGATGTGGTTCGTCACCCAGTTGTTGCCAGAATTGTAACAGCGTATGAAGAATACGAGGGCCAAAAAGAAAAAGAGCGCCTTGAAAAGAAAGCACAACAGGAAGCCTTAGCCAAGCAGCAGGACAATACTTAAGTGATGACTCTGTGAGCGCAATTATTGATTTACAAATCGCCACAACCTCTAAGGTTATTCCTACTCTAGACAATGTGCAGTTGTGGCTTGATACCGTCCTACTCCATCAAAACTTAACTCAGCAAGAAATCACAGTGCGCATAGTTGATATTAAAGAAAGTCAGGCACTTAACTGCGAGTTTAGAGGAAAAGACAGCCCTACAAATGTATTGTCTTTTCCATTTGAAATGCCAGATATTGTCTTTCAATCAGATGTTAGTGAACTAGATGAAATGCCAGCATTTTTAGGCGATTTAGTCATTTGTAGTCAAGTAGTAGAGACTGAAGCCAAACAACAAAACAAACAAAACCTCGATCATTGGGCACATATGATTATCCATGGTTGCTTGCATTTATTAGGCTTTGACCATATTGAAGAAGCAGAAGCAAATGAAATGGAAGCAATAGAAATTGCCATTTTAAAACAATTATCCATTGACGACCCCTACCAAGATCATTAATGATGCAGATCTAGATACAGCAAGCTAAGCTTCAACAGTTTGTTAATATAATTACTAAACCACAAAATAACGAGATCATGAGCGAAGATAATCCCCCGTCTACAAACGGTTCTGCCAACAAAGGCTGGATAGATAAGATAGTCCAGACCTTTACGGGAGAGCCGCAAAATAAGGAAGAGTTGTTTGGTGTCATTGCAGAAGCCGAGCAACGCGAGGTCATCAATCCTGAAACCAAGGAAATGATCGAAGGTGTCATGGAAGTCAGTGAGATGCGAGTAAGGGACATCATGATCCCTCGCGCACAAATGAGAACCATAGAAATCGATCAAAATGTGGAAGAGTTTCTCCCCATATTACTGGAGTCGGCACACTCACGTTTTCCCGTTATTAATGAAGATAAAGATCACATTGAAGGCATATTGCTCGCTAAAGACTTACTAGAGTATGCATTTATCCCAGGCAAAGAGTTTGAATTAAAAAATATATTACGTCCTGCGGTGATTGTCCCAGAAAGTAAACGTGTGGATGTATTATTAAAAGAGTTTAGACAAAAACGCTACCACATGGCCATAGTTGTTGATGAATATGGTGGTGTCTCTGGATTAGTTACCATTGAAGACATACTAGAACTCATTGTTGGTGAAATAGAAGATGAGCATGACGTAGAAGAAGACGATTACGACGGTATTCGCCCTCTTAATAAATACACTTACTCAGTAAAAGCATTAACTACTTTAGAGGATTTCAATAAGTTTTTTGAAACTAACTTTAATGAAGAAGATGCCGACACTATTGGCGGTATTGTTCTAAAAGCATTCGGCCACCTTCCACAAAGAGACGAAAAAGTCACCATAAATGGCATAGAATTTAAAGTAACTAACTCCGATAAACGCAGGCTACTGCAGTTAAAGGTTACTTTGCCAGAAGATGAAGGCTAACAACAACACCTTGTCAAAAGTTAAGCAAATGCCATTAAAAGGGAAGTTATTTCTCGCTTTACTATCTGGTGTTAGCTTAACTTTTTGTTACGCCCCCTTTTCTCTTTGGTGGCTAATGTTACTGGGCTATTCTAGCTTTATCTACCTATTATCAAGTGTACCAAAAAACCAAGCTTTTAAATTAGGCTTTGCCTTTGGGCTAGGCTGGTTTGGTGCAGGTATTAGTTGGGTCCACGTAAGCATTGCGGATTTTGGAGGCATTCCTTTAATCGCCTCCATTGCCTTAATGCTGCTTTTATGTAGTTATTTAGCTATTTACCCTGCCTTAGCGAGTTTATTAATAAAAAGATATTTTGATATTAAACACTGGCCTTTAGCGCTACCTTTTATTTGGCTGTTTTTCGAAACACTACGAGGCTGGTTGTTTACTGGTTTCCCTTGGTTATCTCTAGGATATGCTCAGCTAACAGGGCCTCTATCGGGATGGATGCCAGTAATAGGCGAAATAGGTGTGAGCACTATAGTTGCGCTGCTTTGTGCCAGCATAGCCGTTTGGATACCTAGCAAAAAATGGTTGCAACTAGCCTTGTTAACCTCTGTGATGCTTGTTTCAGGTGCGGTGTTAAATACCTACCAATGGGCTAAACCTACGGGCGAACTCGTTAATATTGCGATGGTCCAAGGTAATATCCAACAAGAGCTGCGCTGGACTCCTGAACAAGACCAACCCACTATGGAAAAATATCGCAATATGACAGAAGCATATTGGGAAAGTGATGTCATAATTTGGCCGGAGGCTGCCATTCCAAAGCTAGAGCCCATTGCACAAGAGTACCTTGTAGAGCTTGACCAAGTGGCGGCTAAAAATCAAGCTGGTTTTATAACAGGCATAGTCAATTACAACTTCGAAACCCGAGAAGCTTACAACAATTTAATTGGACTCGGCCTAAAAAATGCACCTTCAACTGAACATGAAAACCTCAATAAAGGGCACTATCACTATTTCCATAATAATAGATTTTCGAAGCATCATTTACTCCCCATAGGTGAGTTCATTCCATTTGAAAACTGGATAAGAGGCTTAGCCCCCATCTTTGACTTGCCCATGTCTTCTTTTAGTCGAGGCGCTCATAAACAAGAAAATTTACTCGCAAAAGGCTATCACTTTGCTCCCGCTATTTGTTTTGAAATTGCTTTTCCAACACAGATATCTGCCAACCTATACCACAACACAGATTTTATCGTTACCGTTAGTAACGACGCTTGGTTTGGTGCATCACATGGACCAGACCAACACTTAGAAATTGCCCAAGTCAGAGCAAAAGAATTTGGTCTTCCAGTATTACGTGCAACCAATAATGGCATTACTGCTTTTATCGATCACACCGGAGAAGTCCAAAGTCGATTACCACAATTTGAAGCGGCCGTGCTTAGCGACCAAATTAAGCAAGTATCCGGTTACACCTTGTACCGCTCATTTGGAAATATCACTATTTGGAGCTTATCTTTAATATTATTTTTAGTCGCTTTGTGGTTTAAAAAGTATCGCTAGTACCAAGCCGTGCTTTTTGGGTTGCCCCTCATCTTCTAATAGCTTAATAATCGCCACACACTTTTATAGCCTTTAAGACTCATCTAAGCTTGCCACTATTTTCTTGATACTAATTTCAATCGGCAATTCCGGAGTTAGGCCCTGAAATTCAGATGCACAACTTTTAGATGTCTTTTTCAAATCTCCCAATAGTGTATAAAAACGCTTACCTGAAACTAAACGCCTGACAATATGTACATTGGGTTGATTATCAAACAAAACTTGCCTTATTGAGGTCATTGAACGATAGGATGCTAGCTGACATAGACGCATTTTAGGGTCCGCTAACTTTATTTTTTTATGAGAAGCATTTATATAATCACTAAAATCATTCAGTTGAAACTCTAAATCCCACCCTGAAGAATAATATCTCTCACCTCTAGTAATAAAAATATGTTTAAGTGGCTGTATATGGGTTATCCGCTTTATTGCTCTTTTTGCTTCATCGATTGTTTTAAATCCACCTATTGCAACATGGCTCATGGCTGTTTCATGATTACGGAATATCTTTAAATTAAACTCATCGGTTGGTAGATATTTAATCACTTCATAAATTGACCGAAACTTCTTAAAGGCGCCAAGCTGAACAAAGTACAACTCTTTTTGTTCTGATGTAACAATTTCAGCAAACTCACTTGTAACCAGATTAACTAATAAGAGATCGTTGATCCTCACTGAATCTCCCTCACTTGGAGCTTCAATAATTTTTGGTAGATTTAAAATGGTTAATTCATTTAGGGTAAGGAAATCAGGGTCGACTTGAATCTGGTAATGCCCAGGGGGTATTTGTGTAAAAAAGAAAAAGCCATCTACTTCTGAAATAGTTTCAGCTATAAGCTCAAAATCTTGATTAATTAAGCGTATTTTAAGATCGGATGCACCTCGGCTATTATTATTTTTCACTCGATAAACAGCCCCTTCAATATCGTTAAAGGTCACTACGGGTAAGGAAACGGTATTAACGCCTCCCTTGTGCGTATTTACCAAAACCATTTCGTCGATCGCAGACATATATGGGTCAGGTAAACTAGCGTCATCTATTGAAATTCTTTGCTCACGCTTTGTCGTTGCTAATTGAATGTTCCCCATTTGATTGGTTTTTAACTCTCGCCATGCATGATTTCCAGAAACAGTCACAGCATTTAATGCTGAATCATCACTATCAAAAATTGAATTACGATTATTATCTAAAAAAGCAAAAGCCCTTATATTAGCTGTATTCGATCCCCTAGGTTGGTAAAAATCAAGGGCCTTTTCATAAGGGTTGTATTCGATATCCCCAGCGATACCAATGTTCACTGTCCACTCACCACCATTATTTACAGTTGTACCAAACTGTAAATTAAACTGTTTTCTTCTCCAATTCAGTTGGTGTCTTAATTCAAATTTGTGTTCCCTTGAGGGCCTGTAATCAATTCTACTTTCATTATAAGTAATATATTGCTGAGGCCATCGAATATTAGAGTAGTAATTTAAAACCTTTTGATTATCAAAGGGCAACCAAGACATTGAATTAGATATTTGCCATCCAGAAAAATTTTTCGACCAATAAAGGGTCTGTCCTAAGGTTTCATCTTCAATACCTTCATTTCGACTCAGTGTTGTTGAAAATGTCCCACCTAGTAGGTTTTTATTAAAATTGACTGAATATACGTTGTCATCTGATTGGTTATTATAGCTACGATGCAAGTAATTTAATCCCCAGCTAGCGCCTCTTAACCAATCAAGCCTTCCATTAAAGCGCGTACGAGTTTCTGATTTTAAGTCACGAGAAGCGGCATAAGCATCACTTTCAAAGTTATTAAAAATCCGATAACTTAGGTTCGCACGTAATCTATTATCAAAAAGGCTTGTATTAATACCAGTAAAAATCGCACCGCCGGCATTCAGATCCTTTACAACTTGACTCTTGAACGCTGCAGCTGAGAAATTCATATATAAAGCTGAAGATAGGTATTTTTGTTTTTGTCCTGCTCCCTGCAACGAATGAACGGATGCTTCTATTGTTGTATTACCAGTTAATCCATAGGAAATTAATCCAGAAACATTTTTGTCAAATGTGCTCTCTTCATTATCTTCATCAATAAAACGCTTACTTGCATCTGATACATTTACTAAATAGTTAAACCGGCCAGGAGATAGCTGTTCATTGCCAACATTGATGGTTTGAGTTCGGGTTTCTTGCTGACCTTCAGGTCCATACAATTTAAACTCGAACAAATTATTGCCATAAAATGTATCAACATTTTCAAACACGGCTCTATTTTCATCGTCGCTAAACACCTCTGCTATAAATTGACCGTTTCGAAACAATTGTACTCTCCAACCAGGTAGTACAACCTCCTCTAGTGTTGAAGTTGTAAATGAGCGGGAGTAGTTTGGATCGAAATTAAATATAGATACGCCAGCACCTTGTTTGGAGCTATAGATAAGCTCATCACTGTGTAACTGTATATCCCCTAATTCGTATCTTAATAGGCTCACGGATTGGTCAGCGCCACTGATGTCTAAATTTTTACTTAGCCGCAGGTATTGATTACTGGTATCTTGATTAGCGTTTATACGCAGCTCAGTTTCGTGCTTAAATAAATCAAAAAAGCTGTTTAAATTGCCACTTAACTTTGATGTACCTAAGCTTGAATCATGAGAACCATTGACCCTATAGTGAATTAAAGGGGGAGAAATAACATGATATTGATCGGCAACCCTTCTAGAAGGTTGCATTTCCGCTGGTCCTTCGAACGTTGGCACAGTGACGGTAACTTCATTTTTTAAGCCAGGAAAAGGCTTATCGTTAAATATATTTAAGTGGAGTAATTCATAATTAAAAGCATAACTCCCCCCTAAAATCGTATCCAAGGCTCTAAGATCTATATAGATATCAAAATCATCTCTCGCCCAAAAATACCCATGGGGATCGTCTTGCTCTGTTAGGTCAATGTCAAAATCACAAAAATCAATAAGCTGACTTGAATTGTTAAAATTGAAGGTGGCTGCAGCAATATCGATACTCCAACCTAACTTAAAAACCGACTCTAGAGACGAAACGGGCACCATGAATCGATCATTGTGGGGAAACACATCAATACTAGCTGAAATGGGTCTACCATTTAATCTAAGTACGGGTAATAGTAATGCATCTTCATTAATATCTACTCGTTGCCAGTTTGCTAGTTTTTTACACTCTATCGCCATTGCTTTAGGAGATAACAGGCATAGAAAAATCATGAGTAAAAATAAGTAACAAACATACTTATCCGAACTCACCAATAAACTTACATTTTGATGATAAAACAGCTTAATTTTATCGAACATCAATAAACGAAAATAGACACTTTGGGGAAATGCACCACTCCAAGCTATTCGATATCAAGCGTGGTAGTTGACTCTATACTGCCACCAAATTCCGCTATTTCATTATATTTGATCGTAACCAAACCAGATACTTCTTTGGTTAACGGGATTAAAACTTTACGACGACTCAATGGCATATAAGCTGCTATGTGATTAACTAACCCAACTTCATTTCCATTTTTATCAGTAGCAATAAAATTACCAAATAATGATCGATTCCCATCAAGACTCTGCCAAACCTCGATATGTGGTACGTCTTCAAGCATCACAAGTTTTGGCTCAAGAAGCTCACTTGTCGCCTCTGTTCTACCATGACGAATGATGACTGGAACGTTATATGCGAGCTTTGTATTCAGGTTGACATTACCTAGGCTTCCGCCTGTATAGGTGCTAGTTAGATTTAATACAGCTCGGTATTCTCCGACTGGTAAATTAGCAGGTTTTCTAACTGCAAAACGTAATGCCTGCCTACCACCGGGTGCTATCGTGCCTCGCTTGGGTGAAAATCGTAACAGCTTTATTGCAGAGAATGGGTCTGCTTCAATCTTACGTAGTGTCCCCTCCTCAGTCATTTCAACTAATGATAACTCGGCACTATACTCCATGGTAACCGAGCCTGTATTTCTAAGCTGTAATGCTTCAGTACGAGTATTATTGTCAAAAAACAAACGATGTTTAGATAGTGCGACATTCGCATTAACATTTAGTGAAAGTATGAATAAAACTAAAGGGGTGAGTATCTTAATCAAATTTACCATTGCTCGGATAATCCAAAATAAAACATAAATATATAATGGGCGAGAGCCTGCTATATACTCAAAAACGAATTTGTAGATAAGCGGTAGGCGGCATAGATGCCGCCTTTTTTCATAGATTAACTTTTATTGAAAAGAAACATCAACAATGTAGTCAGCTGTATAAGTATCACCAGGGGTTAACACAGTATCGACAGTCATAGAGCCATAAATATTGATAGCCAAATCATCTGCAGTACTATTAGTTACAACAGCAGTTGTTGTTGCATCAACAATAGCGTCATGAGTTCCAGTGGCGTTATCAATATCAATCACTGAAGCAAATGTTACGTTAGACCCTGCACTACCAGACACAGTTACATTTAAAGGCGTGTTTGCGGTAAGGCCAGAAACAGTAACCAAACCAATAGCAATATTACCATTTGATGCATCACAATCTCCTGATATCGCACCAGCATCATCCATAGTACAAACAGAACCAGCAGTAGGCTGCATCGCACCAAAATGTAATCCAGTCGTATTAGCAATACTCGAATCTGAGAGTGCATTTACAGTTGCTTGGAATGTTTCACTTGCTGCAAAAGCAGAACTTGAAGTAATTGTTAGTAGTGCTGCAGCCAAGATTTTCTTATTCATTTTTATACCCTAATATTTTTAGATATTAACTACTCAGTCATCCGATACTAGAAAAGTTAAGTTATTTTTATTATGCCGTTGTGGCTTATGTATGTTCCTAATCAACGGAAACTATTTGAACATAGAAATTTATCTCAAAAAAGTATAGGTATGCATAAACAAAGCTTTTGAAATAGAAAAATATCCATATAAATCAGTTAAATAGAAAAACAAGACTAAAGTATTAGAGTAATAAAGAACTCCATACACATAAAACATACAAAATATCATATTAATTATAAACACAATAAAAACAACAACTTACAAGCAATTACAATTTATCAACCATTATGAAACTTAAGCAAAACACATAATTTACAATCCAAAATATTAGCGTATCATTTCAAATACCTATGTCTGATAGAGACTTTCAGAAAATTTTTGCGGTGGCTTATATTTATCTTTATGGGTAATTTGTGGACCCAAAACACCATTTTTGGTATATGAAAACATACCGAAAAAACTATGGTTTAGATTAAAAATTTAAGAAATGAAACAGATTCAAATAATTATCAGTGCCCAAAGTTTAAAAAGATGGGGCAACCTACTCACTCAATTGAACTTAATTAATTATCCAATCAACTCTAAAGGCTTTTTAAAGTTAATTTTTACAATATCTAGCCCTTAATCAAAAAGTATGATGTTTATCAATACATAATTGTGCTTGGAAGTGTTGAGATTTTTTAGCTCTAATGGCTACTTAATTAACGATTATACATAGCCTAAAGATGTCGAAACGGAGAAGAATACAATGGAACTAAGTTTTATTGATAAAAAAATACCGGCAGCAGGGATACTTCAAGAGGTTGCCACAGGTATATTTTGGTTACGAATGCCCCTTCCTTTCGATTTAGATCATATTAACCTTTACCTAATTGAAGATAATCAAGCTGAACAGGAGGGGTTTGCTTTAATTGATACGGGTATAGGCACCCAGCAAACCACTGATATCTGGGAAAAGTTACTGCAAACTATAAATAAGCCTATTACAAAAGTGATCGTGACTCATATGCATCCTGATCATATTGGTATGGCTGGATATTTAGTTGAAAAATTTCGGATACCTTTTTACATGAGCCATGATGAGTATTTTGTCGGACGCGCTATCGCTGCAGGCTCAAGAGGAGCATCAGACTGGCAAGATGAGCAGTACTTAGTTAGATGCGGTATATCAACCGATGATATTGCAACGGCTAAAAAAAATAAAAAAGATAGTACCGGTGTTGGACGAGTAATTAAGCCTATTCCCCTTCAATATAAGCGATTAAAAGAGGGAGATACATTAGCTATAGGTGACAATAACTGGCTGGTTTACATTGGCAGAGGTCACTCACCCGAACATGTTTGCTTGTATAATGCTAAAACTAATATTTTAATTTCCGGCGATCATATACTTCTGGGAATTTCTCCTAATATTGGAGTATACAATACTGAGCCAGATGCGAATTCCTTACAACAGTACCTTGAAACCTTACCTCAATTTATGCAGTTACCAGAAAATTGCTTGGTTTTACCCTCACATAAACAACCTTTTTATGGGTTGCACACTAGAGTCAATGAACTGATTAATCACCATCATGATCATTTAGATAATTTAAGAGACTTCTGTAAAAAAGGAAAAACCATCGAACAATGTTTGCCTGTGTTATTTAAGCGTAAGCTAAACTCACGTAATATATTCTTCGCAATCGCCGAGTCATTTGCCCACCTCAATTATTTGTACTTTGCAGGTGAATGCAGTCGCGAGCTCAATGCCAAGGGGCAGTTTATTTTCACCCTAAAATAAGAGAGACATTTTTGTTAGCTTTTGAATACAATCAATTTAACGGTGTCATTATAAATAGTGACCAAATACCTGAAAACAGCGAGATATTCTCAAACCAATTAAGTGCGCTTTTAAGACATACCGAACAACAGAATAAAGCTGTTGTTTGGTTAACCTTACCTAACAACTTATCGCACTTAATCTCAATTTCAATAGACCAAGGCTTTACATTTCACAACTGTTTACCTGAAGAAGTAACATTAGTGTTTAAAACTAATCCAGAAGACTTTGTACCCTTTATCCCCACTCACTCGCTGGGAGCAGGAGGGTTAGTACAAAACAAATATGGTGAGATACTGGTAATTAAAGAGCACGGCGCTAGAAATTATAAACTCCCTGGAGGCCACATTGAGTTAGGTGAAAAAATAGAAGATGCAGTGATTAGAGAAGTACTTGAAGAAACTGGAATTAACACAACATTTGATACAATTTTAGGTATGGCTAGCACTCACCCTTACCGCTTTGGTAAATCCAATATTTACATAATATGTAAATTAACCCCATTATCAGAAGACATTAATATTCTAGATACCCAAGAAATAGATGACGCCAAGTGGATCACACCTAAAGGGTATTTGAGCGATGACAACAACAACCTATTTAATAAATACTTAGTTAAATCGTTACTCAACGGTAAAGGCCTAGTTAAATCAACATTAGATCTGAGCCAATTCTCTAATTTAAAACACGAAATGTTTTTAGCTGGCCCTGATGCTCCATAACCTGTGGCCATTGATTTAGGTGCGAAGTACCCACATTCTTAAACTAAAAAACGAAGCACAAGGCTTCGTTTTATTAACTTTAGAAGTCAGCACTAAAAACTAAATATATTCAACTTCTGAAATTTCGAACTCTATGGTTCCTTTAGGAGTTTGAATATTAACAACATCATCAAGAGATTTGCCAATCAAACCTCGAGCAATAGGAGAGCCCACAGAAATTAAGTTATTTTTAATATCCGCTTCATCTTCACCTACAATGCGGTAAGTAATTTCTTCATCGGTATCTAAGTTAATAATGGTAACTGTAGTACCAAAAATAACTTTGCCATTATTTGGCATTTTGGTGACATCAATAATCTGAATATTCGAAAGCTTGCCTTCAATATCCTGAATACGCCCCTCACAGAAACTTTGTTGTTCTCGAGCTGCGTGATATTCAGCATTTTCTTTTAAATCACCGTGTTCGCGAGCTTCCGCGATAGATTTAACAATTTCGGGTCTTTTTACAGATTTTAAATGTTTCAACTCTTCACGCAGTAATTCTGCGCCTTTCGCTGTCATTGGATACTGGGTCATATCAACAACTCTCTTATTTTTGTTATTTAATAGATAAAACTATATCTACACAATAAGGGCTAAATGTCTAATTTCAACACTAAACATTCAGCCTACTTACTTGGGAGGATTAATGAATACGTTTATGTAACTCTTGCACAGAGGTAACCCGTGCTTTGTCATCTGCCTTGTTAGCATTTACTGTTGCAAAAGCAGCATTCATAGTCGTGGTGTAAGACACTTTATTTAACAGCGCTTCTTTACGAATATAAACAGAATCATCAATAGCTTGACGACCTTCTGTGGTATTCACTATATAACAATACTCACCATTTTTAATAGCATCAACTATATTCGGACGACCTTCACTAAGCTTATTAACCACACTGCAAGCTATACCCACATTAGTTAACACCTTAGCAGTACCCGAAGTAGCTTCAAGCTCAAACCCTTTGGCAATCATTATTTGCGCTAATTCAATAACACGATTACGGTCATTTAAGCGTACCGAAAGAAGGGCTTTACCACCAGTAGGTATAGGTTGGCTAGCGCCTAAGTTAGCTTTAGCATAAGCCTCTTCAAAGCTCTCACCTACCCCCATAACTTCACCAGTAGAGCGCATTTCAGGTCCTAGTAGAGGATCAACGCCTTGGAATTTAGCGAAAGGTAACACTACTTCTTTCACAGAGTAAAATGGGGGAATAATTTCTTTAGTAATCCCCTGAGACTCAAGAGATTGCCCTGCCATGGCGCGAGCACCAATTTTGGCTAAAGGAATACCCGTCGCTTTTGATACAAATGGAACCGTGCGTGCCGCTCTTGGGTTTACCTCAATCAAATACACTTGACCGTCTTTAACAGCAAACTGGGTATTCATAAGGCCAACAACACCTAACTCCAAAGCCATGGCTTTAACTTGCTGGCGCATCACATCTTGAATATCACTACTCAGAGAATAAGAAGGTAATGAACAGGCCGAATCACCAGAGTGGACACCCGCTTGTTCAATATGCTCCATTATGCCACCTATAATGACATCTTTGCCGTCACTTATGGCATCCACATCTACTTCAATGGCATCGTCTAAGAATCTATCTAACAATACTGGCGAATCATTTGATACTTTAACAGCGTTATTTAAGTAGCGCTTAAGGTCGTTTAAGTCGTAAACAATTTCCATAGCACGGCCCCCCAACACATAGGAAGGGCGTACCACTAATGGAAAGCCTATTTTCTCAGCTGCAACTAATGCCTGCTCCATATTGCTAACAGTGGCGTTGGCTGGCTGCTTAAGATTAAGTTTATTGACCATTTTTTGGAAACGTTCACGGTCTTCAGCTTTATCAATAGCATCAGGTGACGTACCAATAATAGGCACACCTGCAGCTTCTAAGTCTCTAGCGAGTTTGAGTGGAGTTTGCCCACCATATTGCACTATTACACCTTTAGGCTTTTCAATACGTACTATCTCTAGCACATCTTCTAAAGTAACTGACTCAAAATACAATCGGTCTGATGTGTCGTAATCTGTAGAAACCGTTTCAGGGTTACAATTCACCATAATGGTTTCGTAACCATCTTCTCGCATTGCTAGAGCAGCATGTACGCAACAATAATCAAATTCTATACCTTGACCAATCCTATTTGGACCGCCACCGATGACCATTATTTTATCTCTATCAGATGGATTTGCTTCACATTCCTCATCATAAGTTGAGTACATATAAGCAGTATCTGAAGAAAACTCAGCAGCACAAGTATCAACTCGCTTGTAGACAGGATGGATATCATAGCCACGACGCACTTCGCGCACGTCAACTTCATCAACACCAGTTAATTCTGCGATACGTGAGTCAGCAAAACCTTTACGTTTAAGAGTAGTCATAAGTTTACTATCAATAGCTGACAACCCAATCTCTGTTAGCTTTTGCTCTAAAATAATGAGTTCTTCAATTTGAACTAAGTACCATCTATCAACATTAGTAAGGGTAAATATCTCATCAACTGACATGCCCATACGTATGGCATCTGCTATGTACCAAATTCGTTCAGCGCCTGGTTCACGCAATTCGCGAACGATAATATTTTTAGCGTCTGGAGAAGTTATATCGATGATTGAATCTAAACCATTTACGCCAACTTCTAAGCCACGCAGTGCTTTTTGCAGTGATTCTTGTTGGTTACGACCAATAGACATGACTTCACCTACAGATTTCATCTGTGTGGTTAAACGGTCATTTGCACCAGCAAATTTTTCGAAGTTAAAGCGCGGTATTTTGGTAACAACATAATCGATAGTCGGCTCAAATGACGCAGGTGTCAAACCGCCGGTGATATCATTTGCCAACTCATCTAAGGTATAACCTATTGCAAGTTTTGCAGCCACTTTAGCAATGGGGAACCCCGTTGCTTTTGATGCTAATGCAGATGAACGTGATACACGGGGGTTCATCTCTATAATAACCAACCGTCCAGTTTCTGGGTCCACACCAAATTGTACGTTTGAACCGCCGGTCTCCACACCTATTTCACGCAATACAGCTATCGCCGCATTTCGCATAATTTGAAATTCTTTATCTGTTAATGTTTGTGCTGGAGCAACCGTTATAGAATCGCCGGTGTGCACTCCCATAGGGTCGAAGTTTTCAATGGTACAAACGATAATACAGTTGTCTGCTTTATCTCTGACCACTTCCATTTCGTACTCTTTCCAACCGATTAAAGACTCATCGATTAATAACTCAGAGGTGGGAGAAAGGTCTAAACCACGGGTACAAATCTCTTTAAATTCTTGTTTATTGTAAGCTATACCACCGCCTGAGCCACCCATAGTAAACGAAGGGCGAATAATACAAGGAAACCCAATACGTGTACTAACATCAAAAGCTTCATCTATTGTGTGTGCGATTTCAGCGCGGGGACATTCAAGGCCAATAGACTTCATGGCTTTATCAAAACGTTCACGGTCTTCTGCTTTATCAATGGCATCAGCCGTGGCACCAATCATCTCAACACCAAACTCTTTTAATACACCATGCTTATTTAAATCTAGTGCACAGTTAAGAGCGGTTTGTCCCCCCATAGTCGGTAACACCGCGTCTGGACGTTCTTTTTCAATGATTTTTTTAACCACTTCCCAATGAATAGGCTCGATGTATGTTGCATCAGCCATTTCAGGGTCTGTCATTATGGTTGCAGGATTCGAGTTAACCAAGATAACTCGGTATCCTTCTTCCCTAAGCGCTTTACAGGCTTGTGCCCCTGAATAGTCAAATTCACAGGCTTGGCCGATTACAATTGGCCCAGCGCCTATAATTAAGATGCTTTTTAAGTCGGTACGTTTTGGCATGTCACTAATTACTCTATAAAATTTTGTGCTGTTAATATGGCGTGCTATTTAGCTTGTTGCATCAACTCAATAAAATGATCAAACAAAGGTGCAGCATCATGAGGACCAGGGCTTGCTTCAGGATGACCTTGAAAGCTAAACGCTGGCTTATCAGTGCGATGTATACCCTGTAAAGATTGATCAAACAACGACACATGTGTCACCTCAAGGTGAGCAGGTAAGTCTGCTTCATCTACTGCAAAACCATGGTTTTGACTGGTGATCATCACTCTATTACCTTTTATATCTTTTACTGGATGGTTAGCACCATGATGGCCAAATTTCATTTTTATGGTTTTAGCGCCGCTGGCTAAAGCCAATAATTGGTGGCCTAAACAAATTCCAAATATAGGAATGTTTGTTTCTAACAATGTAGAAATTGCATCGATAGCATAATCACATGGTTCTGGGTCACCAGGTCCATTTGATAAAAATACACCATCGGGTTTTAAGGCTAGCACTTCTTCTGCAGTGGTTTTAGCAGGTACTACTGTTAATTTACAGCCACGGTCAGCTAACATTCTTAAGATGTTACGTTTTACACCATAATCGTATGCCACCACGTGAAAATCAGTACGCTCTTGGTCGGTAATATAACCTTCACCTAAAACCCAGCTTCCTTCGGTCCACTGGTATGATTCGTCACAGGTTACCTCTTTTGCTAAATCCATACCTTTAAGACCAGCAAATTCTTTTGCTTTTGCTAAAGCCATCGCTTCATCAAGTTCTACTGTATCTAAAGTGTTACTAGCGATGATGCAGCCATTTTGAGCCCCTTTATCACGCAGTATGCGGGTCAATCTACGGGTATCGATATCAGCAATACCAAGAATGTTATTTTCTTCTAAATATTCAGAAAGGCTTTTTTGACTACGAAAATTACTAACAATTAATGGTAAATCACGAATAATCAGGCCCTTGGCCCATATTTTATTAGATTCACAATCTTCTTCATTGATACCGGTATTACCGATATGGGGATAAGTTAAGGTGACAATTTGTTCAGCGTAAGAAGGGTCGGTTAGAATTTCTTGATAACCAGTCATTGAGGTATTGAATACAACCTCACCCACGGATACACCAGAAGCTCCAATTGCAGTACCTTTAAAGACAGAGCCATCTTCAAGTACTAAAAGGGCAGAGTTAGCCAAATCAACCTCCAGGTTTATTATTAACGGGTTAACCTAGGGTGCTGTGCTTTGACAAATTTAACAGCACCCAATAAATTCATGCAAACATATGATTCATATGAACATTTTGTCAATTTGCTATCTTTAAAAGGGTGAAAATCAAACGACTTCACTAAATTTTGGCAAATTCGCAACATTATACATGCCGAATCGTTTTAGATCCACGCCCATTTGTTAAAAAGTGTATAAACAAGGCTTTAATCATAATTTTTATACATAAGGGGTAAAAATCACAATTAAGAAAATTCACGCAACACAATTAAATAGCCTTAGTTAAATCCCAAGACATCTTGCATATCGTAAAGGCCAGCTGGTTTATTGGCTAACCAAGCCGCCGCTTTTACCGCACCTTTAGCAAAGGTTAAACGACTGGAAGCTTTATGGGTAATCTCTAAGCGTTCACCAATATCTGCAAATAAAGCCGTATGTTCGCCTACTACATCCCCTGCCCTAACTGTGGCAAAACCAATAGTATTGTGATCTCGCTCACCTGTGTCTCCTTCGCGGCCATAAACGGCGCATCTCGATAGGTCGCGACCAATTTCATCAGCAATAGCTTCGCCAATAGCAACAGCTGTTCCTGAAGGAGCGTCTTTTTTGAATCTGTGGTGAGCTTCTAAAACTTCAATATCAGCGGTTTCTGCCATAACAGATGCGGCTTGGCGAACCAGTTTAAGCATCAAGTTAACACCTACACTGAAGTTAGCAGCAAATACAATTGGAATAGACTTGGCCGCTTCCTGTAATAATAATTTTTGCTCATCAGACAAACCTGTAGTGCCTATCACAATAGGCTTTTTATGTGCTACACAAAACTCCAAGTTACCTGCAAGCGCCTCAGGTAAAGTAAAGTCAATAAAAATGTCTGTACTTGCAAGATAATTTGATAGGTCAGAAGTGACCTCAAGACCTACTTTACCGATACCAGCCAATTCACCCACATCAACTCCAACAAAAGAAGATGAAACTCTTACTCCTGCAGCGCTAAGTTCATCATTCTGGCTTTGGTTAACCGCATCAATTAAAACTCTCCCCATACGGCCATTAGCGCCAAAAATTGCAATTTTACTCATAGTGTTCCGATAACTTAAACATAAAAAAGATATATCTGAATTGTGCATCAATTCTGTAATTTTTGCAGTAGTTGCAGCATTAACATTTATTTATAACTAAGACGATAACAAATATTAAACCCTCACTTTAAGTTCCTCCAGCTTGTCCCACCTAAAACCTTCTCGTTATTATTTTTAGTAAAATATGAAATAAATAAAAAGTTACTCGGTCTTGGTTTACTCAATAACTATTTTAACCTTTTAAAAGGACATTTTATGACAAACACTTCAATTACTGACTTTCAAAACCGCCTGCAATGGTCTCTTTTAGCGCTGCGTCTAGGGGTTTTTATAGTAATGTTGATGTGGACACTCGATAAGTTTGTAAATCCAGGACACAGTGCTCGCATATTCGAACACTTTTATGGCATTAGCGGTTCAACGGATACTGTGGCTTATGTTTTAGGCGCATTACAACTATTATTAGTCTTAGCTTTTGTTGCCGGTATTCAGAAACGTATTACCTACGGGGTAATTTTCATTTTGCATGGTTTATCAACTTTGTCTTCTTATAATCAATATATTGACGGCTTCAACAACCTGTTGTTCTTCACTGCATGGCCAATGTGGGCGGCTTGTTTTGCACTTTATTTACTGCGAGACGAAGACGTTAAATTTACAATTTAAAAATAACGTTTAAAAAGCACTGACTTTTGGGAAGTGATCTGAATACTAGAACATTCCAATAGCTGTGCTTTTTAGTAAATATCAAAAGTAACTATTGTTAATAACATCCACTACTTTCCTTTTAAAGCTAAGCTCAGAATAAAATTGAGTAATCAGATTCTTAGTAGCAATACCTGTTTGCTGCATTAAAGGTACTGCTTTTCCAGTAGCTGTTACGTAAACGTTATGACTACTAGGCTTATTTAGTAGTGGCTTAATCACATCTTTATACATAATGTCTGCAAGTGAACTTGCGTAGCCCTTGTTGCGGTGCTCCGGCAGAGTGACAAAATGTACCACCCCCAAATCTTGATACCCTTGCCCTTCGTACAAGGTCAACTTATCCATACGGCTCTGATAATTTTCAAACAAACTATAAGCTACGAGTTCATTATAAACATACAACTTGATCAGCTCTGCTTGGGTGCCGTGTTGTAATTCACCATGTTCAGCTAGCCAAGTGAACAAATTCCACATTTTCATATTATGCTGACCTAAAGCAAGCAGCTCTTGGCTGCAAGTCTTAGCATTACAATATTCAAAGCGTTCCATTAACTGCATATCCCAAGTAAAACTCTGTTTAAAAATGGACACCTAATGTAAATGACTACTAAAGGATTTCCTATTTTAATTAATGGTTTATACCAGCGATATCAAACAAGGAGCTGAGCAAAGCATTGTTATGAAGAAAGCATATTTTTAAATAAACGGGCGAATAGATGCCCTATGTCAATGTTAAAAGTCTAAGCCATGTAATAATAGTTAGCTTAGGCGCCATTTAAAATTAGTTAAGCATTTAACTATAAGCCCTACATGGCGTAGCATTTTAGTATTCAGGTTTAATAATAACTTAGGGTTAAATCAAATATGCTGACACTGTTTAGTGCGTACTTCCCCATAATGTTGTTAATTTATTTGATGACAAAAAAACACAGCATGGCTGCCAGTACAGCCCTACCTCTATGTGCTTCTTTTGCTTATATTGTGGTCTTTGGGATATTTAAACTAGACAGTAACTTAATACATGCCTCAGTGTTGAGTGGCTTATTAATGGCTTTAACTCCAGTTATCATAATAGCTGGCGCAATTTTTTTGTTTCGTTGCATGGAAGTTAGTGGTGCTTTATACATCGTTCGACTTTGGTTAAATCAATTAAGTAATAATCATATAGCTCAACTAATGATAGTGGGCTGGGCATTTGCTTTTTTGATTGAAGGGGCAAGTGGCTTTGGTACACCTGCAGCTATAGCGGCTCCAATACTAGTTGGGTTGGGGTTTCCTGCCGTTCGCGTGGTGGTAGCTTGCCTAATTCTTAATTCCATTCCTGTCACTTTCGGCGCAGTAGGCACCCCCATTTGGTTTGGTCTATCTATGACAGACTTGTCTCCATTAATTCTTAATCAAGTGGCTTGGAAAGCCGCGCTCATCAACGCGGTCGCTGCTCCTATCGTTGTGCTAGGGGCGTTAGCTTTTGTTGTCAGCGAAAAACAACAACTAAAACAAAATATTGTTTTTATTTTGTTATCTACTTTTTCTTGTACTTTGCCATATTTGTTACTCAGTTTTATAACCGTAGAATTTCCGTCATTAATTGGCGGACTAATTGGCTTAATAATTACCCTGTTACTAGCAAAATTTAATATTGGTTTAGACACAAAAAAATTACTGACCGACAGCTGTAAAGCTCCATCGTTAAGCGCTGTATTTAAGGCTACCTTTCCTTTATGGGGGACGGTACTTTTATTGGTAATTACCAGAATACCTGAACTGGGAATTAAAAGCCTACTACAACTCACCACCCCAGCTTGGCAATTAAGTCTTGGATTTTTAGGTGACTTTAGCCTCAGTGCCGCGCTAGTTTTTAAACTTGAAAACATACTAGAAACCGAAGTTTTGTGGCAACACAACTTATTATATGTCCCTTCTATATTACCGTTTATAGTAATAGGGCTCCTTAGCTTGTGGTGGTTTAAAAAAGGTAAAATTTTGGCTGTATTACTACACACAGGAACCAGTTTAAAAAAACCTGTGATTGCTTTAATGGGGGCTTTAGTCTTCGTTAATTTAATGATGTTGGGAGGTACCCAATCAGCTGTAAGTTTAATAGGTCAAAACCTAGCGAATATAAGTGGTGACAAGTGGCTTATATTCTCTCCATTTTTAGGAGCGCTAGGTTCGTTTTTCTCAGGGTCTGCCACCATTTCAAATTTAACTTTTGCTGGTATTCAATATTCCATTGCTACAGATTTAGGCTTAAATGTGTCGACTATAATGGCGCTACAAGCTGTTGGCTCTGCGATGGGGAACATGATATGTATTCATAATATTGTGGCTGTAACGTCAATTTTAGCTTTAAACAATGTTGAAGGTTATATTTTAAAACGAAGCATGGCTGTTTTACTCATTTATGGAATGGTAGCTTCATCTATGGGTATTTTATTGGCATAACCTTTTTTAATTAACGTAAAGACTGTGTAAAGAATAATTAGGCTAATGAACTAAATAGTTTAATAGACAGACTATACATGTAGATTAAAATTTTAGACTAAGCTTTTTCTTGTAGATTAAAAGTATTCCTTTAAAATCAAACACTTATGTAGAACAGCATATTCCCGCTTAGAAATTTCTGATTATCATTAAGGACCAAAACATGTGGAATCTACGATTTGTTATCGTTATGACCCTACTGCTAATATCGCCTTTTACTGCACTTGCCCATCATGGCAGTAGCGGTCAATTCGATACCACCACAACCTTTACCGTAAGTGGCGAAATCACGCGGATTAGGTTAGTGAACCCCCATTCTTATGTTTATTTTGATGTAATAGAATCTGAGGGCGAGGTAACTAATATGCGGTGTGAGTTGCAATCTGGCTCATTACTTAAGCGTCGAGGCTGGACAACCGAACTTTTCAAAACAGGTAGTAAAATTAGTATCTTGGGTTCACCAGATAGAACAGATCCGACTACATGTTATATGAATAAGGTCACCTTCGAAAACGGAATAACTGCCACACGTAACAGTGTATTCAATAACGATGGCACCTTAGCAACAAACTCAGATAACCCATCACAAGAAGAAACAAATAAACCTCGTCTAATTAGGCGTGAAGATGGCACACCAAATATTGATGGAAATTGGGCTATGGTCCGTGAACGAGGCACTCCTCCAGGAGCTGGCGGAAGGTCACCGGTATTATTAACCGACGCCGGAAAAGCAGCAGTTGAGGGGGCAACGGATGCAGAAAACCCTAGATATCAATGCAAAGCAACGAACATAATTATGGATTGGTGGTTTGATCAAATGGTCAACACCATAGAACAAAGTGATTCCCATATCGATTTAACCTATGGCTTTATGAGCTTAAAGCGCACCATTTATTTAGATGGAACCCAGATGCCTGAGGACTATGTTCCTAGCCGAAGTGGATTTTCAACAGGTGAATGGCAAGGCAATAATTTGGTTGTTACCACAACGGGGTTTGACGAAGGTTGGATTATGGCACCAATGGGCGGCGAGCGCCGCGGCCCACCTAAAGAGCGACCTAGACAAGCACAAGAAGGCGGCAATACCGATGACAAACGTCCATCAGGTCCACCACGTGGTCGAGGAGGCCCACCCTCACCTGCCAAAAATAGCCTAGAATTAACTATTACCGAATACTTCACCTTAAGTGAAGATGGTACTGAGCTTACACGTAATTACACCTTGACCGATCCCGTTAACCTTCAAGAGCCCATTACAGGTGCGGATAAAATGACATTCACCAATGACGCTTATGAACCTTATGCCTGTGATGACTTAACCACCGAGCGTCAACCAGAAGGTAGTAAAATGGTCAATAAGCCTGTTGACTACACATCAGAAAATACAAACAACCAAGATTCAATGCCAGTCTTACTTTGGCTCGAAGACTCTAAAGTTGGTAAGACTATTTCTAGTACTGAATGGGGCTACCCAATTGTACTTTCATTACATGCTGTGGGTATGGCGATTTTGGTTGGTGTGGCCTTAATGTTAACTTTCAGAGTTTTAGGCTTTGCCTCAGCGATACCCGTGACGGCTATGGCGTCTTATTGGCGTATTGCCCAAGCTGGGTTTGTTGTGAATATAGTGTCTGGTGCCGCCCTATTTAGTGGAAACGCTGTAGAGCTTTACTTTAATTGGGCGTTCCGAATTAAGATTATACTTGTAATTGTTGGGCTGCTTCTAACCTGGTGGCTGGTCAAAATATGTATCAGGCCCTCAGATACCATTAGCCGAGCACATGTAAAATTAGCAGCACTTGCCGTGACTACTTGGCTAACTGCTATCATTGCTGGTCGCCTTATCGGCTATTGGTCTTAGGAGGAAAATAATATGAATAATTTACTGACTTGGATCATCGACACCCTAAACGCAACCGCTCTAAGTGATTGGGTAATGAACAATGCGGTTGTGTTTCCAGCATTAGAAATAGCACATTTTTTAGGGCTCAGCCTTTTATTTGGATCGCTACTTATCGTTGACTTACGAGTAGTTGGCTTTGCTAAAACTCTGCCAATCCGACATGTTGAAAAGTTTATATGGTGGGCAATTATCGGCTTTGGTATCAACCTTATCTCTGGGCTGTTATTTGTTGTAGGAGACTCAGACCGCTACTTAATTAACATAGCCTTTTGGGCCAAAATGGGCGTAATTATACTGGCTGGCCTTAATACTTTATATTTTATGAAGCGTACAAAACCCCAGTTAGATGCAGGTTTAGAGTCTAACCAACTCACTAAAAGTGCCCATGCTATCGCTTGGCTATCTCTAATATGTTGGACTGCCGTGATTATTCTAGGGCGTTTCATACCTTATGTTGAATAAGGTCGCTAGGTTAAGTTTTTGGTCTGCGCTGTGTTTTATTATCACCTTACCCGCCATGGCACATGGGGTAGCAGAGCAAGACCAAGGTTTTTTAGCTGGAGCAGCAGGCACACATTTAATCCCCTACTTGTATTTAGGTGCAAAGCATATGGTCACAGGATACGACCATCTTCTTTATTTGGCTGGGGTTATTTTTTTTCTAGGTAAGCTTAAAGATGTAGTTGTTTACGTGAGTTTATTTGCCATTGGTCATTCGCTGACCTTACTTGCTGGAGTACTTTCGGGTATTTACATTAATCCCTATTTAATCGACGCCATTATTGGGCTTTCGGTTTGTTATAAAGCCTTAGAGAACTTAGGAACAGTCCAGTTTTTAAACCCTAAGTTTATGGTTTTCGCATTCGGGCTGGCCCATGGTTTTGGGCTCTCTAGTAAGCTTCAAGATGTTTCTTTATCAAGGGATGGGTTGATTGCCAATATGTTGGCATTTAATCTTGGGGTCGAAGTAGGTCAAGTAATCGCCCTCGCCTTGCTATTTTGGCTATTTACTTGGCTACGGAATCAGAACAATTTTGCTGCTATTGCTAAAACCACCAATATTTTATTGTTCTGTGCTGGGCTAATGCTGTTTGGCTTTCAATCCGTTGGATACTTTTTACTATAAAAGGAGCTGTCTCTGTGACGCTTTTAAAAAAACTATGTATAGCTACATTTTGTAGTGCTACGATTTTAATAGTGGCTATATTACCTGCCGAGTATGGAATAGATCCCACCGGCCTAGGAGACAAGCTGGGGCTGCTTGCACTGTCAAAGCCCTCCAGTAGCCCATCATCTAAGCTGGAGCTGTCGTTCAACATAGGTGATTACGATCCCAAAGCAGAGCGTATTAATGAGTCAGTGCAAGGGTTAATTCATTTAGAAGAAGTCCCGTTTCAATCCCAAGTTATCGATATTGAAATCGAAGACTTAGGAGAAGTGGAGTACAAATTTGTCATGCCCGCAGATAGCAGTTTTGTATATAGCTGGGAAGTTCTTAACTCTAGAGAAGGCGTTTACTATGATTTTCATGGGCACCCCTCAAGTGCAGACGCTAAAAATTATCCAGACAAATTCGAAATGGCTTACGCTAGAGGAGAAGGTACTTCACAAAATGGTTCCTTCACCAGTCCGTTTACTGGTTATCATGGATTTTACTTTATGAATATCGAAGAGAGTGCAATTACAGTAAGGCTAGTAATTAGTGGATATTGGCAAGATCACCAAGAAATGTACCGTGCAATTGAGGGAAAAGTGATTAAAAATGTAAAATTTTAAAATACTAAGAGTTTTTAACATAATTACTATTTTAGCTTAAATAGTGTCATAAAAATTTGTGAACAATCTTCAAAAACAATGTATTTATTACTTACCTTTGCTTCCAAAAAAACCATAACAAATTGTTTTTAAAGAGTTTTTGTTGCGGCATGGGTTATGCAATTCTAAAGTACTTTTAGTCTAATAAGGAAGTACAATGCAAACAACTATTACCCCTGGAAGCAATTTCCCTGAACTTTTTGCAAAATCTAAAGATAATATTGATACACCTCTGACTCGTGTGCACCCCGCTGCTAGCGATTGGCAAATGGTTGTAATTTATAGAGGCGAACACTGCCCAATATGTGCGACATATCTAAACGAATTAAACGAACTACATGATGACTTCAAAAACGCTAATATAGACGTTGTAGCGGTTTCTGCTGACTCGGTATCACAACTAAATTCGTTCTTAAAAGAAAAAGTTAACGACCTAAGCTTTGAAGTATTGGGTGAGTTATCTATTTCACAAATGAATCTATTAAATTTGTACATATCAGAGCCTAGAAGCCCTGAAGAAACAGATCACCCTTTTGCAGAGCCCTGTGTATTAGTCATTAACCCAGATAACCAATTACATTTAGTGGATAAAAGTAATGCACCGTTTTCTAGACCAGACCTTAAAAAGTTACTAGATGGCATTAAGTTTATTCAGTCTAAAGACTACCCTATACGTGGTACTTTCAAAAGCGCTTAATCAGTATGCTAATGGATAAATTAGAAGGGGCTATTTACTACTAAATAGCCCCTTTTCTTTGAATGTAAAGAGGTTACCATTTAGGTGTGTTTAGTGATTGGGTAAATCCAATTTAAAAAATGTAATAACCAGCAAGTAGAACTATGGCTGATATGGCAGTGAAGATTGATGCAAAATAATCCGTACCTTACCATCATCACACTCTTTAAATACGAAGCTTTTGTTCACAAAAATATGACTATCGTCTTCCCCAATAAAATGTACATTACATTGCACAATGGCTAAATCACCGTGGAGAATAAAATCTTCTTTGCTGTACCAAACCTTTACCCAAGGTTTTAGTTTAAAGCCATTATCGCTCGGAAATTCGCTGTTTCCGCCCACGAAATAAGATAGAGCGCCTTCTTTAGTAGGTCGAAAAGTCTGCTGCCCAAAAGTTAGCGTAGGCTTAAATAACACCTTACCATTGTCATAATCATAACTTTCAGATAACACCTGAAGAGAAAACGCTTGTACATCACCTCCTTCAGCATGAACTTTACCCACTTTTACTACATTGTCGCACCAAGTTTGCAGTGCTGTGTGGACTGATTCTTTAGTAAACATAATGTATATATTACTCCTTTAAGGCTGAAATCTTTTTAAGTCTTTAAGTTGGAACTAAGCGCATCTGAGACTGTAATTTTTTCGTGAATGATCATTAATTATTGTTGGGTTAGATTACATTTATAAAATAATTATTATTACTCTAAAAGCCTAATATGCCTCATGTGATACTATCACACCAAAAGTTTACATACTTTACTATACACCCACTTTTAATTAGAGATAACTTGCCTCTGTTTATAAAATATATTTAAAGAATATTTCGCTATTTTGAAAAATAGCATAAATCGACAACACCTTTTCAAGCAACCCATCTCAAAACTCTTAATGCCTTCTTAACTCAAACCTTTAGGTGCACTAAACAATATGATTATAAATATTTCAATAATTTATAATTATGCTTGCTATGCGAGTAGCATTAATCTTTGGTAGAATAATCAGCATTAAACGTTACTCGTTAAACTTACTAACTTATTACAAATAGAGAGTTTTTTATGTCAGCTTATGCCGTGGGACACAAGGTTCCAGATTCAGATTCAATTTGTTCAGCAATTGCGCTTTCCTATCTAAAAACAGTCACAGGCGAAGACGTAAAACCGGCACGGTTAGGTGAGTTATCTCCAGAGACCTTATTCATTTTAGAAAAGTTTGACTTAGAACAGCCAGAATTAAAATTAACATTTGCAGACACAGATGGTATCTATGTTGTTGACCATTCTGACCGTATTCAAGGCCCTGATGATATTGATGACTCAACTGTATTAGGTATTATTGACCATCATAAATTAGGTGATATAACTACTTCTACCCCTCTAGAAATATGGGTTCGTCCAGTGGGTTGCACCAACACCATTATCAAAATGATGTATGATTTTCACAATGTTGAAATCCCTAAAAACATCGCTGGCGCTATGATGTGTGCGATTTTATCTGACACTGTTATTTTTAAGTCACCAACTTGTACAACCGCGGATATTAAATGTGTTGAAGCACTTGCTGAAATAGCAGGCATTGAAGATTATAAAGCCTTAGGCATGGAAATGTTTAAAGTTAAATCAGCAGTAGAAGGTACCCCTATACGTGATTTAGTATTACGAGATTTCAAAGACTTTAATATGCATGGTAAAAAGGTCGGCATTGGTCAATTAGAAGTCATCGACTTAAGTGTTTTCGACTCAATGAAAGAAGCGTTTTTAGCTGACTTGGCCACATTAAAAACCGAAGGTGAGCGCCATAGCGTTATGTTATTACTAACAGACATAATGAAAGAAGGCTCTGAAATCCTAGTAGTAAGCGATAACGCAGATTTAACAGACAAAGCTTATGGTAAATCACTGGTTGATGGAAAAGTATGGGTTGATGGTATTATGAGCCGTAAAAAGCAAGTTGTGCCACCATTACAAGACTCACTCGCGTAAATAAAGTACTAAGGCCTTCTTTAATATAAAGGCGGCATGTAGCTTATTTAAAAAGCTCACATTTTTGAAATGTGGGCTTTTTATTTAGACTTCTCATTACAATCTAAGCCATCAAAAACAACCAAATTTGTCTTGGGTTTCCATATATGTTTACTACTTTTAACTCCTCCGACTCTCAGGGGCGATGATACATCGGTGGCGCTGACAACTGCTGTGGAGGCCAAGTCAGATTTTTTTGAGACAACCTCCATAACTAATTGATTTTATATTATTTTTTAAAACTGGTTACAATGGGTGTCTCTATAAGCGTGTGGCTTCCTTCTTTTCATGATTTTGCTAATTGGAACAAACACTGTAAATAGAAACATTATTAGCGAAAAAACTTGTTCGAAAGTTGACGATAACTCATAAATACCAACGCTTCCATGAAAAAACAGCCTGTAATGAACACCACCTGTAGCGGTAACAAAAAGAAGAAGTAGCAATACAGATAAATACTTGAGTTGTACAAATTTTGCCAACTGAATTTGTATAATTCCTAAGCCAATACTCACCAAAATGTAGCCCGCTATCATCATCTTTGGCACCTAACGCCCCAAGCAGGGGATTTTATGAGCGCTTTTCAGCGAGTGAAATTCCCGCTGACTTGGCTTGTTAGGTGCGTTACTCAACAACTAAATACCTTTTATTTATCAACGGTTCAAGGAGCCCACTTATATTTGATAGAGACTGAGGTTCAATAACTCTCCATTCAATCCAATACCCTATACTTGTGTAATACATAACTTTGCGTGACTCATTTGGCGTTAAAGTTACTATTTCCTTTTTTTCCAAAAGGGAATCGATAAACGTAGAAGGTTTATTTTTATCAAAGTTTGGAGAGAAGTAAGACGAAACTTCAACCTTCACTTCTATATCAAGCTTATTCTCATACTTAAGGGCAAACCCTTCCAACGAAGATGCCTCGATATACTGAGAAATGCACAACAAAATAAAAATTAACCCTATCACTCTCAAATTAACCATAGAGCACNTTAACCCTATCACTCTCAAATTAACCATAGAGCACCTAACGCCCCAAGCAGCGGAAAACGCGAACGTTTTGGCGCAGCCAGTGAGTGGT
This sequence comes from Paraglaciecola marina, assembly GCF_004360155.1. Taxonomy (GTDB): domain Bacteria; phylum Pseudomonadota; class Gammaproteobacteria; order Enterobacterales; family Alteromonadaceae; genus Paraglaciecola; species Paraglaciecola marina. Next base: position 503 of record NZ_ML178727.1, on the reverse strand, counting down.
TTTCCGATGACTTGGCTTGTTAGGTATACTCTTCACCAAAATCCTCGTAACACTTTGGAAAGTAACCCCAAATCCTGATTATTGATTTAGTTTTTTCGAACTCAAAACCAATTTCACTAACAAGAGCTAATACATTTTCAGTTAGTTCTATATCAATCCACTCAACGCAAAGTAGTGGAAATGGTAAGTGATAATACCATTCGCTATCCCAACCTGATATGTAGCCATTCACGACCTTTGTTCGGTAGCACGGTGGATTGGGTAGATCTCGCATTTCTGAGATGAGTTCATTCCATTTTGTATTGTTGGCAGCACCAACCAATTGCTTTTCAGCAATAATCCTTTTAGCTTTTTTCACGTCCTTTTCATTGGACACTGCATCAGCCATTGGCAGAAGACTCATGTGTATACCTAACGCTTCGAATAGGCGGCGCGCGCTGTTTGCGCGTCGGCCCTAATTTGTTTGTGTACGCCCAGCATGGGCATGAACTAATGAGGTGAAA
>NZ_ML178726.1 GCF_004360155.1 Paraglaciecola marina | reverse complement strand
CATGCTATAAAAGATTGCCTTGTCCGAGCGTCCTTGCTCGGCCACTCGACAAGCCAATTATGATATGGGGAATTTGGAGTCGCGGGTAAGTCAAAAGCATGGCTTCGCCACAGGGCATAAGCTTCGCTTACAAGGCATGCACTTTGTACATTAAGCATCGGCTTTGCCGATTAAGAAAATGAGATTGTATTGTTACTTTACTAAGTGGTAGTCAGAAATAAGGCTTTCTAGGGGGATTTTCAGCTGGTGGTGTAAGTTGCGGATCATTGAAATGCTGAGTTTTCTTTTTTTGTTTAAGACTTCAGATACTCGGCTTCTTTGCCCTAATAGCGGGACCAGATCTGCATCACTTAGGCCTTGTTGCTCCATCCTAAATTTTATGGCTGCGACAGGGTCGGGGGCTGCAATTTTAAATTGTTGTTTTTCGTATGACTCAACTAATGTAGTCAATACGTCTAGTTCGTCAGCTTCAGTTGAATCTGGTTGTGCATCCCAAAGCTTTTCAATAGTCACCATCGCAACTTCATAGTCTTGCTGGTTTTTAATCGGTTTTATATTCATAAAGTGAACCCTAAATACTAGACGCGTCTATGTCGTCATATTGCTTGTGTGTGCCAATAAATTTGATAAATACAATGTTGATGTCATACCTCACTGCGACTATCAGTCGATATTTATTACCATGAATATTGAATACCACCCTGTTATTGGCGATAAAACTAGCGTTACGATATTTATTTTTAATATCTTGAGTAGACTTCCAATCCTCATTTTTTACCTCGTCGAACCAAGCTTTTAAAGGTTGTTCAGCATCAGAGTATTTGGGGTTTAACCAAAAATCTCGTCATCTTGCCCTTGCAATTATTCTCATACTTTATCCCTATTTCCCATTATGGGAATACAGTTCCATACTGTCAATAAATATTCCCAATATGGGAAATTGAAATGTGTTGGCTACGAATATTTATAGTAAATAATCGGCATAAAGAGAAAGAGCAAATGGTTAGATACTGAGGCGAGTAAATAAAGATGAAGAACAGAAGTGAATAAAACTAGCTGATTTTATTGATATTGAGTTGCTTTTTAATGAATTAACATGGATGTCGTATTAATTGTTTCTAGCGAAAGTTTACTCTGACCCCAGAAATAAGCTGCTTATCCAGTCGCTAGCGTGGCCCGCAACAATTTCTGGCCATCAGTGAACCGTATTGATGATGTATATGGAGATAGGAATTTGTTTTGTGAATGCCCGAGTATTGAGAGTTATCAAGATTAGGGATTTCTATCAACTTTCAATTAAGTTTGTGACTCTTGCAATAGAGCTTGTGAATTGAATTAAGTTTGTGATTCAGAATTAACCAAAAGGTGAGCTTAATGCTCACCTTTTTTTTGCTTTACGTAAAGTTTGATCTTTTTTGTAAAGTTAGTATTTATTAAATAAGGTTCACAACTAGAAATTCACACACTAATTGTTATGTGAACAATAAATCAGATGTATTACAAAATTTCCATTATTAATTGATGTTGATAGCTGATTTATAAAAAATTGTTCTGTTATTTTTTAATAAAATAGGTGAAGATTTGACGATAAAATAATTAGATTTTAATAGCTTAAATGGAATTAGAACAAGAAATCCCAACCCCAAGAATTGACAGTACTCCTCTGTCCGCTGTTGCAGCGTTATCAGGTGAGACCATTTCACCATTAAAGCGCTTACAACAAATGGATGAAGATGATTGGGAGGACTTTACTTGTGAACTTGCTACCTATTGGAAGACACAATATAAAAGGGTTAATCGAGTAGGCGGTTCGGGAGATATGGGGCGCGATGTTATTGCTTATACCCCTGATGGAGACTGGGAGTGTTTTCAGTGCAAGTATTACAGTACCCCACTGAACTTAACAGATATTTTGTTAGAAATTGGAAAGATTTGCTATTACTCCTATAAAGGTCATTTTTCAATGCCTGTACAATATTATTTTGTTGCGAAAAAAGGGCTAAATGGTGTCAGTTTAAATGCTTTGAAGGACTCTAATAAACTTAAAAACGAATTGATCTCTGGTTGGGATAAAAAATGCAAAGCTAAGATAACAACCACCAAAAAAGTTGAGCTTAACGGGGAGTTATTAAAATTTATTGAAGAAAATGTCGATTTTACTATTTTTGACCAAATACCAGAACTAAAGCTAATTGAGCTGCATAAAAAATACACCCCGTACTATATTAGAAGATTTGGGTCCGTTGAATTTGATAGACCATCTCCAACATTACCCCCATCCGATATACAGCAAAATGAATTAAATTATATTGAAGAGCTACTTAAAGCTATTGGTACAATTGAAAATAAAGTAAGTTCAATTGCAGATCTTAATGAATTTCCTGAGTTTTTAACTGAATTAAAAAGTGCGCGAAAAAATTTTTATTCAGCAGAAAGCTTAGAAAGATTTTCTAGAGATTCGATGCCTCCTGATACATATGACAACTTATTAGAAGATTGCTATGAGTCAATCTCTAGTCTAGTTTTAATGGTTCATGAAAATGGCTGGGATAGATATTTGTCGGTATCTAACCATATTACTCAAGTCCCATTTACAGCACATCCTTTGAATCTTTATATGAGTATTAGAGATAAAAAAGGAGCGTGTCATCAACTAGTAAATAAAGGAACTATGAAATGGAACAAGTAGCACTTAAAGTTCCCCAAATTTTTAACAGTGACATAGAATTAGCTACAAGGGCTGCATTAATTTTGTCTAGTATGGAAGGGGAGAAGTTTGATATAGATGAGTTAGTTTTATTAGATTATGCTCTTTTATATTCTAGTGAATTTAACGGCCCCTCAAATCTTCATCCACCTGTTCCAAATCACTTGGCTGAAATTGCACAGCGAAGGGAGCTGTTACCTAATTCACTTTTGTTCTTTTTGAAAAAAGGACTTATCAATGTTCATTATGACGAAAATGGAAAATCATTCAGCGCGAATGAAAATACCAACAGTTTCGTTAGTTGTCTAAGTAAGGATTACTTCATCAAAATCTGGGAGCGATTGAGTTGGCTTTCTAATCAAGCTGATAAAATTAAGCGTACACCTATATCAGAATTAAGAAATGGAGTTTTTGATACCAATGATAATTGAACAAATTTCAGTAACCGGAAAAGGAAAGCCTAAAGCCGAACTAGAGTTCAAACAAGGTCTAAACGTTGTCGCGGGCGCTTCAGATACAGGGAAATCCTATGTAATTAAATGTTTTCAATACATTTTTGGTGGTGAGGTTCCGCCTAAAAATATTACTGAAGCAAATGGTTATACAACGGTAGAAACTAAAATAAGATTTGATGATGAAAGTTTCATACTCAAGAGAGAGTTGTCTGTTAACAAGCCTAAAATTTCACTAATTGAACTTGATAAGTTTGGTAGCGAAACAGGAAGCTTTGTTTTAAACCCTAGCCATAAAGGAAATAATAATTTATCCGCATATATGTTGGATAAATTGAACTTGAGTGATAAGCATTTAGTGAATGGTGTAGAAAGCTTAAAAACGTCATCACTGACATTGAGAGTACTGAGTAAATTATTTTTAGTTGATGAGAGTAGAATCATTACTGAGTCATCTCCGATAGGTGAAGGAGAGCGTGAGAAAACTCAACAAATGTCTTTGCTTAAAACATTACTAACAGGAGTTGACGACTCATTAGTTAAAGATCTAAAAAAACAACAAGATAATGAAGGAGCCGTAGAATCTCGTGTTAAGGCACTCGAAGATTTTATAGCGAAAAAATTTGCAGATCATGAAGTTGTTAAATCTACTTCTGAAAAACTCGACACAGAATTAAGTGATTTAGAAGAATCTTTGTCAAAAGCTCAAAGTGAATTGACTACTTTAGTTGAAGCTAATGGTGAGCTTGATTTAAAAAGGCAAAAAGTTAGGGCTGAATTAACCACATTGTATGAAACAGAAAAAGACAATTTGTTGTTACAAAACAGATTTCTTCTTTTGATAGATAAATACACTTCAGACTTAGAAAGGTTAGAAGCAGGGGCTGAAGCTGCGTCATATGTTGATTTGTATGAAATGGTTAACTGTCCAACTTGTAGTCAAGACTTTGAGCAAAAAAAGGATTCGGAAGAGCTTAAGTTGCTAATGAAAAGCACTAATGCTGAGATCAGTAAAAATAAATTTCAGGTTAAAGGTCTTAATGATTCGATTGCTGATTTGAAGCAAGAACTTATAGTAGCACGTGAACAAATATCAAAAAAAGAAATCGAATTGAAAGAGTTATCGGAAATTATCGAAAGTAACATTTCCGCTAAATTTAAAGATTATAAAATGGCTATTCGAATATTGAATAGTAAGAAAAGTGAATTTTTAAAAGAAAGAACAAAAATACAATTTCGAGATAGTTTATTAAATGAAGTAGGTGAATTGAGAGTTCAACTAGAAACTAGAACAACTAAATATGAATTTCCAGATTTTACGTCTGAGCTTACCGCACTGTGTACTTCTATTAGTTCTATTTTGAAGCGGTGGTCTTTTCCGGGTCATGAAAGTGTGACTTTTGATTTAAAAAGCAGAGATTTGAAAATAGGTAATAAACCAAGATCTCATTTTGGTAAAGGGTATAGAGCTATTTCTTACGCTGCTTTCTCTTTGGGATTAATGCAATATTTATCAAATTTCGGGAGGCATCCTGATTTTATAATATTAGATTCTCCACTTACCACATATAGAGCAGGTGATGATGATGAAAATGATGACGAAGTGCAATTGAAAAAGAACATGATATTTGCGTTCTATATTGACTTATGTGAGTCATTTAATGATAAGCAAATCATTGTTTTTGAAAACCAAGAGCCTGACGAAGATTTAAAATCAAAAATGACCTATTATCATTTTTCAAAGAATAAGGATATTGGGCGATATGGATTTTTCCCATTAGTAGATTAACGCCCATATAATAATTGATTAGCACAGTTTCAAACCATAACATTGATTACATTCGCCAAGTCTCTGACTTTTGGGCTGGCGAATAAGCCATATTGCCTCCGACTATAAAAATAATTAAATTTATTTTTAAAGCTCAAAAAGACCACTCCAGAATAGTGACAATAATTTACCTTATAATATCTCCAAAAATATTTGAATAAAACTGCCCTCAATATCAATGAGTTCCAATTCTAGAGGAAAGGGGTCATCAAGAGGAATCAAAGGGAATCAAAGGAGTCAGAGACGATGATTTTGTGCCCATGTTGATTGTTTTTTTGCTTGCCTTCCTGCCGCAATTTATTCCTCAACATTCAGATACAGGGTGTGTCATTCCCAGAAACCCAGTAGCGAAGGGGTAAACACCATTTTGATTACGTCCTTATTGCGTTTGTGGCTGGTTGCCCCTTATCTTTGTTAAAGTTGAACAAGCCTAATTTTCCATAAATTAGTGTGATGGCAATCACCAATAGGTGGTACCACAAGAATGGTAAATACGATACCGTAGCGACACCTAGGGTCGATGCCATAAAAATACCTCCGTCAGACCATGGGACCATGGGCGTTGGAATGGTTGCCCCCGCTTCGGTGTTGCGAGATAAAACACGTTTATCAATATTAAGGTGTCGGTAATTCTCTTTGGTCAGTGTGCTGGCTGTAATAATTGCTACATAGGCGGCACCGCCAATCACATTGCCCATAATACCTGCAATCATTGTTGCCGATGTTAAGCGGCCTATGGATGTTGCCCAGCGTTTGATGCCCTTTGATACTGTATCCAGTACGCCCACGGTTTGCATCAAGCCGCCTATACCCAAGGCAAGAATGATGATCACTACCACGCTTGCCATCGACTGTATTCCACCGCGGTTAAGCAATATATTTAAAAAGGGAAGGTCTGATTCAATGGTATTGCCTGTAACTAGGCTTCCAAATGCGGTATCGAAGCTGTTTGCTTCAAAAAGCATTGCCCATATCACACCAAGTAATGCACCGAAGAAAATTACTGGCACAGAGGGCAGTTTAAATATCAGTAAGGCAATGACGATAGCCGCTGGCAACAGCATGTACCAGCCGATAGAAAAATGTTGCTCCAAAGCCATAAGAACAACGTCAGTTTGATTACTGGATGCGTCAAAATCATAAAACAGCCCTACAGCTAAAAAGAGGCTGGCAGCTAATATAATTGCGGGAAAGCTTACCGTTAGCATTGATTTAATATGTTCAACTATATTTACCTCACAGAGAGAGGCGGCCATCACTGTGGTGTCTGATAAAGGTGAGAGTTTGTCTCCCACATAGGCGCCACTAATGACCGCGCCTGCCACCAAAGGTAATGGCAGTCCGAAAGAGGCGCCAATACCCATCATGGCTACGCCAGCGGTTCCTGCGGTACCAAAAGATGTGCCGGTTGCCAGTGAGGTGATACTACAAACAAAAAAAGCGCCTACAAGAAAATACTCAGGGCTCATTACCGATAACCCGTAATAGATGATATTGGGCACAACCCCGCCTGCAATCCAGCTACCAATGAGGGCTCCAACGGCAATGAGTACCAAAATAGCGTCTCCCCCTTGTGTAACGCCATCAATCAGGCCTTTTTGAAGAGAATGATAGGAGTGGCCAAGCAGAATGCCCAGCCCGATAATACTAAACCAGCTAAACACCAATGGAACTTGAACAGGCACATTGTTAACAACAGAAAACAACACTATGCATCCAATGATGGTTAAAGCAAGAAGCATAATTTGGCGTAGCGTAGGGAGCGCGGGTGTGGCGTTTTGTGTTGGCATAGTATTGGTTACTTCTCATCGTTAACTATCACAATAACTGTGAGCTCAACCAAGATGGCGTGAGCGGTGTAAACTCGCTTTTGTGGCGAAGGGTCAATATAAGTATTGACGCAAAATAGTGCAGCGCTTGGCTTCATTGCTTCATTAATCTAGTAATAGATAGCAATAACATCTAGTTACAGAGCAACTTCGCTAGACAAAGGAACAACTAGCACAAAATACGCCACATCCTAGGTATGCATCGATACCTATTTTTCATTGCAACAAAAGGGGTTGTAATAGAGGGAGAGTTAAATTTAATGGTTTAGGAATAAAAGGGGGCAGGTCCAAATCAAAAGTGTGCTGTTGAATTAACCAATTCAGACCAAAATGGCCATCACTCTAGGCCATTTTTTAAGAAGTATAATTCTGTAAATCCCATTTTTACGAATTCGGTATCTCTAAAATTTCTTACGGTAGCTTTGTCTTTACTGATTGAGGCAACTTGCTGTTCAGTTTGCAAAAACTGGGTAAGGTCTATTCCTTCAGCATCGGCCACAGCCTCGTGCATATTTTGATGGAGGCTGTAAGAAAAATTTATTTCTTTTGCCTCACCTTTAAACTTATAACGTACTTTATGGGCCATTTTCTACTCGGCTGGGTCGCATCATTTGCGAAAATTATGAAACCGCCATTATAAACGTAAATAGCGACGCTTACTCAATAAGCTTAACAAAAAGTAATATCGTGTAGCGTTCCATTAACTAAAAACTCCTTGATGCATCATGACTAGGATCGCAAACTATTTAAGATTAGCCGCCTTAAACATTAGCTTTATTCAGAGTTTTCTATTTGAAGAAGTATCACTGGTAGCTTACAGATAATTAAAGGTTACCTTGTTCTCTTGTCTTTGTTTGAACAAGGTAATAATTGTTTGCGGAACAGAGTGTTAGTTTTTGGGGTTAAACGTAAACTCTAAACGATTGCCACTGGGCTCACGTATCATCATGTGTTTTGTTGGGCCTCCATATGCTAGTTCAGGTGCAAACTCTATCACTACCCCTTCAACTTTTTTAAAGCGCTCATAAAGCTCATCCAATGCTTCGAAGCTTATAGCGGTTAGTGCTAAATGATGAAGACCAACGTTATGTTTACGATTAAATTCGATGGTATTTTGACCTGCGGTGGTTTGCCATAAGGTTAAGAATATTTTTCCATCACTCACAAATTTTGCAGGATAAGAAGGATCACCTCCTACTTCGTTCCAACCTAATGTATCTGTAAAAAAGTTTGTAGAGCTTTCTAAGTCTTTTACTGTTAAGCCTATGTGGTTGAAACCATCGGTAAGTATTTCATTTTTGGCTAATGCATTAAAACTAAGCAAACAAATAAACAGGCAGGAATATAACATTTTCGACATGGGTCACACACTCTCGTTAATTGAATTCACTTACCAGACCCGATTAGGTGTAAAAATCTTACTTAATTTCTAATTTGAGCATGAGTCATTACTAAGGTGACAAAATTGCTCATGCTTGGTTGTTTTACAAAAAAGCCATCCCCTTACTGGTGAGTCATGGTAAATTTGTCGCGATTTTATTATCGCGACGCACTGACCGACTTTGTCAAAGTTGGTCTATTTGAGTTGATTGCAATCATGTTAAGGTTATTCAATTTCGTTATGGCCTTTAAAGAGGTGGGCTGTTGGCGTGCAATCAATCTGCGCTGCGTTAAAAGATGCTTATTCAGTAACGCCGCCGTTGTGGCTTTTGGCTCTGCGGCGGCTGAGTGGTTATATTTATTAGGAGTGAAAGATGTACTCAATTCGCCAAGCGACGCATGCAGATATTAACAGAATGGCAGACATTGAATCTGTTTGTTTTCCTGAGTCTGAGGCAGCATCTTTGGAGTCATTTCAAACACGTTTTTCGGCATTTCCTGAGTGTTTTTATGTACTTGAACTTGAAGGCATTGTGGTAGGCCACATTAATGGCTGTGTCTACAGTGCACCAGAGCTTCCTGATGCCTTATATTCTGATGTTAGCTTACATTGCCCAAATGGTGCTTATCAAACGGTTTTTGGGCTTGCGGTTGAGCCTCAGTATCAGAATCGAGGGTATGCGTCTGCGCTCACGAAGCATTTTATTGAGGTTAGTCGACTAGGTAAGCGTGAAGGAATGGTGCTTACTTGCAAAGATTACTTAGTTAAATTCTACGAGAGGCTAGGGTTTATTCATGGTGGCGTATCTGCTTCGAGTCATGGAGGAGCAAGGTGGAATGATATGGTACTTACGTTTTAAATGATGTACAAAAACGTGAATTGAGTAATGGGTGAGTAATAAATTACAGTTGGTTTTGTTATTGAGTGGATAGAAAAAGCTTGCCTCTATCCACTTCATTTAACTGGTTTATTAGCCCATTACTTATCAGAAAACGAATTTACATTAGTAACTTCTGGATAATACAAGTCAGCATCTTCAATTCGATACATTTTGTCTGCTAACCATTTTTTCTGAATGCTTTTGCTGTAGTTTAAGTAAAGCTTACCGTCTGTTATGTGCCATGCTTCAGGGTCGATACGCACAGTTGCTTCATTTGACATGCCATAAGCACACCAACCACCATATTGTGCAGCATACTTTTCAGGATTTTCGTTGAATAAGGCTAGGTTCTCTTCACTCGAAAACTGCCATGTAGCATCATGCCAAACTGCTGTGATTTTTTTATTACCTTTAACCGGTTTGCTTTCAGTAAAATAAGCAACCGTGTCATAACCGTCAATGGCGATATTGTTAAAACGGCCAGTATTTACTGCGTCATCTAATGCAAAAGCGGGCAATGTAAAAATGCTAACAACTATAATCGCTAAATATTTAATTAAATGTCTCATATGTATCCTTTTGATGAATATTGTTTTACATCTGTATTAACCGTTCTAATGGGGTAAATATTTCAAATAAATATAAATTTAAAGAAAGGTTCATTGTAACGGCTGGCTTAAAATGTATTTTTCACTTAGTTATCTTATGGGGTTTAGCTTAAATATAGCTATCCATTCTACAGATGCCAGAAATGAGTCGTGTCATTTATACTTAAAGTAGTCACAATCATTTTTCAGACTTTTAGACCTATCTCTATTTGTTGGAGTGCCTTATCCGTATCTGCAAAATATTGGTTGATTTGGCCTTTTCTTTATTTAGTTTTCACTACATTATTGACGAGTTTTTAGTTGAACAATAATAAGAGTTAATAAATGAACAATAATGATTTACAAACTGAAACCGAGTTACGCCGCGATTTAGCTGCCGCATATAGATTAGCGGCCATGCTGGGGTGGGAAGACACCTTGTATACCCATTTTTCAGTTAGGCTGCCTGGGCCAGGCACTCCCCGTTTTTTAATTAACCCTTTTGGGCTTATGTTTGATGAAATCTGTGCCAGTGATTTAGTGGTGGTTGATGCTGAGGGGAAAATATTAGAAGGCAATGCTGATTATAATTTAGCGGGATTTACCATTCATAGTGCTGTACATATGGCCCGCGACGATGCCCATTGTGTTATGCATACCCATACCACTGCAGGCATGGCGATGGCTGCCTGTGATGATGGGTTGTTGATGTTAAATCAAATTAGTACCGAGTTTTACGATCGCCTTGGTTATCATGATTATGAAGGGGTCGCTTGGAATTTAGAAGAGCGCAAGCGTATTCAACAATCGCTGGACGATAACATAGGTTTAGTGTTGCGCAGTCATGGCTTGTTAACTGTGGGAGAGAGCGTTGCTGATGCTTTTCAAATTATGTATTACCTAAATCGAGCTTGTGAAATTCAGCTAGCGGCGGCTCAAATGGGGAGCTTGTCAAAAATGAATACCATCTCTGATGAACTGTCTCAGTATGTTAGTTCTCAGTTTAAAAAAGTAGAGCATGAACGCCAAATAGTGTGGCAGGCTTGGCTTAGAAAACTAGAGCGGTTAGATCCTAGTTATAAAAATTAGATGATAGTGAACCCTTGTGTCACTGAATTCAAAAGGTTGGCTGGGATTAAACTGGCCGCCTAGCCATGATGCGCCAGAGCTGAAAATAGAAACTCAATGAGCAGTACTTTGACGATTAAACATAGTCGGTTACACATCTTGTCGACCTGACTTTTAATTTATGGGTTGCTAACCTAAGCAGAATGGTCCGTGTATTCAGCACTTACAAAGGTGTTTCGGCCTTGTTCTTTAGCTGCATACAAGGCGGTATCTGCAAGCTGATACAAACGCATGGCATCAATATTATCCTTATGTGTTTTAGTGCAAGCGCCCATACTTACGGTTAGGTAGGGTTCAATAGGTGAGGCTTGATGGAGAATATTAAGTTCTGCGATTGAGGCTTGTATTTTTTGCATAATACCAAGTGCCGCTGCGGCATCTGTATTAGGTAAAATACAAAAGAATTCTTCTCCGCCCATCCTTGCCACTATATCGTTGGTCCGTAGTAAGTTTTTATTGATAGCATTTGCTACAGATACCAAACATTCATCACCCATTAAATGGCCGTACTCGTCATTGAACAGCTTAAAATAATCAATATCAATTGCGATGAGCGTTAAAGGCGTGCCTTCAGCATTAGATGTTGCCAGTGCTCTTTTAATGGAGTCATCGTACTTACGGCGGTTAGCAATTTTGGTGAGTGGATCAATTTTAGTCAGGTTATCTAACTGCTTATTTAACTCGGCTATGGTGTGGTTTTTACTTTCTTTTTCTGTGTTTATTGTTCCTATAATAAGTGCCGTACTACATGCGGTAAAAATATAAATTTGCATGTAAAAAATCGCATAACTCAAGTCATGAAACATAAAAATAAAGGGACCGAGTTTTGCTGTGCTGTAAAAACCACAAGTTAAAAAAACAACGGTTATCCAAACTGAGGTGATGTAATGATTGAATCGCAATGCCACCCACATAGCCACGGGAAACAGTAAAAAAATTAAACTTACAGTAAATTTGTTGTAGTGCTCTCTACCAAATACTTCGACGAGGATAAGCACAGTAGCTGCGCACATCACTACAAGTTCGATGACTTTGTGTTTGTTTACATGCACTGAGAATGTTTTATGTTTTATGGAGTTAAAAATATGGAAAGCTGTCAGTGTCGACGCAAATATGCTTACCGTATTGCCTACAAACCAAATCAGTGAGTGACTGAGAACGGGCACTAATCCTGAAATAATCCACAGTGCAGTGACGCCAATGGCGACATTGAACAAAGCGCTAAGCATGCATACCACGGTTAGAAATAGAATATTTTGACGTAAATTAATGAAGGTAATGGGTTCTTTGCATAGCTTTTTAAAAATGGTAGCAGCTAAGGTGACACTGAATACATTGGCTAGTAGAAATGCAGTTTGAGCGATTTCAAAATTTCCAAAATGGGTATATACCCCTATAAAATAAGCTAGCGTAATACCTAGAGCTAAGTGCGGCCAGCGCTTTGGTGAGCAGACTAAAAATAGTGCGCTAGCAATACCATTCCCTAGCCAAAGTATAGCTATATTGCCCACCATGAAAAAAGCAGCGCTTAGATAGATCATGGCTATATAACTCACCACCATAATGGCAAATACCATAATATTTAATAGCGAAAAGAACGACTTACTGCGAACGATTATTTCCATTAATTAGCTCTATAAAAAATTGTAAATAGCAATATGTGTTCTATGTCATGCCAATTGTAGTAGGATAAATATCCTCAAAAGACAACTAGACCATTTAGTTAACTTTTGATTATGTTATACACATACTAATAGGAATTTCGCTCTGCGTCACTGTATGTTTTTTAATGGTATTCTGTGCATTTTTAGGCGTGGGGCATTAATTTTGGGGTATGGCTTGCATAATATTACGATAGGTATCTACCCAATATTTATCTTTGTTAGCTTGTAAATAATCTAATAGCTTATTGTGCTCGGCTGTGGTGATGGCTAAGTGGTCGCCACCTATACCGTGGAATAACACGTTGATTAACTTTATATTTTTTGGCTGCTTTTCGATGTACGCAATGATTTGTTGGGCGCTGATGTTATTCGGGGCAATAAGCCGCGCAAAGTTTGGATCTTCGCTGCCTTTAATTCCAATAAATTGATCCTTTACTGCCTCTATATAATTTCCATTTTTAGTTAGTTTGTCGTTACAAGGTGCGGTGAAAGTGCGTATTGTTTGAGCATCCATAGCGTATAGCAATGTATTGGCTAACGTCACTTCTTCGACCATTTCTTGCACATACCTAATGTCTAAGTCATTGTGCTTTGGCACCCAATCTCGATTCGCGAGCGACTTTTTACACGCGTGCACTAATGTATGGTTACCTAGTTCGTGACCTTGGACGGCGACTTCCTTCCATTCATCTACTCGAGTTGAAAATGCGTCGGATAAGGGCGATACATAAAAAGAAGCTTTTAAACCTCGCTGATTTAAGGCTGGGAGGGCATTGTCTAATTGACTATGCAGCGCATCGTCATAAGACAAACTAATAGCAATCTGTTTATTGTTAGGCCAAGGTTCTTGAGCTTGCGATACGTGCGCTGCATTTATTGTGATAAATACGATTAACAGTAACACAAGCCGTTGAAGACATGACTGGCACATATTGTCCATATCCTTGAAAATTAGATGTTGTTCAAGTTTGCCTTGTTCTTAATGCCTTCTAAAGTAATATTTTTTCAAAATCACTCAATTCTTGGCTAATAGTTTTAACAAGTCATTTGGCCTATTTGAGGCCTGCTCGACAACTGCAGGTGTATTTAAGTGGTTAGCAATATTAGAAGCTTTGTTTAGTGATTAATATTTGAATGGCTCCTAAAGACCACTATTGGAGGAGTGGTTAGTAAACATCGGTATGGCATTTGCTTTTGCTACTATGTGTTGCGTAAAAACACGTTTCTTTCTCAAACATTTAGGAGCTCAATAATGGATTTAATTAGAATTATTTTTTCAATTTTACTTCCTCCAGTAGGCGTATTTTTACAAGTGGGCCTAGGCGGAGCCTTTTGGTTAAACATACTTCTGACAATTTTAGGGTACATCCCAGGCATTATTCACGCGGTATGGATTATAGCTAAACGCTAAATAATCGGACAAACGAGACGCCCGTAAAAAGTATACGAACTATGTAAACTTTTCACGGGCGTTTTTTTTGGGGGAATGCTAAGCACTTAAAGTATTTTCGTTGCTTATTAGGATTATCAGTACCCGCTATCACTGCTATTAAAGTGGTGGAGCTGAACAACTAAGTCCTAAGTTGTGAGAAACGCACATTTCGTAACACTACCGCTATGACCGAAAAATCATGGAGAAGAAACTCCTAGTAAAACAGCTAATCATTACACCTACGGTAAAATTAAAGAGGCTACATTCACTTTAATCACAATAGTTCCGTTTAAAACAAAGCAAGTGCTTTTCTTAATTCAACTAAATGTTCATCACTTATTTCAGATGACTGCCAATATTTGGTATGCGTAAAGCTATTTTTTACCTTTTTATAATCTAACTCCAATTCTTTAATTGGAGTTGAGGTCAAATTACTAGGTGGGGTCATACTTAAGGTATCAACTTCAATATCCACATAACTGAAGTTTTTACCTACTGGCCCAGATATTAGGTCGCCTTTTAAAAAGTTTTTATGTGGCATAAAAATATTAGTCCACTTAACTGGAGCAAACACGGCTCCATGATGAAGATATTTTCTACTCCCAACTTTGTAGAACCAATTTCCGGCTTCTGGTACTGGTGGAGATGTTGGGTATTCTCTATCTAGCTTGCGTTTTGTAAATTGTAAATTGTCATCAAACAATAAAATATCAGCATAGGTAAGTGGACTCCCCAGCGTTATAAAGTCTGATACTAACCAGTTATTCGCTTTATCATTGTCACGAAGTTCACAAAATAACTTATGTTGCTTGGCTCGATAGGCATCCTGGTTAAAGCTACTAGTGCCTAGTACTTTTGTCATTTCTTGTAGTTCTTCTAGTAATTCAATGGAGGCTTTAGATAAGGGCGAAGTAAAGCTTCTATTACCTTTGGTATACTTAAATTTATTATGTCGCGCCCATAAATGATTCAGAATATCGTAAGCGACAATTGAGCCTAGGCTATGGCCTACAATTACTATACGATCATAGTCGCCACTTTGATGGATACGTTCCACAAGTTCAATGCCGCCTTTGCGAATGGCTTGACGGATATTAATATTTGCTGGGTTCGCCCTTACATATCTAGCGACATCACCAAAATATTTAGTGAATTTACTTTTAAGCCAATTTAATCCACATAACGCTAAAATTTCACCAATAGTAATAATTACTATTAACACGCTTTGACCCACTTCTTTGCATGTATCATCTATGTGATTGACTAATGCTCCCCAGCCCACTAGAGACATACCCGCAAGAATTATAAGCCCCCAGAGTGCAAACCATAAAGGCTTAAGAGTGTTAGGGTGGTCATCATATTTTCTGGGGCGACAAACTAAAAGAGTTAGAAACCAGCCCACAAAGTGTTCCCATTTTGTATTGACGGTATGGTGAGCCCAGTAGTACTCATAAAAATCTGTTCGGTAGACACTTTCTTTACCAGAAGACAATGTAGGTTTATTTGTGGTTAATCTTCGTTGTTCAAAAGATTCGCTCACACTACTGGGTTTATTCCAAAAATGAGGATCTTTAAGGTTTGGATCTTGTTTAAATACATGGTTAACAAACTCACGAATAGTATCCATTGGGCGCTGCTCACCCATGCCATGAATAACTACTACTGCTTGCTTCAAATTATTTTTTGAAAGTGAATCTTTAGTTGTTGCGGCTTGTTCGTTGGTGTTTGAAATACTTACCATAAATCATTCCTTTGTAACTCGGCGTTTTCTCTCAATTAGTATTGAGTACTTCAAAATTCAGTTTGTGATTGTTTACACAGTAGATGAAAGGTGTTTCGTTGGTCAAATTTAAGCCTAGTTAATTATTTTTTGCGGTTATTAAAGTTTTGAAACTAAGCTTTTTGACTTGGTGTATTAACCGAAATTTCCGGTTTGTAGCCACTCAACTTTAAATACGGTCCAAAAATCTCTTGCTAAGCCAGCAGTAATATATTCAAAAGGTAAGTAGCCATACCCATGGTCTCCCCATTCAACCCCCCAAGAATTTTTGAATATAATAGAGGGTATATTTCTGCCATCTTGCGTTTGATGGTCGTCATCATATCCAACGGCCAGAACCGCATGTCCTCCTTTGACTTTATCAATTGTACTCGGGAAAGGTACGTCTGCTGCGCCGGAAAGCGAACTATAAACGGTAAAGCCAAAACTGATACAAAAACCGGCTGTTAACACCCTTTTTATAGCTAGGATTAGATCATCTGATGAAATGCCATAATGGTCGATTCTAGCGTAGTTTAGTGCTTTAAAATTTTCCGCATATGCGTATAAAAATGGACTTGGCTCTACTTCGAATTGGTTGACATCGTAAGGCCAGTGAGTTTCTGGAGGCGAACCGAAGGCAACAACTGATTGAATACTGGTACGAATGTATGCACCGGTGTCTCCTTCCCATCCGAGTAGGTTTCTGGTTACTTTATAAGTGAACAATCTAGAAAGATCTACATGTTCTTTACCTGAGCGTCGCATCATATATTCTAAAAGGTTAATGGCAGCTTGTGCAGTGCAAGACCCTAAAACTCCTTGATCGTCTACTGGTGAACAATCGACACTATTGTCAACCCATCTTGGCAGAGGTAAATTTTTAAGAATGATAGAATCGCTCTCTGACAATGGCCCTGATACTTCTGTGCTATTCAAGGTTCGATCTCTTAAATCTGGTAAATCTGGTTGCCAACCTAAAGAAACTTGTTTTTTACTTCCACTATATTCGTGATTGGCCCAGCTTCTTCGACAAATTAATGAATGGTGACACTGCACTGCTGAAGGCTTAATTTGGCTGTTAGGTTTGTCTCTAGTTACAACGGCTTGACTTTTAGTCATCGTTTTTTCCTTGGTATATTTTTAATTTCAGTTACTAATATTGCAGCAGTGCTCTATGAGTTGTTTATCTCTCAGGAGGTTTACGGATTCTGATTGGTTTAATGTTCTACAAATATCAGTGAAAAATATTTTGGTGATGGTTATCCATGAATAATTTAAGAGTCTAGCGAGCGAGTGAGAGGTTTTGAATGGTTGTTGCACTGATCTACCAAAACAATAAATGGAGCTTCATATGAACAAGTCGATGTTAATCACCGCTATAACGTTAGGGTCTTTAGCCATTTCATTTCCGAATAAGGCTGAAGAGTCAAAAAATTCCATACTTACAGTTGATTGCAAAAATGACACACAAAAGAGCTGTGTGGACGCTGAGATTGATAAGCTTATCCCGAGTTTCAAGCTGTGCTCTGCTGGAGAGCTTGAAGACGACGTGTACCTTGAGAGTTTTGCAAATAAAAAGTTCCCTCAGCCTACTCCCCCAACAGATATGATTAAACAACAAAAAGTCGATTGGATTAGTAGAGTCATAAAAATTTGTAAAGATGAACCCACTCCACAAGAAATAGAAAAGAAAAATGCAGATTTTACCGAGTATTCTAGTTGGACTAATCAATTTATGGTGGGATATGCCATTGCTTCCGCCTATGAAGATGATGGCACACATAAAGGGCTAACTGAGCAATCTCCTTTAGCTCAATTTAGTTTTGATGGACGATGGCTTGTTGGTAAAAAAGCACCTATTCATTGGGAGATAGGTGGTTTTTTGGCTAGTAGCCCTTCGTTTATTGATGCTGAGGATAGCTCATCAGAAGTAGATGTTGATCCTGTCGAAGAGGCAGAAGTAGAGGTTGATGCCGGTGACAATACCGATACTGATGTCGCCGCCGATGAGGATGTGACTAGTGTAACTAAACCTACATTTAATGATGTTGTAGGCTCCTTAGATGTATACACCAAACTTACAACGAGTTTTTGGAATGATGATAAAGGTGAGTTGAAAGATTATTTTGCAGTCGGAGGCATTGCTGGTTTTAAAACAAGAGACAAAGTGGCTGATGATTTAGATGCCGTGGTGTATTACTACGGACCAATTCTCGAATATCGTTATTACGGTAAAGACATGCGTACTAATAAAAATTCCATTCCAAGAGGTAAAGTATGGGCTGGTTATTTAAGATTTGAAGAATATGGAGGATTGGAAGATCAAGACCGTTTGTTGTTAGTTGGTGAATGGCAACTTAACGACAATGAAGAAGCTGAGCCAGAAGAAGGGCGATTTGTAGTCGGACTGAAAGCAAATTTGGGTGAAGGAGCTGATGATGTTGGAATTTACTTCGCATACCGCACAGGTTTTGACAGCATTCAATCATTCTTAACAGGGAAGTAATTTGTCAGTTTTAAAAGAAATATGGAATTAGAAATAGTTCCGTTATCCGCTGTTTTATCAATGTTATCAAACACATTTACTTTCAAAACTGGGCATGATCTTCTTCATCTATAATGTAAAAGGTCATGCTCTACTTTTATTCTGTAAAATAGATAAACACTTTTACACAACGATTAAAGTATTGCCGCTTCCTCATTTTATCCACATTCTTTTATTTTTTATCTTTTAGAGTAAACCTCGATATCGGTTGCTATCAAGTATTCAGTTTTTAATTAGCTGCTATTTTTGCTAGCACCTTTTCATGAAAAAACTACTTATGTGTTTGGTTGTAGTTGTGACTTTAATTCTTGGCGTTGATTGGGGAGAGTGGTGTGAATAATAAAATAATTCGAGTAAGTGCTATTACATTTTGTCTGTTTATGGCGGCCTGTAGCGATAGTAATTCTGACGATTCATCGGTTGTCGAAGACACTGTCGTTGATAGTGGCACTGACGACTCAAGTGTTGACTCTGATGAGCTTGTTTTAGATGTAGACGCTACTTTATTTTTAACCGGCGAAAATGTCAGTATTGATACTGTGTCTTGTTCTTTAAGTGATGGTACAGAAACATTATGTTATGAAATTACCTCTAAACACACAGCAACCGAAC
The DNA here is from genome assembly GCF_004360155.1 of Paraglaciecola marina. Lineage (GTDB taxonomy): Bacteria > Pseudomonadota > Gammaproteobacteria > Enterobacterales > Alteromonadaceae > Paraglaciecola > Paraglaciecola marina. Next base: position 53,670 of record NZ_ML178726.1, on the reverse strand, counting down.
ATGATATGGGCCCTTGGTGCCCAGAGACCATTTATGACACTGCTGAAAACGGTGGTTTATGGTTTGATAATGGTGAAATAAATGATCTTGATGGTGAGTTTATTTTAAACCTTGCGACTTACTACGACGACCCTGGTTTTAAGATGTATGAAGATGATGGCTCTGTGCGCCGTATGGAAACCGCCGAACAATGTGCCCAAGGTGCCGATCCTAATATTGAAGATGAGTTTACTAATATGTGTGCACAGTGTTTGCCAGAGTGGGTGAGTACTCAGGTGTCTTACTTAATTCCAATTACCCCAAGTAAACAAAGCGAGTCAGTCGTTCTTAGTGATGGGCCAACCTTAGAAGTTCAAGGAGTTGATTATGGCCCAACCGTGCGAGGCCTAGCATTTAATGGCGTGAGGTTTGATCATCCAGCTGACATAGATATTATTCTGGCGGGATATCAAATAGCACCAGTAGATGATGCAGGGGGGCATGTTAACAATAGTTTGGGTTATCACTATCATGGTGATACCGGCATGACGACCCGTATTGAACAGTCTGATGGTCATTCTGCCATGATTGGTTATGCCTTAGATGGCTATGGGTTATACGCGAAGTTAGATGATGAAGATAACGAAGCGACTGACCTAGATGAATGTCGGGGCCATACAGATGATACCCGTGGTTATCATTATCATGTTTTGTCATTGGAAAGTAATGAGTTTCTAGATTGTTTCTATGGAGCTTGGGCTGAATAAAATAGAGTGATGAAACTCTATTTAAATAGTTTTATTCAAGTACAAAACCTAAACCTTACTAGAAAGGTTTAGGTTTTTTTTCAATATCCCGTAAATTAATTGAGGTGTATTTAGTATGAAAAAATTCATACTGTTTATAGTGGTTTTTTGGTTATCATTTAATGTTCAAGCCCACGGTTTTGACTATTCCGTGGTGACGTTTACCGAGCAAGATAACAATACTTGGAGCTTACACATAAAATCGTCATTAGATGCATTTAGAAAAGAGGTGAAAATGCATTTTTCTGATACTCCATACGCCACACCCGAGGAGTTCAATCAGCAAGTTTTGGCCCATTTAAATAAAACACTACAAGTGACTGTAAAAGGTAAAGTTATTCCACTTGGGAAAGGTACAGTTTATCTGGGACACGAGACCTCAGTGCTTTTTACTGAAGTAAAAATACCTGCGAATACTGCTGCAATTAAGTTGGTAAATGGTGCAGTGAAAGATATATATAGGCATACTACAAAGTTATTTGTAGCCCCTCATGGCTTAGCGAAAAGCTCGTATATTTTAAATCAATCAAATCACTTTACTGCCGAGTTTAAGGTTCAGTAAATGTTTACTGTGCTTAAGTCGAACCAAGTAACCATAAATCTTGTTTTTAATCCGTCTAAGCTAACCTTTTGTGACTTACGTAAAGTTTGTTTTAAATTGCCATGTCTCCTTAATCACTAAGACTCATTTGATTTAAAATGAGACACCATGCTTTGTAATTCTGTGGATAATCTATTTAACGTGGTAGCTGATTCGGAAACTTGATTAGACAAAGCGTCTGATTTTACCGTGCCATTATGAATTTGGGTTACGTTGGTATTGATCTCTTCGGCTACATGATGCTGCTTTTCGGCAGATAGACTGATTTCGATCATTTTGCCCTTTATATCTAAAACTGATTTTAAGATGTTCTCGAACACTGCAGATGTTTCAGTTGCTAGGTCTACCGAGCTTTTCGCTACTGCGACGCTATGATTCATCTTGGTTGCGGATGCATTGGTTTTTTGCTGAAAATTATTGAGCATTTTGTCAATTTCATCTGTGGCTTCAGTGGTGCGTCCAGCAAGGGTTCTTACTTCATCAGCAACCACAGCAAAACCTCTGCCTTGCTCTCCTGCTCTTGCTGCTTCAATAGCAGCGTTTAGGGCCAATAAGTTGGTCTGTGCAGCTATTGCTTTAATGGTGTCTAAAATGCCAACTATATTGCTAGATTCTTTTGCTAAGGCTCCCATTGTATCGTTTGACTCGTCTATCTCAACTTGCAAACCTTGCAGCGATGCCATGGTTTGTTTGATTAAGTCGTTACCTTCTTGTACTTGCTCTTCACTATTCTCCGCAGCCTCAGCTGCTGTTGTACAGTTTGTGGCAACTACATTAGATGTTTGAACCATCTCATTAAAAGCAGTTGATACTTGATCAACAGATTTGACTTGATGTGAAACTACTTCACTTAATTCATCAGACAGGGTGTCCGATTGATCTGCAACATCGCTAATTTGAGCACATGATGACTTTGTGTGGCCAATAATACTGTCGATTGATTCAACTAAGTGATTGAAAGCTTGTGCCATTTGCCCTGACTCATCATTGGAGTTTATCGACAATCGTTGGGTTAAGTCTCCCTCACCATGGCTAATATCAGTTAGGCGATTGGCCATAACGTTAATTGGTCGAATGGCGGTACTTGCTAAGAAATAACCAATAACGATAAAGATCGCCACCATGAAAATAGCAATAATGACGGTAGTTATTATAAGTTTGTTCGCGTTGGAAAATACCACTCTACTTGGGACTAACCCTATAAATTTCCAGCCTAAATCAGGTGAGGTATAGACTTTTGCAAGCCATGTTTCGCCTTTTATGCTTAACTCCTGCAAATCTGATTTATCACTTAACATACGGTAAGGCTTGGAAGCTTCAGACAGAGGTTTAAAGTTGTTGTTCGGGTCTGATGGGGCGGCCAATACCGCGCCGGTATCTTCAACCATAACAACATAGCCTTCACCGCCAAACTTCATGCCTTTTAACACTTCAGTTAGCTTAGCTAAAGATACATCAACTCCTACAACTCCATGAAAACCATTTTTACCGTCAAACCTTTGAACATAATCTAATAAAGGCGCGCCATTCGATGCATCAGCATAGGCAGGAATGCGTACCGATTTTTGACTATTTACGGCCTTAGTGTACCAACCACGCTCTCTAGGGTCTTAGTTAGCCGTGCCAACAGAAGGAGGCCATTGCAAATATCCACCATCGTTGCTGCCTAACCATATATAGGCCAGCTCTGGATGTGACTTACCAAAATCATCCATCATGGCAAACGCTATTTGCTCGGCAGGCGAGTTTTTATCAGGAGTCATCATGTACGACGGTTGGTCGGTATAAATTTTAATGTCTCCAGGCTTAAGATTTGTGAGGGCATTTGCTCTGGCAAAAAATGCTGCGTTTTCAGCTAACCCATTAAGAAAATGGGAAAACATAGTATCTACTAACCCAATTTCGTGGGTGCTTTTTTGTTCAAAAGCTAGCAAAGCATTTGAGCGTACATTGTTGATAATTACTAAGGATATTATTAGCAAAGGAAGAACTACACTGACTGCGATCAGAGCAATTATTTTAGATTTTATTGTCATAGTTATTTTAATCTAATGTTAATAAAAAACAGTAAGTTGGAAGTTTTTTGTAAAACCCAAAAGAGCATTAGTTTTGTACACTTACTGATTGAATAATACAACCAAGGTCTAATGATGCTGGTGAGAAATAGACATGTTTATGTCGTTATTAGATGTCCTAATTGGATTTGCTAGGTCTGAGTATTTTTTTCAAGCAACAAAAGATTAATTGCAACGCTCCTTTGTAATTTAACTATGATTTTTGGAACAAGGGATTAGTAGTAATTGAAGGGGGGTAAGAATACCCACTTCCTTAGTTGTGTGTATCGCTTGATGAATAAATTTACTTTGTATTATTACGCTGGGTTCGCCCTGTTAGTATTCATCTAAACGTATTTAGCTAAGGGGGACGCTAGAATTTAGGCTGTTGAATAGGCGTTCAGTACAAGTGATTGTTACATCATGGTAAGCCCCGTGTCACTTTTACAAAGACTTTATAAGCCATAAACAGTAATTTTTGAAATCCGAGTGTAACTATGTAAATAGCAATATTGGGGGTATGGGTCGCCCAGAGTAAGCTTTATAAGTTGCGTGTTTGTTTGCATTGGCTGTAAGTCCGCTGGCAATAATAGCTTCGAAACTAATAACTTGCATAACAACAGAATTGTTAACCTTATGCTATACCTTATTAGCAATTTAACAGTAGCATCTTCATCAATACGTTAAACACCTATTTAATAGTTAAAATCTATTAAAGTAATCTAAATTAATTGTTTTAAATGATTGAAGTTGTCGTTAATAATGACCACATAGACACTTACAATTAATTAATTAATTAATTAATTAATTAATTCATTTCATTAAAGAAGTAGGAGATTTAGATATGTCACAGAGCAAATGTCCAGTTATGCATGGTGGTGCAACTGCAAGTAATATGTCAGTAATGGAGTGGTGGCCAAAAGCCCTCAACCTAGATATCTTGCATCAGCATGATACAAAGACCAACCCTTTGGGAGATAGTTTCGATTATAGAGAAGCTATTAAAGCACTAAACGTTGACGAACTGAAAAAAGACCTGCATGCAATGATGACAGATAGCCAAAAATGGTGGCCAGCAGATTGGGGTCATTATGGAGGCTTGATGATAAGAATGACTTGGCATGCCGCTGGAACTTACCGCATAGCCGACGGTCGTGGAGGTGCTGCTACTGGTAATCAGCGTTTTGCACCATTAAATTCTTGGCCTGACAATGCTAATTTGGATAAAGCTCGTCGTTTACTTTGGCCCATTAAGAAAAAATATGGCAACAAACTAAGCTGGGCTGATTTAATTGCCTATGCAGGTACCATCGCCTATGAATCTATGGGATTAAAAACCTTTGGGTTTGCATTTGGTCGTGAAGATATTTGGCACCCAGAAAAAGATATTTATTGGGGAGCTGAAAAAGAATGGCTAGCCCCAAGCGGTGGCGAAGGTTCTCGTTACTCTGGTGAGCGAGACTTAGAGAATCCTTTGGCTGCAGTTATGATGGGCCTTATTTACGTAAACCCTGAAGGGGTAGATGGTAATCCTGACCCACTTAAAACGGCTCAAGATATGCGTGTGACGTTCGAGCGTATGGCAATGGACGATGAAGAAACTGTGGCACTAACCGCTGGTGGACACACTGTAGGTAAAACCCACGGAAACGGTGATGCTGCTTTACTTGAAGCTGATCCAGAAGGCGCTGGCTTAGAAGAGCAAGGCTTTGGATGGATGAATAATACCAAACGGGGTATTGGCAGAAATACAGTCACAAGTGGTATTGAAGGAGCGTGGACCACACACCCAACCAAATGGGACAATGGTTTTTTCAAGTTATTGCTGAATCACGAATGGGAACTGACAAAAAGCCCTGCAGGGGCTTGGCAGTGGGAGCCTATCGACATTGCAGAAGCAGATAAGCCTGTTGATGTTGAAGATTTAACAACGCGTTTGAACCCGATTATGACAGATGCCGATATGGCTCTGAAAATGGATCCTACTTACCGAGAAATTTCAGAAAAATTCAGTAAAGATCAAGCTTATTTTTCAGAAGTATTTGCTCGCGCATGGTTTAAGTTAACCCACAGAGACTTAGGGCCGAAAGCACGTTACTTTGGGCCTGATGTACCCAGTGAAGATTTGATTTGGCAAGACCCTGTCCCAGCTGGTGCAACTGACTATGATATCGACTCTGTAAGGGCAAAAATAATCGAAAGTGATTTAAGTGCTAACGATTTGGTGTCTACTGCTTGGGACAGTGCCAGGACTTACAGAGATTCAGACAAACGTGGCGGTGCAAACGGTGCTCGTATCCGACTTGCCCCCCTAAAAGATTGGGAAGGAAACGAACCTGCACGCTTAGCCAATGTGCTTAGGGTGTTAGAAGGTATTGCCATTGAAACAGGTGCAAGTGTTGCTGATGTCATAGTTATTGCCGGTAATATTGGTGTTGAGCATGCCGCTAGAGCTGCGGGGTTCGATGTGCGTGTGCCATTTTCACCGGGCCGAGGTGATGCAAGTCTTGAAATGACTGACGTAGAGGCATTTGAAGTGTTAGAGCCTGTACATGACGGTTTCCGTAACTTCTTAAAAGCAAATTACGTAGTGACGCCTGAGGAACTATTACTCGATAGAAGTCAGTTGATGGGGTTAACCGCACCAGAAATGACAGTGTTAGTGGGAGGAATGCGAGTTATAGGTACAAACTTTAATGGCACCAAGCATGGTGTGTTTACTGACAATGAAGGTGCTTTAACCAACGACTTCTTCGTAAACCTTACCGATATGAATTACAGTTGGAAACCAACTGGTAAAAATTCATATGATATTTGTGACCGAGAAACAGATGCAGTGAAATGGACAGCGACGAGAGTTGACTTAGTCTTTGGCTCAAACTCAATTTTACGTTCATATGCAGAAGTGTATGCGCAAGATGATAGCAAAGAGAAGTTTGTAAAAGACTTTGTTGCAGCTTGGGTAAAAGTTATGAATGCAGATAGGTTTGATGTTGCATAATTTTTATTAGTCAAAAAATACAGCTCCGAGCGTAAGCATCGGGGTTTTTTTTTGTGTTTTTTAATATGAGCTGAAATAAAGTTTGGCTAAAAGTGGGAGGGGGTGTTTCTAATACAGTCCCACTTATGTCACCTAATAAGTGGGTATATTTAATATTATCTTTTGTTCTGGAGTTTTTATTGTAAAATCATAGGCTTGTGGCTAGTTTTGCATAAGTATGCAGTGTTCGGTCTATCGCTCCAAGAAAGTAGATGGTGTTAAATGTTTAAAGTACCCCGTTACGTTTATTCAATAATGTTAGGCTGTATGCTAATGATAGGTTTACCGTTGACGGCTTGTGAGCTGGTGATAAAGGCTGTTAGTAGTGATGATTGGCCTCCATATTTTTATAAAGCCTACGGTAAAGAAGCTGGCTTAGAAGTTGATATATTACATACAGTGTTAGAAAAAACACCTTACTGTATAGAATTTGTGGCTATGCCCTCTTTAAGCCGAGCTGTTGAAGAATTAAAACGTAATCGAGTAGACCTACTTGTTGCTTCAAGTTTTAATCAAGACAGAGCGAATTTTTCGCAGTTTAGTCAATCGTATCGTGATGAAAAAATGGTTATGTTTGAAAATAAACATAACAAAACACTTTCTCAACCCCTAGCCACCACTGCAAATTATAAAGATTATATCAACCAAGAAAATATTTTTATAGCTGTACACCGGGGAAGTCATTACGGTAAAGAATTTGATCAGTTTTTAGGTAATTTTAAAGGTAATACAATTAGTACTACCTTTGCTAAACAGCGTTTCGATTTGCTTAAGAAAGGCAGGGTAGACTTTGCTATTGAAGATGAGTTGGCTGGCGTTTTTTTGATGGCAGATGCGAATTATTATGAACATATAGTTAATACTCAAATAGTTGTATTTAATGAGCCTGTATATTACATGTTGAGGAAAGGGTTAATGAATGAGCAACAATTGGAGGTATTCAATCTAGCTATCAAGGATAGCTTGCAACAAATTCAAGACTTAATTCAAGAGTATTCTAATTACAAACCGAAACTCTAACTTTTCCCAGATTTAATTAGGTTACAAAGTTATATCTACTGCCCTTTATTTAAATACATTTTCAAAACTTACCCCTTGCTTCACAAATCTAGAACATCACCTTCGATTTAATTCAATTTATTAGTATCACCTTTCTCATCATAATTCTTTCAAGCCACAGGATAGGCCGCAAAAATTACAACTAGATTAGCGAAAAATTCGAATTGTGAAATGTTTGCGACACACCACAAAGTGAATTGTCGCAACTTAAAATGAAAGACACGGCTTAAGGTTATTGACACAAATGACCCTAAGCAACATAAGACTAAATTGGAGACTTATTATGAAAATCAAAGCGTCAATTATGATTGCAGCAACGCTTTTTAGCGTAGCGACTCTGTCGAGCGCTGATACGCTTACACGCCAGAATGGTGCGCCAGTGGGCGATAATCAAAATTCACAAACTGCAGGCCCCTGGGGACCTGTATTATTACAAGACAGTCATTTAATTGAAAAATTAGCTGCCTTTGATCGTGAACGTGTTCCAGAGCGTGTGGTTCATGCTCGTGGTACGGGTGTGCATGGCTACTATGAAAACTATGTTGATTTATCTGACATTACAGTTGCTGCGCCTTTTCAAGGCGAGAACAAAAAGACAGATGTTTTCGTACGTTTTTCAGCGGTAATACACGGTCACCAGTCACCAGAAACTTTACGTGACCCTCGTGGTTTTGCGGTTAAGTTTTATACAGAACAAGGTAACTGGGATTTAGTGGGTAATAACTTCCCGATTTTCTTCATTCGAGATGCAATTAAGTTTCCGGACATGGTTCACAGCTTAAAACCATCACCTGTGACGAATGCGCAAAGTGCGGCTCGTTTGTTTGACTTTTTCTCTCACGTTCCAGAATCAACTCACATGTTGACGCACTTGTTCTCTGATATGGGAACACCAAAAAGCTACTTAAATATGGATGGTTCTAGTGTTCATGCCTTCAAATTTGTAAATGAAAAGGGTCAAGTAAAATACTTCAAGCTAACTTGGAAAACTAACCAAGGTGAGAAAAATTTCACTGCTGCAGAAGCACAAGCTATGCAGGGTAAAGATTTCCAACCTATGACTACTGATATTTACACTCGTATCGGTGAAAAAGGTGAGACAGCGTCATGGGATTTATACTTACAAACCATGGATCCTGAGCAACTTGATGACTTTGATTTCAACCCGTTAGATACCACTAAAATCTGGCCTGTATCTTTAGTTCCGGCTAAGAAAATTGGTAAGTTAACCCTTAATCGTGTACCCAATAACTTCTTTGAAGAAACTGAACAAGCTGCATTTGCACCTAGCAACTTGATCCCAGGTATCGAGCCATCTGAAGACAGAATGCTACAAGGCCGTTTATTCTCATATGCTGATACCCAGCGTTACAGAATTGGCGTGAATGCTTACCGCATTCCAATTAACGCGCCGCGTAATGCAAAAATTGATAACCACGAGCAACACGGTAAATTACGTACAACTAGTAGCGCTCGTGATGTGAACTATCAACCAAGCCGTCGTGTAGCTTTAGATGATGACAACCAGTACAAATATGCTCAAACGCCTTTGTCTGGTACAACGCAACAAGCTCCTTTTTACAAGCAGCGTAACTTTGCACAAGCAGGTGAGAAATTCCGCTCATTCACAAAAGTTGAGCAGCAGCATTTAATTGAAAACTTAGGAACAACACTAGCAGGTGTACCTGAAGAAGAAATCCGCGTCATTATCAGTGCCTATATGTATAACGCTGATAAAAACTACGGTAAAGGTGTTGCTAAGCTTGCGAATGCACCATTAAGCAAAGTAAAAGTCACAGCTAAGCAATTAATGGATGTACAAGCTGAGCGTGAAAAGCGCGCTAAGAAAGTTGCAGAGGGTTTCAGCCGTATTTCTTACAAAGCTGATTTATAACTCAAGTATGTCGCCTGCCACGTTTTAAATAACACTGTGGCAGGAAACAATTTAACGTTAAGGTGTGCAGTGGTTAAGTCATCGCATGCCTTCTTTATTTAAAGAGGACGCAATCATGAAGACAGTTTTTCAACTATCCATTAAAAGCATGATGACACTAATTGTGCTTACTTTGGCATTTTCAGGCCAAGCAGAGCCTGTTGATAGTGAGCAATTAAAAACCATCTACTTTGATGCCGCTAGAAAAGGCGACGTATCAACACTAACTGCTTATTACGCTGCAGGGTTAAGCCCAAATGTTGCAGATAAAAAAGGCTATACAGCTCTGATTTTAGCTGCTTATCACGGTGAAACAGATGTCGTTAATTATTTGATTAATGAGGCTAATGCTAACGCTTGTCAAGAAGATAACTCTGGAAACACCGCGTTAATGGGGGCAATTTTTAAAGGCAACTTTGGCGCGATAAAAGCGTTAATTGGTGCTGATTGTGATATTGACCAAACCAATGAAAACGGTCAAACCGCGGCAATGTTCGCAACACTTTTTAATCGCACAGAAACGATTACTGCTCTAACAGAAGCGGGCGCTGATTTAGGGGCTAAAGATAGCTCAGGAAATAGCCTAGTGGATATAGCACTTAGCCAAGGTAACTATGAATTAGCCGAGCACTTAGTTGAAAAAACACAGGGTGAGTAATCTAGTTTATTGTTTTTGGCTCTGACGTATACTAAAAGACCAGCTTAATTTTTATTGTAAAGGTGAGTTATGAAAATTGAAATTGATTTACTTGAAGGTCAAAAAATTCAGGCAAGTTTTGGTAAACATCAAATTATTAGTGATCAAAGTTTCAGCGCAGGCGGTGATGAGTCTCATCCTGAGCCCTTCGATTACTTTCTTGCAAGTATGCCGCTTTGCGCCGCTTTTTATATACGAAAGTTTTGTGAGTCAAGAGATATCAGTACCGAGGGCATAACCCTCACCCAAGACAATAGTAATATTGGCGAAGATAAATATCATAAGCGTTTTAGTATCGATGTGACCGTTCCTGATAGCTTTCCTCAGAAATATAAAAAAGCGTTATTGGCCGCCGCTAACACATGCACGGTTAAAAAAGTGATTCAAACCATGCCTGAATTTGAGATTAAAATTGCAGAGTAATTAAGAACTTGGTTCAGCTTGCTGTGACCTTAAAGAACCGATTATTCGTTATATTACAGGCAAGGCCTGGCAACTACTTAAGGCAAGTCATACCAATAAGCTTTTGATTGACTCACATCAATGATTTTTTCTTTACCTTAGTCATAATACTTTTCAGGTATTACTGGAGAGTTTTATATTATGGCGACAGGCTTAAAAAAATTATTGGTGGCCGTAATCGTCACTGGTGTTGCCATTGTGGTGTGGCAAGTTTGGCAAGAGATGCAAGAACCAAGTGTGCCAGATGGCATTGCATTTGGTAATGGTCGAATAGAAGCGGTACAAACCGATATTTCAACTAAAATTGCTGGGCGAGTCGATGCTATTTTGGTCCAAGAAGGCGATTTAGTAGAAGCTGGCCAAATAGTTGCGAGCATAGAAACCAGTCAATTGCGGGCCAAGTTACTTCAAGCTCAGGCCGCCGTCGCAAGTGCCGAGAGTTTGGTCGCATCCGCTCAGGCAGCCATAGCACAAAGCCAGGCCCAGCAGGTATTGGCCGAGCAAGAGCTGACCCGTTCTAAAGAGTTAATCAAAAAACAATTAACCAGTACCGAAGAATACGACACTAAAGTAAGCCAACTGGCCGTGGCAAAAGCCAATGTGGCCGCCGCCGAAGCAATGTTAGAGTCTAGGTTGCGTAATGTGGATGCATCAGAAGCTACTGTACTCGAAATTCAGACACAGATAGACGACTCCACTCTCGTGTCGCCTAGCAAAGGGCGTGTTTTATACCGTCTCACAGAGCCAAGTGAAGTGTTGGGCAGTGGTGGTAAGGTACTAACATTATTGAATTTGACTGATATATACATGGAGGTGTATTTACCTACCTCTGTGGTACAGCGTATTTCAATAGGCGCGCCAGCACGTATTCAACTAGATTTCATGGACACTATCATTCCTGCCAACGTGAGTTTTGTCTCTCCTGAATCTCAATTTACACCTAAGTCTGTTGAAACTGCTACCGAGCGAGAAAAATTGATGTTTCGCGTTAAGGTGAGGGTACCTCAAGCTTTAGTGCAACAACATATTGAACTTGTGAAAACTGGCGTAAGAGGTGTGGCATATATTCAATTGAGCCCTGTTGCGGAAGACTCAGTTACTCCTTGGCCTGAATTTCTACAAAACTTGCCGTCAGGATATCTCTCAACTACAGATACAACACAATAGGGTAACGACAGCATATGGCTGATGACAAGCAACCTCTTGTGTGTATTAAAGGCCTTTCTCATGTTTATAAGAAGGTTCAGGCTCTTGATGACATTAGCTTATCTATACCAAGAGGGTTAATGATAGGTTTACTTGGGCCTGATGGTGTAGGTAAGTCTACCTTGCTTGGCCTTATCTCTGGCGCTCGTAAGCTTCAAAAAGGTAGCTTAGAGGTTTTGGGCGGAGACATGGCATCGCTGAAACATCGAGAGCACGTGAGGCCTAAAATTTCCTATATGCCTCAAGGGTTAGGTAAAAACCTGTATGCAGACCTCAGTGTAAATGAAAACCTCGATTTTTTTGGAAAACTGTTTGGTCAAAATTCACAAGAACGTAAAGAGCGAATTGAACGTCTAACTAAAGCCACGGGTTTGTATCCTTTTTTACCACGCCCAGCGGGCAAGCTATCCGGGGGCATGAAACAAAAACTTGGTTTATGTTGTTCACTTATCCACGACCCTGATTTACTTATTTTAGATGAGCCTACCACTGGGGTTGACCCATTATCACGCCGTCAATTCTGGCAATTAATTGATTCTATCCGTCAAGAAAAACCCAATTTAAGTGTGATTGTATCAACTGCTTACATGGATGAAGCTGACGGTTTTGATTGGTTAGTGGCTATGGATGCAGGGCAAGTTTTAGATACAGGTAGCCCCCAGGAATTAAAAACCAAAACTGCCACAGATAACCTTGAAAGTGCCTTTGTTAAGCTTTTACCTAAAAGTAAGCGTGGTGATAGTCATTCATTAACTATTCCGCCATTAGCAAAAAGTAATGGGGTTCCAGCCATAGTTGCCAAAGGAATGACTCGGCGTTTTGACGAATTTATTGCTGTGAATAATGTAAGTTTTGAAATACAAGCAGGTGAAATATTTGGATTTTTAGGGTCTAACGGTTGCGGTAAAACAACCACAATGAAAATGCTAACTGGTTTGTTACCTTTGTCTGAGGGGGAGGCTAAGTTATTTGGTAAGCCATTAGATGCGAATGATTTAGAAACCCGTAAACGTGTTGGGTTTATGACCCAAGCATTCTCTTTATACGGAGAACTTACTATTAAACAAAACCTAGAGTTACATGGGCGTTTGTTTCATATGAGTTCTCAAAAGTGCCAAGAACGTATAGCAAGTTTAGTTGAACGATTTGACTTAAAGGCGCAAATAGATGAAAAGGCAGATGCGCTGCCTTTAGGTATACGGCAACGTTTATCATTAGCAGTCGCTGTGATCCACGAGCCAGAAATGTTAATTCTTGATGAGCCTACCTCGGGTGTTGACCCTGTGGCTCGTGACGGTTTTTGGGAATTACTTATCGAGCTGTCTCGTAAAGATAAGGTCACCATTTTCATCTCGACCCATTTTATGAATGAGGCAATGCGCTGTGATCGTATTTCGTTAATGCATGCAGGTCAGGTACTGGTCTACGATACACCGCAACAAATTATTGAAACGAAACAAGCGGATTCATTAGAGCAGGCCTTTATTCATTACTTAGAAGATGCCAGCCAAGTCCAACAACAAAAGCCAGAAAAGCAGGAGACAACTACAGCCTCTAAACCTGAAGATATAGAGCCAGTAATTAACTCAAACCTGGCCACACTTTCGTCACCTAAAGAGGCTGTGCAAGGTTTTAGTTTGACTCGTCTTTTGGCTTATAGTTATTTAGAGGTGATGGAAGTGATGCGAGACCCTGTGCGTATCGCCTTTGCCTTTTTCGGAAGTGCTATTTTATTACTCGTTGTAGCCTATGGTATTTCATTAGATGTAGAAGACCTGAGGTTTGCTGCATTAGATAATGACCAATCCCCTGAGAGTCGCCAGTATTTAAGTCACTTTTCTGGTTCGTATTATTTTTTGGAACAAGATGAATTACATAGTGTCGATGAGGTTGAGCGCCGCTTAAAAGCCAATGACATTTCCTTGGCCATTGAGATACCGTCGGGCTTTGGGCGAGACTTAAAAAATGGCCATACGCCTGTCGTGTCCGTTTGGATAGATGGAGCCAATACCTTACGTTCTGGCACCATTGAAGGCTATGTGGAAGGAAGTCATGCCAGATATTTAACGCAGCTTGCAACTGATGCTGGTATTGATGCAAGTGCAGCCCTGAAGGTTTCATTACAGCCTCGTTTTGTTTACAACCCTTCTTTTGAGTCTATTTATTCTTTTGGCCCCAAAACCCCAGCTTTATTGCTATTAATGTTTCCAGCTATTTTGATGGCAGTGAGTATTGCCAGAGAAAAAGAAATTGGCACCATTACTAATTTTTATGTGGCGCCAACTCGACCTTTAGAGTTTTTGTTAGGTAAGCAGTTACCCTATCTGGGTATAGGTTTGGCTAATTTCTTTATTTTAACTTTGTTAGTGGTGTTTGTATTGCAGGTGCCTATCAAAGGCAGCTTAGTCGGTTTGACGTTAGGGGCTTTTTTGTATGTATTTGCTGCTACTGGCTTTGGGTTGTTAATGTCTTCAATCACTAAGTCGCAAGTGGCTGCCGTATTTGCGACAACCATCCTCACCGCTATGCCGACTATCTCTTTCTCTGGATTATTACAGCCTATTTCTACATTAGAGGGAGGGGCTTACTTTATAGGTACAATTTGGCCTGCGACTTACTATTTACATTTAAGTGTGGCGGCTTTCACTAAAGGCTTAAGCTTTTATGAGTTGAGCTACGACTTAATCATTCTCGCCATTATGGGGCCTATCTTAGTCACAATAGCCACCATGTTTTTAAAGAAGCAGGAGGCTTAAATGTTAAAAACGTGGTTGAACATTTTTTGGTTAGGTACCAAAGAGCTGCGCAGTATCATGAGTGATAAAGGCATGGTGATTTTGATTATTTACTCATTTACCTTAGCCATTTATGGTCAAGCTACTGCGACCAGTGAAACCGTCAATAATGCTTCGATTGCTATTGTAGATGAAGATCATTCTGCTTTGTCAGGCATTATTGCTAATGCCCTGTATCCGCCTTATTTTAACGTGCCTGAGTTGATATCAGCGGATCAAGTCAATGCTGCAATGGACCAAAGTCAATTTATGTTTGTGGTTGAAATCCCCCCAAACTTTGAACGTGATATTCGTGAAGGGCGCCAGCCAAAGGTACAAATTAATGTGGATGCAACCGCTGTTTCACAGGCCAGTCTTGGTAGCAGTTATATTCAAAGTATTGTGACCAAAGAAGTGAATCTATTCGTTAATCGCACAGATAACAGCGCCCAAAGTTCGGTAGAATTAGTTAAGCGGTTTGCCTTTAACCCGAATGCGACCGGCATGTGGTTTGGGGCTATTAATGCCTTGATTAATCAAATATCTATCATCACCATTATTTTAACTGGTTCTGCATTGTTGCGTGAGCGAGAGCACGGCACCATAGAGCATTTAATGGTGATGCCTTTAACCGCGTTTCAAATTGTTATGGCTAAAGTATGGGCTAATGGCCTGGTTATTCTAATAGCTTACAGGGTCTCCTTGTACTTTATTGTTGGATGGGCACTTGATGTGCCTTTGGCGGGCTCGAGCCTATTGCTGCTGATAGGTACCTCTTTATATTTATTTGCGGCTGCCGCTATTGGTATATTTTTAGGGACCATAGCCAGTACCATGGCGCAATTTGGTTTGTTGGTTATGATGGTAATCATACCTTTGATGACCTTATCGGGAGGAATGTCGCCCATTGAAAGCCAGCCCCAATTAATCCAACCGGTCACCTGGTTTCTCCCGTCACGACATTTCGTTTCGTTTTCTCAAGCGGTTGTGTTTCGTGGTGCCGACTTCAGTATTATCTGGCCGCAGTTGGTGACTATGGTGGGTCTAGGGGGCTTATTTTTTGGGGGAAGCCTGCTGCTGTTTCGACGCTCTCTAGCAACCAGCAGTTGAACGACACCTTTTGAGCGATATCTTGGCTGATTCTTGTTTATTTGATGTATTTCTTAGTTAGTTTGCCTTGAATGACGAGTTATCCTGTTAGCTGCGTACTTAATCTGTTAGTCTCTTCGCACTTGAACGGACATTTAGTGATGTATTTCCTAAATTTGTAACCACTGGGTCTTAAAAAATAAAGATTTGGCTAAGTTATAAAGTCTGTTATTTGTGATTCAAAAAACTGAGCTCGTAATGGTGATAACGAGTTTAGTCATTAAAATTCACCGATTAAAGAAGAAATTAATATGAGTAAAGGTACAGTTAAGTGGTTTAACGCTGACAAAGGTTTTGGTTTTATAACTCCAGAAGATGGCGGCAAAGATTTGTTCGTACATCATTCAGAGATCCAAGCTGGTGGCGGATACGCTACTTTAGCCGATGGTCAAGCTGTTGAGTTTGAAGTTGGCCAAGGTCAAAAAGGTCCATGCGCTAACAAAGTTATCGCCCTTTAAGTTAAATCTACATAACAAGATACTTAACCTGAAATTGGTTATTTAAGTGTTAAAGCTTAAAATTTGAGCCGAACTCAATCAAGTACAAGGTTATGTACTTTAAGTTAAATTGAATATCTGGAGGCTGAGCTACCGTTAGGTTACTCAGCCTCTTTCTTTTGTGCTTTTAAAAATCACTGTTAAGTCGCAAATATTTGATCTTTGACTTGATAGCATTTGCTTTATTCAACTTCACTTTCGCTCTCTTGTTCTTTCATCACTTCGAGCATGGCTTGAAACTTTTTCTGCATGTCATCTAGGTCGATATCAAATTCAGTTTGCCACGTTTCTCCGAAATCTTTGGTACTTATCACTTCACCTTTGTCACATAAAAAGAACAAGGTTTGTTGATAAGTGAGCATGGGAAGTAAGGTGTGACAGGTATCTTGGGTTAGCCCGTGAGCCTGCCAATCATTCTTGCTAACCGTGTCCGCCGCGGCAGCAGTTACAATTTTTAACTCGCTAGATTTTGTGCTGTTCTTTCTTACCCTTGCCACCGTCACTATCGTGTTGTCGGCTAGAATAGTCGGTAAGCTAATGTCACTTTTAGCATCACCGAACAATTTTAAGTTACGGTTTATGTCATGCCAGGTCTGTCCATCATCTAGGCTATAAACTTGATCGCCTACACCGTCCCACTGACTCACTTCAAGGCCTACTAAGGCTCCACTTCTAAGCTTCTCAAGTTTTACCAAAGAATTCGTTTTAGTGGAATTCCAGGCGCCTGTTGCACTGCTGTAGTCATATACTTTGTTGTCATTTATAACTCTTAAAGAACCGTCTGCTTTGATCCAAGGAAATAAGCCGCCGTTTTGTACTAACCAATCATTCTTGTTTTTCTTTTTAAAATTACCCACATGTTTCCAAGGAGTGGTGAGTGATTCAAACTCGTATACGTGATAGTCCATGGCTTCACTAGTCAAGGCATAGTGTTTATTTACACCTTGTCCAAACCAAACTATTGCTTCTTTAGCAGCTACCGGTTGTAATTCTGTCCAATCTTTGGCTTGGCTTTCTTTTACAAAAATCAATCCTCGTTCACTGCCTACAGCAATCGTATTACCAAGCTCAATGACGGATGATAGTTGACCATTGGTGGGGAGGTCATTTTGGAGCCACTCTCCATCTTCTTGTAAAATTTTCAATTGACCAAACCTAGCGGCAATGGCTCCCATAGCTCCTGTGTTTAGATAAGATGCCCTTTCTCCGTAAGCGTTTTCTCTTGAAAGCTCACCTAGCTTCTGCCTAAGTGTATCTAGATCATCAGCGGTCCAGCTGAGCGTATCTTCAAAATTAATGTTCTCACTTAAGTTAGGGTAGTGACTAAGGATAAAGCGAGTAAAATCTTGGGTGTCATTTAGGCGTGTGACATAGGCCTTCTGAGAAGAGCGGTTACTCCAAAAAGATTTTTCTTTTACGTTTAAAAGGGGTTGAAATACTAAGCTTCCCAAATTTGTAAACCTATTCTCTTTGACCTCAAAATTGCCTGCCGCTTGGTACACAGGCATGGATAACCATGAACTTAGGTCGCCATTTGAAAAAAAGCTGTACAAGCTAGAAATCATATATGTGCCTTCTGGCATGCTTCCCACAAACAACTGGCTATCAATCACGCCCATATTATTGGGTGCTAAGGAGTATATTTCGGGATCCCAGTCCACTTTGTCTGGGTCAAACGCTTTACCTTTGGATGCAGCCTTAGCTTTGGCTGCATCAATGGCGATTTGTTTGAGTTCATCCATGTTATCGGTGCGAATAACGATAATTTCTGTCCAGCCTTTGTGCAATGAGGCTAGTCTGTCTGTATTGTTGATGACCTGCACTGCGACTACGCCATTACCTATAGGTAGCTCACTACTGGATGATATTTGAGTAGATTGAATGGTGGTTGACCCACACCCAGTTAAAAAGAGAGTTATCGCAATTATCTTGAGAACTAGATACCGCATTGTGATTCCTTAGGTTTTGGTTAAATTGGCAAGACAATCTTTGATGTTGACCTTAAAAGCTCAGAATTTCAAGGGTTTAAGTTGTGACCTTTTGTAGGAGAGGTCGCTAGGCTTTATTTGCTAAATATTTTACCGCCAATGATTTTAAAAGCCGGGGTGCCCCGTATAAGGGTATCTCTGGCAAAAGTGGCATGACAATTTGGGCAAGTACAGGGGGTACTGGTAAAGTCTTTGGTTATTCGTTCTTTAAAGCATTTCGCTAAGGCACCTTTGCCGCCTTTACGATATTTAAAAAGTTGAGTTTTGCATTGGCTACAATAGATATCGACTGAGGAGCTAGGGGCTTTTTTATTAGGCTTAGCCATGCGGTTTCAGCCTAGTTGATGTGTCTAATGGTAAAATACAAAGATAAAAACCTTATTTAATCACTGCTACAAGCCATGCTTTAAGCAGCTATTAAATAAGACTCTTGTCTTACATTTTTAGCTTTACGTTGGTAAGAGCCTTTACCTTTTTTAGGTTTGACAACTTGCATCTTGTAAACTTTAGATGTGACTAAAGCCGCCAAAAAATTATCTTTAATTTCTCCTCGCCCCAAGTCGGTTTTATTATTAGCTTTTGCTAATTGCTTTTTTTGTTTGTTCATTTTGGTTCCTTTAAAGGTTGTTTTTACACTACTAGTCAGTAGTGAACACTTATTATATAGCTGAATGTGTAAAACAAAATAGTATTTGCTTACGTTATTTATTGATTATTTTTGCAGTTAAATTAGTTCCTTCATATTAAGCAGTATCATATCATTAGGTGCTTATTCTTTAAGGCATCAACTCACCCCAAACCCTGCAAAAAATATTAATGAAGGCATACGTAAACATATGATTTCTAAAAAAGTCCGTGAACTTTTTACGTCTATGATGGAAGCACAAAGTGAAGGTACCCCCGTTACTTATGATATAGAAACCGAGCAGTACACCGGGTATTTCAATCAAGTTGTGGTAAATAAATTTATTGATGCTGGTTTGTTAGAGCTGGTAGACGATACTGATGGGTTAAGCTGTCTTATTATAAATAACCGAGATGATTTTTTAAGCGGGTTTGCTTCGGGGGTGAACGAAGCTCGCTTAGGTCGAGACCAGTATTACGCAGACTACAATGCCAACCCGTTTGCTTTTTCTGTTGGTTTTGAGCACTTTTTATATTTAAACAAAAAGCCTAGATTGTTAGTTGGGTATATTTGCCATGGGTTTATAAATGACGAGACAGGCGAAATACATGTTCAGTAACCGGTTTTTACACACTGATGTGGTGCTTAGGTAATGCATAGCGACCAAAATCAATGGGCTACCCAATACGAAGAGCTGGGATACTTTGTTATTCGTGGTTATTTCACTGCTGCTGAAATGTCTGCACTCAGAGAGGTTATCTTAATGTTTCATGAAGGATGGAAACAAGACAATCCTGAATTTTATAAAGAAGTGGCGTTTAATTCCTCTTTGATAACTGGTAGCCAATACCTTGATGCTAAAGACAGGGTTAAGCTGTTTAATTTTATTAGTTCACCAAAAATGATGAGTGTCATTGAGTCTTTGATCCCAACTCATGCTGCTTTTATGAATACCCAATTGTTTTTCAATCCGGTAAATCCTGAGTTAAAGGATTTTTGGCATCGAGATTGTCAATATGATCACGATCTTGCAGGTCAAAAAAAGGCGATTGCAGAAACCCAAGTGGTGCACTTGCGAGTGCCTTTGTTCGATGAATTAGGGATGGAGTTAATACCTGGTACTCACAAACGTTGGGATACCCAAGAAGAGCTAGATGTCCGCGAAGAGGAAAATGGCAGACGCAGTAATGATAGTTTACCCGGTGCTACAAGCATTCCTCTTGCAGCTGGGGACGTATTGGTGTTTTCTGCAGATATGATTCATCGTGGTTTATACGGGTTAGACCGCCTAGCATGGGATATTTTGGTTTTTGATGCTACCGCTGATTTTGCAGACTATGTTGACCCTGACTGCTTACCCACTCCGGCTATGTTATCCAAACTCCATGACCCTCGTTTATTTGCTAAAACGCTCTCGTTAACGTCTGACAACTAAAGTCTGTAGGCTACTTTAACCTTTAGATTGGGAAGTATTGAAGGACTGGGCGTACTGACGTTCGTGACGCTCGTTTTTATGGCCAGAGCCCTTATGTCCAAAAAAGGCACAAGAGCTAGTTAAAACCGTTATTACGGCTATGGTTGCCACTAATTTCACACCTTGCATGTTTTTCATTACTTACTCACAGGTTAATCTTGAATATCATTTTATCTTTATGGTCTTTCGAGGTAAAGACTGCAGATAAGTTCACTGAATCTGGCATGAACATGGCTAATATTTGGTTTTCACCTGCTTGTTTACCTGCCCACAATGACATGAAAATGTGATTTTTGTTGTGATGATACTGTGATATTTGGGTCTTATAGTTAGTTGATGATTTCGCTTTTTGATGGTTAAACATGAATAATTATTTTTTGATAGTTAGTGGAACTGAGGGCGTGGCTTTGCGCCAATTTATCTGGGTAATGCTAGTGCTTTTTTCTAGTTTTACTGCCCATAGCTTTGAAAAAATTGAGTTTACGTCTTCTTCACAGCGCCCTCTATTGTTAGAGCTATATTCTTCACAAGGTTGCAGTAGCTGTCCTCCAGCTCAAAAGTGGGTGAATAGTTTTACTGAGTCTCCTGATTTGTGGAGTAAGTTCATACCTATTGTTTTTCATGTGGATTATTGGGATTACATTGGTTGGAAAGACCCGTTTTCATCTGCTGAGTTTTCAAACAGGCAAAGGAGCTTTAAGAGTGCTGGGTTAATAAATTCGGTATATACCCCAGGGTTTGTGGTAAATGGCCATGAGTGGAAAGGATGGTTTACTGGCAATGCCATAGACACAAGTAAACTTGAACGAACATCTAATATCACTTTAACTGTAAGCGCGGAGCAAGAAAGGGTGAGGGTCAATTATGATTATATTGATCCAAGGAAAGCAGAAGAGGGGCGTATCCATGTTGCAGTTTTAGGTTTTGATGTTGAAACCCAAGTTAAAGCCGGTGAAAACGCCCACAGGACCTTGCGTGATAATTTTATGGTACTAGGTTATCAGCAGCAAAAAATGCACAGCGTTCAGCATGTCATTCAATATCCTAAACTATCTGCTACAGCTAAAAAATATGCCTTGGTAGTATGGACAAGCAAACCTAATGGGTTAGTGCCAACTCAAGCTGTAGGAGGGTATTTACCACAAAGTTTTAATTTTTAAGGTAACTCGGTTAACTCCAGCTGCTTTTTAAACTCTGCGAATGGCGGTAGGTTCAACTCAGCCCTTAATTGGTCTAAGGAGTCGACATTCTCAATAGGGCTAAAAACAAGCTTGCCCTGTGTAATCTGGTATTGAGTGCCAAACACTTGCTTTTGCCCTTTTCTAATCGCCACTAAGTCTGTGATATCAGCGACACTTTGCCCTGTTACCCCTTGGCCGTTCATATAAGATTGAATAATAAGTGGCAGCATGTTTTGTTGAAAATCTAAGTCTTCAGAATACTTCACTATAGTCACAGCTGCATTTACCCCTTGGCTGCCTACTAAGGATTGGCTAGGCCAGCCGTGAAGAGAAACGATTTCTTCAAGAGTTTGGGTGTGCAGATTCAATATATCCGTTTGTAATTGCTGTAGCACTTGGTTATCTGTGGCGCTTTGCTGGGTTACTTCTAAGGCTTGCTGCGCCATTTGAGTGAGGCGGTTTTGCAACTGGGTCTGAACTTCTGCATTGATCTTTTGGCTAAACACCAGTAAGCACAAAATTAAACTTAATGCAGTGCAAAGGTGGAAGTTTATCAGGAGGTTTTTCATAAGGTTAGTACTTCTAAATTTTGGACGTTATTAAGCCATAATTAGCTTCGATAATCAGCGCTAAAATTACAATTTTCACCATAATGAATGATGGATAAATGCATTCATTTTATGTTTTAACTATAACGCAAAAACTAGGGTTAAATAAGAAAGGGCACCGATTAATGATGCCCTTTAAAATAGAATAATTACTCAGAGTCACTAGATTCTTGTTTCGCTGGGTCGTATTTGGCAAACCAACCCATAATGTTATCGGTTTTGCTGACCAAACGACTGGGGCGAGAGGCTATGTAATGGGGTGCACTGGGTACCCGTATTAACGCCGTATCTACCTTTAACATCTTTAATGCTGTGTAAAATTGCTCAGCTTCCCATGCTGGAGTTCGGTAGTCTTCTTCACCCACCATCAACAAAGTAGGCGTGGTGACTTTATCTACATAACTGATGGGAGAGCGCTTTAAATATACCTCAGGCTCAGACCAAGGGTCTGCTCGTACCCAATGTCTTCTAACAAACTGACCAATATCTGCTGCTAATGCCATAGTCATCCAGTTAATCACTGGTTTTATGGAGGCAGCTGCGGCAAAGCGTTTGGTTTTGGTGGTTATCCAAGCTGTTAATATTCCGCCTCCTGAGCCACCTGTAACAAACAAGCGTTCTGGATCTGCATATTTTTTAGCTACTACTTCATCGACTACTGTCATAAGATCATCGTAGTCGTACCCTGGATAGGCTAAATCTATACTTAGTGCAAAGTCTTCACCATAACCAGTTGAGCCTCTAGGATTAACCCAAACTGTTACATAGCCTTCAGCTGCATAACGTTGTATTTCGCTAGCAAAGAAAGGCCCATACATGGCATAAGGTCCGCCATGAATCTCCAAAATCATAGGGTAGCTTCCATCTGCTTTAAAGTCAGGAGGAAAAGCCACCCAAGCTTCTATCTCTAACCCATCGTGGGAAGATTTAACTTTAATTTCTTCTACCGGTGCCATATCTAAGTAGGGCAGTACATCGTCATTCAGCGCAGTGAGTATTTGTTGATCTTTACCTTTTATAGTGGCAACACCGACTTCAGCGGGGCGATCGCTAAAGCCGGCGGTATAGGCAACCAAAGGCTTTTTATTGTGGCTAACTGAAAAGCTACCCGCTGCGTAGGGGCGGCCAATTGATGTACCACCTATATTGGTGATGAGCTTGGTGATTTTGCCTTTTAAACTAATATTAAACAGACTTAATACACCATGGTCTTCTGATAAAACTAATAAGCTTTTACCATCAGGGGCCCAAAGTGTTTGACCTATGCTACCAGCAAAGTCTGCAGCCAATGGTTTAACATTGCTACCATCTGCATCCATTACATACAAGTCTGTCTGTTGATAAGACAAGACTTTATCGTCATAGCCTAAAAACGCGATAGTTTTGCCATTTGGTGAAACTAGGGGGGTGTGGTCCGGCCCATCTCTACTGGTTAATGCCGTGATATCTAGCGTGCTCAAATCTAGTTTATAAATTTCACTTTCGATGAAATCTAGGTACCCGTCCTCAGCTAGATTTCCAGTGACTAGCAGGTTTTGATTGTCGAGCCATTCTGGATTTGATAGTCCGGATTCTTCAAAGGTTATTTGTCTTGGGGTTCCGCCATTTACAGGGAGTGTAAAGGTTTGATTTGCGCCTTCTGGTAGGTAGCCTGCGCCATCAAAACGAAAAGTGAGTTCATCTATTACATTGAAAGGTTTATTCCACTGTGCGCCTTTGGGTTGTTTTAGTGGGTTAGCAAATGAGGTTTTCTTTGCTTCTACAAACATATTAAAGGCTAAGTGACTGCCATCTGGTGACCAAACTATCCCAGATGCACCGGCAAATAATTGAGCCAATGAGTAGCTTATGCCCGTATCAATAAAAACACGCTTTAGTTCAGGTGTACCATTATGATAGCTGGTAAATACTAAGCTTTTTCCATCGGGAGACCACACTGGAGAGGAGGCGTATTGGTCTGCAATTAGAGGTCGATTTTGACCTGATTTAATATCTAATATCCATAATTTACCTGCGTCTTTGTCGGTGGTTTTATCCATGCTTTGACGCAAATAAACAATGGTTTTACCGTCTGGAGAAATTTTCGGGTCTTTTGCGTATTCCATATCGAATACACGTTCTGCGGTAAATCGCTTAGAAGGTGTTTTAGTATCACTGGCTGCCAATATTGAAGTTGGCAGTAGCGTAGCAGACACTACTGAACAGGTAATAACTGCCCGTAGCATTTTTAGATTGACGAACTTTTCAAACAAGTTCTGCATAGTATTATCCCTTGTAATCATTATTGTAGTTTTATGAGGTGGCCTATTATCAGAGCAAAACACCAGTCTAAACTGTATCACGATAACTAGAACCTAGGTTAAGTCAGCTTGGTTTGCATAGGTGTTTTGGTCAAATTATTTGTAAGAAAAAATGTGGTAAGTTGGCTGGCAGGGAGGGAGTGAATACTGCGTCTGAATTAGGATGCATTACTAGGTATAAGTATAGGCAGTCACAGGAATTAGAGGGGATTGTAGCCGAAACAATCATTGCTGCCTTAGTCTTAAACTAAAAAACTGTACCAAGGTACAGTTTTTTAGGAATGAATTTCAATTCGTATAGGAATACTTTTTTAACTAAGGTTAGGTTTAACTAGGATAACGCTCACTGAGACCAGTATAAACTTGGTCGCTGTAGTCAGCTAAGCTGATATCCAAACTATTCAACACCTCTACTAAGTGTTCATTGTCTTCTTGGCCATTCCACACCTTAATGTAACTGCCGTCTTTGTAGCCATGATCTTGGCGGAAAAAATTTAAAATGTTTTTCCCCACATATTGGCGGTACAACTCGTCTGAGTCCATTTCAGCTTGTTCTACTATTTTGATAAATAGTGGTACATCAAAGCGTTTAGCTGCACATAAACCTGTCATCAGTTCTAAATTATCTAAAATATCCAAGGTACTGAAATCGTAATCTTTACCGTCAAAGGTCACGGTCGTTTTAGTTGATGTGAGCTGCTCCGCTATGGTATTGGCAGATAACTGAACGTCGCCTTTAAAACTAATGAGTATTTCTGACAGTGCAAAATGCCAAATGTCCACTAACTCCATTTGCAATTGTGGTAAGTCTTTTTGCTGTGCTTTCCACCATTTCCAGCCATGATGCTCAATGCCTTCAACTGACTCAATCATAGCGGCTCGTAAATATCCATAACCGGCGTTTAGCCAGTCAGGGTTTACTTTTGCATTCATATTGCCTTGTAACGTTAACATAGTGGCTAGTTGCGTGGGTGTAAGCATAATGGAGCGGATCCTTATTTGTTGTCGCTATTTTTAAGTTCGTTGATAATACGTATACGTTCTTGGTTTACTTGTTCTTTAATGGCAGGGCCATTGTAGCCTTTGGCAACTATGGCTTTTATATCAACCTTAGCGGCTCGAGAGTATGCCTGCCAAATATAATCTGCATTTGCATAGGGGATGTCCTCAAAGGTGGTTCTGCCTCTAGCATCAGCTTTGCAGGCTAACAAAAAGTCTGCAAAGCGTTCTGGCTTACGCCAAGCATCACATGCGTTTAACATGGCTAAAATCGTACTGGCTTTAAGCTCATAAGCTTTATGCACATGGGTATGGTATTCACTTACCATCAAGCCTAGATCTCGGCATTCATTGGGCACTTTTAGGCGTAAACTTAAGGTGCGAATAGCATCTACGCCTAGCTTTTCGTGCCCCCGGTGAGAAGGCCATTTTTCTGAAGGCGTTAAACCTTTACCTAAGTCATGAACTAACGCCGCATAACGTACAGATAAGGTTTTTGAAAGCCGAGTTACTTGCTGTAAAACCATCATAATATGAACGCCAGTATCGACCTCTGGGTGCCATCTCGGGGGGTTGGGTATTCCCCATAATACATCTAGTTCTGGGAACCACTCGGTTAATCCACCACAGGCTCTTAAACTTTCAAAGTACACTTCTGGGTGATCTTCAAGTATTGCCCTAGCGGTTTCTTGCCAGACTCGCTCTGCACTCAGGGCTTTAAGTTCGCCATTGGCCACTATGGTTTGCATTAACGATAGAGTTTCTGGGGCTATGGTAAACCCTAGGTAATGATATCTGGCGGCGAACCTAGCAACCCGTAGTACCCTTAAAGGATCTTCTATAAAGGCATCGGATACATGGCGTAATATTTTGTTATCTAAATCTTGTCGGCCTTGGTAAGGGTCGATAATTTGACCTTCTTGGTCCATGGCCATGGCATTGATGGTGAGGTCGCGGCGCAGTAAATCTTCTTTTAAGGTCACTTTGCTTGAGGCGTCACAACTAAAGCCTGTGTAACCGGCACCTACTTTTCTTTCTATGCGCGCTAATGCGTATTCTTCTTTACTCTTAGGATGCAAAAAGACGGGGAAATCGGCCCCTACTGCCACATAACCTTGTTGTAACATTTGTTCTGGGGTGGCGCCTACCACCACCCAATCTTTATCTTTAATTGGGCGTTCTAATAATTTATCGCGGACAGCGCCGCCAACTAGGTAGGTTTGCATAATAAGTTCGTAATTTTCATTCAAACTATTATGCCTCAGTGCACTGCATTGCAGAAGCCAACTTTGTTGAAAAATACAATTAAAAAAACACAGCGCCTTTGACAATATCCAGCTAACTGGTTAGTTTACGTCAGTTACTTTAACCTGCTATTTAACTCACGAGTATCTATCAAACTTATGTACTTAAGCTATTTTGGATTATCTGATAATCCTTTCTCAATCGCTCCTAATCCTGATTATTTATACATGAGCCCTAGGCATAAAGAAGCCTTGGCACATTTGATTTTTGGGTTAAGAGAAAGCGGTGGATTTGTGATGTTAACTGGTGAGGTAGGTACTGGAAAAACCACTGTATCACGCAAGTTAATGCAACAGTTGCCTGAAAACACCCAAGTGGCAATGATTTTAAACCCAACACTATCAGCCTTAGAGTTATTAGCCACTATATGTGATGAGTTAGGTATTGAATATTCAAGCAAACGGGCTAGTTTGAAGTATTTTACAGACAAGATTTTAAATAAATTAGCCAGCAATCATGAGTTGGGAATTAATACCGTACTAATTGTAGATGAGGCGCAGCACCTATTGCCCGAGGTGTTAGAACAGTTAAGGTTACTAACAAATTTAGAAACCAATCGAGAAAAACTTCTTAAAGTGGTGCTAATTGGGCAGCCAGAGTTACAGCAATTGTTAAAGCGTAATGAGTTACGGCAATTAGCTCAACGTATTACTGCCCGTTATCATTTATTGCCATTGACCTCTGCTGAAGTGGGTGCATATATCGGCCATAGGCTAGGTGTGGCAAATGGTGATGTGAGTGTGTTTTCAAAAGCCACGCTCAAAACTGCATTTCATATAAGTGGCGGTATTCCCAGAGTGATCAATCTTTTGTGTGACAGAGCACTGACTTTGACATTCACCAAACAGTTACCCGCGGTACCACAACATATATTTGTAGTGGCAGCGGAGCAAATTTTAGGAGCTGATGTTGTTAAACAAAGGCGAGGTAAGTCATGGACGTATACCTTGTTAGCAATTTTTGCAGCCTCTGTGGCTGCAGGTTTTTGGGTAGGGTCGCTAAATGGGTAAGGTAATTAACATACAAGCGCTAACCCCTGGAATGGTAATTATCCGTGTTACTCAACAAAATGGCCCTGTGAGGATAAGAAAGACGGGCTTAGTAAGTAGCCAAGCTATGGTGCAAGGCTTGATTGAAATGGGTATTCAAGAAGTTGAAATAGACCCAGAGCAAACCGTTGAAGTAGAGCCTGTACAGGTTAACAAGTCTGCTACCCAGAAAATGCTTGAAAGTAATCACGTTACTAATACACGAATAGATGATGGCTTGTCTGATCAATTCCATCGCAGCTTATTTCTACCTTCAGTGCAAGATATTCCTTCAGCTTGGTTGTTTTATACTAAACGATACGGCTTAGCTGTGTTAATTGCTATTGGAGGCTTTGGGCTTGGGTGGGCAGGATCTCATTATGAAGGGGTTAAACAGTGGTTTGTTTCAACCTCTGTTATCGAGCCTAACTTAGATAAGTCAGTGGCAGAAGCGGCTTCTCCACAAGTTAATAGAATAGGTGACTCGTCATCTTCTGAAGCAGCGGATAGGGAAAATGAAGTTATCTCTACACAGGCCTTACCTGTTCAAGAAAGTTCGGCTCAACTCCTACAAGAGGATGAAAAATTTGTCCCCCCAACTTCTGATAAAACACACTTAGTTGTAGAGGCTACGCCTGAATTAGCTCCAGAGCCTACGACTACACCATCAGAAGAGCAGCCAATATCAGCAGACCTGTTAGCAAAATTTAGAGAGGCGGTGTCTGAAGTCGGAGAAAATGCTCCAAATCCAGAAGTACAAAATGCTCAGCTTGATAATGGCGTGTCTAGAATAGATAAGTTACCTGTGTGGGTATTGACAGAGCTACCCAATATGTCATTTTCTGCTCATATGTACGCCTCTGATGACGCTGAACGTTGGGTCAGAGTAAATGGAACCAGAATGGTTGAGGGAGATATGATAGAAGGCTCGGTTGAAATTATTAGCATTTCTCCACAGCAGGTTGTTTTAAGCTATGAAGGCCATAAATTTGTAATGGATGCATTGACTGATTGGTGATTTATTTCGTTTTTCTTTTTTGAGCTAAGTTAATGATACACATTAGCGGTTGTTTATTATTTAATAGTATGTGATTTTTAACTTTACTTGCTTTAATGCTCGCTTCTTAAGCTAAATGTGTTGTTGATGCCTTATTCGCTAAGTAAGTTTTTTCGTTTTAGAGTTTTATAAAAAGACCCATAAATAAAGGACTTAATAGGGCCAAGAATGAATTTTCCTATGAAATTTTCGATATTCCTTCCCATGTCTGTACTGGTAATTGTTTTAGGATGGTTACCCGTTAGCTATGCTGATGAGCTTTTTGAAAGAGGTTCAGTAAAGCTAGCAACAGGTAAAGGATATGCTCCGTTTGTAGATGAAGATTTATCTGCTGGGGGTTGGTCTGTAGATATAGTTAGGCATACATTTAAGCAGCTAAGTTTAGATATTCAGCTTGATGTCCTACCTTGGGACCGAGCTTTAAAGTGGACCAAGGATAGAAAAGTACTGGCTGCGTTTCCATTCGTTTATTCAAAGCTACGTGCAGAGCAATTTCTTTTTTCTGAACCAATAAACTACGTACCTATACATATGTATGTCGCCAAAGATTCAGGCTTTTTATCCATAGAGCAACTTAAAGGTAAACGGCTGTGTTTTCCTTTGGACTATACTATCGGCTCGGTGGAACAAGCTATTTTTGATAAATTTGAGATGATTATCAATAGAGCTAAAGACGGCTTTGCATGTGTAAAGCATGTGAACAAAGGCTGGAGTGATGCTGGGATAACCAATGGCTATATTGATGCGGCGAGAATAAATATTATCTCTGATGAAAAAGTAGATTCAATTAGGATATTTAACGAGTTGCTAGGCAACACCCCCCTTTATTTAGTTATCAGTAAACAACATCCACAAGGTCAAAAATGGATCGATGAATTTAATCATGGACTCAAGTTGCTGGAGTCCAGCGGTAAAAAATCAATCATAGATAAACAACACCTGCAAAACTTGTAACTTTTATTCTCTTTGATTTTAGAAATCAAATAACACTGTAAACGTTTTCATTAATGTAATAGCATTGTGTTTATTATGTTTTAAAGTTGTACGTTTAATTAAGGTGTACTTGATGACCGATAAATCTTCAAACCAAAAACTTACTATTTTTGAAAAAGTTGGATATGCCATGGGGGATGTAGCCTCTAATTTTTATTGGCGTGTGTTTGATGTTTTTCTCTTTATTTTTTATACCGATGTTTTTGGTTTATCTCCCGCTGCTGTTGGTACTATGATGTTGGTGACTAGGCTCATTGATGCCTTTTCTGACCCTATAATGGGGGCCATGGCCGACCGTACTCAAACTCGCTTTGGTAAATTCAGACCTTATTTACTGTGGGGCATTATCCCAATTGCAGCCGCTGGTATTTTAACCTTTACCGTGCCTGATTTAGATGAAGGCGGTAAGCTTATTTGGGCTTACTGCACCTATATATTTATGATGTTGGCTTATACCTTTATCAATGTGCCCTACGGTGCCTTGTTAGGAGTAGTTACTGCTGATAGTCAGCAACGTACTACCTTAACTAGTTTTAGATTTATTGGGGCATTTTCTGGCGGGACTTTAGTGGCCTATATGACTCCTAAGCTGGTGGAGTGGTTAGGTCAAGGTAATGAAGCTTTAGGCTGGCAGCTCACTATGACTGTGTACGGCTTTGTGGCTTTAGCATTATTTGTGGCTACCTTTGTTGCTACCAAAGAGCGTATCAGCCCGCCTGTAGGGCAACAAACACCTGTTATTCAAGACATCAAAGACTTGTTATCGAATAAACCTTGGATCGTGTTATTTTCTTTGGCCTTGGTGATCATGATGACTATTTCATTACGGGGTAGTGTGGGGACATTCTATTTCAAATATTATGTAAATCGTGAAGAGTTAATTGGTACCTTTTTAACTATTTACATGATTTCTCTGGCTGTTGGTGCAGCCAGCACGCCTTTACTAACTAAGTTCTTGGATAAGAAAAAGCTCTTAATGTTACTAATGGCCTTAGTCGCCATATTATCAACCGTGTTTTATTTTGTTCCCAAAGACCAGATTTGGCTAATGTATTCTTTACAAGGGGCTATTGGTCTGTGTCTTGGTCCCAAGTCGCCTTTGGTTTTTTCTATGTACGCCGATACGGCCGATTACTCTCAGTGGAAAACCGGAAGGCGTGCCACGGCTATGGTTTTTTCAGCTGCGGCGTTTGCGCAAAAATTAGGTGGTGCTCTAGCCGGAGCCATGATTGGCTGGATGTTAGGGGCGTTAGGGTATGTAGCTAACCAAAGTCAGAATGCTGGTTCAGAGCAAGGTATAGTTTTACTCATGACGCTTATTCCTGCTGGGTTTGCTGTATTAGCGGTGTTTGTGGTGCGTTTTTATACCTTAGATGAAGCCCAAATGGAAACATTACATAAAGAACTTAAATTTAATGAAACACAAGAGGTAGACAGTGTCAGTAATTGATCCATCAATACTTGAGTGCCATAACGGCGGCGCAAGTTATAGCTTAAAAAGCCCAACTGTATTACCAAACGCCAGTGCATTTTTGTGGAATAAAAAAATGCTAATTCAGGCAAATTGTCGAGGCTATGCTATCGCACAGTTTATGCAACCAGAGGCTGGAAAGTACGTTTCTGGTCCTGCCTTAGAAGCAAAAACCTTTATGCAACCAGAGCAACCTTATTACGCTCATCATCCTGGTCGCTTCGTATATGTGAAAGACAATGGTGACGGTTCGATATTTTCTGCACCTTATGAGCCGGTACGTGCTCCATTAACACATTTTGAGTTTATTCCTGAACCTCATCAGATAAGCTGGGTATCAGAATATAAGCAAATCAGAGTGACTTTATGTTTACGTCTACCTACAGAAACTGCTGTGGAATGTTGGCAGGTTAAGGTTGAAAATCTATCTGATGTTGAGCGAGACATTAGCGTTTATCCATATTTTCCTGTGGGATATCGTTCTTGGATGAATCAGTCTGGATTGTTTAATGTTGACTTAAATGCAGTCGTTTGCAGAAGCATAGAGCCATATCAGAAGGTGCAAGACTACTTTAAAAACCAATGCTTACATGAGCTCACTTTTTTAACTTCAGATGTTAAAGTTGATGCTTGGGAGACCAGTCAGCATATTTTTGAAGGCGAGGGCGGCCTGCATCAGCCTAGTGCTATTTCTGCTAAAAGTTTAAGTAATAGTGAAGCAAATTATTGTACTCCAACTGCTGTGATGCAGTTCAATATGCTGCTAAGTAAAGCTGAAACAAAAACAATCAACTTACTATTTGGCCCAGCGAAAGATCATCAACAAGTAAGCGAATATAGAAGCTCACTTTTACAGGTTGACAGTTTTGATACTTTTGCAACCCAGTACCAAGGTTATCTGCAAAAAGGGCGGGGTGTTTTGCAAGTAGAAACCCCTGACGCAGAGTTCGATGCATATGTTAATCATTGGTTAGCAAGACAACTTTATTATCACGGAGACGTAAACCGCTTAACTACAGATCCGCAAACTCGTAATTATTTACAAGATAATATGGGCATGACCTATATCTTGCCAGAGGTCGGTCGTGCTGCCTTTATACGAGCTTTGAGTCAGCAAGCCGCAACAGGTGAAATGCCCGATGGTGTATTGATAGCCGAAGGTGCTGAACTTAAATATATCAATCAGGTTCCCCATACTGACCACTGCGTATGGCTACCCATATGCTTGAAAGCCTATTTAGATGAAACCGCAGATTATGCCATGTTAGACGAATTGGTTGGTTTTAGTGATGGCGAAGAACAAGCGACGGTTGCTGAACATATTATTCGAGCCATGCAATGGTTAGCAAAAAGTCGCGATGAAAGAGGCTTAAGTTATATCAATCAAGGTGATTGGTGTGACCCTATGAATATGGTGGGCTACAAAGGCAAAGGTGTCTCTGCATGGTTAACTTTAGCTTCTGCATATGCCATTAATGTCTGGGCTGAAATTGAGCACAGCGCATTATCAGAGCATTCGGCAGATACAAAAGTACTGTTAACCCAAGCTGAAGAAATGAACCAAAAGGTGAATGCCTACTGCTGGGCAGGAGACCGTTTTGCTCGTGGTATAACTGATGATGGCAGAGTGTTTGGTACTGAAAAAGACGAGCAGGGCCAATTATTCCTTAACCCACAAAGTTGGGCGTTTTTAAGCGGTGCTGCGAGTAACGAACAAGTGCCTTTAATGTTGCGTGCCATAAGTGAAAATTTAGAAACCCCCTATGGTTGCATGATGCTGGCACCCAGTTATACCCAAATGGTAGAAGATGTAGGTCGGGTCACCCAAAAATTCGCTGGCACCGCTGAAAATGGCTCTGTATATAATCATGCTAATGCGTTCTATATTTATAGCTTGTATACCTTAGGCGAAGATGACTTAGCCTTTCAGGAGCTTAAAAATATGTTACCTAATAGTGATGATATGCAGCAAAGAGGTCAGTTACCTTTGTTCATTCCCAATTATTACCGCGGTGCATATTACCAATACCCAGCAGAAGCCGGTAAATCAAGCCAGTTATTTAATACAGGTACAATCTCTTGGTTTTATCGTTGTTTAATTGAAAACTTATTCGGAGTTGTTGGTTGTAAACAAGGTTTAAAAATAACTCCACAATTACCGAGTCATTGGGAAACGGCTAAAATAAACCGAGTTTTTAGAGGTGCAACCTTCGATATTAAGTTTACTCGAGAAAAGAGCTGCAACAAGCAAATGGTTTGGGTAAATGAAGTCTTACTTGATGGTGATTGTATTAATAATGTTGAGTCAGGACAGACATATCAGGTGAAAGTGACCTTACCAACCCAGTAACCTTTACCTTTTGTTTTTTAATATAAGGTGCAGCTAGTTTTGCTAGTCTGTGCCTTGCACCTAACTCCTCTGACTTTTCCTTTCTCGTACTCATTATTGATTAAAGTAAGTGGCAAGTTAGACTATTAAAATTTAGGCTGCTGAACTAAACTTATTTTTAGAATAGTTTTAAGCTATTGATTTTCTTTTTATTATTCTCATTCATATTAAAAAGTGATCTCTTAGCATGTATCCAGCGTTTCTTGTACTGAGTTTCAGTTTGTAATTATGAAGACCGAATGCCTAGAGCAAGAATGTTTTAAATAGGCCTATTTAAGTTGTAAGTGAGTGGGCGGTTATTATTTCAGGTTAGTATTAATGCCTTTTTTGACGTGCACATTAAAATATATTTTTAGTTTAACTTGGGGTTTTTCTCGCTTGTTAATGATGGCCTTAGGGGCAAATGTTGCCCATGCTGAGAATACTAAAATACACGTTGTAACTGAATATTTTCAAAACTACCAGCTCAAAACTGAAAGCGGCCAATTGAGTGGTTTTGCTGTAGAAGTGGTTGAGGCCTTATTCGATAAAACAGAGTTTACTGCGGACATTAGTGCTTTACCTTGGAGCCGCGCCCTTAAAATAGCGAAAGAAGAAAAAAACACTTTAATTTTTTCTATCGCTCGTACTAAAAGTCGCCAGAAGTACTTCACTTGGATTGGTATTTTAAGCAGTGAGCCACAGTTTGTTTGGGCTTTGAAAGACAGATTTCCTAATAAATTTTTGCAGCAAGAAGAGTTAATTCCCTATCACTTTGTTGTTATTCGAAACACGAACCCAGAAGATATGTTGACTGAACGGGGCTTTACTAATCTTGTGAGGGTATCTTCTGAGAGTCAGTTGGTGGGTATGTTATACAAGCACAGGGCCGACTTTATCGCGAGTGGTGAAAGCGTGATGCGGAACAGGTTACGAGCTCAAGGGTATGCTTTCAGCGATATTACGCCTGTGTATAATTTTGAAGATCTCAGCACTGATTTAGGATTAGCTTTTAATATAAATACGGATCCTAAAATTATTACTGTTTTTCAAAAAGCATTTCTAGAGATGCAACAAAGTGGTGAGTTATCGAATTTTAAAGAAAAGTGGAATATCAATTATTAAAGGTGACGATATTGGCGTCACCTTTAATCAATGATAGCTAAACTTGTTGCCAAGCGGGGCGACTATTTTCAAAAGCACTGATTTGCGCGTCTAACTCTAAGGTTTGACCTATAGCATCAAGGCCTTTTAACAAATTAGTTTTATGTTGCTCTGCAATTTCAAAACTAAAACTGTGATCTCCAACAACTACAGTTTGCTGTTCTAAATTAACTGTAATACTGGTAGTTGGGTCTTGTTTTACTAATGAGAATAATATATCCATTTGTTCACTTTTAAGCTGAACGGGCAGTAATTGGTTGTTGATGCAATTGCCATAAAATATATCTGCAAAACTCGTGGCAATAAGTACCTTAAAACCGTAATCATCTAAGGCCCAAGGGGCATGTTCACGGCTTGACCCACAACCAAAGTTTTCACGAACTAGTAAAATACTCGTGCCTTGGTGCTCGGGTTTATTTAAAGAAAATTCAGGGTTTAATTCCTGCTCATGTAAATCCAAATAACGCCAATCATGGAATAAATGTTTACCATAACCGCTGCGAGTTACAGCAGTTAAAAACTGCTTAGGGATAATTTGGTCAGTATCGACATTCGCTTGATTTAATGGCGCTGCGGTACCTGTGTGTATGTTTATCCCAGCAGGAGTGGTTTGAGTTGTCATAAGTCTATCCTCTTGGGTTATTGATAGTCGCGAACGTCAGCGAAATGGCCAGCCAATGCAGCAGCAGCTGCCATAGCAGGGCTAACTAAGTGAGTACGCGCACCACGGCCTTGACGACCTTCAAAGTTACGGTTACTAGTTGATGCGCAACGATCGCCACTTTGTAGAATGTCGTCATTCATACCTAAGCACATAGAACAACCAGGTAAACGCCATTCAAACCCAGCTTCGATAAATATTTTATCTAACTGTTCTTGTTCAGCTTGTTGCTTAACCGATACTGAGCCAGGTACCACAATTGCAGTAACACCTTCAGCCACTTTTCCTTGCTTGGCAATGGCAGCCGCAGCGCGCATATCTTCAATACGGCCATTGGTGCAAGAGCCTATAAATACGTTGTTTACAGCTAAGTCCGATAGTTTCTGACCAGGAGTTAAGTCCATGTACTTAAGGGCTTTAACTGCAGAGTCTTGGTCAATTGGGTCGCTAAAGTCAGCTACCGCTGGTACAGGTGTGTTCACGCCTATAACTTGTCCTGGGTTAGTTCCCCAAGTGACTTGTGGCGTGATGTCCGCTGCATTTAGTTCAATAATCGAGTCAAAGCTTGCGCCTTCATCAGTGACTAGGCCTTTCCAATAGGCAACTGCTTGGGTCCAGTCATCACCTTTAGGGGCGTATTCACGGCCTTCTAGGTAATCAAAAGTAGTTTGGTCTGGTGCGATTAACCCTGCTTTAGCACCGGCTTCGATACTCATGTTGCAGACTGTCATTCGTTCTTCCATGGTCAAAGCTGAAATTGCTTCTCCGCTATATTCAATAACGTGGCCTGTTGCGCCAGCGTGACCAATAGCACCTATGATAGCTAAGATAATATCTTTAGCTGTAATACCAATAGGTAGGCTACCGTTTACCTTCACTAGCATGCTTTTCGCTTTGCTTTGTTTTAAGGTTTGAGTTGCAAACACATGCTCTACTTGTGATGTACCAATACCAAAAGCGAGCGCGCCAAATGCACCATGAGTCGCTGTGTGTGAATCACCACACACTACCGTCATGCCGGGCTGAATTAAGCCGAGTTCAGGCCCCATAACATGGACAATACCTTGCTTCTGGTGACCTACAGGGAATAAAGAAATACCGTGTTTCTGACAGTTATTAGCAAGGGTTTGTAGTTGCAACTGATTTGTTGGACCACAAGCATCGATTGCTAATGAACGGGTAGAAATACTGTGATCCATAGTGGCGAAGGTGCGCTGCGGGCAGCGTACTTTTCTGTTTTTGTCATCAAGGCCTGCAAAGGCTTGAGGAGAGGTCACTTCATGAATTAAGTGACGGTCGATATACATTAGTCCTTCACTGCCGACGGCTGAAGAGGTGTTTTTATCGATGGCATGGTCTTGCCATATTTTGTCGTATAAGGTTGTCGCCATTATGCGTACTCTTTTGGTTGTTTGTTACTATAGGGCCTTTTATAGGAAGGCCACACTTTAATTAGGCATTGAATTGCTTATACAATTTGTGCCACTACGTAATCGCCTACGGCACTGGTGCTCTTAGCTTGGTCGCGGTTTTCTGGGGCTAATAATTCGCCCGTTAATATGCCGTCACTTAAGGTCTTCTGCACTGCAGCGTCAATAGCATCTGCAGCTGCAACTTCGTTCAAACTATAACGGAGTAACATTGACAGTGATAAGATTTGAGCAATTGGGTTCGCTATGCCTTTGCCTGCGATATCTGGGGCTGAACCGCCAGCTGGTTCGTACATGCCGTAGCCATCACCATTAATACTGGCTGAAGGAAGTAAGCCCATAGAGCCTGTAATCATTGCGCATTCGTCAGAGATAATGTCCCCAAACAAGTTTGAACATAACATCACATCGTACTGGCTGGGCTCACGAATGAGTTGCATAGTCGCATTATCAATATAGATATGCTCTAGCTCAACTTCTGGATAATCTTTAGCGACTTCTTCGGTGACTTCTCGCCATAGGCGACTGCAAACTAACACGTTTGCTTTATCAACTGAGGTCACCTTTTTGCTGCGCTTCATCGCAGCTTCAAATGCAGTAATAGCGATACGGCGGATCTCTTTACGGCTGTAACGCATGGTGTCATACGCAAACTCTTCTTCGCCAGAGCCTTCTAACCCTTTTGGTTGCCCAAAATAAATGCCACTGGTTAACTCACGCATAACTAATACATCAAAGCCACTAGCGGCAATGTCTGCACGTAAAGGTGAAAGGTTTTCAAGACCAGGATAAATCTTAGCTGGACGTAAATTACTAAATAAATCAAAATGGCCACGCAAGGCTAATAAAGCTGCACGTTCTGGTCTTTCTTCTAAAGGCAGACTGTCCCACTTAGGGCCACCGATAGAACCAAATAATATGGCGTTGGCTTCTTCACACCCTTTAAGAGTTTCTGGTGGTAAGGCTTGGCCGTGGTTATCGATAGCAATACCACCTACATCAAAATCGTTCAGCTCAAAGTTAATGTCGAATTTTTTGCTTACTGCGGCTAATACTTTTTTGGCTTCGACCATGACTTCAGGTCCGATGCCATCGCCTGCCAATACTGCTAACTTATAGTCAGACATTATTTTTTATACCTCTGAATTTTGAATGTTTTGTTGTTTTTGCTGATCGATTTGGTCAGCTAAATGTGTATTGTTGAGTACGTAAATAAGGGCTTTTACGCCAGATTCAACTATATCAGTGGCCAAACCTATACCATTGAATCGTCTGCCATTGTACTCGGCTATGACAGATACCTGAGCAAGGGCATTTGCGCCTTCGCCTTTTGAATCGAGTTTGAAATCTACAATGTCTACATTTTCGTGACCAAGTACTTTAGTGATTGCGTTGTAAGCTGCGTCGACTGGGCCGTTTCCGATCGCGGACTCTGTGATATCTATTTCGCCAACTTGCATACAAACAGTGGCGCTAGGAATGATCTCTTTACCTGAGTTTGCTTGTAAGTACTTAAGCTTGTAATGCTCTTCATCTTGTTTTTGCTGACTAAAAAACAACAAGGCTTCTAAATCGTAATCAAATACTTGGCCTTTTTTGTCGGCTAGTTTAACGAATGCTTCGTAAACCGTTTCTAGGTCGAAATCAGATTCCTTGTAACCTAATTCAAGCAATCTGTGCTTGATAACATGGCGCCCAGAACGAGACGTTAAGTTTAGGTTGTTCTTGTTTATGCCGACACTTTCTGGTGTCATGATTTCGTAAGTGTTTTGCCCTTTTAACACGCCATCTTGATGAATGCCTGATGAGTGACTAAAGGCATTTGCGCCTACAATTGCTTTGTTTGCCTGTACTGGCATATTGCAAAGGTTGCTGACTAATTTTGAAGTACGAGATATTTCTTCACTTTTGATATTGGTTTTTAAACCTAAGATTGCTTCTCGGGTTTGCAAAATCATAGCAATTTCTTCAAGTGAGCAATTACCTGCACGTTCACCTAAGCCATTAATAGTGGCTTCTACTTGTCTTGCACCTTGTTCAACGGCAGCTAGTGAATTAGCAACAGCTAAACCCAAGTCATTGTGACAGTGGACAGAGATAGTCGCTTTGTCTATGTTAGGCACGCGGTTATACAAGTTTTGGATAATGCCCCCAAATTCAGTGGGTGTGGTG
This sequence comes from Paraglaciecola marina, assembly GCF_004360155.1. GTDB lineage: Bacteria > Pseudomonadota > Gammaproteobacteria > Enterobacterales > Alteromonadaceae > Paraglaciecola > Paraglaciecola marina. The sequence continues at coordinate 14,589 of NZ_ML178726.1, read as the reverse complement.
TAACCAACTGTATCTGGGATATTCACTGTGGTTGCACCAGCGTTAATAGCGGCTTCAACCATACGGCATAAGTAGTCAATGTGTGTACGACCAGCGTCTTCACAAGAAAACTCCACATCGTCAGTATATTTACGTGCGTGTTGTACGGCCTTAACGGCCATTTCTACTACTTCATCCTGTGATTTACGTAACTTGGTGTTCACGTGAATATCAGATGTGGCGATAAATGTGTGAATACGAAAGCGCTCTGCAACTTTTAATGATTCGCCACAGGCATCAATGTCTTTAGCCAAGGCACGCGATAAACCACAAACAGTGGCTGTTTTGATTTCTCGGGCAATGGTTTGTACAGATTGAAAGTCACCAGGAGAAGATACCGGGAAACCAGCTTCGATTATATCTACACCAAGACGTTCCAGTGCCAGAGCAATTTTTAATTTCTCTTTAACGCTCAAACTAGCCGGAAGCGCTTGTTCGCCGTCCCGCAAGGTGGTGTCGAAAATCTTGACTTGGTTAGTGTTAACCCCGTTAGACATACCTTTCTCCTAATTGGTCTTTAAATTCACTTTCATTAATATTTAAAACACATACAAAAAACCCGTGCTGAGCACGGGTTCTGTAAACTGGTTAACGCTTGCTTACAACCTACCCGTGCAGTCTTGCTGCCAGCAGGAGTAATGTAGAAAAAATGGCGTTATTCATGTTTTAAATTCTTTAAAATTATATGTAACAAATTTGAGGCGTATTTGTAACCCGTTAGGCCGCTCAGGTCAACTGAAATAGGCCTAAAGCATATAACTTAAAAATATAAATTTAAATTTTTGTAGGGTTTTTAAGGAGCCTTAAGTGAGTTTTACAATAAAAAACAGTGCGTGGTATGAAAATGTCACAGTTTTAAGCTTCTATTAATTTATTAGCTTTAAAAATAACTGCTGTAGATCAAATAATTTGCCCAAGAATATTGTTAACATAGTGTTTGAATTTTTACATTAGGTGATTTTTTATGTCCCTTGTTAAACATCAATTCGATAGAAAAGTTGATTGGCATAGCTTACTTGATTCCGGTAATCGAGTTTTTATCGGTTCTTACGCTGCTGTCCCTAATGCATTAATTGATAGCTTGATTGAAGATGCAAAAGGGCTAAACGATATTGAGCTTACCCATATGGGGACCTTGTCTGATGACAAGTGGGCCTTACCCGAATACGCCTCAAGATTTAAAGTGAATACCTTTTTCATTCATGGTGACACAGTAAGGCAAGCGGTAGATGAAGGACGAGCTGATTACACCCCATGTTTTTTATCAGAGGTGTCAGGGTTATTTACCAGTGACACCTTACCCTTAGATGCCGCATTGATTATGGTTTCACCTCCTGACGAGCTAGGGTATTGCTCCTTGGGTGTGTCGGTAGACGTAGTTATGTCAGCAGCGCGGGCGGCTAAGCATATTATTGCCCAAGTTAACCCGTCAATGCCCAGAACATGTGGCCAAACATTTCTACATATAAGTGAATTCAGTGCTTGTATCGAAGCTGAGCAGCCACTGCCTGAAGTAGACATGTCGGAAACATCAAAAATTGTTGATCGCATCGGTCAATATACAGCCATTCTTATAGATGATGGGGCCACTTTACAGTTAGGTATTGGCAAAATTCCAGATGCAGTAACCCGTTATTTGTATCAACATAAAAACCTTGGAATTCATTCTGAATTATTGTGTGATGGTTTAGTTGATTTAATCAAAAGGGGAGTCGTAACCAACAGGTACAAGACTTTTCACCCGGGTAAGACGGTAGTGAGTTTTTGTTTTGGATCTAAAAATTTGTATGACTTTGTAGATATAAACCCCCATGTTGAATTTTATCCGTCTGGTTACGTAAATAAACCAGCAAACATTGCAAAAAATGACAATATGGTGTCAATCAACAGCGCACTGCAGGTTGATCTTAGTGGACAAGTTGTGGCTGATTCAATTGGTTATGACTTTTACAGTGGTATTGGTGGTCAAGTCGATTTTGTAACCGGAGCGTCAAAAAGTAAAAACGGCAGACCCATTATTGCGCTACCATCTACAGCGAAAAATGGTGAGGTTTCTAGAATTGTAGCCACCTTATCCGAAGGTTCTGGGGTGGTAACATCAAGGGGGAATGTGCATTATGTGATTACTGAATTTGGAATAGCCAGCCTACAGGGTAAAAGTGTACGCGAGCGCGCTCTAGAGTTAATACGTGTTGCACACCCTAAATTTAGAGATGAGCTATTAGCTAAAATTCGAGAAAAATATTGGGTCCCCGACTACCAAACACGTACACCAACCGATATCCCAGAATTAGGTGAAGTGCAGATTTCACGTATTCAGTTTCAGGATCAGCAATTCTATATGCGGCCACTAAACCCTTCAGATGAACGCCGTCTACAAGAGTTTTTTTATTCTCATACTAAAGAAACCATTCGTATGCGTTACAACTTTACACCGGGCCAAATGACCCGAGAAAAGTCGTGTGACTTGGTTAGTGTTGATCAAAGTAAAGACGTTGCGTTAACAATTGTTCAAGATGACGGTTCTAAAGTTCGAATTGAAGCGGTGGGGCGTTATTATCTTTACGAGCAGCAAAATTCATGTGAAGTGGCCTTTGTTACCCGTGAAACTAACCAAGGTAAGGGTATGGCAAGTCGTTTGTTAAGAGCCATGATAGATATTGCAGAAAAACGTGGTTTAACGAGCATGTTTGCGTTAGTAAAAAATAATAATTTACCGATGATTTCTGTCTTTGAACAATTTGGCTTTGTGCGGAAATTTGATTCAGAGCCAGGAGAGATTGAATTGGTAAAACGTTTAAATCTTGATGCTGTCGAACTTGCACCTGACATTAAAAATGGTGGCTTGCTATGACAGTGACTATTATGCGTAGTCCTAAGTGCAATCTGCATAATATGGGGCCAGAACACCCTGAAGAACCAGCTAGAATGCATAAAATCAATGACCAAATTATTTCATCTGGTTTGGAGCCGGTGGTGCATTTTGCTTACGCCAAAGCCGCCCCCATATCTGCATTAGAGCGGGCTCATGATAAGGACTTTGTTAAAAGTGTATTCGATAAAGCGCCTAAAGATCCTGATGAAAGGGTTTGGCTCGACGAAGACACTATCATGATGCATAGAAGTTTAGATGCTGCTTTACATGCGGCAGGTGCAGTGGTTGACGCCGTTGATTTAGTCATGTCAGGACAAACTAAAAGTGTATTTTGTGCGGTTCGTCCACCGGGTCACCATGCGGGGCGCGCTAATTCTTCAGGTTTTTGTATTTTTAACAATGTCGCTATTGGTGCAATGCATGCCCTAGAAAAGTATGGCTTGGAGCGAGTCGCTATTATCGATTTTGACGTGCATCATGGTGATGGCACACAAGATATAGTAAAAGATGATGAACGTATTTTGTTTGGCTCCTCTTTCCAACATCCATTTTTTCCATTTTGTGGTGATGAGCCTAGTCGAGAAGGTATAATTAATGTACCTGTGCCAGCTGGAACAAGCCCAGAAGACTACAGAGAGCTCATTAAACACTGGTTTACAGCTATTGATGAGTTCAGACCTCAGATGATATTTATATCAGCTGGGTTTGACTCACATGCCGAAGATGACATGGGGCACCTGCGTTTAGTTGAAAGTGATTATGCATGGATAACCGAGAACCTCAAAAGTCTAGCTGAAAAACACTGCAAAGGGAGAATTGTATCAGTGCTTGAAGGGGGATATGCCTTGAGTGCTTTGGCCAGAAGCGTAGTAGCTCATGTTAAAGTCTTATCAGGTTAAGTCTTGTTTATTTGTTTGCAATCTTTGCGTTTACTTCTTTCGCCCAGATCACGTATTGGGTTGCGTTGGGGTGCAGCAAGTCTGGCATAACCGACTCTAACAACTCTCCTTTATTGGTCAGAAAGTGGTGGTTAATATTGAGCCACAATATTTGTTCTCTATTGCAATAGTGACAGATAATCGCATTTGTCTCATCTACTGCTTTACGCATTCGTTTTGCTTGGTTTCGGCTTCTAGGAAAAATAGCCATTAGAATCACTTTACTCGTAGGTAATCGTGTTGTGATTTCTTGCAGTATTGAAGTAATGCCGGCAGCCGTTTGAGCTGGAGTGTCATGTCTGTGCCCTGGGTTGTTAGTGCCAATCAAAAGTACGACCCAATCAGGTGATAATCCCTCTAATTCACCATTTTGAATGCGCCATAATAAATGCTCTGTTCGGTCACCCGAAAACCCAAGATTAATTGCATGTTTTGAGGCAAAATGTTCTTGCCAAGCTTGTTCGCCTTCTACCTCCCAAGCGTGAGTGATCGAGTCTCCTAAAAATAGTATTTTAGCTTTTTTGTTGACCGTTTTAACTTCTTGGCACTTTTGCTGGTGGCGCAGTTGCCACCAGTCTTCGGAGCGCGCTACTGGGATAACGGCAAGATGTTCAGTCATATGCTTTGCTGTAATGCTATCCAATCATTGATCACGTCTTCTAATACCGCCATAGGTAACGAGCCCTGACCAATAACAGTGTCGTGAAAGCTACGAATATCAAATTTTGCACCAAGTGTTGTTTCTGATTTTGCTCTTAATTCTCGAATTTTTATTTCGCCCATTTTGTAAGACAGGGCTTGTCCAGGCCAAGATATGTAGCGGTCAATTTGATCGGCAATAGACTTTTCGGTAAGGGCGGTATATTTAGACAAATAATCAATAGCTTGTTGGCGGCTCCACCCAAAGGCGTGGATGCCAGTATCGACTACTAAGCGCGCTGCTCGCCATATCTCGTAGCCTAAACGTCCAAAGTCGCTGTAGGGATCTTCATAAAAACCGGCTTCTTTACCTAAACGCTCTGAATATAACCCCCAGCCTTCTCCAAAGGCAGAATGACTCAAAGTCCGTCTAAAATTAGGTACATTCAGCTCCATGGCAATAGCGTTTTGTAAATGGTGTCCGGGAACGGCTTCGTGCAAGCTAAGTGCTTCTAAGTTATACAAGGGTTGCTGCGAAGGTACAGAGGTTAAAAAGTAGGTCCCCGGAGAGCGGCTATCGGGCGGCGGCATGTAAAAAGCGCCCCGAGTCGCAGAGCCCTTTATAGTAAAAGTGTTGCGGGGTAGGTGGCCAAAAAAGCTAGGTAGTTTGCCGTACATTTTTTGGGTAATAAAGGCTGTTTTTTCTAATACATCTTGTGGATCAGGTGCATAAAACTGCGGGTCGGTGGCGAGAAAGTTTAAGAACTCAGCATAGCTACCTTTGAATCCTACCTGGTCAATAATCGCCTGCATTTCTTGACGAATACGTTTTACTTCACTTAGGCCTAGTTTATGGATTTCTTTTGGCGTGGCATCTGTAGTGGTGTAATAGTTAGCCGCATATTTATAATAATCAGTCCCGCCTTTTACGCTGGCTATTCCCGCTTCTTTGCGGCAATTTGGCATGTATTCATTTACGAAAAAATCATAAAAGTCTTGATAGGCGGGGATAACTTTTTCTGCCAGTAAGCTAGCTGCTTGCTTACTATATTGGGATGTTTGTTTTGCAGTAAACTTGGCTGGATAGCGAGTGAATGGCTCGTACATCGCACTAGCTTTTACATCTTCTACAATATGTTTGCTTATGGTGTGATGATAGTTTTTAAAGCTTTCACAGTAGTGCACAAAACCTGCTGCGACACCTGCTTTCATTAGGTTAATGTTTTCTTGGTTAAAGCGAGGGTAATCGCTAAGGCTTATAAGAAAATCGTCATAATCCTGAGTGCTTAAAAATGCCATATTAGCCGGCGCTTCGGCAAAATAGGTGTGCCACCCACTTAGAAAATTAACAGGGAAATATTTGTCTTGGTATTGATAGCTTGAAGCTTCGGTCTCACGCTCGTATTTGAATAAGCGGAAATTCATTAATTGCTCAGCACTAAGATCTGTGGGATTTATTTCACTCAGTTGTTGTAATACATTTTGGTTGTATGTTTCACGGCGTTTAAAGGCTTCAGGGGTAAACTCAGCCAGTTTTCCCTTTGGTTTCCAACCGTCAGGATCAGTACGAAAAAATACTTTTTCTTGGGTGGCAAACTGCCAATGTTGATCAATTATTTTTGATAAATCTTCATCAGCACTAGCCAAGGATTGTGAACTTAGTAAAGCGAATAGGGATAAGGATAGTAATTTTTTTAGCATAAACTGCCTTTGAGTAAGAGCGACTTAATCCACCTTTACAGGTGTCATTGCAACGAGTGTTGTGGCTCAGATTAATACAAATTTTAGGAATATAACAGGGAGCGATTACACAGGGATGTTTGCTGGTAGACATTGTCTAACCAGCAAGAAAAGACAAATAGCGCAAGTTGAGATTTTTCTATGCGCGTTTCTGATATCCCCTCAAAAAAGTGACACACATACCTAAGAGGGCGAACATAGCCAAGAATATAAAGAAGCCTCTAGCTAAGCCATAAAGATTACAAAAGAGTATGAGTGCAGCAAAATTAATGGCAGTCCCAAATACTTGGTTTGAAATTTTATTGGTTAAGGCGCCATCTCGGTTGAGTGAAAATATGCCTATAGTGGTTAAAATAATTGCGATAAATAACATGCTAGGCCTCTCTTTCAATGGCGGTTTGAGGTACAGAGGTAGTGCTTAGTTCATGGCGTTGCTGTGACATTTTGTTATAGGAAACCAATAACAGTGTACCTAAAAACAGCATAGTCAAATCGACCGAGACGGATACATAGTGCTGGGTCTCAAATACATTGAATACATGACTACCAGTGAATAACCCATCTAATGGCATAATAAGTACCATGAGTAAGCCACTTCCTAATATTATAATTTTTAAAGCCAGTGCCTGCTTTATAACAAATGGCAATATGATTGCCCCTAACCAGACGCCAAAAAAGGTCTTGAAAATCAAGCTGGTATGGTCTTGTTCTGGGAGAGTTTTATCGAAAATTAACTGAGCAATAAACAAAGCCACAGTGGCCAGAACAATACCACCACAGCTACCAATGAGCAGTTTATTAAAGTTTTGGTAGGTACGTTTACTATGGGTGGGGTTTTGTGCGTTTAACCCCCGCTCAATCCAAAGCATTAAGCCTGTAATGGGAACCAGTGCAGTGGATAACCCTAGTATTGCCCAAATACACTTTACAAGTAAGCCTCCAAAGTTTCCAAAATGTAACGGGAACATGGCGTCCAATATTTTGCCTGTTACCCCTTCTAAACGGCCAAAATTAGCTTGTGTTCTTATATATTCAGCTGTGGCACCATGAAATACTAAGGTCTCGCCTCCCAACTGTTCACTGCCATCACCAGAAATATACACAAGGGCATTTTGGTCGCCGTACCCCATGATTGCTACATTGTCGAAGGTTAAGTCAGGTCGTTTTTGAATACTAATGTCTATTATGTCTGCTAATTTTGTTGGTTGGGCAACATTGGCGACGATTGGTGCTTTGATAGCGGTGAAGGTTTCGAGTAATTTTTCTTGATCACCATTAAAGCCAACATAGGCTGCTGCAGGGACCAAAATAACAGTGGCTAAGCCTAAAAATGCGCCGGTAAATGCGATAACAGAATGAAATAACACAGCCCAAACACTCATGACTTTATGGCCATCGTTTAACATCAAGGAAAATGTCTTAGATACTCTAAAGGTAAATAACTGAGCCAGAATTTTTCTATGAATGAATAGTCCTGTAACGATAGATACCATCAAGGTCAGCCCAAGCAAGCCAGTTAAAATAAGCCCTACAGGCCTACCTAGATGTAAATCGGCATGGAAGTGGGCTAGAAACGTCGACATGTCGTATTTCTCTAGTTCAAAAAATGTGTCCATGTCATTTTTGGATACCAAGCTCCAGTTTAGGGGGTGAAATTCAAATACGGTTCCTTTGTGCTCTTCACCTCCTTCAGGGGTTTCAAAGTGACCTTCGTAAATCACCCTAGCGGTTTCTGACAGCCGAGCGCTAGGCAAACGAATGTGTACTTCTTCTAAGTAATCAGGCCCTACTTTTTGCGCGTATTGTTCAATAGTGTTTTCTATTTTATGAGACTGAATAGGAATTTCTGCTCTGATTTCTTGATTTGACCAAATCTTTAATTCAGGTCGAGTAAACACGGCAACTGCACCACTAAATGCAATGACAAATAGCAATATTCCGGTAATAAGCCCTACCCATGAGTGCAGAGTGTAAAGTTTTTTTATGGTGATGCTTTTCATTTAAGTGCTACTCCGCGCTCAACGCAAAGTAAATACATGCGATATGGATGAGAATTAGTGTGGCCATTACCAGCCATACTTTAGTTACAGACTTTGCCATATAGCTGTATATGAATAGGGCAGTCCAAATAAATGGAAAAAATAAAGTAGGCAGCCCAATAGCATCATTTTTATGAAAGGGGAGGTAAGTCGCCATGCCAGGGATCATAACAACCGATGTAATCAAGGTGAGTACAATTGCTAAGAAGGTGCGGTTCTTAAATCCATTAAAAGTAGTATTTTTACGTTCCATAGGAAAAGTTAAAGCTTTAGCGATTAAAACACTAAAAATACAGTACTTCGAGCTTCCTTGCAAACAGTAATCATTATCACTTGCCATTGATAATGATTATCAATTAATGTTAAATTTCCACAAAATTCGGCCATTCATAATCATGGAAAAGTAATGAAATTTAGAAAATTAATATTAGGGATTAATGCAGCAATGTTGGCTGCTTCATGTAACACGTTAGCTGAAGAGCCAGTGAACTTAGAAAAAATTATGGTAACTGGGCAAAAAATTGATAGAACACTGAAAGAAACACCTAATAGTGTTGTAGTGGTGACTAATGAGCAGTTAGAAAAACAGAATGCGCAAAATATTACTGATGTATTTACAGGTATGGCAAATGTCGCAGGAGAGTTAGGTCAGGGATTTAATATAAGAGGTATTGACGCATTTAATGTGTCTGGTGGCGGTAATAGCTACCTTGTGACTATGTATTTAGACGGTGCTCCTTTACCTTATCGGGTTGCAAATAGTGGTGCAGTTCCTGTTTGGGATTTGAGTCAAATTGAGGTTTTCCGAGGACCACAGTCAACCCTGCAAGGACGTAATGCTTTAGCTGGCGCTATACATTTAAGAACACAAGATCCTACCTATGAATGGGGAGGTAAAGCCAAGTTAACCCTTGGAAACCTAGGTCAAAAAGAGTATGCCTTTGCTGGTGGCGGTGCGTTAATTGATGATTTGTTGGCATTTAGGGTCTCGGTTGAAGATAAAACCTTAGATGGTGATATCTATAATGAGACTCGAAATGAAGAATCAAATTATGAAGAGTCTGCCACTATTCGCGGTAAGTTACTGTTTCAACCTACAGACGATCTAACCGCCTTACTGACTTTGACCAACACCGAAAGTGAGTTAGGACCGCAATGGGCGACCTTTAATTATGGGGAGTCTGTTTATGACCGAGAAACTTGGTTCAACTCAGATATTTGGTCTAGAACAGATACAGATATAGCTACCTTAGAAGTCACTTGGGATATTTCAGACGAACTATCTTTAGTGACAGTGCTAACGACAAACGAATCTGAGTACGGATACAACTGGGATGGTGATTTAACAGCAGAACAATTGGTTGCTGACAACGAATATAACAGAGTAGATAAAACTCATAGTCAAGAACTACGTTTAACCTACGACGGAGACAAATTAGAAGCAGTAGTAGGCTTTTATGCGTCACAATTGGCGGTATCTGACTTAGCCACAGGTGAACGTTACATTGGGTTAGAAAGTGCCATAGGTGTGGACTTTTCAACCGCGGTTGTGGGCTTTTTAATGCAAAATGGCTTTGATCAAGCGACGTCTATTGGGTTAGCGGGCCAAGTTGTTCCCCTATATCCTGATATTGATCCTATTGTTTTATCGTTAAACTCAAGCCTTACCCAAGATGTGGACTCCATATCTTTGTATTCGGATTTTAAATACTCACTTACAGATTCAATTGATATTTTAGCCGGGCTGCGCTTTGACAATGAAGAGCAAACGAATTCCTCCGATACTATATATCTTATAAATAATACCCTGCCAGACCCAAGTGTGTTTGATGCACAAACAGGGTTACTTATCAGTGGTATTAATGCTTATTTGACTAGTTTTGCTGATTCAGCCTCGGGAGTCGAGCCGCCATCTTCTGCCGACTTCGATGCATTTTTACCGAAGTTAGGTATTAGTTACCATGTAAATGACAAGATAACTACCAGTTTGATTTATCAAAAAGGTTACCGCTCTGGTGGTGTTGGCACTAATACCGCCGACAACTATTTATATACATATGATGCTGAATACACAGACAACCTTGAGCTGTCATATCGCTCGGTTTGGTTAAATGGAAGTTTGATGTTAAATGCCAATGCCTTCTATACAAAATGGACTGATCAACAAGTGCAAAACCAGTTGTCTACTCGTCAATACGACATAGTGACCCAAAATGCTGGTGAGTCTGAAGTAAAAGGATTTGAAGTCGAGGCATATTACTATCCAACTAGTCGATTATCTGTCAACGCAGGTTTAGGTTATGCACATTCAGAATTTATAGACTTCACCTACAACATTGCCGGGACAGACATTGAAAGAGATTTGTCAGGGCGTTCTTTCGCTGATGCGCCGCAGTGGACCGCTAACATAGCTGTAGAGTATGAGTTTGAATCAGGTGTGTTTACTAATATCAACGCAAGTTATCAAGATAAGTCTACGGCTTATTTAGATCCTGAGCGCTCTTTGGGAGTCGCAGGGCTCGATCCTCACAACGATGGCAGAACGTTAATTAATGCTCAAGCTGGATATGATTTCGGCAACTTTTTAGTGAGAGTAGATGTACGCAACTTGCTCGATGAGGAATATATAAGTCAGTATTTCTCTGACGCAGTGGATTCAGATGCGGTTGATGCTTATGGGGACCATCAATTAGGCCGCGCACGGCAAGTAAGTGTGAGCTTGCAGGCTAAGTTTTAATTATCTTGAGGGGAGTATTAATACCTCCCCTCAAATAAATTTTGGTAGAGTAAACTTACTAGTAGACAAGGCGATAGATCGAATATAAATTAACCAATCACGATGTTCGAGTCGTGAACAATTCAAAGAGCTTACAATTCTGTAGTTTCTTTTATTTTCTCACTTGAAAAGTGCATGCGGTATATGGAAGAAAGGATTTTTTATTAAAAGGATATAGCAATGAATAAATGTGATTATTTTTCAAAAATAACCTACGTTCTCCCTCTAGTATTTTTAGCCGCATGTGGTGGCTCCTCAAACAATAACTCTATAGAAGACCCTGTTAATTCGGTGGCAACCGCCGAAGGTGTATTTATTGATAGCCCTGTTGAGGGCTTAAATTATGTATCTGGCAGTATTGAGGGTACAACCGACGCTAATGGTGTTTTTACCTATGAAGTGGGGGAGGAGATTACCTTTAGTGTCGGAGATATCGTAATTGGAAGCGCTACTGGAGCTGCAACTTTGACTCCTCTATCATTAGTTGATGATGCGCTAGACGAGACAAACCCTACCGTTGTTAACATTGCCACATTTTTACAAACGTTAGACGATGATGGTGATCCGGAAAATGGCATTACTATTACTGAGATGCAACATACTGAAGCAACCTCCCTAACCATTAACTTTGAACTCAGTATTTTTGATTTTGAATATGATGCAGATGTGCAAACCGCTGTTAGTCTGTTGACCTCGGTAAGTTACGCTGGCGCTAGGGCACTTATTTCTGCTGATGACGCTTTAGCTCACCTTCAAGGGAGTCTTGGCATCGAAGTAGAGGATGATGTTGCTGATGACGATATAGTTGACNAGTAGAGGATGATGTTGCTGATGACGATATAGTTGACGATGACGTCGTAGAAGATGACGTCGTAGAAGATGACGTCGTAGAAGATGACGTCGTAGAAGATGACGTCGTAGAAGATGACGTCGTAGAAGATGATGTCGTGGAAGATGATGTCGTGGAAGATGACGTTGTAGAAGATGACGTTGTAGAAGATGACGTTGTAGAAGATGACGTTGTAGAAGATGACGTCGTGGAAGATGACGTCGTGGAAGATGATGTTGTAATTGATGATAGTGACTACGGAAGCATTGCCATTTCTGGTACCGATGCAGCTACCATAGGTTCTCCATTAGTCGTTGAGTCCGCGGTTTATGGGCGCGATGACCTAACCAATTTAGAAACCTCTGTGGTCATGACAGGTATGGGTATTACACTAGGTGAAAGGGGTGATAACTTTCTCTTTGATTTCGCAACGGCTACTGATGGGTTTATAATTGTGGTGGGTGATTTATCACTATTCGATGGCGGTATCATTATCTCGATGACGATTATGAAAGACTCAATAGAATACGACTATGTTTGTGATTCTGAATGCAACACTATTCTTGACTTAGAAAACCAAACTGTGACATTTAACGATACGGTTGTAAATTACGATAGCAACCCCGCATTAACGCTAAATGGCACCGTCAGCTGGGAATATGAGTAGAGTGCTATTGCCCATTCAAGCTTTGTTGAGTGGGCAAAACCCATCAGATGAATAATTGGCGTAAGTAAATCAATCAAACCAGCACCTTAAATGCTGGTTTTCACTTAATGTCGGCATTGGGTGAGAGATGTCGAATAAACTAAATTATTGTTCTTATTAATAAATCTCACAGACTGAATGTGTTAATTTTCTATAGTTGGACAGATTAGTGGTGAAGGGCTAAAAAATAGCTTATGTAGTCTTGCTTACAATACCCCTTTGACTTGTATAACTTTTGTGCGCCAGCATTCGTTTTTGCTGTTTGTAAAAATATTCCCTTTGCTAGTGTTTGCTTAGCGTGTTGTTGTGCGTGGTTAAGTAACTTTGAGCCTATTCTGAGATTTTGGTATTCAGGCAAAACATAGAGATCATTTAAAATCCAAGTGCGATTTGCTGATACCGATGAAAAACTGGGATACAACTGAGTAAACCCCAGCTGTGTAGACTTACCTTTAGCTACAAAAATAACCGACTCTTGATTTGAAATACGGTCAATTAAAAATGCCTTGGCTAATTTTATGTCGCTAGTTTGTTTGTAAAAAACACGGTAATTATCAAATAAAACACTTAGCTTTTCTATATCTTGTAGTGTTGCCTGGACGATCTCAATTTTCATTTTACATTCTCTTTTTACGTAACTCTTACTTATAGTTTGACTGCTGATGGGTGTTTAAAGCCTTTCCAATTTTATTTAACCATAAGTTTAACTTTTTGGTTCTTGTGGCTGATTTGTTACTTTGCTTAGACTCTTTGTTTGTGTAGGTGCTAGGTGTTTTATTTGACATCTTTATTCTCCATTTGATGGAGTACATTCTGTGTTTTTTGTGGCAGTATTACGAACAATCAAAATTTGCCTTTAATATAAGTTAAACTAATGGATAAGCGCTTAAGACATATTGCGTTATTACGCTGTTTTGATGCAGCCGCTCGGCATCAAAGCTACAGTTTAGCGGCTAATGAATTGTCTATTACTCAGGCTGCTGTGAGTCAACAAATTAGAAATCTCGAAGCACACTTTAAAGTGAAGTTATTTAATCGAGAAGGTCGTGCTATGCGATTGACAAAACAAGGTAAAACTCTGTCGGCATCTGTGGCTAAAGCATTTAATGAGTTGTCTTACGGATTTGATCGCATTCAGGCCGAGCCTGAAGCAGGCGTGTTAACCGTTACGGCATCACCGTCATTTTGTTCTAGGTGGTTGGTACCTAGGCTTTGGAAGTTTTCTGCTTTATATCCCAAAGTGCAAGTTAGGGCGTTAGCCTCTCCCCAATACGAAGATGTTCGCCATTCAGATATTGATGTGGCTATCCGCCAAGGTGAAAAGCAGGTTAATAACGTACATCAAGAAGTGTTGTTTGTTGATCCTGTTTTTCCAATATGCTCGCCTAGGGTCTACCAAGATGAAAAGCTAACGACGCCTGATAAGATCAATCAGTGCCGCTTGGTTGAAGCTATTAACTCAGGGCAAGTTGGTTTTAGTTGGAAAGACTGGTTTAAACTTGCGAAGGTGGATATCGAGCCTAACTGTTATAAGTGGGTGGAAGTGACCACTTGGGAAATGGGCATCAATGCAGTATTGAGTGGTCATGGAGTTTTTTTAACAGCGGGTAGTATGGCGCAAGATTTAATTGACTCTGGAGCATTAATTAAACCCTTTGATATTCAAATAGAACCAGGGTTAAAGTTTTCACTATTATATGATGAAGAGTCTCCCAGAATAAACAGAATTAATGTCTTTACCGAATGGTTGAAAATAGAATTAGCTGCAAAAAACGCCCAAAAAAAAGCCTGATAACAAATCAGGCTTAAAGGAGCACACACATAAAAACTATATATTCAGAGTTATTAAACTAGCATAAGTTCAATTTTAAGGTTGTTTTTTTTACCTAAAAGTGGCGTTACATAATGGTTTTATTTTAAATAGGCCAAAAAAAAGCCTGATAACAAATCAGGCTTAAAATGAGAACATGTCTCATCCTGAAATACGTTGACATAAAGAGGACTTCTT
>NZ_ML178725.1 GCF_004360155.1 Paraglaciecola marina | reverse complement strand
TGCGGGTATTTTATTGACATGCGTGTCTTAGTAATACTGCGCTCGTTATGTTGCAGGAAGTAACTTTGCACCTTCAAGTACTTAAAAAGTCATTTTTCGCATTAGCAATATTGTTCTTATTGATATTCTTTGCTTTTCATTACTTTAATATGAGTTCAGAGGCATCGGTTTGTATTGATCTTTTTTTAATTACATGGGGCTTAGATAAAGTGGTTTTGTGGTATCTAGGTGAAAAATTTGGCATCACTGCTACCGTTGCCGTTCCAGCTGATGCTCATAAAGGTGTGCGGCTAATTGGTTTAATATTTGTGGCTTTTATATCTATATATGGTGCTCAAGATTTACTTTTTCGAATCGCAACATAACAATCGTATCAACTGGACTTTAAAGAAAAAATTAAAAGGCCACCCAACATAAATTCCTCTTATGAAAAGCATTTGAATAAAATATGGACGAAAATTTAAAGAAAAAAGTAGATGTTGCAGTTGGGTTGAGCCGTCTTGCGGGTGCCACATTAATTTTTGTTGGAAGTATATTGGTATTTGTTTTTATTCAAACTGCGTTAGACCCCAATGCTGTAATTGAGATTAATGGTGTTCCAACAAAAGATTCAACAGATAAAATAGGGGCTGCGGTTTTTAGTATCTTGCTTCCTATTTTGGGTTTATTTCTATCTTTTGCTCCTGCTAAGCTTCTTGATAAGTGGGCTGCAAAAATAATCGTTCGTTTGAGTTAACTTCAGACATAATAAATTTATTAAATTTCGTTACGGCCAAAACGGCTTTCACTGGCGCGCAAAAACACGCGCCCGTTATTGAGAAGTTAGGTACTCCATGAAAACTGAAAAGGAAATTCTCGCTGAATTTGTCGCGCTAGTTTTTAGGGCCAATGATGCTTTCGATTGTCTATCTAAAGAGAATTTAATGAAGGGCTCTTTAACTTCAGTTCGCATAGTGGCAAATGATGCAATAGAAATCTCATCTCAAATGCGCAAAACAGATCAAGCCGAGCTTGATTCAAAACTATTTTCTATTGGTTTACCGTCATTGAGTTCATTACAAGACAAGAGTTTCAGAGAATTCATGAAAGTTCTAAATCGAGGTAGTATTAAAAAAGAGCAAGAGTATCGTTTGGTACGCTCTATTTCAGAAACAGAATTGTTAAGTAACGAACAGCAAGAGTGTGCTTACTACATGTTAGAGCGTTATGAACGCTAGATACAATGAAGAATTTTCTTAAATGGTTACTGATGTATTCACTTTTCGGCTTAAGTTCAGCGTTTATTGTGCATGCCGCAGAAACCAGAGGTGAAATGGTAAGTGATTGGTGGCTAGCACTATTGTTTGTTGGCGGTCTGTAACTGTCTTCTTTAATCTAATGTCGGTGTAGCATTTAACAAACCCATTAAAATCGTTCTAAGCTGCTTAACTGTTGCCACTCGCTTACTTTTTAATATCGGAAGAGTCATACTTAAAAAGTAAGTTAAATCGGTTTCTACATAAATTGCTTAGCAAGAAGATAAACCCATGAAGAAGATATAAATGATCCCACTGGTTTTTCATCCAATTTATAGCCAACTAGTACTGCCCGTAAAACATAGGTTTCCTATTGAAAAATATAAAGGGATCCGCCAAAGGCTTGCGGCTGAAGGTGTTGCAGATGATTGGTTTTCTAAACCATCTAAAGTCGATATTGACGACCTGCTATTGGCTCATGATTCCAATTACGTTAAAAGTTTTGTAGACGGTACTATTTCTCAAAAAGCAATAAAGCGTATTGGCATGCCTTGGTCAGATCAGTTTGTAGAGCGGACTTTGCATGCAGTCGGTGGAACCGTTTTAACCAGTGAATTGGCAATGCAGCATGGCGTAGCTTTGAACTTAACAGGCGGCTATCACCATGCATTTTATGAGTTTGGCTCGGGCTTCTGCGTTTTTAATGACATCATAATGAGTGCTAAAAATATGCTAAAGCACGATTCGGTAGACAGAGTGTTAACCTTTGATTGCGATGTTCATCAAGGTGATGGAACGGCATTATTGGCCTCTGGAGATGATTCAATATACACAGTTTCTCTGCATTGCGAGAAGAACTTCCCCACAAGAAAGCAACAATCAGATTTAGACTTTCCGTTAGAGCGAGGTATGTCTGATGATGAATATTTACATACAGTAGAGTGCGCTCTGGCTGTTGCCTTTAATACTTCTGTACCTGACGCCGTGATTTACGATGCAGGAGTTGATATTCATGAAGCCGACGATTTGGGGAACTTAAAAATAAGCACCAAAGGCGTGTATGAGCGTGACAAGTTGGTTTTTGATGAATGTAAACGCCGCGGAGTCCCTGTTGCTGCTGTGATTGGAGGAGGATACCAGCGTAATATCGACGATTTGGTTGAGGTTCATCTTCAGCTGTATAAAGCAGCTGGTGTGATTTAGCTTCAAAGTTGAAGCGTTAAAAAGTAAGGGAAACCTCAAGGTCAGAATTTGAAACGTTAAAAAATCCAAAACGTGTTGAACTTATAAAGATATTCCCAGTCTATTTATATAGTTTTTATGTGTGTGTTCTCATTTTTAAGCCTGATATCTTTATCAGGCTTTTTTTTGCCTGTTATTTATAGCCATCTAATTAAACAGCGCGAATAACGCTTTTTAATGCCCCTGTTATTCTGCTTTCAATAAACCCTGTCGTGACTATCAAAATGCCAATTTCTGTAAGTAACAAACAAAATTAGATTAAAATTCATCCTAAAACACTCTAAATCACATCAAAAATAGAAAAACAAACAAAATACTGAAAGTAAATTACATTATTATTGAATCAATTTAGTATATACTTATAACTAAAAGAGATATTTAAATAAAAATAAACCAACAAAAACATAGAGTTATAATAAAACAACTTTGAATGGTCATATTTTACAATTCATTAAACAAATCAACACAGAAATAAAACAACAATATTCTGTAATTAAATTACAATTATTCCATCGAGTTGAGGCAAGACTTCAACCAACCGAACTTAACAAACATAAATATTTAGGAATAATCATGAAAAAATTACTATTAACTGCTGTTGTAACCTTCGCTACTTTTTCTTTCTCTGCTAATGCTGCTTTAAACACTGCTAACAAGTTTAAGTTTACCGGTGACACTAAGTACGCTTCTTTATGTGAAGCTGCTGCAACTAACAATTTAGATTTGTTTAAAAGCAGTGTAAGAGAAACAGCTTACTCTCTAGGTAAATCAAAGCGTAGCATGTTGAACTTATTAGCAAGTGCAGACAGCTTTAGCTGTGCTGGTCAAAGTGTCGCTGCCTTTGCTCAGTCTCGTGGCGCAACTGACGTAGCAAGCTATGTAAATGGCGATAGCGCTTCTGAAGGCCAATTAGCATCAAGCAAGTACAAGTTCGTTGGTAGCTCTCAATTTAAAAGCTTCTGTGAAGCCGCTGTAACTGATAACGCTGAAATGTTTGAACGTGCTCTTAGCCGTCAAGTAGGCAGCATCGGTGCTTCTAAAAGCGATGTGATGGATAAAGTTTTAGACGCTGAAGGCGTGAAATGTGCCGGTAAAGGTCTAGTTGAGTTCTTCCAAGAGCGCGGTGCTACTAGTGTTATCAACTACATCTCTGAAAAAGTATCTAAATAAGCTTCAACAAATACCCCTTCTAAAAAAGCAAACCGCTAATGCTGTTTGCTTTTTTTATGTCTGAAATTCAGCTTCATTAGTTCTAATACGCTCCTATAAAAATAGCTTCCATATTCATGTGATTAAAGGCGTTCATTAATCATGACTGAATTATCTCACTTAAAAACTCACAATTTTTTGAACTTATGCTGACATTGCACGTCTGACTTTATAGTTTTTATGTGTGTTCTCATTTTTAAGCCTGATTTGTTATCAGGCTTTTTTTTGCCTATTTTTCATCGACAATACTGATGCTCTTGATCTACCCTCAAGCTTACTTTTATTTATTCAACATTTTATTAATCGGAGAAAGTTGTGGCTTCTAAAGCTAACTACTCGCAAGGGCTATTACTATTTAGGCTAAAGAATGGTCGCCAGTTTGCTTTGGGTACATTGAAAATTCAAGAGCTTGTACCGTATAAACCCGTAACAGCTATGATTAATTCAGAACCCGGCGTCAAAGGTATATTAACCATTCGAGATCAAACTATCGCTATTATCGATATGGCTGAAGTATTAGGGCTTGGCCCAGTTGAAGAAAGCAATCTAAGTAAGTCTTTTATAGTTGTGACAGATTGCCAACGAAAAGTAGTTGGCTTTATCGTTAGCCAAATTGAAAAAATTGTTGAAACCAATTGGCGAGAAATCAAACAGCCTGACAAAAAACTTGGTACAGGGATTTTTGTAACAGGGACTGTAGAAGTTGGTAATGACGTTATCCAACTAATGGATGTTGAGTTATTGCTAAATAAAATTTTTCCACCCGATCCCAAAGCAGCTCTAGCGGTGGTTACCGATGTTCAGCGTGAACAACTTAAACCAATGAATATATTGGTTGTTGATGACTCATTGACCGCTAGGCGACAACTAACCGATGTTTTAGAGTTGCTGAATGTACCATGTCATGTAACAGATGATGGCCAAAAGGCCTTGGTATATATGCATGAACAAGCCTCTAATGGGCACCCAGTCAATTTGTTAGTATCCGATATTGAGATGCCAGGTTTAGACGGTTATGAACTAACCTTTGAGGTACGTAACTCACCAGCACTGGCTGATGCATATATCATTCTTCACACTTCGTTATCGAGTGCTATTAGCGTTAGTCAAGCCAAACAAGTTGGGGCAAATGCAGCATTAACCAAATTTGATGCCAAAGAGTTAGTACTCGCTATGTTACGCGGTGTTGAGTTTATTAATAATCAGCCTAAAAACTAGAAGGAGTGGCGTGGTCAAGTTCGTTAAAGCTACTTGATATTAGGGGCTGTATTAATTTTATTAAAAAGAATGTGTAGCACTTTGAACTTATGTTGATATTCCCCGTCTATTTATATAGTTTTTATGTGTGTTCTCATTTTTAAGCCTGATTTGTTATCAGGCTTTTTTTTGCCTTAAATTCCTCTTAATCCAGAGTCAAAATCACTATTGGTTTAGTTGCAGGATAGCCTTTTGTATTGCTCTGTTTGGTGGAGTGTTTGGGACTCCTTTGAGAAGAGCTGAGAGTTTACTACCGTTTAAACTGTGCGGGCGCTTCCATAGATAAGCCATTTCACAAACTTCCCTCATCATAGGTGAAACAAGGCCAATGCACTTTAATAACTTCCATGGCACAGTGCTTGATTTAAGCTTTTTTCCTAATATTTGTTCAATATGCTCCTGCATCTGTTGGCTGGTGAAAGTGTGCCCTTCAAATAACCATTGTGAAAAATTGGGTAGCTCATCTAGGTGCTCGGTCATTTTCACAAAGGTGTTGGCTAAATCAGGCAAATAAGCCCAAGCATGGGGTATACCTTGGGCGCTTGGGTAGGTGAAAATACCTTTATGAAGTTTTTTCGTGACTACTAGGTCAAACCAAGAGCCTACTCCTGTACCGCCATAGAAATCGCCAGCACGAATGATCACAGTTTTTACCGCACTTTCATGGGCAAACAATGCTTCAACCTCTTGGCGAATCATCCCTTTTTTAGTGTTTGCCTTAAATGGTGTTTTTTCGGTGCATTCTGTTGGCATGCTAGCGCCATAACTATATATATTGCCGGGAAATAAATGAGTTGCCTTATGTACTTTTGCCGCGGCCAATATGTTTTTAGATTGCAACATCATTTGCTCAGTCCATTTCGTATAAATAGGGTGTGCCATGTTTACAATAATATCAGCGCCCTTGGTTGCGTCTATTAATTGTGTTTGATTCAATATATCAGCAGCCCTAACTTCGACCCCTCTGGGTAAATTTCTCACATCTGCATTACGGGTAATTGCAATAACTTTGTGATCTGTTTTGGCAAACGCCTGTAAGGCTTCGTTCCCTAAGCGCCCATTAGCGCCTAAAATTACTGTGGTTTTCATGATGACTCCTATTTGTTGATAGGGGCACTTTATCAATCTGAATTTCTATGTTAAATCTACAATATTAAACATTAACTATTCATAAATTTATAGATATGAACTGGGATTTCATTCGGACATTCATCGCTGTTGTCGATACTGGCTCTTTATCTGGTGCAAGCGAGCGTTTAGGTATAAGTCAGCCGAGCGTAGGGCGACATATTACAGAACTTGAAACTAGCCTAGATGTAACCTTATTTACTAGAGGGCGTTCGGGCATGATACTTAGCGAAGCTGGCTTACGCTTAATTGATGATGCCAGAGCCATGTCATATGAAGCAGATCAATTTGCTCTAAAGGCCGCAAGCAACAAAAGCCGCATAAAAGGAACAGTGCGCATAACGGCTAGTGAATTTATCTCGGCATACATACTGCCATCTATTTTATGCGCGTTACGTGATGCCGAGCCAGAGATAGATATTGAGTTAATCGCCACTGACAGCACAGACAATTTGTTATCCCGTGATGCCGACCTTGCTATTCGTATGTTTCGCCCTACTCAAAATGACTTAATTACACGAAAAGTGAATAAACTTTCTTTGGGCACCTACGCCACTCAAGAATATTTACAGAAATTCGGAACACCTTTTAAGCCAGAAGATCTTAATCAACATCGAATGGTGGGATACGATCGCAAAAACATCATATTAGATGGAATGAAAGCAATGGGGTTAAGTAGTAACCGCGATATGTTTGCATATCGCACTGACAACCCTTTGGTTTATTTACAGTTGGTACTAAGTGGTGCAGGTGTTGGCTTTTGTGCCAATGTTTTAGCTAAAAAGCATCCAGAGCTAATAGCCATTTTACCTGAGTTGCAAATCCCCCCTTTAGAAATGTGGCTAACCACCCATCAAGAAGTTCGAACCAACTTACGCATTCGCCGCACAGTAGACTTTTTGGCAGACTCCTTAACCAAGCTTTCTCTTTGATTTCACAAAATAATTAAGGGCTAATGAGCAAAACCAATTATTTGTGAGCTCTAGGCATACGGATTAGAAATAGGGAAACAGATTATTGGGCTACCTCTTAATCCAACTTATGACTTAAGAAATGTACAAAAATTTGAACTTATACTGATATTACCCGTCTGATTTNAGCAAACCGCTAATGCTGTTTGCTTTTTTTATGTCTGAAATTTACCCCAAAGGCAGCAACGCAAAATTCTTCGTTATAAAAATTATAACTCTAAGATCTTATTTAATTCTGCGAGTTCTTTCACGAAGCGTTGTTTACGTTTTTTTGCCCAAAACCAAATACCTGGCAACAATAAAGAATGGATGGCTAAAGTTAAGTATATTTTTTTTAATAACTGATCTAGTGGAAAAGCCTCATAAATATAAAGTCCAGCGTAAAAAAATACTAACAATACTATAATCGCCCATCCAGAGTGCATGCTCAAATTGGCAATTTTTATATTATTCTCAAGCTGCTTTTTAAGCTGCTGCAAGTACATAGCAGTATTTTGATTAGACCACCCCAGTGAAAAGCGGCGTAACCAAGTTAAATAAAAAACAGCTGCGATAGCAATCAATAAAACAATAGTCATCAAGCTCAAGGTAAAGTCATCAAGCTTTTCTTTGTTAAACCAAATAATAAAAAATGTCACCAAAACACTGAGTACATCGAAAAAAACATAGAGTTTTTGCTTTACTCGCATTTTATCCCAAGATGTTTGCAAAGCTTGATAGTCTGGCTTTTGCACTTCTTGCTGCTGCCATAATTGGCTTAATGGGTCTTGATTATTGGGCATCTTGAATGCTCTCCATTAATGTTTTTCTTGCTCTGTTGAGCACAACACCTGCATTTGAGGAACTAATACCGCAAGCATCTGCGATTTCGTCATAGCTCAAACCTTCCATAGACATAGTTACCACCTGCCGAGTTTGAATAGGCATGTTTCGAATATGAGTTAGCATCTGCTGAATTTGTCTTTGTTGGTCTAGTTGCTCATCTGTGGTTTTAGCTTTGCTAGGCTCAGGGGTTTCTACTTCACAATATGAATCGTTTCGAGGCTGCTTAGCGTGATACGCCACATGGGTGATGGCCTTGTTGTGAGCCACCCGCAATATATAAGTTTTGATACTGCTATCACCTTTAAATTTAGCTAATGCTTGCCAAACCGCTAGGGTGATTTCTTGCAGTAACTCTTGGCGCATATGAAAATTAGCCTCATAGGTAGCCGCCACACGCCCCAATAAGGAAGCATGCTCTTTTAGTATCTGTTTGAAAACTTTACTCAATTAACTAGAGTCCCTAATTAGTGTTCATTACTGCGCGCACAAATACATAGTCTCAAGGCATCTAAAAATATTACACATAAATTATTTTAAATAATTTTGTAATAAATATTCATTGCCCAAGACTATGGGAGTAATTGCAACGAAAATGGAAAGAAGCATGTACCTATTACTACTTAGTACTCATATTAAATGGATACAGAAAACTATTAATCGAAGATTGTCTAAAGCAAACAAATAGGAACCACTTATGGACCCGTTAAAAATTACCATTTTACTTTCAAGCCTAGCCTTAGCATCACTGGCTATTTGTTGGTTAGACTACAAAAAAGGTTGGCACCTAGCAGATTGGTTAAATGGCCGTTGTAGTAACCCTTTTATACAAACTACTCAGACACAAAAAACAAATTCTAAGCAAAGCCTAGATGAAAAAGACGCTTTAATTTTAGAACTAACAGAACGGATTCAAGTGTTAGAAAAAATTGTCACCGAGCCCGCTTATGAATTAAATAAAAAGCTAAATCAGCTTTAATAGATGCACTGGTAAGAATTGCTTACATATCTTTAATTTCAGAGGTATAAATAATTGCTAGCATTAACTTTCAATCATAAGGAGTTTTAAACTTGAAAACATTTTTTAAATGGTTTGGTATCACTATTTTAGCGGTAGTGATCATAGCTGGCGCTTGGGCCACTCATGAATGGAAGGCAGACAAACCTTTTTCGTTTAATAACTTCTTAAATCGAACTTTAATTAAAGAAGCATTACAAAGCCCAGAAACGCTTACCTCTATTGGCGTGCTTGACAGCATAGGTATTACTGGACACAACGCCCACTTAAATGATGTGAGTGAGGCCAACTCCTTAGCCAGTTATGAGAGGCTACGTAAAGTTCAAAGTACCTTGATGCAATATAAAGACGAGGACTTATCAGAAGGTGAGCAACTTTCAAAAGAAGTCGCCCTGTTTTTATTTGACATGTTAGAAGACTCCATCACCTATCAATACCATAACTACCCCTTTAACCAGATGTCAGGGGCGCAAAGTAACTTCCCTAGTTTTATGGACGGACAACACGCCATTTCTGATGTGCAAAGTGTCGAGTACTATAATTCTCGTTTAAGTGAATCAAAGCGCTACTACACACAAATGTTAGAAGGAATGCGAATTCGGGAAGAAATGAATATTTTCCCTCCCACTTTTGTAGTTGATAGGGTACTAGAAGAAATGCAAGGCTTTATAGGGACGCCAGCTCAAGAGAATATTTTATATACCTCCCTAGAACTGAAAATAGATAAAAGTGACGAGATAACTGAAGAACAGAAACAAGATCTGCTCGCAGCGACAAAATCTGAAATCGAGAATACGGTTTACCCCACATATGAAATGCTAATTGAGTATTTTCAGACAATAAAAACTAGAACAAATAACGACGATGGACTCTGGCATTTACCTCAAGGTGACCAAGTCTACAAGTTGGCCTTACGTTTTTACACCACCACCAATTTTAGCGCAGACGAAATTCACAATATTGGGCTATCAGAAGTTGGGCGCATTCAAAATGAGATATTAAACATATTAGCAATAGAGGGATTTGATACATCATCGGGTTTTACTAGTGCGATTAATGATTTAGCTGCAGATACACGCTTTTACTACTCAGATGATGATCAAGGTCGAGCTAAGATTTTAGAGGATTATCAAACTATTTTAGATGAAATAAACGCTGATCTAGGAGATAGCTTTTCACTACGACCAGAAGCCGGTTTAGAAGTAAAACGCATCCCATTATTTAAAGAAAAAACCGCTCCCGGTGCTTATTACAATCCACCCGCTATGGATGGTTCTCGACCTGGAGTGTTTTACGCTAACTTGTATGATATTAAAGCCACTCCAACCTATGCAATGCGCACCTTGGCATACCATGAAGGGATCCCAGGCCACCATTTTCAAATTGCCATAGGTATGGAGCTTGAGAGCCTTCCCATATTTCGTACCTTACCGATTTTTACTGCTTACGTTGAAGGCTGGGCACTATATAGTGAGTATTTAGCTTGGGAATTGGGCTTTCAAGATGATCCCTTCGATAACATAGGCCGCCTACAGGCCGAGCTTTTTAGAGCAGTTAGATTAGTCGTCGATACAGGGATCCATGCTAAAAGATGGACTAGAGAACAGGCCATAACTTATATGTTAGCCAACACAGGCATGGCTGAATCTGATGTGGTTTCTGAAATTGAACGCTACATAGTCAACCCAGGGCAAGCCACCGCTTATAAAATGGGCATGATGAAAATACTAGAAGTGCGAGAAAAGGCTAAGAGTGCTTTAGGTGAACAATTCACACTATCTGAATTTCATGACGTAGTACTTAAAAATGGCGCGGTACCTTTAGATATACTTGAACGTTTGGTTGATACTTGGGTAGCAGAAAAACTAGCAAGTAATTAATAGTTAACCTGAATACAGGTTAATCGCTAAGGAGTAATCATACATTGTATGGTTACTCCTTATTTGACTCTGAAAGCAAATAGGCATTTTAAAAGAAGTTAAAATAACTACTCATTATTTGCCTTTTTCAAGAAAGGCACGGCTATTTTCCCCATAGCAATGGCATTTCCTAACAACACTATCGCCACGCCTATAAATGCTTCTGTGTGCCAAGTATACCCTTCAAAAATAGTCGATAAAATTAAGGCCACAATTGGGTAAACCAACACCACATAAGCAGCTTTGTCTGAGCCCATTTGTTTCACCAACTGCATATAGGCACCAAAGGCTAACACTGAGCCAAATACAGTTAAATAAGCGAGTGAATAGTAGTATTGAGGATTACTAGGGATCACGATTTCTGCACCACTGGCCAAAGCACTAACCGTTAAAAACAGCACACCATAACTCATTGCCCAAAAGTTCATTTGGATAACAGGAGTGCCGTGATCCAAAATTCGTTCTGAAATCACATTACCTAAAGAAGCAAAAAAGAACGAAGCCAAGGCAAAACTAATGCCTAGCACTATATATTCGTTGGCACTTACCTTGGAAAACTCAGGTAAAAATATCAAGCCAATACCAATCAAACCAAAAGTCGCGCCCACAATCACC
The DNA here is from genome assembly GCF_004360155.1 of Paraglaciecola marina. Classification (GTDB taxonomy): domain Bacteria; phylum Pseudomonadota; class Gammaproteobacteria; order Enterobacterales; family Alteromonadaceae; genus Paraglaciecola; species Paraglaciecola marina. The sequence goes on along the minus strand of NZ_ML178725.1, from coordinate 66,302 downwards.
TCTGGGCGGATGGCCTTTTTAAGTAACACTCTACGTAGCACAACATTGATATACACCATGCCCGAGCTCATGAGGGCAACTATAGCACTGATTATATATTGCTGACTTTGGTAAAGCAGACTGTAATCCAAGGTGTAAAGACATAAACCTACGCCAGCCATTTTGATATGGATGTGCCTAGGCAAAGCCAAAGACAAACCTTTGAATTTACAATAAGCGAGTAAAATAAGGGCGGCAAAGAAGAATCTAACGGCTACAGATAAACTAGAGTCCACCTCTCCAAATTGAAAGGTGATTGCCAGCCAAGTAGAGCCCCAAATCAATACAACTACAGAAAACAACACTGGATTAGACAAAAATTTATTTCTCAAAATGAAAGAGTATACTGGCCGCTAGTGTAACCAGATAATTTGATTAAAGGACCCAGCAAATGAAAAAAATATTATTGTTCTTAACTGTCATTATCATAGCTGTTGTTGCCGTGGTGTTTTACCGTGCCAATACTGTGTTTGAAAACAACCAATATCAAGTGACCGAGGCGTTACACCCAGTCGAGATAGATGAAACTGCAGCCCTCCATAGGTTTGCTGATGCCATAAAAATCAAAACCATATCCTATGACGACGCCACAAAATTAGATCCCGAATCCTTCCTGGCATTTCACCAACATTTAGCAGACTCCTTCCCTTTAGTTCATCAACAAACAAGATTACAAAAGTTTGCAGACTACAGTTTGGTGTTCCACTTAAAAGGTCAAAATAGTCAGCTCAAACCGGTGTTGTTTATGGGGCATATGGACGTAGTGCCCGTTGACCCAAATACCGCATATGAATGGTTACAGCCGCCATTTAGCGGCAATATTGTTGATGGCACCATTTGGGGCCGGGGTACCATAGACGACAAGGTAACTGTACTTGCGTTAATGGAGTCATTAGAAATATTTTTAGCAAAAGGCATTACACCTCAAAGAGACATTTACTTTTCATTTGGACATGATGAGGAAGCTGGCGGCAATGGTGCTAAAGTCATAGCTAAACACTTTGCAGAGCAAAACATTGAATTCGAATACATATTAGATGAAGGCGGCTTAGTCACCCAAGGAATAGTCGCAGGAACAAGTGCCCCTATAGCCGTTATTGGCGTAGCTGAAAAAGGCTTTGTGAATTTTGATTTAACAGTAAAAAGTAAAGGCGGCCACTCTTCTCAGCCACCTGCCCATACTGCCGCTGGAATACTTGCCGCGGCGATTGTAAAAGTAGAGAACAACCCCTTTGCAGAAAGTTTAGAGTTTTTAGGATTGATGTTCGACAATATTGGCTATTCTATGCCCTTATCGCAACGTTTACCTTTAACTAATTTATGGTTACTTGGGCCATTGGTAAAAAGTGCCGTATTAAGCAGCCCTACCTCAGCAGCGAGTACCCGTACCACCACAGCTGTGACTATGCTGCAAGGCAGTACTAAATCGAATGTACTGCCAACGGTAGCCAAAGCAACTGTTAATTTTAGAATATTACCTGGTGATACTGTTGAAAGTATTCGAGCTCATCTTGAAGAGGTTATTGATGACCCTAGAGTAGAGCTTAGTGCTTCATTAGCCAATGAGGCGTCATCAGTCTCCCCAACTGTTCACCTTGGATACAAGCTAATCGAATCAACCATAAGGCGCATAGATGACAGTATTTTGGTTACCCCTTATTTAGTTGTAGGGGCAACAGACTCTAGACATTTTCAAGGTCTTTCAGACAACATTTATCGCTTTATGATGGTATCGCTAAACCAAGATACCTTAAGTCAGTTTCACGGGCTAAACGAACAAATCAGTGTGCAAAATTACCTAAGTGCCATACAGTTTTATTACGCTTTATTAGAGCAAACAGCTGCCGCTAATTAGGTAACAGAAACTAGCGCTTAAAAAGCAGATTACGACGGGCATAAAATACAGTTAAAAACAGCATGGCTAGAGTCAAAACTATAAATACGGGCTCAAAGGCGTCACCGAGAATTTCTCGTGGTGTTTTGGCCCAGAATACCGCAAAAAATAAATGACTGGTGGCAATAAACCCAATCCAAAAATTCACATACTGAGCCCATTTAACTTGTTTTAAACCATACCAAGCAAAGTTACCCAGCAACACGGTAAAAAGTAATAAGATAGTCGGAATAATGTAATGCTTGCCTATAATAAATGTTTGTAATACCGCTAAAAATCCAGCGAAAGTACATAGCGCCAATAAGTAATCTAGTCCGTGGGCAACAGAGAGTTTTTTCATTATTATTGTTCTCGGGTTATGAAGTAATATATGAGCTAGCTTGGAAATCCAGCACATTGATTTGCGTTTGTACCTTCATCATACCAAGTTGCTCGCTCGGCCCAAAAAATATTGTCATTAGGGTGTATGTTGGGGTCTTCGTTTAACGAGCCTGCCGGCACAATTAAGGTTTTACTGGTCTTGGTTACAAAAGGCAAACCACTACCACATTCTGAACAAAACACTACAGTGAAGTCTCGGTCGGGGTCATCGTACTGTTTAGTTAACCTTTGGCCTGATATCCACTTGATAGCATCAGGTGTAGTAAATAAATTTGCAGCATGGGCTGAACCTGTAATCTTTTGGCACTGCTGACAATGACAAAAATAAAACCGAGTAAAACTATTGTTTACTTCAAACGTCACCTTGCCACATAGGCAGCCGCCTGTAATTTTTTCGCTCATAAGTTTATCTCTTAACATTTATACCGACTAGACGTAGATTAAACACTCCGCTTGTCATTTCCATCAGACTCAAAGTTACCCTCAAGGCCCATTAGGCCTTTAGCTATTGAACTTTGGATTATCTACCTTTTGCACCAAACCACTTAAACACGCTGCCCCCCAAACCAGAAATGGTATAGGCTCTTAGCGTCAAATTTGTATGAGTGAAATTAACCCTCTGGTAAGGATACTATTCGATATTAATTTAGAAATTGTTCACTTAATAGTTGTTGGCGCTTTTATTAGTGCCCTTTGTACCGTTAATAATTAAACCAAACTTAAACAAGAGCTCGAAACGCAAACTCTTTTATAACCTTGTCCACCAAACAATATGTCGTCAGAAAAATCGACTAATATTTCATAAAAATACTCTTTACACTCTGGGTCACTAGATCGCTTAGGGTGACTAGATACTATCCCAGAAATATACTCATTTGGTGATAGTGCATCTTTAACTACCACTCTCGTTCCTACTGAAAAAACTTGACCTGAATTTTCGTCTTCAACATCACACTCCATGATTCCTCCCGCACCGATTTTAATTTATAGAGGTACACAACTAAGAAGGTGCTCAGAAAATACAGTACAAAAAACAAGGTGACGTCCCAATTCAGGATTTGGGACCTAAAAGAGACGTTAATTTTACCCTAGGAAGGCTAAGAAGGCTCTTTGGGAGCAATGTTGCTCTTATTTTTCTGATTAAAAAGTTTACGGTATAGGCTAGGTGTAGTGTCAAAGTATTCTTTAAACAATCGATTGAAGTTACTTTTAGAGTTAAAGCCACATTCTAAGGCCACATTTAGAATCTGTTTATCTGGCTTATCTTTAAGTAAATTAGCTGCTGCATCGAGGCGCTTAATATTGATGAGAGTTGGAAAAGACGTATTGAGTTCGCTACTTATCAAAGCTGACAATTGATCTGGACGGACATCGATGTTCGATGCCACATTTTCCACACTAAGCCCTGGTTCTAAAAACGCTTTTTCTGTATCAAGATGTGCTAATAGATTCACTATGGTTGTGTGCGGGTTGATGTTGCCCAGGCGACCATTTGATTCTTGGCGAATAGCCCCCTCTGATGGTGATGATTGATTTATCGACGTTACTTCGACATCAATATCGTTTTGCCGCTGTGCAATTTTTTCCAGCTTTATTAATAATTCATCACGTTCATGGCGCAATGCATAGTGTCTAAACATTAAACTCAATGATATGACCACAACATCAAATATGAATGACCATAAAATTAGTTTGGAAGTAATTGGTGTAAAGGGCAATAAGCCAAGAAAGGTAAATACATAAACTAGGGACGCAATAACGGTAAATATGAGCGGAGTACCAAGCCATAAGGCTAAGTAATTATCTTGTTTTATAGCTCTAATTGTACCAATTGTCACGAGAATAGCGATTCCGCTAGCGACGAATAAAACCAATACTACACGCACTAGGTTAATGACAGGAAATAAAGTAATAATTATGCTGATTAAGACAAAAACTAAATATACATTTATCAGGTAATGTAAGCGGGGCATGGTAATAACGCTACGTACGTATTTCTGTAGAAATAGAGCAAAGAAGGCGCAACTAAGTAAGGCAAAAATATAATGGCTGCGATTTTTTATGGCAATATTGTCCGGCCAAAAAACTAGATTACCCTCACCGAAGTAAAATAAGTTATAAGCAAATCCAAAAAATATACCGGCGGCATAATACAAAGTAATTCTATCCGTTATCCTATGATTCATCACAATTTGAAAAGCAATAAAAACCAGCAAAATCAATGTATAGAAAATATGTAAGGCTTTTATCTCTGATGAATGCTGTCCATACGAAAAACTACTCCGTATTTTCGGCAAAAAAGAAACGACTGTTCCTGACTGGACCCGAATGTAAAGATGTGCTGATTGTTGTGACTTTAAGTTAAATTGAAATGTTGGGGAGGAAGAAAGCTGTCCAGAAATAGGACGGTAATCTCCAGACGATAAATGTTGTAAATCATTATCACTGACTAAATAAAAATCCACATAATCTAGTCGAGTGTTGTTTAAGGTCAAATACCATTCGTTATTTTCAGTATGATTAATTAACTCTTGTTTAAACCAATATACCTCAGAAGAAAAACCTGTATCGAATAAGGTGGAATAAGTATTTTTCCAACCCTTTGACTGATGAATGATTTCATTAAAATCCAAGTCAACAATTTGATACTGAATATTAGCAAAGGTATTCTCTTTTCCTTTGCCCAATGACATTACATTCGATTGATTTTCATCTGCGTTGGCTTTTCCAACCAATAAAACTAAAAGTAAAAAAAGCGCCCATTGCATTGCCTTCCATCTACACATACTACTACCTTGAACTCATGATGCTGGGTATACTGAATCTTCCCCTAATGACATCATAAAAAGGCAACCAAACATATGCTTCGATACCAATTTCTGGGGAATTATTATGTTACAAGGGGTGTATATTTATAATAATAAATCACTAGGGTTAACATAATCATTCATGTTTCTAGCTCTCTTATCTCAAAAAATAAACATTCCATTAGGAGCAAATAACGCATCGAATATTATCTACATCATCGGAGGTAAATTAGATATGAAGCGTGCTTTTAAAAAAGCCGATAATTTTTAATTTATGCTACCACACTAACAAAAATGAAATAAATAATGAGCATCTCGATAAATTGAGTCCTCTATTAGTAATCGAACGAGATTACAATATAGAGGTAAGTAATTTCGTCCTAAATCATGATATTAGACTTGTTAGTTGCTTAACTACCTCAACATCTTGACTGTATGCATGGCAGCTAGGATTAAACCATACAGCTTGCAATCCCGCGCTGATGGGCGCTAATACATCTCTTTCTAAAGAATCTCCCACCATAGTCACTTGATGGGTATTAACACCTAGTTTTTTAATGATTTTAGGATAGTAGGCTTTGTCAGTTTTACCTGTGCCTAAGTTTTCACGGCAGAATATTTGGGTGATGTAGTCACTCAACCCCGCCCTCACTAGTGCTTTGCGAATTTGAGCTTCAGAAGAGTCTTCTGCATTGGTTGCAAGGTGGCATTGAGCATGTTGACTCAGGTGTTTTAAGCAAACTAACGCGCCACTTACTGCTTGTACTTGAGGCCAGTCGCACATTGGGCCAACTTGATTAGGGAGGTCCACCATAAGCGTGTCCCCCCAATCAAATAAATAGTGCTGGGTCATTTTTGCATAATGTTGATTGCAGCATTGGTCAGCGCTTGGCTGGCAGTATTAATCACAGTTTTAGCTTCTGGTGCCCAAAATGGACTATGCAAAGAAGGCAGTGAAGCTTCTCCTTTTTGAGACTTTTCCCATGAGTCATGGGGTACACCGCCAACCCAAAAGATCACACTTTGAATAGACTTATCAGCACGGTAAAAGCGTCCAAAATCTTCGCCGCCCATAACCGGTGGAGATTTAATGACTCTGTCTTGCCCAAACTGCTTGGAAAACAATGCTAATAATTCTTCACTCAACTCTTTGGTGTTATAGGTAGCAGGAGTGTATTCATCTTTTAGTTTAACCACAGGCATGAGGTCTTCTGGGAGACCTGCCGCTATGGCTTCACCTTTAGCAATACGCGCAATACCGTCTAATAAGGCTTGGCGAGTTTCGTCAGAATAGCTGCGAATAGTAAGAAGTAGCTTGGCTTCATCAGAAATTATATTGTGTTTCGCTCCAGCATGAAAACTCCCAACTGTTACTACTGCTGCATCTTGTGGGTCTAATTCACGGCTCACTAGCGTTTGTAAAGAACCCACAATACGGCTTGCTAAAACGATAGGATCTTTTGTGGTGTGTGGATAAGCACCATGACCGCCTCGGCCTTTTACAATAATATCCACACTATCAACATTTGCTAATGCAAAACCTGGGGTTAACCCTATGGTGCCTGCGGGTAAACCTGCAGAATCATGAAATGCTAGGGCATAATCAGGTTTAGGGAAACGCTCATACAAGCCATCATTTAGCATGTCTCTGGCGCCTTTGCCTCGCTCTTCAGCGGGTTGCAAAATCATTACCAAAGTACCTGACCAAGTATCTTTGAGCGACACGAGCGCACTGGCTGTGCCTACCCAGCTAGTCATATGGGTATCGTGGCCACATGCGTGCATTACACCGGACTCAATACCATCTTCTGTTGTAGCTCGCTCTTTAGAGGCAAAAGGCAAGCCGGTTTGTTCTATTACGGGCAGTCCGTCCATATCCGCACGTATCATCACCACAGGACCTGGGCCATTTTTGTATACGGCAACCACGCCTGTGCCACCCACGTTTTCTGTCACTTCAAAACCTAAAGCTTTGGCACGCTTTGCAAGTTTTGCCGCAGTCTTTACTTCAAAGCCGCTAAGCTCAGGGTGGGCATGTAAGTCTTCATATAAATCCATAAGTTGTGGTAATTGAGACTCAATCTGTTTGCTTATTTCATCTGCATAAACCGGAGCATTGCTACCTATTAACATTAACCCAGCGGTGATTACGTGTTTTATCTTCATGTTTTGCCTTTTTAATTATTTGAAATGAGCGATGATGTTTTATTGTTTATGAAACAACATGACAGCAGAAAACTAAGAAGGTTATTTATACAACAAAGTACAAGATGGGTGTAGTGAATCTATCAAAGAAAGGTAAGACAGTAGATATATACTCAAAAAATACAAGGTAAACTCGTTAGCGCAGTTCCTTTGCTACTAACGAGTTATTGCAAATAACAGTTAAGCTCTTACTTCGCCATCACCCATAACAATGAATTTCTCTGTGGTGAGTGATTCAGCGCCCATAGGTCCATAAGCGTGTAATTTACTTGTAGAAATCCCAATTTCAGCACCTAAACCTAATTGGCCGCCATCTGAGAAGCGAGATGATGCGTTTACCATGACCACAGCAGAGTTTATACGACGTATAAATTCTTGGGTTTTTGAGTAGTCTTGACTGGCAATGACTTCTGTATGACCTGAGCTATATTCTTCGATATGCTCTATGGCTTGCTCAAAGTCTGACACCACCTTAATTGCTATTTCCATGGCTAGGTATTCGGCATGCCAATCATCTTTAGTGGCTACTTCAGCACCTTCAAAGTATTCTATGCTGCTTTCACATGCGTGAATGACAGTGTTGTGCTCTGCTAATAATGCGGCAGCTTTTGGTAAAAAGGTTGCAGCAATATCTTTATGTACAAGCAGCGTTTCTAAAGAATTACATACGCCCGTCCGTTGGGTTTTGCCGTTTTTCAACAAATTGATAGCTTTGGCTTCATCAGCTGTGCTATCCACATAAAGATGACACACACCTTTGTAATGTTGAATCACAGGTATACGACTGTTTTCTGAAACAAAGCGTATAAGTCCTTCACCGCCTCGGGGAATAATTAAATCAATAGACTCATTAAGGGTCATTAACTCGTTCATTACAGCACGGTCAGTATCTGGTACTACAACCACAGCTGCAGGGTCGATTTGCTGCTTAGCCAAGGCGAACTTAATGCACTCAGCTAGGGCTAGGTTTGAGTGAACGGCTTCTTTACCACCCCGTAACACCACAGCGTTACCTGCTTTCAAACATAATGCAGCAGCATCAATCGTGACATTTGGGCGAGATTCATAAATCATCGCAATAACACCAAGGGGGATGCGCATTTTTCCCACTTGAATGCCACTTGGCATACGTTCAATTTTAGAAATTGAGCCTACTGGATCGGTTTGCTCGGCAATTTCAATGACTGCGTCAGCAATACCTTGAATACGCTTAGGATCAAGTGCGAGGCGGTCTAACATGGCGGCATCTAAACCGTTTTCTTCACCTGCCGCTAAATCTTTAGCATTGGCGATTAAAATACTTTCAGTATTTGATATTAAAGACTCGGCGATATCGGTTAATAGCTGATCTTTTTGCTGAGCATTTAAATTTGCGACTTGACGGGCTGCCTTTTTTGCTTCTTTAGCGGCTTCCGTTATAGAAAAACTCATGGTGTATTTCCTTTAAAATAATTTATTAATTACAGCAGTACTAAGTCATCTCTATGCACGACAACTTCACCTAGGGTGTAACCCAAGGTATCTTCAATATCACTACTGTTTAGACCTTTAATTTGCGATAGTTCGGCGGCGCTATAAAGAGCTAACCCTTTGGCGATAACTTTCTTCTTATAGCTAATATTAACCGCATCACCAGATTCAAACTTTTTAGTCGTACTGACAATACCTGGTGGCAATAAAGAGGCACCGTTTTCAAGTAAGGCTTTGGCAGCACCTTCGTCTACCCTTATAGTACCTCTTGGCTTCAACGTATATTTGAGCCAATTACCTCTAGCACTATGATTGCTCTCTAATGGCGTAAATGATGTACCCGCCAATTGTCCTTTGCCCAAGGTGGTGAATACGTCTTCATCACGGCCATTAACAATTAATGTTTGAATACCTGAGCTCACACACTTTTTAGCCGCTTGTATTTTGGTGTACATTCCACCAGTACCAGAAGAAGTCCCAGCGCCACCTGCTAAATCAAATATGCTTTGGTCGATACTGGTAACCAAAGGCATTAAACTCGCATCCGGGTTTTTCCGCGGATCTGCGCTATATAAACCATCAATATCGGTACAAATAATTAAGGTGTCGGCTTCTGCAACCAAGGCAGTATAAGCGGCTAGGTTATCATTATCGCCCACCTTTAATTCATTGATAGCAACCGTATCGTTTTCATTTACGATAGGTATTATGTGATTTTTTAATAATTCACGAAGAGTATTTTTGATATTAACGTAACGGGTACGATCGTGAAGATCATCAGACGTTAATAGAATTTGCGCGCAATCACTTGCGAATAATTTTGCCCAATTGGACATCATTTCCATCTGCCCAATGGCAGCCATTGCTTGTTTTTCTGCAATGGAAGGTCGGTGGTTATGGGCTATCTTACCCTTACCAGCAGCAACACTGCCCGACGATACTAAAATAACTTCTTTACCTAGCTTGCGACTATCAGTTATAAATTGAGCAATATGAGCTAAATATTTTGCACTACACTGATTATCAGATGGAGCAATCAAACTGCTCCCCACTTTTACAACGGCTCTTTGCCATTCTAGTTTTTTCATCATCCCCCCTACAATTTAGTTGCAGTAAGGGTACGGCAACCAGCTTAATAAACAAGCTGATGTAGTTATAAGCTATGGTTTAATATAAATAAAGCCCCCAATTAACAACCTTTTTCTTTATATCAAAACAAACGTTTCAAATGTAAAAAGCAAACAAAAGATTCTTAAGAGAGCAATACAAGAGGCCGGACTTTACTCCGAAAATGTTATATTATCACGCGGCTAATTGGATTAAAGATTATCTTAAAAATTCTGGTCTAGTAGCACTTCACAACATACAACCATCAGGGAAATTCATGCTTAAACAACTTATCACGATAACTATGTTATCGTTTTTAGCTATTGCTTCGGCTAACGCTGCTATTAGTCAAACAAAAGGTGATTTTGAAGATAAATTTCGCCAATTAGACGAATCATTACCCACACCTAATGTTTACCGTAACGCAGCTGGTGAGCCGGGCCATAAATATTGGCAACAACAGGTTGATTATAAGATAAAGGCTAAATTAAACGAAGAAAAACGTCGTATAGAAGCTAGCCAAACTATCACTTATCACAACAACTCTCCGGATACCTTGAAGTATTTATGGATGCAGTTGGATCAAAACAAATTCCGTAATGATTCTCTGTCTGCCATGACAACTACATTTGGTGGCATTGGCAATCGAGGGCCAGCTACAGCGGCAGCTTCAGCAGGTAAAGCAGCACAACTTAGCTTAGGTGCATTACGTCGCCAACAGTTTACCGAAGACAATGTTTTAGGTTATGACATTCAGTCGGTTACCGATAAAAGCGGTAACAAGCTTAAATTTACTATTGTTGGTACTAATATGCGTATCGACTTACCTAATTCATTAAAGCCGGGTAAAAAGATCGTATTTAACCTAGATTACGCATTCAACATAGTTGAAGAAGATGCGGTTTCTGCACGCTCTGGATACGAACACTTTCCAGATGACGAACGTGAAGGTGGTAACGATATTTTCTTACTAGCCCAATGGTACCCGCGTTTACATGCTTACACAGATTACGAAGCTTGGACCAATAAAGAATTTATTGGCCGTGGTGAGTTCACCTTAGAGTTTGGTAATTATGATGTTGAGTTAACAGTTCCTGCAGACCATATCGTTAGTTCTACCGGTGCTCTGCAAAACCCTAGAGATGTTTTAACATCAACTCAACGTAAACGTTTAGAACAAGCTAAAAATGCAGAGCGTATAGTCTTTGTTGTCACTGCAGAAGAAGCACTAGAAAACGAAAAAGAAGGCACTGATAAATCTAAAACATGGAAATTCAGCGCTAAGAACGTCCGTGATTTTGCTTGGGCGTCTTCTCGTAAGTTCATGTGGGATGCGCGCGGTCATCAACAAGGTGGAGACGATCAACCTTTAGTTATGGCTATGTCTTTTTACCCTAAAGAAGGGGGGGACTTATGGAAGAAGTATTCAACTGAGTCCATTATTCAAACCTTAGAAGTTTACTCACGCTTTTCTTTCGATTACCCATACCCGGTAGCTCAATCTGTTAATGGTCCAGTAGGCGGCATGGAATACCCAATGATCACCTTTAATGGCCCGCGTACAGAGCTACAAAAAGATGGTAGCCGTACTTATTCTCAAGCTGAAAAACGCTTTTTGATTGGCGTAGTCATCCACGAAATTGGGCATATTTATTTTCCTATGATTGTAAACTCTGATGAGCGTCAGTGGACTTGGATGGACGAAGGGCTTAATAGCTTTTTAGACGGTGTTGCTGGTCGTGAGTGGGATCCTACTATTCCTTGGGGTGTTGAGCCTCGCGATATAGTCGCTTACATGAAGTCGTCAACCCAAGTACCTATCATGACTCAATCAGATAGCGTATTACGTTTAGGCCCTAATGCTTACACTAAGCCGGCCGCTGCGTTAAATATTTTACGTGAGACCATTCTAGGTCGTGAATTATTCGATTTTGCCTTTAAAGAGTATGCACAGCGCTGGAAATATAAACGCCCTACACCTTCTGATTTTTTCCGCACCATGGAAGAAGCATCGGGTGTTGATTTAGATTGGTTCTGGCGTGGTTGGTTTTACACCACAGACCACGTTGATATCTCGTTAGATAGTATTTATAAACTACGTTTAGATACCCTTGACCCTGATATTGATTTTGACCGTCTACGTCAAGAAGAGCTTGATAAGCCATTGTCTTTAACTGACGAGCGTAACAAAGCTGAAGGCAGAGAGCTTTGGGTTAACCGTTTTTCTGATATCACAGACTTTTATGACGAAAACGACCGTTTTACTGTTACAAACAAAGAGCGTAACAAGTATCAGAAGTTTTTAAGTAAACTTAAGCCATGGGAAAAAGCCACCCTAGAGCGTGCTGTAGCCGAAGACAAAAACTACTATGTATTAGAGTTTTCTAACCTGGGTGGTTTAGTAATGCCTATCATATTAGAGCTTACCTTTGCCGATGGCACCACAGAAAATCAGTATATTCCTGCTGAAATTTGGCGTCGAACACCTAAAGCGGTAAGCAAAATGATTATCACCGATAAAGACAAAGAGCTAGTTAGTGTCACTGTTGATCCTCGCTGGGAAACTGCCGATGTGGATGTAAACAACAACCACTACCCTCGTAAAATTATACCTTCACGTATTGAGGCCTACAAAACCAAGAAACGTACCGGCAAAGTATATAGAGATATCATGCAAGATATCAAAACCGAGGCTAAGTCTTACGATGACAGCACAACCGAAGATGAAGACTCAAACTAACAGTGAGTAACTTCATTAAACTCTTAGTGGGGACGCTGTTATTCACAGCGTTTTCACTGAGTGCTCATCAGCAAAAAACTTCAATAAGCACGGTATTGTTTAACCCGCGCACCAAAAATATCGAAATTATGCATAGGTTTAGGGTCCATGATGCTGAACATGCTGCAAAAGAGATTTTTGGTAAAGATGCCGATATGATTGACTCTGAGATCACTCAGCAACAATTTAGTGATTACGTGAATGAGCGGTTTAGACTTTTTGATAGCCAACAACAACCTTTGAAATTAAAAGGAGTTGGCCATGAATTAGACGGTAACTTTTTCTGGGTTTATCAAGAAACCACAGAGCCTTCAAATTTAGAAAACCTCACGATACAACACGAAGCATTGCGAGATCTATGGCCACAACAAGTCAATACCATTAATGTTGAAGGTAAAGGTAAACTACAAACCTTAACCTTTTCAGGCTCAGTTGAGTTGTTAAAGGTTTCCCTTAAACAAGATTAATTCTGTTTGAGTTACAGTTTAACACTAAGAGCATACCCAATAAAAATAGGCTTTTGTATCTTCTACAAGAGCCATTTTTTTAAAAGCACACCTTTCAAATCAATAATTTTTAATCACCGGCACAATACTTGATCTAGATCATAAACAACCACAACGCTCTGCTTACAATTTAACCCATGACATTAAGTGGTTATTTGAGGAGAAACAAAATGTGGAATTTAATTTTAAACGATCCAGTAGCATGGGGCTCAATTCTAGGTATAGGTGTTGTGGTATCGCTATGTAGCTATTACGCTTATTTGTTTATTCATAACACTAGCCAAAACCTATAAACACGGCCTTTAGCTTAGCCCATTGAAAATGGCAGTGGGCTATCAGCTTGTGCTGATTCTGGGTTGCCTATCATTTCGTCATAGGGTGACTCATGTAACATCTGTGCAGCTAGTATATTGCAGTGTTCAAATGCATTTCGAACATCTTGACTGCTATTAAAACGCTTAGGTTTGTTATCTTGGTATACCAAACCTTTGCGATTACCAATCTCAAGTTCTACTAGATATATGCTCATTTCATAAGAGCGTACAGTTAGCCTATCCACAACTATATTTTGGGACTCAATGGTTTTTATTGAAAATTTAGAGTTTGCCATTAGGGTTACACCTAGCTTGCTTTTCATAAAAACCATTACGTAGCCTTTGCTAAATTGGTTCAACACTAATCACAGAATTAATCAGTATATCCCCAAGGTGCTGGTGGCGCTGAAATGGGTTTGCTTAAATCAAAGTCAACTCTAAACTCCCGACCTTCACGTACTAAGCGATACGAGAAAGTTTCGGGGTAAATATACATTTGCCACACATTAGTAATCGACTGGGGTAAACCTTGCTTGGCAAACAACTCTTTGGTGTATTGATCTGCAGGGAAGGATTGAATCTGCTCATAGCCCCCATCTAAGGTATGGCCACCATACATAGTGACAAGATCATTAGTACCATCTTTATGTCTATGATCATGCTTTAGGCTCAAACCGCTCCCTGTTTTTTTAATAATCCAAGTACGAGAGGCATTATCACCGACATAAAAAGGTATTTGTAATTCAGCTTGATCGCAATAGCGCACAAACATCACTAATTTATTATCAAAAGCTGGGCTGGGTTGATTGTCTACCGTAACTTTACCTTCATATGCTTTGCCACAATGTTTGGCAATGGCATCAAAAAATGCATCGTGAGTCGGTATTGACACCAAAGGCGCAGAACCTGCAAATACAATATTAATAGTAAACCCAACTATTAAAATAGTGAGATATCTAATACTCATAATAACTTCCTCTTTATTGAAAACTAATGTGCTAAAAACGCTTTAAAACTTGAGTAACTATGCCAGTAAAAGGAGACAAACAAATTTCACTACAATTTATGTGAATTACATGCCTTTCATTTATTTTTCACTACAAGGAGAAAATACTATTCAGTGAAGTCTAAGTACCCATAATCTGTTCGTCCAGAAACATTGTTAAAATTTTGCTACTGCATTTTTTTTGAGGTTCAGATTACTGTAATTTACGATCTACACATATCAATTGAGACAAATTTTGAGTAGGCTAATATCTAAAGGGTTTTGGTAGGAACATAACATTATGAATGATCAATCTAGCAAGTCATTGGTACCCCATTTTACAATTGGAGCAATTGTAGTTTTAATCATATTGATTGTGTTGCTTTGGCCATCTGAGCCAACTCTATATGCACCTGAAACAGAACCAACTATTGAATCCCTAATAACAACACCAATTGCAGAACCAGAGGTAGAGCCAGCGCCAACGTTTGAGGCGCCGCCAGCTGTGACTGAATTTGTTGAGTCAGAACCTGAGTCGACCCCTGAACCAGAACCTGAGCCAGAACCATTAGATGTAAGTGATGGTACTGTTAAAACTAAACTATTGTCCCTTTCTGATTACGATGCTTTTGCTAGGTTACTTATTAATGATGCCTTATTGGAACGATTTGTGGTCATGACCACTACGCTTGCCAATGAAGATATAGCAGCGAACAACAGAGTCCTTACTCAACCCGAAAAGCCGTTTCGCACATACAGACAAGCAGATAAAGACTGGATAGATCCAGCAAGTTACAAACGTTACACCCCTTATGTTGATGTTTTTGAATCCTTAGAAGTATCATCCTTGCTAGCTTTATACGAAGAATACAAACCAGCAATTAACGATATATTTGCAGAAATAGGCAATCCAAATGACAGCTTTGATGACAAACTGTCTGATGCAATAGATATACTACTGGACACCCCAGAAGTACCAGTGCCAGTAGAGGTTTATACCGACAGCGTGATGTTTAAATATGCCGATGAAAGAATTGAAGCTTTGTCAGCGCCTCAGAAACAACTATTACGTACCGGCCCAGAAAATATGCGCCGCATCAAAGCAAAATTACGAGAAATTCAGAGTGCCTTGTAGGGCACTTAATTACTAATGGCAAACTTTGATTTAGGCTCTTTTCAAGAGCAAATTAGCTCACAACAAAGGGCTTTGCCGCCAATAGAAACATGGGATCCTGATTTTTGCGGCAACATAGACATGCAAATAAAGCATGATGGTAGCTGGTTTTATATGGGTACTCCAATAGGCCGTAAGGCATTGGTTAAACTTTTTGCTAGCGTGTTAAAGCGTGAGGGTGATGAATACTTCTTAGTGACCCCAGTAGAAAAAGTCGGGATTCAAGTTGAAGACGCTCCCTTTATTATTACTCAATGGCATATTGAAGAAGGTGAGTTGGTACTAACTTCCAACATAGGTGATGTTTTAAAAGTTAGTGCTGAAAATCCAATAGAACTATTTAACGATAAACTAACAGGTGCCACATTACCCTATGCCAAAGTTCGCCGAAATTTGTGGGCCCGTTTCCACCAAAATGCATTTTATCAACTCGCCGAATTAGGCCAAGAGCAGATTATCAAAGGCCAGTCTCATTTAACTTTAGCAAGCGGTGATTATCGCTTCAGTTTAGGGACACTCTAAAAAGGATCTCCAATGAAAAATTATATTTATAATCCTATCATGGCGTTATTGGTATCCCTTTTGCCATTAACATCCAGCATCGCAGCTACCTTAATTCACACAGGTACATTAATTGATAGCACTTCTAATAAAGTAAAATCGAACATGACGATAGTGGTTGATGACAATACAATCACAGCGGTAGAAAAAGGATTTATTGCACCTCAAAGTAACGACAAGCTCATCGATTTATCTGATTACACTTTAATGCCAGGCTTCATGGATATGCATACCCATTTATCCATGCAACATAATGGACCTGAAACTTATACTGAAGGGTTTATTTTAAACGAGGCAGACTTCGCAATTAAGGGAGTAATTTACGCTAAAAGAACCCTTATGGCAGGCTTTACTACTGTGCGTAATTTAGGTGATGGTTATAACGAAACCGTAGCCCTACGTAATGCCATAAACAAAGGCATGGTGAGTGGCCCTAGAATATATACCGCAGCTAAATCAATTGCGACTACCGGTGGTCATGCGGATCCAACTAATGGCACAAGCCAGTCAATTATGGGTGATCCAGGACCTAAAGATGGGGTAATAAATGGTGTAGCCGAAGCCCGAAAAGCGGTACGGCAGCGTTATAAAGAAGGCGCTGATTTAATAAAAATCACCGCAACAGGTGGTGTGTTAAGCGTAGCTAAAAGTGGCCAAAACCCACAATTCATGATTGATGAGCTTGAGGCCATAGTAGAAACAGCTAATGATTACGGCATGACGGTGGCAGTCCATGCTCATGGTAAAGAAGGAATGTTAAGAGCCATAAAGGCTGGTGTTACATCTATCGAACATGGAACATATATGGATAAAGAGGTGATGTCGCAGATGAAAAAGCACGGCACCTATTACGTCCCCACTATTATGGCCGGCAACTGGGTAGCAGAAAAAGCTAAAATAGAAGGTTTTTTCCCAACATTAGTTAGACCCAAAGCAGCAAAAATTGGCCCTCTCATTCAAAATACCTTTGCTAAAGCTCATAAAGCTGGGGTTAAAATAGCCTTTGGAACAGACTCTGGCGTATCTGCCCATGGTGACAATGGGTTAGAATTTCAGTTAATGGTAGAAGCAGGTATGAAACCAATTGAAGCTATACGCTCAGCAACTATAAATACTGCTGAATTATTACAAATAGAGAATACATTAGGCACAATAGAAGTAGGCAAACTTGCTGACTTGGTAGCAGTTAAAGGTGATCCACTTTCTGATATTTCATTATTGCAAAATGTGAGTTTTGTTATGAAAAACGGCGAAGTCTACAAACATCTGTAGCCTTCATTCCTCAGCCTTGGCTTTTATATACCCATTAAAAATTCACACTAAAATAGCCGATAATAGTTTGTTTCGATGCGTTATAAATATCATTATTGGCTGAAGGGGGATACAAGTCTAATCCAGTAACTGTCTCGAAAGTACGTAACTCCCCTAAACGCACTTTACCGGTCCCCTTCTTTATGTAGACTCCAGTGGTAATCGGCAACTCAAAAATAAGTGTATTAAATGCCAAACTTACGCCTTTAAGATCTATGTCTTCTAAGCGCTGATTGGCAATAGTAGGGTCAATAATTGACATAGCGTTATCGGTAAAAAAACCCAACTGCAAGCTGTCTTCTTTATTCATTTTATACTGAAAGCCTACAGCATAATTTGTAACACTGGCAAAAGAACGTGTAATAGGAATAGGAAAATTTTCTAGAATATGCTCGTCCACTTCTAAGGCTTGATAGTGACTAACATCAGCACTAAAGCTAAGCCTTTCGAACTGATAAGCCATTCCCAACCTAATATTGAGGGGGTACGTTTGTTTTACCTCGCTAGAGTCATGAATGCGCGAAGCAGTTGTAATTCCCAGGATTTCCGAAGGTATGCCTGATACTAAAATAGTACTATTAAAATCATATTTACGTTTCACTGCAATATTTTTAGTCAATTTTGCACCAAAACTAAAAGCGTCTTTGTGATACAACAGGGATAAACTTGGCACAATAAAATACTTTTCATCACTAAACCTAGCTGCACTGAAAAATCCACCTTCAATCACGTCAACACCAACATCGGTGCCAGACACAACTCCAGATGCCTGATAGGTTTCAAATTGACTATATTCTAATGCCAGTGACAAACCTATGTTCCAATGATCCGTTATACTTCGCGCTCCAGCAAAAGTAATTTGGTAAGCACCATTGTCTATATCAATAGTGGCAAATTGATTTTGTTCTAAGGCAAAGGTGTCTTCTGTCGCTGCAATATCAAGGTAAACATCCCCATCTGAACGCTCTTTACTGTAATCCCTTACCATTAACGCTGCACCTAAAGTCCAATTATCAGCTGCTTGACTCACACCAAAAAATCCAGGAACAACCGAAAATGCCTTACGATTAAAGTCTTGTTCGTTACCTATACCATAAACATTTTCAAAGCTAGTTTCTTCCCAAGCAAAAGTATTGATTGAAGCCATATTACTTGAGCCTAATTTGACTAAGCCTGCTGGGTTATAAAAAATGGTGGAAAGGTCATCCGCTACAGCCGTATACGCTCCCCCTAATCCCACAGCATTTTTACCTATCAAAAGATTGTTATAATGATACTCATCCGCCAAACTAGTTTGAACTATCGCGACTAACAACCAACAAGTGAACCCATTTTTCATTCCATTCCCCTCATACACTTGATAATGTTTTTACTTGAAAGCCTTTTTACTATTTACTGGTCTTTTACGTGTTAACAACATAAATTAACTCTCAAAAAATATACAATGTATGTAAGTTAACCTAATTAACAGCAATGGAGCCATTTAATGAAAACCAGTTTAGTTTTATTCATAACACTAGTCGTTAGTGCTAACACCTTAGCTGCTAACAGTTTTGATGCAACAGCTGAGAAGATTAAGAAAGCCTTAGCCTCAGATATTAGAACTGAAGCCGATACCGTTCGAGATAAAAACCGTAAACCATTAAAAACTTTAGAATTTTTTGGTTTACGTGACGATATGAAAGTTATCGAGTTGATCCCAGGTGGCGGTTGGTACACTAAAATTTTAGCGCCTGTTGTTAACAAAAATGGGCAGTATTACGCAGCCATAGGCACTGGACGCATTGAAAAACTACTTGATGAGCCGGGTTTTAAAAATGCCAAAATAGTGGCAAAAGACGCAAACTTTTATCGTCCAGAAGGTGCGAGCTCTTACTCTTTATCTGGTGACTCTCTAGAAGTTGAAGATTTAGATATGGTACTAACTTTCCGTAATTATCATAACTTTGGTGAAGATGGGCGCCGCCACATGAACAAAATAGCTTTTGATGCACTTAAGCCTGGTGGCATATATGCTGTTGTAGACCACACTAGGCGTCACATGGAAGCTGATAATTCTCAGAACGGCCGCAGAGTAGACCCTGTTTTAGCCATTAAAGAAATACAAGAAGCTGGGTTTGAGTTCGTTGACTACAGTGATTTACACTACCGTATTGACGACGAGTTACGTTACGAAGTAGGAGTAAAAACAGTAACAGGTAACACTGACCGCTGGACAATCAAGTTCCGCAAACCAGAGTAATATATACAACTTTGTCTGCTATTGTGGGGAGCCCTCTCAGTAGCAGACATTCTAATCAAACAATAGTCTTCAATATTCAAAACCTTAGAGCATTTATTATGGTCTTTGCGACACCTTACTAATGATGGTACTGTTCTGTCTAAGGCATTTTGTACCCACGAAAATTTTTAGTTTTTTCCCGAATGAAAATACACGATCCCAGGCCAAAATTAATACGCTTGTCAGCACTTTTTATGGCTGTCAGTATTCTAATACCTACGGTCGTCACGCCTTTTTTTGTTAATCAGAGTATCTATTTTACCCTAGCCGGTATATTTAACGTTACTTTGTATATTTTATGCTTTCTAATTTTTACTTTTGATAAACCTAAATTTTGGCACATATATTTACTATTAGGGGTGATATTAATCTCAGTGACGCCACTTGTTGTAGTGACAGGCGGTGTAAATAGTCAATTTACATTATTATTCCCTGTAGCTCCTATGCTAGTAGCATTATTATCAAATAGCCGTAACGCTTGGGCTTTCTCAGTTATCCTTATTATTTTGATGGTGAGTATAACGGCCTTACAAAATCATCTACCAGATTTTACCGAAGAAAATACTTCAATAGATAAAACTCGGGCTCGCACCATATGGTTAATAGTAAGCGTAGGTTTTAGTACTACCTTTGCCACTTTGTTCAATGGTATTAATCACAAATTAAGACGTGAACTCACACTTCAAGCCTATCAAGATGTACTAACTCAAGTAAGCAATAGGCGAAGCATTCTAGAAGAACTTGATTTAAAAATTAGTCAAGTCACTCTTCAAAAGCCCTTTGCTTTGTTATTACTAGACGTTGACCATTTCAAAAAAATCAATGACCAACATGGGCATATAATAGGAGACACATGTTTACAGTTAATAGCCAAAACCATTCAGCAATCTATAAGGCAGGATATTGATCTGGTTGGCCGTTATGGAGGCGAAGAGTTTCTAATAATACTAAACGAAGTTAATGATATAGAGGCGAGCAAAATCGCCAACAAAATACTTAGCAATATTCGCAAAAGCAAAGTAGAAACAGATAACCAATCAAAAATCACACTATCAGCAACTATTGGTTTAAATTGGATAAATCAAGCCTCTAGCCACAACGCAACAAGCTTAATAGAGCAAGCTGATATAGCCCTCTATGAAGGAAAAGAAGCTGGAAGAGATAGAGTAATAAGCTATCTAGAACCTAGCTCCTCGAGTAATATCCTAGCCTAAATTAAGGCCAGTATATTACTCTAAGTTTAACTACCGCTATGTATGTTATACGCCGTTAAATTAGCGCCACAACATCAAACCTACGTAGCCATTTACCATTCCCCAAAGCACTATAATTAAATTCATAGAAATTAAAACATAAGCCACAAGGTGAGAGATTGACAAGCTAGATGGTTTTATCCCTTGATAGGCTACTTTTACTGACCAGAGTGTGGATGCTGCCCAAAAGATAGAAGCAATAAACATTAAGCCTGATGACAAGCTTAATTGCCCTGCTAAAATTTCAGGCGTCACACTTGATTTAATCATCAGCAAACTTACTAGCATCACCACCATAAAGATTAAGGGTAATAAGGCCCATAACCTCAGTTTGATACTCTCAGTCGCATAAACTTTACCTAGTTTTTTTCTGGTCAACCAAATAGGTAAATTAATGACAGAGACTAGAGTCGTAAACACCCATAGCAATATCACTATAAAAGGCACATACACCAGTATAGAGGGCACTTTCTCAAAAGTGCTTGTGCCATACTGAACTACTTGACCAGAAATAGGGTCATCAAGCACCACCATAGCGACTTTTCCAGATTTAGGCTCTAACATTGATTGAGCATCTTTAGCAGAAAGCGATCTTGGGGGACCAAACAGGGGTTTAAATAGGACTTTTTTGGCGCTTATACTTAACCGCCAAGGCATTAGGCTGATAAATGGACCCACTAGTTCAGATATAGGACTAATATTTTGATACATACCGGATAGTGTTGCAGAAGGTTGGCCATTGGCTAAATGGGTAGACGGTTTCACTGACGGTACCCCCTGTGTTAAATAAGCACTAAGCAACTGGTGAACTTGAGATACTGCTGGACTATTTGAATTACTAACAACCAAATAACCAACATTTAAACTAGGAGAATAAGCCAATAAGGAATTTGTCCCAACTAGACTACCTTCATGTGCAATAAAAACCTGTTCACCCACTCTAAGCCTAGTGTTGCCTAAACCATAGGTCAATTCTAATCCCGCATCAGTAGCATCAGTCCCCATTGGTATAGCGAACTGCTCAAGCACCCAAGGGGACAAAACCTGCTTACCGTTTATTTTTCCATCGCCAATTAGCATAGTTAAGAAAGCTGCCATGTCAGACATTGAGCTGTTTAATCCACCAGCCGCTCGATTGTTTAAATGCACATAAGAAATTGGCATTACACCTTTATATAAGGTAGCGCTGTTTTGATGGTATGTGTCTGAGTAAAAATAGTCCGATGAAGACATACTAAGGGGCTCAAAAAAATGGGTTTTGATAAAGTCTTCATATGAAGTATTAGTCAGTTTTTCAATAATAAAAGCTGCCACTAAAGGAGCAGTGTTGTTATAGGCAACTCGGGTGCCGGGTGGCCACCTTGATTCTCTAGAATCTGGGTGGATAGCTAATGCTTGCTCGATTGAAATAGGACGATTACTGGCAGGAATTTGTTCTGCAAAATGCATCCCATCCCAACCTGTTGAATGATTAAGTAAATGTTTAACCCTAAGTGGATGAGTTGCTTGCCATGGGTTGCTAAATTGAAAGTGAGGTAATAAATCTTTCACCTTGTCATCTAAACTAACTTTTCCCTGCTCAACTAAAGTCAACATGCCTAAACTGATGAACATTTTCGAAATAGAGGCAAACCGAAATTGAGTAGCTGAATCAATACTTGTTTTATCTTGTATGTTCCTTAAGCCTGATGCATAAAGCCAATCAGGTTCGCCTTCTTTGATAATAGTAACGGCAATCCCTGGTGTACGAGTTTTTTCTCTTATTTGGTCAATGGCAGCTTTTAAAGACGCTTCATCTTTCACTTGTGCTTTTGCTTGATAGCTTATAAATGGGGTCCATAAAAATAATGCCACCACATAAATCCAATATTTCATGCTGTTTTCCTTTGATTGAATGACGTAAGGTTTATATGAAATACTCAATTTTTCCGAATACTTCATTTTCTAATGTGAAGCATTTAATAAGCTGACTATAAACACAACGGCCCTTTTGTGATGTTTTGTGACGGACCGCTATATTTTTTAGACACGAGCTCTAATATATTGATATGTATATAAAAAATAGTAATTACCAAAATTCAGAGATGCCCATAAAAGTAGGTAAGTTTACTTTTTATCCAGCACGGAATGTCTTAAATAAACAGGGTGAAATATACAAAATAGAGCCCAAAGTTTGTCAGCTTTTACTGCTGCTATGTGAATCAAAGGGCCATGTAGTTAACCGCCAAACATTAACTGAAGCGTTATGGGCGGGTCGTGTTGTAAGTGATGATGCCCTCAGATCAGTAGTTAGAAAACTAAGAGAGGTGCTATCTGATGACGCAAAACAGCCAAGTTACTTAAAAACTTTTCCCCAGAAAGGTTATCAATTAATAGCTGATGTGGATATTGGTAAACCACAACAACCCCCTTCTATTACCTGGCAACAGAGTTTGTTAGCGTTAAGCTTAGTATTACTTTTGTGTATTTTTGTCTTAAAGTTTTGGTTTTTTAACAGCCAAACCACTGCGCAGATTGAGCAACTTACTATGCTCACAGGGTCTGAGGTAATTGCAGATTATAATGAAGTTAGCAAAAATTTAGTCTTTTCACATAGAGCCAACAAAAACGATTATTTACAACTCTACGTAAAAAATTTGACCACCAATAAAACGTCACGCTTAGTTTGGGAAGACGCTAATTTTGGCAATGCCTATTGGTCCCCAAATGGGCGGCAACTTGTTTATGTACGTAGCACGCCAACTATCTATCAAACATTTATTGCAGACTACCAGCCTGAACAAGGGCTAACTAATGTTACAGAACTAGCTATTAATCAAAAAAAGCCCTTAAGTTGGTCCCACGATGGGCAATACTTATATTTGAGCGACTCTTGGAGTGCACCACCAAAGGGCCAAATTTGGCGATACTCTTTAACAACTCAGGAATTTTCTAGAGTCACGTCACCTAATACAGCCACAATGGGCGATTTTGCAGTAAAGGAATCACATGACGGCAGTATGCTGGCGATTTTAAGACAGCATAATAATAAACGAACTGAGTTGATAGTTATGCACCTTGATACTGGGGAGTTGGTTAATGTTCAGTCTTTTCTGGTGCCTGTCACTCGTATGGTGTGGGCTGCAGATAATCAAACTATTACCCTATCAAGTTTTGATGGTGACTTACTTGAATATTCACTGCATTCCCGTGAACTAACTACTTTGACGTTAAACGAAAATCACATAAATGATGTGTTTTACCAATGTGGGAAACAATGCTTATATATGCGTCAGCACAATGGTAACTACCTTGATCTGGCAGAACAACCTTCCCCGTTTAACAACGAGACTATTGTCAGATCTCAATATTATGAAATGCCAGACGCAGAGGATATGCCTGTCATAGGGCAAAGTACTGGCAGTCTGTATTACATAGCAAATCCCCCAAACCAGATGCAGATCAATGTTATAGAAATTAACAAAGCCACAAAAACACTTGTTTCTTTAAGCCCCGATACCGAAATTGAATCAATGTCGATTAATCAAGATGAATCCTATCTTACGGGTTTAGCCAACGGCAGAGTGTTTTTAGTGAACTTAGTGAATAATTCTTTCGAATATTTAACCACAGAGTTAGAAATGAGCTTCGCGCCAAGATGGAGCGCTTTGAAAAACCACATTGAGTTTGCAAAGCAAGAACATAATCAGGTAGTTTTATATCGATATTCAATTGATGCTCAAAGCTTCATGCGTATCGATACTAATGCCTACGTAATCGCACCAATAGATGCAGCTCGAACGCTACATCTAGATGCTGACAAAAACCTATCAATTAAATACATTGATGGTACAAGTCTAGCACTTGGCAAGCTACCAGAAGTATCACCAAACCGTTGGCAGTTAACAGAAAGCTGGCTGTATTACACCTCTCATGAAGAAAACATGGCTATGCTTACTAGAGTCAACTTAAAAACAGGCGAATTACAAAGCCAAGAACTTGCTAAAAACAGATGGAAGCTTAACTTTTCCCTAAGCCAAGACGAATCGCGAATGGTAATTGTGCGGTCACTTTTAGCACAGAGCAATTTGGTGAAAGTGACGTTTTAACAAGCGCCCCTGCTTACTTTCCTTTACGAATAATATAACGATAGGGCGCTTTATCTACAGCTTGATCCACCAGCTCATGTTCCATAAAATGGCAAAAGCTGGGGATATCCCGAGTGGTGGAATGGTCGTCCGCAATAACTGCTAGGGTTTCGCCGATTTGCATCTCACGAATTTGCAGACGCACCATCATTACTGGCTCTGGGCAGCGCATACCCATAGCATCTAATTGATAATCAGCTGATTCAAAAGGGTTATCTGCACTCACAGGCTAACTAAATCCCGTAGTCTAAACGGTATTGTTTGATATTTGCTAAATGCTCTGCCATCTCTGGTTTATCAGCTAAGTATTCAACCAAATCTGCTAGGCTTACAATGCTCACCACTTGAGTATTAAAGTCGCGCTCTACTTCTTGAATGGCTGATAACTCACCTTGGCCTTTTTCTTGTCTATCTAGTGCTATCAACACACCTGCAAGGTCGGCTTTGTTAGCTTCAATTAGCAACATTGATTCACGAATTGCGGTACCTGCGGTAATAACATCATCAACTAACATTATTTTACCTGTTAATGGACTACCCACTAGATTGCCACCTTCGCCGTGGGTTTTAGCTTCTTTACGGTTAAAGCAATAGGGCTTATCTATCCCATGTTTATCCGCAAGGGCCACAGCTGTAGTGGTGGCAATAGGAATACCTTTATAAGCAGGCCCAAATAACACATCATATTCTATGGCTGCATTTTGCAAAGCTTGTGCGTAAAACTGCCCAAGTTTGGCTAAATCGCCCCCTGTGTTAAACAAACCAGCGTTAAAGAAGTAAGGGCTAGTACGGCCTGATTTAAGGGTAAACTGACCAAATTTTAAAACATTGCGAGCTAAAGCAAATTCAATAAAATCACGTTGATAATCTTGCATGGTCAATCCTAATTTAAAGCCAATTTTTGTGCGTCAAATAACTCGCGAATACCGTCTTTCGCCAGCGCTAACATTTCGTTTAGTTCATCTGCGTCAAAAGGTTCACCCTCTGCGGTGCCTTGTACTTCTATGAATTTACCCGTATCGGTCATGACAACGTTCATGTCTGTTTCAGCATCTGAGTCTTCAAGATATTCTAAATCAGCAATCGCTACCCCTTTGTAGACACCTACTGATAAAGCGGCAATCATGTGTTTAATAGGGTTAGTTTTTAAAATACCCTTAGTACGCATCCAGCTTAATGCATCAGCTAGGGCGACACATGCGCCTGTGATAGAGGCAGTACGGGTGCCTCCATCAGCTTGAATCACATCACAATCTACTACTATAGTGTTCTCACCAAGCAGCTTTAAATCAACCGCTGCACGCAACGAACGAGCAATTAAACGTTGAATTTCAAGAGTACGACCACCTTGTTTACCTCTAGCTGCTTCACGGTCTGAACGGGTGTGAGTGGCCCGTGGTAACATGCTGTATTCAGCATTCACCCAACCTTTACCTTTGCCTTTCATAAAGCGCGGAACACCTTCGGTTACCGTAGCGTTACACAATACTTTGGTGTTACCAAACTCAATTAACACTGAGCCCTCGGCATGGCAGGTAAAATTACGGGTAATAGTAACAGGGCGAATTTGATTGGCAGTTCTTCCACTTGGACGCATGGTGCTCTCCTAAATACTCACAGACAAAATAATGGCCGCAATTATAGAGGCATACGTACAAATTATCTTGAGTTTTAAAGCATTCATACCCAATTATTTAGCGAATACTAGGTATGGACTCTCGCACCGAAGAGCAACAGAGGTATAATGCCCCGAATTAAAACTTAGGAAGATTTCAATGATTTACAGTATGACTGCTTTTGCCCGCCGCGAACTCAAAGCCGATTGGGGCTCAGCCGTATGGGAAATACGCTCTGTTAACCAAAGATTTCTTGAAACTTATTTTCGTCTTCCTGAGCAATTTAAAGGCATGGAACCCGTATTACGTGAACGTTTTCGTAAACAATTACAAAGGGGTAAGGTCGAATGTGCGTTGCGCTTTTTCGCTAACGACGCCGCAGTAGGTAAGTTAAATTTAAACGAAAATCTAGCCAAACAAGTCATGCAAGCGGCTAACTGGGTGCAAGCTCATGGCGAATCAGTCGGAGTGAACCCAGTAGATGTCCTAAAATGGCCTGGCGTGATGTCAGCAGAAGAAGCAGACATGGATAGTATTCAAGGTGACATACTGAAAGAGTTTGACCTTACCATAGCCGACTTTATTGCTGCCCGTGCGACTGAAGGTGTAAACCTTAAAGCCATGATCGAACAGCGCTTAAACGGCATCAAGGTAGAAGTAGAAAAAGTCACAGCCCATATGCCTGAAGTGCTTAAATGGCAGCGAGAAAAAATACTCAACCGCTTTGAAGAAGCAAAAATAGAGTTAGAATCAACCCGTGTCGAGCAAGAAATGGTAATGCTAGCGCAAAAGGTAGACGTGGCCGAAGAATTAGATCGTTTGATATCCCATATCAGTGAAACCCATAAAATCCTCAAAAAGGGTGGGGCAGTAGGCCGCCGTCTAGATTTTATGATGCAAGAATTTAATCGCGAGTCGAATACTTTGGGTTCAAAGTCAATCAATACCGATATCACCCAATCAGCTGTAGAACTTAAAGTGTTAATCGAACAAATGCGCGAGCAAATTGCCAATATTGAATAAGAAGTTGATAGCTAATTTAACTCAACAAAAAAGCCATCGTTAAGTGATGGCTTTTTTAAGTGTGGGTTGTCGTTATAGGTTTTTAACCCCTAGGTTATAAAGGGTGAAACCATATATGTCAGCATATTGTTCTATGGTTTTACTGATGGGCGTGCCAGCTCCGTGACCTGCATCTGTTTCTATACGAATAAGCGTCGGGCTAGTACCCGTGTGGTTGGCTTGTAGCATAGCGGCGTACTTGAATGAGTGAGCAGGTACTACGCGGTCATCATGGTCAGCTGTAGTGACCAAAGTAGCTGGGTATTCAACACCTGATTTTACCGTATGAACTGGCGAATAAGCTTTTAGGTACTCGAACATTTCTTTACTTTGTTCTGCTGTACCGTAGTCATAAGCCCAACCCGCCCCAGCGGTAAAGGTATGGTAGCGCAGCATATCCATAACACCAACTGCTGGTAATGCTACCGCAGCTAAATCAGGGCGTTGATTGGCTACAGCTCCCACCAATAGGCCGCCATTTGAGCCCCCACGCAGTGCTAAATGTTTGCTACTAGTGTATTTGTTATCAATTAAATACTCAGCAGCGGCAATAAAATCGTCGAAAACATTTTGCTTTTGTAACTGAGTGCCAGCTTTATGCCAGGCCTTACCATATTCACCACCGCC
Source organism: Paraglaciecola marina (assembly GCF_004360155.1). Lineage (GTDB taxonomy): Bacteria > Pseudomonadota > Gammaproteobacteria > Enterobacterales > Alteromonadaceae > Paraglaciecola > Paraglaciecola marina. The sequence goes on along the minus strand of NZ_ML178725.1, from coordinate 37,803 downwards.
ACGAATGTTAGCGACGGCATAACTACCTCCTAACTCTAACCAAGCAGCCACAGTAGAACTAAACTGAGGAGTTAGGCTGACATTAAAACCGCCGTAACCGTATAAAATAGTTGGGCTACTACCGTCAAGTTTTGCATCTTTATGTTGAGTGACAATCATAGGTACTTTGGTGCCGTCTTTAGATGTATAAAATACTTGTTTAGATACATATTGACTGCCATCAAATGCCGATGCTGGCTTGTTGAATAATGCCGTTTTTCCAGTTGTTATATCGTATGAATAGATAGTGGTAGGCGTAGTGTAATTGCTAAAGGTGAAATAAGTTGTGGTGGCTTTTTGTTTGCCAGCGAAGCTGCCTGCTGTACCAATATCTGGCAAGGCAATTTCACGTACTTGCTCACCCTCTAGAGAGTATTGAAACACCTTAGAAATGGCATCTACCATGTATTCAGCAAAAATATAGCCACCAGCTGTGCTAGGTGATAAAACATTTTCGGTTTCTGACACCACATCTTGCCAATTTTCTACATTGGGAGCGCTTGCTTTAACCTTTACAATTTTACTATTAGGTGCTTGGTAGTTTGTTGCCAAATACAGATCTTCACCTTTATTAGTTAACAGATAAACATCTGACTCTATGGATTCTTTCACCGTTATCCATGTTGCGTTCGTATCATTTAAGTTTTTTAAATATGCGCGATTACCCGACGTAGAGTTCGCCGCTGAAATCATTAAATATTGATTATCATCTGACACTTCGGCGCCAACATAACGATGTTTTTGATCTTCGGTATGACCAAAAATAGCAATATCATCTTTTTGGGCGGTACCCATTTTGTGATAATACACTTTATGCTGGTCGGTTTTTTCACTTAACTCAGACCCTTCAGGTTTATCGTAGCTAGAGTAATAAAAACCTTCATTCTTATACCAAGAGACACCTGTAAATTTAAGATCTACCAGTTTGGTATCGACTTTTTCCATAGTATTGGTGTCAATAACATAAAGCTCACGCCAATCACTACCACCTGTTGAAGTTAAGTACGCAGCTAAAGATCCGTCATTCGAAAATGACAGACCCGCTAATGACACTGTGCCGTCATCACTCAACTTGTTTGGATCGATAAATACTTGTGGCTCACCTTCACCTTTTTGGCGATACACCACACTTTGGTTCTGTAGCCCATCGTTCTTATAAAAATAGGTGTAATCACCCTCAGTAAATGGTGCAGAAATTCTTTCGTAGTTCAGTAGATTTTTAACAACTGTAGCAATTTTATCTTTGTAAGGTACTTGCTCTAAATACCCTTGTGTCGCTTTATTTTGAGCTTTTACCCAAGCTTCGGTTTCTGCACTTCTGTCATCTTCAAGCCAGCGATACGGATCGGCAACTTGCACACCAAAATAGGTATCAACTACATCTCCTTTACGGGTTACTGGATAAGTTAACACTGATGCAGCTTGAGACTCGACTTCTGGCATTTTTACGTCCTCTGTTTTTGGCTGACAAGCAAGCAATAGGGTAGTTGATGCAGTTATCAACACGCTATTCCAAGTCGTTTTTAACAAGCCTTTTTCTATATTATGTTTCATGTAATTCCCGTTCCATTTTATTAAAAATAATTACTGTAATTGTCAGGATTTAGCTTAATTTACCCAATATTATATCGAAGTTAAAAAGAGTGTCAGCTTTATTTACAAGTAACATTTAATTAACATTAAAATAAATCGTAATGCATTGAATTATATAAATAAAACTTTATTGGCTTACTTTTTGATTATCACTAATTTATGCAGATATTTTATATTCATATATACAAAATATCTATATTCAAAATGATAGCCTTTAGATTTTTATAGGCCGATAACATTTCACTGATAAGGTTGTACAGATGTCTTGTTTAACACGAAAAATGCAACAACAATTAACCCGTTACGTGCAAAAAAATAGTGCTGATTTTTCGTCAACCGACCCTGCATGTATTCGTCAAGATTTAGTCAATAAGGGCGTCTGTCCATCAGCTGTAACGACAGATCAACTTAGAGTCATTTTAAAATTACTACCTGAACAAATTTATCGTTAATTACAGCGCAATTGATTCATTAAAATAGCGGTTAAAGTCCAATTTATAGTCACTGGCGATTACGGCTTCTACTATTTTTACAGTGTTATTACTTGCCGCTAAGTTGAGCTCTTTGGGCTCTAAATAATGACTACCACGGACAGAATAGAACACCTTAACAACAGGTTTAATAGCATGCTCAGGATGTTGTTTAAGCACCATAGCGACCTTTTCGTTATCTAGTTTCACTAAACTGCCAACGGGATAAATACCGACACATTGAACAAACTGTTTAACTAAGGCTAAATCAAACTTATTTGGGCTATCTTTTAATAGTATTTGTAATGCTTTTTTAGATGGCATACCAGCTTTATAACATCTGTCTGCTGTTATAGCGTCATAGGTATCCACTATGGCAATCATGCGGCCAAACTTAGTTATTTGTTCTCCTTGCAATCCTAGTGGATAACCCAAGCCATCTAACCTCTCATGGTGCTCACTTATAGTCGTAACCATAGAATCAGGTAATCCCATTTCATCTAATACTTTTGTGCCATAAACCACATGTTTACGCATAATATCCATTTCTGAATCAGTAAGGCGTCCTGGTTTATGCAATATCGCATCAGGAATTTTAATTTTTCCAATATCATGTAAAAAACCAGATAATGCGAGCTCTTGTACTTGGTCTTCAGCTAGCCCTATATGGGTTCCAAAGTGAGCTAATAAAATAGATACATTTAAAGAATGCTCTAAAAGGTAGGTGTCCTTTTCTCGTATTTTGGTCATGCACATTAATGCATTTGGGTTTCTGTCTATGGATGAGACTAGGCTAGAAGCGAATTCTTGTGGCACAGCCAAATCTACAGAAAGGTTTTTAGCCACGTTGTTTAACATGGTTTTTTGAATACTTTTACCCTGTGCATGCAACTTCATAGCCATTGCAAGTTCAGACTCAAAAGGTACTTCAGATTTAGGGTTTACAGTGACGTGTTGCTGTTCTTTTTCTTTAACATTAAGTTGTTTACTTAAATCAATTGCAACCGCTAAAATGCCTTGTTTTTTTAACTGATCGATCGCTTTTTTTGAAGTTACTCTACCTCGACTAGCTATCTTGAGTGAACTTTTTTGTTTTACGATAGAGTCAATGTACATCCCTTCTGTAACTTCATCTATAAGTATAGTCTTTAGCAATTATTTAACTCTAAAAGTGTATTAAAAGGGACAATATCACTAAATAACATTGCCTAAGCCAATAAAATATTAAGCATATTTTGCAAGGGGATCAGAATTTTAATTTCCATAGTAACTCCCCCAAATCAGGTTGCCATTGAAAAGTTTTAAGTTTTACTCTGTTGTTCAGAACAACGACATTTTCTTGTTGCAAGTATCCAATCTGTTTTTTTGATTGTACCGAACCCGATACAAAAGCAAGTTGTCCAGTAGAACGTAACACTCTATACCAGGGTACTTGCAAATCTTTTGGTATAGCACCTAAAGCTTTGCCAACTAACCTTGCTCGACCTGGTAAGCCTGCTAAATCCGCTACTTGTCCATAAGTAGCCACTTTTCCCATTGGAATAAGCAGGGTAGTTTTCCATATTTTTTGCTGTGGTGATAATACCTGCATTTAAACAACTGGATACTGAATGCTAATGTTTTCTATATTTACTGCTTCTTTTTGATTATTAATATGACGGTATCGCGCCAACTCTGAAGGAGCAATAAACCCAGCCACTTTTTCTATATCATTCAGCTTTATGCCTTGAACAACCAGAAAATTTATATACGTATGACGTAATACATTTAGATCAATTTGCTCTGGAAGTAGTAAATTTGCATCATGGGCAGCATTAACTAAAAGGAGTGAAAAGTCCTGCTCAGGATCAAGGTTAGACCATATAACCTCATTGCCACACGTTGCACATAAACTATTTAAAATTTCACTTAGGTATGAAGGTACGGCTAAAACTCTTGATGCCAGTCCCTTTATAGTCATCTGAGAATAGTCTTTTTGAAAATCTCTGGCGCTAATGACTTTTAACTCTTGTTGCTCAACACCACACATAGTTAAACCAATTAACACCTTTGCTTGTTTGTTTGCTACTGCAAACAGAGATTTACTTTCATCAATGCTCAACAACCTTACTGCTGGTGCTTCGAGCTGCGACACTGATTTTGGGTTTGCTTGGTTAAGCTGCATAGGTTGTTGATTATCAATATTAGCTAAATCTTGATTAACATTTTGCCCTGGTACTACAACAAAATTACTTGAGGTGCCTTGTGAGATGTGTTGTTTGAAGATAAAACTATATAAAAACAATGCCATTATGGCGATAATCAATGATCCAATTAAACTAATAAAGCTGTTTAATAAATAGTTAGGAGATATAGCAAAGTCAGGGATAAAAGGAGATTCTAACACGCTGATTTTTGCATCAAAAGGTTTAGATACCTGTTGCGTTATTTGTTGTGTTTTTATTGTTTGAGCCTGTGCTTGCAATGCTTTTAGCTCTGTATCTAATTGTTTGAATTCTTCTAAATTTTGATTAAATTTTTGTACCAGTTTATTTTGTTCATCAAGCTGTTTTTGCAGATCTACAACCTTATTGTTGGCTGTTTGCACATCTCGCTGGACTTCTTGCATATATGCCTTTTGACTAAGTTTGACTTGTTCATCAAGAAAAGCTTGTAATTTTATAGCTTCTTGCTGGCGAGCCACAATAACAGTGTCTCTTTCTAGATAGGCTTGGGTATATTGCTCAGACAAAGCATCTAACCCTGCTGTTATTTCTTGCAATTTAGATCTGGTTTCATCAATGGTAGATTTATCTTCTGGACGTACTAAGGTTTCTCCATTACTAATAGACACTTCAACGCTAGAAAGAAGGGCACTTTTTTCAGCCTTTTCTGCAACAGCTAAATCAAGACTAGTACTTAAATTTTTTACTTTATTTAAGACACGGTTTTCATCTCGCTCTAAAGAAGTAATGTTATTGCTCTGAGCAAAGTTTTGTACTTGATATTTTTGTTCAACAATTTTTTGCTCTAGCAATAAAAGTTGTTCATTTGCGGATTCTTGTACTTCTGTGTTGCTCACTTCTTTTTCAGAATCGATAAGTGCTAGGTATACCTCTACCCAAGTTTCTAATATAGGTTTAAGAATTTTTGGATCGGAACCGTTTGCCTTAAGTGTAATAATACGACCAGTTAAACTTGGCTCAACTTCTAAGTTAACAAACAAAGTTTGCAAACTAATGTTTAAGTATTGCCTTTCAGATAACGCCTCAGAAACTGCCGTTAAAACACTGCTACTTTTAAGCCTGCGGGTATGTATCGTTATTTGCCTTTGTGGCAACTCTGGGAATACTTGTTCGGTTTGCGAAGGATACGAAAAATGTAATATTGCTTGGCTTTGATAAACCGCAGCTTGACTCCAAATTACAATATTAGAAATAACCACTAATAAGCAAAATGTACCAATTAAAACCTGCCACTTACGAGTTTGAAATTTTTTACGTTCTAGATCAGACATATACTGAGAGCTGCCCGAAAAAGGCTGATTGGGTATGTAATCAAGTTTGTTATTAAATGCCATCTTAAAAATCCAGAATTCGGGTAGGCAGTATCATCAAATAAGTATTATATAAGCTAAACATATAAATCCTTTATTATGTTAAAAAATTTCATTTGGTTAGTAAGTACTAATATAATTAACAAATCTAACAAGTGTGCAGACAAACACCAAGCAGAATATCTGTTGAAGGAAATAAACCCAATCAAATATGAACATTTCTAACATAAAGAAAAGAGAGCATTGTATTCTATGTGACTATCCTCAAAAAACGTGTTTGTGTGCTTGGATTTATCCCCTTGATAGCCCAATAAACATAGTCATTCTGCAACAGCCAAAAGAAGCAAAACATGCCAAAAACACTGCTAAGTTACTTAATTTAACGTTAAATAGAATAGATGTGTTAACAGGAGAGTCACCTGAAGATTGGACAGAATTTGTTAAGTTAGTGTCGCAAAAACCAGAAAAATTCAGTGTGTGTTATCCCCATGAGCAAAGTAAACCACTAGAATCTCTTATCAATATCGAGCAAAAGCAAGATCATTTCCCCTCAGGGCATACAGTTATCTTTATTGACGCATCTTGGCGGAAAGCCTTAAAAATATGGAAACTTAATCCTTGGATGCATAAACTACAGAGTTGGCACTTCTCTGCGCCTCCCATTAACCAATATAAAATTAGACATACCACACAAAAAAATAGCCTTTCAACCTTAGAGTCTGTGGCCTATATACTTGAATATACTCATGGTATTAACTGTGATCCTCTTTATAGTTTATTCACAAAAATGCAGCAGGTTTGCTTCCTAGAAAATACTGGGAACTAACACTGTCTTACTTGCGTATATGACATTTTAGAAGCTTTAAAGAATGAATATTTTCCCATTTTTAAGAAATATCCTACATGTAACTGACTTTTGTCCGAAAAAGATGCAGTATACAAACTTCAATACTTTGGTATTTTACTAAGGTAATTAACTCGTTATGGGTTAAATTATAAACTGTAAATATAGAGACTGATTTCCACTTCAGTATATTGGAAACTCACTGCTGACTTTTATAGATAAAACCAGATATTAACAAAAATAATAGGGCTCTAATAATTAAGATTAGATATGGCTCTGAACTATAAAAGTTATATAAAGATGTATTATAGAAGTTTTAAATTTGTAAGCTTTTTAACGCTATTTGCTGTTATGTTGGGGCAAAGCTTATTTGCTGCAACAACTGATAATATTCCTAGCATCAAACTAAGCAATCTAAATGATCATAATGTTACTGAGCAGATTAGTTATTTTTCTCTACTTGGTAATTCACAAGCGCTTCCCAGAAACAAAGCGACTCTCGAGGCTTTAATATCTTCACTACAACCCCATACTGATACCAATTTAAGTGGTGATAAATATGTGGCGGTATTTGAATTAAATAATGACACTCAACAAACAGAATGGTTTATATATCCTTATGGTTCAGTAGTGCAACATATTGAGATATTTTGTTATGACTGTAACAAGTTTAATGAAACGGTAAAGTCAGGTCATGGCCTTAATAATCAACAAGATTTTCATTACGGTAGTAAGATAGAAATAGATCCAGGACAACGTAAAACAATTGCAATATTGTTTGATAGCCCTTACTTTTTTTCACCTATAACAATAGTTGTTAAACCTTTTGAGCAAACTGTAAAGCTATTTCATATTGAAAATGTATTATTGTTAATCGGTTTAGGCATTTCCTTAGCATTAGGTATTTATAATCTTTTTATTTTCACTAGCACTCATAATTATCAATATTTAACTTATGCACTTTCTACGTTAAGTTACGGTACTGCATGGGCTATAGTATTTGCCGTACCCCACTACTTAGGTTTTGAAAACTCACTTATATTTGGACTGCCTGCATTTCTTATTGGCTCTATATTTACCTGTTTTTTCAATATTCAATTTTTACAGTTAGACAAGGTAAGTCCTAAGATAGCTTTAGCCTTGAAAATAGTAGCCTTAATAGCTTTAATCTCTATTCCTTTCGCTTTTTATAATTATGAAACAGGTTTATATCTAGCAACTTTTTCTACTTCATTAACGGCATTTATAGGTATTTATACCGGTGTACGTTGTTGGATAAATGGATATTCCCCTGCTAAATATTACACACTAGCTTTATTGTCGGTAGCTCTGCCAAACATGGTAGTAAATCTGATAAATATCGAATTTTTACCCAGGTTAAACATTAATATCTATCTATTAGGTTTAATAGGTAATTGTCTAGACAGTTTGCTATTAGCATTTGCCTTAGCGGCGCAATTACGGGTGTTAACTCTTAAAAATATTGAACTCAATGCCAGCTTAGAAACTAAAGTAGCAACACGCACTGTTGAGTTGAAAGAAGCGAATTTAAAACTAGAAAAAACAAATAGTGATTTAATCGAAGCCAATAATGCCAAAGGTCGTTTTTTGGCTACTATGAGCCACGAAATTCGTACTCCTTTAACATCGATTATTGGTTATGCAGATGGCATCTTAACGGGTGATATTGATAAAGCAGAACAAGAACGGGTAACTAAAATAATTGCCGAAAATGGTAATCACTTGCTGAATGTCATTAATGATATTCTCGATATAAGTAAAATTGATGCAAATAAATTAGAATTTGAATCTATTCCTACTCCACTTTTTTCTGTTTTAGCACAAGTGGAGTCACTAGTAGGTAAAAGGGCCAGAGATAAAGGATTAGCATTTTATTTAAACTATCAATATCCCTTGCCAGCTCATATAAATACTGACCCTACACGTTTAAAGCAAATTTTATTTAACATCACAAATAATGCCATTAAATTTACTGAAAATGGTTACATTGGTTTATCAGTCGCTTTAGTTAAAAATAAATTACAAATTACTGTCAAGGACTCTGGAGAGGGGATATCACTAGAGCAGCAAGAAAAACTTTTTCAACCATTCACCCAGGCTGATAATTCCATTAATAGGCGTTTTGGAGGTACAGGCTTAGGCTTAAGTATTTCTCAACGTTTAGCTAAAGGACTTGGGGGGGAAATCACCTTTGAAAGTACGCTAAATAAAGGGTCAACTTTTACCTTAAATATAGTGGTAGATGTTGTAGAGAACACTAGTTGGATAAATAATGTTGCAGAGATATGGCGGTCTACCCCATCACGATCTATTCAACCGGTAAAGATACCGAACTTTAGTGGTAACACAGTATTACTAGCTGATGATCACCCAAATAATAGGGAGCTTATTTCTCTATTATTGAAACGAATGAAAATAAAAGTGACTAAAGTAGAGAATGGTCAACAAGCATTAGAGGTCCTATATCGTCAAAATTTTGATCTGATTTTACTTGATATCCATATGCCTATAATGGATGGAACCCTAGCTTTAAAGCAGCTGCGTTCAACAGGTAACAATACCCCTGTAATTGCACTTACTGCCAATAATATGAAGCACGAAATTGACGAATACATGGCTATAGGGTTTTCAGAACACCTAGCAAAACCTATAGATAGAAGAGATTTTATTCGTAAATTATCTTTGTTTTTAACAATGCAAGGTGATTCGGAGCAAGTGTTAAGTAAAGAAGATATGTTAAATTTAGTTAGTGAATATCAGGATAATTTGCGAGAACAATTAGTTAAGATTGATAAAGCCTTGAAGCAACGAGACCTTTCAGTAGTCTCTGAAATTGCGCATAACATAAGCGGTTCTGCAGGCTCATTTGGATTTGCTTTAATAGGTAATAAATTTGCAAATATTGAGAAGTCGGCGTTGCAAGATGATGAAATAGCCATAGCCTTTGAACTCCCCAAAATACTAGCTCTAGCTCATCAGTGTACCGACTTACCCTGTGTTAACATCCCACTAGGCATAGTTAACCATAAGAATAACGTGGAGTTATTTTTAAAGGCTATATATGAATTTGCAGAGGATGCAGAACAAATATTTATTCAGTTACAAGATGCTTTAATTAATTCCGAAACAAACAGTGCTTTGGTCCACCTATATAGGTTATTACCTAATACACACGAATGTGCATTGACTGAGGCAGAATCCGCTCTTAAATCAATGGAAGTTCTGATTACTTATGGGCATACAAACGTAAATGAATTTAAACCCTATTTAAATTTGATAGAAACGCAACTCAGGCAACTTAATAACGTCTTAGAGCCAAACTTAATGAATTAAAATTAAGGGGCTTTTTAAAAAATTGTGTTACTTTTTGACACCCCAAATTTCTTGTAACCTTTGATCTCTGCCGCAGTTCCAGCGATAAAGCTTATATCTAACAGGACTTTTCTTGTAATAATCTTGGTGGTGTACTTCATTACCTTTGATAGGATAAAATTTTGTAGTATTTAAAATAGGGGTAACAACTGTTTGCTCTGGAAACTGCGAAATAACTAATTGTTTAGACGCTTCAGCTAATCTTTTTTCATCTTCATTTGCTACAAATATAGCGCTTTTATAACTAAACCCTTTATCACAAAACTGACCATTGTCATCGAAGGGGTCAATATTTATCCAGTAGTGATCTAATAAGTCCTGATAACTTAATTTACTGGCGTCATAATCAATTTCTACCGCTTCATAGTGACCATAATGATTACCACGATAAGTGGGATTTTCTAAGGTCCCCCCGGTAAATCCTGATATGACTTCATTAACACCGTCTAACTTTTCGAAATCCGATTCCATGCACCAGAAACATCCCCCTGCGAAAATGGCTTTTTCAGCAGAAGTTTCTGAACTAAAAACTCCAATTATTATGAATAAGATGAGGACTACTGTGTATTTCATTACTAACTTTCACTCTAATAAAATTGTGTACTTAATAGGTATTAAGACCCGTATAAATACAAAACATTTCATTTTTATTTTATAGAAAAAAACTCAAATATGGGTGAGCATTCATTAAAAACCTAATACCTCCAACTTTTTAAATCCGCCCCTTTCGGTGCAGATTTTTCAATACGCTTTAAGATTTTCGATACGTAAAAGGAGTTATAACGCAAACGAGATATAGCATTTGAATTTTCGTGGTCACCAATCCAGCAATGTTCATGACGGTCCTCATAATCTATACTCCTTCGTAAGCTGGTGCTGCATTTTCTAAAAACTTTTCTGTTTGATAAATCGCATTATTAAGATAGAAATTCTCCATATCTCCTACATAAATATGAATTTTCCATTTTAATTTTGGGCCAAGCTCAGTTCAATCTCGTTCCATAATACAACGCAAATCGTAATTTTCACGCCAATATGCAGCAACGTCTTTATTTATTTTCCCGTTTTTTTATTCCATATACGTTGGGGATAACCATCTTCACCATTAGGAGAATAAACAGCTTCCCAACTGTCCCATTGCTGACCAGAACGAAGTTTATCTCCAAGTACTAAATTCTAATGGTTATCCATTTCCATGTACCCAGAGATATGCCCTAAGTAGTTACGGTGTGATGGTCTATCAATTTTTATAAAACTACCTTTGCGGAAATAGGCATTATCATCTTCGTATAAATTAATAGTAGTAAATTGACGAAAATCTATTGGATCGGGACAAGCAGCAAATGCACCATAGTATTCCTCAGTATATTTAAGCTGTACAGCAAGAGCTTTCCACCCTCCAGTTGAGCTACTATAAAGAAACCTTGCCCAACCTTCTCCTATGCCGCGAAATTATCTCTCTACAGCTGGTTTTAACTCATAAACTAAGGCATCCCCATAAAGGCCTTAGATTATCTGAGTTCACAGCGTAGCTATCATCGTAGTAAGGAATACCATGGTCAATCTCAGCGATTAACATCCTAGGAATATCTTGGACTACCCAATATTGATATAAATCATAAGACTCTTGCGCTACGAATTTGTTATAACAATCTAAATCGAAGCGTTGACTGTATTTACATATTAACTTGGGGTCTGGTGGCGTTTCACTAAAGTCGCCAAAATTAGATGGGCAATGGCTATGAAAAATAGAAAGAGGAAAACGGACTTGCGGATACTTATCAAAGCCATGAGGTACTAATACATGTGCTCGAAAAAATATCGGTTCCCAAAAATTCTGTTAACAATTGACTACGAATTTTTATATGTCGAATGTACTCAGTATCTTTTGGTTCGTAAATATTGGGGTTAACTTCACTGAGAATTATTTTAATTATATTGTGATTTGTTGGGTCGAATATTATTTTAAAAGGTTTACTTGCAAGGTTAAAGGTTTGATATTTATGTAAAACAGCCTGAACATAATATTCACCTTTGGGAATACTTTCTATATTTTCATCTGGAAAACCAAAATACATCATTGCCTATAATTTTTGTCTCACCTCGTTTAAACCCTTCAATGTTAATACCAAAGATTTGCGCCCCATCAAAGCTAGAGTTTACGTGATTCATTGGTTCTAATTTGTTGCTAACAGCCAAAATGAGTATTAATCGCCCATCGTATATTTTTTGGTACAGATTTTGGAAACTTTAACCCTAATGTAACTGCGTTTATGTTCTGTTTAGAGAAGAATAGGATAAAGGTTAGTAGTAACCTTTAAAAAACATTTGTGAATTATTCAACTCATAAAAAAACCAGCGCATGGCTGGTTTTTTTAATTTTGTATTTTTTGACACTTACTTACGCAGTTTTTGAATTAACCTTAACTGTGCAATAGCTTCTGCTAGCTCAATGGCTGCTTCTGCATAATCAAAATCAGCGCCTGGATTAGCGATATGTTCTTCTGCGCGTTTCTTCGCTTCAGTAGCTGCTTGTTCGTCTAAATCTTCAGCACGAATAGCAGTATCAGCCAATACAGTTACGGAACCCGGTTGTATTTCAAGTACACCACCATTGATGTAGATATTCTCTTCATCACCGTTTTGTACTAAACGTACCATGCCAGGTAACAATGTAGTTAATAAAGGAGCATGACCAGGATGTATACCTAGTTCACCTTCACTACCAGTAACTTGAATAGCTTCAACTTCGCCAGAAAAAATACTGGTCTCAGCGCTTACTACATCTAGTTGTACTGTTGTCGTTGCCATAATGAACCTCCAATAAAGTTCTTAAACATGCACGCATTTATGAGTCTATCTACCTTGAAATCTAGAAGGAGATACACTAGGTATTATTATACCTATGCACCTCCAACACGAGTTCGTGTTAATAGACTAAAAATTACATGTTTTTAGCTTTCTCGCTTGCTTCTTCGATAGAACCAACCATGTAGAAAGCCTGTTCAGGAAGGTCATCAAACTCACCTTCAAGAATGCCTTTAAATCCACTGATAGTGTCTTTCAAAGATACATATTTACCAGGAGAACCAGTAAATACTTCTGCTACGAAGAAAGGTTGTGACAAGAAACGCTGTATTTTACGAGCACGAGAAACAGATAACTTATCTTCTTCAGAAAGTTCGTCCATACCCAAAATTGCGATAATGTCTTTCAGTTCTTTATAACGTTGTAATACTGATTGCACACCACGAGCTATATCATAATGCTCTTGACCAATTACGAGAGGATCAAGCTGACGTGACGTTGAGTCTAGTGGATCAACCGCAGGGTAAATACCAAGAGAAGCGATGTCTCGAGACAATACAACAGTCGCATCTAAGTGAGCGAAGGTTGTGGCTGGTGATGGATCGGTCAAATCATCCGCAGGTACGTATACCGCTTGGATAGAAGTGATTGAACCTGTCTTAGTAGAAGCAATACGCTCCTGCAATACACCCATTTCTTCAGCTAGAGTAGGCTGATAACCTACAGCAGATGGCATACGACCTAACAATGCAGATACTTCAGTACCAGCCAATGTATAACGGTAGATGTTATCTACGAAGAAAAGAACGTCACGGCCTTCATCACGGAATTTTTCAGCCATGGTTAAACCAGTTAACGCTACGCGTAAACGGTTTCCTGGAGGCTCATTCATTTGACCGTAAACTAGTGATACTTTATCAAGTACATTAGATTCGTTCATTTCGTGATAGAAATCATTACCTTCACGAGTACGCTCACCAACACCTGCGAATACAGAGTATCCACTGTGCTCGATAGCGATATTACGAATTAATTCCATCATGTTTACAGTTTTACCAACACCGGCACCACCGAACAATCCAACTTTACCACCTTTAGCGAACGGGCATACTAAGTCGATAACTTTGATGCCTGTTTCTAGTAGTTCAACTGAACTTGATTGATCTTCGTAAGTAGGTGCTTCACGGTGAATAGACATACGCTCTTCTTCACCAATTGGACCTGCTTCATCGATTGGGTTACCCAATACATCCATGATACGGCCTAATGTGGCTGTACCAACTGGAACCTGAATTGCTTCACCAGTATTTTCAACTGCTAAACCACGGCGCAAACCATCAGTAGTACCCAATGCGATTGTACGCACTACGCCACCACCAAGTTGTTGCTGCACTTCTAGGGTCAAACCTTGCAATTCACCTTCAGTGATTCGCAACGCGTCATATACTTTTGGAACCGAATCTTGTGGAAACTCGATGTCCACAACGGCGCCAATTATTTGGACGACCTTACCTTGACTCATGTTAATTCCTCTTAAATTCTAAAACCTTTGCCTGAATTTACTTACAAACTAGACCGCTGAAGCGCCGCTAACAATCTCACTGATTTCTTGTGTGATAGCTGCTTGACGTGCTTTGTTATATACCAATTGCAAGTCGTCAATTAAGTCGCCGGCGTTATCTGTTGCAGCTTTCATTGCAACCATTCGAGCAGCTTGCTCAGAGGCGGCGTTTTCAACTACACCTTGGTATACTTGAGACTCTATAAAGCGAACCAAAAGCATATCTAAGATAGGCTTAGGATCAGGTTCATAAATATAATCCCAACGATGTTGTAATGTTTGTTCTTCAGATTTTGGCAAAGGCAACAATTGATCGATCTGTGGCTCTTGCGCCATAGTATTAACAAACTTGTTAAATACCAGATATAAACGGTCTATTTTGCCATCGTTGAATGCATCCAACATGATACGAACCAATCCAATTATTTCTTGGACAGTAGGCGCATCACCTAGACCAGATTCAGCAGCAAGTACATTGCCCCCAAAACGGTTGAAAAATGCTACAGATTTTGCACCTAGGGCAGCAAAGTCAGTTTCAACACCTTGTTCTTGCCATTTTTGTGCTTCTTTAGCGACCAATTTGAATTCGTTAGTGTTTAAACCACCACATAATCCACGGTCCGTAGAAATCACTATATAGCCCACGCGTTTTACTTCGCGGTCTTCCAAATATGGATGACGATATTCAAGGTTAGCGTTTGCCAGGTGACCGATCACGTTACGAATATTCTCAGCGTATGGGCGGCTAGAAGCCATACGGTCTTGCGCCTTTTTCATTTTAGACGCTGCAACCATTTCCATAGCGCTGGTGATCTTCTGAGTATTTTTAATACTACCGATCTTACCTTTTATCTCTTTACCGCTAGCCATAAACTCTATCTCCGATTATTCAACATACTGGCTACCATTATCTAATAAATTAGAAAAAAGTAGCCAAATTGATTACCACGTTTGTGTTTCTTTAAACTTAGTTAAAGCTTCATTTAGTGTGGCTTCAATTGTCTTGTCGAAATTACCAGTTTTATTGATAGTGTCCATCAGCTCGCTGTATTCGCTGTTCATATAAGAATGCAAAGATGCTTCAAAATCTAGAATTTTATCTAGAGCAACATCTTTTAAGTATCCTTTTTCTACAGAGAATAAAGAAACACCCATGTCACCTACTGAAAGAGGTGCATATTGGTTTTGTTTCATTAATTCAACAACACGCTCACCGTGCTCAAGTTGCTCACGAGTAGCATCATCAAGATCAGACGCAAACTGTGAGAACGCTGCTAATTCACGATATTGAGCTAAAGCTAGACGTATACCACCACCAAGTTTTTTAACAATTTTCGTTTGAGCTGCACCACCAACACGTGATACCGAGATACCTGCGTTTACGGCAGGACGGATACCTGCGTTGAACAAATCTGTCTCAAGGAAGATTTGACCATCGGTAATCGAGATTACGTTAGTAGGTACGAATGCAGATACGTCACCAGCTTGGGTTTCGATAATAGGTAAGGCAGTTAAAGAACCTGTTTTACCTGTTACTTCACCATTAGTATAACGCTCAACATATTTATCATTTACACGTGCAGCACGTTCAAGAAGACGCGAGTGAAGATAGAAAACATCTCCAGGATACGCTTCACGACCTGGCGGACGACGTAACAATAGTGAAATTTGACGATATGCTACAGCTTGCTTAGACAAGTCATCATATACGATCAAGGCGTCTTCACCACGGTCACGGAAATACTCACCCATAGTACAACCAGAGTAAGGAGCCAAGTATTGAAGTGCAGCAGATTCAGAAGCAGAAGCAGCAACAACTATGGTGTTAGCCAATGCGCCGTGTTCTTCTAACTTACGTACCACGTTAGCAATAGTAGATGCCTTTTGGCCTACCGCAACGTATACACATTTTACACCAGAGTCTTTTTGATTGATGATGGCATCAATCGCTAATGCAGTTTTACCAGTTTGACGGTCACCGATAACTAATTCACGTTGTCCACGACCTACTGGGATCATGGCATCTACTGATTTATAACCAGTTTGAATTGGTTGATCAACTGACTGACGTTCAATAACGCCCGGTGCAATTTTTTCAACAGGTTCAAAACCGTCTGCATCGATAGCGCCTTTACCATCGATAGGTGCACCTAGTGTGTTAACAACACGACCAAGTAGGTTACGACCTACCGGTACTTCTAAGATACGTCCAGAAGATTTTACTTTTACGCCTTCTTGTAAGTCAGCGTAAGGACCCATAACTACCGCACCTACAGAATCTCTTTCAAGGTTCAATGCGATAGCGTAACGACTACCAGGAAGCTCGATCATTTCACCTTGCATTACATCAGCAAGGCCATGGATACGGATAATACCGTCGGTAACACCAACAATAGTCCCTTCGTTTCGAGCTTCACTTACTACTTCGAACTTCTCAATACGTTGCTTGATTAGTTCTGCAATTTCAGTGGAATTCAGTTGCATGCTCTTTTCCCCGTTATGCTTGTAACGCGTCTGAAAGACGGTTTAGTTTACTTCGAAGTGAACCGTCAATTACTGTATCACCGGCTTTTATTAGTACGCCGGCAACTAGTTCAGGATCCACGCTACAATTTAGCTTAACTTTTCGTGCAAGACGTTTCTCAAGAGAAGCACCAATTGCTGTTTGTTGTGATTCATCAAGTTCGACTGCTGAAGTGATTTCAACGTCAATCTCTTTCTCAAAATCAGCTTTAAGCTGATTAAACAAAACAGAAATATCAGGCAACGCTTGTAAACGTCTATTTTCAGCCAAAACCTTTATTAAGTTCTGGCCATGTAGGTCGAGTTGTTCGCCACACACGCCGATAAATATTTCAGAAAGCTTATCTGCCGCAACAGAGCCAGTTAAAAGTTCTTTAACTGTTTCATCTTTAGAAACTTCAGCGGCAAAAAATAACATTTCCTGCCATTGTGCAATGGTTTTGTTCTCAACCGCGTAATCGAACGCAGCTTGCGCGTAAGGGCGAGCGATAGTTGTCAATTCAGACATAGCTCAATTCTCCCTTACAATTCAGCGACAAGTTTTGCAACTATGTCACTTTGTGCTGCAGCATCAATTTCTCTTTCAAGGATTTTTTCAGCACCAGTTATCGCCAGAGCAGCTACTTGTTTACGTAACTCTTCTTTAGTGCGATTTCTTTCTGCTTCAACCTCTGAATAACCCTGAGCAATGATTTTCTCACGCTCTGAGTGACCACGTTGCGTTTCCTCATCAACAATCTGAGTACCACGTTTTTTAGCCTGATCAATTATTTCAGCTGCTTGCGCTTTAGCTTCTTTAAGCTGAACGTCTGCATCTGCTTGAGCAAGTTCGAGAGCTTTCTCGCCTTCCTCAGAAGCTGCAAGACCATCAGCAATTTTCTTTTGGCGTTCTTCAATAGCACCTATGATTGGAGGCCATACATATTTCATGCAGAACACAACAAACACTAAGAAAGCTATTAATTCGCCTATTAGAGTGGCATTTGGTAACACGGCCGCTCCTCCTCTTTAATAGTTGTTAAAAGGTATGGTTAACTATTACTGAGCACCAAGTACAAACAACATATAAAGAGCGATTGCTACACCGATCATTGCGATAGCATCGATAAGACCCGCTACAATGAACATTTTAGTTTGTAATTGATTTGAAAGTTCAGGCTGACGAGCAGCTGATTCCAAAAATTTACCACCTAAAATACCGAAGCCAATAGCTGGCCCCAATGCGCATAGACCAATCAAAATACCAACTGCGATATATAGATTACCTAAGATTTCCATAGATTTTCACCTTGTGTTTAAAGTTAAAGTTAAAATAAAAAAACGTGTAAAACTGTTTTGTAGGCGTCCATGCCTTACCCAAATGGGCCAGCTAGTGCTGTCTAAATTCTTTCAAAAATTAATGCTTTTCGCTCGCCATACTCAAGTAAACGATTGTTAACATCATGAATATGAAAGCTTGCAATGGGATAACCAATAAATGGAATGCAGCCCATAAAAAATGAATAGGTAATTGCCATAGACCAATAGTACCTGCAATAAGAATGAATATGAGCTCACCCGCATACAAGTTACCGAAAAGACGTAAAGCAAGAGAGAGTGGTTTAGCGATAAGTGCTACCACTTCTAATATAAAATTAAACCAATATAACCAAGGAGTATTGAATGGGTGAGCATATAGCTCTTTCATAAAACCGCCCACACCTTTGATTTTTATTGAATAAAAAATCATTAATGCAAATACACCCAAAGATAAAGCAAAGGTCATACTTGTATCAGTAGTAGGTACTGACTTTATATATACATCATGAGGATCAACACCCATCATAATACCAATATTTTGAGCAATATAAGGAATAAGGTCGACAGGAATTAAATCCATCAAATTCATCAATAATACCCAGACAAAGATAGTTAACGCTAAAGGAGCAATAACAGGGCTCTTGCCCTGATAGGTTCCTTTAACAGTGTTATCTACAAACTCAACTACTAGTTCAACGCAAGCTTGCCATTTACCCGGCACGCCCGTTGTCATTTTTTTAGCTGCTGAGCGAAAGCTAATTAAAAACACTAAACCCAAAACCACCGACCAAGCTAGCGTGTCAATATGAAAAGTCCAAAACCCTTCACCGACAGAAGCATTAGTTAAGTGATGTTGAATGTAAGCGCTGACGCTTTGTTCGTCACCTGATGCTGCCATTTTTCCATCCACAATTTAAAGTTAAAAACTGGTACTAAATCACGTTTTTTATTTATATCTAACAACGCAATTCAAAAAAATTATAATTGGCCATTGGGCCATCAAAGTTACTACATAAGTAACTATTAAAGGCAAAGGTTGTAGACTTTGCCATTGATACACAAACAAGAACAATAAAATTGTAAACAAAAATTTCAGTTTACTTCCCTTGTTAAAACTCCGCACTACTAGCTTAATTTTACTAGCACCGGCATATCTGAATGCTAAGAAAGCAAATATAACACTTGGTATAATACATATTAAACCACCATAAAGTGCTGATAAGCCTTCATTTTTTCCTAAAAAAAAGGAATATAGTAAGGTACATATAGTGGCGATTATACTTTGTAATAAAAGTATGTTTTTAGCCAATTTTTGACCTTCTCGGACCAAACTAGTTACCAATTGATCCCTCTACGTATATAAACCTATCGAAAAGCGCCAAAATTATACTTAACTGACGCTGATTTACAACAATAAAGTCTAGTTTGGTGCATAAAAGCACTATTATGGAGAGCACTATAAAGCATTAAATTTTATAGAGATTATATAATTTACGTATTTAGTTAAGGCTATGATTGTATTTACTCAATTACTAAATTGGTTTATCAAAATAAAATTTATCTAAATACACTAATTTATATCGTTTATTTTATATGACTCAAAATACCATCAAGCTGATCTAAACTAGAAAAATTAATCACTAATTTACCTTTACCTTTAGCATTGTGAGCAATATTGACAGGGGCACCTAAATTTTCAGATAGCGTTGTTTGCAGTTTTTCAACATCAGGATCTATTTTAACAGGTTCTTTTAGTTTTACAGGCTCTAGAAGTTTTCTAACTAAAGTTTCAGTATCTCTTACAGTAAGGCCTTTTCCTGATACTGTCTGCGCAGCTTCGTTCTGAATATTACCTTCTAATGATAATAATGCTCTAGCATGACCCATTTCTATATCACCATGCTCGAGTAATAATTTAACATCGTCATTTAAATTATTGAGGCGCATTAAATTAGTTACGGTAGTACGTGATTTACCAACAGCGGTTGCGACCTCTTGATGAGTTAATTCAAACTCAACCATTAGACGGTCTAATGCTTGTGCTTCTTCCATAGCATTTAAATCTTCACGTTGAATATTTTCAATCAATGCAATGGCGACAGCAGATTCATCTGGAACGTTTTTAACTAAACAGGGAATTTCATCTAATTGTGCAATTTGAGAAGCACGCCAGCGTCTCTCACCAGCAATTATTTCAAACTTGTTTTCTGCAACCTCTCGAACGACTATAGGTTGAATAACACCTTGGGATCGAATTGACGATGCTAAATCTTCTAAAGCTTCAGAAGACATGTCTTTACGAGGTTGGTATTTACCAGGCTGTAAAAACTCAACAGGGATTTTACGTAATTCACCTTTTTGCTCTGCTTTAGCTGCTTCAGAACTTGTAGCACTTTGACTAGTGGCTAATAGAGCATCTAATCCTCTGCCTAAACCTCGTTTTTTTGCCGACATGTTGTCCTCTAATTTAATATTTTCTAAGTTGTTTTCTTTCTACTACGACGCAAAATTTCACCAGCTAATGATAAATAAGCTTTGGCCCCGGTGGACGACTTGTCATAATACATGGCTGGAGCACCAAAACTTGGAGCTTCTGCAAGCCTAACATTCCTAGGAATAACCGTTCTATAAACTTGATCACCAAAATGTCGTTTAAGCTGTTCTGACACATCATTAGCTAATCTATTTCTAGGGTCATACATAGTTCTTAGCACACCTTCAATTTTTAATGCTGGATTAACAACCGATGCTAATTTTTTGATGGTATCCATCAAAGCTGTTAACCCTTCAAGTGCATAGTATTCACATTGCATGGGTACTAAAACAGAGTCTGCAGCTGCCATTGCATTTACAGTAAGCTGATTTAGGGAAGGAGGACAATCAATAAAAATAAAATCGTAGTAATTTTTAACTGGTGCCAATGCATTTCTAAGTCGTACTTCTCTTGCAAATACTTCCATCAGTTTAATCTCAGCGGCTGTAATGTCACTATTTCCTGCTATGAGATCATATTTTCCTGACGTTTCTTTAATTAAAACTTCATCAATTGGTTTTTCTTCAATTAATAATTCGTAACTGGTGTTTTCAACACTATATTTGTCTACACCACTACCCATGGTGGCATTTCCCTGAGGATCTAAGTCGATCAACAATACCTTGCGCTTAGTAGCTGCCATTGATGCAGCAACGTTAACCGCTGTAGTTGTTTTTCCGACACCACCTTTTTGATTAGCGATCGCAATGATTTTGCCCAAAATAGCCATCCATTTATGTTGGCAGACTAGATAGACATAAAAATTATGCCTAATTAAATAGCATCTAGTCTGATGGTTGTTTTATTATTTTGACTATATGACGTTCACCGTCAAGGCCTGGAACGTCTAACTTAAGTGTTTCTTGTAAGGTAAAACCTATAGGTAACTCTTCAAGCTCATCCAGAGGAAGTTGTCCTTTTAAAGCAAGATAAACTCCGTGGGAATCTACCAGATGCTGACACCAGTGCAACATATCTTTTAATGATGCAAAAGCTCTGCTCAATACCCCATCAATTTTGTAAGTTGGAACGTAGTCTTCAACTCTAGATTGTACAGGCTCAATATTTTGAATATTTAGTTCATGTGCTACTTGCTTCATAAAGCGTACACGTTTTCCTAAACTATCTAATAAAATAAAATGTTTATCAGGACACATAATTGCTAATGGAATACCCGGTAACCCTGGGCCAGTACCTACATCAATATATTGATTTTTATCCAGAAAAGGGGCCACTACAATGGAGTCAACTATATGCTTTATCACCATTTTTTCTGGCTCTCGAATAGAGGTTAAATTGAAAGCCTTGTTCCATCTATTAACCATTAAAATGTAGTTGATCAGTAGTTTTTGTTGCTGTTCGTTAACATCTAAAGAGGTGTATTTAATGCTCTTTTTTAAAATGGTGAGTAATTCTTCACCTAAAATCTGTTGTTCTTTCATCAGGCTATAATTTTCTTTTCGTTGCTGCTAGATCCAACTAATAATCCGTGCTTTTTCAAATAAACAAGCAAAAGTGAAACGGCAGCAGGTGTAATACCTGAAATTCTACCCGCTTTACCAATAGTCTCGGGTCGCGCATCACTAAGCTTAGCGACGACTTCATTACTTAATCCTGAAATTTGACTAAAATCAAAATCTTTTGGAATAAGCGTATTCTCATTACGTACAGTTTTGGCTATTTCATCTTTTTGACGTTCGATATATCCAGCATATTTGATTTGTATCTCGACCTGTTCTGCAGCTTGTTCGTTATCTAAACCTGGGCCAAAGGTATCTAAACTTATTAAAGTTTTATAAGTCATTTCAGGACGTCGGATTAAATCTTCTAAAGAGTTTTCCTTAGTAACTGGATTTTTTAAAATTTTATTTAACTCGCCAACAGATTCATGTTTTGGATGAACCCAGGTTGCTTTTAAGCGTTGCTTTTCAAGTTCAATTGCTTCTAATTTTTCATTAAAAGCTTTCCAGCGATATTCATCAACTAACCCTATTTTATGTCCTTTGGCTGTCAATCTAATATCCGCATTATCTTCTCTCAGTAATAAGCGATATTCAGCTCTACTGGTAAACATACGATAAGGCTCTTTAGTTCCCATTGTGGCTAGATCATCGATCAATACGCCAATATATGCCTCATCACGGCGTAGAATAAATTCTTCTTTTTGTTGCACCTGACTAGCAGCATTCGCCCCTGCTATTAAGCCTTGAGCACCTGCTTCTTCATAGCCTGTTGTGCCATTTATTTGCCCGGCAAAAAACAGTCCATTGATAAATTTTGTTTCAAGTGTTTGTTTTAGATCCCTTGGATCAAAAAAGTCATATTCGATCGCATAACCAGGACGTACAATATGCGCATTTTCAAAACCAACAATTGAACGAACTAAGTTCATTTGAACATCGAATGGAAGACTAGTTGAAATACCATTTGGATAAACTTCAATGCTATTTAGCCCTTCAGGTTCTACAAATATTTGGTGAGAATTTTTATCTGCAAAACGATGAATTTTATCTTCAATTGAAGGGCAATAGCGTGGACCAACACCTTCTATAATTCCAGTATACATAGGGGATCTATCTAATCCACCTCGAATAATGTCATGTGTTTTTTCATTAGTGTGAGTAATGTAACAAGGAACTTGACTAGGATGATCACTGGCTTTACCTAAAAACGAAACTACCGGAATAGGTGTGTCACCGTGTTGCACCTGCATAGCATCGAAATTTAATGTACGAGCATCTAGTCTAGCAGGTGTTCCTGTTTTTAAACGATCAACTCTAAAGGGTAAATCCCGTAAGCGATCAGCTAAAGCGATCGAAGGAGGATCGCCTGCACGGCCTCCTTTATAATTTTCCATGCCTATATGTATTGTACCGCCTAAAAACGTTCCTACGGTGATTACAACCGCTTTAGCATGGAATTTAAGACCCATTTGAGTGACTACACCCACAACGCGATCTTGTTCTACAATAAGATCATCACAAGATTGTTGAAATAAGGTTAGGTTTTCTTGGTTTTCAATAATATTTCTAATTTCATTTTTATAAAGAGTACGATCTGCTTGAGCTCGGGTTGCTCGGACCGCTGGGCCTTTACTTGAATTTAGGGTTCTAAACTGAATACCTGCTTTGTCGATCGCTTTAGCCATGACACCACCTAAAGCATCGATCTCTTTTACTAAATGTCCTTTACCAATACCACCAATAGCTGGGTTACATGACATTTGACCCAAAGTTTCAATGTTGTGTGTGAGTAATAAGGTTGATGCTCCCATACGTGCAGAAGCTAATGCTGCTTCTGTTCCTGCATGGCCACCGCCTACTACGACTACATCAAAATTTTGTTGATAAAACATGGTATTCCTCTAACGCTGTTGATCATTTTGTACCCTTTAAAACGGGGCGCACATTCTATATAGATTTTGACGTAAGTAAAATGCTTAAAATTTATTCAGATCTTAAATTTTGATCTCACTAGTATTTATAAGATCTATTAGATCTTTACTTATTATTACTATTATTAAGGATCTACTTTTCTGTTAATAAGTGCTTTTTTACTATTAAAATCAATTATTTGAATAACGATCAACCATGTTAATAAAGCGATAGTAAGTAGGTATAATATGGGTATAAATAGCTGTTTTATCCACAAGTGCATTTTCTAAATATTTTACTAAGTGGATATAATATATTTCTACAGGGGTTATACATAAAACTATCCACAATGTTGAATATGTTTTGATCTAACTGTGTGTAACTTGTGATCTAATTATAGGGTTATTTTAGTTAGATCTTGATCGCTAAGGAAAAATTGCTATTTTTGGATCCTAAGATCGTTATCTTTGTTTCTCATGTATATTTTTGATAAATGCTAAACAAAAATTTTAATATTTATTCAAAAAAAATATATTTGATTAGATTTAAGACTTTTTTAGTGAAAATTTGATGCTTAAATATAAATGGCGTTAATAATAACGCCGTTTTTATCTGTATTTATAATGGTTATCTAACCTGATTAGGTTGATATCCAGTTGTTGATTGTGCTCGCTGTGGCTCTGTTTGTGTAGGGACTATTTCTTTACGACGACTTGGTCCAGAAAATTTCACCTTATAGGTGTCATACTCTTTTATTGATTCAAAACAATAGGGCCCTAGTGCTGTTTCTAATTCAGCAAGGTTATGGTTAGTAATTAATATACAGTTTTTATTATTGGCTAAACGTTGCCTAAGTAAATTTCCTAGCCAGCTTTGGGCATTCTTTTTAAGTATGCTTTCGTTAACACACACTTCATCGAGTATCAGTAAGTCTACATCTAATAGCTCTTGGTTTATCTCTCTAAATTTTTGTCCAACATCATCTTTTGCATTGTAATCGTATGAGAAAAAACGAAGTTCTAATATGCTGGATAGTTGGCGATATAATACTGATATTTCAAATTTTTCGATGAGTTCATGTGCTATAGCACCTGCCGTGTGAGATTTTCCACGGCCGTAGTCTCCGTAAAAGATCATCATATGAGAGCCACTTCTACGCCAGTTTTGGTCTTCGTGGGCTGCAATGAAAGACTTAGCAATGCTTACCGCTTCTATAACGTCATTACTGTCTTCTATTAAGTTTGCAAAGGTCCATTTTGAGTTGAGATCGGAACGCCCTTGTATGGCTTGTATACGTTGTTTTTTACCTTGCTGTTGAATCAACCTAACATCTCTATTTGCTAAGGTTTCATATTCGCTTTTTAGACTTTTGTAGTCAGTATAACTATCAGGGACGTGTTGCCGGCCTAAAGCTTTACCTAGTTTCTTTATTTTGTCTTGAATGCTGTCCACGAATTTTATAGTCCTAGATTATAAAGTTAAGTTTACTGAGTTTTTTTACTATATTTAGCTACTAAATTTTTAGCATTGTCGTCTGCAATTATTCCAGCTTTGGTTTTAACCATTTGCTGCCCTACTTTTTGTGTTCCTTTAAAGTTATTAGCCATTCGCATTTTCTTCAAATTAAATACAAATTTTTGTGTCCATTGATATTCGCTAAATTGGACTTCAGGCCTGCCAAGCCAATAAGCTATAAAGTCTCCTAATTCATTATCTGTATATTGGTATTCAATAAGACCTATTAGTTTGGCTAAATCAGTTACTAAGTTTTCGTTGGGCTGCCAGTCTAAATGCATGTCAGTCCAATTTAAATGTAGCTTGGTATAGTCATCAACTTTCATTGTGGTTAAGGGCAATACTAAGGTTTTACCATTAAAACTGTGGTTAAGCTCTACTTCTTGTTCAAATTTAACCAGACCAGTATTAAGTAATTCTTTTATTAAGCTATTAATTTGTCTACCAAGTGTGAACTTTTGTTCTTTTTCATTTAGAAGTGAAAGTAGGTTTTTGTAATTTAGAGGCGCACTTAACCCTGTCTTTTTATTTGCCGTAGGTTTTATTCCTAACATATATAAAGTTCGAGCTTCATTGCTGAGAGTTTGTAGTAGGGCAGTTTGTTCAGCTTGATTAAATTGCATTAGCTTTAATACTCATTAATCAATAGTTACGTTTTTGAAGTAAGTTTCTATATGTTCAACTGCTACATTTTCGGGAATAGGGTGGTTAAGTACATCTATATGAATAGCGGGCATAAGTATTTTTGCACCTGTGGTAGACATCAATGTTTCTAATTTGATAGCCCCATAGCAAAATGTGTCATAGCTACTATCACCTAAGCCAATAATGATAAAGTTTGTATTGGGGAACTGCTTTACCAATAGTTCTTTAGAAAAAGGTTCGATATTGTCTGGTAAGTCACCGGCACCATGGGTTGATGTACAGATAATCCATGTAGCGTTTTCATCTAATTCAGATAACTTAGGGGTTAGGTGTATATTACTTGTGTGTTGCTTTTCAGTGAGAACTTCTTGTACTGCATCAGCTACATATTCGGTTGCACCTAATACACTGCCTACTATTATTTCGAACTTTGCCATTCAAGTCTTACGTATTTTGCTAATAATTTTTTATTGTACCTTGCGGATAATAGATCGACACAGATAAATTTTTAACTTGGATTTATTTTCCAATGCAAAAAGATGAAAATATTTTGCTGAGTAAGTCATCCGAGGTAAATTCCCCAGTGATGTCATTCAGGTGGTGTTGAGTTAATCGCAACTCTTCAGCGAGTAATTCGCCTGCTAGGTGGTCTTCTAGTTGTTCTTTTCCTAGGTACAAATGTTCAGCTGCTTTGTCTATGGCATCTAAATGACGACGACGAGCTATAAATTGACCCTCCGAACCTAGGTTAAATCCCATGCAGGTTTTTAGGTGCTCTGTTAAATGATTAATCCCAATATTTTCACTAGCAGATAAGGATATAACTGGATATTCACCCTTGTCATTGATGCCAATAGTTTCATTAGATAAGTCTGCTTTATTGCGGATGACACTTAAACCAATGTTTTTAGGAAGCTGTTGATAAAACTCAGGCCATATTTCTTTGGGGTGTGTTTCTTTTGACTCGGTACTATCTAGCATAAATAGAACTCTGTCAGCTTGATGTATTTCTTGCCAAGCTCTCTCTATGCCTATTTTTTCGACTTTGTCTGGGCTATCTCGCAAACCTGCTGTGTCGATAATATGTAACGGCATACCGTCAATATGGATATGCTCTTTTAAAACGTCTCGTGTGGTACCTGCTATGTCGGTGACAATAGCGGCGTCTTTTCCTGCAAGAGCGTTTAGTAAGCTAGATTTACCGGCATTGGGTTTGCCTGCAATAACCACACGCATACCTTCTCGTAATAAAGCGCCTTGCTTGGTTTGTTGCCGTAATGCTTCAAATGATTGGATAATATTAATCAAATCAGCTTGGACTTTACCATCACTTAAAAAATCAATTTCTTCATCAGGGAAATCAATGGCGGCTTCTACATACATTCTAAGGTGTATAACTTGTTCTACTAACGTATTAACCTGTGTTGAAAACTCACCTTGTAGTGAGCGCAATGCTCCCTTGGCAGCTTGTTCGGTACTGGCATCTATAAGATCTGCTATGGCTTCTGCTTGTGCTAGGTCTAACTTATCATTTAAGAATGCGCGTTCACTAAATTCACCAGGTCGAGCTATACGTATTTTAGGTATTTTTAGAATAGCATTAAGTAACATATCTAATACAACCTGGCCACCATGTCCTTGAAGCTCCAAAATATCTTCACCGGTAAAGGAGTTAGGACCTTTAAAAAAAATGGAAATGCCCTGGTCGATAAGATTATTTTGAAGATCAGAGAAGGGCAAATATTCAGCTTTACGGACTTCTGGAAGTTTTCCTAAAACAGCTTCAGCAACATTACTGGCTAAGTCTCCTGATACTCGGATAATTCCAACACCTCCACGGCCGGGCGCTGTTGCTTGAGCAACTATTGTATCTTGCTGTGTTGGTAATCCGGTTGCTGTCATGCTTTTTTAATCTCTAAAGTTTGTAAACTGTAATGGTAAATCTAACTCAGCTTCTTTAGCTAGGCGCATAGCACTTTGTAAATCATCGCGCTTTTTACCTGTAACTCTGACTTTATCTTCTTGTATTTGAGCTTGAACTTTTAGTTTGGATTCTTTTAGTAATTTAATTATTTTCTTTGCATTAGGTTGTTCTATGCCTTGAATAAACTTAACTGTCTTCTTGTAAGTTTTGCCGGTAACGTCAATATCTTGTGGATCAAGGGCGGCGTTACTTACCCCTCTTTTTGCGCATGCACTACGCAATATATCCATCATTTGTTTAATTTGAAAGTCACCCTCAGCTTTTAATGTTACTAGTTCATTAGTATATTCAAATGATGCCTCTACACCTCTAAAGTCAAATCGTGTACTTAGTTCCCTGCTTGCATTATCGACTGCGTTTTTAACTTCTACTAAATCAATTTCTGAAACTATATCTAATGAAGGCATGTTTGCTCCTTGTGTAACAAATTAGAGATTAAATTATATGGAAAAAAAGCCCGTTTTATATGCAATATTTGCTATAAAACGGGCTTTTAGATGTTGTTTATCAATTACTTAGTTTGAAGACCACGTTTCTCCATGGAAGCATAAATAAATTTAGCCTGTATTAGGGTAATAACATTACTGACTAACCAATAAAGTACTAAACCAGCTGGGAATATAAAGAAGAATAAACTCATGGCTACTGGCATAAATTGCATTATTTTCTGCTGCATAGGATCTGTCATAGTCATGGGTTGTAGTTTTTGTAATAAATACATACTTGCACCCGTTAATATGGGTAGAACAAAATATGGGTCTTTAGCACTTAAGTCTGTAATCCAAAATATAAAATCAGCATGTCTCAGCTCTACACTTTCAAGTAGTACCCAGTATAAAGCTAAGAATATAGGCATTTGTAGTAATAATGGAAAACAACCACCCATAGGATTAACTTTATCCTTCTTATATAGCTCCATCATACCTTTTTGTAGTTTTTGCTTATCGTCGCCACATCGCTCTTTTAAAGCATCCATTTTAGGCTTTAGCGCGCGCATTTTTGCCATAGATTCATATTGTTTTTTGGTTAAAGGATACATTGCCCCTTTAACGACTATGGTGATCAATATAATGGCGTAACCCCAATTACCTACTATATTGTGTATCCATTGTAGGAAGTAGAATAAGTATTTTGAAATCATCCATAGAAAACCATAATCAACTGTTAGATCTAATCCTCGAGCAAGTTGTTCTAAGGTATCTTGATCTTTAGGGCCTAAATATAAAATACTATTTATTTGTTTAGTTTCACCTACTTGTATAGTGACTGATTCACCTGTAAATCCGATGACACCATTTGTATTTTGTTTAACGGTACTAAATAGTTTATTGGTTTGGTCTTGAGGCGGAACCCATGCTGAAACAAAGTAATGTTCAATCATTGCAGCCCAACCTGCTTTGGTGGTTTCCCTAAGATTTTTGTCGGTCATATCATCAAAGGTATATTTCTCATAAATATCTTCTTCTATAGAGTAAGCGCCGCCGCGGTACACAGGCATAAACATGCTGCCATCTTGTTCAAGCATACTTTGTTTTAATTGACCAAATTGTTGCATTTGTTTTGCAGCACTAGTGTTGTTTTCAACTACATAGCTAACATCGATTTTGTGACTACCTTTTGAGAATATAAAGTTTTTAGTAACTTTCATTCCGTCTGGTGTAACTAGAGTAAGAGGTACGGTTAAAGTCTCGCCTTGCAGAGTATATTCATCTTGCGTTGTTACATAAGTAGGTCGGCCTTTTGCGTCAACACCGTCTTGCCCAATTAAGCCACTTTGGGCAATAAATAATTTATCTCCATTTGGTCTGAGTAAGCTGTATAGTTCTTTAGAGTCTTGCTCTACCGGATATTTAACAAGATTAGCAGAAACAACATCACCACCTTTGGTATCTATGTTAAGTATTAAGGTATCTGTTACAACTGAAATTAACTTTCCTGATGGTTGGTTGCTTGCTTGGATAGTTTGACCATCTGCAGATGCTACAGGGATATCTTCTGTTCCAGAAGGATTTGCTATAAAGGCTTCTTGAGAAGTGTTATCAGAAGGTTGTATTGGTTGTGGACCGTAATCTACCTGCCATTGCTGCCATAATAGAAAACCGACCATAGCTAGGCCAATAAACAAAAAACTACGTTGAGATTCCATAAAGTACTCTAATTAACTGCTAAATTTCGTGGGCGATTTATTTAAGTGTTTATTCATATATTAAATCACGGCGATATTACTATTTTATTTATTACCTGCTCTTTATAAGGGCAGTTGTGTAAAAATCACTCTTTATTTGATTTTTTTTCTGGTACTGGATCATATCCCCCTTCATGAAGGGGATGACATTTTAGTATGCGTTTAATACTTAACCAACTTCCAATAAAAAAACCATGTTCTTTTATTGCCCCAATTGCGTAATAAGAACAACTAGGGTGAAAACGACATGTTGGTCCCAACATTGGAGAAATTACTTTTTGATAAAGTTTAATTAATCCGATTGGGATTTTTCGCAACGCTTTGCTAATTTTTTCCATAATTTATTAAGTAAGGAAAACAGCTCCTGATTTGATAATTTATCTAAGCCACTTTTACCGACTACAACTATATCAATATTTGGAAACGAATGACGTTGTAAACGAAAGCTCTCTCGTATTATACGTTTAAGTCTATTTCTATCGTGGGCATATTTAACTCTTTTTTTAGATAAAGTAATGCCTAGACGAGGATTATCTGATTCGTTAAATCTAGCTAGTAGGGTAAGTTGGGGAGAAACTGCAGGAATTGCTTTATTGAAAACATATTCAAAGTGGGTGGGAGTAAGTAGTCTTAGCTCCCGAGAAAAGTTATTTTCACCCACCTTGGATAATTAAGCTGATAAACGAGCACGGCCTTTAGCACGACGATTAGCTATGACCTTACGGCCATTCTTAGTCGCCATACGGGCACGAAAACCGTGTGAACGCTTACGCTTTAAGTTGCTTGGTTGAAATGTTCTTTTCATGACCTAGTCCCGTTACATAAGGTTAAACAAAATGAACACTGTAATAACCAAATGTTTGGTTCGACTGTGCTCAAAAATGACGCTGAATAATAGAGATCACTTGTGCCTTTGTCAATTAATTAGTGGCAGTTCATTATAATTTTATTCTGATATTGGTGTTTATCTCTGTAACCGTTAATTAAGACTATTATTTTTGATAAGTTTAATGATTTTTATAATTTATCCACAAAAAATTCCCTGATACACAGATTTACTAGTTCTTGATATTTAAAATAGACCTATTAGAACTAATAATTGTTATGAATAAGCTTAGGTTTATTAATTATTTTTATCCCTTAAAGTAAATAAATATAAGGATTTAGGAACTTAAATGAATTTAATTTAAAATGCTTGTTGCCTTGAGGTGGTGTTTAGCGAGATAATTCACAGCTAGTTTAAAAATTTGCATTTTTAACTTATATTTAACTGTAATTTATTATTTTCAAATTTTTAGTATTTTACGTATTTCTTCTTTATAGCCTATGTTGTGTATGGCCGGAGTAGTTTTTTTTAATGTCTATATGGAATCAGTGCCTCGACAGGTTACAGCAAGATTTACCTATTCAGCAGTTCAGCATGTGGATAAGACCTCTTCAAGCAGATTATAATGAAGAATATCTAACATTGTTCGCTCCTAATCGCTTTGTTTTAGATTGGGTGAGAGATAAATATTTTGTTCAAATTACTCAGTTATTGTCAGAATTTTGCAGTAATAAACCACCTCAATTAAGGTTTGAAGTTAAGCTTGCTGATGTTGGAGTAGGTGCACCATCCAAAATTACTTCTAGAGTTTCAACAGTGTCTACTGCTACACCTTTAGTTCAAAGTTCAGCAGCAAGTGGAGTTGCTGCTTTAGCTAACCATAATTCAAGTTCCCAAGTTATTGATACGGTACCAGCCCATAAAAGTAATATTAACCTTACATATAAATTTAATAATTTTGTTGAGGGTAAGTCAAATCAACTAGCAAGAGCTGCTTCTCAGCAAGTAGCGGATAATCCAGGTGGTGCCTATAACCCATTATTTATATATGGTGGGACTGGATTAGGTAAAACACATCTGTTACATGCTGTTGGTAATGGAATTATAGATAATAAAAAAGACGCAACGGTTGTTTATATGCAATCCGAAAGGTTTGTTCAAGATATGGTTAAAGCATTACAGAATAACGCCATAGAAGAATTTAAGCGTTATTATAGATCTGTTGATGCTCTACTAATTGATGATATTCAATTTTTTGCTAATAAAGAACGCTCTCAGGAAGAATTCTTTCATACATTTAATGCTCTATTAGAAGGTAACCAACAGATTATTCTGACTTCTGATCGTTATCCTAAGGAAATAACTGGCGTTGAAGATAGACTAAAATCTAGATTTGGGTGGGGATTAACTATAGCAATTGAGCCTCCTGAGTTGGAAACAAGAGTTGCTATTTTGATGCGTAAGGCTGTAGAGAATAAGATTTTCTTACCTGATGAAGTGGCGTTTTTCATTGCAAAAAGATTAAGATCAAATGTTAGGGAGCTTGAAGGAGCATTAAACCGAGTCATTGCTAATGCTAACTTCACAGGTCGGCCAATTACTATAGATTTTGTGAGAGAGGCTTTAAGAGACTTGTTGGCGTTGCAAGAGAAGTTGGTAACTATTGATAATATTCAAAAGACGGTAGCAGAGTATTATAAAATTAAAATGGCAGATATTTTGTCTAAACGCAGGAGTCGTAGCGTAGCCAGGCCAAGACAAATGGCTATGGCTTTAGCTAAAGAATTAACAAATCGTAGTTTACCAGAGATAGGAGATGCCTTTGGCGGTAGGGATCATACTACTGTATTACATGCATGCCGAAAAATAGTACAGCTAAGGGAAGAAAGTCATGATATAAAAGAAGATTATCAGAACTTAATTCGTACACTCTCTTCATAAAAAATATTACGAGTAGAAAATGAAATTTAGCATTAGCAGGGAAAACTTTTTACAACCCCTTCAATTAGTTTCAGGCGCGGTTGAGCGTCGTCATACATTACCCATCTTGTCTAATGTGCTAATAAAAGTTAGTGAGAACTCACTTTGGATAACAGGCACAGATTTAGAGGTGGAACTTATTTCAAACGTTACTCTTACTGATGCGTTTGTAGAGGGTGAAATTACTGTACCAGCTAAAAAGCTGCTGGATATCTGTAGAGGTCTGGCGGAAGGTAGTAATATTGACTTTAGTGTCGATGGAAACAAAGCCATTTTACGTTCAGGTAGAAGTAAATATAGTTTATCTACTCTATCAGCAGAGGATTATCCTAATCTTGAAGATTGGCAGGGTGAACTTGAGTTTGAAATTTCGCAAGCTGATCTAAAACATCTTATTGATAGTACACATTTTTGTATGGCTCAACAGGATGTGCGTTATTATTTGAATGGTATGTCTTTAGAGACAGAAGATAACTTGATTCGAACAGTAGCTACGGATGGGCATAGATTAGCACTGTGTCGTTTAGCCTACGAAAATGCAACTTTACCTAATCGCCAAGTTATCATTCCTCGTAAGGGCGTTTTAGAAATTATTAGGCTAATTGAAGATAATGAAAAGTTAGTTAAAGTTCAGGTTGGCTCAAATCATATTAGAATCTTTTCAACAGACTTTATTTTTACTAGTAAGTTAGTTGATGGAAGATTTCCTGATTATCGTAGGGTTCTGCCGAGAGACGGTGATAAAAAGATAGAATCTAGCAAGGATGTATTAAAGCAAGCGTTCTCGAGAGCTTCTATTCTTTCTAATGAAAAGTTTAAAGGTGTGCGCTTAAACTTATCTTGTGGTGAGCTTAAGATTACCGCCAATAACCCAGAGCAAGAAGAAGCTGAGGAAATAGTCGATGTTGATTATCAAGGTGATAACTTAGAAATAGGATTCAACGTTGCTTATTTGATAGATGTAATGAATGGTTTAAGTTGTGATGATATTCGAATTACTTTAGCTGATTCCAACAGTAGTGCGTTACTTGAAGACGCAAAAGATGACTCTGCTCTATACGTTATTATGCCAATGAGGCTCTAGGTATAGTTGTTTATTTATATGTTGTTTAAACTAATATGAAACTGGATAAAGTCCAGATAAGTAATTTTAGAAATTTAGATAGCTTGTCTTTTACACCCAATAGAAATCTAAATGTTTTTATTGGAGAGAATGGAAGTGGTAAATCCTCAATATTAGAAGCATTGCATTATTTAGGCTTTGCTCGTTCTTTTAGAACATCCAAGCATAAGAATGTTATTCAAAGTGGAAAAGATAACTTTACCGTCTATTGTTCTGGCCAAGAAAAAGAGCTTACTTCTTCTCATAAGTTAGGTATTAGTCGGCATAGAGACGATAGTTGTGTAGTTAATATTAACGGTGTTAAATCTAAGAAAGCTTCAGATTTGGTCAGTTGTTTACCAATACAAATATTCACACCTCAAAGCTCAGATTTGCTTTTAGGAGCCCCAAAACTTCGGAGGCGTTTTATCGATTGGCTATTGTTTCACGTGGAACAAAATTTTAACCTCGAGTCAAACGTTTTCATGAAGAGTCTTAAGCAACTCAATGCTCTATATAAAAACAACACTAATAGTAACTTGGGTACTGAAAACTATTGGGCTGAATTATTTTGTAATCAAGGGAGCAAAATTTCCAAAAAGCGTGAAGAATTACTAGAAATAGGGTTAATACCTATGATTAATTCTACATTAGCAGATTTTTTACCTGAGTTTTCCTTCGAAATTTCGTATTATAGGGGATGGGAAAAGGAACTTACTCTAGAACAATCACTAAGAAAAAATTTGATGCGAGATATGCGAAATGGTTTTGTAAGCGCAGGTCCTCATAAGGCAGATATAAAAATTAAGATTAAGGGCGTTAATGCTCATGAATTACTTTCTAGGGGGCAATTACGCATGCTTGTAGCAAGTATGCAACTAGCCCAAACTCTTTATTTACAAAGCAAAACCAATAGACCATCGATATTCCTGTTAGATGATATCGGTGCCGAACTAGACGAAGATAAGCGTAAGGTATTTATATCTAAATTAGCAAACTCTGATACGCAATTATTTGTTACAGCGATTGATATTAACCAATTAGAATTTATAGAAAATTATAATGATAAAACAGTGTTTCACGTGGAACATGGTCATGTGAAAGAGGAGATTTAACTAAATGGCAGAAGAAAATGTTTATGATTCGTCCAGCATCAAAGTCCTTAAAGGATTAGATGCTGTAAGAAAAAGACCTGGTATGTATATTGGTGATACAGATGACGGTACCGGGCTTCACCACATGGTGTTTGAAGTAGTAGATAACTCTATAGATGAAGCTCTAGCAGGACACTGTTCTAGTATCAACGTGAAAATTCATATCGATGGTTCAGTATCTGTTAAAGATGATGGCCGAGGAATACCTACCGAAATCCACGAAGAAGAAGGTGTCTCAGCTGCAGAAGTTATCATGACCGTACTGCATGCAGGTGGTAAGTTCGATGATAATTCGTATAAGGTTTCAGGCGGATTACATGGTGTTGGTGTATCTGTTGTAAACGCGCTTTCCAAAAGGCTACAAATTCAAATTCGTCGCTCTGGTAAATTGCATGAGCAAGAATATCAACATGGTGAACCTCAAAAGCCATTAGCAGTAATTGGTGATTCGGAAACATCTGGTACAAGCATTCGTTTTTGGCCAAGTGAAGATACATTTACTAATGTAACTTTCCATTACGATATTCTAGCCAAAAAATTACGTGAGCTTTCATTTTTAAACTCAGGCGTTTGCATTATTCTTGAAGATGAAAGAGATGGAAAAAGTGATAGGTTCGAGTATGAAGGTGGGATCACTGCCTTTATTGAATATTTAAATCAAAATAAAACACCTATACATCAGAAAGTATTCTACTTTGAATCAAATCGAGACGATGGGATTTCTGTAGAAGTTGCCATGCAATGGAATGATAGCTTTCAGGAAAATGTATTTTGTTTTACTAATAATATCCCACAAAAAGATGGTGGTAGCCATTTAGCCGGCTTTAGAGGAGCATTAACACGTACCTTGAATAGCTTCATGGATAAAGAAGGTATGGCTAAAAAGTCAAAAACTAGTACTAGCGGTGATGATGCTAGAGAAGGTTTGACTGCTATTATTTCGGTTAAAGTGCCTGATCCAAAATTCTCTTCACAAACTAAAGACAAACTTGTATCTTCTGAAGTAAGACCAGCAGTTGAAACAGTAATGGGTGAAAAACTACAAGAGTTTTTACTAGAAAATCCATCTGATAGTAAAATTATTGTTGGAAAGATTATTGACGCCGCTAGAGCTCGTGAAGCAGCAAGAAAAGCTCGAGAGATGACCCGCAGAAAAGGCGCCTTAGATTTAGCTGGATTACCAGGTAAATTAGCCGATTGTCAGGAAAAAGATCCGGGTCTTTCTGAGCTATATATAGTGGAAGGGGACTCTGCTGGCGGATCAGCCAAGCAGGGAAGAAATCGTAAAAATCAGGCAATACTTCCACTGAAAGGTAAAATATTAAACGTTGAGAAAGCTAGATTCGACAAAATGTTGTCTTCTCAAGAAGTCGCAACTCTTATCACTGCTTTAGGTTGTGGTATTGGTAGGGACGAATATGACCCTGAAA
Source organism: Paraglaciecola marina (assembly GCF_004360155.1). Classification (GTDB taxonomy): domain Bacteria; phylum Pseudomonadota; class Gammaproteobacteria; order Enterobacterales; family Alteromonadaceae; genus Paraglaciecola; species Paraglaciecola marina. The sequence goes on along the minus strand of NZ_ML178725.1, from coordinate 1,010 downwards.
AACTCCGTTATCATCGCATAATCATCATGACGGATGCTGATGTTGATGGCTCTCATATACGTACATTGTTGTTAACGTTCTTTTATCGTCAAATGCCAGAAATTATCGAACGAGGCTATATCTATATTGCACAACCTCCTTTATATAAAACGAAGAAAGGTAAGCAGGAACAATATTTGAAGGATGATGAATCGTTAACCAAATACCTAACTTCAATAGCATTAGATAATGCATCTCTTTATGTAAATGAAGATGCTCCAAGTATCACAGGTGTAGCCTTAGAGACACTTGTGAAACTCTACCAAGATACAACTAGTATGATTACCCGCATTAGTAGAATAATGCCTGAGGTAATCTTGAATAAGTTGGTATATAGCAATACTTTAGAATCTGAAGATGTAAATGATGAACAAAAGTTATTAGTATTTGCTAAAGACTTTACTGCTGCATTAACTATCGATGAAATTGATGGAGCTACTTACTCATTTGAAGTTCGTCAGGATTCAGAAAGAAGTTACTGGTATGTAGCTATTATTATTAGATTACATGGTATTGATACTGAATATAAATTAGATAAAGAGTTTTTAGAATCTAATGAATATAAGCGTATTAAAGAGTTGAATGTGGCTATAAATGGAATTATAGAGTCAACAGGCTATGTTAAACGTGGTGAAAAAACCAAGCCTGTCACATCCTTTGTAGACGCCTTGGATTGGTTAATGGCTGAGTCTAAACGTGGTCAATACATTCAGCGATATAAAGGGTTAGGTGAGATGAACCCTGGTCAACTGTGGGAAACTACAATGGATCCAACATCTCGTAGAATGTTACAAGTCAAAATAGAAGATGCCATTGGTGCAGACCAACTATTTACTACTTTGATGGGAGATCAGGTTGAGCCTAGACGAGCATTTATAGATGAAAATGCTCTTAAAGTTGCAAACTTAGATGTCTAGTTCACCAATAAAATAATCATGTCCCGTCCTAGAATAAGTTGACGGTTTTTAAGC
>NZ_ML178724.1 GCF_004360155.1 Paraglaciecola marina | reverse complement strand
AAAGATGGTAAAACGGTTTTAGATTGGGCTTCAGAGAATGGCCTAGCGACTTCTCCAATCGTTGCTGTATTAAACGATCGCATCTAACTAAAACTTAAAAGTTTGTTGCTTCTTGAACTCCCAGTTCAACATGGAGAGTAACTTACTTTTACTGATGTAAGTTACTTTGAAAGCGACCTCATATGAGGTCGTTTTTTCTGTTTGAGAGGAAATCTATTGCTACTTAACTTCAGTTTAGAAGTTAGATTAAAAAATTTAGATGGATTAAATTGATTATTGTGTTGGGTTTGTTTATTTTTATGAAATCGTTTCCATTTAACTAAATAAACTTAAAGGCTTTGACTTGCGGATAATCAATCTAAATAAAAAAACTTTCGTAGCAAAAACTACCATACTTATCTCTCTTTTATTGGCTCTCACTGGTTGTTCTGACTCAGATAGTGGAGCTCCGTCTGAACAAGTTGTTCCTCAGCTAGCCCCCAACATTAGTGCTATCAAGGTTGATCCTAACAACTGGCCAAAATCTGATTCACCCATTAAGCGCAGTGCTGAGCAAGAAGCGAAAATTGCTGCACTACTTGAAAAAATGACTTTAGAAGAAAAAGTAGGGCAAGTTATTCAAGCGGATATTGCATCTGTTACTCCAGAACAGGTTACCCATTATCATTTAGGATCGATACTGAACGGTGGAAATAGTGCGCCTAATGGGAATAATCACGCAAGCCCTGAAGAATGGCTGAAGTTAGCTGATGAATTTTGGTTGGCCTCTACTGATGCATCTGATGGTGGTGTTGCTATTCCAGCTTTGTGGGGTATTGATGCAGTACACGGCAATAATAATGTCTTAGGAGCGACAATTTTTCCCCATAACATAGGCTTAGGGGCTACAAATGATTTAGATTTGATGCGAAATATCGGTTCTATTACCGCTAAAGAAATATTAGTAGTAGGCATCGATTGGACGTTTGCCCCTACGCTTGCTGTGGTTCAAAACGATAAGTGGGGCCGCACCTACGAAAGTTATTCAGAAAATCCAGAAGTTGTCGCTAAATATTCAGGTCCTTTGGTGGAAGGTATTCAAGGGGTGCCTAATACCGATAGCTTTTTGGGTGATGGCCATTTGTTGGCAAATGCTAAGCATTTTCTAGGTGATGGTTCCACTAAGGATGGTAAAGATCAGGGCGATACCTATGTAAGCGAAGCGGTAATGCGTGATATACATGGGGCAGGGTATCCACCTGCTATCGAGCATGGCGCTCAAGTTGTTATGGCATCGTTTAATAGTTGGCATGGTAGAAAAATGCATGGTAGCCGTCAAATGCTGAACGATATTTTAGTGGATAGATTAGGTTTTGATGGCTTTGTAGTGGGTGATTGGAATGGTCATGGGCAAGTTGCTGGATGTAGCAATGTGTCTTGTCCTCAGGCCATGAATGCTGGTTTAGACATGTTTATGGCGCCTGATAGTTGGGAGCAGTTGTACCACAATACCTTAAAGCAAGTTAAGTCTGGTGAAATTAGCCAAGCACGACTTGATGAAGCTGTGTCTAGAATTTTACGGGTAAAATTCAGAGCGGGTTTATTTACAGCCGGCCTTCCGTCAAAGCGCCCATATGCTGGTAAGTACGAATTGTTAGGGGCAGCTGAGCATAGAGCGGTAGCTCGTGATGCGGTGCGAAAATCTTTAGTTTTGTTGAAAAACAACGATAATATTCTGCCATTAAGCCCTAAGAGTAAAGTGTTAGTTACGGGGGCTGGCGCTGACAATATTGGCCAACAATCAGGTGGTTGGACGTTAACTTGGCAGGGTACGGGTAATAAAAACTCTGATTTTCCTAATGCTGATTCGATTTACGCAGGTATTGAAGATGTAGTACAAAGTGCCGGCGGTGTTGCTACCTTAAGTGAAAATGGTAGTTTTGATGAAAAGCCGGATGTGGCGATTGTTGTCTTTGGCGAACAGCCATATGCAGAGTTTCAAGGGGATGTGACTGATTTAGATTACAAACCCACTGAAGACTTAGCACTATTGAAATCTTATAAAGCCCAAGGGATCCCAACCGTCGCGGTATTTTTATCTGGTCGTGCTATGTGGGTAAATCCGGAGCTTAATGCATCCGATGCGTTCGTTGCAGCATGGTTGCCAGGTACTGAAGGGGCTGGTATTGCAGATTTATTATTTACCGATGCTCAAGGAAATACCCAATATGATTTCACTGGGCGTTTGTCTTTCTCATGGCCTAAGGATCCCCTTGATGCAGAGCTTAATATTGGTAATGCTGAATATGATCCTCTTTTTGCTTATGGTTATGGTTTATCCATTAATGACAGTCAAAATCTAGAGCTATTAAATGAAGAGATTGACCCTTCTTTAAGTACAGTAAACGATAGTCACTTCTTATTTGCAGGCGATCCTGTGCAACCCTGGCGTTTGGTGTTGAATGATGCTGGTGGTAATACTCAAGTGAGTTCAAACCATCAAATCAGCTCACAATCAACAGTTGAAATTCAAGCAAAAGACTTTAAAGCACAAGAAGATATAGTCCAGGTTAACTGGACTGGCCAAGGTAATGTTTCGATTCAAGGTAACCCTGTTGACCTCAGTAAAAAAGCGTCTGGTGGTATGGCCATTGAGTTTGATTATAATGTCTTGGTGCATACAGCTGCTGAGGTGAATTTATCCCTAGGCTGTGGTCTTGAATGTGCCAAAGAGTTTGATATTACTGAGGCTCTAAAAAGTAAGACAATGTCTGAATGGCACACAGCTAAAATGGATATCAGTTGTTTTATAGCTGACGAGTCTAAGTTAAACGAAGTAAACGTACCTTTCTTGCTTAGTTCAGATGCTGGGTTATCTATACAATTAAGTGCAATTAATATAGTTGAAGGTACGCCAGGCAGTACTTGTACTCTGTAACTAAATAACGTGCTCTTCTTGGTTTTAATGTTTAAAGCCAAGAAGAGTTTTTTCAATGCTACATCTGCACTTTCTATTAAACAAACTCATCAGTTTGAATACTGCACAACTAGCTACAAATAAAATACAATAGAGCTCTACAGCCCTAGCCATGGTTAGTAAAATTGTTACTATGATGGCGTTTTAATTTCAATTTTTAGGAAAGCTCTTTGTTAAACCTGTCATTCAGTCTGTCTAGTATAAAATTCACTCAGTATCTTTATCCTTATACGTTTTATCAAGTTTTTGTTACTACCTCTGTATTCTTCAGTTACCAAGATAGGGTGAGTGCACAAGCATTAATTACGGAAGAACTTTCAGGTACTCGGAACTGGTACATTTTGATTGGCATTATGTTGTTAATTACAGTCATTACTATGTTACTGATGCAAACAATTAGAAACAGACGGTTAGCTCGTAAACTCGAGAAGTTAGCAACAATCGATGACTTAACAGGTTTAATGAATAGGAGGCAAATTTTAGAATGTGTTGAGACACAGTTAACTGAAACTAAAGCTCGTGGTGAAAGTTTGTCTCTGGCGCTAGTGGACATTGATTGGTTTAAACAAATTAATGATAAGTTTGGTTATTTCACTGGGGACAAAGTACTTAAATTGTTTTCAGAGCTGTGTGTTGAAAACCTCTCTGAAGAGTTTTTATTAGGGCGGATTGGTGAAGAAGAGTTTTTAATAATAATGCCCGATACTCATAGAAATAAAGCCTATTTAGCATTAGAACATTTACGCAGAGCCATGAGAGAGGTTAGTGAAAAGGTCAATATGCCAGATTTAGATGTGACCCTTTCAGCAGGTATCTGCGAATATAAGGAAAGCGACACCTCAGATATTATGTTGCAATTAGCCAGCACTGCCTTGTACCGAGCCAAAGAGAACAGTAGAAATATTGTGGTAGTGTGTGATCGTTCAGATGAATCAGGCTTGTAATGTCTGAAATTTTAGATGGGTTTGTGCTAACAGCGAACACATTTGATAGAGAGGGTAAAACCTATTTAGACTTTTGGTTTTTGACAAAAGCGGGCCCCGTTAGAGCAACTACACCTCCTCAACAAGCCTTATTTTTTGTGCTTCAGGCAGATAAAACAGAAATATGTGAGATATTTTACGCCAGCGGTATTAAGTATAGTTATAAGTCCTTAGAGATATCTACCTTTAAACATCAGCAGGTTGGAGGTGTGTACTTTGATACTTTATCCACCTTTTTCCAGGCTAGAAAGCTACTTAAACACCATCAGCTATCTCATTTTGAAGCTGATATAAGACTAACCGACAGGTTTTTAATGGAGCGTTTTGTATACGGCAGCGCAAAATTTATTGGACACTTACATACTTCAGATATCAACAAGGCTGCTAGTACTGCTTTAACTGATATAAATTGTAAGCCCGGTGAATTTGTCCCTAAATTTAAGGTTTTATCTTTAGATATAGAGTGCAGTGAAAGAGGACATTTGTTTTCGATTGGTTTAGCGAGTGACAATTTCCAATCCGTGTTGATGATAGGAGAGCCAGAGTCCGCACCAGAATGGATTACTTGGGTTGCAGATGAAAAACAGCTATTGCTAAAACTTGTAGAGCAGCTTAATCATTTTGACCCAGATTTAATCATAGGTTGGAATATAGTCAATTTTGATTTCAGGTTACTACTGCAGCGTGCAGAGGTGTGTGGGGTAGTATTAAATATAGGTCGTGACGGACAGAGTGTTTCATGGCGAGATGCTCGTAATGATAGTTATAAAGGTTTTGTGACAATTGCTGGGCGATTAGTAATAGATGGAATTGAAGCCCTAAAAACAGCGACTTATCAATTTGATAGTTTTAGTCTTGAAAGTGTTGCTCAAGAGTTGTTAGGTCGAGGCAAAAAGACTGAAGATGTTGATAATCGCCTTGCTCATATTGAGCATGATTTTCTACACAATAAACCTAAACTGGCTGAATATAACCTTGAAGATTGTCGGCTTGTTTTAGATATATTTGAAAAAACTAAAGTACTGGACTTTTTAGTGCTTCGAAGTCAGCTCACAGGACTTGAATTAGACCGAATGGGGGGCTCGGTTGCCGCCTTCGTAAATTTGTATCTGCCCAAATTACACAGAGCTGGCTATATCGCTCCTAATCGCCCAGTAGATGGTGGTCTCGCAAGCCCTGGTGGTTATGTGATGAATTCAAAACCTGGTTTATATGAGCACGTGTTGGTTTTGGATTTTAAAAGCTTGTATCCCTCTATTATCCGTACATTTAAAATAGATCCCTTGGGGTTAGTTGAAGGCTTAAAGTCTCCAGAAGATGCAGTAGAAGGATATCGCGGTGGCAAATTCAGTCGAGATAAACATTTTTTACCTCATATAATCGAGTCTTTGTGGAAACAAAGAGATGAAGCTAAAAAGAATTATGATGCACCTCGTAGTCAGGCTATCAAAATATTAATGAATTCTTTTTATGGTGTTCTAGGCTCAGGTGGGTGCCCATTTTACGATACCCGGTTAGCAAGCTCTATCACGCTTCGAGGTCATGACATTATGCAAACAACTGCAAAATGGATTACAGAGGCTGGGTATCAAGTTATTTATGGTGACACAGATTCAACATTTGTTTGGTTAGACGGAGAGTTTACGACTGAAGAAGCGAAAAATGTGGGTCAATCTTTAGCGAAAATGATTAATGAAAATTGGTCAACCGTTTTAAAAGAGGAGTTTGCTTTAGAGTGTGAATTAGAAATTGAATTTGAAACCCACTTTAAAGATTTTTTAATGCCTACTATTCGCGGTTCTGAGTTAGGCAGTAAAAAACGCTATGCAGGTGTCAAAACGGGTCAGAAAGGTGATGAGTTAGTGTTTAAAGGGTTAGAAACCGTGCGCTCAGACTGGACGCCTTTGGCTAAACAGTTCCAGTTAACTTTATATAAAATGGTGTTTGCTAAAGAAAATGTACATCAATACTTACAAGATGTAGTGCAAGGGACCCGTGAAGGGAAATATGACGAATTACTGGTATATCGTAAACGTATTCGTCGAAAGTTAGTTCAGTACGTAAAAAATGTGCCACCCCATGTCAAAGCAGCAAGAATAGCCGATGAAAAAAATACTAGTTTGGGAAAACCCCTGAAGTATCAAAACAAAGGTTGGATTAGCTATTTAATAACCATAAATGGACCCGAGCCCATTGAGTATCAAATTAGTACCATTGACTATGAACATTATATTGAAAAACAAATTAGGCCTATAGCAGAGGGTATTTTGCCATTTATAGGCGTCTCGTTTGAAGAGATAACAGGTCAGCAACTTGGGTTGTTCTGAGTAGCACTTGATACAAAAAAGGGCACCATTTACATCAAATGGCACCCTCACTAATAATTATTGGTAACTGCTATACAGTCTACTTTTGGGTAGACAACCAAACTACTAAGTCAACCATGTCATCTTGAGTTAGGTTTCTATCTTTATTGAAAACGGCTTGGTATTTACCATTAATAATGAAATTTGGCACGCTGCTAACGTGTTTGCGGTATTGGTTTATATTTTTGTTATTCATTTGCACTAGGCTGTTTACACCGAAGCTAGATGCCATTTTATCGAAATCTGCTGGCTCAACGCCATTAACAACAAATATATTTTTTATATCGTTTAGGCTAGTAATTTTAGAGCGTTGCACATGTACATATTTAAAAATGGCTCCGTTTAATTGCTCTTCTTTTTTCAAAGCTCTCGCGACCATCATGCCACGTGTCGCTTCATCCTGAATTTTAGGAGAAGTAAAGCCCATGAAGTTAACGTGCACTTTTTTGAAATCTACATCGTCAGCTAATTTATTTTTCATGCTTTTAACTAGTGGTTCAAAGCTAAAACAGTGGGGGCACCAAAAAGAGAAAAATTCCATTACTTGTTTTTTTTCAGTCGCTTTCTCAGCAATAACGTTGTAGTGAACGCCTTCTTGCCATTTTGCTTGGGCTGCAGCGTTAAGGGGGATAAACAAGATTAAACTAAGTACTAATAATATTCTTTTCATAATATTCCACTAAAAATTTTAAAACTAGCCGCAGGTTAGCATAGCTGTATAAAAAATCCGATAGGACTTTGTAAGGCAATGTGATTATTTTTTCTTGTTAAAGCATAAAAAAGGCCGCTATAAAGCGGCCTAATCAATCGTTTTTTAGAACTTAGAAAACATAGTTTACTGCAAATCTAACAAGAGTAGCGTCATTGTCTTCATTTAAGTCGTCAGTGTACTTTGATACGTCAGCCTTAAGCGCGATATTAGTATCATAGTCATATCTTAGACCTAGAGTTATGTTTTTTAAATCATCATCTAACAAAGTCTGAATGCCATAAAGTGAAGCCTGTAGATCAGCTGACGGTAGTGCACTGATTTGCTCAGTAAACTTAAAGTCATCGTCGCTTTCTTTTACTTCATAAGTGATAGATGGTGTAAATTTACCCATTCTTAAACCAGCAGTCACATAATAAGCAATATCTTCTCTTAGAAAAGCATCTGGTGTATCAACACTAGTTATTTCACCGCTAATAAACCAATCGAACATATCTACTTCAGCACCTAAACCAATAAAGTAGCCACGGTCATCTTCTGACACATATAAGTCATAAAAATCAGCTGGCAATATTGTTTCGAGAGTCGCGAAAGTATCTTCTAAAGCATATAGGTTTAAAGTTGTGTTTGATGTACCCCAAACACCTCTTAATTTTAGCCATTCATAAGTTAGCTCGGCACTTGCCACAACAACGTCATTCCCTTCGACGCTGTAGTCCTCAGTTGTGTTTTCATAAGTACCGTAAGCTAACTGTAGGTTATACTCCCAATCACCAGCATAGTTACTATAATCAAATCGTAAACCATCTAGGTTATTGAAAGGGACGTCATAAGCTGCTTGTGGTGCGTTTATCCAGTGATATGAGTACCCAACATCCAATGATGCTGAATAACGAAATAAAGGTAAGCGTAAACGACCCGCACTAATACTTAAATTATCAGTGGCAGCATAGGTCATATAGGCCCATTCAAAGCTAGGAGAGTAGTCGTCTTCACCTCTTGCTACAATTTGGCCTGTCGCTGTCATTTTTTCATTGATATCACCGCTTATTTGGATTGCAAATAAGCTTTCTTCAGAGAAACTTAAATCTTCGCCATAACCATATGGTGAACCTTCTGTGTTACTGATGCCGCCAATTAAGTTGGCAAAACCGTTAATTCTGACTTCTGCATTAGCAGCGAATGTCGTGGCAGTTAGGGCTGCAATAGTTAGTAATTTTTTCATGAATTTGTCCTCAATTAGTTTAACGAAACGGCTTTAACTGCACCAGTTACAGAAGCGCTATCTATGTATCCGATAGCATTTGGGTTTTCGGCAACAATGGCGATAACCGCTGCATCATTGTCTAGCTCTTTTGGCGGTATGCCTTTTCCGGTAAAAACTAATTTTGACCAATAAGCTGCTACTTGGGTCGTACTGCGTCCTAATGTGTCTGAATCAAAAGACTCTCTAGCTGCAGATGATGGTACTTGGTTTACTGGTAACACTTCTTTACCATCAGAAAACTTCTTTTCTTTACCAAGATAAATTCTTTGAACTGCTTTTTTACTAAAAGAGGCGTCATTGCTTGGGTGGACTATAACCACTACTTCAGCAAATGAAGTGAATGAAATAGCACAACCTATGGCTATTCCAGTGAGTGTTTTTGAAAAGGTCTTTATGTTCATTTAATACTCTCATGTGTCATTTAATTAAAAATACTCATCAGCTTATTATTGTTTTTAGAGGGCCGACTTGATGTGGCTATTATCCAGTAAAAATTAGCTTGCTATAGGGCTTTTAAAGTATGCTTTAATATACCATCGTATCTATGGTAGGTTTATAGTAAGTAGCTGTTTTACTTGGACTATTATGTAAGGTAGTCGTAAATGTTTAACATTGCAAAACTTAATAAGTGCTTTTTATTATACTTTAGTCGTGTAGGTTTTCTAAAGTTCGAGAGCGGGTTCTTGTAGGGCAGAAAATTGCTCCTTTAGGGCGAGTATTTGTTGTTCCCAATATCGACCTTCTGCAAACCAAGGGAAAGCTTGGGGGAAAGCTGGGTCATTCCAACGCTTGCTGAGCCAAGCCATATAATGAATCATTCGCATTGCACGTAAAGGTTCTATTAATGTTAGCTGGGAACGATCAAAATCACAAAACTCTTCGTATGCTTCAACAAGCGTGTCTAACTGAATAAATTGTTGTTGCTTGTTACCAGACAACATCATCCATAAATCTTGAATCGCTGGTCCTGAACGACAGTCATCTAAATCAACAAAAGTGGGGCCGTCTCTCCATAAAATATTACCTGCATGACAATCACCATGAAGTCGAATGTGGGTGCTATCATTATAACGCTTTTTAGTCAGCTCAATGACCTGTTCTAATATGGTAAAGAATGGATGATGCAAATCTGCAGGGATTAAGGTGCTTTGTGTCAATTCATTAGCTGGAATTAAAAGGTGCGACTCTATGTTAATAGAAGGCCTGTGTTTAAAGCTCGAGCTTTGGGAAATGCCATGCATTCGCCCAATAAAGCGTCCCATCCATTCTAATTGTTCTAGATTATCGGCTTCAAATTGACGGCCACCTGCAGAGGGGAAAACCGCAAAAAAATAGCCATGATACATGTGCAGGCTTTGTCCTGAGATTGTCAAAGGCGCCACAATGGGAACTTCGTGCGCGGCTAATTCAGCTGCAAAGTCATGTTCTTCTTGAATTTGTAATTGGTTCCAGCGCTGTGGACGATAAAACTTCACCACATAGCGTTTTTTATCTTCGGCTAAAAATTGGTACACCCTATTTTCATAACTGTTTAAGGCAAGTAACCCCGATTCTACACGTATGCCAGTGGACTCAATGGCGTCTAAAATTAGGTCTGGGGTTAGCCCTGAAAAGTCAAATGTGGTCATAAGTCTGGGTACAAAAATTTGCTGATTTCTTCAGCATGAATGACTTCTTCTGAGCTGATGGCAGCATCTACCTCAAAATGAAATTCAGTGACTGTCTTTTCAAGATAATTAGGATTAATAGCGATACTGATAGGTAAGTTAAATAGCTCGCCCCCTGCCACTGTTGCTTCTGGCGTGCCTATTAAAGTGTGTTTGGGCAGTCCAGATACTGATACTGTGTATTTCTGTGGATTTTGAGACTTGTTGAGAATTTTTATTGTAAATATATTCTCAATCATACCGTTTCCTGTTTCTCTGTAGAGAGGAGTGCGATCTTTAATTATATCTATTTCCAGAGGTGAGCGGGTGGCAATTTCAAACACTAATAAACCAGACATTAACAGTAGAACAACAGCATAGCCAATTAGCTTAGGACGGAAAATTTTAGTGACACCACCAGCCAGTTCAGTTTCAGAAGTGAAGCTTATTAAGCCTTTAGGGTAATTCATTTTTTCCATAACGCCATTACATGCATCTACACAAGCGCCGCAGTTGATGCATTCGTATTGCAGACCGTTACGAATGTCGATCCCAGTCGGGCAAACCTGTACACATAAATTGCAATCTATACAGTCTCCTAAGCCTTTATCTTGGTTTTGTTCGCGGGTCGCTTTACGACCCCGAGGCCCTCTTGATTCTCCTCTTGTCGTATTATAACCGACGGTAAAGGTATCTTTATCGAACATGGCTGATTGAAAACGTGCATAGGGGCATATGTGAGTACACATGATTTCACGCATCCAACCTGCATTGCCATAGGTACATAAAGTGAAAAACAATACGCAAGCTGTGGCCCAAAAACTGCTGGAAAATGTGAAAAAATCAATGAACAGCTGGTCTATTGGAGTGAAATAACCAACGAAAATTAACGAGGTTAATAATGCTACTGTTATCCAAGCAAAGTGTTTTAGAGTCTTGCGCCAAAACTTGTCAAAATCCCAAGCTCTTTGATCAAGTTTCATTCGTTTATTGCGGCTACCTTCTATGGCCTCCTCAAACCAAATATAAATAAATGTCCATGTGGTTTGTGGGCACATAAAACCACACCATACTCTACCTGCAAATGCAGTGACAAAAAATAAAGCAAAGGCAGCGACAATTAATATCCAAGCCAGTAATGTTAAATCTTGAGGCCATAAGGTGAGACCGAAAATATTGAACCTTTGAGCGCCAATGTCTAGCAAAATAGCTTGGTGTCCCTGATACTGAATCCAAGGGAAAATAGCAAAAATACCTAAAAAGAATAATCCAAAAAAGCGTCGAACATTCTCTAACGCCCCTTTAACCGCTCTTACATATATGTGGCTACGGGGGGTATAACTATTGTCATGTTTGTTTTTATCAGGTTGATGAACTTTTACTGGTGAGATATCTTTAACGGGAATTCGCTCACTCATTTGTGGATCCTTAGAAAATAGAAAAGCAAAAGCACTGAGGCAATTTTCAGATCAAGTATACCAGTATCTAATTAACCCTGCTTGATGCCCATCAGGAATTTTAAATTTAGTATTAATATTAAATTGATATAAAGCAGGTGATATTTTTTCATTTTTACTCGTTAAGTTCATGTCACCATTAGTTATTTACCTGTTAAGTGATGTCGGTTTAATATAGTGGTATATTAATTTTTTTATTGATTGTGGTGTGGGCATAATGTTTCGATGGTTTATAGGCGCATTTGGAATATTGGCGGTAGTGATAATTCTACGGACGCCTTTTGTGCAGTTTTGGGTTGCTGATATCCAAAAAAAAATGGCCGATTGGATGTTTGAAGCGTCTTTAATTGTTGAGAAACAACAATTGGAAAGCTTTAGAGAAGAAATAAGGCCCCACACTCAAAATTTGCGCGAGTATCAAAAAGATTATTTGCTTGATGTTACTGAAAATATGTCAGCCTTAGGAAACTTTAATCTCCGTTACTGTCAAAGTAATGACAAGAATCCCTACATTTACGGCGCTACGCTACAATATATATGTGGTGAAATTGTTCGTACCGGAATCCTTGATAAATATTGATTTTTATTTAGCTCGGGTTGTTATTCATTCTATAGAGGAGTGGGAATAATGAAGACTTCAATGGCAACATGTTTGAGTGTAATTGTATTGATTACAAATTTTCAACTTATGGCTGCGACTCAAGTAGAAGTTCAGTGGCAAAACCCAGAAAAATACCGAGATGTGAGGCCGGCTTCTGAGTCTAGAAAACAATTTAGAGAATCTACCTTTAAAAAACTTGATGCATATTTACAAGAGTTGAGTAGTAAATTACCTGATGGTAGTAAGTTGTTAATGACTGTGACTGATTTAGACTTAGCTGGACAAGTTTGGCCTGCTTCTTTTACTGGTTTAGGACGTGGTTCTTCTGACATCAGAGTGATTAAAGATGTAGATATTCCTAGGATGACTTTTAATTATCAATTGATGTCTAACACAGGCGAAATCCTTAAGGGAGCAGATGTTGATTTAAAAGATATGTCTTTTCTGAGTCGAACAAATCACCGCTTTAGACGTGACACTCTGGGGTATGAAAAAAGCATGTTGAAGCGTTGGTTTGATAAAGAATTTAGTGAGCAAATAACGCAAAAGGTTATGGAGAAAGGTATATCTGAAGCCGATAGTTAACCGTATAAACTATACCGGTTTTTACCTGCTTTTTTGGCTGCATATAAAGCTTCATCAGCTTGTTTTATTAATAATTCGGATGTGGTTGATTCATTAGCTGAAGTGGTTTTTATACCTATGCTTAGTGTCACGTGTTTAGAGACATCGCTGTAATGATGGGGTAGTGCTTCGGCCTTCAATTTATTAATAATATGTATTGCTAGCTCTTGCGCGCCTTCTATTGATGTACGTGGTAATACACATATAAACTCCTCGCCTCCATATCTTGCTACGAAATCACTTTCTCTTTGTAATGCTTCACTAATTATTCTAGATATATCTTTTAAACATTTATCTCCAGCTGAGTGCCCATAGTTATCGTTAAAGAGTTTAAAGTTATCTATATCCATGAGTAATACAGACACGCTGTATTTTTCTCTCATAGCTAGCTCTATGTCATGTTTTAATCGAATGTCTAAAGCCCTTCTATTTGCGATGCCAGTTAGCCCATCCGACATAGAAAGGTGTTCAAGCTTTTCTTTTTGTAACTCAATAGTTTGCGTAAACTCTTTGAACGTTTTGGCTAAATCGGTGATTTCATCGTTACCATATAATTGGGTGTGATGATCATTCCCTTGGGCTTTAGTCAGTACAATTTGATTGAATATACTGATCCTTTTCAATACTCGTTGCTGAAATACAAACGAGATAATGAATAAGAATACAACGCCACCTATTAAAATCAGTCCTATGAGTTGAGTTTGCTCTTGGGTTTCAACTGCTGAAGAAGACACCTGTTGAGAGACCCGTTGTTCTGTTTCATTGGTAACAAAACCAAGTTGAGTAACATAATCTTGAATTAGACTTTGAACAAAATTAGCTTTTCCTATTGTTCGACCAGCTAAACGTAAAGATTGTATTTTTAATACTTCTAGGCCACTTTCACCAAACAGTAAGCTTTTTAGTTTACTTGTTAACTGTTGTTCTATACCCGTATTTTTGTCTTCATAAATACTATTAAGTTGTTGTTTTAATTGTTTAAATAAAAACCTAACTTGTTGAAGTTTATTTTCATTTAATGCTTTTCCCACATTTACAATGGCTTGGGAGAATATCAAAGTCCAGTTAGCAGATGTATCGTCTTTAATGCTGACAACCTGCTCGTTGAGCTCGTATAGCTGACCCCTTAACAACTCGATATTGTCTCTGGTTTTTTGGCGTTCATCTATCAATTCAGAGAACTCCTCTAGTTCTACTGCAATGGTATTGAGTTGCGTATCTAAAAATTCATTTTTGAATATTTCTTTTGCCGCTTTACGAGTATTGAGTAAGTTACTTTGTAATTGCTTTTTTGCTAAACGCTTAGATGCATTTGAAGAGGATTGAGATAAAATGTCGGTCGACTCTAATAAAGTTGCAGCTTGAGTGTGAAGTTGGTTTATTTTGATTATATGTGGCAAAGAGGTTTCTGACACTTTTGTTAAGGTTGATTCAAAACTGAGAAGCCTAGAAAACGTGAAATAGCTTAGCAGAATGAATACAAACATGATGCTCATAAACCCTAAACTAAATACAGTGACTAACGAGATTCGATGGGCGTTGTTTGACAAAGGCGTTATCATTTCACTATTCGCTTAATTCTATTCTCAGTTCTTGGAGAAATATATTGTTGTCGTTGAATTGAGCGTGTCACAACTTCGGAAATTAACGGTTGCTTTTGGCTATTCGTTTGCTGGCGTTTTGTGTGCAAAAATACATCATAACCATCACCTCCATTCGCTAAGTAATTAGAGATGGCCAAAGTATAGGTTTTTGAGGGGATAATGGGTTCTTTATTGATTAATACTGTCTGTACTCTTTCATTGACTGGGTTTTCAAGTGTGTAAGTAAATGATAACCCGGATACTTGTAGGAATCGGCCGTTGATGTCTTGTATCTGACTAACACTATGTTCTAGCGCTTTTTTTATTTGCTCTCCAGTGATTAATAGGCCTGTGATGGTGTTTCTAAAAGGAAGTTCCGTTATGACATCGTGACGGGTAATAGGATCGCCTTTGTTATAACTTTTATCTCCTCTAAAATCTCCAGCATTCACAAACGCTATATCTGTTTGTAGGTAATCTTTTATGGAGTCAGCCACTAAATTCCCAAAAGGTATTTCTTGTGTTCTGACTAAGTTTCTTGAAGTATAAATTTGATTTCCCCACACGCCGATTTGTTGGTTTAGTAATCTTTTAAGCCTCTGATTATATTTTTTAACTAGTAATGACGTGGTTGGATTCTCTGGCAAGGAAGTCCTGTTCAGCTTAGGCACATCAATGGTTAAGTTTTTATCTTCTGAGTCTGCTTCCCAATGTATTTGGAGAAGCACAAATGGAGCTCTAGTGGCGACAGAATATATTTTACTCGCTTGCTGAAACGCGGAGTTTTGCTCAGAAGTTGGAAGTACTCTTAATGCAAAGTCTATTTGATTTTCAGCTAATAGGGTGTGGTAATAGTCTCGATCTTTGGCGTAGGTTAAGACAATTAAATCTACCTTTTGAGCTCTTAAAAATGCAATTCTTCGCTGAATTACCTCGCGAGGCTCAATCACTTGGAGTCTTTTGAGTAGATACTCTGTCACGACTTCTTCATCAAGAATGGAAATAAACCCTACTTTAATATCATTTTTTTCAGCAATATAAGTTGAAGAGATTCCTTCTAAATTATTGAGTGTGAGTGGGTCATAAATATTACTACAGACAAGAGGAAAAGCAGCTTCATAGGAGCGTAAAGTTAGCTCGTCTTCAGTGTAACTAAACTCACGCTTGGTTAGCGTCATTAAATCTGGTTCTAGGGTATTGAGAATATCAATAACATGCGAACCTTTATCTAAGCTAGACAAAGGGCTTGGCCCCAAACTTCCGCCCGCAAAAGCAAATATTGTGGGGGTTTCTCCGGCTCGTAGAGTATCTAATAAACTTGCAAGATTGGAATAAGTACCATAGGTACTTATTCCAATATCAGGCATGTTGCCAGCATAAACCAGTGTTAAATGCTTTTTTTCTGCTGCAACTACGGACAACACACTACTTATAATAAGTAAGCTTGATAGGGTAATTAACTTTAAAATTTCCCTAAAGATTATTGCTAAAGTTAAGCTATCCTTTCTACGCCAAAACATACTAATTGTTTTACCTATTATTTAACTCAAAATGAGATTATTCACACTAGAATAATCTCATTATAAAGATTCTATTGTAGTTCGTTGCTCCTTTAACTTATCTATTTGCATACTAAAGTCAGCTAATTTAGCTTTTTCTTTATCTATGACTGCATCAGGGGCATTGCTAACAAATTTCTCGTTATTGAGTTTGCCTTGTGTTCTCGCACAGTCTTTCTCTAGTTTATCCAAAGCTTTTGCAATTCGTGTTAATTCAGCGTTTTTATCGATAAGTCCTGCCATAGGGATCATTATCTCAAGTGAGCCTAATAACGACGTGGCACAAGCGGGTGTATCTTCGCTTTCTTGAATAGGAGTAATTGCTTCTAGTTTAGCTATGGATTGCAGGAAAATATTATTTTCGTGAAGTCGTCGAATATCTTCATCTGATGCATTACGTATTAATACAGAAAGCGGTTTGCTTGGTGCAATGTCCATTTCTCCGCGTATGGTTCTTATAGCTACAACAAACCCTTTGACCCACTCCAAATCTGCCATAGCAACAGCGTCGACCTTAGATTTGTCGTACTCAGGATAAGTTTGGTTCATTATGGTTGCACTATGGCAATTAGCTAAGACGGAGACATTTTGCCAAATAGTCTCAGTAATAAACGGCATGATGGGGTGCATTAATCTAAGCAGTGACTCTAACACTACTATTAAGGTATGGCGTGTACCTCTTTGTTGCTGTTCATCACCTTTTAGTAATACTGGTTTTGTAAGCTCTATGTACCAGCCACAGAATTGATCCCAAGTAAATTCATAGATGATTTTTGCTGCAATATCAAAGCGATACGTGTCCATTGCCTCACGGTAAGCTTTAATTGTATGTTGGTATTGGCCGATGATCCACTTGTCTGCGAGAGATAGTGTCATAGCTGAGTCTGGGTTAAAACCACAATCATGTTCTTCGGTATTCATTAATACAAAGTTACTAGCGTTCCACAATTTATTGCAGAAGTTTCGGTAACCTTCTAGACGTTTCATATCCCAGTTTATATCACGGCCTGTGGAGGCTAGGGCGGCTAATGTAAAGCGTAAAGCGTCTGTACCGTGTTGCTCAATACCATCTGGGAATTGTTTAGAAGTTTGCTTTTTGATTTTTTCAGCCATTTTAGGCTGCATCATATTACCGGTACGTTTTGCTAATAAATCATCTAATGAAATGCCATCAATCATATCTAAGGGGTCGATAACATTCCCTTTAGATTTAGACATTTTATTGCCTTCGTCATCTCGAATTAAGCCAGTAACGTAAACGGTTTTAAAGGGGACTTGTGGTTTACCATTTTCGTCTTTGATGAAGTGCATTGTCATCATGATCATTCTGGCTACCCAGAAAAATATGATATCGAACCCAGTAACTAGCACATCGGTAGGGTGAAAGGTTTTTAAGTCCTCGGTGTTATCTGGCCAGCCTAGTGTGGAAAATGTCCATAAAGCAGATGAAAACCAAGTGTCGAGTACGTCATCATCTTGTGTGAGTTTTACACCTTCTGATAAGTTATTTTCTGCACGGACTTGTGCTTCATCACGACCCACATAGACCTTACCTTGTTCGTCATACCATGCAGGTATTCTGTGTCCCCACCATAGTTGACGAGATATACACCAATCTTGAATATCGTTCATCCAAGAAAAGTACATATTTTCGTATTGTTTAGGTACAAATTGGATATCGCCATTGGTAACGGCTTCTGTCGCTACTTTTGCTAACGGTGCTGCACGTACATACCATTGATCAGTCAGCATTGGCTCTATGACCACGCCGCCTCTGTCACCATAGGGTACAGTTAAATCATGATCTTTGATCTCTTCTAATAAGTCCATTTCTTCGAATTTAGCGACCACGGCTTTACGTGCTGCAAATCTTTCTAATCCTTGGAAGACTTCAGGTAAATCTGCACTTAATGCGTCACTGGCTTCACCATTGGTATCAAATACTTCAGCTACTTGACGAATTTCGCCAGTGAAAGTCAAAATATTTATCATAGGAAGTTCGTGACGCTTGCCTACCTCATAATCATTGAAGTCATGGGCTGGCGTAATTTTCACGCAACCAGTGCCTTTATCCATATCAGCATGTTCGTCACCTACTATGGGGATACGGCGGTCAACCAAAGGTAATTCGATAAATTTACCGATCAAATCCTTGTATCTGGGATCTTCTGGATTAACTGCCACGCCTGTATCACCTAAAACAGTTTCAGGACGAGTAGTGGCAACGATCAGATAGCCTTTGCCATCAGAAGTTTTCACTCCATCAGCTAATGGATAACGGAAATGCCACATATGGCCTTTTTTATCTTTGTTCTCTACTTCTAAATCTGAGATGGCAGTGTGTAACTTAGGATCCCAATTAACGAGCCGTTTGCCACGATAGATAAGGTCTTCTGAATATAACTGCACAAACACTTCTTGAACCGCATTAGATAAACCTTCGTCCATGGTGAAGCGTTCTCTATCCCAATCAACAGAGGTTCCTAAACGACGCATCTGATTGGTAATAGTGTTACCTGATTCTGCTTTCCAATCCCAAATCTTTTCAATGAAAGCATCTCGGCCCATTTCTTTACGAGTTGGTTGATTTTCAGCTGCTAATTTACGCTCGACCACCATTTGAGTTGCGATACCTGCATGGTCTGTTCCTACTTGCCATAGTGTATTGTTACCGCACATACGTTTGTAGCGGGTTAAAGAATCCATAATAGTTTGTTGAAATGCATGGCCCATGTGTAGGCTACCCGTAACATTAGGTGGTGGGATCATGATGCAATAAGGCTCGCCTTCACCAGACGGTTTGAATTGACCGCTGTCCTCCCAATTTTTATAAATTTCTTGTTCAATTTTATGGGGGTTAAAGGTTTTATCCATGGTTCTGTGTCTCATTTATGCTTGAGGCAGGTAATGTATCAAGTTGATTACCTACGGCTCTATATTGTTTATAACGTTCTCTGGCCTGCGCTTTTAAGGCTTCTAATGCAGGTACAAAGTCAATGACTTGTCTAAACTTTTGGTGAAAAGCCGGAACAGTATCAGATAAGTTTATTAGAACGGGGCGATTGAATTGAGTTGGCGTTTGCCAGCATATTTCTACCGGTGCGCCACCAACAGGCCCTTCTCCAGCTAGATTGTGAGGGACAAAAGCATCATTGGGTAATTGCCACAATAGCTCATCAAAGCTTTCTGCTTGGATTTGGTCTTGGCAGTACACAATGCACTTTTGTTTTTGTCGGTAACTACGGGTTGCTAACAAACAAGCCAGCGTAAAATGCGCCGGCTGTTGAAGTGTTTCTTGAGTTTCATCAAGTAGATAAAACATGACGTTAGACATTTTGTAAATGGCCTTAATCTGGTTTTTAGGGCTAGTCTTCGGTTTCTATGCCAGCTCGATTCATTAAGAATTGTGACAGCATAGGTACCGGCCTACCAGTAGAGCCTTTATTTTTACCCCCTACCCAAGCGGTTCCTGCGATATCCATATGTGCCCAATTATATTTGCGGGTAAAACGAGATAAGAAACATGCTGCCGTGATGGTGCCTGCAGGTCTACCACCTAAGTTAGACATATCGGCAAAGGGGCTTTCAATTTGGTCTTGGTATTCATCCCATAAAGGTAAGCGCCAAGCTTTATCTCCGCTTTGTTCTGAGGCGTTGATTAATTCATGGGCTAGTGGGTTATGGTTACTCATAACGCCAGTGGCGTGTTTCCCTAAAGCGACTACACAAGCTCCTGTTAAGGTGGCGACATCTATGACCAGTTCAGGATCAAAACGTTCTACATAGGTTAAGGCATCACATAACACTAAGCGCCCTTCTGCATCGGTATTTAATACTTCAACCGTTTGCCCAGACATAGTCGTTAGTATGTCTCCTGGGCGGTAAGCATTAGCATCTGGCATGTTTTCACATCCAGCTAACACCCCAACAATGTTGATAGGTAAGTTTAATTCAGAAATTGTATGCATGGCACCAAGCACTCCCGCAGCGCCACCCATATCATATTTCATTTCATCCATGGCTTCCCCTGGTTTGATGGAAATTCCACCAGAGTCAAAGGTTAAGCCTTTACCAACAAGCACCACAGGAGCTTGATCTGCTGGGCCGCCATTATGTTCCATAATCGTCATGATGGACTCGTTAACAGACCCTCGGCCTACTGCCAAATAGGTATGCATACCTAAGTCATCCATTTGTTTTTCATTAACTGAGCTTACAGTGAGGTTTGGATACACTTCGGCAAATTGTTCAGCTTGCGTCAGCAAGTATGCGGGATTACAAATATTCGGCGGCATGTTGGCCACATCTTTAGCTGTTTTAGACCCGGCTGCTACGGCCAAGCCATGGGCCAATGCTCGTTCGCCAATAGAAAGCTCTCTGCGTGTTGGAACGTTAAATACTATTTTACGAAGAGGGCGGCGTAATTCACCTTTTTTGGTCTTGAGCTGCAAAAATGTATATAAAGAATCTTGCGTAGCTTCAACTGCTTGGCGTACTTTCCAGTAGGTATCTCTGCCTTTTACATGTAATTCAGTTAAAAAGCTGACGGCCTCCATTGAGCCTGTCTCATTCAGTTTTTTTACTGTCTTAGAGATAATTTGTTTGTATTGGCGCTCGTCTAGCTCGCGCTCTTTGCCACAGCCAACTAGTAAGACTCTTTCACTTAGAATATTAGGTACATGGTGCAGCAATAACATTTGGCCTGCTTGACCTTCTAAATCACCACGCCTCAAAAGGTTACTTATATAACCTTCACTGATATTATCTAGTTGTTCTGCTACTGATGTTAATCGCCTTGGCTCAAACACTCCAACCACAATACAAGCACTACGTTGCTTTTCTGGACTGCCACTTTTAACACTAAATTCCACTGTCATTCCTTATTGTATAAATTGATTGAGCCACACCACCTGTAACTGTTGAGTTTTCCTAAACTTATTAATAAAAATAAGCGAGGTTTGGGTAATGTAGTGATATTATTGTAAAATTAATGTCAGCCATACATAATCTGTAAAGGTTACCTTGGCTTAGGGCCTTAAAAATAGGCTATTCATAAATTAAACTTGTGAAAACGTTAAGTTTACTTAAAATTTCGTATAGTGCCACTAAAAATACTACTTTTCTATGGATGTATTGTGCTGATTTTCCGTTATTTAGTTAAAGAAACCCTAAAGTCTCAAACGGCTATTTTTTTGTTGCTTATGGCAATTTTTGTGACTCAAAAATTCGTTAGAGTATTAGCCGATGCTTCAGATGGCGATATTCCTGCAGGTCTAGTTTTGGGTTTTCTCGCCCTTAGTACACCTGTGTTAGCGTCGCTAATTCTACCCTTGAGCCTATTTTTAGGGATCATGTTAGCCCATGGTAGGTTATATGTTGACAGTGAAATGAGCGTAATGCGCGCTTGCGGAATTAGTGAATGGTACATCACTCGAGTGATGCTAGTGCTGGCTATTTTTATGTCTATGATTACCGCGTTCTTTACCTTGTGGTTAACCCCCTACTCAGTGGAAAGCCAATATCAACTTGAAGAAGAAATTGGTGCGAAAAGTGGGTTGACGAGTCTTATTTCTGGGAGATTCCAACAAACAGCAAACCAACAGGCCGTTGTTTTTGTACATGATATTGATGGCAGTGAGGAGCCTTTAAAAAGAATTTTTTTAGCACAGCGAGATAGTGATTCAGAACTAGAGAATGTGCGAATTGTGTACGCAAAAACGGGTGGTGTTAAAGAAGAGCTTGATGGTTCTGAAAAGTTAATATTGAATCAAGGTAAGCAATACGAAGGTAAAATTGGTCAGCAAGACTACAGTGTGGTTGAGTTTGACGAATATCAAATTCAAATTGCTGAACAACAGGCTGAAAAGAAACGGCGAAAGTTAAGTGCCTATAAAACCATTGATTTACTTAAAGATCCTTCGTTAGATGCTATTTCGGAGCTTCATTGGCGTATTGCCATTCCTTTATCTTTACCATTTTTAGTACTAATCGCTGTACCTTTAAGTGCTGCTAACCCAAGGCAAGGTCGTTTTGGAAAGATGTTCCCTGCGTTGATGTTATATCTAGGGTATTTTTTAATGTTAATGGCTGGCCGTAAAGCCTTAGAAGAAGGGACTATACCCCAGCAATTAGGTCTGTGGTGGGTCCATGGCATTCTATTTTTTATAGGCTGGGTATTACTTGTTAAAGGACGACCATTAGGGATCAAGTTAAGAGCAGGATTGAAGGGTAATGCCAATGTTTAAAATTTTAGACTTTTACATTGCAAGGACATTGTTAACCACTACAGCAATGAGTTTAAGTGTTTTGGTTGGTTTGAGTGCTTTAATTAAGTTTATTGAACAAATGCGTCAAGTAGGTAAAGGTAGTTACGACATGACTGTAGCCGGTATCTACGTATTATTAAGTTTACCTCGAGAAATTGAACAGTTCTTTCCCATGGCGACTTTAATTGGCGGATTAATAGGGTTAGGCGTCCTAGCCAGCAATAGTGAATTAGTGGTGATGCAATCTGCTGGGCAAAGTCGCTGGAATATTGTCAATTCTGCAATGAAATCTGCGCTTTTAATGGTGCTATTTGTTATGTCTATTGGAGAATGGGTAGCGCCCATAACAGAAACGAAAGCCAAAGAAATACGTACTCAAGCTATATCTGGTGGGAGTTTGTTTGCTTCAGATCGGACCATTTGGGCAAAAGATGGTGAAAATTTTGTCAGCATAGATCAAGTGTTGAACAGAGATACCTTAATTGATATTAAAATTTATGAATTCGATGATGACTTGGTACTGAAACAAATTACCAG
Source organism: Paraglaciecola marina (assembly GCF_004360155.1). Classification (GTDB taxonomy): domain Bacteria; phylum Pseudomonadota; class Gammaproteobacteria; order Enterobacterales; family Alteromonadaceae; genus Paraglaciecola; species Paraglaciecola marina. The sequence continues at coordinate 61,906 of NZ_ML178724.1, read as the reverse complement.
TGCCAAGCAAGCCATTTACAAAGAGCAACAGTGGAAACTAGAAGACGTGCAATATACCTATTTGGAGCAGCAAAAGGTTACTTATACCGAACTAGAAAAAGGTGTGTGGGATTCCACTCTTACGCCTGATAAATTGAGTGTTGTTACTGTTAAACCAGAGGCACTGTCAATTCAAGGTTTGTTTGAGTACGTCAATTACTTAGAAAATAGTAGCCAAGATCCTAGCCGGTATCAGTTAGCTTTGTGGCGTAAAATACTGCAACCTGTTTCGGTGGGAGTTATGTTGCTTATGGCATTGTCTTTCATATTTGGTCCCCTTAGAAGTGTAACTATGGGAGCAAGGGTTATTCTGGGGGTATTAACTGGATTTGGATTTTTTGTGAGTAATGAAGTGTTTGGCACCCTTAGTGGTGTTTACCAATTTCCACCCTTTATAGGTGCGGCTCTGCCAAGCTTCGTATTTGCTATGTATTCAATCTATTTATTGCGAAGGACGTAAGCACTGTACCACATTACTTACGTGACCCTTAGTAACTGCTGGTCTATGTAGTTTGCTATTCTTGAATATTTTTCCATGAGGCATGATGGTTAGCATCTTTACTTAAAACGAGTATCTCGGTATTCGTTAACCTGTCTTGTAACGATAATTTAGATTTCACATCAAATAATACTAGTAAAGTACCTAATCCACCTAAAGAGCATATTAATCTTAACAAAGCCCTACCATAGCCAAAAGGTTTGTCATTGGTACTAAACAATCTGAGTCGCCAAGCTCGCATACCAATAGTTTGTCCACCATTTCGCCAAAACCACAGAAAAAATATTACGACCCAAAAAGCCACCCAGGCTTGTAATATCACTGGGTAAATTACAGAAGCTTGCATGAGATCCATAAAGTGTTCATGGCCACCTTTGTTAATTATGTTTGATTCAAATAATACTAAAAAGCAAATTAGCATAATTAGGCCTGCACACATCCCTATTGCTACAGCCACCAAGAGGTCATAAATCATGGCTGCTAAGCGGCGGAAAAACCCCGCCCGTAAAGTTTGTTTGGTATCGTTTATCACAAGTATTAAATATTTTTTCCTAAACTTATTGCTAGTTTATCAGTAAAAAATTTTAATTATACGTTTAAAGGAATATTTGGTTATTACCAATATTGGTAACAATCAATTAATTAACATCTGTACTCCATAAGTCAAAAAGTTTTGTTATGCTATAGGCTACACTACTGTTTTTTATAACAAACTTGTAACAAGTGGTGGGTGCAAAAATATTATTGGTATGACCAATGATAATAATTGGTTGACATTATTAGTGGTATTGGTTACGTTTATGACTGGAACCTAACTGGTCTTTTTTCTTCATGGGGCTGCATAACATGTCTAATGGCTTCCAGTTATGGTTTAATAAAAATTTTATCTAGTGAAGATTCAGTGGAGAACATTATGACAATGAAAGGCAAAGTAGCAATTGTTGCTGGTGGTGGTAGAGATATCGGTCGTGCCTGTGCAATCGAATTAGCACAACGTGGTGCAAACGTGGTAATTACTTACCATTCAAGTAAAACTACAGCAGAAAGTGCTGTTGCAGAAATTGAAGCACTTGGCTGTAAAGCTCTAGCTCTTCAAGCTGACTTAACAAATCAAGAAAGTGTTGATGCTACCGTTAAAGCAACTTTAGATACTTTTGGTAAAATTGATTGTCTTGTTCACGTATCTGGCGGTTTATTAGCGCGTATCAAAATTGCAGACATGAGCATTGAGCATTGGAACAACGTGATGGACTTAAACATGACGTCATTGTTCATGATGTCTAAAGCTTGTATCCCTCATTTAGCAGCGGGTAGCTCTATTGTAACACTAGCTTCTCAAGCTGGTCGTGACGGAGGCGGCGGTGGTGCTGTAGCTTACGCTAGTTCTAAAGGTTCTGTTATGACTTTCACTCGTGGTCTTGCTAAAGAATTAGGTCCTGATGTTCGTGTGAATGGCGTATGTCCTGGTATGATCAGCACAGGTTTCCACGATACGTTTACTCCTGATAACGTACGTACAATGGTTGCAGGTAATACCTGTGCTAAGAGAGAAGGTACATCTGAAGAAGTAGCTAAATTAGTTGGCTTCTTAGCTTCTGACGAGTCATCTTATATGACTGGTAACAATATCGACATTAATGGCGGTATGCTTTTCTCTTAAGAGAAAAAAATTAATAATAAAAGTAGAATATCAAGCTACTGTACCCTGCAAGGCCATATTATATATGGCCTTTTTTAATTCTAAAATTAAAGAGCATAGTTATTAGGTGTATTTATTACTGGAATCGGACTACAGGGGATAGTCTCGGTAGGTAACTTTAAGGGCTACCGAGTTTGGAGTTATCTTAGGACACTAGATGATTCAACGAATATAAATCACGGGTTTCACTAGTTTGTTTTCTTACTTCTTCTAAGGCCTTTGCTTCGCTTGCTTCAAATAAGGCGTTTATGAGCCGGTTGAAGTGCAAATGCATTGCTGCTCTAGCTGCCTGTGCATCACGGTTCTCTAGTGCAGTGTATATAGCTCTATGTTCTTCTAATCTTTTACTATCACTTTGGCTACACACTCCTTTATAAGCTAGCTTTACAGAGGGGCTGCTTTCACGCATATTCCAGAGGTTGTTAACTGCAAGCAAGATCGCCTTATTTCTGGTGGCTGTAGATATAATGATATGAAATTCTTTATCTGCGGCTTCAGGGTCTACGCCTTGCTCCATTTCTATCAAAGTTCGGTTTAAATTAACTAACTCTTCTTCTGAAATAGTGGTTGCAGCCAATGCCGCTGCTTCACCTTCAACTAAGGCTCTAGCTTGGGTTAATTCGAATGCGCTGACATTATGTTGCACTGCTTGTTTGGTTGTATTTTCAAGAACGTAAACCCCTGAACCAGTTTTTACTTCAACTCGTTCTAGTACTTCAAGGGCTATGATAGCTTCCCTAATAGTAGGTCTGCTAACCTCAAAGTTTTCGGCTAGTTCTCGTTCTGGGGGCAGCCTGCTGCCGGCTGGATATTGCCCCGAATCGATTAACAATTCTATCTTATCGACAATATTCCAAAATAACCGCCGGTTCTTCATTCTCCGTTCCTCATGCTACGAAAGGTACTATTAATAACTTACGCGTAGTTTATCGTTAATTGTTACTGTCGTACACAGGTATACGCTATCACTTTATAACACGATGTTAAGATAAAACCAAATTGGTAACATTTTATTAACTCGCATTGGTATTACCAATGAAATCGATATTGGTAATAATTAAAATGTAAAATTGGTTAATATTTGTTTGACATTGTATTTAACAATTAGTTACATTGCCTTGGTCTGTACACAAAACGCAAAATGAGATCTCACAAATGATAAAACTAAATAAGATTAGTAGCGCATTTCTAGCAACAAATAGAAATAGCGTTCTTGCCAAAAGTCTTTGTGCAACTGCACTAATGTGCATGGTTACCTTTCCAGCCACTTCTCAAGAAACACCAGAAGCCCCGGAAGAGGACTTAGAAGTTATTCAAGTTAAAGGCATCCGTGGCACGATTCAAAGCTCAAATAATATCAAAAAATTGTCAACCAGTATTGTTGATGGTTTATCCTCAGAGGACATCGGTGACTTACCTGCCTTATCTATTGGTGAAGCCTTAGAGACTTTGACAGGTGCTGCTTCTCATACAGAGCAAGGTGGTGCTACAGAAATTTCAATTCGTGGTTTAGGTCCATTTTTAGGTAGTACTGTTTTTAATGGCCGTGAAGCTGCTAATGGTAGTGGTGACCGCTCAGTAAACTTTTCACAGTTCCCTTCAGAACTATTTAATAAAATAGCAATTTACAAGACTCAAGAAGCGAGCCTTATTGAAGGTGGAGTAGCTGGTCAAATCTCATTAGAAACTGTTAAACCGTTAGATTATGGTAAGCGCCGTTTTCAGGCTCAAGTAAAAGGTAACTGGAATCCAGACGAAGCTGATATAAACGACAGTGCTCGAGATTTTGGTACTCGTCTTACTGCCAGTTTTGTTGATCAATACGAAACAGATAAGTTGGGTGAAATCGGATTTTCAATTGGTGTACAGAAAGATGTAAAAAGTAATCCAGAGCAAGAAGCCCGCTCAACTAGTGGTTTTGCTGATTGTCGACTTGATCCAAACACACCTTATGGGATTTATAGCACCACTGGTGATGATTGTGATGATGATGATAGTGGCTTAAATGATAATGGTGATGGCGGTGTTAATTACAATATCGATCCTGATACGGGCCTACCTATCGATGATGGCGTGCCTTATGTCTTCGCACCAAGCTCATACTCATATCGTCAAAATATTACAGATGATGATAGAGAGTCTTACTTTGCTGCTGTGCAATGGAGACCAACAGAAAAGTTTGAAATGAATGTGGATGTAGAAGTATCAGAGCGTTTATTTAAAGAAACAAGAAACGATTTGGTATTTGCTAATAGTAAAAGACTTGATGACCCAACCGTTGTTCGTGATGGTCAATTTGATACTGACTTAGTGATATCTGATTCTGGGGCGTTAATATCTGGGACTAATTTTCAACGAATTGAAACACTTAGTACCTATTTAGAGCGCTTAGAGGAATATAAGGGTGGGGGTGTTTCATTTATTTATGACGTCAGTGATGTGTTGTCAATCTCAGCTGATCTTTCTGTATCAGAAACGGAGCGTCGCGAGAGTCTTTATCATACTCGCTTACAATCAGAACCAACAGATACTCTTGGTAATGCGGTAGTGGGTGCAGAGGATGGCGGATACATCAATACCTCCATCGAAATTGGCCAAAATGGCTCTCTTATTCCGATTATGCAAGTTAGAAATTTTGATGTAACTAATCCAAATAATTTTGCTGACGCAGCCCGTACTCGAGTAGATTTAAACCAGTTCAGAAATAATACAGTAAGCGCGTTTAGAACTGATTTTCAATATTTAGCAGACAGTGATGTGATTAGCCAAATTAAAGGTGGCCTTCGCTTCTCAAAATTAGAGTTTGATAGTAACCCTAGGTCTCGAGATGAATTCACAAATGATGATGATGCTCAAATTGCGGAGGCTGTAGCAGCCTGCCAAAATTCAAAATTCCCTGAAAGTGGGTTTTTATCTTCTGTTACCGGCGGACAAGATCTCATCACTAACGTTGACGATAGTGGTGCAGTTATATCGCAGGGAACAGGTAATGCATTTGCTACCTTTGACCCTCTATGTTTAGCGACAGCTGTGATTGGTTCAGCTCCAGTTATTCCTGAGCCAAGAGATACAGTGGCTAATGTGGATGTAGATGAAGAAACACTCGCAGTTTACTTACAAGCTGATTACGACACCCTAATTGGTGACTATTCAGTACGTGGTAACTTTGGTGTTCGATATATTACAACTGATGTTACTTCTGTAGGTTTAAGGGGGCCCTTAGAGTCGAGCATAAATTCTGAAGGAGCCATCACAGTTAGTGAAGTTTCCGGTGAATTGGTTGAAGTTACAGGCGGAGGCAGTTACTCAGAAATTTTACCAAGCTTTAATGCAGTCGTAGACATAAGTGACGACATATTACTTCGTGGTGCGGTTTATCGAGCATTATCAAGACCATCTCCGTCAGACCTAGGCTATGGACGCGCATTTACTGGTTTAACTGAAGATGGTGAGGAAGCGGAAGATATCAGCGCAGCTATCGGTACTGCTACTGCAAATGGTAATCCTGACTTAAAGCCCTTCACATCATGGAATGCTGACTTAGCAATCGAATGGTACCCTAATGAAGATACTGTTTTAGCATTAGGTGGTTACTATAAGAGCTTTGAAGGTGGGTTCGAAAATACGTCTGTTACTGAAACATTTAACGTGGACGGTGAAGACCTAGAAACTATAGTAACAACGCAACAAACCACTGAAGACACCAGTACCATTTACGGTTTAGAGATGACTGCTACCCATGCATTTACATACTTGCCAAGTGTACTAAGTAATATGGGGGTGAAGATAAGTTACAACTGGGCAGATTCTGACTTTGAGGTAGAAGACGCAAACTTTGGTGCATCTAATGTTATTAATGCTGATGGGTCTATCACTGAAAGAGTGGGTATTGTTCCGGCTGCTGAAATTTTCGGGTTTTCAGAGAATGTAGCGTCTGCTCAAATGTATTATCAAGACGGTGGTTTTAATGCTCAGTTGATATACAAATACAGAAGCGAATATTTCCAACAGTATGTATCTACTCCCGGAAACTTGAGATATGTAGGTGATAAAGGTCAGTATGAAGCTCGTGTTAGCTACAAGCTAAATGACAATCTTAAATTCTCTGTTGAAGCGATTAATTTGTTTAACGAGACAAAGCGACAGTTTAACCCAACACCTGATAACTTCTCAGAAGTTAACGTGTATGGACCGCGTATTTATGCTGGTGTGACATACAAACATTAATATGAGACGGGGCTGAACTTGATTTTTGTTCAGCCTTACATATTGATATACATATTGAGCTCTCTGTAATGTTTAGTATAGAGAGCTTTTTTTTTAACCTTTTATAACAAGCTAAATAATAGAGATAAGAGCACTCCTTTATGACACGTTGTTTTTCCTTAATTGTTTTTACCTATATGGCTGTGGTTTTATTTAGCCAAGACACATTTGCTAAAGAATATTTAGTAAAAACTCCGACTGAATATCAACAGGCCTCTGAAAAATTGCGGCCCGGTGATGAAGTTATTTTAGCGAACGGCACCTGGTCAGACTTTGAAATTTTATTTAAAGCCAAAGGTACAGAGCAAGCGCCCATAAGACTAAAAGCTGAAACCCCTGGAAAAGTATTTTTGTCTGGCCTTTCAAACTTAAGGTTGGCTGGCGAATATTTAGTTGTGTCAGGGCTAGTATTCAAAGATGGTTATACGCCCACCGGTGAAGTAATTTCCTTTAGACAAGATAAAGATAACTTGGCATATCATAGTAGAGTAACTCAAGTCGTTGTGGATAATTTCAGTAACCCTGAAAAGTTTGAGCAAGACAAGTGGGTTGTAATGTATGGCAAGTATAACCGCTTTGACCATAGCAACTTGGTAGGCAAAAAGAATGCCGGTGTTACTATGGCTGTGCGCTTAAATACCGAAGAAAGCCAAGAAAATTATCATCGCATCGACAACAATTATTTTGGCCCTCGCCCCGTTTTAGGCTCGAATGGTGGTGAAACTTTACGGATAGGTACTAGCCACTATTCGCTTACTAATTCATTTACCACGATAGAAAACAATTTTTTCGACCGTTGTAATGGTGAAGTAGAAATTATCTCTAATAAATCTGGCAAAAATAAAATTTTAAATAACCTATTTTTTGAATCTAAGGGAACCCTAACTTTACGTCATGGTAATGGTAACTTGGTTGAAGGCAACGTGTTTCTCGGAAATGGTGTTGACCATACTGGTGGTATCCGCGTAATTAACCGAGACCAAATAATTCGTAATAATTATATGGAAGGTTTAACAGGTTATCGTTTTGGTAGTGGTTTTACTATTATGAATGGCGTTCCTAACTCAAAAATTAATCGCTATCACCAGGTCGACAATGCGCTAATTGAAAACAATACCTTAGTTGACGTTGACCATATTCATTTAGCAGCAGGCAGCGATGCAGAGCGCAGTGCAGCTCCAATTAATAGTAAGTTCCAAAATAACCTTGTGGTTAATAAAGATAATCTTGATGGTATTTCAATTTTTGATGATATAAGCGGAATTCACTTTGAGAACAATATAGTTACTAAAAATACTACTCCGACTATCATTAATGGATTTGTACCAACTTCTATTGAAATGAAAAGAGCTGAAAATGGACTGCTATATCCAGTCAGTGAACAACTTAAAAATATTGGTGCTTCTAAAGATTTAGTTTTAGTTCAAAAAGATACAGTTGGGGCTAGTTATTATCCAAAAAACGAGCCCGAAGTAGCCTTTGATTCAGGACGAATATTAAAAGTTAAACCTGCTGAAAACGCCCTATTTAATGCAATAAGTAACGCCTCTTCTGGTGATATTTTAATGTTAGAAGATGGTGATTACAGCATTTCTAAGGTTATCAAACTAACAAAAACAATCACGATCAAGGCTGCAAATAAAGGTCAAGCCTATTTATACCCTGGGCGCTCAACCTTTGTAGATATTAATGATTATGGCAGTTTGAAGTTAGTTGATCTTATTATTGATGGTAAACAAGCGCCAGACTCTGCTGGAAATACATTAATTCGTACTTCAAGAACACCCATGCAGCGTAATTACCGTCTTGAAATTCATGACTCTAGTATTAAAAATTTAGATGTTAATCACTCATTTCATGTGTTTGATGCAGGTAATAGAAGTTTTGCTGATGAAATCAAGTTCACAAATAGTACTTTTAAAAATATCAGTGGCGATATTTTACGATTAAATAAAGAAACTGATGATTTAGGCATTTACAACGCTGAATATATTTATTTCAATAATAATACTGTTGAAAATGTAGAAGGTGCTATTGCTAAGGTTTACCGAGGTGGCACTGATGAAAGTACATTCGGTCCTCACTTTTTGATGGAAGCTAACGTTATAGAAAACGTAGGTAAAGGAAGTCGTAACAAGTCATTTGCATCTGTAATCCTGCACGGTTCACAGGTTACGCATATTGCAAATAATAAGCTTATGAACTCTGCTTCCGTCAATATTGAACATACGGTTGGAGAACCAGTTACTGAAATTACTGGTAATAGTTTTATTGAGACATTATCACCAAAGATTGTGGAGCTCAGAAGTAATGGGCCACACACAGCAATATTGAAAAATAATGAAGTGAAATAGGAGAAACGGCCACTATTGCATTCATGATTGAATCTTTGAAAGGTTTTTAGTTTTTTAATATTCAAGAAAACAATAGTGGAATTCGCTTATCAGATTTAATCACTATTTCTTATGGCGGCAAATAAGTTACATAAAGTTAGGGTTTTGCGATAATCTAGAACCCTTATTAAAAAATATTCGTACCGCTTTAAGAAGTTAGAATAGAGTCTGTTAAATAAAAACTTTAGTTAGTCATTTAGAGCCCAAAAAAGAGTATAAAAATATGAAAATGAAAAATTTGCGTTGGTGGGTTATTGCTTTAATCGCACTAGCAACAGTTATCAATTATATCGATCGCCAAGCACTTAGCGTTTTATGGCCATACATGGGTAGTGATATTTATCCAGAAAAAAGCGCAGATGAGCTTAAACAAGTTTTAGGTACGGTAAGTGTGGTCTTTTTATTCTCATATGCAATCGGTCAGGCCTTATTCGGTAAGATTTTCGACTGGATTGGCACCCGATTAGGTTTTGTTTTATCCATAGGTGTTTGGTCTTTGGCAACAGCATTACATGCATTTGCTCAAGGCGTATTGACCTTTAGTATTTTTCGAGCACTCCTAGGTATATCCGAAGCAGGTAACTGGCCTGGGGCTGCTAAAGCTAATGCAGAATGGTTCCCAAGTAAAGAGCGTGCACTGGCACAAGGTATCTTTAATTCGGGCGCTGCAATAGGCGGTATTATTTCAGTTCCACTAATTGCGTATTTAGCAACATTTTTAAGTTGGAAAATTATTTTTGTATTAATTGGCTTAATAGGGCTTTTATGGTTAGTTCCATGGTTAGTCTTAGTCAAAGCTCCGCCAATTAAGCACCCTTGGATCACAGATGAAGAGCGTGAATACATATTATCTGGTCAAAAAGCGGTAAGCACTGAAACAGGCGAAGTTAAGCTAGATGAGTACGTACCTACTTACGGCGAAATGTTGAAGCGTAAGGAAAGCTGGGGCGTAATTATTGCGACAGCTGCAATTGACCCTATCTGGTGGTTGTTTATCGTTTGGATACCTACTTACTTGGTAGAAGTTTACAATATGGATGTTAAAGGACTCGCAATTATTGGTTGGGTTCCTTATGTAGGTGCAATGTTAGGTGCTTGGTTTGGTGGTCTTTTATCTCAAAACCGAATTAAAGCAGGTTGGAGCGTTAACAAGACACGTAAGACTGTGATTGTACTTGGTTGTTTAATTATGCTGCCTTCATTGTTATTGCTAGCTAATCCTGGTGGTGCCAATACTGCTGTACTCATTATGGCTGCGATCTTATTTGGCTTCCAAACGTCAATTGGCAGTATTCAAACATTACCAAGTGATATGTTAGGTAAAGACAGCGTGGGTTCATTATCTGGTTTTGCTGGTATGGCTGCTAAATTCTCAGCAGCAGGTTTAACAGCTACTGTGCCATTTTTGACTGCTGGCGCAAATTACCAAAATGTTTTCATACTTGGTGCTGTACTAGCTTTTATTGTTATGGCAAGTATTTTGTTCCTTTGCCCTAAAATAGAGCCATTAAAAAGTAATAAATAATTAATAACTAGCTTGCCTCTAAGGTAAGCTTTAATTGAAGAAAGAAGAGTTCAAATTAAGAGCTGTAATTTCTTTATAAATGGACAAAATCCAAGGTTTAACATGCAAAAAGTAGTTTTATTTGGTGAGTGTATGCTTGAGCTTAAGCAGAGTGAACCTGAAGTTATGCGTCAATCCTTTGCGGGAGATGCCTATAATACAGCTGTTTATCTTAAGCGTTTGTTTAGCACCCAAGACGTTAGTTTTATGACTGCATTAGGTAAAGATCTTATTAGCCAACAAATGACAGATAAGTTCGCCGGTGAAGGATTGAATAATGATTTGGTGTTTGCGGATGAAGTGAAAACACCAGGGATTTATTTAGTTCAAACAGACGACCAAGGTGAGCGTTCATTTTTATATTGGCGAGACAGCTCTGCTGCCCGCCAAGTTATGAAATTTGTTGACGACAAGGTGTTAAGTTCTTTAACTGAGTCGGATGTGTTTTTCTTTTCTGGAATTAGTCTTGCAGTAATAGAGCCTGCTTATCGCACAGCATTTTGGGAAATGTTAAATACGCTTAGTATCTCCGGTGTTAAGATTATTTTTGATCCTAATTATCGCGCGCGTTTATGGAGAGGTGCTGATGAGGCAAAACAGGCCTTTGAAAAAGCCTTCGCTTTAAGCGATATGTTATTGCCAGGTATTGACGATTTTGAACAGCTATACGGTCTAACCACAGTAGAGCAAGTTGTAGATTTTTGTCAGCCATATAATATTGCTGAATTAGTGATTAAAAACGGTCCTGAAAGCTTGTTTATCCAGCTCGATGGCAAATTATCAGAGCTGAAAATTAAGCCTGTTGAAAATGTCGTGGATACAACGTCAGCGGGTGACTCTTTTAATGGAGGATATATCGGTGCAAGGCTAAACGGCCATTCAACAGAGTATTCTGCAAAAATCGCTTCTGCCGCTGCTGCATGTGTTATTCAGCATCCAGGCGCTATTGCACCTAAAGCCGATTTTATTGAGTTTATGAGAAGCAAGTTTACTGATATTTAATAGGCGTTCAAAAAAACATCACATGACATGTAAATGACACAAAAACCTTGCATGAAAATAAGTGATAGCTATAATGCCTGCCTCTCGAAAACTAGATTGATCGGTTGTTGAGAAATCGATATGCCAGTGTGATGGAATTGGTAGACATGACGGATTCAAAATCCGTTGCAGCAATGCGTGGCGGTTCGAGTCCGCCCACTGGTACCACTTCTATTTGATAAGAATAGAAGCGAAAAAGAAGTCAGCTTAAGTTGGCTTTTTTTATGTCTGAGATTTGCTAAATTTAAAACGCTTTAAGGCAAGTCAATCACACATTCCTGATGATATGCACCCAGCTTTGCCATCCTTGGCAAACCATAAAACCAGTCGGAGCACTGTTCCTAAACGCACTGGTTTTATTTATTGGTACCAACCCTGTAATGAGATAGATTAACGTTAACTTAAGTTAGCTTTCTGTGTCTGAATTTACAGGTTTTTAATTATGTTAGATACATGTTGCTAATACTCGCCAACTAATCTTAATGTCTTTTTAAACTGCTCTGTCATAGGCGGTAACGTGGCCAAGTACCGTGCCTCTTTCATATTCTTTTAACTGCCTTTATGGCTGAAAATAATAGTGTTAAGTGAAGTGTTAAAACTACATTTAGACAGAATAAAAGTAGTCAATGAGGCATTACTTGCCTTCTTGATTTTTAAGAATATGTCTTATATCAATGCATTATTTATTTATGCACAATTGAAGTGCTAAATTTGTGGTTAGTGGTTAAAATATCACAGTTATATTGTGTTGAGTTCAATTGGCCCTACACCTTTGAATTTAGTTTGTTAACTTTATATTGTCATTGGTCAGCAAGCGCACACTTTTTTTAACTTAAAATAAAAATTGGAATTCTATGAAAACTCTGTCTGATATCGGCCTAATTGGCCTAGCTGTTATGGGGGAAAACCTCATTCTCAATATGGCCAGTAAAGGTTATACCGTTACTGCTTATAATCGTTCAACGGATAAGGTTGAGAACTTTATTAATGGTCGTGCTAAAGGCGAAACCATACGCGGAGCTTACTCGGTAGAGGAGCTTGTTCAATCCCTTGCTACTCCTCGTAAGATTATGATTATGGTGAAATCTGGTGCGCCAGTAGATGCCACTATTGAACAGCTTCTGCCTTTATTGGACAAAGGCGATATCATTATTGACGGTGGTAATACCCATTTCCCAGATACTATTCGTCGTGAGAAATACTGTGCAGAAAAAGGTATTAACTTTGTTGGTGCAGGGGTTTCTGGTGGTGAAGAAGGCGCACTTAAAGGGCCTTCAATTATGCCTGGCGGTTCTGCTGAAGCATGGCAAGCGGTTAAGCCTATCTTCCAAGATATCTCAGCCAAGGTTGAAGACGGCTCACCTTGTTGTGATTATGTGGGTGAAAATGGCGCTGGTCACTTCGTTAAGATGGTACATAACGGTATTGAATATGGCGATATGCAATTATTGTGTGAAGCTTATCAAATCATGAAAGAAGTACTTGGCATGTCTGCCGATGAAATGCATGAAGTATTCAAAGAGTGGAACACTACAGAATTAGACAGTTATCTAGTTGAAATTACCCGTGACATCTTGGCCTATAAAGACGAAGACGGTAGCCCTCTTGTTGAGAGTATTCTTGATACAGCTGGTCAAAAAGGTACTGGGAAATGGACTGGTGTTGTAGCACTTGATTTAGGTGTGCCTCTTACACTAATCGCTGAATCTGTATTTGCTCGTTGTATATCTGCACTTAAAGAAGAGCGAGTAGAGGCATCTAAAGTTATCTCTGGTCCTGAAAAAGTATTTGAAGGTGACAAAGCTGCGTTTATCGAAGATTTACGTCAAGCTGTACTGGCCGCTAAAATTGTATCTTATGCACAGGGTTATACTTTAATGCGTGAAGCCGCTAAAGAGTTTAACTGGAACCTTAACTACGGCGGCATTGCATTGATGTGGCGTGGTGGTTGTATCATTCGTTCTGCATTCTTAGGCGATATAAAAAATGCTTTCGATAAAAATCCAGAGCTTAACAATTTATTGTTAGATGATTACTTCAAAAATACAGTAGTTGATGCGCAACAAGGTTGGAGAAATGTTGTGATAAGTGCAGTAACAAATGGCGTACCAGCTCCTTGCTTAACTGCAGCACTTAATTACTTTGATGGTTATCGCACAGAGCGCTTACCTGCTAACTTATTACAAGCACAGCGTGACTACTTTGGTGCTCATACTTATGAGCGCACAGATAAGCCTAGAGGTGAGTTCTTCCATACTAACTGGACAGGACGAGGCGGTAATACATCTTCGTCTACTTATAACGCCTAAACTCTACTAAGTACAAATTTAAAGCCCATGCTCTCTTAGCGCTCGGGCTTTTTTTATGCCCCAAGAAAGAGTACAGTTAAACTCTGTTTGACTGTTTATTGAGTAAATTAGTAAATGACTACAACATACGAAACTGGATATTTTAGGTTTCCAAGCTTTAGCTTGATAAGGCGAGTATTTCAGTTAAGTGCTGAGTATTTTGAGTGGACCTTAGTGCTGTTGCTAGTATTGGGCTTTATTCTATCTTCTTGGCACGATGCACACATTGCAAAATTAATAGTAGAAAAACCCCAGCGTAATGATTTCTTTTTAGTGGATTATTACGCTTTGAATAAAGATTCTGATATTCGACACAGATACGTACCTATGAAAGTACTAGAGGTAAAAAGAAATTCCATTGTGTTCAAGGTCGGCGGTATTGCTCACTCAACCAAGGTGTCTGTAGACAAGCATGTTCAATTCGATAAACCCATGTTAGATAATTATTATCGTAAGCAGACCTTAGAGTTAAGCTTTTCAAAAATAGCGGATTATTTTCAAACAGGAACTATCTATTCAGCGGCAAGACCCCGTAATATTTATATTAATGGTTGGATTGTGATGCATCAAAATGAGCTTTAGTACTGACTATATTTCGCTGTTATCATTGTAGGGGGCATCCCATAGTGATTTGACACTATGGGACTTAGCATTAAAACTCTAGCCTATTGGTTAAAAGCGATAGCCAAGCATCACACTGTAAACCAATGGGTCAATATCTACATCAACAGAGCCTGTTGCACCATTTAAGTCAAAGGTGGCTTCAGTATCAATGTCTATCCAACGTACAGACGTATTAATTGACCATTTGTCATCAATAGCGTAATCGAATCCAATTTGTGCCGCTAACCCGACAGAGTCATCTAATTCTAAATCACTAAAGCCAGCTTCTGTATTAGCTGCTGTAAAGTCTTCATCAAAAAATATGGTGTAGTTAAGGCCTACTCCCGCATATGGCTGAAACTTAGCGCTTGGATCAGCAAAGTAGTAATTGACACTAAGGGTAGGAGGAAGGTGTTTCGTGCTTCCTAGACCACCTACTGTATCTAGTCCTATATCGTGGCTGAAAGGGGTTGCAGCCAGTAATTCTAACGCTAACTTAGGCGTGTAAAAATACAAAATATTTAAACCTAATTGAGTATTGCTATCTACATTTACACCTACGCCCAAGTCTGCTCCCGCTACATTAACGTTACTGCTAGAATCATGGGGTGAGACTGAAGTTGCCCCTGCTCGTATGAGCCAATCTCCTTTTTCATATGAATATGCAGGTTGAGCTGCGCAAAAAAGAATGCCAGTAAGTGCAATTGCTATGTGTGATTTTTTCATGAGTATCTCTTTTTTAAGTTGATAGGCGTATTTTATTCGCCTCTAAAAGAGATAAATTGATCTAAAACAAGGTTTTGTTTTAGTGACTAAGCGCTTGATGTAAGGTAATAGTTTTCTAGTTTAGCTTTTTATTAGCAGCTTCTATCATAACGGTTGCTAGTGTAGTGTAGGCAATTAGCCAAGCGTCTTTTAGTTCTGGAGTAAAGGCTTTGCCAAGAGCTTGCTCAAGGGTCCATATTAGTGCCTCTCCCACAGTGTCGTAGTGCTCTTCTTTTACACCATAACCAATATGACGCTCACCCAGTGTATACACCATGGGGATCAACATCTCTAGATTATTTAAATTATTTACTGCTATGCCTAACATTTTCATGAGCTTGGTACCTTGTTCAGTTATATCTTGTTTGAATAAAGGCTTTAGCTTTGGGTTTAGTTCGAACAGCTTATTATAGAAAAGCTTAGCGGCTAGACTGGATATGGGAACTATTTTCGAAAAGCTTTCCTGTACCAGTGTTATTTGATACTTGTTCATCGAGCGCCCTATTTTATTAACTCAGTTTTATCGACTGTAATTCTCATGTGTTTACACAAGTTGGAGAAATTATGTTTAAAAATTTCTCCAAAAAAAAAGACGCCTTGACATAATGCTATGTCAAGGCGCCTTTGCCTATTGAGTCTGTTTAATTTCTGCCGATTTTATTATTTATTTTTATTATTGTTTTATTTTTGGCCGTTAAAGAATCTGTCTGTACACCCTTTAACTAGTTCCCTACACCTAGAAAACAAACCTACTCATACTATGCCTTTAGCATGTTTCAGGCCAAGTTTTATATTTATTATAAAACAAAGGGTTACGATGTTTTTGTGGTTGCTTGTACACGGCGATGCACAAAGTTGGCCTAATATTAATGATAGATATCACCAATATCGAGCAATCAAATAAATTATCATTACGTAATAAAGTCTAACCAAGCTTCCAAAAGATGCTGTAGGTCAACCAATCCACACCCAACAGATTCTTGTTCGTGCCACTCTATGTCTAATTTGGTTAATGGTGCGAGACTGGCATTGTTTAGCTGCAACTCTACTTCTTCAGGATCTAATAGCAGATGAAACGTTTTTCCTATGTATTCATAATCTTGTAATTGATGTAATTGTAACTTTTGGATGGTATCGAGCAGCTCTTTAATCTGTTTACTGTTATTAGCAATGTCAAGGCTTAGCCAATCGCCAAATAGCTCACAATCTAGTTCACACTTAGCAGTGGGTTTGCCTAATAAATCATAAGAAAATTGATATTCCACAAATCACCTCTTATCTGTTACAGAAACGAAAACTTGGCCATTATGCTCTAATTCGGTTAAGTATACTCGCACATCAAATTCAACTTGATGATACTCAGGCATCATATGTTCACACAGTTTGTAAAAAGCCTTGTTATGTTGTTTTTCTTTAAGATGGGCTAACTCATGGACCACAATCATTTGCAGAAATGCATCGGGAGTATTTTGAAATAGAGTACTGACTCGTAATTCATTTTTACTTTTCAGTTTCCCCCCTTGCACCCTAGACACGTAGCTATGCAAACCAAGTGCGTGATTAACAATATGAATTTTACTGTCGTAAATTACTTTGCTCAGTGGCTGGGTCTTTTTCATGTATTGATTTTTTAAGGACATTGCATAGTCACGTAAGTCATTGTCGTTAGCCACATTATGTAAATTTGGGTAACGTGAGCGTAACCAATCACCTAGCTTATTTTTATCCAGTAATTGCTGGATCTGTTGCTGCAAATGTTCTGGGTAGTAAGCTAGATAGGTTAATTGGTTGGGCATGTATGTATTGGAGTTGGCGTAAATATTTTAGATTATACGTGAATTATAGGGATAAGAGCAGAGGTGGTATGGGGCTGATTTATATCATTAGGCAGCGTCTAGCAGGCGATAAAAATAGGTTGGAAAATTACACCAGTAGGATTTCTTGTAATGCAATGTTGACGCTATCTGCTGAAAATGACATGGTCATTAAATAGAGATCTTAAACACTCACAAATATCAAAATTGTTGGTTTAGCATCATTCAGCGTAACTGTTATTTTTTATAAAGGATTTCAAATGAAAGCTTGGCTTACTACAATGCTATTAGGCTTATTGGTAACGAATACGATAAGTGCTGCAACAAGCTCCAAATTAAATATTGTTTTAGATACCTCTGGATCCATGAGTCGATACAATGAGGATATTGCTGAAAGTATATTAAGAATAAAACGGCATAGTTCTGAACATCCCAAGCTCACCGAAAATATTAACCTTTTCTCATTTACCAACCGAACTGCATTTGTGATAGAAGGTGATAGTGGTGATGTTTTTTCTTCAATTAAAGCCGTTGAATCTGCAGGAGGCACAGAAGACGGACTTATTGCGATAGAGAAAATATTGTCAGACCCACTAATCACAGATACTCACATCATTTTATTTACTGATGAAGGGCGAGACATAGTAAAAGAAATTGCAGTTGAAAATTTAATTACGCTGGCGCTTCAAAAAAACATCATTATTCATAGTGTTTTAACAACTAATAATTTTTGTAATTCCCCACTGGTCATTGGAACTAATTCAGTGTTTTCTGGGTATAGTATTGACCGTTCGTGGTTGAAATGCAGTGCTATCAATAGCATGGACTCGTTGAATGCATTTGTACCAATTAAAAATAATGACTACATAAGCCTCTCTTTATCCACAGGCGGTAACGTATGGAGTATGACTAACATATTTGGGATTGGGGGGAGTTTAGACCATAAAAAGCCACCTTCTACACCTAGTCAACAGGAGAGAAATACACGAAAAGATGCGGCTATAGATAGTTTCACGCACTTTATTGCAAACGAAATGTACAGTGATTATGAAGCCAATCTCCGAGCAGATGTGAATATTGCAGGTGAGATGGCGGTTGGAAACATCATCACAATCGATGTCAGTCATGTCATTGTTAAAGAAGGATTCGACCCTGTTGAGTCATGGGAGTGGGATGTAAACAACGACGGTACCATTGATGACTACGGTTCGATTATAAATTTCGAATTCACAGATCTTGAAGATAGATTTGTAACCTTATGGATGACGAGTCAAAACCAAGGACAAGTCATTAAGGAAAAACAAATTATAGAATTTCATCAGTACCTCTAGTTTATTACTTAGCCTTAGAATGTGAACCATAAAATTAATTGCAACAATAAAACACTCAGGGGTATGTATGGTTGAAACGCGCTGGTGTTAAAAACTGTGAAAGAAGGACAAATAAATGGCTATGAGCACTCTACATTTGAAAAAACTATCCTCGTCGCAACGCCGAATTTTTAGCTTGTGGTTGCTAATGATGTTTGTATATTTAGCCTATCTTGGATTGACAGATGAGTCTCTATCAATATTGGTTCTCTCTGGGATAACAAACCTATTCTTATTACCCCTCTATTGGACTATCTTTAAGCAAGAAGAGATGAATAACCGGGTAAGCAACCCGGTGGAACACTTTAGAATAGAAAATAATCTGGTAATTATTGGTGATAGCAAACTGCCCTTAGAAAAAGTAAAGCGAGTCGCTATTGATGTTCAAGACAATATTGCTTACTGCTCGCTCCCCTTTAATCACATAAAACCAGGGATTTTTCCTAATTTCAGTTTTGCTTCTGAGCAGGCGGATGAGTTAAAGCGGCATATAGGCCTGAAGCTACCTTCGGTAACGATTATTGAATAATCAGCCATAAATACACACGCCATCGGGGGCAGATACGAGGTAAACGGCTCATAGTATTTCCATAGCTCTGAGTTAACCAAATATCGAGTATAGCCTAAGGATTATTCAACCTTGTTCTGCCCCCGATATTGATAAACGGGGAACATAAAGCCTAGTCAGTTTTTCAACGGAAAGACCAGTCGAGTCAGACTATGCGATTAACCAACCTAAAAAATGATGTTTTATGAAAATTTTAAAAATTATTAGAGCTTTACTTATTTTAAGCTTGTTTTTGTTTTCCATTTATTATGCTTATAAAGAACATAATATTTGGTGGGCTGTATTTGTAGTTTTTTCATGGTGGTTTTTCCCTACCCTTTATTTAGGCTGGATAAATCAAAAGCGTCGCCTAGCTCTAGAAACATATATTAAACCGTTTTCAATTTCAGAAAGTGTTTTAGATGAGTATCATGAAATGTCAGATTTTATTTTTAAAAATAAGCCACTCGATTGTCAGGTATACATGGACGTCGATGGTATACACTTCAAGTTATATTCTGGTCTTTACATTCCTTGGCGGAATGTAAGAAGCATAACAATCATGGATAAGAATAAATTGAGCCTAGCTAAAGTTTTTTTTAGTAGTGAAGAAAAAAATGAGCTTGCAAAAGAATTGTATATGG
The DNA here is from genome assembly GCF_004360155.1 of Paraglaciecola marina. Taxonomy (GTDB): domain Bacteria; phylum Pseudomonadota; class Gammaproteobacteria; order Enterobacterales; family Alteromonadaceae; genus Paraglaciecola; species Paraglaciecola marina. The sequence goes on along the minus strand of NZ_ML178724.1, from coordinate 42,314 downwards.
AATGGACTGGCTTTTTTGACAATAAAGTATCAAGTACTGTTCAATTCATCGATTCTAGAAGTAACAAGAATATATCCAATTCAATATAAATGGATTAGGGTTTCAATTAGCTGAAGGAGTTTTTGTCGAGATGAGAGGATTGAGGCTTTTGAACCATGAATTAGATCATGCGTTTGCGGCAGTAAGAAGCAGAACTCCATTTGCTGAAGTGCCCAACGGATCTACTTTAAAAGAAGGTTGGATCGGTTTATGATAATCAAAGCGTTACTTGTGATGATTTGCTTTTTATCTATTCCTGCTATTTTTGCAAAGCCCCACTCTTATTCTGGTTCTATGAATGTATTCTCCAAAGGAGAGAATTTATTAGCATTACATGAATATGGGATAAAATATAACGCAATAAAACATCAAATTTTGACTTTCTCTAACTTAGAAATACTCGATTTAAAAAGACAGACAAAAAGCATAATTCAAAAATCACCTCGTTTAGTTGCCATGAAATGGACTGAAAATTTGCATTATTTAATTGGCATATCGACTTTGATGGTTTCTGATGTCTCACAACTATTTATATTTGACAGAGCTGGAAATTTACGTGGAGACCTTTCTATAAATTGTGATGTTAGAGGAAAAAGCTTTTTTCTATTGTTCAGAGAATTCGGATTATGAATGGAGCGTTACACAGTTAAACTCGTTTCACTTAACTCAATATAAACATGTGATTGAAGTCTGCGTTGGTAAATATTGTAGGGATGTGAAAATAAAATAAGTATCTAGGGTCAGAAGAAGGTTAAATACATTAAACTTTACGCCAGCCAGGTTTTCTACTGGGAGGTAAAGCAGATAATCTTCTTCCTGTTAGTGATGTCCGCTCATTCTTAAACCTTTCACTACCTAGAGCCACAAAATATAAAAGGGGCAGATCAAAATTAAATTGAGTAACTCATTTTCCCCCGTCCATGACGTCAAATTATCCCATTCGCTCTCGATTGAAAAACAGATCTTTATCTAGACAGCCAGACAATTTCCGATATGTCTGCTGTACGCAGTTTCATTCTGCTTTGTTCTGCCTCAACCTGCTCCATCTTGTTTTTATCTGTTTTAATCTTTGACATATGAAATATCATATATATGATATTTCATATGTTTTGAGGGAGAATATTATGATCACCCCAGTATCCTTTTATAAATGTTTGTCAGAAGACACTAGATTAAAGTGTTTGTTACTTATCACTATGCAGTCAGAACTGTGTGTGTGTGATCTTATTAGCGCCCTTAAACTGAGCCAGCCTAAAGTATCTAGACATCTCGCTGAGTTACGTAAATGTGGGCTGTTGCAGGATGAAAGGCGAGGTAAGTGGGTGTTTTATCGGCTTAACCCTTCATTGCCCGAGTGGTCTGTAGATGTTTTAAAAACTACAGCTGAAAGTAATACCGAGTATTTATCGAGTTGCCTGAACAATTTGAATATCAGTAAAAATTTACCCTCCTGTTGTTAACGTCAATTAAGGAAAACCCAGTGAAAATTTTATATATATGTACCCATAACCGCTGTCGCAGCATTTTGTCAGAGGCGATTACTAATCATTTTGCACAAGGCATAATTGAAGCAAAAAGTGCAGGTAGTCAGCCTGTTGGCGAAGTGCATCCTTTATCTATTAAATACTTGCAAGAAGCGGGTATTTCGACTGAAGGCTTAATGAGTCAGTCATGGGATGAGTTTGAAGATTTTGATGCAGATATAGTAGTGACGGTATGTGACTCTGCTGCTGGTGAGTCTTGCCCTGTATGGTTTGGTAATAGTGTAAATGTCCATTGGGGCTTAACAGACCCATCTAAATTAGAAGGGACTGAAGAACAGCTTGCAGATGCATTCCGTGCAACCATTGCTGAAATTAGAAAACGTGTTGATCAACTAGCAAAAATTGATGCCGATGTGAAAGATAAGAAAGCATTAAAGCTTGCTTTGGAAAACTTAGGAGCGAATTAATGAGCATAAAAGACACCTTGCTTCCTTGTATTGATGAGGCGCGGTTTAGCCAACCTAGAGCCAGCAAGTTTGCAAACTCTTCATCAAGCCATAAGCCTAAAATATTGTTACTTTATGGCTCATTACGTGAACGTTCATTTAGCCGTTTAGTGGTTGAAGAGTCAGCCCGTTTATTAGAAAAAATGGGGGCAGAACCAAAAATATTTGACCCAACTGGTTTGCCATTGCCAGACGGTGACGAGCCTACACACCCCAAAGTGGTAGAGCTTAGAGAACTGATGATGTGGTCTGAAGGCCAGGTGTGGTGCTCGCCAGAGCGACACGGTTCTATGACAGGTATTTTAAAAAGCCAAATTGATTGGGTGCCTTTGAGTGTTGGTGCAGTGCGTCCTACACAAGGCAAAACCTTAGCAGTGATGCAAGTGTGTGGAGGCTCACAGTCGTTTAATGCCGTAAACCAAATGCGCGTGCTTGGCCGCTGGATGCGTATGCTTACCATACCTAATCAATCCTCAGTAGCGAAAGCCTTTATGGAGTTTGATGATAATGATCGCATGAAGCCATCCTCCTATTACAACCGTATTGTGGATGTACTTGAGGAGTTGGTGAAGTTTACCCTGCTTACCCGAGACAATGCTGAGTATCTGGTTGACCGCTATTCGGAGCGAGTTGAGTCGGCAGAAAAGCTTAGTCAACGTGTAAATCAGCGGTCAATTTAAGGAGAGTTACCATGGGGTTATTTGAACGCTACCTATCTGTTTGGGTGGGCTTGTGTATCGTTGCAGGTGTAGTGCTAGGTAGTTATGTTCCTGCAGTATTTGAATTGGTTGCTGGGCTAGAATATGCCCATGTGAATATTGTGGTTGCCGTACTAATTTGGTTAATGGTTTACCCCATGATGATCCAAATCGACTTCTCTTCAATCAAGGATGTAGGTAAAAAGCCAAAAGGGTTGGCGTTAACATTAGTGGTCAATTGGTTAATTAAGCCTTTTACTATGGCTGCCTTAGGTTGGTTATTTTTTAAAGGCTTCTTTGCCGGCTGGGTTGACCCTCAATCAGCTAATGAATACATAGCAGGCATGATTTTACTGGGCGTAGCTCCTTGTACTGCTATGGTATTTGTGTGGAGTCAAATGACTAAAGGTGACGCCAACTACACTCTAGTACAGGTATCAATAAACGACATTATTATGGTATTTGCTTTTGCTCCGCTTACTGCGTTATTACTGGGTGTGAGCGACATTGAGGTGCCATGGAATACCTTATTGCTATCTGTGGTTTTATACGTGTTATTACCCTTAATTGCGGGGGCCGTGACACGCTCTGCATTGGATAAAAAACATCAAGATTCAAGTGAAGCTGGTGCTAAGGCCATTGATAATTTTGTGGGCAAACTAAAGCCATGGTCGATAATTGGTTTACTTGCAACCGTTGTGTTGTTGTTTGGCTTTCAAGCTCAAAGTATTTTAGAACAGCCACAAACTATTGTGCTAATTGCTATTCCATTAATTATTCAAACTTACGGTATTTTTGCTATCGCTTATTTTATCGCTAAACGTTTAAAGTTGCCCCACAATGTAGCTGCACCAGCTAGTATGATAGGCACTTCTAATTTTTTTGAGTTAGCTGTCGCCGTGGCAATATCTTTGTTTGGTTTGCATTCAGGTGCAGCGCTGGCCACTGTGGTTGGAGTGTTAGTTGAGGTACCAGTGATGTTGTCATTGGTGTACTTTGCCAATAAAACTCGACACTGGTTTGATTAATTAAGGTAGGATAAGATCTAATAATCTCATTTATATGGATATCTAATGAAACTGTATTTAGCCCTTACCATTTTGTCTTTGTTATGTTTAAGCTGTAATGACTCTGACGACTTACCCAAGCAAGCTTTTGCCGATGAATACCAATTAGCTGACTTTAACCTTAGCGATAGTTATATCTATTGGGAAAAACGTCGCGGTAATCTATACGGTCAAGACGAACAGGCTGATGAAGTACTGATTCAATTTGATGCTGAGATTTATACTGATTTAAGCACGGAGCAGGTCGCGCTTTTAGATACCGCAGATACCAACAATGGCTACGACGCACAATGTTTACCTGAATATTGCCCTCTTTATGGAGTGGCGCTACTAAATGACTCAAGTTTTGTGATTGAGTCTATGACTGACTTAGTGGATTTTTTTGGAGACATAGATACAGAAGCTGAGTTATATCATCTTCTTGCAGTTGATTATTCTGTGCCCGAAACATTTGAAGAAAATGATGAAGGTTATAGAGTAGTGATTGCTTGGAATAACCTATGTGGGCTTAAAGGAACAAACCTAATTCAGGTTTACCCAGATGGCAGCCAGGAATTAATCAAAGAGCTCACCACTGAAGAAACTGACACCTGCGTATAATTGGCCTTAGTTGCCGCTTATAATTAACGCCCCCAGGATATCCTTCACTTAGGTTATGTATTAAGTTTCTGAGGGCGCTTGTTGCTGTTGTTTTAGTTCAGCAATTTTTAATTGAGCTTTTTTGAGTTCAAGTTCCATCTCTTGGCGAGCATCGATCATCTCATTGGCTATGGTGGCTAAGTATTTAAATTCTGAAAAACCTTGTTTGCGTTCGTCAATATGTTGATATTCACGTTTACATCGATAGAAAAACATCACAAAGGTGGAAAACGCTTTTTGTAATGTAATAAAACTTCTAATCAATAAGGTCAGTAAAACAGCCGATGTTCCAAGCATGATTAACAGGCTATTACGTTTCACTTTTTGTTGGGTATCTTCAAGTATCATTACCAAGGACTTATCTAACACTATTAAGGCATTTTCAGTGTTATGAGCTTGTTCACGAAAAGCACCTTGTAGGCCTTGGGTATGCGTTAGCCCTAATTTTTGCTGAGCCGCTACTAATTGGGCAAAGCCCCCTTGATAACTATCCAAAAGGCTGAGCAGTTGGATGTTTCCTGTGTTGGCTATGTTTTGTCGCAGCTCTCTGTACTCTTGTTGATATTGCTCAAAATATTTAACTTGGTGACGTAACATAAAATCTTTTTCATTGCGCCTTAATTGTAATAAAGCTAAATGAAATTTAAGGTAACTGTTTTGTTGAAGGTGTTGTTCTAACTTATGAGTTGCTTTTCTAAACTGTCCTTGGTATCCGCTACTTTCATCTAGACCTATTTGTTTTTGAACTTCAGTTAGTGCTATGAATTTTTGACGATAGTCCGAAAAGCTTTGCTTTACATGGTTAAACATAGCCTGCTCATTTTTCTTTGAAGTAAAAAAGTATTCTAGAGCTGCAGCTTGTGTTTCAAAATCATCGGCTTGTTGCTGAAATAAGTCCTGATACTTTACATCGCTTCTCAGCAAAAAATCTTTTTCATGTCGGCGTAGCTGCAATAATTGTGCGTTTAAGTTTAACAAAGCCTTACTTTGAGTATTAAGCTCAATAAGTTTATTAGTGTCATGTATTTGATTGGCAGCTAAGATCAACATGCCTGCTACACAAATTGCGATGATTAATATAAGTCGGGCTTTTATGGAGTCTTTTTTAAAATATATATTCATAGATGGTCAAGGCTATAGGCACTAAAAACGATAAGTATCTTCTGGAGCATGCCATTCATTGATGAAAGTTTTGTTACTAATCTACTTTCATTGAAGTCTTTTCTTGCATTTTGTACCAGCTTTGGCAAAAGTAGCGGTCTTTTTAAGACTCGACAATTTTTATTAGGTAAGTGGCGCCTTTATCGCCATGGGAATTTAAAATGAAGTTAGGTAAAAAGTTACTGTTTATTGGTTTGATGGGCGTAGCAAATCTGAGCTTAGCTCAGTCAGAATATGAGTCAAAATCGGATGAAGTTAACACTTTCAATGAATGTTTGTTAGAAGCGGTTAAAAACGCTAAATCTGAGCGAACAGTTGCCCAGATAAGAAAAACTTGCCAAGATCCTGATGCTAATTTATTCAGCAAACGGGTAAAGTTGGAGCGAGCCGCATCAGAAAACCCCTTTGCTATGCTTCCACATAAACCTAACTTTGTGATACCTGCAAGTTTAACTAGTATTAATCAAGAGCCCTATGCTGACTTACCCGTTGATTCAGAGTTAGACGACGTAGAAGTAAAATTTCAAGTTTCCTTAAAGTATCTCGCAGCACAAGACTTGTTGTTTAAAGACTTGGACTTACAAGTTGCTTTTACTGCTACAAGTTGGTGGCAAGCCTATAATGGCGCAATTTCAGCGCCTTTTAGAGAAACTAATTATGAACCAGAAGTAATTCTGAATTACCATCATTCTTGGTCGTTATTAGGTTTATTACCTATTGAGCAAACTAGTTTGTCTTTTAATCATCAATCTAATGGGCAAACTGGTTCGTTATCTCGAAGCTGGAACCGCATTATATTGAGCTTTGCGTTTGCCCCAACTAAGCATTTTGTGTGGGGATTTAGAAGCTGGTATCGAATTCCTGAAGATGAAAAAACTAGCCCCCTTGATGCTAGTGGTGATGATAACCCTAATATTGAAAAGTATATGGGGTATGGAGAAATTGGTGGCTTGTGGAGTATTTCAGACAAGCATTCGCTGGAGTTAATGATACGTAATAATCTGCGTAGTGATAACAAGGGGGCCCTACAGCTGGGGTGGTCGTTCCCCATTAATGACAAAATTCAAGGTTATGTGGAATATTTCAATGGGTACGGTGAGAGCTTGATTTATTACAATCATCATACACAAAGATTAGGTATTGGGTTTAAGTTGACTAATTGGTTGTAGTGTCTGGAGGCGATGTTATTTTGGGCCTGTTAACATCTCTAAAACCATTTTTTCCAAAGCATGCTTAAAAGCAATATAACGGCTAATATCAGCATGCTGGTGGCTAAGTAATTAAAGGCTTGAGGGTTTTCTGTACCAGGAAGACCCGCCACATTCATCCCAAAAATCCCCGTTAAAAATGACAGCGGTAAAAAGATTGCAGTGACCAAAGACAGCACATACATCCGCATGCCTTGTTGCTCGGCTATACGGTTACGTAGTTCGTCTTGGAGCACCATTGCCCGTTCTTTGGCTAAATCCAAATCTTCTACATAACGGGTCATACGATCTGTTTGATCTCGCAACTCAAATATTTGTGCTTGGCTTAAAGATTTATTGAAGCGGTAAATTGCATCTAAGGCATCCCGTTGTGGCGCAAGGTAACGACGGATTGCAGCGGCTTGACGACGCATACTAGATAGTTTTAAGCGGTCCTCTTTAGTGGATTGCTCTTGAGCTTCAAACTCTGTTAGCTCTTCATCTAGTAAGTCGACAGTTTCACTTATACGATCTGCAATTTTTGTTATTATGTCTAACATTAAGTCTGCTGGGCTTTCGGGTATTAAGCCTTGCTCGACTTCTGCTTTTACATCAAGCAAAGACAGAAGTTTGCGGTTTTTTCGTCTCACCGAAATTAAGCTGTCTTTAGTAAGCCAGAGACGTAAAGATACCATATCTTCGGGATCAGCATCGGGATTACGGTTAATGCCTCGTAAATAGATCAACATTCCTTCACCAAATTGCAAAGCCTTTGGTCGAGTTTCAGTGGTACATAAAGCTTCTACAATTTCTTCTTTAAGGCCTAACGCCGAAAGACAACTTACCGAGTCTGTGGCATCTGCTTGTAAATGGACCCAACGAAAGCCTTCTGTTGTTTGCACTAGCTCATTTAAATCCCCAGTAACAGGTGTGGCGGTTTGCGTTAGATTGAAAGCCCAAAGCACAGCATTAGGCATATTATGTGAGACGGTTTTATGTTGTGTTGTCATTTAGGTGAGATCTTTATGCTGTTTGCTGTCTTCTTGGGAAACTAACTGTAACTGTCCATCTAGATGTATATCTCTTTGTGGAAAGGCAATTACAATTCCGTGCTCTGCAAACAGCTCGTCTATTGCAAATCGAACGTTGCTGCGCACCACTCTTAAATCACGATCTACTGTAGCGTTAATCCAAAAATAGGTTTCAAAAAGTAAAGCGCTATCTCCAAAGTCTTCAAATAAAACCACAGGAGCAGGATCCTTAAGAATATCGTCTTGTTCTGTTACTGCTTGATGTATAAGTTCTTTTACTTTTTTAGCTGGAGAACCATAGGCCACTCCTACCTTGACCATGGTACGGGTTAATGTGTCGATTAGGGTCCAATTCACAACTGTGTTTTCAAGTAGTTTACTATTGGGGATAAGCATATGTACGCCATCTATGCGCCTGATTCTGGTGGAGCGAGTATTAATACTCTCCACACGACCTCGGGCGTTCTCAACTTCTAAAAAATCGCCTATACGAATAGGTCGTTCCCACATTAAAATCCAGCCACTTATAAAGTTATTAATGATATTTTGAGCACCAAAGCCAACACCTATGGCAATTGCTCCAGATAAAAAAGCAAACGCTGTTATAGGTACATTTAATAAATCTAGGGTGGTAATAGTGATAACTACAATGGCCAATATGTAGGTGATGCGTCTCACTAAATGAACTATGTCAGCATTGGCACCATTAGCAATTAATCGAGTGACCAGTTTGTTTACCAACCATTTAGTTAGCATTATGCCAACGAATAACAAAATTGGCGTAAATAGTAAGCCACCAACCGTAAAGGGTTGCTCATACAAGGTAAATACTACCTGATTCAGCGTGTTTGTAATGTCATCCATATGAGTGATTTATTGGCTACACATTGAGAATATTTGAGAGCTATCATAGGTTGTATTCTAGTGATCACCAAGTAAGTTTTATTATTCCTTATCTAGACTATCTACGATTATTGCCCCTAAAGAGGCGGGCATAGAAATTATAACCAGACGCTTTAACGCCAAAGATGAGTCAGTAATGATTGGAAACTTATCTAGCGCCACTAATACTAAAGCCACAACAGACAGAGTTATTACATAAGCAACAACTATTCTCACAATGTAGCCTAATAAGCGATGGGTAATATTCCCTTGGAATAAGTTGTAGTAGGTGTATATGGTTAAAAATGATAATGAAATTATTGCCAATAAGCCTAGATTGAAAAGGGGTAAGCTTTCAGCCATTTGCCATGCTTCTTGTGTAAAAGCGATAGGCATAGACATAGCGAAAGCGCCTACAGCTATTTGACTGGCGTCTTCTTTATTAAAATACAGTTTAATGTTCATATTGGGTCTTATTGGTTTAGATTATCGTAAATTTATATTGCGCCCTATGTTTTAGCGCAGTCTAAAATTACAATGCTAATTTCCTGCCAATATAAACATAATGACGATATTAACAGATGCATTTATAGCGTATCTGACGACACTCTGTATTGTTTCTATCTGTGCGTATTAAACTCTAGTATCAATATTATTCATACTTTCAATTAGCGAGTTGTAATTATACGAAATTAATTCGCACCCTATGTGTAAGTTTTACATATAAGCGCCTTAGCCTTTTTTCACAAAATAGTAAAAATTAAAATAAACCTTTTAAAAACAGTGTCTTAATGGTTTTGTTTTTGTTGGTATAGATGTCGCATAGTAGTTTGTGTACACCACTTTTAATCAACTTATTTTAAAGGGAGACATCATGTTAGGTTGGGCATTAACATTTTTAATTATTGCAATTATCGCCGCGGTGTTTGGATTCGGTGGCATTGCAGGAGCAGCGACTGGTATCGCTAAGATTATATTTTTTATCTTTGTAGTGTTTTTGGTTCTTTCACTTATTTTTAACGCTGTACGAGGCAAGAAACCAAAAATTTAGTATTTAGATACATAACGACTTTTATTTCAACGAACGGAGAAAACCATGAAAAATTTAAAAACGATTACTACTACACTATTAGCATTAACCGCAGTATTTGCTTTGTCATCATGTGATGGAGAAGCAGAAGATGCAGGTGAAAAAGTAGATAACGCAGTTACTGACGCTGGTAATGCAATTGAGGATGCTTGTGAAGACGTTAAAGATGGCGTTGACGCTGAAGATACAGATTGTTAATCGACAGTTTGCATAGTTGAAAAAGGGCGTTAAGCCCTTTTTTTGTGGCTCAGTATTATCTCTTGTTGAGCGCCAATTTATTTGCTCAATAGAGACTGTGATTGCGGATATGTAGGCCTGTGCCGGTATTCTGGCCATTGGGAATTGTACTTAATTAAATTATGAATAAAGCGGAAGGCATTATGAAAAACATACTGAGATTTTATGGCGTTGTTATTAGTTTTTGTGTGCCAGCATTGGCTTTCGCACAAAGTACAGATGCCCCTATTATTGAAACAAAAAAAGCAGAGGTTGATAAAACCGAGTCTATTTTAGATGTAAAAACAGAGTCAGTGGAAGTGGCTATTAGCAACCCCTTCTCCATTTCTCAACATAGGCGCAACTATTTTCTACCTGTTACCTATGCCACTAGTCCTAATGCCGTAACAGTAGACGGCTTAGATGAATCTAACGTGGATAACTTTGAAGCTAAATATCAAATTAGTGTGAAGTTACCCCTGTATATCGAAAATGGCTCCACTTCAGGTATGTATTTAGGGTTTACTTTAAAGTCCTTTTGGCAGGTCTATAACTCAGAAGTATCTAAGCCATTTAGAGAAACTAATTATGAGCCAGAAATTTATTATTCTTGGCAGAATGAATTATCCATTCTTGGATTTAAATTTAATAACATTCAAGCAGGTATCAATCATCAGTCAAACGGTCAGACAAACACATTATCGAGGAGTTGGAATAGACTTTTTGCTTCAGCCTTATTTAGTGATGACTCCTCATTCTATTATATAAAAACTTGGTACCGACTCCCAGAAGATGAAAAGGAAACACCCAGCAGTGCCACAGGGGATGATAATCCAGATATTACTAAATACTTAGGTCACATAGAGATCGGATATGGCACTACTTGGGGTAAAACTAATATCTCTGGTTTGGTAAGAAACAATTTAAGAACAAGTGATAACAAAGGTAGTTTTGAATTAAATGTTACTTATCCATTAACGAAAAATTATGATTTTTTGTTCCAGTACTTTAATGGTTACGGTGATTCTTTAATCGATTATAACCGTCATCAGCAAAGAGTGGGCTTAGGCGTGCAGCTTAAATTTCTATAATGATGGGGCGGCCTAAAACCCCCAGTTAATCTATATAGCCAGAGGAAACCATGACCATTACTTTCTATTACGCTTTATTGGCACTTCTGATTTTGATAGCTGCTTGGGCTGTCCCTAATATTTATACAAGCTTGGGCTTAATATGGATTTCTGTGTCTTTGCTAGCGGTAACTTTTGCCTATCTATTGGAACAGCCGGGCATATTTAGAAAAAAGCATGATGGTTCTATTCCTTTATATATTCGTTGGTTGTTTATTCCCTTCTTAATTGGGGTGCAATTTTACAATACTTGGGCTAGAAAACGTGATGCGGTGCCACCCATTCAAAAGATTGAAGGTAACCTGTATTTAGCTTGCAGGTTATTCCCTTCTGACGTGGATGAACTTAGGCGTTATAAGGTGTCATCAGTTCTAGACGTTACTGCTGAGTTTAGTGGGCTGGGTTGGGTTTTAGCAGATGAAGAATGGCAATATCTTAATATTCCAGTGCTCGACCATCAAAGTCCCACAGATGCTCAGCTCAGTCATGCTATTAATTGGATTGATATTCAGCGAGCTGTCGACTCAGGCGTGGTGATACATTGCGCTTTAGGTCGTGGGCGATCAGTATTTGTTATGGCAGCTTACCTCTTAAGTAAACACCCAGACTGGTCTGTTGAGCAAGCCTTGAAAAAAATTCAAGGCGTAAGACAAACTGCTAATTTAAACAAAAGGCAATTGAAACACCTGAATCAAATCCATGCTAAAGGTGGACTGGTTAGTAAGTCTAAACTTGCCTTAATTGCGAACCCCGTTTCTGGTTCAGGTAAGTGGTTAAAGTATAAGCAAGAGGTTTTACAGCGCTTATCAGTGCGCTTTGAAGTACAAGTATTTGAAACCACAAAACAAATTTCTGCAAAAAAATTGACCCAACAAGCACTCAATGCGCATTGCCAAACTATAGTTGCCTGTGGAGGTGATGGCACCATAAACGAAGTCGCATCACAGTTGGTCGATACCAATGTCGCTTTGGGGATGATCCCCTTAGGTACAACTAATGCTTTGTGTCATGTGTTGTTTGGTATTTCAAGTAAGATAGTACCTATCTCCCGTTGTTGTGAGCTAATTATCAAAGGAGATACACAAACCATTGATACTCTTAACTGTAATCAAGAGTTGGTGTTACTAATGGTGGGAATAGGCCTTGGTCAGAAGATGATCAAGTTTGCCAGTAGAAGTGAAAAAAATGAATCAGGTCAATTAGCCTATATACAGGGCCTATGGCAAGCCATACAGTTAGGAGAGGGAGTTGAATTAACCCTTGCTGTTGATGATAAGCCTCAAATTGCCATACACACCACTAGTCTAGTTGCAGCAAATGCTGCACCCTTTAGTACCATTTTAGCTCAGGGGGGCGGTCAGCCTGATTTGACCGATGGCAAGATGGACCTTACGTGGTTGCCTTCTAAAGGCGAGCCCGCTGAGCAGTTATTTAATTTTAGCGGGTTGGCAATCAATGCTATTGCAGGAAGTCAAATAAGTGAACAGTGTTTCTTCTGCCAAGCTAAACAAGCTAAAATTACCGCTAATAAAGATATTGATTATGTTGTTGATGGCGAGAATCGAACCGCCAAAGAACTGCTCATTGTCGTAAAGCATAAATCACTTAAGGTTATTTATGAGGCAGATGTAGAGTAAGCTCGTTTAACGTTAAGCGCTATGATTGATGTAGTTTTTTCTTGATTTGTAGGCCCTTCCTGTCAAGTATTTCTAGCGTGTTATGTAGTTAAATCTTTGGGAATATTTGTCATGTATTTATGTTGTTTTTTTATAAAAACATTATCTTAATGTTGTAGTGTGTCGGCGGATTTTTCGAGATTTGATCTATAACCTGCAATCAAGTGATAGAGTAGTTTTGGTTATAAATTAAACAGTAATAGTAGATAAAGCAACAGACGTTATTAAAGTATTGCGAGCTGGAGTAGATTTTTATGGTGAAGCGTCTAAAGCAATATCAGACCAAGAAATAAAACGGTTTTTTACCCAAGTGATTAAGGCCCGTCAAATGGCAGTTAAGCCACTTCAATCCTTCGCTGTACAGAGAAAGGCGAAATGGAAACTGGTGAATCAATAGCAGTTAAAGTCAGAAAATCATATATCAAAATTAAAGTGGCCATGACATCAGACAAAGATCATACTTATGTTGATCAACTTGAAGAAGTTGAAGACAAAACTCTCGCAAACTTAAATGATGCCATTAATGCCTCTGAAGGTTTTGATTGTCATAATGCGCTTCTAAGAGTTCGCTTAGTGATACAGAAATGCCATGGTGATATGAAAGCGTTACAAATCGTCTCCCCATAGATTATCTTAGTTCAATCATATTAAGCCCGTTGCATTTGCAATGGGCGATTTTTGAGTCAAATCTTGCTGTTGCAAGCTGAAAAGTAATGAGTAATCTAGTAGTTTTTCTTTTTATTATAGTCCCAGGAAGCCAGTTTATTCACTTTCATTTGAAGCTGTTTTGGCTTTCAGGACCTTACCTGATTGCAGCATGGTATCTAGTTTTTCTCCCCCTTTTGCTCCAAAGTCCAAGGTTCTTATAGGGAATGGAATTAAGATATCAGCAGCTTCTAAGGCTTGTTTCACATTTATAACCGCTTCGTGCCTTGCTTGCATAAATCCTGTTTCACCTGGGTAGTCAATCCAAAACCAAAGTAATAAATTGATGCTACTGTCACCAAAGCCTTCTGCAAAAACAGCAGTTTCTTCTTTTCGAATAACAAAGTCACAGGCATTTATCTTTTCAACTAAAACCTCTGCGGCTTTTTGCGGATCATCGCCATAAGAAATTCCAACCGGTATCTCGATTCTTCGCATGCCTATAGTCGAATAGTTGGTTAGAATATTTCTGAACAATATTTTGTTAGGGATAATTTCTAATTGACCAAAAAAAGTTTCAACTAAGGTGTTTCGTAAATTGATGGTTTTGACTGTACCAAATACTCCATCAGACTGAACCACATCTCCAATTTGAAATGGCTTGCGTATACCCATAGCGATACCAGCAATGAGGTTCTCGGTCATATCTTGGAAGGCAAAACCTATGGCTAAACCAACAATACCTGCGCCCGCTAATAATGAGGTGACTGTACCTTTTAGTCCGAGAAAATCTAAGGCGATAAAAATCCCCGTTACTAGGATGAGCATTTTAAATATAGCGGCAAGTAAGTCAGCTATTTGTCTAGACTCTAAGGCTTTGTGCAAACCTTTTTTAGCAATATTGCCGGCAATTCTAGCAAATATTGAAAACACAATGGTGATAACAATCGCTACCACTATATTGGGTAAATGTTTAATGCCTTGCTCTAGCCAAGTAGTCAGCTTTTCATTAATCAAGTTCCAAAATGTCTCAATTTCTATTAAGTCCATATTATTCTCCTAATCGATTATTAGGTTTCTTTAAACAATATCTATTCCTTTTTTTAAGTTATTGTATTCATTATATATTTCATTTCTCCTTGCTAAACACTGTTAGGTTTTATGTAACATTTACATAGTGGTTGCAAAAGCTTTTCAGGGTAAGCCGTTCCTAAATATTGTTTGTCTCTATCTAAGTTGGTTAAGTCATTGGCTAACTTAAGTTTATTGCAAATTTTCGCTTACTATTAGTGGTTGGTACATGGCTTGCTGAGTTGATAGAAACCCAAACATAGTAGAGGTGGAAAATGGTCTTTCAACCATTGAAGTCAAAGAAATTAATAGTTGTAGTCTTGTTTGTATTGCTGCTAGTTGCATTTCGCATTGCACTCGCAAGCATAATGGTGTGGTACGTAAATAGGATTATAGATGAAACGCCTGGTATTTCTGGTGCAGTAAAAGAAGTGGATATAGCTTTCATACAGGGCGCTTATCAGCTTAACCAGGTTAATCTGTATCAAGAGGGCGATAACCTACAACAACCTCTGTTGTTGGCTCCCCAGATTGAATTATCAGTATTATGGAGCGCGCTTTTTGAAGGACGAATTGTTACTGAAATCATGATGATTGAGCCTAAAATCTCTTTGTTTGACCAACCTAAAGATGACGTCATTGAATCAGATTCTGTGTTGAATGAGAAAACTTGGTTAGGGCTAGCCACTGATTTAACTCCACTAGCTATTGATAAATTGACTGTGGTTCGAGGGGCTTTTGTAATGGATGCTAAAGACCAACTGAAACGAGCGAGTTTTTCAGTTGAAGACGTGGAGCTTGAAGCAAGTAATATTGCGGTTGCGCCACAAAGCCCGCAAATAGCTGAGCTAGCGTTTTCTGGTAAGGTGCAGGGGACTGCTGATTTATCCCTTACCGCTTCTTTTGATCCAAACGAAAAAGTTCCTACTTTCGACATGGATCTAGAGATGGATAAAATCAATGTGTCTTATCTTGATGCTTTGGTTAAGTTCTATTCACCTGTTGATTTTGAAGCTGGGCATATAGATTTTGCGTCAGAACTTAAAGCAGAGAAAGGTGCTGTGACTGGTTATTTTAAAGTGGGTATTTATGAACTAGAGGTGTTTTCGTGGCAAGAAGACGCCATTGAAGATGATGACAACCCCATTGAGCTTTTAGGTGAGGTAGCAGGAGGCATGGTAGCCGAAATTTTTGAGAATAATGATGAGCAGCTTATAGCAACACGTATTCCGATTTCTGGTGATTTGAGTAACCCAGATATTTCGGCGTGGGTGGCTTTTAAAGGAGTGGTTAAAAATGCCTTTGTGCAAGCCTATGACTTAAAGTTAGAAGACTCGATTAATGGTCTTAAAGTAACAAGCCCGTCAGAATAGCAGTAGGGGTTAATTACTGCCTTTAAAAGCAAGCTCAACGAAAAGTGGAAAGTGGTCTGAGTCGATTGAAGGCAAGCGTTGAATATCCACTAAACCAAAATGGTCACTGTGGAATATATGGTCTAAAGGCCAACGCAGAAAAGGATAATTAACATGGAAGGTATTAAACATACCTCTACCAATACGGGGATCTTTTAGTCCGCTAATTTGTCTGAAAGCTCGGGTTGTAGGTGACCAAGCTACGTCATTTAAGTCACCTGTTACTAGCAAGGGATCGTCTCTATCTGCCACTTCTTTGGCAATCATCAATAACTCTTTATCTCTGGGTTTTGCCGTCTCATTTTCCGTAGGGCTGGGAGGTGCTGGATGTAAAAAGTAGCATTTAATTCTATGCTTATCTGGTAGAACAAGGTAACACTGAATAGAAGGGACCCCTTCTTCTACTAACTCTCGCACCTTAATATCTTCAAGTGGAAATCGACTAAATAGATGCATGCCGTATAGGTTGTCTAATGGCTTGTTAACTCTGTATGGGTAATCCTTATGAATGGCCGATAACGAATCTTGCCACCATTGGTCTGACTCTAAGGTAACGATTACATCAGGTTGTTTCTTCGTTATTAAATCTAACAATTTAGGTGCGCTATGGTTTGTCATCAATACATTGCTCGTTAGTATTTTTAGTTTCTGCACATCTAAATGCTGAGCCACTTGCTGAACTTGCTTAGTGCTTAATCTCGTATAAGGAATAATCCAAGCTAACTGATAACAGGCTACCGTCAGGTTAATGCCGATTAGCGAGAACTGGAATAAAGGATTGTTTAGAAATAAACAACTTGTAGCAGATAGCACAGCTAATAGGGTTAGTTGTACTCTAGGAAACTCCCACACTCTAAAAATCCAATGATTAAAGCTGAACAATGGCAAAATTGTCAGTAAAAATAGTACTACTGTGATTACGCACAAAACCATACCTAACATTTTACTTCCTCGTAATTTTTATTGATGGTGTTTTGAAGGGCCTGCTCTGTGCAATGCACGTATACTGCCAATAATGATAGCGGCTTAACCTAGTTCTTACCTTAGAGACGCCCTTGGTAATTCTACAGTCTACATCTTTATTGATTAATCTGAACTTTTGATAATCCTAAAGGCAATGGGCAAATACTTCATAATCGTGAGAATAATTTACACATAAGTATTTTTTGCTCGATATTTCTAACCCTTAAATATATTTAACTAATTGTAAAATATGGTTTTTTTATACTGGTACATGAGTTGCTTTATTAAGTTCACTACCGAAGAATGTACTTCGGTTAGTAAACTAAACTAGGAGAACATAATGGCGACGACAGCAAATTCTGGATCTCAAGCAAGTAAAGCTAAAGCGACTAAAAGCTCTACTACACCTATCGCAGACAAGGTAACTGAAACTCTGCATGAGTCAGTTGATACTCTAGCCGATCATAGTGCATCTATGGAGCAAAAACTCCGTGAGACTGCAACGGGTACGGCGGCAAGCATGAGTGAAAAACAAGCCCAAGCAAAACAGTATTGGGATGCTTCTACCGTTGGTAAATATACCAAAGAAAACCCTTTAGCTACTGCAGGAATTGCCTTTGCAGCAGGCGTATTATTGACATCGCTGCTGAAGCGTAAGTAGGTTTTAGCATGACCGCCAAAACCACCCACACAAGATCAAGTGCATCACGGGAGCAGCAAAACGATGCTGCTCCTTTGAGTATTTTAGCTGCATGGGAAAAAGTATTTAGGGCTTATTTGGTGAAAGCTAGATTAGCAAAAGATGTTATTAAAGCAGATCTAACGCTTTCACTCCAAGCACTGATAGCAAGTGCTATCTGTTTGATGACCCTAGTGGGGATCGGTTTACTGATTTGGATAACATTGCTACTTACATTGGGTTACGGTTTGTACACCCTAGGGGCGCATTGGCTGTTTATCCCAATAACCTTTGTAGTGGTAAATGTTGCGCTTCTTTGTTGTACGTATGGGATTTTTAAACGTGTTAAACGGTCGATAAATATTAACGCTTCGGTTGATATGTTTTCTGACAATGATTAGCAAAAGGAGCAGATTACAGTGTTCGATGTATTAACAAAGCAAAAGAGTCAACTTCAGCAAGCTCAATGTGATTATTTGGCAGCTAGTAAATATACCAAAAGACAGGTCGCCATGGCCAAAAATAAAACCAAAGACTTTGCTGGAAGCCCAACAGCCTTAATTTCAGCATTTTCAGTTGGAGCAATGGTAGGTGCATCGCCCTCGCAGGCTCGCTCAATTTCAACCTGGACTCGCTTATTTCCCTTGTTTACAGAATTATTAGGATAGAACACTCCTTCGAAAAGCAAGGATGCGGTCTTTCTTGCGACCCTGCCATCGATATTCCAACTTTGCTCTATAGTCTAGTTCCGCAGACTAATTTTATTTAGATACACTGTCATTGCAGACAAACGCTTAACGTATTTCATTAACGCTTCTTTGAAGAAATTCTAATTTCTTAACGTCACATTAACTGCATTTGGCTCTTGATGGTTAGTGTGAAATTTTTACATCTTGTGTGTAAATAGTTACACATCATTTCTCTGATTATTACTGCTAAATTAAAATATACAATAAAATCAATTACTTATGTTGTGGCATGTTACTGGCATTAGTTTATGTGAACTTTTAACAGGAGAACAAAATGAAACGTACAACCATTTCAATTATTTTTGCAACTGCTATTAGTACAACATCTCTAGGTGTGAGCGCTGAAAACACTTGGAAAGAAGGTGCCAAAGATGCATGGATAGACGGCAAAGCTGAGTCTGCCTTATTATTTAATACCAACCTGAATTCATTTGACATCAATACCGATGTAAAAGACGGCGTGGTTATTCTTACAGGTAAAGTTGATAGCAGTGTAGACAAAGCACTAGCTGAAGAATTAGTTACTTCTATTGACGGTGTAGAGACTGTTGATAACAAGCTTACCATAGTGTCTGAAAAGGACCATGAAGAGCATGCTGAAGATAGTCAAGTCATGCAAGGTTTGTCAGACTCAAAAGTAGAAGCAGGTGTTAAGGCCCGTTTATTATTTGAGCCAGATGTGAGTGGTTTGGACCTTGAAGTAGAAGTTGAAGATGGCGTAGTCACATTATCAGGTATTTTGGAGTCAGACTCTGAACGTGACTTAGCGATTGCTATTGCAGAGAACACCGATGGTGTCTCTAAAGTCATTAATGAAATAGAGCTAGAAGACTTAGTTGTTAAAAACTAATTACGGCCATATGGAAACCCGCGCTTTTAAAGCGCGGTTTTTTTCTGAAATCAGGAACCTTTCATTATGCAAAAGCTCTTAGTATTAGTAGCAAGTTTTATTGATTCAAGGACTGGACAGAAACATGAGACGCTAGATTGTATCTTGGTGAGTCACTTTAATTGGTTTGCCCGATACGAAACTAATGGGATGTTAAAATATAAACATTGCCCAATATGTTCTTGTTCACCCAAATAAAGCTCAACTTTTAGGAATTGCTAATTATGTTTGCAACCAGTAACAATATTTTACAGGCCGCTGAGTCAGATTACCTTGGCCGAGTTTTTACTGAGCCAGATCAAACTTTAATGTTAATTGGTTCAGGCAGATCATTAGAATGTTTGTCAACTTCATTCGCTCAGATCTTTAATGTCATTACCACTTCTCACACCAGTGATATTTTTCAGGCTTGTGGAGATCAAGATGTGGACATGATCATTTTGTATGCAGGTCATAGTAAAGACTTGTGGGTAGAAACCCTTAGGCAAATTCGCTCCAACTCAATGTTAAATTTTATTCCTGTTATTGTGCTAACAGAAACCAACTCCATTAACGCTCAATTGATTGCCTTAGAGTTAGGTGCATTAGACTGCATGGTTAAACCTGTGAATACTTTTTTACTCAATGCAAAGATCAATAACTACATGAAATTAATGAAAAACATGAAAGAGTTGGAGCTAATTTCTTGTACTGATGGTTTGACGGGGTTGGCGAATAAAATGCAGTTGAACACTAGATTAAAAAGCGAATGGTACAGAATGAAGCGAACAAGTGCCCCTCTGTCGACTCTGATGGTAGATGTAGATCATTTTAAACTTTTTAATGATACTTTTGGTCACCTTGAGGGCGATGAATGTTTGAAAAAAGTAGCTAACGTTATTAAGAAAGTTGCAGCTAGGGATTCGGATTTTGGCGCTAGGTTTGGTGGTGAAGAATTTGCTATTTTATTACCAGATACTGATCGCAAGGGTGCTCAAAAAGTTGCCCAAGCTGTGCTTCAAGAGTTGCAAAAACTAGCAATACCTAGTGCAAATGATGAGCATAAATATTTAAGTGTAAGTATAGGAATTAGTAGCTGCGAGCCACATACTGCTGATGAATCTAAAATAGATCCTAGTTGGTTATTAGAAGAGGCTGACAACAATCTATACAGAGCAAAGGATCATGGCCGTAATCAGTTCTGGGGCTAAGCTATGCCTTTTTCAACGTTTTTATCTGCTTTGTTAATTGATTAACGTTGCGAGTTTATCTTTATTTAAGGGCTTTAGAAGAGCTTTAGAGGCTCCATGCTGTTGCAGTGTATCTTTGTCAATATCAACACCGCTTATTATGACTATTTCATCAGTGTAGCTTTGTAATTGACTATGTTTAGCCAAGTCTAAGCCATTCTCATCTGGCAAATGCACGTCAAGTAAAATTTTATCCCATTTATCTTTTGATTTAAGCAAGGCTCGGCATTGTTTAGCCGAATGTGCGACAGCGACCTCTGCGCCCATGGATTCAAGTAATAACTTGGTAATCTCTGCTGCATCTACATCATCTTCAACCAACATAAAACACAGTGAGGAAGAAGAGGAGGGCGTTATTTTTTGTAAGCTAGGTTCAGTGATCGCTAAAATTTTTGATAAGTCACTGTGTAATAGGACTTTATCTACAGGCTTTGATATGACTGAATCAAAACCTAGATTTTTTAATTGTTGCTCAACACCCTTCATGGTTGCTGCTGTTAGAGCTAATATATGTCCGCCAAACCCTTGATTGCGAATAGCAACAACGGCTTCTTTGCCATCCATTTGTGGCATATGTATGTCCATTACGATGGCATCGTAAGGTGTATTACTTTGCAAACTAATGATGGTTTTATCTAAGGCTTGTTTACCATTTTCCGCAAAATCAACGGTTAGCCCAAACGACTGAGTAATGTGGCCAATCAGCATTCTAATATCCGGGATATCATCTACCACTAATACCCGTCCTTGTAATGGGCTAAGAGAGGTTGGTTTATCGTTTACCAATTGCTTAGTTAGGGTCAAAAGAGATTGCTGTTTGTTGCTAGTGGCACTGCATTTTATGATTGCAGTGAAGCAACTACCTTTGCCAACAGTTGAGGTGGCAGAAATGCTTCCATTAAATTTGCTAGCCAGTTCAGAAGAGATAGCCAGTCCTAACCCGGCCCCCTCTTCTTTTCTGGATACCATATCTTCAACCTGTTCAAATGGTTGAAATATTTTATCTAGTTTTTCAACAGGAATACCTTGGCCAGTATCTTTTACATCAAATTGAAGTTGGTATTGGTTGTCTGGTGTCTCTTTTGCTTTTACCACCACATCTACTGAGCCTTGTTCAGTAAACTTAATGGCATTATAAATAAGGTTTATGAGTATTTGGCGTAAACGGGTAGGATCACTATAAATTTCATTAGGTAGGGATGTACTTGAACTCAATGTCAGTGAGATACCCTTATCGCTAGCAGTTATTTGCATCAAAGTATAAATATCCACTAAAAAACTGTTTAGGTGGATAGTTGCAGGGTTTAGCTCCAATTTTTTGGCTGCTATTTTTGAAAGGTCCAGCACATCATTTAGTAAGCTGAGTAAGTGTTTACCATTGTTTAGAATGATATTTAATTCATCTTGTACTGGCTCAGCTTTTTGAGTGCCCAACAGTAACTCTGTGTAACCTAATATAGAGGTTAAAGGCGTGCGTAATTCGTGGCTAAGGTGAGCTAAAAAACGATCTTTAGAGCGGCTTTTAGTTTCAGCGTTAATTCTTTCTAGTCGCTCATTCTCTACCTCTTGTCTGGCCAATGCATAACGAATAGCCCTAGCAAAACGAGGGCTATCAAGCTCGTGTTTAACAATAAAGTCAACGGCTCCAGCGTCTAGTGCTGATTTGTCTAATACTTTGTCAGATTGCCCGGTCAGCATGATAATAGGTACGCGACAGCGAATTTCAGTCGCTTGCTCTAATACTGTTAAACCGTTTAGAGCTCCCAACTGGTAGTCGAGTAAGCAAATATCATGTTGATTAAGCGTTAGTTTTTCAAATGCTTCTTGAGGTGTCGCCACCCAGTCAATTTGGAATCTATACTCGTCTAATTCTTCTAGGCAATCTCTGGCAATAACATAGTCATCTTCATCATCTTCAACTAGTAAAATTCGCGCACTTTTTTTTTGCATTTTAAATCCGAGTACTGTGTTTTCTGCTAATAAGACTGATTGGGTAACTCAACAAACTCAATCCAGTACTTTCCTAATGCTTTCATTAGGTTGACTAGCCCTTCAAAGTTCACAGGTTTAGTGATGTAGGAGGCTGCGCCTAAGCCATAACCTTTCACCATATCTTCTTCTTGTTGTGAGGTCGTTAAGATGACTACCGGAATAGACTTTAAATTCGGATCCGCTTTGATTTCCTTTAAAGCTTCTCTGCCGTCTTTACGGGGCATGTTTAAATCTAACAATATCAAACCTGGCCAAGGATATTTACTAGCGTCGGCGTATTTACCTTTACGCTTGAGATAGTTAATTAATTCAACGCCATCTTCAACACAGTGTAAGTCATTTATAACACGGCTTTCGTCTAGAGCTTCTTTGGTCAAAAGTCTGTCATCTTCATCATCATCGGCCATTAAAATGGTTATTGGCTTTCTATTTACTTCAGTCATTGTTTGATTCCGTGTTTTCAAAAAGAACGGGTGTAGCGGGTATTTTGACAGTAAACACTGTGCCTACTCCTAATGTGCTGGTGGCACTAATGTTGCCACCGTGTCTTTCAACTATTCTGCGACAAACGGCCAAGCCAATACCGGTACCTTTGTATTCAGAACGACCATGCAAGCGTTGAAAGGGAACAAATATTTTATCTGCAAACTCTTGCTCAAACCCTATACCGTTATCGGTAATTGTTAGAATGTGCCACTCAATCTCAAGATTAGTGTGTTCATCTGATAAGTGTTTTTCTTTATATGTTATCGATATATCAGGCGCCACTTCAGGTTTTCGAAACTTTATGGCGTTAGAAAGTAAATTTAGAAATAACTGATACATCTGGCCCTTGTCACCCTGAATAGTAGGCAGAGTGTCAATGGTTATTTGGCTGCCGCTTTCTTCTGAAGCTATCTCTAGATCACTAAGAATGTCTTCCATTACTAAGTTCAAATCTACACTTTTAAAATCTTTACCACGTGTTGTTATCCTAGAAAAATCGAGTAAATCATTGATTAAATTAGACATGCGTTCGGCAGCAGTTTTCATTCGTTTTATATAGTCGACCCCTTTACCTTCAAGCTCTTGTTCGTAAGTCGACATTAATCTATCACCAAAGGCTCTAATTTTACGCAGTGGTTCTTGTAAGTCATGGGAGGCGACAAATGCAAAATCCTCTAATTCTCTATTACTTCTACTAAGTTCTTCAGAATATATGGTGAGTTCCTTAGTTCTAGCGGCAACTTGTTCTGCAAGTTTCTCATTTTGTTGTTCAAGTGAACGGCGCAATTTACTTTCAAAATTAATGTTTAATTTTGCCATAAATAACATGCCAAATAACAACAACGAGCTAGTGATACCAGAGAGCCAAAACGTAATGTTGGCCTCTTGGCGAATATTGAAAAGATACTTTAGACGGCTATCGCGATATTCAATTTCCGCTTCTTTAAGTTCGTTGATGAGGCTTAATATATCAGTGTATAAGTCTCTGCCACGACCAGTCATAACTAAACTGAGTGCTCTTCTCTCTTTGTCTGCTAATGCGAGTTTGACTGTTTTTTCGAGCTCATCTAATTTTTCCTCACTTAATGCAAGAAGTGTGGTGATGTGTTCTTTTTGTTGTGGATGCTGGAAGTGCTGTTGTTTTACTAGCTCCATCTGGTCAGCTACCTTTCTTAGGGCACGCCTATATGGCATCAGATATTCATCAATTTCGGTTAACAAATATCCCCTTTGCCCTGTCTCCGCTGAAAGAACAGAGATATGTAAGTCATTTAGAGCTAAAACAGACTCTGAGGTCTGATACAGGTCTTTTTGTGTATTGGACAATTCCCCTACGGTTTTTATGGCGATATAAGCATTACCGATAATTAGTCCGAGCACTAATACTGCGATGAGTAACCAAGTCGACAGGGAGTTATCGAACAAGTGTTTTTTATTGTTGTGTACTTCCATGCTATTTATCACCGAATTCTTGGCTGATGGTTTGCAAGGTTTGGCTACATTCCTGACAAGCTTTAATTATCTTATCTAGGGCTTGCAGGCCTTTCTCTTTTGGCATGTCATTTTCAAGCACTAACTTTATCATCTCAGCATTCATAGAAATGCGATTTAGCGGAGAGCGAGCGTCATGTACTAATTTACTTACAGTGACATTTTCTTCGTGTGACATATGACTTCCCTA
Organism: Paraglaciecola marina; assembly: GCF_004360155.1. GTDB lineage: Bacteria > Pseudomonadota > Gammaproteobacteria > Enterobacterales > Alteromonadaceae > Paraglaciecola > Paraglaciecola marina. The sequence goes on along the minus strand of NZ_ML178724.1, from coordinate 17,712 downwards.
AGTACTTTGCATTCAACTAATTGATATCTATGGACTTACTCTTCGAAATCACCGTAAGCGTGTAAACGGTTATAGAGGGTTTTGGTGCTTATCCCTAGCATATCGGCGGCGGCAGTTTTATTACCCTCTACTTTTTCTAAGGTGATACGGATCAGTTCTTTTTCAACATTTTCAATAGTTTGCCCTGCAGACACACCTTGATTCGCCTTTTTGGCGAGTGAGAAAGGGGATTGAAAGCTAGACGGTAGTTGAATATTTTTAGTCGCAGGATCACTCATAATGAAAGCTCTATGCACAGCATGCCTTAATTCTCGAACATTACCCGGCCAGTCAAAATTAGAAAGCTTATCTAGTTGGGCACTGGTCCATTCGTAGTTACAGTCATTCTCAGTGTTTAACTCTTCTAAAAAGGCTTGGGCTAAAAGAGGGATATCTTCTTTACGTTCACACAATGCAGGAATAGATATAGGAAAAACAGCTAACCTAAAGTAAATGTCTTCTCTAAGTACATTATCTTTTGCGATAGATTCCATTGAACGGTTAGTAGCGGATACTACCCGGCAATTAACTGGAATCTCTTTGACACCACCTACCCGAATAACCTTCTTACTTTCTAATACGCGAAGTAAATTAGGCTGCATGTCTATGGGCATTTCTGTGACTTCGTCTAAAAATAGCGTGCCATTCTCAGCTCTTTCAAACACGCCGTCCTTCTTAGCCACTGCTCCGGTGAATGCGCCTTTTTCATGGCCAAACAACTCACTGCCGATCAAGTCTTTCGACAAAGCACCACAGTTTGTTGCGACTAGTTGTCCTTCTACTTGGCTGGCTTGATGAATCGCACTGGCCACTACCTCTTTACCCACTCCGCTGTTACCCATCAACATCACATTCGCCGAGGTCTTAGCAACACGTTCAATCATTAAGTAAAGCTCTTGCATGGCAGCAGACTCGCCAATTAAACAACCAAAATGTCTTTTAACTATTGAGCCTTTAGATGCTTTAGATTTTTTGGATTTTCGAGAGAGGGCTTGTTCAATATCTTCTCTTTGCAGGGGTTTTACTAGGTAATCAACTTTGGGCCCACTGATCCCAGCCAAAATTCCTTTTACTGAGGGGTGTCCGGTAATAAAGGTGATATGTGCTGCGGAGTTGTTTTTTTCGAGGCGATCAACTAAATGTAAGCCACTACCATCTGGCAACATAAAATCTAGTAAAATATGGTCAAAGGGTTGGCTGTCAGTCCATTCACAGGCTTCTTTCAAGCTGTTGGCAATAGACACTTGATGCCCTAAAAATTCAATTATATTTGAAGCAACTTCTGCAAACTCTAAGTCGTCATCAACAAGCAATACATTTAGCAATGGTTTATCCTCGTACAGAGTTTTCTCTGCGATTTAATATTTGTGAAACAACTTTGAACCTTAGTGGTCAAACTAGTGGTTCTAATTTACCTATTTAGGATCCACATTCCCTTTAACATTTGGCAACTTTACCTATATGAAACTAATTGCTGTCATTGTGAAAATAATACACATTGTCTGTAAGACCTTCTCACCTATTAATCTTCGTCAAGGAGTTTAATAATTAACCCAAACATAACAGCTGTAAGTATTCATGTAATGTTTAATATTTTGGTGACGAAAGTTTGATTTTAAAGGGCTATTATTTCCTCAAATCATTCATGAATCCTTTGACTCTTATTAGCGACACTTAAGCTTTAAATGTGCAGTTAACTTCAAGCGTATACAGTTTTACTTCTAGCAATGCATCAGATTTCAAACTTTTAAAAACCCTAAGTAGTATTGTACGCTTTCTATATAAATAGATATTCCAATTATTCTCATTTATTTTTGGCTTAATTTAGATGTGTGTTTACTTTAAGTCATGTGTTGGTGAGGTTTTGGCGTTTTTCTGGATATTGGGCGGTTAACCTTAGACATATTTTTCAATTAAATGCTATTTAGATAAAAAAGAACTACTTGCTAGGGTAGGTAAGTATGTTTTCTGCTCGGTTTTAACTCTAGAACATTAAAAATAAGCCAAAAATAATAGAGCTTTGAAAATGGAGTTTTTATGTCTTTATTTTGATACGAGAGGTGGAAGGTGTGCGCATATGAACAGGCTCAAGGTGTATTTTTTTCATTTACTGATGGTCCTCAAAAGTACAACTTTAGTATTAGATGGGCCAGTGGTAATCAATATTTAAAATTAAAACTCGTTTTGTAAAATGTGGCGTAATTAGTGCATTTGTCCAACCATAAAGTGCAGTTAGTTTAAATATAAGGAGAGTAGTTTGTCCCTAAAAAACGTTTTTTTTGCGTCGATACTAGTATTGGTAAGTTCAGTGGAAGTGTCTGCGCAAAATATACAGCAGGATGAGTTACCAAGCGAAAGTAGTCCGTTTCTTCGCAAGCTAGTGCTACAAGCAAAAACAGAAGCTGAAATAGATTTTGAGCCAACGCCAGCAATTGAGAACGAAGCGCTAAGCAGTATAGATTATCAGCAGTACAGAGCCATAAGGTTTGAGCCGAAAGAAAGTATCTGGAGAGGGGTTTACCCTTTTGAAGTGCAGCTATTTCATTCAGGTTTTTTATACAAGCATCCTGTAAATATCCACATGATTGATTATAAAAATCGTGTCACGGGTCTGCCTTTCAACACAGACTATTTTCGATATGACCCCCCTGCTGAGTTTTTGGCTAATGAAATTAATGAAGATGTAGGATTTGCTGGTTTTAGAGTCCATTACCCGTTAAACAGTGATAAATACAAAGACGAGCTGATTGCTTTTTTAGGCGCTACCTATTTCAGATTAATTGGTAAACATCAAAAGTATGGTTTATCAGCACGGGGCATCGCCATTGATACCGGCATGCCAGAGGGAGAAGAGTTCCCTTACTTTACCGACTTTTGGTTAATCGAACCCGCTAACGGTAAACAACTTATTGTTTACGCCAAGATGGATAGTCCATCAATGACAGGTATTTATAAATTTACTATGGAGTCTGAGACCTCGGGCGACACGGTAACCGATGTTAAAGCCTGGTTATTTGCTAGAGAAGACATAGACAAAGTGGGGTTAGCGCCTTTTACCAGTATGTTTTTGTATGGTGAAAACTCATTAACGAAACCTGATGACTACCGCCCTGAAGTTCACGACAGTGATGGCATGATGTTAATTACCTCTAATAACGAACGTCTATGGAGACCTTTAGATAATCCTAACCGTTTACGTATTACATCTTTGGGAGACAAAGCTCCGAAAGGATTTGGCTTATTACAGCGGGATATCCAATACGAACATTATGTTGATAGCGAAGCGCACTACCATCAACGCCCTGGTTATTGGGTTACCCCTTACAAAGGCTTTAATCAAGGCCGTTTAGAGTTGGTTGAAATCCCTACTAATTCAGAAACCCATGACAATATAGTGGCTTATTGGGTTAATGATAGACCCGTTAAACAAGGTGACAGTATTCATGTGCATTATGAGTTAAGTACTGTCAGTGGCGACGCATACGCTTACGATAAGTCAAAAGTAATACGTACCTTGCAAGGCTCGGATAGATTACCCGGTGAAGAAGTGGATGAAGACAACTTAACCCGTCGCTTTATTGTAGATTTCACCGTGCCAGATAATCTGGTCATTAACCCAGAAGATTTGGCTGCTGACATCTCAGCGACAAATGGCAACGTTAGCCAAGTGAGAGTGTTTAAAACTAATTTCGATCACGAAATAAGAGCCACCTTTTTGTTTACACCTGAAAGTGAACGCAGTGTAAATGATATGCGACTTTTAGTTACCCACAAGGAAAAACCTATTAGTGAGGTATGGACTTATGTTTATGAAAAATAACTTTGTTTTGAAGGTTAGAGCCCGAAAAATCCGTTTGTTAATCATGGCGTTATTGGTGTTGCCCACAGCGTATTGGGCCATGTCACAGGTTTATATCATCTTTCAGCCCAATGAGTTCAGACCTTTAGAATGGGTTCAACTTGGTTTAACCTCAGTGTTATTTTTGTGGTTAACCATGGCGTTTTGGACATCAATCATAGGCTTCTTTCTTAAGTTGTTTAAGCGAGACCCATTAACGTTTCAAGCTGAACAGCATGCTCCAGTGAGCTCTGAGCCACTTCAGAAACGCCACGCTATCGTTATGCCGGTATACAATGAAGAAACCCAGCGGATTATGGCTGGGTTTGAAGCCACAGTACTCACTATGCTAACGACACACAGTGCTAAGCAGTTTGATTTTTATATGCTCAGTGACACCCAAGATCAAGCCTTATTATCTGCAGAGCTTAGGTCTTGGGAAAGTTTGTTAAAACGTTTACCAACTGATTTGGCTAGGCGCTGCTTTTATCGCAACCGTAAGAAAAATGTTGGTCGTAAGGTAGGAAACATCAAAGACTTCTGCCAGCGCTGGGGGCATCAGTATGAAAGCATGATAGTGCTGGATGCAGACAGTATTATGACCGGTGAAAAAATGCTTGAGCTAGCTCAACGTATGGAAATCAACCCAAACACGGGATTGATTCAAACCATACCTATGCCGGCAAGACAAAGCACCTTCTTTGGGCGTTTCGTGCAATTTGCAGCGCAAGTTTATAGCCCAATGTTGGCGACGGGGTTGTCTTTTTGGCAGGGTGACTGTGCTAATTATTGGGGGCACAACGCCGTTATTCGAGTCAAAGCCTTTATCGATACTTGTGGGCTGCCTGCGCTAAAAGGTAAACAACCTTTTGGTGGAGAAATTTTAAGTCACGATTTCGTTGAAGCGGCGTTATTGCGTAGGGCAGGGTGGCAAGTATTTTTGTTAACAGACTCTGCGGGTAGTTACGAAGAAGTTCCTAGCAATATCATAGATTACGCCACCCGAGACAGGCGTTGGGTGCAAGGTAATATGCAACATTTAGGGATTGTAACCAGTAAAGGGTTGCATCTAGCAAACAGAATGCACTTTACTTTTGGTGCCTTTGCTTATGCCAGTTCTATTCTGCTGCTGTTGTCCTTATTGGCTGGTACCACAGATGCATTAATTCAAGCCTTTACCACGCCAGTTTATTTTACTAGCACCTACCAGCTGTTTCCCACTTGGTTGATCACTAAAAAGAATGTGATGATCACGACACTTTGGGTCACCATAGCCTTACTATTTTTACCCAAAGTTTTGGGTATTGTGATCACCTTATTGCAGCGACGCAAAAAGTTTGGTGGGGGTATTAACTTTTTGAAAAGCGCAGTCGTCGAGTTTTTCTTTGCAGTACTGTTAGCCCCAGTAATGATGATGTTCCATAGTTATTTTGTGCTTAATGTTTTAGCGGGTAAGAGTGTTAAATGGGAAGCTCAGGTTAGGGAAGGTCGAATGCTTCCTTGGTCACAGGCTTTCCGCTTTAGTTATCTGCTGACTACCATTGGACTAATTTGGGGAGGCGTCACTGCTTATTATACCCCGACCTTATTTTTGTGGTTGTTGCCGGTATTTTCTGGCTTAGTGTTAGCTGCGCCTATAATTAGGTTATCAAGTAGCGTTAAGTTCGGGCTGTGGTGTAAACGTAAAGGGATATTCTTATTAGATACGGAATGTCAGCCAAACAGTGCTATCCGTAATGTTAATCGCAGTATGAAAAACTTGCAGATGAAACGAAGACTTGCTGCCGTCCCTATGTTACCTGAAGAAGCTTGGGTGGATATGCCGCTGCAGCCTTTGGCTCGAGGAATTTATCCCCCAAAGTCAAGTAATGAAGTGCCAAGCTCAGTGTCGCCGGTATCTTCAAAGCTCGGATAAAAAAGCTCATCTCACCATTATAAAGCCCAGTCTAGACAACTAGACTGGGCTTTTTATTAAAGGACTAAGTGTTCTAAGACGGCTTCTTATCTTGTACTTCTTTTATTTGAAGCACAGCGCTTAGAACAATACTTAACTTGTAGCCAATCCCGTTGCCACTTTTTACGCCAAGTGAAAGGCCGCTCACACACCACACAGATTTTAGTGGGCAGTTCAGACTTCTTCATTGCTCTCTAGTGCTTTAAAAAATATCTGACTATCTCGGCTAATGGCTAAGCGCTTTTCATCTGTCATCTTGTTTAAAGTACGGTACGGCATGCCTAACCTGGGGTTACTGCCAAGTTTTTCTTTGTTGCGCTCTAGGAAATCCCAATATAAATAGTTAAAAGGGCAAGCTTGGGCGCCCAGTTTTTCTTTTACATTGTAGTGGCAGTGTTGACAGTAGTTAGACATTTTATTGATGTAGCTACCGCTTGCTGCATAGGGTTTACTAGCCAGTAATCCACCATCAGCGAATAAAATCATGCCAGTGACATTGGGCATTTCGACCCACTCGTAGGCATCGGCATAGACAATTAAATACCATTCATTGACTTCATCAGGGTGAAGGCCTGCCAGCAAAGCAAAATTACCTAATACCATTAATCTTTGAATATGGTGGGCGTAGGCATTATCAGAGGTTTCAGTTATGCACTGAGACAAGCAGTTCATTCTGGTGTTTGCATCCCAAAAAAAGCTGGGCAAAGGGCGCTTGGCGTTTAAAAAGTTCTCATTCTGATAGCTGGGCATTTTGAACCAGTACAAGCCGCGTACGTATTCACGCCATCCTAGTACTTGGCGAATAAAGCCTTCTACTGCGTTTAACGGAGCATGACCATGACGATAAGCGTTCTCTGCTTGTTCGATAACTTCTTTGGGAGTGAGTAACCCAGAGTTTAGGTAAAAACTGATATGTGAGTGGTACATCCAAGGTTCGCCTTGTACCATGGCGTCTTGGTAATCTCCAAAATTATCTAGGCGTTCTGCAACAAATACCGAGAGCACTTGTAGTGCCTGCTCTCGGGTAACTGCAAATTGAAATGGCTCAAGACTTCCAAAATGATCACTAAACTCTTGGTGAACCAGCGAGATAACTTCTTGGGTAATGTCATCGGGTTCAAAGGTTGTGGGTGGTGGTGGGTGCATACCTTTGGGTAGGGCTTTGCGGTTGGCGCTATCAAAGTTCCACTTATTGCCTACGGGTTTGTCGCCATCCATTAAGCAATACCAGGCCTTGCGCATTTCTCGATAGAAAAACTCCATGCGCAGTTGCTTGCGTCCTTTTGCCCAGTTTGCAAATTCCTCAAGGCTAGCTAAAAAGCGTGTGTCTTCTTGAATACTTACTTCTATACCTAACTTATCTTGCCAGCTTTGCATATCTGCAACTACTCGATATTCACCAGGATGAGTGAGTATGATTTTGTCAATAGTCTGTTGTTTGCAGATAAGCGCTACCTCTGCAAACAAGCTACCTTGATTATCTTTGTCGTCATATTTTCGGTAAAAAACCTGATGACCGCTACTTGTTAACTCTGCTGCGAAGTGACGCATGGCAGAGAATAAAAATGCTATTTTCTTTTTGTGATGTTTAACATAGCTGGCTTCTGTTTTGACTTCAGCCATTAAAATTATGTCTTGGTTTTTGTCACAATCTTGCAAGCTTGCTAGCGAATGACTTAGCTGATCACCAAGAATTAATCGTAAGCAGGCCATGCTTAAGATGCTTCCTGCTCAGCAAGCTGTTTGGCATCTGCTAGTGCATCTAATGCTCTTTGCCTTGAGGCTTTTAAATCAACCAAAGGACGGGGATAGTTTTCACCTAATGTGATCCCTGCATAATCTAAAATGTTCTGCGGAGCATCCCAAGGATTATGAATGTACTTGTCGGGTAGTTTACTGAGTTCTGGGCAATAACGTTTAACGTAATCTCCTTGAGAATCAAACTTTTGGCCCTGTGTTACTGGGTTAAATATTCTAAAATAGGGCGCTGCATCTGCCCCTGTGCCAGCCACCCATTGCCAACTTGCACTGTTGGCTGCAAGGTCTGCGTCTAGTAAGCAATCCCAAAACCAGTGTTCGCCTTCGCGCCAATGAATCAGCAAGTTTTTAACTAAAAAAGAGGCAACTACCATACGTACTCTGTTGTGCATGGTGCCGGTTTGCCATAATTCTCGCATGCCCGCATCAACAATAGGGATACCTGTTTGTCCTCGCTGCCAAGCTTGTAATGATTCGTTATCGGTGCGCCACGGAAAATGCTCAAACTTAGGGCTAAAGTTTTGCTCAGGAATATGAGGAAAGTGATACAGCAGGTAGTAAGAAAACTCCCGCCAACCAAGTTCACTTAAGTAGCAATCTAACCCCGAGTTATCTATGTTGCCATCTAAGGCGTGGATCCCCGCGTACCAAATCTGATTGGGAGATATTTCACCAAAATGTAAATGGGGAGAAAGCTTAGAGGTCGCCCCTAGCTCCGGAAAATCTCGGTTGTTTTTATACTCTTTTGCTCCATTAGGTAAAAATTCACTTAAACGTTTAGCTGCGCCTTCTTCTCCTGGTGACCATGTTCTCGCTATGGTGTCATACCAGTCAATACTTGGCATAAGCGCTAACGAGGCTAAGCCATGGTCAAGTTCGGGTATATATGTAATTGTAAGGTTTTCAGGCTTTGCTACTGGCATACGGGGGGCTGTTTTTGTTAGGCAGCCTTTGCGGTAGTAAGGTGTAAATACTTTGTAAGGTGTTTCGTCTTTTTTAAGTACTTGCCAAGGCTCCCATAGTAAATGGCTGTTAAAGCTTTTAACCTGTACTCCCATATCCATTAATTGTTGTTTTAATTGACTATCACGTTTTATTTGCCAAGGTTCGTAGCAGCGATTCCACACAATTTGTTTGATGTCATGAGTACTAATGATGTCTAGTAGAATCTCTGTGGCATGACCTTTTTGCATATGCAGCTTGTCATTAAAAGAAGCATTCAACGCTTGTAAAGAGTGGTGCAACCACCACTGGCTAGCCCCCCCTATTTGAGCGTGTTTAGGGCAATCTTCATCAAGAATAAATATGGGCAATACTGACCCTAGTTCTGCTGCATAGTGCAGGGCAGGGTTGTCTTTTAATCGTAAGTCTTGTCTGAACCACACTAAAGTCGTTGCGTTAATGGGAGTCTTCCTTTTTTAAAAAATTTCTATCATCTATTAGATGTCATTTTACGTTTTCTACACTTTTTAAGATCAATCTAGCCATTATTTTTTCATGGTTTAGTGAACCAGAAAATTCATTCTCCCGTAACGGTGAATTATGAAAGTTAATAATCCTAATCGTTATAGCCCAGCTGAGGTGTCACGTATCATTGAAATGGCGTGGGAAGACAGAACTCCTTTCGAGGCTATTGAGTACTTATTTGGGATGACGCCAAACCAACTGACACGTTTTATGCGGGCGGAGTTGAAAAACGCTTCATTTAAAGTGTGGCGCAAGCGCATGGCAGGAAGGAACACAAAGCACCTCGGTATGCGTCCCGAAGGTATTCTGCGGGGATATTGTAAAACTCAGTATAAACATAGGTGATAGTAGTTGCCTGTTCATTTTAGCTTTGTACACTTACAACAATAAATATAAACACAGAGTTGAACGCTTAACATTATGTTGCTGCAACACATTATAAAACATTTGCTCGATAACTTAGCACTGCAGGGGTTTAACCCAGTGGTGCACTTTGAGTTAGAAGGGGTATTTGAATTATCTCCATGGCAAAAGCAACTTGATTACTCTGGCATCAATAGCAAGCTGAAACAGCTTGATATAGATGGTGAGCTGAAAACTGAGTATTGGAAAAACCAATGGGAGTATGTCTCTCTTTTTAATGGCCAATCTCCTTTAAAAGAGGCTCAAAACCTCGACAAGGTTATGCAGTTACTGCCTCAACTTATGCGCCAATACGGCGCAGCAAATGTATTGATGCAGCCCGTTGCTTGGGGCGCTGATAGCGGACGTTATCTCAGTGGCTCGGGTGCAATATTTTCAATAGATACGCGGTCTGTTCATATACCTAATGCCATACAATTGAACGTAAGTGTTGAGAACGACAAGGGTGAAAATTTATTTGCACAGCAAGGGTTAGGAGAATGGGTTCAATACCACCTGCTAAAAAATAGCTATCACAACTGTATTTTGTTTTTACCTGAAGAAGATGCGTTTAAACGCTTATCTCTAAGAAAAGACTATGGTTTAGATGCTGAACTGAGTTCGCCTGTGGTGTTATCTGGCGGGCATCAAGGCAGCATTGCTTTGTACAAAGAAAAAGGCAAGCACAACCAAGCTATGGGTCAAGAACCATTATTTTTTGCTGCAGACAACTCAGTGCTGTCTTACACCACTGATTGGCAAAAAACAGCCCGGGTTGAACATAGAATAGGGGCAACCAGTCAAGCGTATAACCCTTATTTGAATGTGATATTTGCGTTGTTAAATGTACTTGAAGGTATAAGTAGTTGGAAAACAGGGCAACTTGCTCCTAACGTTTTAGACAAGGCATTACCTAGGTCGATAAATGACACAGACTATGACGACACCTTAGTTCTTGGGGCTCTGTCTTTATTTGAAAATGACAATTGGTTGGTAAATAAAGTAGACCTATATTGTCAAAATATGTTTGACGCAGATGCCACAAACCTAGGTAAAAGGATTAGAGATATGGTTTTAGCACCATATCAAGGGTCCAATATTGCTCTGGGATCATAAAAATTTAATAGGCTATATTTAAGCTGATAGTAAAAATATTAGGAATAACATTTTGTTAAAACAAAAAGTAATCACCCTTGATAAGCCACCTTTATTAACGGGTGATAATGTTGAAAGTAAACGGGCCGAAATCAGAACCTACTTTGAACAAACGTGGGATGTATACGAGTCATTGTTTTCATTGATTAATCAAGATGAAGCCTATTACATTCGGCCCGAGCCTTTGCGACATCCTCTAATATTTTATTATGGTCACACAGCTGTTTTTTACATCAATAAATTACTCTTAGGGCAATTTATTCAAAGCCGCGAAAACGAACAGATTGAATCTGTTTGCGCAGTTGGTGTAGACGAAATGTCTTGGGACGATTTGTCGCCAGGTAATTATGAATGGCCAAGCGTAGGCGCTGTGTCTGAATACCGTGATAATGTTAAAAAGCGCGTATTGGCGCTAATTGATACTATGCCTTTGGCTTTGCCAATTCAGCAAGATTCACTGGCTTGGGTGTTGTTGATGGGATGTGAACATGAACGCATTCATGTAGAAACATCATCTGTGATCATACGCATGCTTGATTTAATTTATCTCACCCCCTCCAACCTATGGAAGTCTTGTGCTGAATTCAGTGATGCGCCAAGGAACCGCTTAATTGATGTGGCAGCTCAAGACCTTGTTTTGGGCAAACCTGAAGCCAATGCAACCTACGGTTGGGATAATGAATATGGTCAACAACCTCTTTCTGTAGACAAGTTTTCTGCGTCTGAGTATTTGGTTTCTAACCAAGAATTTATGGAGTTTATAAATGCTGGTGGTTATCAAAATAAACAGTATTGGACCGAAGAGGGCCAAAGTTGGTTAGCATTCACTAAGTCTACAACGCCCAGATTTTGGGATGTAAAGAATGGTGAGTATTGGCAACGTAATCTAACAGAAGAAATCCCTTTGCCTCTCAACTGGCCTGTTGAAGTAAATTACCTTGAAGCAAAAGCCTTTTGTAATTGGAAAAATAGCCTAAGCGAAGATTTTGTACGTTTGCCCACTGAAGGTGAGTGGCAAGTACTTAGAGAGCAACTTGATACTGATTTACCTTATTGGAGTAAAGCCCCGGGTAACATTAATTTAGAACATTACGCCTCTTCATGTCCTGTTGATCAATTTAAGCAAACTGAGTTTTATGATGTTATTGGTAACGTATGGCAGTGGACAGAAAGCCCAATCGATGGTTATGAAGGCTTCAAGGTTCACCCTTTGTATGATGACTTTTCAACTCCTACTTTTGATGGTCAACATAACCTCATAAAAGGGGGCAGTTGGATTTCTACCGGAAACGAAGCTACTCGTGATTCACGCTATGCGTTTCGCCGTCATTTTTATCAACATGCTGGGTTTCGTTATGTGGCAAGTTCAAGTCAAGAGGTCCCTATTACACCTGTGACTAAATGTGAGATGCAAACAGAGATAAGCCGCTTGTTACATCATCACTTTAAGGCCACTAGTGTAGATACCACATGTGATATTCAGCAGCTTTTGAGTCTTGTTAAAGATTATATAAAGGCCGATAGCAAGGTATTAGATTTAGGTTGCGGTGCAGGGCGTTTATCATTTGAACTGGCAAAAATAGCAGGGCAGGTTGATGGTATCGATTTTACCGCTAGGCATATTCAGCATTGCTTAGATTTAAAAGAGCAAGGGCAGGTTCGTTATGCCATGCCTACTCAAGGTGATATTTTTGATTTTCATGAGGTTACCCTGGCTGATCTAGGTTTTCAGCAAGCTCCTGAAAACTTGAACTTTGCCCAAGGTGACGGCCATAACCTTAAGCCGCAATTTTGTGATTATGATGTGCTCGTTTGCCATCGTGTCATTGAATACAGTTATCATCCAGAAGTGTTACTAGCGCAATTGAGCCAAAGGGTTAAACCCGGTGGCATTATGGTAATAGGCAGCAGTTACGGTTGGAATGAAGATATAACCGATAAACACCGCTGGATAGGCGGTGTTAAACGTAACGGTGAAAACCTAAGCAGTGAAGCACACCTGACGGAGTTGATGGAAGGTGAGTTTGAGTTATTGCAGCAGGCTGATATTGTTAGCCAGTTTGAATTAGACAAACGCACTAGCCAAACCGCTAACAACCATATTACTATTTGGCGTAAGAAAATCTAACTCCTTAGGATCCCTTTTGGGTATAAAAATTGTGATAGCAGGGGCTGGAATTGGCGGCCTCTGCGCTGCGTTGGCGTTACGAAAAAAGGGCTTTGATCTTGCTGTTTATGAACAAAGCGCTGAACTATCTGAGGTAGGGACGGGGTTGCAGTTAAGCCCCAATGCCATGCATGTATTGGCGCGCTTAAATGTAGCTGATGAGATCAAAACATTAGGGTTTCAACCTAGCGCAGCCGTGATGCGTCATTACCAAACAGGCACCCACTATTTTTCTGTGCCCCTTGGGGCAAGTGCCACTGAAAAATATGCTGCTGATTATCTACATATCCACCGAGCTGACTTACATACTACTCTATATAATGCGTGCATTGAAGAAGGGGTAAGTATTCACTTAGGTGATGCTGTATTAGGTTATCAATTACATGATAATGGCATGTCTATTGAGTTTGAAAGTGGCACTCAAGTGCAAGCTGATTTACTTGTTGGTGCTGATGGAATTAAGTCTAAGGTTCAGGCTTGTATGTTGGGAGAAGCCCCAGCTGAATTCACAGGTCAAGTGGCATGGCGAGGTACAGTAAAAGCCAGTAAACTTCCCAAAAATCTAGTTAAGCCTAAGGCTAATTTATGGGTGGGGCCAGGGCAGCATTTTGTCAGTTATTATTTGCGTGGCGGCGACTTAGTGAATTTTGTGGCGGTACAAGAACGAGATGATTGGCGCAAAGAGTCTTGGAACGAAGCTGGTGATATTAATGAACTTAAAAGCGCTTTTAAGGGATGGCACCCAGAAGTAACTGAGTTACTTGGGGCTGCTGAGTCTTGCTTTTTATGGGCTTTGTTTGACAGAAAACCATTGAACCAGTGGGTAGATAAACATGTTGCGCTGCTAGGAGATGCTTGCCACCCCATGTTGCCGTTTTTAGCACAAGGTGCAGCCATGGCCATTGAAGACAGCTATGCGTTAGCCCATTGCTTGGCGAGTAATTTACCCATACCAGCTGCTTTAGAAAAGTATCAAAATTTACGATTAGCCCGCACCAAAGGTATTCAACTTGGGGCACGTAAAAATGCAGGCTTGTATCATATGAGTACGCCCACCAATCAAGCAAAGTTAGCTGTGCTGTTAGGGCTTTCAAAGCTTGGGTTAAGTGATGCTTTGGCAGCCAAACAACTAGATGGTATATACGGTTACAACCTACCTAAAGACTTGGGCTAAAAGGGCTGAGGATGGAGCCAAGAGTAAAAGCCGTGTTTGATAGTTATCAGCCAAGTGTTAAAGATACTCTATTAACTATTCGCCAGTGGGTGTTAGATATTGCAAACACGTCTGAAAACATAGGCGAGATTAACGAATGTTTAAAATGGGGAGAGCCAAGTTACCTAACTCATACTCCTAAATCTGGAACAACAGTAAGGCTTGCCCCCCTTAAGGCTAACCCGCAAAGGTACGGACTCTTTGTACACTGTCAAACACGTTTAATTGAAGAGTTTAGGTTGGTTTACCCAGACTTAGATTACGATAAAAACCGCGGAATATTATTTGATAGCCGCGACCCTATTCAAGAAGAGCCTATAAAGCAGTTTATCTTTGCAGCCTTAACTTATCAGCTGCGTAAAAGTATTAATAATTAAGACAAACCATCTAAAAAGTAGGCTTGATACCTTACTTTTTTGTTGACCCTATAAAACCATTCAAAGGGCTTATCATCTAAGATACCATAACCCCTTGTCGCGTTAATAATGCATAAAAGGATATCAATATGAGCCGTCATTTTGACCAAGCTAAAGGCTTAAGCGAAGAGCACGACCCTGCCACCCATGAATTTGTATTTAATCAAACCATGTTCAGGATCAAAAATCCTGAGCCTACATTAGCCTTTTATACCCAAGTGTTAGGCATGACGTTAGTCAAACGCCTAGACTTTGAAAACATGAAGTTCTCCCTGTACTTTTTAGCCTGTGTACCACCACAAGCTAGCGCTGATTGGTCTGCAGACGATGACCAACGCATGGTGCAAACCTTTGGTCGCCCAGCTATGTTAGAGTTGACCCATAACTGGGGTGATGAGAACGACGACACTGTGTCTTATCACAATGGTAATTCTGAGCCTAAGGGCTTTGGCCATATTGGGTTTTCTGTGCCTGATATTGATGCGGCCTGTGAACGGTTTGAGTCTTTAGGAGTTGAGTTTCAGAAAAAACCAAACGATGGCGGCATGAAAGGCATTGCTTTTATTAAAGACCCAGATGGTTACTGGATTGAAATATTCACTCCAGAGCGCTTACCAAGTTTGCTGAAAGGCCACTTGCAGCAAAAGTAATGTTAGTGCACACCAAAGGAAAACATGTGAACAATAACCTAATTGCAGCAGGCAGCTTAAACGCTATAGCTGGGTTGTTGCACCTAGGGTGTATTTATTTTGGTGCGCCTTGGTACCGTTTTTTTGGGGCTGGTGAGCATATGGCGAACATGGCTGAACAAGGTATGATGCAGCCCACTCTTATCACACTAGGGATTGCCAGTGTGTTAATGATTTGGGCTCTGTTTGCATTCTCGGGGGCTGGGCTAATTAAAGGTTTGCCATTAGTACGCCTTGCCCTTGTTGCTATTACCAGTATTTACCTTTTACGGGGAGTGGCTGGTTTTTACTTTGTGACTAACCCTATTGGTAGAAGCCCAGAGTTTTGGGTATGGAGTTCGAGTATTTGCCTAGCATTAGGTTTACTACATTTAGCTGGCCTAAAGCAGCAATGGCTAGCTTTAAAAAGTTAAAGCTAGTTAGAGTATTTTTAAATTTGTGCCAAGCCTCCATCTACTTGTAAATCGGCCCCGGTAATAAACGACGCATTGTTTGAGTTTAAATACATGATTGCATTGGTAATATCATCAACTGTACCTAAGCGTTTTAGCGGCGTGCTGTCACTAATTTGAATTAAGCTTTGGTCAAGTACCTCTCTATCAATGCCAAATTTATCAAAGATAGGCGTTTGCGTGACACCGGGTGATAAGCAATTTACCCGTATACCTTTTGGCCCAAGTTCTGCTGCAAAGGAGCGGGCCAATGAACGAACCGCCGCTTTAGAGGCGCCATAAGCTGCCCACACACCGGCCCCGCGATTAGCCTGTATGGATGAAATTAAAGTGATAGATGCCTTTTTGTTGAGTACAGGCAATGCCTTTTGTACGGTGAAAAACACGCCTTTTACATTGATGTTTAGGGTGTTTTCAAAGCTCTCTTCAGTTACCTCTGATATTGCTTCTGCATGGGCGATACCCGCGTTGGCAACAAGGATATCGAGCCCTTGCCAAGTATCTGATATTTGTTGATAAAAGCTTTCTAAATCCTGTGAGTTCTCAACTACCCCCTGTTTACACATTAAGCTTTTGGGGTACTGCTGAGCCAAAGCTTCACATTGCTCAATACTTCGTGAAAACGCTGCGACTTTATGACCCGCGGCAAGATAGGCTTTAACAATGTCTAGCCCAATGCCCGAGTTTGCACCTGTTACCGCTACGACTTTTTTTGATTCTGCCATGACTTAATCACCTGAATGAATTGTGTTTTGAATGGTGAGTCTGGCGCTTTCTTGATGACTGTGTAAGTATAAATAGGAATTTATCCAGTATATTGGAATGTGGTGGGGAGTATGACAACAGACACTATTGATAAAAAGTACACACAAAGTGAGCCTAGTTTTGATTTTATTGGACATTTTGTACGTAGTTATCGGGCCGCGAAACAAGAAAGCTTGCAAGCCCTTGCGGATCGCTCAGGTGTAAGTCGTTCAATGATCGCACAAATTGAATCAGCGCAGACCACGCCAACCATAGTGGTGTTAGCCAAGTTAGCCAATGCTATGGAAATAAGTTTAGGAGACTTAGTACAGCCACCAGAGCAGGCACTTAATATTCGTGTATCTGAAATCAATACAGATAACTTAGTTAGTAAAAAAGACAGCCCTTTCGTTTGTCATTTGCTAAACAGCCAAACACGGCACTTCTCTAATGAAATCTATCATTTTTATTTTAAAACAACTGGAAAGACAGCGTTTGCGGCCAATGTGGCAGGATCAACTAAACATATTTGGCTAGAGCAAGGCAGTTTGTTGATGTTTATCGCCAACAAGCGTGTGTCTATTAAAGCCCATCAATTAATCAGTTTTAATGCGGCTATTCCTCACAGGTTTGAGTGTATATCTACTCCTTTGGCTACAGGGCTGTTTTATGTGGTTTATTGAGCTATGAGAAAAGTTAAAGAGCTAAAGAACTTATTTACTGGGCCAGCAATGATACCTTACGGTAAAGCTACGATGTGTGTCTGCGTTAATGCCTTGCAATTTAATTTGNGATCGTGGACATTTTGGGGTACTTTCCCATTTAGCTTTTGCTTGATAGGTAAAAAACAGTTATAAAAGAATAACGTAGAGACCGAGTAAAAATAAGGTCTGAATTATATTGGACATAATGTCGTGTTTAAACACGACATTATGTCGTCTAATAAATTGTTAGCTTGCTAGACAATTCAGGAGGAATTTAAGTTTGAATAACAAAAACAAGAAAGAAGATAGGGTTTTTGCTGTTAATTATTCACAAGTTGATCCAAAAACAGATCAAAATACACAACTTGCCTTAGCTAAAATGGAACTGACTTACGCAATTATTGGGCAGGTTCTGGGTTTGGTTTGTATTTTAGGTGGTATTGCTTAAAAATAACAAAGACAGTCACTTTTAAAAAAGTAAAGACAGCGATTCTGATTAAGTCATTCTTCTGATTTTTTCGGTTTTTGGGTGGGTGTTTTGATGTTTTAAAGGTTGGTTTTTCGTTATTGAAGAGTTTTCTTTGTTATTGGGTGTGAAAGCACAAATTTCAGGCGAGTTTTAACTCTCCAGCTTATGTTGAGTGTTGTGTTTAGTACTTAGAGACTTTAGGCACTTTTGAGTAAGGCTCTGGCCTTTGCCATCCCTCGTATTCT
>NZ_ML178723.1 GCF_004360155.1 Paraglaciecola marina | reverse complement strand
TGGCTGACTCCCCGAAGCGAGGGCGCATTATAGAGAGAACAAATTCCTATGCAACACTTTATTTCATTTTTTATTCCAACTGCTTACTTTTCACTCGACATGTATGACTTAAGTTGTAATTACAGTGCAAATGACAAAAAAAAGCACTCATAAAATATGAGTGCTTAGTATTTTAAACCTTTGCCTTTAGGCATATAACCTTATCAAGGTATAGAAAGCTAATCGGGCTTATCAGTATTATCTTTCTGGTCACAATCTACATCAGTTTCTTCTGTGTCACCCACAACATCTTCTAATCTAACCTTGTCTACCATTCTAAATGTATTAATAGGTCCAGCTAGCGCATATAAAAGAAATACTATAAATAGTACTAAAGCGGGCTCTGTTGCAACCACGACAAAGACCAACAATATGAGTAGAAGCACAACAAACGGAACCTTACCGTGCAAATTTATATCTTTAAAAGAATTATATTTGAAATTGCTTACCATTAACAACCCAGACAGGCCTGTTACCAAAGCAACTATAACTCCGTAGTCTTGGCCATTAATATCATACTCAACACCAACCCATATAAGTCCAGCAACTAGGGCAGCCGCAGCAGGACTTGCTAGCCCTTGAAAGAAACGGCTATCTGCAATACCGATTTGAGTATTAAACCGAGCTAATCTAAGAGCTGCACCTGCAACATAAATAAATGCAGCCAGCCATCCTATCTTGCCTAAGCCTGATAACCCCCAGTTATAGGCAACCAAAGCAGGAGCAACACCAAAAGAAACCATATCAGCCATAGAGTCGTATTCAGCTCCGAACTCACTCTGAGTATTGGTAATTCGAGCCACTCGTCCATCTAGCCCATCAAATATCATGGCTACAAAAATTGCTACTGCCGCCGCTTCAAAGCGACCATTCATTGAAGATACCACTGCAAAGAAACCTGAAAATAGCCCTGCAGTTGTTAGCAGATTAGGTAAAAGGTATATACCTCTACGCTTTTGATCTGGCATTGTTTTTGTCTCACCCTTATATGGTTACAAATTATATAATATTTTAGTTTATCGCGTTTACCGCACCCTAGTATACAGCTCATTGTCTACAAGCTAAAACCTACGAATCCCTTTTAATAAAGAAAGGCCAGTATAATACTGACCTTGAGTTCAAGAATAACCAATTAATAAAAGGAAATGCTAACTAATAATTAACTTTTCTCCTTCGCAATCAACTTTAACAATGCCATCACGGCCCAAGTCTCCAGCTAATATTTTCTGAGCTAATGGGTTTTCAATTTCAAGCTGAATCGCTCTTTTTAATGGTCTAGCTCCAAACACGGGATCAAACCCGGCTTCAGCTAATTTATCGAGTGCAGATAAGCTAAGCTCTAGTTTATAACCTTTGTCGGCTAAGCGATCTCTAAGTGCCCGAAGTTGGATCTTAGCAATAGACTTTATCTGCTCTAAACCTAGCGGATGGAATACTACAGTATCATCTACTCTGTTTATAAATTCTGGTCTAAAATGCTCACCAACGACCCCCATTACCAAGTCCTTCATCTGCTGGTAGTTTTTCTCAGCGCTGACTTCCTGAATGATATCTGAGCCCAAATTAGAGGTCATAATAATTACGGTATTCTTAAAATCGACAGTTCTGCCCTGTCCATCCGTCAAACGGCCATCATCTAAAACCTGCAGTAAAATATTAAAAACATCAGGATGTGCTTTTTCTACTTCGTCTAATAAAATGACTGAGTAGGGTTTACGTCGCACCGCCTCTGTTAAATAACCGCCTTCTTCATAACCTACATAACCAGGAGGTGCACCAACCAAACGAGATACAGAGTGTTTTTCCATAAATTCCGACATATCAATGCGCACCATGGCATCTTGGGTATCAAATAAAAACCCAGCTAAAGTTTTACAAAGTTCAGTTTTACCCACGCCAGTTGGTCCCAAAAACAAAAATGACCCTATGGGTTTATTGGGGTCTGACAGCCCAGCTCTAGAACGTCTAATTGCATTTGATACAGCCTCAACCGCTTCTTGTTGCCCAACCACACTTTCTTTAAGTGCATCTTCCATGGATAAGAGTTTAGCTTTTTCACCTTCCAACATTTTTGAGACTGGTATGCCGGTCCAGCGAGATAAAACGTCTGCAATTTCATTATCAGAAACCTTATTTTTAAGTAAGGTAGTCTCTTCTGTTTCTGACTCAGTAGCCAACTCCAACTTTGCTTCTAATTCTGGAATTCTGCCATATTGTAATTCAGACATACGGCTTAAGTCTGAGGCTCTTCTGGCAATCTCTAGATCTAATTTTGCTTGTTCTAATTCAGAACGAATATTTTGGGTTCCTTGAACCGCTTGCTTTTCAGTAAGCCATACTTTTTCAAACTCTGAAAACTTGTACTCTGCTTGCTCTCGTTCTAATTCGATGAGCTCTAATCGTTTGTGACTTACTTCATCTTTCTCTTTTGCTAAGGCTTGCTCTTCGAGTTTGAGTTGAATAATTCGCCGTTCTAACTTATCCATATCTTCGGGCTTAGAGTCCATTTGCAATCGGATACTAGAAGCGGCTTCATCAATCAAATCGATGGCTTTATCTGGCAGTTGCCTGTCACTAATATAACGATGTGACAAAGTTGCCGCTGCTACAATCGCTGGATCGGTAATTTCCACAGAGTGGTGCAATTCATAGCGCTCTTTTAGACCTCTAAGTATAGCAATTGTATCTTCCACACTAGGTTCATCTACTAATACTTTTTGAAACCTGCGCTCTAATGCCGCGTCTTTTTCTATAAATTGACGATACTCATTTAATGTAGTGGCACCAACACAATGTAACTCTCCTCTTGCCAACGCTGGTTTAAGCATGTTCCCTGCATCCATGGCACCTTCACCTTTACCAGCTCCAACCATAGTATGAAGCTCATCGATAAAGAGGATCACTCGGCCTTCTTCTTTACTTAATTCACTCAATACAGCCTTTAAACGTTCTTCAAACTCACCGCGAAATTTTGCCCCCGCTATTAAGGATCCCATATCCAGAGACAATACACGTTTGTTTTTTAAACCTTCAGGCACTTCACCATTAATAATCCGTTGAGCTAGACCTTCAGCAATGGCTGTTTTACCCACACCCGGCTCACCAATTAGAACCGGATTATTTTTTGTTCGGCGCTGTAAAACTTGAATCGTACGGCGTATTTCATCATCCCGACCTATAACCGGATCAAGCTTGCCCTGCTCTGCTCGTTCAGTTAAATCAGTTGTAAATTTTTCTAAGGCCTGGCGCACATCCTCCGCATTGGGGTCTGTCACTTTTTGGCCGCCACGTATCTTTTCAATACTTTCTTCAATACTTTTTTCATTAGCACCAGATTGTTTTAAAATTTCTCCTAAGGCACCTTTATCTTGTAAAGCCGCTAAAACAAACACTTCAGAAGTAATATATTCGTCTTTTCTTTTTTGAGAAATTTTGTCACTTAAATTTAAGAGAATGACACTACTTTTACTCAGTTGTACGTCCCCCCCGGAGCCTTGAACTCTCGGTAACCTTTCAACCGCTTCTGCTAATGCTGAACGTAAGCTATTAACATTCATACCTGCTTGATCAAGTAATGGACGAACAGAACCTCCTTGCTGATTTAACAATGATGTCATTAAATGCACAGGTTCAATATATTGATGGTCGCGACCGAGAGCTAAAGATTGTGCTTCAGAAAGTGCCGCTTGGAATTTACTTGTAAAACTATCTAATTGCATAAAAGGTACTCCACCTCTACTTTACATGAAGTATTAATGGGTACAATTTATTGGCTAATCAAGTGGTGTTCGATAATTTGGCTATACTGATTAATTAAAATTTGATGTAGATCAATTCACTAAATACACCGGAAAATAATAGTTATTCAATATAAACCGCACTGACCATTCTTCCTGTAGTGACAGGCATTTTATCAGTACTATCAAGTTCATGAGTCGCACGGCGGTGGGAAAAAAACAAGTCACTTTGTCTATATGTACAAAAATTCCCACCGTACACTTTATCTATGCCATAGTTGGCGAGCTTTTGTTTTGCTATCAGATATAAATCTAACAAATATTTACCACTAGCATGGCTTGATATAAATGCTTGGGGATATTGAAGAAAAGCTTCTTTAACGTCCTCACCTACTTCAAAGTTACCTTGGCTTATAGCAGGGCCTAACCATGCCATGATATCTGCAGGGTTAACCTTCATCGCAGCGATAGAATTTTCAATAATGCCAGCCGCTAAACCTCGCCAACCTGCATGTACCGCAGCTACAACCTCTCCTTTGATATCACATAACAAAAGAGGTAAACAATCTGCAGTCATTACCCCACATACTTGATTTTTGTTACGGCTAAAACTGGCATCAGCTTCTATATTTGTTGGCTGGGGAAGATCTAAATTGACACAATTTGTACTGTGAGTTTGAATCAACCAAGTTATGTTTTCGTGATTTGGTAGCAAATCACGATTTTTATCTACGATTAACTCATCATCATTAACATGTTTCGCCACGTTCAGACTATTGAAAGGAGGTTGGCTAAACCCTCCTATTCTAGTACTAACGTACGCCTTTATATTTTTAGGCGCAGGCCAATCAGGATAAATAAATAAAGGCAGAGACAAACTTAAACTTCTCCACTTCCATGTTCAGCCTTGTCCTCACGCAATACTTGTAACAAGTCAACGAAATCATCGGGTAAAGGAGCTTTCCACGACATCCACTCACCTGTAATTGGGTGAGTTAACTCTAATTGCACAGCATGCAGAGCTTGGCGTCTAAAGCCTCTTAACATATCCACCATTTTTTGGTCACACGCTTTAGGTGGTCTAGGACGGCCGCCATAAGCTTGGTCACCAACCAATGGGTATCTTAGGTGGGACATATGCACTCGTATTTGGTGAGTTCTACCAGATTCTAACTTTAATCTAAGATAAGTATGCGCTCTGAACTTCTCTTTAACTCGATAATGTGTCATGGCAGGTTTACCAGACTCTCGTACTGCCATATTGGTACGTTTAGTTGGATGCCTACCAATTGGTTCATCAATAGTTCCGCCGGCCACCATAGTACCAATCACAACAGCTTCATATTCTCGGCTGATTTCTCGCGCTTGCAGTTGCTCCACTAAATGAGTTTGTGCAGGGATAGTTTTAGCCACCACCATTAAACCTGTTGTATCTTTGTCTAAGCGATGCACAATTCCAGCCCTTGGCACATTCTCAATTCCGGGAACATGGCTTAACAAGGCATTTAAAATTGTACCATCGGAATTTCCAGCACCAGGATGTACAACTAGATCTGTGGGTTTATTAATAACTAAAATATCATCATCTTCATAAACTATATTCAAATCGATAGGCTGAGCAAGATGTTGAACTTGTACTTCAAGCTCTACATCAATCTCTATTTGCTCTTCGCCAACCAACTTTTCTCTTGGTTTATTAGAGATTTCACCATCTACGGTGACTTTATCACCCAAAATCCATTCTTTTATACGAGATCTTGAATAATCGGGGAACATTTCGGCCAAAGCTTGATCTAAGCGTTTACCAAATAAATTATCAGGCACTTGGGCCTGAAGTTGTATTTTTTCATGTGAGGTAGACATGCATTAAACATCCTGAAAGTGTTTCGTAACGATTTATGTGTGCATAGCCCAATTTGGTGGGGTAGAATGCGCTGCAGTTATCGATTAGGTAAACTACTATTCTAACGGATTTTTGTCCTCAATGAATCAAACATCACCAATCGAATAGTCAAATATGAGCAAAAAGAGCAATATGATCAGTAAAGTCAATGTAAGAAATATATTAATAACTAGTACCTTAATGATGTTGGTGGCCTGTTCTTCAGTGCCAGAAGACGAAGACATCGATTTGGTACTTAAAAATCGAAGTGCACAAAGTTTGTATCAAGAAGCAAAAGAAAAAATGATCTTGGGCAACTTTAATGCAGCAACAGAAACCCTTAAAGCCTTAGATTCACGCTTTCCATTTGGGCCACTATCTCATCAAGTACAACTAGATTTGATATACGGATATTACAAAACGGGACGAATTGACGAAGCGTTAGCGGCCATAGATCGCTTCACTCGACTCAATCCCAATCATTCAGATGTGGATTACGCTTTTTATATGCGTGGATTAGCTAATATGGAAGTAGATAACAACTTATTCCAAGACTTAGCAGGAATTGACAGATCAGATAGAGACCCAAGTAGTTCTCGTCAAGCATTTAGCGATTTCAGACGTTTAATAGAAAAGTTCCCAAACAGTAAATATGCCGCAGACGCACAGAAGCGTATGTTACATATTAAAAGCCGTTTAGCTAAATACGAAATAGCCATCGCGCGTTACTACATGCGGCGTGATGCTTATGTAGCTGCGGCTAATCGTGGAAAGTACGTGATTGAGCATTATCCAGATACTCAACACGTTCGTGAAGCGTTAGAGATAATGGTTGAATGTTATGACCAACTTAAATTGGATAAGTTAAAGAATAATGTCATGAAAACCCTTAAGTTAAATTACCCTGACAGTAGCTTTATTAGTTAACTGATAAACTACCATTATAAAAACGCGCATTAAGCGCGTTTTTTTATATGAAAAAATAAATCAGTATCTAGTTGCTAGTCTTCTAGGCAATAAGCAACCTAACTTGTAATAAGCCATGTCAAACGTAAAAATACTTTAATACTCCAATCACCAGGCAAGTTAAAAAACCGGTATCCAGTAAACTATTTCATCAAACTAAACGTACTTAAAATACATTAGTTATTTTACTCTGAGCATCAATGACCCATTTAAAATATAGAGTCAGCTATAATCATCATGCTGTGAGTTTTTATTGCTCACTTACTTTTCTGATACTACTTTATTCACAACACGCTTTAAGTAACCCTTTAACCAATTTAACTCAAGTTGGCGAAGCAAAACTGACAGTTTTTTTCTGGGACATATACAATTCAAGCTTGTACAGTCAAAATGGAATATATGCAGCTGATGAATTCCCTCAGGCATTAAAAATAACTTACCTACGTGATATCAGCAGTAAAGATTTAGTAAAACATACTAAAAAAGAATGGCTAAAATTAGGCGTATCTGCAGAGCGAATTGAAGAATGGCTTGGTGCGCTAACCGATCTATTTCCGGATATAAATAAAGGGGATACTCTGCTACTAATTGTAAACCAAGAAAAAACCAGTGAGTTTTTCTTAAACGATACCTCTATAGGCGAAGTTTCTGATAAAGAGTTTGGAGAAAACTTTTTAAAAATATGGTTAGACGAAAACGCTAGTTACCCAAAAGTCCGTAATAAACTTCTAGGAAAGTCAGATAACTAGGTAATCTTATAAAGGCAAACTATGATTGGATTAACGTATAATAATCCTGAAATCCAACCAAAATATTAGTGGTAGCGATAGAGGAAAGTATTAACCCCATCACTCGGCTTATAACACTTGCCCCACTGCTACCAATCACTTTTGCGATAACGCCAGAAAGCAACATTAAAATATAAGTTAACAGTAAAACCGACAGCATAACTAAAGCAGTCTGCGCTTGCTCCCAAAAAGTATATACCGCATTTTTGGTTAACAGAATTGCGGCTAACATTGCACCTGGGCTAGCAATTGATGGCACGGCTAAAGGAAAAATGGCGGTTTCTCTATGAGAGTTCTCTAATAATTTGAT
The DNA here is from genome assembly GCF_004360155.1 of Paraglaciecola marina. Taxonomy (GTDB): domain Bacteria; phylum Pseudomonadota; class Gammaproteobacteria; order Enterobacterales; family Alteromonadaceae; genus Paraglaciecola; species Paraglaciecola marina. The sequence goes on along the minus strand of NZ_ML178723.1, from coordinate 78,722 downwards.
TTCTTCTTCAGGCTTACTATCACCAAATATCATATTAAGAGCAAATAGGAATAAAACTATGCCCCCTGATATTTGAAACGCAGGCAAAGGTATAGATAATACATTTAAAATAACCTCACCTATTCCCATAAAAAATAACAGTACACAAGCAGCCACTATGGTTGCAAGTAAAGCAACTCTGCGCCTTATCTTAGGCTCATATTTATCAGTCACTGCAATAAATACAGGTAAGGTACCAATAGGGTCAATTACCGCAAAAAACACAATAAAAACCGCTAAATAATCAATCATTACTACTCCATATAAAAGGTTAAAAACCAAACTTAGTCGAACATCTTAAGTAAGAAATACTTAAGCTTTAGATAAACAATATATCAAAGATGGGGATAATCACTTGAACACACAATACAAACTTTGCTAAGTGGCGGCTTAAATGATTTTAAAGCTCAAGAAAAACGTCATGGTCGTATAAAATGCTCAACTATGCTTAAAAAAACGAGCACAGCTTAATAGCTGACCAAGCTCTTTTTGATACAAATGGCACAATGGGCATCATTGGCGGCGTATAAAATTTGATGTTGCCGCAATGGATATTGCCCCCAATTTGAGCGCTGAGCGCCTTTTCCTAATCGTTTGTAAAGTACCATAGCCACCGCAGCCCTAGCCCCAATTGGGTCTTTATCGCCAGTTAAACGTTTTAACTCAAGAGACAAATCTAAGGTATTAGCTAGATTTATATTAAGCTTACATAGCGCCTTATTGTCACCTTTAAGGCCAAACCCTACCTTTTGAATATCTTGATTACACAATATAACGCCTGCAGCAGATAGAGCAGCCGAAAATCTAACTGGAAATAAAAACCCTCTAGATTCTGTAGCAAGTTGAATCAAAGTGGGTCCCGAGCTAGATTGCCCAGGTTTGAATATAGGTTTGCTTTCAGTATCAAAGCCCACACTAGACTCACTCTCTAAGACTTTTAGTGCATTACTTGCATCCAATTCAGTTTCTATAATATTGATATCAGAAACCTTAAGGCCAGCATACAGAGGTAGGTTATTTATTTGCTCTTTAGAAGGGCGCTGCAATTTTAAACCCTATAAATATTTCTATCATTTTTTTTCACTAGAGATCAACATTGGTAGCTCGAAACCTATAGTAGCCTTTTAGCGCTTTAGGGACTGAAATATATGGATTCAGTTCATGGTTGGCACCTTTACTATAGCTATACTCAGAATATAAACTGATTGGTGCATTAGATTCAATTGCGGATAGTAAGCCTTTAAACGAACCGCTAATAATTGCGTTATCGTCGCCTCCCAAACTTAAATATAAATATAGTGGCTTTTCTTTCACTCCATTTAGTCCCTTCTTAAATTCATCAACTACAACAGAGTTATCGTACCAAGCTGCGGGACTAAAGGAAAAATATCCAGTAAACAGATCTGGTTTAGTCACTAACGTATATAAAACAAATCTCCCCCCAGCTGAAAAACCGCTCAATATCCTATTGTTATTAATCGAATAATTATCTTCGATATAAGGTATGAGTTCAGTTTCTATAAATCTTAAAAACAAATCTCCTTTGCCAAATATTAATGGAGAATTATCACTTGCAGGACGAGCCTCGATTCTTACATCTTTTCGTGCATATGGGGGGACAAGGTCTCGGTTTCTTGAATCACTCAAAAAAAAGATTTGGTATAGCAATAAGAATAGAATCATTCACATTCCCTTGCTGTGATAACTCTGAAATTACCTCATCCCAACGACTTAAATTGAAATTACCGTCTGATTTAATTATCAAGGGATAGCGCTTTTTCTCATCATAATTGTTTGGTAGGCGGATGAATAGCTTTCTATCTTCATCTAAAACAGAGGAGTAAATTGTGAGATCGGTAAAATCAGAAGTGTAATCTTCAACATACCTGTTAAAAAGCAACAAAATTAAAGTTAAAAATGTGACTGCAATAACCAGAGTGGTAATAACCTTATTTGAAATCTGAACCTACTAACCTCCCAGTATTATCAATATATTAATGTTTACTATTACCCAAAAACGATGGCGTAGGGTGCAAACTTACTAAGATTAAACGCAGCTTTTGGGCCAAACTGAGTTGGGACTGATTAGTGGAGAACCACTCATTTGACGCTCTGCCGATAACTGCTCAAATGCCGCCTGCTGTAACATGCTTATTTCACGTTTTGACATACCAAGTTCATAACCTGAACATTCATTTGATCCTAGTGAGCGAGGGTCAACGCCGGTCAAATTTCCAAAAACCACAAGCGCATGTAAATAATAACCATAATTGCTGCCATGGTAATTATCCCAAGTCCACAGATTAACCTTGCCAAACTCAACACCGTCGTAAGGATTAGCATCAGCAATACCTAGGGTTATAGCTTTTGTCCAAGCTTCTCCCACAGCATTCACTCCTTTAATAACAGCTGATGTTGCGGCGGCTTTATCGTATCCGGCGCGAATATCCAAGGCCATTTTCCCTACTGAAGCTCCTGACCAAGGGCGCTCAGCTTGATAAATTAAATCAGCCCGCGACCAAGTAGAGGTAAGAAAAACCTCAACTTTAGGGTTTAGCTTTTCTAAAAACGTAGACATTTTTTTAGTAGATTCAACAAACCTGGTTGGGTCACCAGGAATTTTACGGTCTAACGTACTAAAACCATGCATTACCACCTTATCCCAAGGCTTTTTATTGATTACCTGTAGCTTATTTTGCACATGGAAACTCAGGTCACTACCGCCTCTAGTTTCAACATAAACATCATAATCAAAGCCTGCTTGCTTAGTAAATGATTTAAAAAGTGCGGGAACCCCTCCAATCTTTTCATTGTTTAAATCAGTTACAGAGTCAGTGCGGTAATGTTTAACAGATGAGCCATAACCATAGGTAAAACTATTACCGATAAACAACACACGGGTTTCTGCGGCAGTAACAAAGCTACTCAATACAAGCACTAAGCTAAACATACGGGAAATAACTAGATTCATAATTTGCTCTGTGAATATCTTATTGTTACAGAATAACGGGCCAGCTAGATGATAACAACCTAACTAGTTGTAGTATCCCCCTAACGCAGAACTCTAGTAATTTAGATATCTACAATTTTATTATTTTGAAAATTGAGGTTGGCATCTGCAAATGAATGATCACAAATACCAGCACAGTTGTTCTTAGTTGCCATGGTGTCTTTAATCTAACCTCTACACCGTATGAGAGACACCTTCAATATATCTATTTTTACCTCTATAGGCATAGCACTCAATGGCTTCAGATTAGCTAAACCATATTAATGAATTTCTATACAAACAATTATTTCTGAACCTACGCTTGCGACGGTTATTCTCATTTCCCACATTTTCACATCACTTTTCATCACTTTTCATCACTCAAAAAAGCTAAATCCAATACGTATACTGACGAATAAAATATCTAAAATTGACTATCCTTAAAAAATAATGAATATAAGTTTAGCTACTACGACTAAAGATTAATTGTTAAAAATAAAATGATATTTATAGTTAAGGTTAACAAGGAGAGTTTATGAACATTATCAATAAAACCCCTGAAATTATCGATATCAATCGCCGTAAAACCCTAAAGACAATAGTAAAAACTGGTATTTCCGCAGGCGCAATAGTTAAAGCCCCTTACGTTTTTGCAAAAAACACCCCTACCCTAAGAGTATTAGGTACCCATGTAACCCTGCAAGAAGAATTAAGACAACAAGCCATGAGTGACTTGGGGATCAATATTTCTTTTGAGGCCAGAGGTAGTGCATCTGTTCTACAAAAAGCAGCTATCTCTCCTCAAAGCTTTGATTTATATGAACAATGGTCAAACAGCATCAATGTTTTATGGCGCTCTAAAGCTATCCAAAGTATAGATAAAAAGCGCTTGAAGTACTGGGACGAAATCAATCCATTAACCAAAACCGGTAAAGTCACCCCAAACGCTAATTATGGAGCGGGAGATGCACCATATAAAATACTTCACGTTCAGCCTAATGGTAAGTTAGGCACTGAGCACACTGACCACATCAGCTTTTTGCCTTATGTACACAACGTTGATTCTTTTGGCTACAACACAGAGGTAATAGATAAAGGAATTCCCTACCAAACAGAAAGCTGGGGCTGGTTATTAGATGAAAGATATTCAGGAAAAGTAGGCATAGTCAACGCTCCGACAATAGGACTCTTTGACCTGGCCTTAGCAGCTCAAGCACAGGGTTTAGCCAGTTTCGCCAATATAGGAGCCATGACTAAGCTAGAACTAGATGCCTTGTTCAAAATTTTAAACAACCTAAAAGCACAAGGCCACTTTAGTGGTTTCTGGACCTCTGTACCAGAGTCCGTAGAGTTTATGCGCACAAAACGGATTGTAATAGAAAGTATGTTCTCCCCCGCGGTGACCCAGCTCAATAGTCAAAATATTCCAGTGACTTTTGCAGCTCCCAAAGAGGGCTATCGCGGCTGGCACGGCGTGATGTGTTTATCAGCAGCCACTACAGGCAAAGTCAAAGACGTCGCCTATGAGTATATGAACTGGTGGTTATCTGGCTGGCCTGGAGCATTTATTGCCAGACAAGGCTATTACATATCAAACCCTCAACGCTCAAAACCTCTTTTGACAGAAGCTGAGTGGGGTTATTGGTATGATGGTAAGCCGGCATCTACATCTCTTCTTGGTACAGATGGTAAGGTAGCTGTATTACAGGGTGACATTCGTACTGGTGGTAGCTATGAAAAGCGCTTTAGTAACGTAGCCGTATGGAATACCGTCATGCCCACTTATGAATACAGCTTGCAAAAATGGTATGAGTTCATTAGCTCATAGTTGCAAATATTAAGGAGTGTTATGTTTTCATCACTTAAGGTGCAGGTTGGTGCCGTATTATCTATCCTAATTTTTCTATTGGTTTTACAAATTTTTACTACTCGCAGTAACCAAGAAACTTTATTTAAAGGCCTCAACCTCTCTCAGCAATCTTTACTTGATGTAAATACAGTTCGCGAGCTTGAGCGTGATGTCGCCAACTTACAACGTAATGTATTAATCTACAAAGACTCTGCCAGCCAGTCAGCGGCAATTCGCTTTAGTCGTTTAATAACAGACATTGAAGAAAAACTACAGATTTTAGAGCACTCCGTATTACCAGAAATGGATGAAGAATACGGGTTAAAACTGCTTAGCAGAATGCGCCAACACTTATTCGACTACTCCGACAATTTTAATGACGTAATAAAAGGTAGAACACGCCGCGAAGCCTTGTTTGAAAGTGGCTTACTAATAGAAATTGACTCACTAGTCGCCATAATAGAAAAACGTGATGCAGTGAATAACATACAATCACTTCCCATCGCTCTAATTGGGTTTCACTTAGCGCAAGCTGAAAATGATGCATTTAACTACATATTGAGTCCAGACCTAGCGCATATTGAACAATTTGAATCCAAAATTGAAAAGATCAGAGAAATTCTAAGGCAATATCCAGTGATGTCGGAACAAATTCCTACACTCGATAGCTCACTAATTAAAATTGAACAAAACTTTCTCCAATTAACACAAGTTACTCGAGGTTACTTATATTTAGTCAATGTGGTTATGACAGGCTCTGCTAATGAGTTTCTTTATTTAACTGGCCAGTTAAGTGAAAACGTCGCACTTTTATCTGAGCAAACCAATACCGTTATAATCAGTAATATTGAACAAACAAAAATTCGCAACGATATCACTTCGCTCTTTGGCATTATATTCGCGGTGGGAGCCGCTCTATTTTTGGGCATAAGAGTCATTGTTCCTATCAATGCCATAACAGATGTATTTGAACGACTAATTAGAGATAAAAAAATAGACTCCATACCAGGTTTAAATCGAAAAGACGATATAGGAAAGCTCGCTAAGGCAGCAAATGTATTTCGTGAAAATAATCTGCGTACTACGGAATTATTAACTGAGTCACAACACCTAATTGAACGACAAGAGCAATTAAATCGAGAGCTCGCTAGTGCAAAAGTGATTGCCGAAAAAGCGACTCAGTCAAAAAGTGTTTTTTTGGCCAATATGAGTCACGAAATTCGTACTCCGATGAATGGTATTATTGGTCTAGTGGAGCTTGGTCTAAGCGAGAACATGTCAGATAAACTTCGAGAGTATTTAATTAAAGTAAGTAACTCTAGTCAACTATTGATGACAGTGATCAATGACATTTTAGACTTTTCTAAAATAGAAGCTGGTAAGCTCGATATAGAACAAACCGATTTTTCGTTAGACTCTCTGTTTAACAACATACTCGCTAGCACCGGTATGCGAGCGCGAGAAAAAAACTTGAATGTCCGATTATTTGCCGACCCAAGCCTACCTAAAAAATTGGTTGGCGACCCCCAGCGTATTTGCCAAATCATGTTAAACCTCTGCAGTAATGCTATAAAATTTACTCGAAACGGCACCGTATTTATTAAATTTGGGGGCGAAAGTAGCGGTAAAGCAGGAGCATTCACTTTACATGCAGAGGTAAAAGATACAGGTATTGGCATGACAGACACGCAGCTTGAAAAGATATTTCACCCCTTCACACAAGCTGATGGGACGACAAGCAGAGAGTTTGGTGGAACGGGCCTTGGTTTAGCCATTGTTAAACAGTTAATTAACTTAATGAATGGCAAGATTACTGTCACATCAACTAAAAATGAGGGAAGTATCTTTACTTTGCAGCTCAAACTTAGAGCCTTTAAAGGACAAGCAAGCATATTAAGTAAAACACAACCCTCGTCAAACCATATTTATTATGTGCCAGAATCTCACTTAGTAAACCGAGAATATTTAGATGCGATGACAGAAAACTGTCACATCGAAACATTAAGATCCATTCAAGAACAACCTTTTGCTGAACCAAATAAGCAGGCCATCGCAATTTTTGATGCGAAAAGTAAAGAGCATCTGAACGCTTTAGAGCCGGCACTTCAATATTGCAAAGACAAAGCCATTAAGTTTGGATTTATTAAAGATACACAACCTCAACAACTCGCATCAGAGCTAATAAAAACGTGGCATACTCCTACATTATCTCATCCATTTACACCGCGAGAATTCAGTATATTTATTGATGAACTCCAAGGGATTTCTGCTTCGGCGGAAACTCTATTATCAGCGAAGAGCCAGCCAATAGAGCATAAACTAAAAGGTCATGTGTTATTAGTTGAAGATAACAGCATAAATCAAGCGGTAGCGGGTGAAATGCTAAAATCATTGGGAGTTAGCTACGACATAGCAGAAGACGGTCAACAAGCCGTAACAAAAATAACCAACTCTCCATACTACGATGTTATTTTAATGGACATACAAATGCCGGTAATGGACGGCTATACTGCAACAAAATTATTACGAGAAATAGGCTTCACCACACTACCAATATGTGGGTTATCTGCAAATGCCATGCAGCAAGATTATGAAAAAGCTAACGAGTCAGGAATGAACAAATATATCACTAAGCCCTTAAAACGAGACGTGCTAGCCAAAACGTTAGCCCAGTGGCTAGACTTCCCCCTCCCTTAACTATGCTCTAAAGCTGTTAATTTTAGGCTAGCTATTACCAGCACCGATTAGACAACTCATCTACCCTTTATGGATGTCACTTTTATTTTTTGCTTTCTGTATTTGCTTATTTTTAACGCCATGTTTTTCAATTATTGCTTTATGACAAGACTCATAACTGCCCTTTGACTTAGACCAACAATCACTATTATCGCTATTTAAACAGTACTCTAGTTTGGCAACAGCGAGCTTTTTACAAGGTATAAACTCGTTTGAAGTGGGTGATGCACTAATCCCCCCCACAAACATGCCCCCGGTCAATACACATAACTTAACTTTACAATTTGTCATTTTATCCCTTACTCATCATTAATGTAGATCATAAGATAACAATGCAACTACACAACTCCCCCTATAAACGGCGGACGAAAAAACACGGTAATTAACCTTAGCACTACTTCATAAATATTTTTTCAAAAGCACTGTACACTGCTAAATGCAGGGCATCACCATGATCTTGCTTTTTTAAATACTCAAAATAAAGGTTAGTGTTTTCATTCTCTACCCCCCTCAATTTGTCATACAACTCTCTGGCTGTTCTCTCTATCACTTCGCCCTATTTACCAACGGCGATAAACACATACTTTTTGGAAGTATATAAAGCTGGCGTGTACTTTAATAAAGACTCGTCATCCCACCATAAACTTGGGCTAGTAATAATGTAGTTATCAAATAAGTCTGGTTTTTTAAATAAAATTTCGGTTGCCAAAAGCCCTCTAAGAGACTGACTTATCAAGGTTTTGGTTGAAGTGGTTCTATATTTTGCGTCTATGTATGGTTGCAACTCAGTTTCAATAAAACGAACCAAACTGAACCAGCCCTGCAATATGAATAAAATCCTCTTCAATAGAGCCATCTAATAAATAGATCACAGGGTAATCTTTTGATAAAGCTTTTGAATATCCTTGGTGCAGATAAACATTTATCACCCTATTCTCATTCAATACCTCAGACTAAAGTACCACTCTCTAGCCAATCGACAGAGCAGTGACCTCAACTTCTTTATTTGCATCATCAGCTAAAACCTGATGACAAACTAGTAAAGCAATGAACATTACAACTGTTTTTATCAACTTTACGGTTATCTTTTATAGAGCTCTTCAGGAAGGCTAGATTATGACTACTTTTATACTTTATCAATGGAATACCTTGTAAAAATCCCGCTATAGCATTTTAAATCAAAAAAATGGCAACGAATTAGCCAAACTCAAAGATATTAGAAGCGAAAAATCAAAGGCTTTTAAGCTGCAAGTCTTCGTAACAACCAGTCTTTAATTAACCCCATGTAGCCTGATCCTGACTCAATGAATAACTCCATAATCACTTGTTAGGCATCTTGCATCTCAAATTTTTTCTTTGTATTTTCAAAAAGAATAAAACCAATAATTGTACCTGCGGGGAAAAATGGCATTAGCAAAAAGCCGCAAATTCTTGAAGCTACCCGTCCATATTCAGATTGAAGCTTGCATCCATATGCGATTGAAAAGTGAAGTAATGGAAAGAATATATTTACTAATGGTAAGTAAAACTTTCCTGTTTCCGTAATACTATCACCCGCAAAAAAATTGGGTATACCAAAGAGGAGAAAGCTCAGAAAACCGAGAAATATATGCCATTTTGTTAGAGTTTTGAAATTTGCCAATGGTTAACCTAGATGCCTAACGCCCGGCTCACCGAGCAGATTTTTGATGGCGGCTTTTGTGCGTGTTTTTGCACAAAAAGGTGACAACGGAAATTTGTCCGTTGCAGCCGTTTGTTAAGCCTTATTTCAGTAAAGAACGTAATAATGGAGCTCTGTAATCATTATCTTTTTCATTAAATTCTAAGACTTTTGCATCAAGATCGATATTTATGAAAACCTCAGAATAAAGCTCTTCGCTACCATCTGGGTTAAAAAAGAATTTCATTTTACATGGATTATTCTGAATTTCTTTCGGATTGCACGCTAGGCCAACTGCCTGAGCATAAACACTGGCAGGAACCTCGAATTCCTTTAGCTCTGCGCCATATAATTTAGCAAGTACATTAACAAAGTTCTTTGTTTCAGAACCGTTGCTTTTAAAATTAGCTTCACCCCAGTAGAAAGCTTCATCCATACCTTCAATATCCTGTGGATTCCACTCAGGGAGTAACTCAACCGAAAAACTCACCTTTAAACCGTTTAGATTTCCTTTGACTATGAATTCTAAATTACCAATATTGTTTAAATTTGATTTAATATTTTGGAAACTAAGGTCAACAAAACCATCTTCATCACCAACTACAACTTGTGGGTAATCTTTCGCCGATGAAAATATGCTCCAAGCCATTATTATGATTCCTAGTAAATACTTCACTCTTGCCTCTTTGAGGGCTTAACAACTTAATATGAGGCAACTTGCCTGTTTTCTACTGGCTGCTTGCCTCTGTTTATCCTTAAATCATTTGTATCAAATTTAGCCAGCCTTTACCAAGTGTTATTCTTCGGCTTGTTCGCTAATTATAATTTTTCAAGAAAAGAGGAAATTTGCCTCTTTTCTTGACTATGGAGGAAATCCACAAAAACGGTACAGATGCGCAGCAGCAAAATGGATTACTTCTTTATCTGTAAGCAACGCGGACCTTTGATGAACAAAGTGAGTGATTAATCGCGCAGCGAGACCGAATAAGCATCGCTACGCTAAAAGCAATACAACTAGCTAGGCTTGCAACTTAATGACTGGCTCTACCCATTTACGGTTTACGCCACTAATCAGTGCTTTAACCGCACTATGCATTATGTTGCTGTCTTGGGCCACGCCAAAGCTTGCTGTTTGCCCTGCGACCTTCATCTCGATATAGCAAACTGCAGCTACACCAGAGCCACTCCCTATAGAGTGTTCGTGATAATCTACCACTTCTAAAGGTTGGTAAGTTAAGCTTCGAATGGCTTCTACTGCCGCATCTATTGGGCCATTACCTGTGCCGTGAATATGTTGTTTAACTCCCTTATACTTGACTTCAATGTCGATTCTTTGCTGTCCATCGGCTGCACTAGACATACTACTGTTCACCAATTCTAACGGTTTACCTTGTTGCAAATACTCTTGTGTAAACAAGTCTACAATCGCCTCAGAGTCCGACTCTTTACCAGTTTTGTCATTCATCTGTTGCACAACCCGTGAGAACTCTATTTGTAACTTACGGGGTAGTTGAAGCCCAGCCGCTCTCTCTAATAAAAAGCTAACGCCGCCTTTGCCTGACTGACTATTTACCCGAACCACTTCGTCGTAGTTGCGGCCTAAATCAGCGGGATCAATAGGTAAGTAAGGGACTTTCCACAATTCATCTTTTTTCTGTACCGCTAGACCTTTTTTAATGGCATCTTGATGGGAACCAGAAAACGCCGTAAATACCAACTCGCCAACGTAAGGGTGCCTAGGGTGCACAGGTAACTGATTACACTCTTCAACCAACTTACGGGTTTGATCAATATTAGAAAAATCCAAGTTAGGGTGAATACCTTGGGTGTACATATTCAAGGCTAGTGTCACTAAGTCGACATTACCAGTACGCTCTCCATTGCCAAACAAACAGCCTTCAACTCGGTCCGCACCAGCCATTAAAGCAAGTTCTGCAGCAGCTACAGCTGTGCCTCTGTCGTTATGGGGGTGCACACTTAAAATAATATGTTGGCGCTGTTTAAGATGGGTATGCATCCACTCAATTTGATCTGCGTAGGTATTGGGAGTATTCATCTCTATGGTTGCAGGTAAATTGATAATAATTTTGTTATCTGTGCTGGGCTCCCAAATTTTGACAACGGCATCGCATACTTCTTTGGCAAAGCGCAACTCAGTGCTCGAGAATACCTCTGGCGAGTATTGATAGGTCCAGTTAACCTCAGGGGCAGTCGCTGTTAATTCTTTAACCCACTGGGTGCCTTGGGTCGCAATATTCTTCACACCGGCTTTATCGGTATTATATACAATCTCTCGAAATGCCGGAGCCAATGGATTGTACATATGCAAAATAGCTTGCTTGGCGCCTCTTAAACTTTCTACTGATTTTTCAATTAAGTCATAACGTGCTTGTACCAATACTTCTATGGTCACATCATCAGGTATGTGGTTACCTTCAATTAATAGACGTACAAAATTAAAATCAGTCTCTGATGCCGATGGAAACCCTACTTCAATTTCTTTAAGGCCCATTGCCACCAAAGCATTAAAAAATCGTAATTTGGTTTCAATAGACATAGGGTCAATCAAAGCTTGGTTACCATCACGCAGGTCGGTACTCATCCAAATTGGTGCTTTTTCAATGCGCTTACTGGGCCACTGTCTAGTTTTTAAGTCAATACCGTAAAAAGGCTGATATTTTGTGTTTGGATTGTTGATCATAACTAAGGTCCGAATATCTATGAATGAGTCTGCCACTATAATAGCTAACTTACTATCGAATAAGATTGCGAAAAACACCCAAAAAACACTACCAAAGCAATTTTATTGCCATAAAATAAACATTAATAAAATAAATTGCCACCATTAAAGGTTTTCATGAAATTTGACAAATACGATCGTTTAATCCTTGAAATAATTCAGCAGCAAGGCCGCATCTCTAATCAAGAGTTAGCAGAAGCCATTAACTTGTCGCCTTCGCCCTGCTTGCGGCGAGTCAAACAGTTAGAAGAAGCTGGGTTTATAGACGGTTATGTGGCCTTGCTTGATGCGAAAAAGTTGGGCTTGTCTTTGGTGTCATTCATGCAAGTGAGTATGGATAAACACACACCAGAGCGATTTAATCATTTTGAGGCTGAAATCGCCAAGTGTAGTGAGGTATTAGAGTGCCATTTAGTGACAGGACAAACTGCTGATTATCTGCTTAAGGTTATAATCAAAGATATGGATGGTTTTCAGCATTTTCTATTGAACAAACTTACCCCTATTGATGGCGTAAGTGGTGTACAGTCATCTTTTGTTTTGAAATCGCCCATCAATACCCGAGCGTTACCTATTTTATAAATATGTAGAGTTTAAACCTTTTAAGGCTAGAGAATTGCGAAGTTAATAGCCCGCAACTCCCTGTTTTGTATTAGGTTTTATCACCATAAATAGCCACTGTAACTTTGCCCTTTGTGTCGATACTTGCACGGTACATACCTTCAGAATTAAACGGCATGGCTACATTACCTTTGCTGTCCATAATGATCACGCCACCTGAGCCTGCTTCAGGTGATAACACCTGATGGATCACGTCGTTACCTGCCTGCTCAATTGTTTTACCGGCGTATTTTACGCGGCTACAAATATCAGCAGCCACATGGTTGCGGATAAAATACTCACCGTGCCCAGTGGCAGAAACCGCACAACTTTCATTATCTGCCCAAGTACCCGCGCCAATAATGGGTGAGTCGCCAATGCGGCCCCAACGTTTTGCCGTCATTCCACCTGTTGAGGTACCCGCAGCTAAATTGCCATTTTTATCTAGAGCAACCGCGCCCACTGTGCCAAATTTATAGTCCACTACTTCAGGGTCGATATTCATCGCGTGGTCATTTTTTAATATGTTTTGCTTAACTTTCTCAAGGGCTTTTTGGCGGCGTTCGGTATCAAAACTATTATTAGTCGTCATCTCAAGGCCATTGGCCTGTGCAAAATCATCTGCTCCTGCGCCACTTAGCATAACGTGTACAGACTCATTCATCACCAGCTGCGCGGCTGCAATTGGGCTTTTGGTTCGTTTAACCCCTGCTACAGCCCCTGCTTGTTTGTCTTGACCACGCATAATAGAAGCATCTAATTCGTGCTCGGCATCCCATGTAAATACCGCGCCAATGCCAGCGTTGAATAACGGAGATGCTTCCATAACTTGTATAGCTTTAATCACCGCATCTTCGCTGCTGCCTCCACCGACTAACACGGCATACCCAGCCTTAACCGACTCAGACAATTTAGCTCTATACTCGGCTTCTCTTTCATCAGACAAATTAGCTTTGGTTATGGTCCCAGCCCCGCCATGTATCGCAAATGCTATGGGTGAGTCTGTTTTAGAGAGTGCGCTAAAGGAAGATAAGGTGAATATAAATAGAAATATATGTTTCATAAATGGGCCTTGTTATTTTTTCCACAGCTAATCATCAGAGGGCTGTGGTTGTCAACAGAACTAAAGCAACTATCGCTGTAGTATTGAGCAAACCGCCATTACCAAATGTCATAATTTATCTTTCAGCAGTGCTATAACCAGCCCATAAATAAAGTAAGATGTATGCCCCCTAAAGCAAATATACCAGCCAAAACATCATCTATCATGATGCCAAAGCCGCCATGGGCATTTTTATCTAAGTAGCTAATAGGCCAAGGTTTTAAAATATCGAATATTCTAAACAATATAAAACCTAGTAATAAGGTTTGCCAGCTCAAGGGGACAGCTATCATGGTAATGAGCATTCCTGCCACCTCATCCCATACTATAGAAGAGTCATCATGGACCTGCATGTCATTAGCTGTAATACCACAAATCCAAATACCCACCACACTCGCAATAATAGTGATAGCAATATAAATAGGGAGTGATGTGTAAAGTGCCAATGCTGCCACTAAAGGTAAAGCTGCAATAGTGCCAAATGTGCCAGGTGCTTTTGGCGCTAAACCACTGCCAAACCCAAAAGCCAAAAAGTGCACCGGGTTTAGCATGCTTACGCGCTGACGAATTTGTTTATCCAAAAGTACGCGCTCCTTAGCAGGCGGCTAGGTTTAGAAGTGTTCGTAACCTAAATTAGAGAATTCATAAGGTTGGTCATTTTGACGTAACTCTAGCTTTTCGGCTAAGCCAGTTAGCTGACCAATACAGGTTGCTTGAATATTTGCATTAGCGAGATTGGTCTCAAGTAAGCCTTTTTGTTCCTCACTTACTGTGAACAACAACTCGTAATCATCACCCGCACTTAATGCAAACTTAATCGCTTCATCTGGGTCTACTGAGGCTACCATCGCGTCTGATAATGGCAGTTTATCAACATGGATAACAGCACCACATTGAGAAGCTTTGAGAATATGTTGAATATCAGATATCAGTCCGTCAGATAAGTCGATACAACCGCTAGCGACACGTCTTAGGCTAGTACCGACTAGCAGTCTTGGAGTGGGATAATCGAGTCGATTAACCAGAAAGTCATGATGTTCTTGGTTATTGATTTTACGCTTAAGCTGCGCCAGTTGTAGCCCCACACCTGCGTCACCTATGCTGCCGGTGACATAAACCGAATCACCGGGTTTGGCTTTGCTTCGTGTCAATGCTTGATCGTAAGGAACAAAACCCTGCGCGGTAATAGTAACAGCCAGAGGACCATGAACAGTATCACCACCAATTAATTGAACTGAATAATATTCAGCATGCTCTCTAATACCTCTAGAAAACTCTTCAAGCCAAACTTTGTCAATTTCTGGCAAACTTAGAGACAAACTTATCCATGCTGGCTCTGCCCCCATAGCTGCTAAGTCGCTTAAATTAACGGCTATGGCTTTTTGAGCAATAGCATGGGCACTAGTCGAAGGCAAAAAATGCACACCACTTAGTAAAGTGTCTGTGGTAGTAACTAACGCTTGCCCTTCTGGAATATGGGTTATTGCGCCATCATCACCAATACCAATAATGACATCTTTACGTTGATAACTTTGTTGCTTAAAAAAGTCTTCAATAACTTTAAATTCTTTCACAATCACACTACTTCTAGTTGAGCTGCGCTTGGTGAAGACTCACGTTATTGCTGTTACACAATCTTTTATGAGCGCTCGTCTTTACGCAGAGTCTTGATGGCTTTATCAAGCACACCATTAACAAATTTATGGCTATCTTCTGCACCAAATGATTTCGCAAGCTCTATAGCTTCGTTGATAACCACCTTATAAGGGACATCAATTCTTGCAACCAGTTCATAGGTAGCGATTCGAAGGATCGCAAACTCTACTGGATCGAGTTCTTCTGGCAACCTGCCTAAATAGGGCTTCATTTTTTTATCCAGCTCAGCACAATCTTTAACCACATTACGCAATAGCTCTAAAAAGTACTCAGTATCAACTTTTTGCATGTTATTGCTGGTCACTATGCTCAGCTCAATTTGTTCCACAGGGTTCTTGGTCATTTGCCAAGAATAGATAGCTTGTACCGCTAATTCACGGGAGAGACGACGGGCTTGAGGTTTCACCTATTTGGCCTCTTCTATATTGGCTAAAACATTAACCATTTCTAGTGCACCAACAGCGGCTTCAGCGCCTTTATTGCCGGCTTTAGTACCTGAACGCTCAATAGCTTGCTCAATACTATCTGTAGTGATAACGCCAAAAGACACAGGAACACCATAATCTAAAGAAACTTGAGCAAGACCTTTATTACATTCGCCTGCAACAAACTCAAAATGCGGTGTACCACCACGTATCACTGCACCTAAGGCGATAATTGCGTCATATTTGTTTTGTTCAGCAAGTTTTTTAGCTGCAATGGGTAATTCATAGGCGCCAGGAACGCGAACTAACGTTATATCTTGATCGTTTACTTCACCTTGTCTTTCAAGTGCGTCAAGTGCGCCATCCACTAAACTTTCAACTACAAAACTGTTGAAGCGAGACACAACCAAAGCAAACTTTTTGCCTGTTGCACGCATGTTACCTTCAATGATGTTCATCTAAAAAACCTTACTAGAAAAATCGGCGCGCAGTTTAGCACACCTAACAAGGGAAATATTGAGATTTTTTGTACGATTTGAACTTATTAAAGCTAAACCGATACATACTCAACAACTTCAAGGCCATAACCCGATAAAGCATGATACTTTTTAGGTTTACTGAGTAAACGCATCTTTTTAACACCTAGGCTTGCTAAGATTTGACTGCCCACTCCGACTGTTCTTGATGAGCCAGTCCAAGGTGCGGTAGTGGGTGTTTCACCTTTGTCTTGTGCTTGAAATTGTTTAACTTGATTTAGCAAATCTTCATTTTTACCTAAAAGTACTAATACCCCACCGTTTTCAGCAATGGTTTTAATCGCTTCTGGTAAGCTCATACTGCGCTCGATAGAACGTTGCGAGCCTAATAAATCACTAAAACTATTAATTAAATGCACTCTCACTAACGTCGCTGTATCACTCTTAATTTCACCTTTACACATGGCAAAGTGTACTTGATTATCGATGACATCTTTAAACGTCACCAAATCAAACTCGCCGAACTCTGTAGGCAATTTACACTCTGCAACTTGCTCTATGGTGGTTTCGTTTAAATTACGGTATTCAATTAGGTCGGCAATGGTACCAATTTTCAAATCGTGCTTTTTAGCGAAAACTTCTAGCTCTGGACGTCTTGCCATGGAGCCATCTTCGTTTAATATTTCTACTATCACAGACGCTGGCTCACACCCTGCTAAACGTGCTAAATCAACACCAGCTTCGGTATGTCCAGCTCGATTCAATACTCCGCCTTCTTTACTGATAAGAGGAAAAATATGACCTGGTTGCACTATATCTTGAGCAACAGCATTTTTAGCAACCGCTGCAAGTATGGTTCTGGCGCGGTCTGCTGCTGAAATACCTGTAGTCACCCCTTTTGCAGCTTCTATCGACACTGTGAAGTTAGTGGAAAACTGCGCTTCGTTATTGTCTACCATTAAGGGTAAATTAAGGGCTTTACAGCGTTCAGCTGTCATTGGTAGGCAAACTAAACCTCTAGCATGGGTAACCATAAAATTAATGGCTTCAGGAGTAACGTGCTGCGCCGCCATAATTAGGTCGCCTTCGTTCTCTCTGTCTTCGTCATCCATCAAGATAACCATTTTACCTTGACGAATATCTTCAATAATCTCTTCACTGCTGTTAAATGACATATTTTTACTATCTTCTTTCATGATGCAGAGCCAAGGCCCGTACACTTAATTTACTTCAAGTAGCCGTTTTCTGCTAAAAACGCCATGCTAATATCTTTTTTACTCGTGTCCGAATTCGACTGCGCTGCCTTATCGCCTAGCATAAGGCGCTCTAAATACCGAGCAATGACGTCTACTTCTAAATTTACTTTGGTACCAACTTGATACAAACCTATTATGGTTTCTTGTAGGCTATGGGGAATAAGGGTCAGTAAAAATTTAGCACCATCTACTTGATTGACAGTTAAACTTACGCCATCAACAGTTATCGAGCCTTTTTCAGCTAAATATTTAGCTAGTTCATCAGGTGCTTGCACCCATATTTCTACGTATCGGCCAACCTTAGAAATTGACAATACTTCACCTAAGCCATCTACATGACCACTGACAATGTGGCCACCTAAACGACCATTAGCCTGCATGGCTTTTTCTAAGTTGACTTTGCTGCCAGCCTGATAGGATGCAAAACCTGTACGCTTTATGGTTTCGTGAGATACATCAGCACTAAAGCTATGTTTTGATAACGCAACCACAGTTAAGCACACACCGTTGTTGGCAATACTGTCGCCAAGCTTAACGTCACTCATATCGAGCTTTTGTACTTTTATCGACAAACGAATGTCTTCACCGCTTGGGGTTAGGCTTTCGATAACTCCCACATCTTCAATAATTCCTGTAAACATAATCTCTCAGTTACTCTTTTTGGGATAACCGGTTATTCATTTACGAATAAAATGTGCGGTCATCTTTAGGTCTTTACCCACTTGCCTAACATCGGTCCAAGACAAGTCATGTACTTCATCCATAGATTCAATGGGCAAAGTATCAAACAAGTTCTGCCCGCTGCCCCCTATAAGTTTGGGCGCTTGGTATAAAATCAATTCATCTATCAAGTTATTTTGCAATAAGGCTCCTGCTAGCTTAGCCCCTGCTTCAACCCATATTTCATTTATTTGCCGACTTGCCAGCTCTCCCATCACAGCTTTAAGATCTAACTTGTTACCATTAAACGGCCCTTGCCATTGATTTACATGGTCTGCAAACGTGTGCGCGCTTTTTTTGCCATTAATAAGTAAAACGTCACCGGCTTGTTGTGAACTGCCTTGCTGCAAAAGGTTTAAATTAGGTGGCAACTGGTTACGGCCATCTAAAATAACTCTAAGTGGTTGTCGCAAATTTTCTAACGCTAACTCATCAGAGCTCAGGCCCAGCTCCGCATAGCGCACATTTAGTGATGGGTTATCAGCTATGACTGTGCCCGAGCCACTTAAAATCGCGCAACTTTTTGCCCTGTGGCGCTGCACATCTTGGCGCGCCTCCGCACCTGTTATCCACTGACTCAGACCGTTTTTAAGGGCGGTTTTACCATCTAAACTTGCTGCGAGTTTCACAGTAACTCTAGGCAAACCTTCAGACATGCGCTTAATAAACCCTAGGTTTAACTGCTCAGCAGCACTTTGTAATAACCCAGTATCAACGCCTATGCCTGCTTGCTTTAGTATCTTTATGCCATTACCTGACACCACAGGATTTGGGTCTTGCATGGCTATAACGACTCGGCGCACCCCAGCTTTAACTAATGCTTCTGCACAAGGTGGTGTACGTCCAAAATGGCTACATGGTTCTAAAGTGACATATGCAGTAGCACCTAGTGCTAATTTTCCAGCTTGATTTAATGCATGGACTTCTGCATGGGGAGTACCGGCTTTTTGATGCCAGCCTTGCCCTACTATCTTCCCTGCGGGGTTGCTAATAACGCACCCAACATTAGGATTAGGTGACGTGGTATATTGACCACGTTTTGCCAACTGAATAGCTAACGCCATCATCTGATGGTCGATTAAGGAAAATTCAAACACTGTATTTAATACCTAAGAGTTAAAGGTAATAGAAGGAAGGTAAGGCTAGTCGCCAAGGCGGGCTATTTCTTCACCAAACTCTCGAATATCTTCAAAAGAGCGGTAAACAGACGCAAATCTTACATAAGCCACTTTATCTAGCTCTTTTAAGGCAGTCATAATTAAATTGCCTAAAAATTCGCTACTTACTTCACGCTCACCTGTGGCACGTAAAGATGACTTAAGCCGGCTAATGCACTGCTCAACCTCTTCAGTACTGACGGGGCGCTTTTCTAGAGCTCGTTGTAAACCTGCTCGAAGTTTGTCTTCGTTGAAAGGTTCGCGAGAGCCATCACGTTTTACAATTCGTGGCATCACTAACTCTGCCATTTCAAAGGTGGTAAAGCGCTCTTTGCAAACTGTACATTCACGACGGCGTCTCACATGACTGCCATCCGACACTAGGCGAGAATCGATGACTTTAGTTTCTTGAACAGAACAAAATGGGCAGTGCATGTGAATATCTATATCGGATAAATTAATTTAACTAAATTACCAAAATTTCTCTTCAAGTGATACAACAGCCTGAAGAAGGTAGTCTTTATCAATTCATTTGAGCTAATTTGACCATGGTATTAACGGCATCCTTTAATCTATCGAGATCTTCACCAGAAGGCACCGCTTTTTTAGCACAATCATTGACAGATATGGCGTGGTCAGTAAGCAAGTTCTCTTGCGGGTAACGACTTTGCAACTGATTTACGACTGTTGATTTATATGCATCAACCTGCTTTTGCATCTGCTTGGTTTTTTCTGCGTCACCGCCATTAAATTTCAATAATCTAGGTGCAACAATTTCACGTTGAATATATTGATTATAAGCTTCAAGCCCTTGACGAACCGTTTTGACATCGGCTTTATCGTAATACCTAGGGGCTTTCTTCAACTTATTATCAACGAACTCAATGACTCCTTGGCATAGTTGCATATCATTAACCAGACCTACTGCCATTGATGACTGTGAAACCGTAACTAACAACCCAACCATTATTAATTTTTTCAATTTTATCTTCCTTAAATACTAAAAGCCTTAGCCTAGTAGACCTAATCAGAAAAATACAATGGGTAATTCATCTATGCGTATGAAGTATCATAAGGAACACTTGTAACTACCAGTTGATAACCACCTAAGAGAAATTTAAACCCAACTTGGCACTTTATCTCGTGCTATCAGCTCATCTACACTTTGGGCTTCTCTAATTACAGCTACTTGGTCACCTTGCACCATAATTTCTGCAATAATAGGCCTTGAATTGTAACTGTTAGACGCAACCGCACTATAAGCCCCAACTGAATTGATTACGATCAAATCACCTTGTTCAACCACCTCCATAGTGCGGTCTAACGCAAAATAATCACCTGTTTCACAAACAGGCCCTACTACATCTACACATTCAAACCTGTGGTTTTGTGTTGCCGCTGTAATTTTATGGTAGGCATCGTAAAGTGTCGGTCGGATGAAATCGTTCATAGCGGCGTCCACAATCAGTAAAGTCTTATCTGATTGGTTCTTTTTATAAATAACTTGACTCACTAATACACCAGCATTAGCTGTTATGAAACGCCCAGGTTCGAACAGAATTCTGCAATTAAAATCCTCAGCATGGCGATTAACCACTGCAGCATATTGTGCCAATAACTCAGGCTCTGCGAGTTCGTCATCTTGATATTTCACAGCCAAGCCACCACCAAAATCAACATGGTTAATATTGATGTTTAGTACTTTTAATTCACAATACAAAGCCTTTATTTTTTGTATCGCTAAATCAAAAGGGGTGACATCAGATATTTGACTGCCAATATGCATATTGATGCCCGTCACATTAATGTAATCAAGATTGTAAGCTTTTTGATATAGTGAAATTGCATGCTCGATATCCACACCAAACTTATCGCCCTTTTTACCCGTAGAGATTTTTTTATGAGTATTGGCATTCACATTTGGGTTAATCCGAAATGAAATATTGGCTGTAATTTTTAAGCGTTTCGCGACATGAGAAAGAGCAAGCAACTCTGGCTCTGACTCAATGTTGAAACATAAAATATGCTGTTTTAACGCAAACTCCATTTCTTGCTCGGTTTTAGCTACTCCTGAAAATACAATTTTTTCAGCGGGAATATTGGCTGCTAATGCACGTTTAATCTCCCCCACAGAAACCACATCAGCTCCCGCCCCTTCTTTGGCCAACAAAGATAATACTGCTTGATTTGAATTCACTTTTACAGCAAAACACACCAAAGTATTTAGATGGGAAAAAGCGTCAGAAAACATCCGATACTGAGCTCGTATCTTTGCTGAACTGTAGCAATAAAACGGTGTGGGGTACTGCTCAGCTAAGGCCAAAACAGAGAGGGATTCAATATGTTGTACTGAATTTTTGTATTCTACAAATGGCATATATGCGCCTAGTAACCAAAGCAATTAATGACTACAAGAGTAGAGAATCTAAGCATGAAAAACCATTGGACAAATTCACATATTGCTAGTTAATATCGAACGATATGCTAAAAACAACTGTCAAAATGCTATATATTGATAGTAAATATGAAAACTGAGTGGCAATAATGAATTTGGATGAAAGAGACCAAGCGTTAATTACATTGTTAAAAGCAAACAGTCGAAGGCCTGTTATAGAGCTAGCTAAACAATTAGGCGTGTCCCGCAGTACCGTTCAAAATAGAATCGAAACCTTGCAGCGTCGCGGTATCATTAAAAGCTTCACCATTGAATTTGATGCAGAGTACGAACGTAAGTTATTAAAAGCACAGATGTTGGTCAATTTAACACCAGGGGTATCACGACACGTCATTAAACTATTACAACAGCGTCCGCAAATAACCTCGATAATGTCAGTGAGTGGTGTATATGATTTAATTTTAGAGTTAACTGTAGAAGCCAGCTCTCAGCTAGATGAACTAGTAGATGATATACGTGAAACAAAAGGAGTAGAGAAAACCGTAACCTGCGTAGTGCTATCGAATTATTAAGTTATTCAATTAAAAATGTAAACAGTGGTTAAACCTAATAACCACTGTTTAATTGTCTAGTAACTGCTTAACTTAACCGTAAACAGGGAACTGTTCACATAAGGCCACTACTTCGCCTTTTACTTTAGCAATCACGGCTTCGTCGTTAATATTGTCTAGTACATCACAGATCCAATTAGCCACTTGCTTAGCTTGCTCTTCTTTAAAGCCACGGCGGGTAATAGCTGGTGAACCAATACGTAGACCACTGGTTACAAACGGAGAGCGTGGGTCATTAGGTACTGAATTTTTATTAACAGTGATGTTAGCGTTACCAAGGGCTGCGTCTGCATCTTTACCTGTGTATTCTTTACCTATTAGGTCTAATAAGAACAAATGGTTATCTGTGCCGCCTGATACAACTTTATGACCACGCTCTTGGATAACCGCAACCATAGCTTTAGCGTTAGCCACTACTTGTTGTTGGTATACTTTGAATTCTGGTTGTAGTGCTTCTTTAAAAGCAACCGCTTTAGCAGCAATCACGTGACACAAAGGACCACCTTGGCCACCAGGGAATACCGCACTATTTAACTTTTTGTAGATAGCTTCGTCACCACAAGAAGATAAAATTAACCCGCCACGAGGACCAGCTAGTGTTTTGTGAGTTGTTGTTGTTACAACGTGAGCATGAGCCATTGGGCTAGGATATACGCCTGCTGCAACTAAACCTGCAACGTGAGCCATATCTACTAACAAGTAAGCACCAACTTTATCTGCGATTTCACGGAATTTTTGCCAATCAACAATACCCGAATATGCAGAGAATCCACCTATGATCATTTTAGGTTTGTGCTCTAGGGCTAATGCTTCAACTTGAGCCATGTCGATTTCACCTGTTTCAGGGTGTAATCCGTATTGAACCGCATTATATGTTTTACCAGAAAAGCTCACTGACGCACCATGAGTTAAGTGACCGCCGTGTGCCAAACTCATACCTAAAACCGTATCGCCTGCTTCTAGCAACGCCATAAATACAGCAGAGTTAGCTTGTGAACCAGCATGTGGTTGCACGTTAGCGTAATCACAACCAAATAATTGCTTAGCTCTTTCTATGGCCAAGTCTTCTGCAATATCAACATACTCACAGCCACCGTAGTAACGCTTATGAGGGTAACCTTCTGCGTATTTATTTGTAAGCTGTGATCCCTGTGCTTCAAGTACACGTGGGCTGCAATAGTTTTCAGAAGCGATCAGTTCGATATGATGCTCCTGACGTTGGTTTTCATCTTGAATCGCTTGGTACAATTCTGGGTCGAAATCAGCAATATTCATATCACGTGTTAGCATCACATATCCTCAACATAAACGGGGTTTAGTACGGTAAACAATTTTGCGCATAGTTTAGTGATTTTAAACGATTTGTATAGTGGCTTTGTGGCATGAGAAACAACCAAAAGTTGTAACGATTTATGCAGACTTCAATTTCATCTAGCCTGAGTAATAGATTCTGGGTATTGCACACCTAATTGAGCGCGGATTTCATCCATGATTTTGAGCACACTGATACTATCTTGGTGAGACATTAAATCACTGTACAATTTACCTTGCTCTATACAATCCATTACTTCTGCAATTTCGTATTCAAAGCCATTGGCTGCGTGAGGGATCTCTATAGCTTGTATACATTCATCATGCTTATAAAAATACGCTGCGTCTGCATCCCAAAAGCAATGGGGCAAAACTAAGTAGCCTTGGCTACCCACTATATGCATGCTATTGCTGGCGTGTGCTGCCATCGAACTTGAAAACTGGGCATAGACTCCTGATGCATAGCTAAGTGTAACCATCTCCTGCTCATCTACCCCTTGCTCTGTTAGCTTGCCGGTACTTTGAATAGCGCTTGGATGCTCACCTAAAAAATACTGACTTAGGCTAAGACTGTAAATCCCCAAGTCAAGTAAGGCGCCGCCAGCAAGTTCAGGTTTAGCTAGGCGCTCTTTAGGTTGATCTCTATTTTGAAACGCGAATCCAATATTTGACTGAATATATTGAATATCGCCAATAATACCTTGTTCTATACTTCTTTTAGCTTGGCTTAGCACAGGCATAAACCTGCTCCATACACCTTCTTGCAGTAACACTTTATTTGCTTTAGCTAAATCCACTAAGTACTGCATTTGCGCAGCGGTTACTGTGCATGGCTTTTCTACCAGTACATGTTTGCCAGCCTGAAGACACTGTTTTGCTTGTTCAAAATGAAAACTATGGGGCGTGGCAATGTAAATAACATCAATGCTTGGGTCATTTAAAAGCGCTTCATAATTTGTGTAGATGTTATCAATGTCATATTGTTTGGCAAAAGCCTCGGCTCGCTCTTTGCTCCGACTTGCCACTGCAGTGATTTTACCCTTAGGTGAGACTTTCATAGCGGTAGCAAAAGTGTTGGCTATAGCGCCAGGACCTAATACACCCCAGTTGATAATTCTCATTTTGAACCTCGTTGTCGGCTTTTAAAGTGAAAATTCTACGCCAGCAATATTTAAAGCGCACGATTTATTCACGATCCCTTTTACCCTAGCCTCTTGGTGAATTACAATATTGCTCATACATAGCAACAAAAGTAACTTAATATTATGGCGCAGTACGTTTACAGCATGTTGCGGGTTGGAAAAGTCGTTCCTCCTAGCAAACATATTTTAAAAAATATTTCTCTTAGTTTCTTTCCTGGGGCCAAAATTGGCGTGTTAGGTTTGAACGGTTCAGGTAAATCCACCTTATTAAAAATTATGGCTGGTCTTGATAAAGACATTGAGGGTGAAGCTATTCCTCAAGCAGGACTAAAAATTGGGTATTTGCCCCAAGAGCCGCAGCTTGATGAAAGCAAAGATGTTCGTGGTAACATCGAAGAAGCCGTTCAAGATGTAGTGCATGCCTTAAAGCGTATTGAAGAGGTTTACGCTGAGTATGCTGAAGAAGGTGCAGACTTTGATGCCCTTGCTAAAGAACAAGGTGAGCTTGAAGCCATTATTCAATCTAAGGATGGCCACAACTTAGACAACGCCCTAGAACGAGCCGCCGATGCGCTGCGCCTTCCCCCTTGGGATGCAGACGTAAGTAAGCTATCTGGTGGTGAGCGCCGCCGCGTAGCCTTATGTAAATTACTGCTCGAAAAACCCGAAATGTTATTACTAGACGAACCTACCAACCACTTAGATGCTGAATCTGTGGCTTGGTTAGAGCGTTTCTTACATGACTACGAAGGTACAGTGGTTGCCATTACCCATGATAGATACTTCTTAGACAATGTAGCCGGATGGATCTTAGAACTAGACCGTGGCCAAGGTATTCCTTGGGAAGGTAACTACTCTTCATGGCTTGAGCAAAAAGACGCCCGTTTAGAACAAGAAGAAAAAACCGAAAGTGCTCGCCAAAAATCAATCAAAACCGAATTAGAATGGGTTCGTTCTAACGCTAAAGGTCGCCAATCAAAAAGTAAGGCACGTATGGCTCGCTTTGAAGAGCTGAATACGGGGGACTACCAAAAACGTAACGAAACCAGTGAGCTATTTATTCCACCAGGCGAGCGCTTAGGAGACAAGGTCTTTGAAGTAACTGGATTACAAAAGTCCTACGGTGACAGATTACTCATCGATGACCTTAATTTCAAAATGCCTAAAGGCGCCATAGTAGGCATCATTGGACCAAACGGTGCAGGTAAATCAACCCTATTTAGAATGTTGACCGGACAAGAAAAACCCGATGCAGGCACCATAGATATTGGTGATACCGTGCAGCTAGCCAGTGTTGATCAATTCCGTGATCATATGGATGGCAACAATACTGTTTATAAAGAGATTTCTGATGACTCAGATATTATCCGTATTGGTAATTTTGAGTTAAATAGCCGCGCTTATTGTGGACGTTTTAACTTTAAAGGCTCTGACCAACAGAAGTTCATAAAAGATTTATCAGGTGGTGAGCGTAACCGTGTTCATTTGGCGAAACTATTAAAAGCCGGTGGCAATGTGCTACTTCTGGATGAGCCAACCAATGATCTAGATGTTGAAACTCTGCGCGCATTAGAAAATGCCCTGTTGGAGTTCCCTGGTTGTGCCATGGTAATTTCCCATGATAGATGGTTCTTAGATAGAATAGCCACTCACATCATGGATTATCGTGACGAAGGTAAAATCAACTTCTTTGATGGTAATTACACAGAATATGCCGCTTGGCTGAAAGCCACCTATGGCACTGATGTAGTAGAACCTCACAGGTTAAAGTACAAAAAAATCAGTAAGTAATTTTAACGCTTACATTGAATTACTCCGCAGGCTTAGGCCTGCGTTTTTATTTGCACACTGTAAATATTAAATTCTAGCTGTATGATATTTAACGTAATTACATAAATGTAAAAGATCAATCCTAAATCGTTTCAATAGAAGTAAGGCTTAATGCAAAAACCGACTAAAGAAAATTTTATGGGGTTAAGTCCCATTATTTTATTTATGCTACTTATTATCGGCAGTGGGATAATTACACAAAATTTTTCTAGTATGCCAATTTTAGTTGCATTTATGATTTGTGCTGGATATTCATTATTTCTTAATAGCAAAGTAACACCACTGTCACTCACTGAAAAGGTCGATATATTCTGTCAAGGCGGTGGCGACAAGACCATAATTTTACTAGCAATTATCTTCTTATTAGCGGGTGCTTTTTATGCCGTCACCATAGATATAGGAGCCCGAGATGCGACTGTAAACTGGGCGCTAAATTACGTCCCAACGGCCTATTTATTGCCTGGTTTATTTGTTATTTCATGTTTTATTGCCTTTGCCATGGGCACATCTATGGGCACCATCACAGCGATTACGCCTATAGGAATTGGACTGGCAGAAAGCCTTAGTTTACCCATTCCATTAACTGTCAGTATAGTGGTGGGCGGCGCTATGTTTGGTGACAATTTATCATTTATTTCCGATACCACAATCGCCGCTACTCGGACACAAGGGGTGCAACTTAGAGATAAGTTCAAAGCTAATTTGATTATTGTATTACCTGCAGCTTTTGTAACGGCTGTATGCCTATTGATGGTAGATATTGACGGCAGCTCAGTGGTGACCAGCAACGACTACGACATATGGTTAATACTGCCCTACTTACTCATAATCTGTTGCGCTCTGTTTGGAATGAACGTGTTAGGTGTTTTAGGCGTAGGTATAGTCAGTGCTTGTTTAATTGGCTTAACAAAGGGCTTATTCACTTTTACCTCTATGGTGTTAAGTATTCAAAAAGGCCTAGAGTGGATGCAAAACATGGCGGTAATTGCATTATTGATTGGCGGTGTGGTTGCACTAATGAAAGCCTATGGCGGTATTCAGTGGTTAGTCACTAACACTACTAAAGGTATATCTACTAAAAAAGGAGCCGAATTTGGAGTCGCCACCTTAGTGAGTACCCTCGATATCGCTACGGCGAACAACACAATAGCCATAGTATCAACTGGTCCTATAGTGCAGGACTTAGCAAAAAAGTTCTCTTTAGATCCTAGACGAACAGCAAGCCTTTTAGATATTTTTTCATGTGGATTTCAAGGTCTAATACCCTATGGTGGTCAACTTCTAGCAGCTGCCAGTCTTGCGGGTGTATCCCCTTTAGCACTCACCTATTACGGTTGGTACCCCATGTTAATTTTAGTATTTGGCTGCCTTGCTATTGCAACGGGTTTACCTAAATTCAAAAACAAAGTTGAATCTGACTTTTCTGATATTGAACATTTAGACCTAGAGTAAAGGCTTAGGTTTTACTATGCCTTTACTCTAGGTATGTTATGCAGTTTGTTTATACTCAACAAACACAAACGCTGTGTCATATTTCAAACAAAAAAACCTTACTCCAATAAGTCTAACCAACCATTACTTTCCCAAAAACAATGCATGTTAGTACCATAACTGTGCGTTTTTTTTAAGCAATTTGGCTTCCTAACCTATGTAAACCAGCTGGTCAGGTTTTAAAGTATGCTGGCATAACTATTGCTGTGTGGGGGCAATTGTTGCACAAATCATCGTTAAGAATGATACGCGACAAGACAACCACAATATAAAAACTACTACCAGCCCATAAGACAACTTTAAAGTTGCATGGATACGGAGACACACCTTGAGAACGCACAAACTTAATAAACTATCCCTTGCGATAGCAGCCATTACTGCTACATCACTTGCTTTATCACTTAACGCACAAGAAATTGAAAAAATATCCGTCGTCGGTGTCAAAGATGAAAACATGATCATGCCCCCAGAATCTAGCAGCACCTATGGTTTTGATATGTCTTTAGTAGAAACACCTCGCTCAGTAACAGAAGTAAGCTCTGATTTGATTGAAGCTTATGGATTACGCAGTGTTGATGATTTAGTAAGAATGACACCGGGTGCTTTCACCAGTTCTTTCTTTGGGATCCAAGGGGCTATGGATATTCGTGGAGAATCTGCAGATAACTACTTCAGAGGTTTTCGTAGGATTGCCAACCCAGGAGCCTTTAAAACTAACATTCGTGGCGCGAAACAATTAGAAGTTATGCGTGGGCCAGTAAGCCCATTATATGGAACAGGAAGTGTTGGTGGACAGCTAAATTACTCACCTAAATCTGCAAAATCAGACGCCACCAAATATATAGAAGAAGTTACCGGTAAAATTGATTTAACACTAGGTACCTACTCTCAAAAAATATTAGCCGCCGAAGCAGGAACTCCATTCAAGTTAGGTGATAAGCAAGGTGGTATTTATGTATTTGCTGAAGCCGAAAATTCTGGCTCGTATTACAATAATTACGAGCCTACCAATGAAATGTTACAAGTTGCAATAGATCTTGATATTACCGACAGCACCACTATGGAATTTGGTTTTCAAGCACAGACATCTGATAGTATCCAAGTACCAGGCTGGAACCGAGTTACCCAAGACTTAATCGATAACGGAACTTATATTACCGGTGCTGCGCCTGTAAGAAATAGCGATAACACTATTGGTGCCGATCGCTTATTACCTCAAGAGTCTGGCTTTATTACCTCTGCCGCCCCTTATTTTATTAACTCTTCATTCTCAAGCGTTGGCTCTTTCTGTAGTCCAGGCGATGCTGATACCAGTAATTTTGTTTATAACGATATGCTGTTAGCTTGCCCAGGCGCTCCAGGGTTCATTGACGGTTATGCACTAACAGATCCTGGTACCACTAAAATTGATCACAAAACAACCTTTATTGATGATATAGATTTTGCCGACTCTACAGCATTTACTGCTTATTTGGATTTTACCACTTACATTGATGACATGGTCTGGAAGAACCAGTTTTATTATGATTATATGGACCATACCAAATATCAAAGTTGGGGTTTTACTGCTGATTATCCAGGAGCAACAGCCGCTGAATTCCGTTCAAGCTTAATGTTTGATACTCAAGGTGAAAACGTATTAATTCAACATATAGCAGGTGTTAGTTTAAGACACGAAGACTTAGACTTAAATCACGCATTTTATGATGAAACCTTTGATTTTAGGGACATCAGTGTTGGGCCAACAGCCAACGATAGAATTGACTGGGCAGTGACAGACCCATACGAAGATGCCACTATTTTGTATGATGAAGACGGTAACCCCACAGGAATTGACGGCACAGTGCGCCGTAACTATAACGAAGAGCAAGTTTCTACTGTCTCTAACTTAGGGATATTTTACCTAGCAGATATCAGCTTTGAAAAACTCTCTGTCTTGGTAGGTGCTCGCTATGATTATTATGATGTTGAAGCAGAAGAAGAAGCTGTTTCATTGCTAGGCATTCCTTTTGGAGATGGCGTGCATACTGACACTGAATCTGCATTAAGTTATAACCTAAGCTTATCTTATGCCACAGAATCAGGATTTGTACCTTACGCAACCTATGCCAAGGCAAATTCATTAACCACAAACCAATTAGGCGGTATTATTGCTAGCAGTGTCGACGGTGGGGATTACCTTGCTGATTCTGACTTAATTGAACTTGGGCTTAAATATAGCAACGAAGAAGATACTATTTATGCGGCTTTATCAGTCTATGACCAAGAAAAAACTGATCGTATAGGTCAGACACAAGCCTTAGTAGCAGTTTCAAGTACTGGGATAGAATTTGAAGCTCGTGCTCTACTTAACGAAAACTTCTCTGTGACAGCTACTGCCACACATATAGAAACGACAGAAGTTAGTGATAATGCTTTAGCCATTATCAATGGTGCTGACTTTGCTGTGCAAAATGGATTAGAACCCTATCAAGTCTATGGCGGTCGTATTGGTGGTAACCGTTCTACATTTGTAGGTACCGGAGTGGAACTAGACAGAGGTGGTTTACCAGATAATACTATTAGTATGTACCTAAACTACGTACAACCTATTGGTGATGGGAAAATCACAGCTAGTACTGGTTTTGGCTGGGCAGATGAAACCTATACCGACGTGCTAGAAACTATTCTTTTACCTAGTTACATGGTGTGGACTGCGTCAATGGGTTATGTCACAGACAGTTATGAAGTTTTATTATCAATCAATAATTTATTTGATGAAGAGTATTATACATCAGCAGACTTATTTGACTCAGTCGTTGTCAAGCCATCTGAAGGTAGAACCGGCTCAGTGATGTTCAGCTATAAGTTCTAATAGTAAATAGGGTTTGTTTGCACCCTACTAAAATAATATGTTCAAGTTAAATGCCTAGCGGTAAGAAGCTAGGCATTTTTTTTCTGTGCTAAAAAGCAAATTCATAATATTACTGAAGGTCTTCTCTAACTGAAAATTTGTGCTAAATTAACTGTAATATCATAAGGTAAGGTACAAATGAAAAAGAGCGAAGAAAGCCAGACAATCACCACTCTTCAAGAATTGCACCGTATTACATCAAATAGCACCCTAGATGTAGATAGTAAAATTCAGCAGTTATTAGCGTTAGGCTGTGAAACTTTTTCATTGCCATTAGGCATAGTTAGTCATATTTCTGATGAAACTTACATCGTAAAATACGCTTGTACTCCGAACAATGAAGTAGTGCCTGGTGATAGCTTTGAGCTAGGAGTAACTTACTGTATCCACACCTTAAACAATAAAGCGCCGCTGTCATTCTCCCATGCTGGTGAAAGCAAGATTAAAACCCACCCCTGTTATAGCGCATTTGGTTTGGAAAGCTACATAGGTACACCTTTAATCGTTAATGGCAAACCCTATGGAACCATCAACTTTTCTGGACCAGAGATAAGAGATAAAGGCTTTAATAGTGATGATCTTGAATTAATTTTACTTTTCTCACAGTGGGTCAGCAATGAACTCACACGAGTTGACTTTGAAAAGCATCTAGCTCGGCAACAAAATATGCTCGAAATGATGAGTGAGCAAGCCAATGTTGGGGCATGGGAGCTTGATCTTGAAAACAACAGTCTTTATTGGTCTGAGATGACCCGAAAAATCCATCAAGTATCAGCAGACTTTGAACCCACAGTAGAAAACGCTATTTTGTTTTACCAAGAAGGTGAACATCGAGAAAACATTACCGCTTTATTGCAAAAAGGTATTGAAAATGGTGAGCCTTGGGACGAAGAGTTACAGATCATCACCGCAAAAAACAAGATTACTTGGGTGAGAGCAAAAGGTGAGCCGGTTATAGAAAATAATAAATGTGTTGGCTTACTAGGTTCATTTCAAAATATTGATGATCAAATCAGTAGTCGCAATGCATTAATCAAAGCTAAAGAAACCGCAGAAGCAGCAGCTAGAACTAAAAGCCAGTTTTTAGCCAATATGAGCCATGAAATACGCACGCCGATGAATGGGATACTAGGCATGCTCCAATGGCTAGAACGTAGTGGTCTTAACGACCAGCAATTATCTAATGTGAAAATAGCGCAATCTAGCGCAGAATACCTTCTCATTATTCTGAATGACATTTTAGATTTATCTAAAATAGATGCCGAAAAACTCACAATTGAATATGAAAATTTTTCTGTCTCTAGCTTTTTAAACGAATTTGTGGAAATGATGCAGCCCGCATTTCATGACAAAAATGTAGATATCGTACTAACCTCGCCTCCCTTATCAGATGATTTAGTAAGCGGCGATACTCTAAGAATTAGGCAGATTCTGCACAACTTAGTAGGTAACGCCCTTAAATTCACAGAAAAAGGGCAAGTAGCTATCAAGTGGAAGCTTGAAGAAAACAACTCAGAAAAACTATTTCATTGCCAAGTAACAGACACAGGCATTGGTATTAGTGAGCAAGCACAACAAGATATATTTCACCCCTTCACTCAAGCTGACTCTAGTACCACCAGAAATTACGGTGGCACAGGGCTAGGCCTATCGATTGTCTATCGGTTATGTCAATTAATGGGGGGAGTTATCAATGTTAGAAGTAAAACCGGCCAGGGCAGTACTTTTAGTTTCCAGATACCTCTGGGGCGCCCTCAAATTGAAACATTAGAGACTAAAACTAGTCTAGAAGAGCATCTGAGTCAGGTACCGAAAACACCTGTAAAGCCTAGTCAGAAAACGGCTAGAGTTCTAGTCGTCGAAGATAACGAAATTAATCAAGTGGTTGTCATAGAACTTCTAAAACAAATGGATTTAAAAGCCGTGGCCTGTGGCAACGGGTTAGAAGCGATTAACGCTTTAAGTGCAGCTTCATTTGACATCGTCATCATGGATTGTCAAATGCCAGTGATGGATGGATTTGAAGCCACCCAAAAAATTCGAGCCGGTGAAGCCGGTGAAAAAGTTAAAAACATCCCTATTATTGCCCTCACAGCTAATGCCATGAAAGGCGATAAAGAAAAATGTTTAAGCGTAGGTATGACCGACTATGTTAGTAAACCATTAGATTTCGACAAGCTTGCCAAGACTCTAGAAAAGTATATCGCCCGCCAAAAAAATATTTGAGTCTAAAATCATTGTAAAATTGCCTGACTTTTACTTCAACACATTAAAACTGGCTTATTATTATCGAATAATGCCCATCAAGCCAGTAACACCTGAGTAACCAGTCAATTAATATGTAGTAAGACTACATAATCAATTCAGATACTAGGAACTCAAGATGCGCCCACAAGATTTAATTGAAGCTGTTAATACCTACTTTGATGCTCTTTACTATTGCGACACAAATTTATTAGATAAGGTGTTTCACCCTAGTTCGAGCCTATTTGATGTAGATGAAGGTAAGCTACTCGTCGACCCAATCGCTAGCTTTAGACAAGATGTTGCCACTCGCCCTTCACCTGCAAGTGTTGAGCAAGTGAGAGAACAAGAAATCATCATGATTGATTGGTTATCTAAAGATTGCGCCACAGTTAAAGTCCGTTTGCGAGCACACAAAAACATATTTGTAGACCACTTAAGTTTTGTAAAAGACGCTGACGGTTGGTGTATTGTGTCTAAGGTGTGGCATTTAGAACGCACAGTATAGACACCTATATCACTCTTTATAGTTGAAGCATGTGGCACTAGGCTTTACAAAAACCGCATGCCACTAACTGACATTAAGGTGTTACACCCTAAAGTTAAATTCTCTTACTTAAGTGGTGGCATCAACTCCAAGGTCACGGTTTTAGCATCTACTCTATCGATAATTTTAATAATAGTGGTTTGCACGGTTTCGTCTTGACGAATGTCAGTGCTACTTTCAAAGGTTTCTAACATGGGCGTAGCATTTTCAGCTTCAATAAACCCTACCTCTACTTTTGTTGCTATTCCGTCATCATTTCCAAAATATTGAATGGTAATAAGCGGATATCCATGAAAACCTCGCTTCACTCGTTTATTAATACGTTTTTGCGACTTATCTAAGTTCATCTTTTATCCTGAATATTGAGTAACCTGTAAATAGTAACTGACTATCTAAATAAAGCAGATATATAAAAACTACAAAAACAATATTCCTTCTAACTTCCCACAAACACTTAACGTATAATACTTTCAATTACGTACATTTAAGATATGCCCATGACAGTTGAAACTTTCACCCCAAACAAAACGACCACTTTAGAAACACCTGTAAAAGTGCTAGAGGCTGACTCTCCGATCCAAAAAGCCAGCGGTACTAAAATTGGTTTTGTGAGCCTAGGCTGCCCCAAAAACCTGGTGGACTCAGAGCGTATTTTGACGCAATTACGTACTGAAGGTTATGACGTGGTGCCTACCTATAATGACTCTGATTTAGTCATAGTAAACACCTGCGGCTTTATTGATTCAGCAGTACAAGAGTCACTGGATACGATTGGTGAAGCTCTCAACGAAAACGGCAAAGTTATAGTTACAGGTTGTTTGGGTATAAAAGAAAATGAAATCCGTGAAGTCCATCCTAATGTGTTAGCAATAACCGGTCCTCACGCTTATGAAGAAGTAGTGAACCAAGTTCACGAACACTTACCTCAACCTCAGCACAACCCTTATCTAAACTTGGTGCCAGACATTGGGGTCAAGCTAACGCCAAGACACTATGCTTATTTAAAGATATCCGAAGGCTGTAACCACAGATGTACTTTTTGCATTATTCCATCAATGCGCGGTGATCTAGTTAGCCGCCCCATTGGTAGTATTTTAGATGAAGCAAAACGCCTTAAAAATGCGGGTGTAAAAGAGCTTTTAGTAATTTCTCAAGATACCAGTGCATATGGCGTAGATGTAAAATATAAAACTGATTTTTGGGATGGCATGCCGGTAAAAACCGATATGAAAGCCCTATGCGAAAAACTCGGTGAAATGGGTATATGGGTAAGACTTCATTATGTATACCCTTACCCATCGGTTGATAAAGTGATGCCTCTTATGGCCGAAGGTAAAATTCTGCCTTACTTAGATATTCCGTTTCAACATGCAAGCCCACGGGTGCTGAAGCTTATGAAGCGTCCCGCAGCAGCTGAAAAAACCATGGAGCGTATCAAAGCCTGGCGAGAAAAATGCCCTAACCTAGTAATACGCTCTACCTTTATTGTCGGTTTCCCTGGTGAAACTGAAGAAGACTTCCAAATGCTCTTGGACTTTTTAGATGAAGCACAGCTAGACCGTGTAGGATGTTTTAAATACTCTGATGTAGATGGCGCTAAAGCCAATGACTTACCAGACCCAGTAAGTGAAGAAATTAAACAACAACGCTTCGAACGTTTTATGCATAAACAAGCGCAAATAAGCACAGCCAAGTTAGAAGCAAAAATTGGCCTTGAATACCAAGTTATCATTGATGAAGTAACACCAGAGGGTGCAGTAGGTAGATGTTATGCCGACGCGCCAGAAATTGATGGTAATGTACATTTAACCGATGAGTTTGACGTTAAGCCTGGTGATATTATCTGGGCACAAATAATCCATAATGATGAACATGATTTATGGGCGGTTAAAGCCGAGGATTAAGAGACTTAACCACTTTCCAGAAACTAACCAGTTAACATCTTCCCCCTAAGAGATGTTAACTGGTACCTTTTTACTTTTTATATAGCCCAAATACTGTTGCGTTCACCATAAAGCGCCCGATTTTTAGTTTTCTTTGCTGCAAAATAGAATATTCCTGCAAACACAAACGCCACTACATCAACCATAATACTGCCCAAATCTCTGCTTGCCCAATGATCTGAACTAGCAATAAAGCGGGTCACTACACTGGTAATGGGGATCAGCAAACAAGCAATACTAGTAGCATATTGAATATGAATAGCACTTATGGCTGCGCCCCTAATAAAGCTATAAATAACAGCAGTAAAGAAGATTAGGTAATAGCAGGTTAGATAACTATAGTTAATTTCTGTATTGAATAGATATAACCATTTACTCGAGAACAAGGTCACCGCAACCGCTAACATCGACCCCAAACAAATTCCCACAGTGAGGTTTGCCATAGAGCGATTTGATTGACTTTGAATTGGCGCTTTCTTTCTGCGTTTTTCAAGCCAAATCAAATTGCCGCTATAAAACAAAAACGCGCCTAAAAGTCCCATTACAAAATATAGCCAACGCCCTGTATTACCACCAAAACCACCAAAATGCAGAGAGAAGAAACTGGCAACATAGGTTACATAATACTCATTCTCGCTCATAGGAATACTGCTGTAGGTAACATTGAGATTATAAGGGTGCATATAGATAAAATCACCAGTGCTATTACGCATCATTTCTTGGGTGTTTTTTATGGTAACGCCTACTGAAGGCCGTGCAGACAATAGCCCAGAGAAAGCAATAGATTCAACATGATACCCATCGGTAAGTGTTTCAACTTTACGCAAATAAGTTGATATGGGCGGCAAATCATCCATAGAGTACTCAACCGCTGGGCTGGCGACTCGTTCAAATGTCGGCTCATCCCCATAAACCAAGCTCAAGCCATCGTACAGCACATCATGGAAGGCAAAAACAATCACAGTCCATGCAATTATAAAATGGAAAGGTAAACTAACAATACCCACAAGGTTGTGGCTATCTAACCAAAACCTATTGGGCCCTTTATTTTTACGCAAAGCAAAAAAGCTCTTCGTTAAAGTAGGCAGCAAAAATATGATGCCAGATACAAGTGCCAGAAAATACAAAACTGACGCCACACCCAAGACTACAACTCCTAAGTCTTCGTGGCCTAACTTTCCTGCTATACCAGCTGTTCTATGAAGTAGATCAATGAGGTTACCTAACTCGTTGGTAGGTTCTGTTTGGGTGAGTAAGTTGCCATCCTCTGATAATGTGCCATGAACCTTCACATCATCTAAGGCTAAACGGCGTCCACCACCTTGTTCAAACCAAGTAATGGGTGACAGTTCGTCACTTAAGTTTATGGTAAACCCCTGTGATACCTTGTCAGATGAAGCACTTGCTTTGGCAATTAAATCGTCAAGTTTGTCGGTGGAAACTTGTGGCAAATGATGATTAGAAGGCGTGGCCCAATGGGTCAACTCATCTTCAAACATAGTTAAAGATCCAGCATAAAACCCGATAAACAAAACCAAGCCCGCCACTATTCCAGTCCAGGTATGTACCAATTGATAGGTACGTAAAATATCGCTACGTATCTTCATGACATCCACCTTAAAACTAGAAATACACCATAGATAAGGATATTAGCTAGGGTTAAATACAAGATGGCTTTAAAGCCGGTTTTAAATAAATAGGTAAATGAAATGACAAGCATCCAAAAAGGAGAAATCATCCACATGTTAAATTGATTTTTGGCGACTGCCTCTAAACCACCAGGCCCAAACCAAGCAAAAATGGCAACTAAGCCATAACTCAAGGTCAAACCTAATATCACGCCAGCAAAAGTTTTTGACCACCAATGAGGTTGTATTTTTTGTTCCGCACTAAGGCGACTCATGATGAAGTTCCTTTTTTATCTGTTTTTGTGAAACACAAGCTACACAATGGAATACATCCGAGAAGGGTCAGTAACATGAACAACCAAAAGAAGAATGCCGCAGATATCACAAAAATTTGCAGCCACGAAATAAGCGCAAATAACCAACAACAATAGCCAAGGATACGCCACTTTTTTGATAAGGGAGACGGGATGATGAGTTGATACTTATTGCTAAGATATACCAGCACACTCCCGAAAATGATTAGGCTTAAAGCCAATAATTGCCACATTTGTAAGTACTCGATGTAAAACATAAATAGCTTAAGAGAACCCGCTACTTATGTTTTAAATGACTGATAAAAAGCCCGGAAATTACAGATAATTGACCGGGCTTTATGCTGTAAATAGAAACTTAAAAGTCTACTTTCACTTTAAGAGCAATAGTGCGTGGCTCTCCAATTCTTAAGCCACCGTAAGAATCTGCAGCGGTCCAATATTCTTTATCGAACACGTTATCTATGGTACCTATAAAGGTAATAGGCACATCATTCACTTTAGTGCTGTAACTACCGCCGCCATACACCACTGTATACGCTGGCACGTCCCAGTAGTTATTTGAATCTAGTGTGGTTTTACCGTGGTATTTAGCACCTAAGTTGAACGTTAAGCCCTCAACCGATGCTACGTTATAGTTAGTCTGTAAGGTAAATTGTTGGTTAGGAGTACCAGCAACTTCATTACCTTGTGTACTTGAACTTGTTTTATCGTATTCGGTATCTAACAACATTAGATCACCATATACAGACAAACTATCTGTTACATCCAATGCTCCACTAAGTTCAAAGCCTTGGTAAATGGTAATCCCTTCTTGTACCAAGTAATTGTCATCTGTGACTAAGGTTGCCCCCCGTTCAATACGAAACAGTGCAGATGTGAGTGACCAGCCGTCACCAGCGGTTTTCAAGCCTAGCTCATATTGAGAGCTTTCTAACGGTTCTAACAACTCATCTGCATTGGCATAGGCATCGCCAACTGTAGACGTTTGTCCCTCAATAGATTCCACATAACTTCCGTAATAAGTTGTGTTTTCATTAGGTTTAAACATCAATGCAAATGTTGGTGTTATAGCGGTATCGTCATAATGATCATGAGACGAGAAGTATTCACTTGCGGTATGCTCTATACCATTTGACCGTACCCCCACTAAAGCCTGCCATTTATCATTAAGCTCAATAAAGTCACTGATGAATACTGAGTCTTGTGTATCAGTCCAAGCTATTTGAATGTCTTTTTGCAGGTCAGCACTGTAGGTAGGTAAATCAACTGGATCAAACAAATTATCTGTGCCATACCCCCATGTGACTACACGGCCATACTCACCACCATCATTTCGGTAGGTTGTGGCTTTTTGATGGGAAGCTCCTATCACTAAATTATGTGTGATATTGCCAGTTGTCACTTCACCAGTGAGCATTCCTTGAATTTGCGAATAACTCACATCAAAATATTGCTCATAAAGTGCTACATCAAAATCCCCTTCGCTATTTAAAAGGTAGGTTAGATTCTTAACCCATCTGGTTTCGTTTTTTGAGTAGTCATATTCAAGTTTAGCTTGCCAATTGTCATTAATAGTCCAATTTAAACTACTAATAGCGATAAGATTTTTGTACTTATCAAAGGTACCATCTACTGCTAAGTTGGTGGTACCACTGACTGTATCAGGCAAAGAGTCAGTGCTTTCTAAAGAGTTACCCAATTGTGTCCACGAGTTTTCAATTAGTCGGTCACTGTAGATAAGGTCAACAGTCCAATAAAGTGACTCAGTCAAATATGCATCAAAGGCTAATGAGGCTGTTTCACGGTCAATTCCCCCATCATCTAAATAGGTATCACCATTTTCTTTAACTAGGTTAACTCTTACACCAAATTCATCATCATCACCAAAGCGGCTGCTAGCATCAATATGCCCACTAAATATCCTGTCGCTACGAAAACCTAGATTGGCGCTTATTGAAGTATCTTTGGCTTTTTTAGTTTCGTAGTTCACTATACCGCCAGGCGCTGCCATACCATACATAAAGCCAGTAGCGCCTTTTATTAAGGTCACTTGTTCAAAAGCTTCGTAAGGCATCTCTCCGCTAAAACTATTAATAGACATACCATTAACTTTAAAACTTTGAGTGTAGTCTAATGCTAAACCACGGACCCTAAGCGTATTACCAAATGCACTGTATGCACTGCCATCAACAGACACAGAAGCTTCACGGCTAAATAGGCTGTCTAATGTATTTACTTGACGGATTTCCATATCTTCTAAAGAAATCACATCAACTGAAAATGGGGTATCTAATATAGAGCGGTTGCCTAAAGCCCCACCGTTATTTTCAATACTAAGCTCGTTAATTTTATGCCCAACTACACTAATTACCTCTATGCCTTTTTCAGCATTTTTTGGCTCATCAGCCGCGACGGCAGAAATACTATTTATCATTAACGCTGTGCTGCAAGCCGCAGCAAGATAGCTTTTATTAAATTGTATACCCATACTTTTCATTTAGTGTTCCATAAAATTTTTGAATGACGATTCGTAGTCGGCTTTTTTATACCAACCCTAATTTCTTTGACTGAGGTGCACCAGATCGAAAGCAAGATAACACAAATGAGAATGATTTTTAATAGCGTTTGTGGTTAAATAATGATATGTATCAATAAAAGTGAAAGAAATGAAAAAAACAACAAAAACGTCAAAGCTAATAAAATGCTTAGTGGTAACACCAATGTGGATACTCTGCGTAGTTTCATTAACATTATGGAGTGCTGATAATTTAGACTTAGCCATAGGCTCTCCATTAAAAGGTAGCCTTAGCACTGGAGTATCTGAGCTAGACATCAAAGTACCATGTATTAAGGGAGACTATTTAGCCGGTTACCTCGATAGCGTAGGGAGTGCATTAAGTTTGGATGTTATCAATGCCGAAGGAAAAATGTTACGCCAACTAATACATAATAAAACAGGCAAAAATCACTTTTATCTAGTGGCAGAGAATTGTCCTGAAATATGGCGACTATCAGGAATGGGTACATATAAAATAGAGCTTGAAGCTCAGGTATCCATATCAGAACAAGTCCCCCCTAAAATTGATAGCCCTTTAAGCCCAAGAATAAATGCATTAGAAAATGCCTTAAAACAAGGTAATACCACAGATAAATTTTGGGTTGATGTAGAAAAATCGGGCACTCCAATTATAGAAAAAATTCCATCAGGAACATTAATGACGTTTCTTGCTCGAGGAGAATATAGTAATGTCAAATTACTCGGTGGCCCTTCAAATGATCATGAACCTCTGAAGCAACTTGGACAATCTGATACTTGGTATAGAAGTTTTGTGGTACCAGCAGACACACAGCTATCTTATCAAATTGCACCTAACGTACCTTATCCCCCCTTTTCTGGCTTTGCGAGACGGGTAGCAATCAAAGCAGTGGCTCAGCAAGATCCTTATAATCATTTTCCTTGGCCAGACCCTAGAGTGGATAAATACTCCAATTACTCAACAATCAAGCTGTCCCCCCCCACTAAAGAACCTAGCATATTACCAATAGAAACAGATGAAAAAGGAACCTTATCTACCTTCTCTTTTAGCAGTAACACCTTAGCAAATACCAGAGATATAACTGTGTATACTCCAGTAATTACAAGCCCTAATCCCCTATTACTGTATATATTCGATGCTCAAAAGTATTTAGAACTAGTTAAACTTCCTAAAATACTAGACCAGCTAATAGCCCAAAAGAAAATTCCACCTGTGATTGCGGTTTTCATAAGTAACCCTGACGCAGCAGCGCGAGCTAATGAATTACCAGCAAACAATCTATTCGCAGATGTATTAGCTAATGAGCTAGCCCCTCAAATTAATAAAAAACTGAACATTAGTATCCCTAATACCAGAACTATTATTGCAGGCTCTAGTTATGGTGGATTAGCAGCGACTTCTATAGCACTTAGGCACCCACACATTTTTGGCAATGTGATCTCAATGTCAGGATCATTTTGGTGGGCGCCCCAAGAGCAAAGAATCACCAGTCAGCACTATATTGCTAATCGCTTTATTACTATGCCTCAAAAACCCATTCGATTTTTTCTAAGCGCAGGTCTATTTGAGAACTCTAGGTATGTTGGCGACGGTATCTTAGAAACTAACCGCCATTTACGAGACGTTCTATTAGCAAAAGGTTATACCACCTACCATAAGGAATACTCTGCAGGACATGATTACTTTTCTTGGCGAGACATAATTGCCGATGGTTTACTAACTTTGTTTCCCAAAATGTAATAATTTACATGGGTAAAATTTTAGATGTGGTTTTTATTGTTATAGAATGGTGGTCTCATAAATATTGGACAACTTAAGGTACGCAGATGGAAACTAACGTTCCCGACATTGCAGAAATAATTCAACTCGCTGTGGCACCTGTATTCATGTTGACCGGCATAGCTGGCTTTCTAAACGTAATGTCAGGTCGACTGGGACGAATAGTCGATAGAGCTCGTATTATGGAGCGTCGTGTAAACACAATTAAAAATCCAGACTTTCTTAGACAATCAGAGAAAGAGTTAGCAAACCTATGGAGGCGCATAACCATTATCAATCGTTCTATCGGATTATGTACCGCCTCTGCGCTATTCGTATGTTCTATGGTGACATGTTTATTTTTAGGAGATTTTTGGTTAATTGACCTGAGTGAGTTGATTTTGTCGTTATTTGTTTTAGCGCTTTTTCTACTTATTTTCGCACTATTAATGTTTTTAAAAGAAGTACAATTAGCAACGCGAACACTACAAAGTGGTAAAGAGAAGTTATTCGAATAACTTTTCTTTACCTGGTTTTGTTACACCCATTGAAAGTGACGTAGTAAAAATAAACCTATTGTTGAGCTAATTAGAGAAAATAATGTGCTACCTGCAATAATGGCGGCAGTAAGATGATAATCGCCGCCAATACTACGCACCATAGGGTAAGCCGCAGCGGCAGTCGGTGCCGAAGTCATCATGTAAAGTACGCCTAACTCAGTTCCTCGCAAACCAAACGTATATCCAGCAACAGTCGCCACCAAAGGTAAAAATGCAATTTTACTGGCAATAGCCCAATACAATAAACTCGAGGCACGAAACTCTTGTAAGCGAATAGAAGCCCCCACACACAATAATGCTAATGGTAAGGTCATACGGGCTAAGTATTGACCGGTGTCAGTGATTAATTTAGGTAACTGAATCGATAACAAAGCTACAACCAGTGCAAGTCCAATGGCAATCGCCAATGGGTTAGTCAGTACACTCTTTGCTACCGCTTTTACCGACGGAGTCTCAGCTTGGTGATAATAGAGAGTCAAAATTGAAAAAACATTGAGTGGCACCACAAGTACCGCCAAATAGATAGAAGCCAGTGCTAATGCCGAATCGCCAAAGGCGTTTACCGCTAATGCCAAACCAATAATTGCCATATTGCCCCGGCACGCCCCTTGTACGAAGGCCCCTCTTGCCTCTTTGTTTGCAATGTAATACCCAAGAAAATGATACAATAAAAACGTTATCGTCATCACCACAGCACCGAAGCCAATTAGAGACGTTGGAAATTCTTGAGACAAATTAATATTGGCAATATTAACAAACAGTAGACAAGGTAACGTCAAGTTAAAAACCAGCTTAGAGCCAGTTTCAACAAACTCCTCGGTAATCCAACGAATACGCTTTAGAAAGACTCCCAAGATAATTATTAAGCTAATAGGTAAGGTAACTTCAACGGCAAAACCAAGCGATGCAAACATCTATACAATCCCTTTTATAATAATTAACTTTGCCACTTTAAATTTAATCCTCATTTAAATTCATGTTGTCATTATTACCTAGACTGAACTGGTAATATATATCTAGAGTACTTTCCAGGCCACTAACCGCTTCTAAATAGAGCTTAGGAAGTAACTCATAACGAATTGCCACTTCAGACTCAGAATCAAACACACCTACGCCATAACGCAATTGCACACCCGGTGATATGGTGCCTGTAAGAGATAGCTGTGTGTCATCCCCCTGCCCTGATGTATCCAATGAAACGTCTTGAAAGCCTAACTTGTTCCCCGCTTTGCTTACTAAGTTTTCACTTTGGCCTAGCCCCAAAGATAGCAAGGCATTGGTTAATATAGTGTCTTGACTGTCATCACTTGAGTCACCTAAACCTCGCCCCGTTAATATATATGACAAACTTTGTTGCTGCTCCATTTCCGGTTCAGAAAAGACAGTTACAGTAGGGCTTTCCACTCCTCCTTCAACTCGTAACCCAGCCACCACGTCATCTTCGGTTAAATCAGGATCTCGTATCGCTTCAATATTTAAATAGGGCTTATCTAGGGTGCTATTAAACAAAATATCCCCTTCTCTTATGACGAGGTTCTGTCCGTAAGCTTTATATTTACCGTTTACAAGCTGAATTTCGCCACTTGCCAACAGATCTGCTTTTTTATTTCGTAATCGAAGTTGCCCTTGTAAATCTGTGGTTAACCCAAAAGCGTCAAGCTTCACTTCATCGGCTTTTAAAGGATCTACTTTAATAAGCAGATCAAGTGTCAACTTTTGTGCACTTTGCTGCTTCTGCGCTTCTTGCTCTACCAAGATTACATCATCAGATAAGGACACCGCGCCTTGGGGTAAATCCCTAACTTTAACTCGTGCATAAGGTATACT
This sequence comes from Paraglaciecola marina, assembly GCF_004360155.1. Taxonomy (GTDB): domain Bacteria; phylum Pseudomonadota; class Gammaproteobacteria; order Enterobacterales; family Alteromonadaceae; genus Paraglaciecola; species Paraglaciecola marina. The sequence goes on along the minus strand of NZ_ML178723.1, from coordinate 34,286 downwards.
AATTTCACCTTTAACAGCCACGTTATCCGCAGCAAACTCAACGGTTATGTCTGGGTTAATACTAGCTTTTACGATATTTTGATAATCAAATTCAAGGGCATTACCACTAATATTTAGGTTGCCACTCAATGAGGGCACCCACGCGATTTGACCTTTTAACTCCCCCGGTCCTTTTCCTAGTCTATAGCTGCCACTAAAATCAGCATGGTTTCCATTTAAAACAATTTTTTGTTGAATATCACTTAACCAAACAGGTAATGACTCGCCTTTAAGCTCACCATTTACCAATGCTAACTCCCCTTGTAATAGAGGGCTAGACACTGTACCCAAAACCTCAGATTGTCCTTTAATCACACCTTGTAAAACGTCTAACTGAGGTGCTAGTGCCAGAAAAGGCGATAAGTTAAACTCGGAGATAAGCAATTCACCTTTTATCGGCGAACCAAGTATCCCATCTAAAGAAGCGGGTTGAGCTTGAATACTGCTAGTGAGCTGCCCAATTTTTGGGCCACTAAAGTTCAAATCAACTTGAATATCGTCAGCATTCGTACTGGCACTCAAAGACAAATCTTGAATATCTATTTGGAAATTATCCTGAGCTGTAAAGGTCCACTTAGCAGGGCTCAGCACCACATTGACAGTGGCGATAGGTAAAGACTGAATATCCCATGTTCCTGAAGACTCCAATGACAAGCGACTATTGGTTTGCAATGCAGGCAAGGTTGGCATAAACCTGCGTACTACAGGTAGTAAATTAAATTCCTTAATGGCTAAATCCCAAGACACCTCTTTTTTCTGAAACTGTGCTTTTGTAATACACAGTTCACTTTCTTGCTGACGCCAACAGTGGCTGCCAATTGAGTATGCCTGTTTACCCCAGTCAGTTTGTATCTCAAATTCATCGACTAAATTTAAATTTGCATAGGACGAAGTTAGCTTGCCCTTTAACCACCTGCCCTGCCAACTAGTTTCATTTAGCTGGCCTTCAATTTGTACATTTATACTAGTGGTTTCACCCGTAGTGGTTAACTCAAGGTTATGGTTTTGGGCATCACCCTTTAAACTTAATGTTGCAGTATCTACTTGGTTATTAATTCCTTGTATACCTGACAACGTTAACGCCATTTCTAATGGTTTATGATCATCCCATTTAAGTTGCCCAGCGCCAGTTGCATCCGCCACTGTAATACCCGAGAACCTAAGCTGCTCCGCAGACAATTCATAATTTACCTCAGGCTCAAATAGCGCACCTTTAACGCTGGCAACCAATGAAATGGCCCCGCTTGCTTGTGGAAATGAATCAGCTACTTCAGGCGCGTCTAACTTAATATTTAAATCTATCAATTCTTGCTGCTGTTGCACTGTACCTGTTACAAATAACTGGTTTTCTGCATTTTTTATAAGTAGATCACGAATTTTCAATTTACCATTTTCAACAAACGATGCAGCACCGGTGATAGATAATGGATAGTTTTGCCATAGCCCGTCAATATCTAAGGCCTCTGAATCAAACTCCCATGAGCCATTACTATTATTGAATTTAGTCGGAATGGTACCGTTTATCTCCGCCTGTATATCTGGCCAAAAGACACCTGGCTTTATATTTTGAACTTGGGTGCTACCTTGCCATGTTAAGGTTTTTGCAAAATCTAAAGAGCCTTTAGTATTAACCTCACCCTCTAAGGTTTTGATTAATAATTTATCTAGGCTAAGTGATTTCTGTTTTGAATTTACTTTAGCTAAAGCAAGGATATGTAACTGGGCATTAGGAATATCTTCTCCACTCACGCCTGTAGTTAAAATCAATTTTAATTCATCTAAACTGCCACTCAGCTTTAAATCTCCAGCTTCTGAATTGAAGTTAGGTTCAGTTAATGGCCAACCTAGGTTATTCCAACTTAGCGATGCATTCAAAGGTAAACCGGCTCTAGATAACTGAGCTGAAACCTCTGCCGATAAAGCTGTTACTGCAGTTTGCGAATTATAGGCGTTATCACCACTGACCACATTTAATGTTGTCGTCACCTTTTGAATACTGCCATTAGAGGCAATAGCAACCGTTATAGGGTTGTTTTCTGGCCACAAGCCTTGCCCATCTAAGGTTAACTCGTGAGTGAGTTCACCATCTAACTGTATATTGCCTTTTACATTGATATGGCCTAGCTGATGTTCAACATAAAGCTCACTTAACTCAAAATTGTTACTATTTCCCGCAGCCTGTACATTAACTTTTTTTAATGTAATTGACTCCTGATCAGCAATATTTAGCTCAGTATCTAACATTGTAAAATCTAGAACATTAAAGTGTATTGGCAAAATTATGGGAAGTGGTTGTAGCGGCTCATATTGCCACCTAGACCACTCAAAGCTTGTTGTAGGTTGTGCAGTTTCATTGGCATAAGTGGTCACAATCAAATTTTGCAGCTGCATTTTGGGTACTTGTAATTCCTTATAAAAACTCAACTCCCCGTTTAGCTGCTGCCAAGTTAAATTTAAGGCATTTTCTAGGCTTACTGAAAGGTTGCTTACATCAATATTTTTAACAGACACTGGAATAGGCAAGGTGATAACTGATGTAGTGACATCTGTAGAGTCTGGGGTGCTAGCTGGAGCAATATTTACAGCTACTTTTGAGGTACTAAGTGAGTCTACGCACACTGCTAGCTGCCATATGCATTCAAAACTAATAGATACGGTTAGGTCGTTAAGAACAGCTTGAGTCACAGCATCACGCCATTCAAGGCGTGTTAAATATAGCTCTGAACTTAGCCCACCACTGCCATATTCGATATCTAATGGCTCTAACATGCTATCTGCGGTATTAAGTAAAACTTTGGCGCCGTAGGGAGTAAATATAAAACCAACCACCAGCACCAACACGATCAAAAATGCCAAAATGGTACGATAAAATAGCTTTACTAGTTTTCTTTTAGTTAAGGCGTGATGGGTAGCTTGAGTATCCTTAGCTTTATCACTCATAACGATGGCCCCATAGAAAGGTGGAAATAACGAGTAAAACCAAAGTCGCTTTTCCCTTTAGCCAAATAGAAGCGCACTGGCCCAATGGGTGAATTCCAGATAGCCCCAATCCCCGCTCCTAATGCATAATCTTCTATAGGGTTATCAGTCGCGTTGCCCCCATCAATAAACACAGCTGCTCGCCAACTATCAGACACAGGGTATGAATATTCAAAGCTTGCCACAGCTAAGAACTGTCCCCCTATTAGCTCTTCTTCTCCGTCATCGTCCAATTCAAATGGTGACAAAGTGTTATAGTCAAACCCTCTAACGCTTTGGTCTCCCCCAGTAAAAAATCGCAAACTAGAAGGCACTTGGTCGAAGTCGTTAGTGACAATGCCACCCACTTCAATTCTCCATTGAAAGCGATGTTGACCTAAGCTTCTAACCCATTTAGTTTTCGCTAATATTCGAACTAGATTGATATCTGATAACACAGAGTCAGATGCCACTTCAACTGTAATGGTTTGTTTGTCCCCCCAATTAATATCAAGACCACCTCGGCTTCGTAACCGACTTATTGTCATACCAGGTATTAACAAACGCGTAGTTTGCTCTTCTTCTAAACCTTGAGTAAAGGTTTCTTGTTCAAGCTTTAGGAATGCTGAACGCTGCCAATCTGAGCCAACCACAGTCCAATGCCTAGTAGCAGATATTGACCACTTTTCACTATCTGTATCGTTGTCATCCTCAGCTTGGTACCCCACCTGATAACTTAAATAATTTTGAATGGCGTCTTCTAAAGGCACTTTATAGTTTAAGGAAATATACTGCTCTGGCTCCGATAGATAAACTTGGCCTCCGACTGAATGGCCACTACTGTTTGCCCAAGGGCGCTGCCATTTACCGGTAAATCGTGGACCAACATCAGATGAAACACCCGCCCCCACATCAAAATTATCCCTTGGTTTGTGGGTTAAGATGACTTCAATTGGAATAACAAAGTCTTTTGCTTTTGACAATAAAGGCCTAACAATTGCGTTAGTAAAATACTGGGTTTGTTTAACTCTACGGTTGAGTAAGCCTAATTGGCTAGCCACATAAAAGTCACCTGTTTTGAAAGGTAATAACTCTGTCACTAACTCTTTAGCTCTTGCATCTTGACCAAATTGTAATTCACCAAATTTGTAGCGAATTCCTGTATTCATATGCAAGGTGATATCGGCCACATTTAAAGACTCATACACTTTGATAGTACTTTGCTTGTATTCAGAATCGAAATATCCACGGGATAGCATTAAGCTTTGTAATTGTGACTTTGTACTGTCGTAAAGAGCATGTTCAAGGGGGCTACCTTGTTTTAACTTTACCGAAGTTTTCCACTGCATGATCTCTGAGTCTTGAGCTCCTTCACCATCAATAATAATGACAACCTCTCTAAGCTTAGTTACCTGCCCTAGATCAACTTTAAGACTCCAGTCTTTTTTAGGGGCACCTTGTGGGGGCGCAATCACTTGAACTTGAACGTGGTAATAACCATAAACTTGGGTAGCAATATTCACTTTTTCAACGAGTTGTTGTTTGTATTGGGAGTACTGATAAATACTTGTGGGAGTATCTAGGTACCCAATATGTGCTTGAATATTCTCATTAATGGTAGAGTTTTTTACACCCTGAATTTCAACAGCAGCTAATGCACTGAAAGGGGCAATAGAGATATATAAAAGGACACAAACATAGGTAACAACACGTGGAACTAAAAACAGCAAAAAGGTCTCGCTTTTCTTAACAGAATTAAAAGTGACAGCTATTATTTATTCTACAAGATACCTAAACCGTTGTAATGCTTAAAACACATCTTTACACTTACTGCACCTGCTCCAATGAATTCGTTTAATGAGATACCTAAACCCTATATGAAAACCCAAACACATAAAAAAATATGCATAGTGACTGGTGGTAGTTTTGGTATTGGTGATGCGGTGTGCCAAAAATTTTTAGAGTACAACTATCATGTTGTGAATCTCGATATCAAGAGCAACCCAAAGCAATCAACAGACATAGAGTGGATTGAATGCGATATGTCTAACGCTGTTGACATAACATCAAATTTTCAAAGTATCATTAATCAACATAAAAGAGTAGATGCACTAATATCCAATGCGGGCATTCATTACTCGGGCAATATAGAACAAACTACAGATGAAGATTTTGAGCGCGTATTTTCACTCAATGTAAAAGGCGCAATCGCCGCAACTAAAGCTGTTTTACCAATAATGAAACAACAGCTGTCTGGGGTTATTTTGTATATGGCATCGGATCAGGCAATAGTCGCAAAACCCAACTCTTTTGCTTACAACCTAAGTAAAACAGCCTTAGCATCAATGGCAAAAACTACAGCCTTGGATTATGCAAAATTTAATATCAGAGCCAATGCAATATGCCCCGGCACCATTGAAACTCCCTTGTACCATACAGCCATTCAAAACTATGTAGACAAGTCAGGGGCGGATATTAAAAACGTTCACAAAGAAGAAGCCAGATTACAACCTCTTGGAAGGTTGGGTAAAGCTCACGAAGTAGCAGCATTAACCTATTTTTTAGCTACAAATGATGCAGCATTTATTACTGGAAGCCTACAGTCCATCGATGGTGGCTATACCGCCCAATAACAGCATGTATTATGAATAAAGCCCCGCTGAAGATCATTGATCCCCACATACATTTATTTGATTTAAATAAAGGTAAATATGATTGGCTAAAACCATACAATGCGCCCCTATGGCCAGACAAAACAAACATTAACCGTGATTTCAATGAAACAAACTTGCACCTCGGCGAGGCCCAAGAGCTAGCTGGTTTTGTGCATATTGAAGCAGGGTTTGATAACCAACAACCTTGGCGTGAAATTGACTGGCTAGAACAAAATTGTACCTTACCATTTAAGAGTGTGGCATATGCAGACCTATGTACTGAGACTTTCAATACACACATTCAACAATTAAAACAACGAGCCTCTGTGGTGGGAATACGTTATATTTTAGATGACGATGCTTATAAAGTTTTAAGCTCTAATATGACCTACAAACACCTTGCTCTGTTACAGCAGCAAAACCTAAGTTTTGACGCACAACTCTCTTTAGCTGATGACTCAGGCGTAGGGCAGTTGATTACAATAGTTAAAAAACTCCCTTTGTTAAAAGTCATCATAAACCATGGTGGCTGGCCCCTTGATAATTTTACACCAACCGCGCAGCGAAGCTGGAACGCTAACCTCATAAAATTATCACAGTATGATAACGTCGCTATTAAGCTATCAGGATGGGAAATGTCAGATAGACGGTGGAAGCTTGAACAGGCTTCAAATCTATTAAAAGATTGCTTAGCAGTATTCGGTGAGCAAAGAGTGATGTTAGCAAGTAACTTCCCTCTATGTACTTTTAGTCACTCTTATAAAGAGTTATGGGGCAACTACAAACTGCTATTGGAAGGCTGCGAACTTTGCCCTACCAACATCATTTATAATAATGCCTTACATTGGTACCAATTTGATTAATTAAAAGTTATATCGTAAGCCAACAAACAATGAAGCTGCCTCTAGGTCATCCTGCCCTTTAATATATTCAATTTCAGTACGAACTAGGGTTCTGGCTCCAACAAAATAATCAAACCCTAAGCCAATAACTGCAGCTACGCCCCCCTCGTCATAATCACACAAGGTTGCAGTACCGTAATTATCAATCTCTATAGTCGTGCCTTGACCTAATTGGCATTCTTGTATCCCAGCTTGTAAGCCCTGGCCTCTGACATCTGTTTTTAACAGACCTAAACGATAAAATAACTCTCCGTACCTGTTAGAGGCCTTCCCTAAAACAGCTAAAAATAAGGCATCACCTTGGATAAGTTTTTTTTCATTTACAACCTCATTCGCTGTAGGTAATGTGCCAACAAAAAGCTCATCATAACCCAACTGTTGATATCCTGCTTCCACATACCACTTAGGATGAAACTGATACCCTAACCCAAGTTTATAGCTTAGATTTTGGTTGCTATTATCTGCGACTTCTAAATTAGTTATACCTAAAGAAAATACACTGTATAGCCTATCTGCAGCTATTCCTTGCCAACAAGCCACACAGCCTAATAACAGTAGCAAAAGCCTTTTCATTATCACGCTTTAGTCCAATTTAAAATCTATTATTAATACCATACTACATTTTCATAAGTTGCAACAATTATGCTTAAGCTACAGCAAACTTATACTTTCAGCTAAATAGGTATAGTTAAATACAGCTAAATACCAAATCACAAATTGCTTAGTTTGCTGTCAATGTTTAGTATCTAAATTAATAACATAATAAAGATAATAAGCAGGGGTTGTTAAGTTTAATGAATAAGGTTTGTATAATGATTCTGGTGCTTTTTGGGTGCATTGCGTGTGTTAGCGGGTCAGCACCACCTATTATGACCGAAGAAAAGTTTGAAACCCGAATTAGTGAGAATGGGCAAACAGAATTCGTATACGGAATATCTTGGGAAAATACCTCCCAAGAGTCTTTATTGCGTAAGGGAAGACAAGAGATAGATAGGCCCAGACAAGATAGTTTTAACTCTCGGTCAGACAATCAAAGGTTAGATATTCAGGCTAATAATCAAACTAAACTGGATCTAGAAGATAGAGCCGCTAACGCCTTAAAATTAAAACTAGAAAAAGAACAGCTATGCTTAAAAGGTTACGAAATTAGTAATGTAGTTTGGAAGGCCGACAATATTCGCCTGCTAGGTTATTGTTTTTAACACGACTAATACGACTTAAATAAATATTGGAAAATCAATGCAAAGTATAAAAACACGTGCTGCAGTCGCTTGGGCTGCTAATCAACCTTTAACCATTGAAGAAGTAGATTTAGCACCGCCTAAAAAAGGCGAAGTTTTAGTAAAAATTATTGCCACAGGTGTGTGTCACACCGACGCTTATACCTTGTCTGGTGATGATCCTGAAGGTTTATTTCCTGCCATATTAGGCCACGAGGGTGCAGGCATAGTCCAAGCCATTGGTGAGGGAGTGACCTTAGTTGAGGTTGGCGACCACGTTATTCCTTTATACACACCAGAGTGTGGTAAATGTAAATTCTGTTTATCAGGTAAGACTAACCTTTGCCAAGCGATTCGTAGTACTCAAGGTAATGGTGTCATGCCGGATGGAACGAGCCGATTTTCCATTAACGGCGAACCTATTTATCACTACATGGGAACCTCGACTTTTGCTGAACATACTGTTGTTCCTGAAATAGCTCTCGCTAAAATCCCTAAAGAAGCACCATTAGAAAAGGTATGCTTACTAGGTTGTGGGGTTACCACTGGAATGGGAGCTGTCACCAATGCAGCTAAAGTTAAAGAAGGCGATACTGTTGCAGTTTTTGGACTAGGCGGAATTGGCTTGTCGGTATTGATTGGGGCGAAAATGGCGAAAGCAGGCCGTATTATTGCTATTGATGTCAACGAAGACAAATTTGATATTGCGAAAAAGTTAGGAGCAACGGATGTTGTTAACCCTAAAGATTATGATAAGTCTATTCAAGAAATTATCGTCGATATGACCGAAGGCGGGGTGGATTACTCGTTTGAGTGTATCGGAAATGTAGATGTAATGCGCTCAGCACTTGAATGCTGTCACAAAGGCTGGGGCGAATCTGTGATTATTGGAGTCGCAGGTGCAGGCCAAGAAATATCAACCCGCCCATTCCAACTAGTTACCGGTCGTGTTTGGCGTGGTACTGCATTTGGTGGGGTAAAAGGCCGTAGTCAACTTCCTGATTATGTACAACGCTACATGGATGGAGAGTTTGAATTAGATACCTTTATAACCCATACCATGGCTCTAGAAGATATCAACTCTGCCTTTGATCTTATGCATGAAGGCAAATCAATTCGTAGCGTGGTGCATTTTTAATGACTATTGCAACAGAACTTGCTGAGTTGAGTGCCAATAAGTGTTTTGGTGGCACGCAAAAGCGTTATAGCCATCGTTCTAGGGTACTAAATTGCGAAATGAAATTTAGTGTATTTATTCCTCCAGTTAAAGACACGAATCAAAGATTACCAGTGTTGTATTGGTTAAGCGGATTAACGTGCACCGATGAAAACTTTGCCACCAAAGCCGGGGCACAAAGAGCAGCAGCTAAATTAGGAATAATGTTAGTGATGCCAGATACCAGTCCTAGAGGGGATGCAGTCCCTGATGCAGCAGATGGCGCTTATGATCTTGGGTTAGGAGCAGGTTTTTATGTGAATGCTACAGAGCAACCTTGGCAAGATAATTATCAAATGTATGACTATATAGTTGATGAGCTGCCAAGCCTTATTCAAAAAGAGTTTAAGGTCAAACCCAAAGCAGCAATTGCAGGGCACTCAATGGGAGGACATGGTGCTTTAATCGTCGCTTTGTCTAATATGAAACAATATTGTTCAGTCTCGGCTTTTGCTCCTATTGTTAACCCAAGTGATTGCCAATGGGGACAAAAAGCGTTTAAACACTATTTAGGGGCAAACACCAAAGATTGGGAGGCTTACGACAGCTGTGCATTGATGCGCCAACAAGGTAGCTTTTTACATATCCCTATGCTGATTGACCAAGGGCTAGATGACAATTTTTTTCATACCCAAAAGCTTACAAGCCCATTAGAACAAGTTGCCAAAGATATAAATTATAAAGCAGAGTTTCGCTATCACCCTGGCTATGATCACAGTTACTTTTTTATTGCTAGCTTCATTGAAGAACACCTGTCTTTCCACGCAGAGCATCTTTGTAAGACTTAATAATGAACTAGATATTAAATGTATTTGACTACCAATCGACTATTTTATTCCTTGTAGGTGAATTTCACCTAGGTTGGGTGACATTATCATTAGTCATTGCTGAGCTCTCTGCATTTATGGCTTTTCAGGTGGCACAACAAGCCTAAGGGGTTAGTCGGTGAAGAAAGAAATTCCAATAGAAGAAGCCATGAACTTTATTAGAGAGCAAAAGCACAAACACTTTGATCCCGAATTAGTAGACCTATTTGAACAAAAACTACCAGCTATTTTAGAAATAAAGAACCGTTGGGTAGACGACTAGCAATAGCGAGACTTAAAAATAATATTCCAAACTAAGTTGCAGGTAATCGTCACGGCGAATTAAATAGGTTGGTTCAGAGGGTTCATCACTGGAGAAAAACCACCCATCTACACGCCATTTCCAATTGTCATTGATTCTACTAGAAGCCTCAATAAAACCGGACCTAACATTTGGATAATCTAAATCCTGAACCGCACCGATTAAAATTTCTGTGCCATCAATATCATTAAACACAATACGACTTCCTAACATCAAATCATTTTGTGCTTGGGTCTCGGTATCACGTTCGTCGTATTGATATTCCATTAGCCAGTTTACGTCAATAAAGCTATCAAACACTTGAACAAAGGAATACTCAAATCCCCCCACAAAAGCACTGGTACTTTGATCGAGAATTTTACGATGAACACCTTCAAATTTAAGCGTCCAGTCTCCCACTAAAGTCAACGCATCTAAACCAACTTGCTGCAATAAAGGATAATAAGGCTGAATGCTCGACTCAGAGGACTCATTGGTATCTAACAAAAAAAGAGGCTCTCTAGAGGTGCCATCAAAATAAGACAAACCTAAATCCCAATTTTCCAAAGAGTATTCCCAGCGTGCAGCCCAATCGAGATGTTGCTCTTCATCATCGGACTCATAAAGCGAGTTATCCGTATTTACTGGTAAAGGGGCACGAAAGTGACCATCAAGTCCTGAAAATGTGCGTTCTCTAAAGTAAGGTAACAAGTAAACTGTGGTGTTTCCCCAATCCTTAAATAGAGAAAAAGTAGCCATAGGTTGACCAAGCTTGTCTTCGCCATCAATCGCTTCAACAGCATCGGTTTGATTAATGATATCAACTAAATGTAAAGATTCGGTTTGTCCCCAGAATACTTTTCCTATACCAGCTTGAAATTCCCAGTCTGCACCCGCATGAGTCCATTTTAACTCGCGAATATCCACATGAGTTCTTTCTGAGTCTTGCTGATCAACACGTAAAAACCCTTTCAATACTATACTGTCATCACCATTATTGAATGATGTGTACAACTCAGGAGAAAAGTATCCAGATAAATTACTTCTTTGTTGTTGTGGGTAAGCTGCATCTTCAAAAAAATAGCGTTGCTCTACCCCTGCATCACCATGGTACTCAATATCAGCAAGCGTAATCATAGGGTAAATTGCAATAAAAAATGCACCGAGCAGTTTCAATTTTCGACCTTTAATTCAAAATTTTGATTTTTACTTAACATTTTTAAGTCTAGCTTCGTCAAAGTCACCCTTACCCAGTCCCACACCAAACTCGAGATTATGTGTCACTAACTCGGTACTTTTTCCATTTTGCTCATTAAACATTTCCATTCTCAAAGGCCGCCAGTATTTGTTTAAATATAACTCATACTCTTCCATCACTAGCTCCTTTAATAGGCTCTTTTTACGATCATAGGATTCAATTTTCAAAACTCGGTAATGCTTTTTATCGAGCCAAACCACTTGTTTGGTATAACCTGAGTTTTTATCCAAAGGGATTTGCTCTACTACAAAACAAGCTTGACCATCAAAACGTTCTTCTCTTAAAAATTTAAACGCAAACTTTTCAATTTCGAAAGAGCTCATGTCTTCATAAGCAAACTCACTGCCCATAAAGGGGCCCGACTTGTTTTTCGAACGAATTCGCGTTACCCGTTTACGTTTTGGTAAATATATCCATTGGTCATCTGGTTCATTGGTATGTGAAAAACTTAGAAATGCAGCCCCCTTTACGTCCAATGGCTGATCAAAAATTGTTAATCCTTTATCACCATCACCTATAACCTCCAAAGACTTAATACGCATTTTACGCTCAACTTCTTGTCCTTGAGCATTCCTTAAAATCATACTGACATCTGCGGAACTGTCACCCCAACCTACGTCTCTAGCTTTACGCTCTTTGGCAATTTCGAGCCCTTTTTCTTCAGCAGTTTGAGCATAAACGTTGAAGTCTAGTAAAAGTACTAAAGATAGAACCATTAATAATTGGCAACACCTAGATTTAAGGTTAGTCATGGAATATTCCTGATTAAGATAAAACGGGGGCATTCTCATTTTTTTTGCGATCAAACGCAATTAAGAATGCAGGTAAAAATAAGAAGTCTACAACTAAGGCGACCACAATAATGATACTCGTTAGTAAACCCATTTCAGAGTTAACTGCGAAAGGAGACAGGGTTAAAACTGAAAACCCTGCAGCTAAAACTAAAGTTGTCACCCACAATGCTTTCCCTACACTTGCAAAAGCAAAACGCACACTGCTCTTGGCATTTTGACCAAGCCCTCTTGCATGGCCATACTTAGTCAAAAAATGCACCGTATCATCTACAATAATCCCTAACGTCATACTTAGTACTATCGATAGCCCTAAATTAACTTCAGCGGAATAAAGCCCCCAAATTCCAAACCCTATACAAGCCGGTAATAAGTTAGGTAACAAACTGATTATGCCCATTCGCCATGATCTCAAAGCAAACACCAGTAAAATTGAAATCAAGATTAAAGCAACAACGGATCCCTTCAACATACTTTCCATATTAGCTTCTCCAATATGTGCGAACATCAGATTAGGGCTGGCCACAATTAAACTATAGTCATCAACATTATCATCAAACCAAGTTCTGGCTCGGGACTCTAGGCCTGTCAATTCTTTACTACCTAGGTTTTTTACTACGGTCATAATTCGAGTAGCAGATTTATTTAAATCGAGTTGATTGGTTAAATCTAGTCCATAAGGTAATGAAAACTCATACATCAATAAATATTGAGCCGCCAACTCCCGGTCATCGGGTAGCTTATAAAATGCCATGTCATCCTTGTTCATATTTTTATTCAAGCGCTTGTAAGTGTCGGCAATTGTGGAAACATGGTCCACTTCCGGTTGAGCCCGCAACCACTCACTAAACTGCTCTACAATAATAAGAACCTCAGGAATATTGATCCCCGAATCAATATTTGAGTTGATAGCAAAATCAATACTAGTCATACCGCTAAGGTTTTGCTCTTGGAAATTAGTGGACTGCCTAAATTCAGTAGTATCATCAAAATAATCAGTAGCAATATCGTTTAAATGATTCTTAAATGAAAATCCGATCGCCAGCAAAGTCACCACCAAACTAATTGGCAATAATTTATTATGGTGGCTTATAACCCACTCCCCAAATTTTTCTGTGGCTCCTATATGTCTATTCTGTGCTTTGACCTTATTTAAGGGTAATAACACTATCATGGCGGGTAAAATACTCAGGGAGAAAACACACGCAAACACCACACCTATGGCAGTAAGGTTACCTAAATCAGCTAAAATAGGTACTTCTGAAAAGTTTAACGTAAGAAATCCAATAGCCGTAGTTAAACTGGTAATTAAGATTGGCTTTTTGTTTAAGTGAATACTATATAAAAGCGCTTCTCTTTTATCTTTTCCTTGACTCATTGAGAACATCATACTGGATATTACATGAATACAGTCTGCCACTGCTAACGTCATCACTATAGTAGGTACATTTACGCTGGCAGTGCTTAGAAAAAAACCAAACCACCCCGCTAACCCCATAGTAGATAGAATACTCGCGATTATCACGAATAGTGTCGCTACAGTTCCAACGAAAGTACGCAACAACAGCCACATAATAACCAAAATAGCCAAAAACATAAGGGGGATAAGTGTTGACGCATCTTGTTTGGCAGAGTCAGCAAATGCGTTGTTCATTATCACCATACCAGTGTGATAAAAGTCATGGTTTGGATACTGGTTTTTGAAAGTATTTGTCATCTCTTTTACAAACTCGGTAATAACAAACACTTCTTCCGTTTGATCCCCGTCAGGTAAATTAATAATAATATTTACGATTGAAACATGTCCTTTCTCAGACACCATACGGCCAACTAAGTTAGGCTCATTCAAAGCTATATGTTTAACTCTATTTATTTCATCTTCAGAAATATTAACGGGCTCAAGTACCAAATCATCAACCACAAGGTCATCGTCTTCAGCCCAGGTATGTTGAAAGTTTGTAAGAGAGTCCACTCGAATTGACATAGGCGTTTGCCAAGCCTGTTCTGTCATTTCTTGTATTAGAGTTAAAGTTTCTTTGGTAAATACGTTGCCAGATTTTGGGGCTATAATAATGCTTACATTTTCATTTTTACTGAAAGTGTTCTGCATATGTTCAAATGCCATTCTTTGAGGGTTGTCGTCCTCAAAAAACACCTTGTAATCCCCTCTAAAATATAGGTTTTTAGCACCTAGTGCCGAAGCGACAATTAGAGTTATGCCTAACATCAATACAATTTTAGGATGAGTAACTGAAATATTTAACCAAGAATTTTTCACTTAAGCTGCTACCTTTTATATAATTAGGAACACCAATATAATAATAGGCTCAATGCTTTATTGAGCATATAACTTCACATTAACAGAACGAAACTTGCCTACCAACACAACCTAAAATATAGAGTTTTTAACTATAAGTTGAATTTTAATTTACCCTATTATTGCATATCGAATTGGCTAAATTTGTATTTCTTAAACAACTCAGCCTGCCATTCTTGATAGTCATCGCTTAAAAATACATTATTAATATCTTTTATTGTTGAAAGGTGTTTAGATTTTTTAGACAGGGATATATGTAACTTTCCAATTACAATCGGCTTAGGCAAATCAATGATTTTGTATTGTAAGTTATGTTTAGATATATAATCTTTCCCAGACTCTCGACTAAATATGAACGCCTCAACACGACCTAACAAAAGCATTTTAAACAACTTAGAATAATCCTCTACTACAGCAACCACAGCGTTTTGGCTTAAATAGTCGTCAACCTGATCACCTAAACTGACACCTCTAACTTTTCCAATAATTAACCCATTTAAGTCATCTAGTGTTTGATAATCAATTGTCGAGTTAGCTTTTATAAATAATGCGTTTTCATTGGTTGCTATGGCACTCGGCATAAATACTGAATACTCTGCTCTATTGATGTTCTTAAAAGAACAAATATTCATATCTACAGCGCCGTTCTCTATTAACATTTGACAGCGCTTCCAGGGGCCAACATAGCTATGATCAACTTTGTAACCTATTCTGCTATACAATTCCGTAGCAATGTCAGCGCAAAGCCCTACAATGCTATCATCATGTAAAGCGTTCCAAGGCGCATAATCATGATGGCCGCACGCTTTAATTACGTTATTGGCTATGGCCCCCTGACTAAAAAATACAATAGCAAACAAGTAACACAAAAATCGATTAATCATTAGTCACTCTCTTTTGGTCATATAATTTGGAATATTGCCCCCTCAAATACTAGTATATTTTTACAATCAAAGTCTTATAGCCTTAATTTCACTCTTTTTAATAAAATATCCTAACTACATAAAAACCCATAAACATGGGAAGTTTCAGCAAAGACTTCGCTATACAAAGCTGCGTCAATATAGCTTAACTTTAAAAATTTTAAGAGGTTATAAAAAATAAAAATATTAAAGAGTTTTGACCTTTTGCTCGAAATCAGTATTATAACTCCAACTGGTCAGATGAGCGGATGAGACAAAATGAGTATTAGAACAAGCCTTAAAAAAGTATTACCCCCAATTTCGATTACCGAGCAAGAAGCGTTAGAAGCTGGTGATGTATGGTTAGAAGCCTCTATCTATCAGGGTAAACCTGACATGCAAGCTTTACGGAATATTCCTACAGCTAAGCTAAGTACTGAAGAACAAGCATTTTTAGACGGCCCAGTTCAGCAAGTACTTGAAATGGTGGATGACTTTGCCCTACAAAGTGAAAAACATATTCCACAGGAAATTTTAGACTTTTTGTCTGTTAATAAATTTTTCGCGTTGATCATTCCCAAAAAATTTGGCGGTCTAGAATTCACGCCATACGCGAACTCAACCATAGTTGCCACTTTAGCAGCTAAAAGCGGTGCATTAGCAGTTACCGTAATGGTGCCTAACTCTTTAGGCCCGGGTGAGTTACTGATGCATTACGGTACACCTGAACAACAAAACCATTACTTACCTAGGTTAGCAGTTGGCCAAGATATTCCATGTTTTGCATTAACTAGCCCAGAAGCAGGCTCAGATGCTGGCGGTATCCCAGATGCTGCAATTGTTACCAAAGGTATGTGGGAAGGTAAAGAAGTACTAGGCTTGAGTATTACTTGGGACAAGCGTTACATCACACTAGCCCCAATTGCTACAGTATTAGGTTTAGCATTTAAAGTATTTGATACTGAAGGTTTATTGGGGGACCAAGTAGAGCTAGGCATTACCTGTGCACTTATTCCTAAATCTCACCCTGGTGTTGAGTTAGGTAATCGCCATGATCCTATGGGCGTGAAGTTTTACAATGGTACTACCCGTGGCCAAGACGTATTTATCCCCATGGACTTTATCATAGGTGGCCAAGGTAACATCGGTCGTGGTTGGCAAATGCTAGTAGCATGTTTGGGTGCAGGCCGTGGTATTTCTTTGCCAGCAATGGGGGTTGCATCAGCACATACTGCTCTTAAATCTACCGCTGAATACTCTTTTGTACGTGAACAATTTGGTGTGCCAATTGGTCGCTTTGAAGGTATTCAAGAAGAAATGGCAGACATTGCCGGTAAAACCTTTGTACTAGAAGCCATGCGAGTTTTAACCACCGAAGGCTTGAACCTTGGGCTCAAACCTGGTGTTGTAACCGCTATTGCTAAATATCATATGACAGAACTTGGCCGTGAAGTTGTTAATTCAGCCATGGACGTTCAAGCGGGTAAAGCCATTCAACGTGGACCCCAAAATACCCTAGCAGGTGGTTATGTCGCTCTACCTATCGCCATTACTGTAGAAGGCGCAAACATATTAACCCGTAGCTTGATGATATTTGGCCAAGGTACCATGCGTTGTCACCCACACCTTAAAGACATGGTTGACTTAATCCACAGTGAAGACAAAAACGCTGATGCAAAATTCAATAAAGTGTTAGGTAAAACTATCGGCTTTAGCGTTAAAAATGCATTCCGTAGCTTAGCAAAAAGTTATGTACCATTTACCCGTGGTGCATCATCTGCATTGCCAGAAGTGAGTAAATATGAAAAACGTATGAACTCATTGGCAGCAAAACTTGCACCTATGGCTGATTTGTCATTATTAGTATTAGGTGGCGATTTAAAGAAAGCTGAAATGTTGTCAGCACGTCTTGGTGATGTGATGAGCTATATGTATGCAGCAATGGCTGTGGTGCGTTTCTACGAGCAAAGAGTTGAAAACCGTAACGAAGCACTACCTTATTTTGAATACGCCATTCAGTGGTGTTTAAACAAAGGTGAAACTGCGTTAAACGACTTTATTGCTAATTTCCCTAATACACCAGTAAGAGGCCTAATGCGTTTGCTAACAAACACTTACACCTCTTCTGTTAAGGGTATTTCAGATGATCTTAAACGAGAGTTATCTGCAGCAGCGATGGAAGACACTACCATTAAAGCCCAGTTAACTCATTTGATTAAAGTGATTCCTGGAGATGGCAACGACATTAATGAGCAAGCTTTCAAAGCTAAACATGCTGTAATGCCACAACTTAAGAAAATACAAAAGGCGCTTCGTAAAACACCTGTAGTTCCTTTTATATCATTCGAACATGCGGTTGGTAAATTACACGCCGCTGGTGAACTTACAGCTGAAGAAGTAGCCTTAGTGCTGGATTACAATGAAAAACGTAAAGTAGCAATTCGCGTTGATGAGTTTACATTTGACCTAGAGTTATTAGACAAAGACCTTACCCTAGTGAATGAATCTGGTAATAAAAAAGCAGATGCAGCTTAACCGTAAGCAATAAATAAAAAGGGGCATTGATTCATTTCAATGCCCCTTTTTTAATGCCCTGTAAAATATGACTAGTGTTTAAAGAATAATCCGAAAGAACGAACGTTTGAATGACTTAAGATTAATACACTCGTGGTTAATAGTAATGCTAGAGCCTCAGTAACAGGAGCAGCGTACCAAATGCCCCACTCAGCAAAAAATAGCGGTAGAACAAAAATCAAAGGTAATGAAAAAGCATAGGTTTTAGTAATCCCTAATATGCCTGCACGTTTGGCATCACCTATCGCCTGAAAAAACATACTAATCATCATTTGTGGCCCCATTAGAAACAACCCCAAAGTAGTCCACGGAAAAATCCTTGCTACTTCGGCTACAACTTGTTGGTCAGTCACAAACAAAGCCCCTAATTTTTCGTGAAACAACACCCCGAGCAATTGTAAGGTAACGCAATATATCAAGGACACCAGCAGGGCGATTTTAATACTGCTATTCACTCGACTTAATGCATTCGCGCCATAGTTATTACCCACAATAGCTTGAAACGCCATGCTCAAGCCTAATAAAGGTAAAAATATAAAAGTCATTAAACGAGTGATAATTCCATAAGCGCCAACCGTTGTTTCATAGTTCGCAGCATCCCAAATTTGTAAGTTATACAAGATCGCCCCTGACGATAGAGCTAGACCAACATAATTCAAACTTGATGGTGCTCCTAACGATAAAAATGTAGTCCAATGGTGTCTTAACATGGAAAACTGTATCACCTGTCGCTTAATGCCATGAGGTTGGTATTTTCGATATAAGTAAATCACCACCAAGGCAGTGGCTTGGGCTAAAACGGTACCGTAAGCAGAACCAGCCACCCCCCATTGAAATTCGACGATCAACAAGTAGTTAAATACAGCGTTTAACAACACTGAAATCAGTGAAATGATAGCCATAAAAGAAACATGACCTTCGCAGCGTAAACTGTCACCATTGATCCCTAGGATAAATACCAGAGGGGAGCAAAACACCAAAATAGCAATGTACTCATAACTCATACTAGCAATGGTTTCAGAGCCGTTACTCACGGCTCCCGTAAGCGTATTTCCTCCTAAAATGAACATAGTAATAAGTACACTGCAAACCACTAACGATAAGGTTATAGCTTGAGAAAAGGTTTCGACAGACTGAGATTGCTCACCTGCTCCAAGCTGCCTTGCCATTAAACTAGCAAAGCCATTAGAAACTAAGGTAGACAGGGCAACCATCATGATAAATGCTGGAAACATAGACGTAACGGCCGTTAATGCCTCAGGCCCAACAAAGACGCCAAGAAAATAAGCATCCACTAAAGAGAATGAGCCATTCACCAACATAATTAAAATGATAGGCGCAGCGGTTTTAAAAAACACTAAAGGCAAGGCTCCGTTTACAAAAGAGTTTTCCTCTACTGATTTTGTCATTGTGAAGCAGTCCCGTTATGTAATGCAGCAATAGCATTAAACTTTGTTAAAACAAAGTCTTTGATTTCAGCCGGCCAAGATTCAATGGCGCTAGCAAAACTAACTTTACTATTACGGTACAAAGCTCGGCTTGCTTCTTCAAACCCAGCTTCATCACCTAAGAACGCCATCATAAACTTATCTAGTTGCTGTTGTTTAGTACAAATGAGGTCTTCAGTAGATGTGCTAATTTGTGCTTCTTCAACTAAGCGTCTCAAGGTGGCTGATGCACCTCCTTTTTGCCTCGCTAACCACTCCCAGTGCCTAGGCAATAAAGTGACTTCTTTAGCCTTAACGCCAAGCTTTGGCCTGCCGCGCTTGCTTTTATTAACCGTATCAACATTGGCATTGTCTAAAACTGTTTGGGTGTCACCATACCAACTAAAATCAATTCTACGGCATGTTTCAACTTCAAAAACTATAGCTTCAATGTTGTTATCAAACGCTTTTACCTGCTGAATTATGTCCTGTAAGGAGCCCTTAGCGACTGCTGTTTTATCGTAAATGGCTATGTATTCCATTTTTACACTACCTTAAGATGTTCAAACAAACATCAATTTTATACGGGTAATAATAAAAATGCAATATTACCCGTGTAAAATTTAAAAAAAACCATGACGTGTCGTCATTAATATAAAGTTGGCATTAATTTGATACCACTGCCCATCCCAAAACCTTTTATACATTAATCAGTTTTGAAGAGACTCTATTAAAAAACCGCAGGTATTAAACAGCAGCGGCTTTTCAATGTTTAAAGTGCATCGCTCGCTATGAAATGGCTATTCTAACCATGCAAAAAACTGTTGGCTTTCCTTGATAATTCTTTCTGTCTCTTTAGGGTCAGGCTCTGTTGACCAATCGTCAAGCCCAAAGGTGCCGCCCAAAATCATGTAGTCATTTCTGGAGAACATATAAAGGGAGCCTGTCCCACCACCTACAGTTAAGTAATCCACAGCGGGATCTGGAGGCAATAATACCAATTGGCCTTTTGCTGGTGTAATACCTTGATCTCCAAATAATGACCTAGAACCCAAGCCTGTGCAGTTAAATATCACTGGTTCAGACAGCGTGTGTAGTGTGTCTTGATCTTTAAAATCACGGATTACAAACTCACCACCAGCTAAACGTACATCTTGAATTAAGCGACGCAAAAAAGTGGTAGTTTCAACCAGCATGGTTGCAGAAACCGTACAATAGTCAGTTGGAAAAGGGTGCTGGTCTGGCCCAAAGGTTTCTCGATAGGGGTAATATTGACTAAAAGGAGAGTCCCCCTTAGGTTTAGTATTACTTGCTGTGTACAACTCCATCCACTGAATACCGTAGTCATCCCCCACCATTCTAGCGAAGGTTTCATGGGCAATTTTTGCAGCTAATTGCAATTGTCGTTTAAAGGCGTCGCTGGATACCTTAGGTTCATGCACACTATAAGGTCCCCACTCACCTCCAGCCACTTGTGAAGTAGTATGTCTTGCCATTTCCCTGGTGTATATGGTGACTTTCCATCCCGCTTCTTGTAATAACCTTGCAGTCGTCAAGCCCATGACTCCACCGCCAATAACAGCCGCTTGTTTGTTTTCTTGAGTTTTTACCTCCTTTACAGCCAAAGCCGATGAGCCCCAAGATAGGGTGATCCCACCACCACCGTGTCCATAGTTGTGCACTAATACTTTCTCACCAAATGCTTCACTGCGCACCACAAACCCTTCTGCGCGAAAAGGTCTATGGCCAACCACTTGTGTCACAATATTATTTCTATCAATCTTGGGAGCAACAAGAGGCTTTCTTGAAAAAGGACGTTCAAAGCCGCGCTTTTCCGGTGTTTGAACACAACCAAATAATGACGCTGAAACAGCCCCAACTCCAATACCTTGCAAAAAGTGTCTACGCTCTATATCTTGCTGAAACATGGTTAACATCCTATTTTTATTATAATTTTTACCTAAGAGACACTCTGAACTGCCCACTCATATCTCGTTATAATCAGATGCAAGCATAAGTCTTACCAATTAGCATCCATGATGCGACAACGCCGCCTACGAATTTAAAATAAAGGCGTCGCATCATTTAAGTGCTTCAATGTAAAATATCTAAGCAATGCATAAAGATACTTAAAGTTAAACTACCACTACAACCAACTAACTGAACTTAATAATTTCAATACACTTCAGCAAACCTAACACCTAGAAACCTGAATAGAACTAAGTAACGTCTTGTCTTTAATAGTGGTGTATTGCTTGCTTACTACTGTAACTTAATTCAAACATCTACTTTTGGACTCACTGAAAGTTAGTGGTTATGTTTGCCTAATCACAGCTACAACTATTTTTATCTTCCAAAGTAAGGGATCAGTATTTTGACGTCACCAGACATCAGCTCCATTTTACCTATAGTGTTAACGTTAATTTTATCCTTATATACCCGTAATGTTGTGATTGGGTTATTTACGGGGGTGATAACCGCAGTGGTGATGCTAATTGGCTTTAACCCTCTAACTGTCTTGTCAGAGTTAGTGAAAACCCACTTAGTTGGCACCATAACTGACAGTTACAACGCTGGCGTAATAGTACTTATGGTGTTTATTGGCGGTTTTGTAGCCCTTATGGAAAAATCCGGCGGAGGGCCGGCCTTTGCAGCCAATATTATGAAATGGATAAATTCCCGAGCAAGGGCACAAATGGCCGCTTGGCTCGGGGGCATTTTTATTTTTTACTCTGACCTAGGTACACCTTTAATAGTGGGGCCGGTATTTCGCCCCTTATTTGATAAGTTAAAAATATCTCGTCAAAAATTGGCTTTTATTATCGACTCCACCGCTTCTCCTGTGGCGATCTTAGTGCCTTTTATCGGTTGGGGGATTTACATTATGGGATTGATGCAAAAAGAATTTGATTCTGCTGGGCAGGATATAACAGCATGGGGCGCTTTTATTCAGACTATACCGTTTCAGTTTTATGCCATTTTAGCCATAGCCATTGTGCCTTTATTGGTGTGGCGCAAAGCCGATTTTGGAGCAATGGCCTTGGCAGAAAAAGAGTGTATGGCACTACCACACGCAATACCTGATTCAAGTACACAGCAAGCACCCAATCAAAAACCTAAAACAACCTTAGATGAAGAGGCTCCGTTAATTCAACCTTTTACCCACTCCAATGCCCGGGCCTCGTTTGTCTTTATCCCTTTAGCGGTAATGGCTATTGTTTTAGCTATGATGCTAGTGCCAATGGGATTCCCTTTTAAGAGTGTTCCCGGCTCTGCTTTTAGAGCAGCATTAAGTAGTGCTTACTTTTTAGCGGCCGTGTCACTAATGGGACTAATGGCTTGGTATAAAGTGCGTAGCCTAAATGGCAGTGTCACTATGTACCTAAACGGTATGAGTAACATGATGCAAGTCACCATTATTTTAATACTTGCTTGGACCTTAAGCTCACTTGGTAAAGAGCTGGGCACCGCGCAATACATTGCCGAGCAAGCACAGCGTGGTTTTCCTTATTGGCTATTGCCTGCCGTCGCGTTTATATTTTCTGGTGTCATATCCTTCGCAACGGGCTCATCTTGGGGAACATTCGCTATTATGTTGCCATTAGTCATCCCCACTTCTTTCGCCATAGATGCACCTTTATTTGTAAGTATGGGAGCTGTTTTGTCTGGGGGGTTATTTGGAGACCATTGCTCTCCCATATCAGAAACCACAATATTATCAGCGACAGGTTCAAACTGTAATCAATTTGAACACTTTAGAACCCAATACCCCTATGCCCTGTTAAATGGAGCTGTGGCGTTATTAAGCTTTGTTGTAGCGGGGTTCTATCAAGCCAACAGTATTGTCTTAGTGTCCTTAATCGTACAGCTATTCCTAGTGATTGGCATGTGTAATCGGGCTACAAGGTCTATTTAAATAACCTCTGTTGGGGTAAATTATTAGTAAATGAATAAGTTCTTCTCTTTTTCCGTTCCACTCTATGACTAAAAACTATCAAAGTTTAGGAAACACTAAATGAAACCACTGTCAGGTATTTTAATGCCACTTTGCTTACCCTTAGGTTTAATGCTTTCACAGCCTAGTTTAAGTGCAGAGCTTCAGTTTACAGACCAAGCCAAGCTCCATGAGATTCAAGCTAAAATTTCAGCTGCAAACATAGAGAAAGACATTCGTAAACTTGTAGGTTTCGGCACTCGCCACACCTTGTCTGAAACAAAATCTGACACTCGTGGTATTGGAGCGGCTAGACGTTGGATAAAGTCAGAATTTGACGCAATTTCAAAGGCCTGCGGGGGCTGTTTAACAGTATATTTTCAATCAAGAGTAATAGAAGGCGAAAAGCGCATTCCCGATGCAACCGAAGTTGTCAGCGTGATTGCCATACAAACAGGTACAACCGATCCTAATCGCTATGTCATGATGTCTGGTGATATTGATTCTCGGGTTTCAGATGTGATGAACTTTGTAGATGACTCACCCGGTGCAAACGACAATGCCTCAGGCTTGGCAGGCGTGCTTGAAACAGCCCGTGTACTTAGCCAATATGAATTTAATGGCAGTATTGTTTATGCCGCACTATCTGGTGAAGAGCAAGGCTTATTTGGCGGCAAGATACTCGCAGAAAACGCTAAAAAAGATGGTTGGCGCTTAAAAGCCGTATTGAATAATGACATGATTGGCAACATTTCAGGTATTAATGGGGTCACTGATAACACCACAGCACGTATTTTTGCAGAAGGTACTCGTTATACAGAAACTGATAAAGAAAAAACTACCCGCAGGTACACTGGGGGCGAAGTAGACTCACCTAGTCGAAATCTAGCTCGTTATATTGATTTAATGGCAGACCACTATATTCCTAACTTAGATACTATGGTGATTTATCGCTTAGATAGATTTAGGCGGGGCGGCCATCATCGCCCCTTCAATGACTTAGGCTATCCTGGTGTGCGTATAATGGAAACTAACGAACATTACGACAGACAACACCAAGACTTAAAAATAGCCAATGGGGTGCACTACGGTGATACCATTGAAGGTGTAGACTTTGATTATGCAGCCAAACTCACATCTTTGAATGCGGTATCTTTAGCTGGCATGGCGTGGGCTCCCTCTCCACCGGCACAGGTTAACATTGGGGGCGCAGTGCAACCTAGCACAAGCTTGAGTTGGCAAGCATTAGATAAAGTAGAAAACTCCCAGTTAGCGGGATATAAAATTTACTGGCGTTATACCGACGCACCCCAATGGCAATTTAGTAAGTATGTTGGGAATGTAAACCAATACACCTTAGAAAATGTAGTGATAGACAACTACTTCTTTGGTGTGGCAAGTGTCAGTAAAGACGGTTTTGAAAGCCCTGTGGTCTTCCCTGGTCCTGCGGGAGCATTCGGAGAGTAATTGGATGTAATACAAAAATCAAAGTGAATAGAGAAAGCTCTTACTTTGTTTTTTAGCAATTTGTAACGAAGAAACAGTGCCTAAGTAAAAATTGAAAAACATATGAAAATAGTATTAAGTTTAATTATTTTATTCATCTCTCAATATAGCTATGCAATGAAAGTTGTTATGGTAGTGCCAGTCAAAAAGCACGATGTATTTTGGGAAACCGTACATCAAGTCAGTGTAGTCTCAGCAAAAAGCTTAGGAGTAGAATTAGAAGTAGTCTCTGGAGGGGTCGATCGTTTCTCTACATTAGAATTGATTGATAAAATAACCTCACGACAAGATAAACCCGACTATATTATTTTTCGGCCTTTTCATGGCAACGCCATACCAACCTTTAATAAAATAGAAGCGAGTGGGATATCATTTATTACCTTAGAACAGCCAGTTTATGGGGATGAAGCCCTACAAATAAAAAAGCCACAACAAAAATATAAACACTGGATTGGAGAGGTCGTTTACAATAATAATAAAGCGGGTCAACAATTACTTGATGCTCTGTTCAGTGAATTGACTTCGAACCACGCTAATGCAATGCCCTCACTAATAGGTATTGGAGGGAACCTTGATAATTTATCTGCATCTAGAGAATTCGCACTAACTAAATTAGCAAGCAAGCATGATAGTCGTATAAATCAAATTTTTCCTACCTATTGGGTACACCAAAATGTAGCAGTAAATTTTAAAGCCATGATGGCTCGTTACCCTAAAACAAACATCTTTTGGTGTGCTAGTGATAAATTAGCACTTGAAGTACTTAAACAGCATCAATTGCAATTTGGGAAATCAGGGATCATTGGTGGGTTTGATTGGCTACCAGAAGCATTAGAAAAAATTAAACAAGGTCAACTCACTGCGTCTATGGGTGGCCACTTTTTAATGGGAGCCATAGCCATAACCAAAGCTTTCGACTACCACCACGGAATTGATAGATTTGAGCATCCTCCTTATGATTTTGAGTTAATAACAAAGCACAATGTTGAAAATCATCTAGATTTCATGCAAAAGAAACAATGGCATGATGTTGATTACAATCAATTCTCAGCTTACAAAGCGGGAAAAGAACCTATAAAATTAACAATGAAAAACCTACTCAAAGCAACGACCGAGTAGTGAGAGCAACGCTTCTGTGGCTCTCACTAGTATAAGTTAAATGATTACTTCACTTCCATGTTAGGTGAGCGATACACCAAGTCATCATTCAACTCTATACCTATTCCCGGCGTTTCAGATACCTCAAAGAAGCCTTTTACAGGCTGTGGGTCTTGAATACATAACTCCCTATTCCACTCTTTAATGGCATAGGTATGGTGTTCATGTATTAAAAAGTTAGGAATGGCTGTTTCTAAGTGTAAGCTTGCGGCTGTCGCCACAGGGCCACCACATACATGGGCTTGTACTCTAATATCGTAAACATCTGCATAATCGCAGACTTTTTTGGTTTCGGTAAACCCACCACATAAGCCTACATCAGGCTGTAATACGTCAATACTTTGATCTTCAAAATAAGGACGTACATCCCAGCGGTGGTAAAGCCTTTCACCACCCGCAATAGGGACTCGAACATTTTCGGCTACTTTTTTGTGTACTGCAGAGTTCAAATAGTTCACTGGCTCTTCGTACATCATACAGCCTACTTCTTCGATAACTTCTCCCATTTGAATAGCAGAAGCTGCGCCCATTAGGGAGTGGGATTCAAAAATAATATCAACGTCTGCTCCTACTGCACTGCGGATAGCCCTTAATCTATCACCAAATAGTCTCATTTGAGGTTTAGTGAATAAATTAGTGCGATCAAAAGAGGAGTGACCGTCTTTATCATAAACAATAGGGTCAACTTTTACGGCATCATACCCTTCGGCTACAGCTTTTAACGCGGCTTCAGCATACTGTTCAGGTTGAGTTAGCTTAGTGCACTCTTTATCCCAATCAAACTGTAATTGACTAGCATAGGTTCTTAACTTGCCGTTAGTTTTACCACCGAGTAACTGATACACAGGCACACCAAACACTTTACCTTTGATATCCCAAAGTGCTGTATCTATTGCACTCATAGCAGAATATAAAACTGGGCCTCCGCCTAGTCCCCAAAAACTTTCACGCAACATACGTGTCCACAGTAATTCTGTGTTCATGGGATCAAAGCCAATTAACATAGCTTCTGCAATTTCTTTAATCATATGGGCAGCTGCACTATGACCTAAGTCATAAGCGAGCCCCGCCTCACCCACTCCAGATATTCCTTCATCGGTATGAATGCGAATAAATACTGGGTTCCAAGGTGGCCTTTTAGGGCAATGTATGTCGAAAATTTCAACACGAGTAATTTTCATTTATAAGTCCTGTTTTAAATCTCTAATAATTTGAATAACAAATAATATGACTAGTCACAAAAAGTAGGGTCAAGCTTGTAAGCTCGTCTTAGCATAGCTGGCCATGCTTTTTGACCGCCTGTCTCACCACTGTGCACAATATTAGCTTGCTGTTGAATGCCATCAACAATATCTTGGGGGATCTCAATAACTGGCTGGCCACTTTGCAATAAATCCATTTGAATTTCGCATGCACGTTGCAAATCATAAAAACGCATAAACGCATCTCCCACATTAGGCCCTAAAGTCAGGCCTCCATGGTTATGCAATAACATATGATTAGTACTCCCCAAATCAGATTGAAGTCGGGCTTTTTCTTCATCGTTTACCGCTAACCCTTCGTAACCGTGATAACTAAGTGAAGCCAACGAGAACATCGCATATTGACTCCAAGGTTTTAAGCCCCCTTCTACTGTAGCCACACCAATAGTGGCTTTAGTATGCAAATGGATAACGCATTGGGCATCATGACGTACTTCATGGATAGCACTATGAATAGTAAAACCTGCAGGGTTAATAGTGTACGGTGAGCCATCTAATATATTGCCATTTAGGTCTACCTTAACCAAGTTTGAGGCCGTCACTTCATCAAAGGTTAACCCAAAAGCGTTGACTAGATAATGGTCGGTATTAGGAATACGAGCCGAAAGATGGGTATAAATCAAATCGCCCCAGCGGTGATCTGCAACCAAACGATAGCAAGCGGCGAGGTCGACTCTGACTTGCCACTCTTGCTCAGACACTTTGCCCTTTAAACTAAATTTTTCTAGCTGAAACACTAAGCCTCCTACTGACTCAACTTTCACTTTTTAATTGAACCCTATTCTACAGAGTTTACCCATAGTTTTATGGCCCAAAACGTAACCTCATATAGCCTTAAGTTATTTACCCGTGACGATAAATTACAATCGACTAGAAGTAGCTTGTAACCAGTTTTCTTTAGCGTATTCAGTATTTCCACAAGTAATATGTAAGGTATAAGCATGCCTAGATTTATCAGATATATTGGGAGCACTAAAATGGGGTAACTCGCCGTTAAATACCACCAAAGCCCCCTTTTTAACTTCTAAAGGTTTTGCGCAATCATCTTCAGGCCATGGCATATCATGCAATTGCTTTAACTCAGTTCTATCATCGGGATAACGCAAAAATTGCTCTTTAATGGGGATAGGCTCACCTCCAGACTGAACTTGTAAACAACCATTTTCGATAGTGGCATCTTCAACCGCAAACCAAAAAGTAATCACAGAGATAGGTTTAGTTAAAAAATAAGTCGCATCTTGATGCCAACGAATGACACCACCAATCTTAGGTTGTTTAAAAATATACATAGATTGATGAATTTGCGGTTTTTGCTGCCCTAAATCCATTGCAATCGCTTTTATGATTTCGCTATGGCTAAAAGCTTTAAATTCTGGAGAAAGCGTATGTAATCCATGACCAATTTTATTGATACTCAATGATTTAGCTTGTTTTAGCTCTCCGTTATCATCAAATGCGTCTTCTTCAAAAAAGCATCTGATCTTGTCACCAGAAGATAAAAAGTAGTCATCTCTGGTTTTACTTTGGTCTTGCGTTGAAAAAACAGAACGGGTTGAGTTGGGATCAAAGTCGTCAACTATCTGCAGTGCAGCTTGTTTTAACATGTCCATTTGTGTTGCAGTGAAACAATCTTCTAAAACGAGGTAACCACTTTCTTGATAGGTGGCTTTTTGGGTATTTGTTAACATGCTTAAACGCTCATGAGCTGATATAAAAAAACGAGCAAGCAAGATGTACGATATGAAAGAAAAATTCAAGGAGGTAGCGCATTAAAGCGCATATTTACGTAGAAACTACGAAATTAATAATAGAAAACACCTGAGCAAGCTCAGGTGTTTTCTATATATCAAGTAGATTAACTTTCTCTAATGATGTAATCAAAGGCTGACAACGAAGCTTTAGCCCCCTCGCCCATCGCAATAACAATCTGCTTATATGGAACCGTAGAAACATCACCGGCAGCAAATATTCCAGGCGTGGTAGTGTGACATTTCTCATCAATAATGATTTCACCATGCTTAGTTCTATCAACTACACCGTCTAAAAACTCACTGTTTGGTACTAAACCTATTTGAACAAAAATCCCCGATAAAGCTTGTTCTTTTGCTTCACCTGTCACCCTGTCTTCGTATGCAAGAGCAACGACTTTTCCATCTTTAGCAATCACTTCTTTAGTCGCTACATTTTTAATAATGGTAATTTTGTCGTGAGCTTCCGCTTTATCAACCAACACTTTATCTGCTTTAAGGTCGGGTAAAAACTCAAATACAGTAACATGATTTACCATTCCCGCTAAATCAAGTGCAGCCTCAATACCTGAGTTCCCACCACCCACAACAGCGACATCTTTTCCTTTAAAGAATGGACCGTCACAGTGCGGGCAATACGCTACACCAGAACCTACGTTTTCTTTCTCACCAGGTATGCCTAGCTCTCTCCATTTAGCACCGGTGGCGATGATAACGGTTTTAGACTCGATCACTTCACCACTGGACAAATGTAGAGTCTTGGGTGCTTTACTGTTATTGACATCATGCTCGATTTTATCAACACGTAAAAACTCTTTAATATTGATGTCATAGTCGCTCATGTGAGCTTGCATGTTACCCGTTAGCTCTGTACCAGTAGTTTTAGGCACAGATATTAAGTTTTCTATACCTACCGTATCTTTAACTTGGCCGCCAATACGATCTGCGATCATAGTAACGTTCAAACCTTTACGAGCGGCATAAATTGCTGATGCCACACCGGCAGGGCCAGCACCAATAACGGTTACATCTTGTAAAGGTAATTTCTCAGAACTTTCTCCGTTAACTATATAAGGAAAGCGTTCGATTAATTTATCAACCAATTGTGCGGTGTCTATTTTACCATTAGCAAATAACTCACCGTTCAAGTAAACACTTGGCACACCTTGAATGTTGCGATCTTCAATTAGCTCTTGGAATAAACCACCGTCTATCATCTCAGAACTAACTTGGTCATTTAACAATGCAAACTGATTTAAAGATTGCACAACATCAGGACAGTTATGACAGCTCAAAGAGATAAATACTTCAAAGTGTAGTTTCTCTTGAATTTTTTCAATCATGCCTCTTAAGGTCTTATCAAGCTTAAGCTCTGTACCTGATGATTGTAATATCGCCAAGATAAGTGAATTAAATTCATGGCCGCTAGGAATACCAGAAAAATGAATACCATTGTTTTTACCCTCCACTTCTAAGTAAAAAGTAATAGGGCTACGTAAATTTTCGTCACGTTCAACTAAAGACAAATTATCTGAAACTGAACATAACTGAGTTAAGAACTCTTTAAGCTCTGAACGTTTTTCTTGTTCACCCGTTTGTAAAACAAGTGATACCTTATTCGTCATATTTTGAGTATAAGATTTTAGTGCATTTAAAATATCGTTACTTAACATAGTACTACCCTTTGATTTTAATTGATGAAAGCTTATTTGCTTTCGATGTAGGTATATTAAGGAATGCGCTTTAATTAATAAAATTCATAAAATCTAAGTTAACATTCTAAAATACTGAACATTGTGGTGAAAGTTACTATTCTGATTTATTACAGGCGCTAAAAAAACGAGTTAATAACTTGCGTTATTAACTCGTTTTTAAAGGGGTTAAAACTTGTTTAGTTACGCTTAGATTTTTCCAACTAAATCTAGGCTTGGTGTTAATGTAGCTTCACCTTGTTCCCAAGCAGCTGGACATACTTCACCGTCATTTTCACGAACATATTGTGCAGCTTTAACATTACGTACCATGTCTTTAGCACTTCGGCCAATACCACCAGCATGAATGTGTGCAACTTGGATAACGCCATCAGGGTCTGCTAAGAAAGTACCACGGTGTGCCATGTGATCTTCTTCTATCATTACGTCAAAACCACGTGTAATAGTACCTGTTTGGTCACCAATCATTGGAAATTGAATTTTTCCAATTGCATCTGAAGAGTCGTGCCATGCTTTATGAGAGAAATGTGTATCAGTAGATACTGCATATACTTCAACACCTAACTTTTGAAGTTCTTCGTACTGGTTAGCCATATCTTCTAATTCAGTAGGACAAACAAATGTGAAATCTGCTGGATAGAACAAGAAGATTGACCACTTACCTTTTACGCCTTCTGATGTAACTTCAACAAACTCGCCGTTGTGAAATGCTTGAGCAGTGAATTCTGGTATAGTTTTGCCGATTTGAGCCATTTGTATTTCCTCGTTTATTTAGTTTGTTAACTATGTAAGTTAGTAAGTTTCCAAAAGCATTTTTGCTTTCGATGGGGGTATATTAGGTGGAAATTATAAGTTGGTAAATTTGGTTAAATTGATTATTACGTTCACTTAAATAGAATAATGAAACTCCCCTAATTTGAGTAGTAAGCGAAATAAAAAGCTAGTTAATTCTAAAATACTGGTTAAAATTACCATTACGTTCGATAAAACAAATAATTAGAAGTATGATTTCACTTAAGCAATTACATTACGCACTAGCCGTTGAAAAAACCCTACACTTCAAAAAAGCGGCAGAAATGTGCAACGTATCCCAGTCAGCACTCAGCACCGCTATTAATGAATTTGAAAAACAACTTGGCTTCTCAGTATTCGAGCGCAATAACAAGCATGTATTAGTGACCGGAGACGGCCAACCCATACTTGATAAAGCTAAAAAAGTTAAATTAGAATTTGATGAGCTCTTACTGTTGTCACAAAGTAACAAAGAACCATTTTCTAGACCTATGACTATTGGCGTTATACCCACCATAGGTCCCTACCTTTTACCTAAAGTGTTACCCGAAGTTCGCAAGCAATACCCAAACTTCAAACTTAGAATTCAAGAAGATCAATCTCACATATTAGTTGATAAGCTCAGAGCAGGTGAAATTGACGCTGCAATACTGGCTCTTCCTTACCCAATTGAAGGGCTAATGGGTTTCGATTTTTGGCAAGAAGACTTTTACTGGGTGTGCCATAAGGATGAACGCCCCTCCAAAGTTAATGAGATCACTAGTGAAGAGCTAGAAATTGATAAACTAATGTTGTTAAAAGATGGCCATTGTCTAAAAGAGCATGCTCTAGCGGCTTGTAGTTTACAAAATAAAAAGCAGGACACTGACTTTGATTCAGCAAGCTTGCATACCTTGATTCAGATGGTGGCGGGCAAGTTAGGAACGACTCTAGTGCCTCAAATGGCTTTAGACCAACTCACACACAATGAATCAGAGTTAACAGCCATTCATCTTAATGAACCAGGCCCTCATAGAACAATTTCGTTAGTCATTAGGCCTAATTACGTACGAACCAATGAACTGAGCATACTCAAGAATATATTTACAAAACAACTCAGTCAGAAATGTGACGGCAATTAGTTCTATTTTTTAGAACAATATAATCAAAACAATTAAATATACTGAACAAAGAATAAAAAGCACAATGGTATTGTCTTAACTCAACCAGGTAAATACCATGAAAAATATATTTAATAATTTAGTTGTTAGCTTTAGTTTATCTAGAGCAAAAAAAGAAGTAATACAGTGTAACTATTTAAACAACTACTATGGTGATCAGTATTGCCAGAAAAAATAAACCCATGAGTGTCTTAATAACCGTATTCAATAAAAAGCCGTCTGTACTGACGGCTTTTAAGATCTAGAGTCTGGCCAAATAATTGTGGTTCTCGCCAACTTTTTAGGATTAATTTGCGTCTAAGTATTCAATCAATCTAATAAAACTATAACTATCAGTACTTTACATTATTGGCATAAGCACTGCTTATCATAGTAAATATTGAATTTATCGCTAAACAACAAGGAATAACATGAACATATCCCGTTTAACTCTAGCAGCTGTTTTAAGCACTTTATTGATTTCCACATCGAGTTGTATCATCCACGTCAATGGACAGGGTGACAAGCCTGACAAAAGTAGCGTTTTTGGTGGTTTTGATATTGCTGAAGACCGTCAAGTTGGTGACTTATCTTCGGTAAATGGTGAAATAGAGCTACAAAATGGGGTCATTGCTAATGACGTAAGTACCGTGAATGGTGGGATAAAGTTAGGAAAGAATGTTCAGGTATCAGATGTGTCCACAGTTAATGGCAGCATTAAAGTAAAAGAAAACTTAAACGCCCTAGGTGATATCAGTACAGTGAACGGCAGTATTGAGTTACTAGAAAACAGCAAAGTTAGTGGCGATCTATCCACTGTTAACGGCGACATTGTAATACTAGACACGCAGGTAAGTGGCGATATTGAAACCACCAACGGCGACATAACACTCACTCTAAACACAATAGTTGCAGGAGATATAATATTTGAATCGACAAATGACGACAGTTGGTGGGATAAGGAAGACAAGAATAATGATCGTACCCCTCCCACTTTAACGATTGATGGCTCATCTGTGGTGGAAGGTAAAATCATTTTAGAGCGGAAAGTTATCTTGAACATTGAAAATGCCAATCTACTAAAAAAAGTAGAAGAGCGATTCTAGAGATAAGTGAACTTAAAGCTACATCAGCCTTTCAAATAAAAGGCCATTCAATACGGCTTAACGACTAAGTCGTATTGTTTCATTTCGTAAAAAGATAACACAACAAATAGCCGACATTACCAGCTATTCTACCTATTGCAGGGAAACTACCCGAAATGCTCCCAATAGTTTCTGATTAAGGCTTACCTTTGCTCAACTATTGTCTTCTTTTGTAATTGTAATAAGGTGAATTCAGGCCCTATAGATTGATTTCCAAAAGTTTTATTTAATACCATTACATTAGTATCTTCAGGCAATAAAAAAGCANTACCATTACATTAGTATCTTCAGGCAATAAAAAAGCAGCTTAATTGCTTAAGCGGCTTTTATATATGGCGTCCCCAAGGGGATTATAAAATACATCCATGTATTTTACCGCTTCGCGGCCGTGCAAAGCACGTTCAAAAATGTTCCAGACATTTTTGTCGAACAATAGGGGTTCTCACCCCTTGGGTTGTCAATATCTTCAGGCAATAAAAAAGCCGCTTAATTGCTTAAGCGGCTTTTATATATGGCGTCCCCAAG
>NZ_SAIS01000019.1 GCF_004360155.1 Paraglaciecola marina | reverse complement strand
GCTGATGCAACAGATACGGCAGTTCTATCTGAAGACTTCGAAAGTTATGCTGAAGGCGATGATTTAAGCTCAACCTATTCAAGCTCTGCTGAAGCTACCGTTAGTCTTATTGATGGAGCTAGTACTGGCGAAACGGGTACAAACCTTGTAGCAAGAATGGCTGACACAACAACAGATGCTGATGCTGAATTACGCCTAACAACGGCAGCACTTGATGAAGGTTCAATTTCAACCACAATCAAAATACAAGCGATTAGTGGCTTTACAGCTACACCAGATGTGGATGAAGATAATACCGCTTACATTAGTGTTTACGGTGGCTCTGCTTCTTCAGATAACCTAACCGGTGAAATTGTGTTTAGTAGTGGCGCGGTTAAATATCGTGATGCATCTAAATCTCAACAAACCATTGAAGGTTTAACCTATGCTGATGATACAGAGATAGATGTAGTGATTGATTGGACTGCAACAGGTTACTCCCTATCAATTGATGGCGGAACAACCTTCTATGGCCCTTATGTTGCAATCAATACAGGTACAGCAACAGAAACCTATCAAATCCGTATTGGTAGTTCTTCGAAAGAGTCAGCAAAAGAGTTGTTAGCTGATGACATCGTGATTGCTGATGCAACAGATACGGCAGTTCTATCTGAAGACTTCGATACGGGTTATGCAGTAGGTGATGATTTAAGTACTACTTATTCAAGCTCTGCTGAAGCAACTGTTATAGAAGATTAATCATCTAGTAATCTTAGATACTATGCTTAAAATGCCGCTTATTACTAAGCGGCATTTTTTTAATTTCAACTCAGCAACCACACCCTTACTAATTGCTCCTTCCAACCATCTACTAAGCTCCATTTAAAGTTCAGAGTATTTAGCGGT
Organism: Paraglaciecola marina; assembly: GCF_004360155.1. Classification (GTDB taxonomy): domain Bacteria; phylum Pseudomonadota; class Gammaproteobacteria; order Enterobacterales; family Alteromonadaceae; genus Paraglaciecola; species Paraglaciecola marina. The sequence goes on along the minus strand of NZ_SAIS01000019.1, from coordinate 90,125 downwards.
GCTATAACTGCCTTACTAACAAAGTGGTTTTCTATTTAAATCAAAGATTCATAAAACTATAAGATTTATACAGAAAGTGCACTATTGAATTAAGGTAACTGTTGGGCGTATTTGGCCTATGCGTTGTAAACTCGTAGATGCAATATCAGACTCCTAAGTGAATAGCAGTGCTGTCACGGTAAAAAATATTCAGTTAGAAGACTGGCGTTGTTTCGTTAGCATGCTTAAAGTATGAAAACCTAGGTTTAATCTTAAAGGTCAACCTAGGTATTGTGACTATCATTTGATAGTTATTTTTTTATGGGCCTTTCCCAATTACTAAGGTTTCTTTGTTTAGCTCTAGAAAGAGCTAGCTCATTATCTGCTACTTCTTTGGTTATGACTGAACCTGCTCCAACTGTGGCGTTTTTACCTATGTTTGCAGGGGCCACCAAAGAGCTGTTAGAGCCTACAAATGCACCATCACCTATAATGGTTTTAAATTTATTCACGCCATCATAATTACAAGTAATTGTGCCAGCGCCAATATTGGCACCTTCACCTACTTGTGTGTCACCTAAATATGTAAAGTGGTTGGCTTTAGAGCCCTTACCTAAAGTCGTTTTTTTCATTTCCACAAAATTACCTACTTTAGATTTTTCAGCCATTACTGCGCCTGGTCGTAATCTAGCAAAAGGTCCAACACTGCAGTTTTCACCTACTTGAGCTTGTTCAATAATAGAGTTTGCTTCTATGCAAGCGCCATTAGCAATTTCACAATCAATGAGTACACAATTGGGGCCAATATTGACATTAGAGCCAATAGATACCTTACCTTTAATGACAGCATTGATGTCAATATTTATGTCTTGACCTAGGGTTAGTTCGCCTCGTAAGTCAAACCTATGGGGGTCAGCTAAGCTTACCCCTTTCGCCATAATCTGTTGGGCTTGTTCGAATTGAAAGGCACGCTCTATGTTTGCCAGTTGCATACGGTTATTAATGCCTTCAACTTCTATCGCCGAACTTGGGTGTGACGCTTTAATGGTTTTACCTTCCGCGGCCGCCATTGCAATTACATCTGTCAGGTAAAATTCACCTTGAGCATTATTACTATTGAGATTACTTAACCAACGTTTTAAATCACTGCCTGCCATGATCATCATGCCGGTATTGATTTCTGTTATTTGTTTTTGTGCTTCGCTGGCATCTTTGTGTTCAACGATTGCGGTGACTTGCTCCCCTTCTCGGATAATTCTACCCATGCCAGTTGGGTTTTCTAAATGCACGGTTAATAGAGCAAGATCTGCCTTTTGTTTAATGCTGATGAGTTGCTGTAAAGTGCTTGGCTTTATAAGCGGCGCATCACCTACCAAAATTAGCACATCTTCTTCATCTGAAATATAGGGGGCTGCCTGCTGAACTGCGTGGCCTGTACCCAGCTGTTCGGCTTGTAAACACCAAGATAGCTTGTTATGACTTAGTTGGGCTTTAAGTTGCTCAGCACCGTGGCCGTAGACCAAATGGATATTGGTAGCACCTAATTCGTTTACTGTATCAATTATGTGCTGCACCATGGCTTTACCACCAATCGGGTGTAACACTTTTGGCAAGCTGGATTTCATTCGAGTGCCTTTACCTGCAGCTAATACAACTACCGAAAATGCCATATGTCTTCCTATAAATATTGGGTCTGGTGATCTTTATGATAGGGTTATTCTACTTATAAGCCAATACAGTGTCAGTAGTTCAAAATGCAATTTCTCGAATGAGTGAGCATTAAGGTTGGATATATGATTTAAACAATCAAGCCCTTAAGTGAATGAAAAAATAATTGTTACCTTATAATGACTCAAAAGGTTTTTTTCAGTTATCATTGCAATTAGTATCAATGATTGAAACTTTCAATGGAACAAGGCTATAGTGAATATTTTCCGTACTCTACATAGAAGTTTTTTACTACTGTTCGCTGTAGTGGTTATCGCCATTGTCACTCTAACCCACATTAGTATCTCTAAGATTGTCGCTGAGCAAAGTCGTGCCCAACAGCAATCTAACTCTCCGGCCTTTCAACTCGTTGTTGAACAACTTATGCAACCTTTGCATATTGCCCAAACTTTGGCGAAAGCTAAAGAATTGATAGAACTAATGAAACGACCAGAACAAAACGAAGAACAAATATTTTTAACCCTAGAAAGATTAAACAGAGAGTTCAATTTAAACTTCTTTATAGCGAGTGATATTAGTCGTAAACAATATAATTCGGAGAGACAGCAGATAGAGCTGATTGAGGGAAAAGTTAATTGGTACTTCTCTTATAAAGCACAGCCTGAAAATGCCATGGCTGATATTGGACAATGGCAAAACCCGCAATTCTATATTGACTTAAAAATATATGATGCAGACAATAATTTTTTAGGGGTGTTTGGCGTAGGAAAAAGCCTCAAAGCATTTACTGAAGTGTTCAGTGAATATAAAAAAACCTATGGCTATGACTTCATTTTTGTTGATCAAAATAAAGATATCACTCTCACCTCAGATCCGGAGTTACTTATCAAAGGGGTTACCTTTAAAAACCTCACTGACCTCTCTTGGTTTCAAGACTTAGCGCCGCACCAAAAAGAATCTTCTTTGAATAACTTATTGTTACCCATCAATGGACACGAGGCACTGATAGCAGAGCTTAATATTCAACCATTTGACTGGACTATGTATATTATAACGCCACTACAAGCGAGACAAACTGAGATTAGTCGAGGGTTTATAATTAGTATAGTGACCCTGCTAGCTATCATTTTTGGCTTATTTATTTTGATATATAACCTTTTATATTATTTCAAAAAAGATATGCAAAGAAATAAGCAAATAGACATTCTCACAGAGTTACCTAACCGCAGTCATTTAACTTTGAAGTTTGAAGAAGTGATGTATGAGAATAAACCAGTGAGTTTAGTATTAATTGATTTAGACAATTTTAAACCTATAAATGATACTCATGGCAGAAAAGCTGGGGATATTGTATTGCGGCAAATTGCGAGTATGTTACAGAACGAAATTCGGGATACCGACATTTTAGGACGTTGGAGTGGCCAAGAGTTTATTCTATTGTTACCAGAAACAGGGCCCCATGAAGCAGCTGAGTTATGTCAAAAGTTGTGTAAAAAATTAGCAGGTATGACAATTACAACCGGTACTACATCTATTCAGATTACGGCTAGTTTTGGTATTTCCTATACCGCTATAACGCGGAGTATGTCTGAAGTTATGGCGGCGGCTGATGATGCTTTATTTTTAGCTAAAAGAGATGGTCGAAACTTAGTTAGAACTAAATTGATTGAGTCATCCTAGTTTTGGTATCAGCCGTCTTCTGAACACTCCTGTGGTGAGAGCAACACCAATTAAAACCATAGCTGCACCAATCCACATATTGACAGTTAATTGCTCCCTTAAGAAAATCATGCCCCAAATAATGCCAAATACAGGCACAAGGTAAGTCACTGTAATTGCTTTGTAGGCGCCTACATTTGCAATTAACCTGAAAAATAGCAAGGCAGCAAAGCCAGTTGAACACGCTCCTAAAACCAAGACACTAAGCCAGCTATCTATACTTGGGGTTGTTGTAGGTAAGTAAAAAAGGCTTATGGGTAATAAAAATACAGTGGCAAACATTAGGCTGCCTGCCGCTACCGTTAAAGGCTTGACTCCTTGCAATGAACGCTTAGTAAAACACGCCGCAAGGCCATAGAAAAAAGTTGCTACAAGAGCCGCAAATATGGCTTGAAATGTATTTTCAGTTTGCAGGACTAGCTTGGCCATACTCAGTACAAACACCCCCAAAAAACCTATTAATAAACCTATCAAGGCCATTGGGGCCAATTTATCTTTTAACCAAAAAAAGGCAATGATGGCGGCAAACATTGGAGCCGTGGCATTCAATACCGACGCATACCCAGCACTTAAGTAAATAGTGCTATAACTAAACAAAAAGTAAGGAATCGCGTTGTTGGTGATACCAACAAACATGATGGGCCGCCAATTCTCTACTAATTCTCTACCTAATCTTTTAAATAACAATAATGGTAGTAAAACCAAACCTGCTATACCAACCCTTAATGTCACTAACATTACTGGGCCAAATTCTTCAACTGTGGTTCGCATAAACAAAAATGAGCCGCCCCATAATGCCGACAGTAAAACGAGCTCGCAGAAATATTTAAAGGGCATAGCGTATCTTTCCTTTGATAGGGCTTTGGTGTGTTAATTTATTAGTTGAGTGCGATACAAGACGTTACCTGTTTAAGCATAACGAAACTATGGCTGCCTTGTCTTGTGATTTATTTGCGGTTTGTACTCAACTTAAGGTTCTAGGTTACTTTCTAAGGATAATAACGTTGATTTTATAGAGGTGCCCCATGCATATCCGGTGAGTTTACCGTTGCTACCTATAACTCGGTGGCATGGCACAATAATAGTAATAGGGTTACGCCCATTTGCTGCCCCTACGGCCCTGACTGCTTTTGGGTTGTTAATCTTTTCAGCTATGTCCTTATAACTACATGTTTGGCCAAAGGGTATTTTCAATAGTTGTGCCCATACCTGCTGTTGGAACTTAGTGCCTTTTAGGTTAAGGCTTAGTGTAAAGTGCGTTCTGGTTCCGGCTAAATATTCAGACAGTTGGGTTACCGCTAGCGCTGTATGTTGGTTTCCATTATTAGCGTATTCTGGTTTAGCCACAAAACCAATTGCTGTTATACCTATTTCATCTGCACGTATTTCTAATATCCCTAAAGTGGTTTCTAGGTAATGGATAAAACTTTGTTCAGTCATGCCATGCTCCAAAGTTGAAAAGTTAAATAGCTGCGCCAAGGGGAAGATAAAGTTGAGTCAATTTTATATCTGTCGAGTTGTTTCTTTATAATGAGATCGGTTTCTGGCCAGATGTTGGGCTCTGACATACCACGCATCTTCGCGTAAGAAATTGTCCAAGGACCAATACCCTTAATTTGTATCCATGCATCGGGAGAATGATTAGGGTAAGTAACATAGTATTCGCAAAAGTCCTGCAAACATTGTTTGCGACTCTTGGGTATTTTCAAAAACTCTAGATTGCTTTTACTGATGGCTTGAGGTGTAGGAAAATAATATCTGTCAGCTATTTTATCTCCCAAAGTCTGTGTCAGCAGGGATAATAATGAAATAGCTGCCTTAACTGATATTTGTTGGCCGAGTATTGCTCGGCAACCTGCTTCAAAGGTGTCCCAAACTCCAGGTAATCGTATTCCATCAATTAATTTATCCTTGGGAATGCCACTTTTTATTAGTTGCTGTTGAATCTGCAATATGTCTGCATTAAGGTCGAATATTCTTTCGATATTACTCAGTAAGATACTCAGGTGTTCAATCTTGGGTAAGTTTATCTCCAGTGTCAGATAGTTTTCACCTTGCTGATAGTTTGCAGTAAACCAACCTTTAAGTCCGTCAATTGAAAAGGTTCTTGAATAGCTATCTGCGGTAACAGTTTCTAATCCATCAATGGCTCTTTTTAGTAAAAAATTTTGTATATAGTGCCAGTTAAATGGCGGCCTAAAATGCAACTTTAGAATAAGGTTTTGATTTTGGTTAACCTTGTTTTTTCTGATTTGTAAGGGAGTTAAACCAGTAATTTGTTTGAAGTTGTGCTGCAGGCGCCGAGAGCTTGCAAAACCACTAGCATGGGCCACGTTTTCTATGTTCATTGCAGTTTCATGTATTAATTTTTTTGCGAACAAAACTTTGTTGAATACTTGGTATTGTTTGGGACTTAACCCTAAGTACTTTGCAAATAGTTGTCGTAAATAACGGTCCGATATCCCCAATTTCAAAGTAATATCTTTGATAGTCAGGTCATTATGTTCTCTAAGCAGTCTCATGGCTCTATTTACTGTGGTTTCGACTCCTTTCCAAGCATATGACTGAGGAGCGCTATCTGGCCTGCATCGTAAACATGGCCTATAACCCTGATTCATTGCTTGCTGAGCATGTTGAAAATACTCTACATTTTTTTCATGTGGCAAGTTTGCTGGGCATATAGATCGGCAAAAAATATGCGTTGTTTTAACTGCAATAAAAAACACCCCATCAAATCTAGGGTCTCGGGTGATTCTAGCTTGCTTATAAATACTGGTTTGCATGGGACTCTTAATCAAGACTCGATTGGTCATTGTAATGTCTTTTTTGATAAAAATACGACAAAATCGGAACTGAATATGAACTCTATTCTGTACTAAATGTAACAACTTAGCTGTTGAAGTAGGTTGATTCATGGATAAGAGTCAGAGGATAATGGGATAACAAAAATGATGTCTATGTACTAACGTATTGTTGTTCATGGTTTATAAGGTTGCGTAAAGAGGGTTATGGTTTTTATTTGGTCATATAATGTTTAGGCTAGTGTGCTTATGTCTTGTTACCTTTGGGGGTTGCAGTCCAGCTTGGTCGGCAGATAAATGGTTGACAGAATTTGCTGCTGATATTCAGGGTAAAGCTAAGGTAAAGAACTTGCCAGGTTATGCCTTTGCATACATTGAAAAAGGTGGGCCCGCTTCGGTTGTTGTTTATGGAAACGAAAGTAAATCGGGTGCCGCAATTGATATCGATACTGTATTTAGGTTGGCATCGGTATCGAAAACCTTTACGTCTATGTTAATGGCTAAGTATGTAGAACAAAAGCAACTTAGCTGGCAAATGCCGGTAGTAAGCTTAGTACCTGATTATCCCTTCTCCCATAGTGCCAATAACCCCCTGTTATTGCAGCATGTAGTAGGCCAATCTAGTGGGTATACACCTAATGCTTACGATAACTTGATTGAGGCTAACTATTCGGTAAAACGAGTGCTCAATATGTTGTCTGACCTTGAGCCACTTTGCTCACCAGGTAAATGCTATACCTACCAAAATACCCTTTTTGCTGTGATTGATGAGTACTTTACCCAGCAACACTCTTCATATAAGCAAGCATTAACTCAAACCATTATCGAACCTTTAGGTATGCCAAATGCGAGTGTTGGCAAGCAAGGCCTTACTAGCTCAAAGAAATGGGCAAAGCCCCATGTGGCTATTTCTAGGAACAAATGGCGCTCTACTTCAGTAAGAGATGATTACTATCGTTATTCTCCTGCGGCTGGGGTGAATGCGAGTCTTGAAGATATGATTGTGTGGATGCGAGCCTTGTTAGGTGAAGAGCCCAAGGTAATCGCGCCTGAGTTAATTGAACAAGTCACAGAGCCAAGAGTGAAAAGTAAAAAGGAACTTTGGAGACGTCAGTGGCGCAATTATTTGTCAGATGCGCATTACGGTTTGGGCTGGCGCGTTTATGAATTTAAAGGCCACAAATTAAATTATCATGGTGGTTGGGTAAAAGGGTATCGGGCTGATGTGGCGTTTTCGCCAGAGTTTGGTGTGGGCTATGTGATGTTAATGAATGCTGAATCGAATTTAATTAATGAGTTTACCCCCGACTTTTGGGCTCGCTGTTTTGAACACCTGGAGAGTCTGCAATTAACGGCTAAGAATGTAGATTAAGCTCTTAGGTAAATAACTAAAGCTTTGCAGTTATTTACCTAAGGCTTGCTACTGACTAGTCAGTAGTTTTAAGGTAGGTGTAACCTTTTAGGCAGTTTTCGTAAAAATCAGTCCATTTAACCCCTTCTCTTGGTTTCATTTCTCCCTTAGACACATGAGTATCAATGAGCTTTTTGATGCCTTGGGCCATTGAGTTAGGATTGTACTGCATAATTGATAACACGTTTTCTACCGATGAGCCTGCCACTATCTCTTCAATATAAAAGTCTTCAGGATCGTCATCATAGCTAAATATATGCACCTCGTTTAAGCGTCCAAATAGGTTATGCATATCTCCCATTACATCTTGATAAGCTCCAGTCAAAAATAGCCCCACGTAATACTCTTCATCCGGCTTAATGTTATGCATAGGTATGACATTGGAAAGGCCGTCATCACTTATAAACTGATCAAGTTTGCCATCACTGTCGCAGGTGATATCTACTAATGAGCAATTAATAGTAGGTTTCTCGTTCATACGGGTTAATGGCACAACTGGAAGCACTTGGTCAATAGCCCAGGTATCTGCTGCTGACTGAAACACTGAAAAATTACACAAATATTGAGATGACAAATTAAATGGCAGCTCTTGCATTTCTTCAGGAATAAACTCTGCAGTTTTTAGCCTTAATTGAAGGGTTTCCATTATTTGCCAATATAAGGTTTCGATTTTGGCGAGTTCTTCCAATGAAATAACCCTTAATTTAAAGGCACTCAGAGCTTGTTCTTTATATTGGGATGCATCATTAAAAATTTCTTGAAGGTTGTCTTGGCTATCAATTAATTCCGCAAGTTCACGAATATCAGTCAGTAATACATGTTCATCAGCTTGCTTATCTGTCGGTATCCCTATGCTGTGAGCTTTGATTTCACCGACTACTTGAGTGATCACGCAACTATGATGTGCGGTTATTGCGCGGCCACTCTCGCTGACTAGGGTAGGGTGAGGTACATTTTCTAAATCACATACTTGTTGCATGCCGTACACAATATCAGCCACATATTCTTGCATACTGTAGTTACGGGATGAGTCATTGGTTGATTGGCTACCGTCGTAGTCAATCCCTAAGCCGCCGCCTACGTCTACATATTCCAGTTTATACCCCATTTTGTGAAGCTCTGAGTAAATCATGGCCCCTTCACTTATAGACTCTTTAACGGCGCGAATATCCGTTAGTTGGCTTCCTATATGAAAATGCAGCAATATTAAACTTTCTGCCATTTCGTGTGTTTCTAGGTAACGAGCTGCGCCAATGATTTCACTAATGGTAAGGCCAAATTTTGCTCTGTCGCCACCTGAGCTTTCCCACTTACCTCGGCCTTTAACTGTCATCTTAGAGCGCAAACCCACCAAAGGTTTTATATCTAACTCTTTGGCAATTTTCACTAATAAAACAAGCTCAGAAAACTTTTCGATAACCACTATGGTTTTGCGGCCTAGCTTTAAATTAAGTAAGGCAAGGCGCATAAATTCTTGGTCTTTATAGCCGTTTAATATAGTTAATGAATCTGGATTGGTATTCATCGCCATGGCAGTAAGTAACTCGGCCTTAGAACCTGCTTCTAGACCATAATTAAAGGGCGTGCCAGCATCTACAATTTCTTCTACTACTTCCCGCATTTGGTTTACTTTTACCGGATATACACCTCTGTATTGACCTTGATACTTAGCTTCGGCCATCGTATTTTGAAAGGTAGAATTAAGTAAAGATACTTGCGTGCGTAAAATATCGTGAAAACGAACCACCACAGGAAATTGAATGCCTTCTTGCTTAATCTCTTCTAATACGGCTCTAAAGTCGATACGCATACCGGTGTTAGATGGGTCTGGTGTGACATGTAAATTGCCATTTTCACCAATTTCAAAATAACCCGCTCCCCACCGACTAACACGGTATAGGTTTTCTGAGTCTTCAATAGTCCATTTTTTAGTTCTAGGCATTTTACATTACCAAATTAGGGGAGGCTGAAAGGTCAGAATTATAAATAACAACAATTAAACTAGCTAACAATTAATTGGCTAATCTATAAATTTGCAGCCGAGTTTATGAGGCATGCCACTAACATTTGTATTTTTAGCGGCATGTGTAACTTGGAGGCAATTGCTTACTGGTTTGAGTCTTATATGAGAAGTAATGATGCAGAGCCTAAAAACACAAAGAAGCCAACAACATCGGTTATTGTGGTTAAAATCACTGAGCCGGCGAGAGCAGGGTCGATACCCATTCTATCAAGTAACACTGGAATGAAAATACCAGACAGTGCAGCAATTAACATATTTACAATGAGTGCAATGGCAATGATCACAGAGAGCCATGGATTATCAAACCACACTGATGTAATCGCAGAGACAACTAAGGCCCATAAAATACCGTTCAAAAAAGCCACTCTTACTTCTTTATTACCTAGGGCTTTAAGGTTTGAGCTAGCAAGTTGTCCTGTGGCTAAGCCTCTAATTGTAAGGGTTAAGGTTTGGCTACCCGTTATGCCACCCATGCTTGCCACAATTGGCATTAATACCGCTAAAGCTACCACTTGAACCACAACCTCTTCAAATATGCCAATTACAAATGAGGCCGCAAAGGCCGTGATTAAATTAATACCTAGCCAACTTGCTCTGCGTCTGGCACTGGTAAAAACGGGAGCAAATAAGTCTTCGTCACTGACTCGGCCCATGTGCGATAGCTGCTCTTCATAATATTCTTGATAAACATCTATAGCATCTTTTATGGTGAACCTACCTAGTAACCTGCCGCTTTTATCTAGAACCGGGAGCATTGAGCGACCACAGTTTTTGACTGACTCAGAGGCATCAAATAAGGTCATATCTGCCGCTAGTACATGGTCAGAAAATTCTGCTAATTGCAGTACATTGGTATCTTTTGGGCTATTAATAAGTAACTTAATATCAATTTGGCCAAGGTAATGGTCGCTATCATCCACCACTAAAATACTATCCGTGTACACAGGTAAATCTTCTAACTTTAACTCTGCTAGTGCCTCTCCTACGGATGCTGACTTATTTACACTATATACATCATGGTTAACGTAACGTCCTAGTTGCTCTTCACTGTAATTTAGAGCGTCTTCGAGCTCCTCAGTATCAGCTGGACTTAGCTTTTTAATTAAGCCATTAACCACGCGTTTGGGGAGCACATCTAATATTTCAACTAATTGTTCTGTGCTGCTGGCTAATGCTACATCCTCAAGGTTTTGGTTCGACAACAGAGAGATTAATTGTTCTCTAGAGTCGTCTCGCATGGCTGCTAATATTGAAGATTTTTTATCTTCGGTTAATGCTTTCCATAGAGAAAATCGTAAGTCTTGAGGTAACCCTTCAAATACAAAAGCCCAATCCTCAGGGGAAAAATCTTGAGAGACTAAAGGTAAAGCGACGACCCCTTCATTTAAAAGATCGAGGGTCCATAAAAATGCACTTTCTCTTTGTTCGTTAGTTACCATATATTCGTCTTAATAATTGCTTGGTGAAGGAACTGACAATTTGTTAATCTTGGAATGCTAAGTTTCAGTTTTACATATACCCTTATCAATTGTCATTGGAAATGTAGCTGATTGAATTATATTAATAAAAATATTGCCATACATAAATTTGTACTTGCCACTGTTTAGCTAGTTATTTGTGTGTTGTCTATGTTTTCTGGTGGTTTATGTCACAAAGTACCGAAGTTTTCTCTGGTAATATTTATATTACTATTCCTAGCTTTTTAGACGAAAAATGCTCATTCAAACATTTCTGCAAAACTAAAGTATCTCAAGATTCAGGCAATACTCCGTTATTGGTTGAATTAACCAAGCGCTTCAATAATGAAATTTCTAGTGAAGTGCATCAATCCCTAGAGCGCTTTCATTTGGGAGAATATGAACTAGCTTGTTATGACCAATTTGAGTGTAGTGAAGAAAATGGTTTTTATAAAAGAGCTAATATCTACGTAAGTCTTCATAGTAAAACCTGTCTAGGTGTAGTGACTATTGAATTTCATAATGAAAAATTAGCAGTATCTCAACTATTAGACCGGGTTTCTCAAGACAACATACTAGTGCGTCATGACGATCATTCCATTCAGCTCCTTAAAGATTTACTTGCTGAAAAATTTCTTATCAAGGTATTTTCCACGGCTGCTAAGGTGTGTTTATCTACTAGAAATGCGATCCACAAAGATGTATTACCCTATTATTTAGCTAATGAAACCTTTAACTCTAATGATATGCAAGCGCAAATCATATCCAGTGAACTACAACATAAAACGCTAAATAATGTTGCTCAATATAATAGTAGCGATCTTTTTGTAGGCAGGCACAGTGTGTTGCGGATCGATAAGCGAAAAGGCAATAACCAATACCCTGAGCTGCAATCAGATAGTACCTTTATATTTATAATTGAAGCTTTGCTTTTTAAAGAGGCGGCGGTATTACGCACTAACCAACAGGTATTGCGGGCTATCAGTAAAGCAGAGTTATTGTCATTAAAAACCATGGAAAAAGTGACATCAAACTTCGCAGTGACTATGCCATTCTGGGATATTAGAATTTTTAAATATATAACCGCGCAACATCTAGCCAACCATTTAGAGAAAAGTTTCGGCATAGATAAACATTTTGATTTATACGAAAAAAATCAACAATTTTTACAACACAAAATTAATATAAGACAAGGTATTGAAGAAGACAGTAAAAATAAAGTTCTGTATTTAATTGCCATTGTCTTGTTTATTTTTGAAATTTCTCCCTATTTGTTTAATTTATTCAGTCGGGTATTAGGCGATAAGGGGCTTAAGAGTATAGAGATATTAGCGGTACTGGGCGCAGGTACGACAACTGGGCTTATAACATTAATTATTGTTCTTATTATCAAAAGGCGAAGTATAAAACATGGGTAGTTCAGCTATTTTACCTTTGTTTTTTAGCTCTGAGGCAATGTTCGAACAGCAGAGTTTACGGCTGGATGTGTTAAGTGAAGTTAAGCTTTTTTTAGAAGACCCCCATATTTATAAACGAGGCCGAATATTACATTTGCTTGGAAACGGTGTTGCCGATACTAAAGAGACTTGGTTTGAATTTTATAATTGGTGCTATAGGGAATTTGAATACTTAGAAACTCCTCTCTGGTACAAAGCCAAATATGCTGAATATTCTGCTACAAAAGAGAATATTAAGTTTATGTCTTATCATGAATTTTTGCAGCAATATTGGACAGTTGAAGATGTCGTTAAATCGTCTATTTTTATCTCAGACGAAGGCATCAATAATTACAATGCAAGCGATCAAGAAATCATCCACTGGACCAGATTACGTAACAAAAATTTGTGCTGTTTTACTGGTGCAGTTTGTGGTGGCGAGCTAGTGGGCCAAGTTGGGTTTATCATGCTCAATAATGAAGAGCATAATCAAATGAAAAATGGCTTGTTAGATGAAAGCGATATAGTAGGCACAAGCTTAGATTTCGAAGGTCCTATTTATCTCTATATTCCTAGTGTTGTTATCAAACCAGAATTTCAAAATCGATATCTATTACCAGTAATGTTCCGGCATTTATTTAACCAGCTAGTATTAATGCCTGAGTTAATAGACAAACTTCAGGGCTTTATTGCACTTGCTTATAGTGACGATGGTGTAGCGATGTGCAAAGGGTTCAACTTACAATTTCAGTCCCAAGATTTTACTAAAAGTAAAATTTATACTGGCTCCTTAAGCGCTATGTTAAATAGTCCAATTGGAAAGAGAATCAAGCTGAAGGAAATTTCAAAATCTTTTCAGAGCTACTAAATATTTGCTCTGCTCACTCTTGGTGTAAGTATTTACTTTGGATTAAGGCCTTTTAAATTAAGTGTTTTATCTTTTATGTAAAACATAATCTATTAGCTAACTACTTTGATATTCAAAAACCTCTTCAATAGATTGTCCAAATACCTCTGCTATTTGAAAGGCTAACTCAAGTGTTGGTGAGTGCTTACTTTTTTCAATTGCCATTATAGTATGTCGGGTCACACCAACTAATTCAGCTAACTCTTTTTGAGTCATTTCATCTGCAAAAAAACGCAGTTCACGGATCTTATTTTTGATCATTTAGGTTACTCATATTAATAATATAATTGTATAAAATTGGTTGCAGCCTGTTGTCTAATCTAACTACAAATTAATTTGTATTAGAGAAAACATTTAGGTGACTTAGGTAAAATCATAGTAAATAACAAAGGTTATTTTTCTAATTTTTTGTTTTAAGAAACGTATTGATATTTGATTTTCTAGCTTATTCAAAGGTCGATTTAACTGTTAAATTCACATCAATTTTGTTCATAAAATTGCGCTCTAAATCTTTAAATTAATATGCTTATTGCTATGTTTATTATTGAATTAAACTAGTACTTTCATTGATCGTAAATTTGGCTTGTTTACTCTGAAATGTTGCACAACATGTAATCTTTATTGGCTGTATGTTCGGATACATTATTTACTATTTTTGTAACTAATACTGATGTTATTTTATACAAAAAATAAAGTACAAATATTAAGGCTAATGAGCCATTATTTTTACTATTTAAACCACAGATAATCAATAATAGCTGTATTTTAGGTAGGTTTAAATAACACTGTGTTAATTATTTTTAACTTTTTGTTGGTTTTTGTTGGCTTTTGGTTGTATTTTTTTTGCTTTACTCGCCAATATCTTCATTCCAAAGCTCTGGTTTAGCTTTTATAAAGTTCTCCATCAAGTTTATACAATGTTGATCTTGTAAAACGGTGACAGATACACCTTTGGATTTAAGTAATGCTTCTTCACCCATAAATGTAGTATTTTCGCCTACTACTACTTTCGATATCCCATATAAGATAATGGCACCAGAGCACATGGAGCATGGCGATAGAGTGGTATAGATTGTTGATTCTCTATACGTCGCCGCTGTTTGACGCCCAGCATTTTCGAAGGCGTCCATTTCTCCATGGAGAATAGGGCTGCCACTTTGAACCCGGCGATTATGCCCACGACCAATAATTTCACCTTTATGCACAATTACTGACCCAATTGGAATGCCACCTTCGTCTAACCCTTTTTGTGCTTCTTCGATTGCAGCTGCCATAAACTTATCCATTTTTTCTCCTATTTATTTTGACTTATTAGTTAGTAGTTAAAAGAATTGTTGTAGTGTTGCTGAAAATTACAATTCGATAATTGTCCTGTTTCTTCCTGTTTCTTTGGCTTGATATAGGGCTTTATCTGCTCGAATGAAAGCATTCTCAAATAGCTCTGAGCGAGCAATTTTTGTGGCACCGATGCTCACTGTAATATTCTGGACTTTTCCAGCAACAAAACTTGTTGATTCAATTTTTTTACGAATTTTTTCGGCAAAAGGCTCAATATTTTCACTGCTGATACTATGGAATAGAATGATGAATTCTTCTCCACCCCATCTTGCCACTATGTCGTATGAGCGTATACATGCCTTAAAGATGTTAGATACTTCTTGAAGTACATTATCACCAACAACGTGACCATACTCGTCATTTATTGTTTTGAAAAAGTCTAAATCTAATACTAAAAGAGCATAGTTATTTAGAGATTTTTTTGTGTATAAGTCATCAACAATTCGATTTAAGCCTTCGCGGTTTAAAATATCTGTTAACTGATCGTGTTCTGCTTTCTCGCGGTATAATTCACTTATTGTTCTAAATTCTTTTAATTGTTGATCACTGACCTTAATCATTGATAGCAATCTTGCTTGTCGTATTAAAATTTCTGAAATAATAAAGGCAGCCCAGAATAAAATAATTGAAAAATATAAGGTTTCTTTCGAAAAATAATAGCCTGTCGCTTTAATAGATTTGAGCTTGAACTCATGACGACCTAATGTGTTTGGGTATGGAATATCTATACCTATGGCAATTACTTTACTAATATCCGTTTTTATTTCCTTTGGTGGTATTTTATTATTTTCAATCCACCAGTCAGCAACTCTTAGGTCTTTGAAGGGGATCATAGTGGGTCTTTTAAAATCTGTAGCTAGGGTGGAGAAGCTATTAAACTTAGCTTTTCCTACAATATCCGTTATATCTGGAGCTGGATAATAATTACGTAGATAAACCCTTAAATATGTGGCGGGACCATTGTAATCTAACTCTACTTCTAGGCCATCATATACAGATAAGTCTAGTTGTTTGGCTGCAGGTTTAGACCACAACACGGAAATTCCACAATATGGATAAGGTGCGCCAGCCCTAAGGTGACATATCCAACTTAACTGAGTTTTATCGACCCAAATTATTTCTGAATTCCCGCCAATAACCTCATCAACAGATTCAAATGCGTTCTTAGTTAGTTCTGGATGCAGAGCCATAGTACGTTTAGGAAGGTTCTCGTAAAAAATGAGAAGCACTAAAGTTATGATAAAAGCTACAGTCTTAATTACCTGTATTAAGGTTATCTTCGTAAAAACAGTCATCAAGTCTTAAGCTCATAGGAAATAATTGTTAATCATATAGTATAGGTTGTTACTCTTTTGTGTATTAATACTGCACAATTTTCTGTAAAAATATTCACCAAAGAACACCACCCTTTGCATATCAGTCTAGGTCTTCTTGAAATGACTGAATACAAGAATAAATGTTTATTTTAGGTAGTTATTAACTTGATGCTAATAAAAAATATAAAATTTTTATCTAATATATTTAAGAGAATGATTTATTAAAGAATTTAGAATCTATCTGTAAGCGTTTATTGAGGCGAAAAATTATTTGCTAATAACCACTAGTCAATTCTTGCTACCGAAAATAATTACTAAATAGACAGTTTCTTTAAATAGAATCTCCTGCAACGTCTGCATAAATATTGATATAAAGATTAGGTTTTGGAAAAAGCTGCAGTGTACGCTTCTAAATCCAATCCTAAAATAACACCAAACTTGAGGTTGCGACTGATGCGCATATCTTTATGATGAACAATAGTCTTACAGGTTTTGTCAATAATATAGCCTTTTAGTGGAGAGTGGTTTGTTTTAGATCTAGAACTTAGACCACAACACTGTTGGTCTGAAGCCATAAGTCATTTTATTAAAAAATCATAATTATTGCTTACAACACTATTGACCTTAGATGTTAGTTTAAGGTTTATCATAGTATCACTGAGCACAATAAGTGGATCTGAGATGCAGATAAGTGAACTAGCTAAATTATCTAATTTAAATGCGCATACGTTACGTTATTATGAAAAAGCTGGGTTATTAAAGCCTTCGGGGCGAAGCCATAGTAACTATCGTATTTATTCTGAAAATGACTTAATTACTGCAAACTTTATTAAAAGAAGTAAGGCTTGTGGATTTAGTTTATCTGAAATTGCATCACTGTTAGCTATAAAAAATGATAAGAGCCAACATGTTTGTGCTGAAGCAAAATCAATAACAGATGCAAAAATTGAAGATGTTGCCGAGCAAATCTTACAGCTACAACAAATGCAGAGTACTTTAGAAAAGCTAGCTCGATATTGTTGTGGTGGGCAAGAAAGCGCTGAGTTTTGTTCCATAATTTCAACCCTAGAAAGCGAGGTGTAATGTGCAGCTGTTGTCGAACTTTATTCTTCTTTTTGTGGAATCAGCCCCTTATTTGTTATTAGGTATGTTGATTGCGGGTGTCATTCATCAATTAGTGCCAAAAACTTGGATTGAGGCAACACTTGGAAAGAAAGGGTCCGTGGTGAATGCTGCGGTCATAGGCGCCCCCCTTCCTTTATGTTCATGTTCAGTTATCCCTGTGGCAATGGGTATTAGAAGAAGTGGAGCCTCTAAAGCAAGTACCGCTAGTTTTTTAGTGGCGACACCAGAGACGGGGATTGACTCTATAGGCGTCACCTATGCATTAATGGGCCCGGTAATGGCTATTGCTAGACCTATAGCTGCAATATTTTCCGCCATATTCACCGGTAGTTTGATTGCAATGTTTACTGAAAATACGCCACCGCTAGCTAAAAAAGACAATAAAGCTGCGCCTTCTTGCTGCAGTGGCGCAAAACCCAAACAACTTACTTTTATCCAAAAAATCAAGGCTGCCATTAAATTTGGCTATGGGCAATTGTTACGAGACTTTATGGGGTGGTTTTTAATCGGATTGTTTTTTGCTGCATTAATTACTACCTACCTACCTGAAGACTTTATAACTCAGTATGCTCAAGGCATAGGGACAATGTTATTAGTGGTGTTAATTTCTATTCCTATGTACGTCTGCGCAACCGCATCAACACCTATTGCTGTTGGCTTACTTATGTCTGGTATCACACCTGGGGCTGCCTTGGTATTTATGTTAACTGGTCCTGCAACCAATATTGCTACCTTAATGGTTATCAAAAATGAATTGGGTAAAAAAGAATTAGCCTTATATTTGCTTGGTATTACCACAGGAGCCCTTGTGTCGGGGGTAATTTTCGATAAAGTTTTAAAAGTTTTCGATTGGCAATTAGCATTAGTACATGGTGAGCATTCGGATATGATGGGGTGGCTTTATCAAATATCTGGCTGGGTGTTGATGGGATTAATATTGTTTCAGTACCTTAAAAAGTTACAAGTTAAAGTTTTTAAATCAGAAAATGCCCATTCACATTAATCACTGAACAATTAGTTGTCACATTGTTAGTCTAGATTGACCTCAGTCTTATGTGGTTCTTTGTTGCAGCTTTTATATTAGAATCTCGGTTTCATATCACTATCACTTGAAGTTCGAAAATTAATTGAACTGTAATTGTAGGCCAGCGAGGAACACTTCTATTGTCCCCTTTAATATCTATTTCTGGATTAAACAAATCCTATAGTCAAAAACATGTGCTTCAAGACATAAACCTAAATGTTGAAGCAGGACAAATTTTAGGGTTAGTTGGTTCTAATGGAGCAGGCAAAACAACCTGCTTGCAAGCATTATTGGGTCTAACTCGTTATAAAGGTGACATAACAGTATTGGGACATAACCCATCTAAACATCGAACTAAAATGTTAGAGAAGGTTGCTTATATTGCGGATGTAGCTGTATTGCCAAAGTGGATCAAGGTGAGTCAGGCTCTGACTTATATGCAAGGTGTACATCCTAATTTTGATCCTGAGAAAGCCTTAGCCTTTTTAGCCAAAACAAACATTCCCATGTCAGCCACAGTAAAAGCCTTATCTAAAGGCATGGTGACACAATTGCATTTAGCCTTGATATTAGCCGTAGATGCAAGAGTATTAGTGTTAGATGAACCAACCTTAGGTTTAGACATTCTAACTCGTCGCCAGTTTTATAGTCATTTATTAGAAGATTTTCACAACGATGAAAAATGCATCATTATCACTACCCATCAAATAGAAGAAATAGAACATATCTTAACCGATGTTGCTTTTATCAAAAATGGTCAAATTGTGGTGCATGAAAGTGTTGAAGGCATTCGTTCTCGCTTTAAGTTGTTAGCAGTTAAAAATGAGAATTTGGCAGCAGCACAGGCATTAAATCCTGTATTTGAGAATAATATGATGGGCTTAACAAGTATGTTGTTTGATGACGCTGATCTTGATGTTATGGCATCATTGGGGCAGGTGAGCTCTCCGAGTTTAGCGGATGTATTTGTGGGTATTATGTCCCAAGAAGGCGCGCTATGAAGGTCATGCAAATTTTCATGGGGGTTAGAAAAGAGCTTTGGGAGTTTAAAAAAACCTTATTTTGGATGCCATTGTTGATTGGTATTTTTATGATTGCTGCACCTTTACTTAAATTGCTGTTACTTGAAGGTGCTCAAATACGTGTCGTATTTGAGGGCGTATCGAATACAGACAACCTGAATAACGTGCAAGGTTTAACTCGACTTTTTCTCGCTACTATTATGGGAATGTTTGCACCCTTTATTTTAGTAGGTTTGGTTATCCAGCTTTATTATTTCACTACTTGCCTGTTTGATGAAAGGCGGGATCAGTCTATCTATTTTTGGCGTTCATTACCCGTGTCTGACGCGCAAAATATCATGGTTAAACTACTGACGGGGGCCTTGGTTGTGCCTGCTATATTTATGCTTGCAGCAACGCTTGTTGTGTTTATTTTTGTTCTATTAGGGTTGTTAGGCTGCTACATATTAGATGTTGGATATGATATCTCCCTATGGGAACTATGGGGTAATGCCAACATATTTAGCAATATGACTTCGGTTTGGACTAGTCTGTTTTTTTATGCGCTGTGGATGTTTCCGCTATTTTCTTGGTTAATGTTAGCGTCAATGTTTGCCAATAAAGCCCCTTTTTTATGGGCTGTATTACCAGTTGCGCTTTTATTGGTGATTGAGTCTTATATTACAAATTATTTGAAATTAGATTCACACTTTCTACGAGAGGCATTGTTTGAATATTTTGCTCTTGCTAAAGAGTTAATACCAAATAGCATTCAACAAGTAGGCACTCCCAAATTTATTTTAATCTCTGCTTTGTGGAATAAGATTTCATTGATAGGAACTGCACTTGGAATAGGGTTTATATATCTGACCTACTGGTTAAGGGTTAACCGTAGTCATTTATAACTTACATGCTAATTATCTGAATCAGTTTAATTCATAAACTTATGTTTTGTTTTTGTTAATTGCTTTGGTTTTGTTTGTTAAGTTTTGGTGTTTTTAGTGAAATTTTTGCATTTTTTGTGACTTTTTCTGGTATTTATTCTGCAAATCTATATTATGCGCTGCCCGAATTTCGTACTAGAAGTCGGATGAGTTACCTATTTTTTTGAGTAACCTCGCAACCCATAGTGATGCTTGGTTCAAAGTATTGGAGATATCATGAAATTTAATCGCATTTTACTTACTGCTGGCTTAAGTGTTTTTTCACTTAATGCATTTTCTGCAGCATTTCAATTGGCTGAGCATAGCGCATCTGGTTTAGGCAGAGCTTTCGCAGGTGATGCCGCAATCGCAGAAAATGCCTCTGTTGTGGCTCGTAACCCTGCTTTGATGTCTCAATTTACTGAAAACCAGTTATCAATTGTCGGTACTTTTGTACTCCCTGATGTAAGCCTTGAAGGTGAAAGCACCCCTGCTTACTCATCAGCTGAAGCAATTGACGATGATAGTATTGCACCGAATGCTTTTGTACCTGCTGCGTATTACGTTATGCCAATAGATGACAAGGTTGCCGTAGGATTCGGTGTATTTTCTAATTTCGGGTTAGCTACTGACTTTCCAGAAGATTATGATGCAGGTCAAATTGCCGGTAAAACTGAAATTGTGACCGTAAACCTTAACGCTAGTGCATCTTATAGAGTTACTGACGCGCTAACTATTGCTGCAGGTTTGAATTTTATTTATGCAGAAGCACAAGTCACTCGCCATGCTGGTGTTGGGTTCCCAGTCTATTTACAAGCTAACTTTGGTTCAACTTTGGGTGTTACAAGTGATACTGAAGCGGTTTACCTAGAAGGTGATGATACCGGCTATGGGTGGAACATAGGTTTGGCTTATGATTTGGATGAAAACTCTCGTTTTGGTTTCCATTATCGCAGTTCAACTGATATTGCTTTTGATGGTGAATACAGTAACGAGTTACCTGCAGTACTTGGTGGGTTAGAAGGTGTTGTATTACCTGGTTCATTAAATCTAGAACTACCTGCTATGGCAGAATTTTCAGGTAGTCATCAATTGAATGAAAAGTACGGCCTTCACTACAGTATCAATTGGACACAATGGAGTAGCTTTGAACAATTAGAAGCTTACGTTGAAGGAAGTGATACGCCTGTTTTTTCTAAAACAGAGAATTTCTCGAATAGTTTCCGTTACTCAATTGGTGGTGATTATCAGTTAAATGAGCAAACCAAACTTCGTGCTGGTATCGCATATGACAAAACTCCAACCGATCCTGACCATTTATCTATCTCTATTCCTGATACTGATAGAGTATGGTTAAGCGCAGGTGCTACTTATACATTTAGTGACAGTTCAACAATTGATCTTGGCGTTACCGTTATTAAAGGTAAAGAGCGCACATTTGTAGAGCCTGATAACCTAGGCGGAGAGTGGGAATACACCAGCCAAGGTGATGCTGCTTTAGTTGCTGCACAATATAATTACGTGTTTTAAATTCATAAAACGTTAGTTAATCGTATTTAAATGCCAGCTGACTAAGCTGGCATTTTTTTATTGAAATTTAGAGTCAGTGCGATTTTATAGGAAAGCTTAAGTACTACTGGTTGTCGATAAACTGGTTGCTTAGATAGAAGTTATTGACTTCTGCTAGGTTAAATTCAATATCAAATTGACTTAGCCATTTAGTGGCACTGTCAAAATCATTAAAAAACTCACTCTCAATTCCTGCCTTGTTATAGGCCACTTTTAACTGTGTTTTAATTGTAGTGATTATATCCGAATCTTGAATCATTATTGCTATCGCTTTTAAACCCATTTGTTGGCGTAGGCTTATAACGTCGGAAAATAGCTTAAAAGCTGTGGGCGGCATTAAACTTTCGCCATACAAAAAGCCTATTTGTCCCCAAGGTCTGTTGTGATCTATTGCTTGGAGATCAGCTTGAGTACTTTTTGTCCCGTAGGTTAATGCTTCATCATTCCATGGCCCTCTGCCTGAAAACAACATTAACTGTTGTGAACGACTACTCACATATTGCCCATGTTCACCCAATGTAATTCCTTAAACACTAGCTATTGCAATGAGTATTTAATGTACCTTTTTAAAACATAGAAGGAAATACTAATACAAACTTCATATTGTTAAATTAGGTATTAATGAAGTATTCACTATGTTTTAGCCGTTATACTTTAGACCTAAAAATAGATGGTCAGAAATTCAATATGCAACAAGACTTAAAAATAGAAGACTTAGTAATAGGAACAGGAAAAGCTGCGGAAAGGGGGGCATTAATCACAGCTCACTATAAAGGCTGGCTTGAAGATGGAACTGAATTTGATTCTTCTTTTAAAAAAGGAGCAGCTTTTCAAACTGTACTGAGTAATAAGCGGGTGATACAAGGTTGGATTTTAGGCCTTAAAGATATGAAGGTAGGAGGGAAACGTAAGTTATGGGTTCCTGCACACTTAGCGTATGGGGAGCGAGAAATCGGTAATATGATCCCAGCGAATGCTAATTTAATTTTTGAAATTGAATTAATAGAAGTGTTAACACGAGATTAAAAGATAAGGTTAGATGCCTAGTTAATTAAAAAGCCAAGAAGCGTAATACGAGGTTTTTTTGTCCGCTTCTTGGTATAAAATTGTGGGTAACCTAGTTACTCACGTTAACTCTGTTTCTGCCTTCCTCTTTCGCTCGATACAAAGCTGTGTCAGCTGCACAAATTAAGGCTTCAGGGGTGCGATATTGGCCATTGTGTTCACACGAAATCCCTTGGCTAACACTCACTCTAAACGTAGTTGGTAAATGTAAATCCGTAAAGTTAATAATGTTGATTTGTTGTTGAATATGCCTAGCAACTGCTTGTGCATCTTCTATATGGGAGTGGGGCAAGATGACGGCAAATTCTTCACCACCATAGCGGGCAGCCAAGCTTTCATTTGATGGTAAGCAACTATCAATAACCTTTGCAATTCTTTGCAAACATTTGTCTCCGTTTACGTGGCCAAATTGGTCGTTGAAATGCTTAAAATAATCCACATCAATTAAAATGAGACTGATTGGCTGATTATTAATAATGCTCTCATTCCAACTTTTGTTGAGGGTTTTTTCTAAGTTGTAACGATTGGCTAAACCCGTTAAATGGTCGGTACTGGCCTGCCTTCGCAATTCACTATATTCTGTTTTATGCTTGGTTAAGTTATGCACTACTCCCACAAACATAGGGCTGCCTTCAGTCAGTGATTCAGGCAAACATGATATTGATAAATCCACTTCTAACCATGTACCATCGGTGCGGGTTAATAGCACTTCTTTGGGGCCATGGTTAAGGGCCGGCTTTTTGTTATCTTTCCAGTTTAGGAAAATGTATTCATATTGTTCACGATAGCGGTCATGCAGAAAACTGAACCAGCGTTGCCCTACAAGAGACTCTTGTGAGCCACCTAAAAACTTAGCCGCCATCGGATTAACTATCTCGATGATTCCATCACCATTAACAACAAAAATACCTTCGGCGATGATATTTATCATGTTCACAAAAGAGTCCATTTTTTCATTAGATAGTGGAATTGAGAACTTATCGACTATGGAGCACATCTCTGTGTTTGGAGAGTTTACTTGACTAATTTTCTTAGAGTGAGACATCTGTATACCGTATGTTTAATAACTGTGTGCGATTGATGTCAAATACTTTAATGAAAAAGAACGGTATGAACCTTCTGGTAACCTTCTGATTTTAAGTTGTTGATATTGTTGCTTTTATTTTATTTTCTGTCTGTTGTGTTTGTAGGCTAAAGAAAATGTTAAAACATCATCGGGTAAATAAATTTTCGGGTTAAGATGGTGAGGTGGTTAATAAAAAACTCGAATAGTAGTGGGTTTTTAGAAGTGATTCATTAGTCTAAGAGTCAGCTCCTTGCCACAATGTGGCGACAGTAAATCTAAATTATTCCATGATATAGTAGACAATAAAACGCTGGCGGTTAAGTGCCAGCGTTCGTGACTAATTATTGATAGTTTGAATCATATCTGCGGCTCTTACCTCTCAGATCTTTGGGTGACCCCGCAATTTCTTTATTAGTCAGGTTGATTTCTAAGCCTAGGGTCAGCGCTTATCAACACATCTTCAACCTCTTCTGAATCACGCGGTATTAGGGTAAGTTTGATATCGATCTGCTGCTCATTTTTACAGTCGTTATTAAAACTAATGGTATTGCCCGCCACGTTTATCTTAAAATCCCAATTGGTATCTGGGCTACTGCCACATTCCGTTTTTTGTAATGCGCCGAAAAAGATATACTTTTCTTTTTGAGGATCCATATTCAAGGTAAAGACGGCTATCCCTGCACGGTTAAAGTCTAAGGTTATGTCTTTTTCCCATGTATCATCTTGAGAATTGTAAAATTGTACTACGGGGTTATTGTCGTCTTCATCTGTATATACACGAGTTCGAGTGGTTATTATTTTTGGAAACATTGGTTGTCCTGATATTGATGTGTGTTTTAATAAATTAGAATCGGTAGTCCTTTATCTGCATATATTCTAATCTCTGCACAAATTTTTGAATTTCATTGACTCTCCCTAAACAATCATAAGCTTGCACATAGGGCAGTATCAGCTCAAAGCTACTGTTGAGAGTGATAGTAGGTCGCAATATATCGAGCACCTTATTACAGGCCTCGACCCTGTTATCATTATCACTGGAGGTCTTCTTGAGTTGTCTAGCTAAAGCTAAATAAATATTACTTAAGGAGGACAGTAACTTACCGTTGCTAGGTTGCTTGGAGACTAATTCTTCTAATCTAGGAATAGCTAAATTAATGGCTTCTAGCGCGTTATCCCACATATTATTGAGTTGATAATATTTGATAAATATAACGATAATCGAAGGTTGTTTTTCTAATTGACTTAATGCCTTGTTAAAATCATCAAAATTGAGGAGGGGCATTAATAATTCGCTTTGGATATTTGTAGCCAAATAATGTCTCAAGGCTTGTGCAGCAATCAGTTGCAATTGCCACACTTGATTGGAATCATCTTGGTTCAGCATAGTATTAAAATGTGTAATAGCTTTTGATATTGCTTTATGTGCCTCTTCATAATTGCCTAAGTAATATTGGGTGTTAGCAGTATTAAAGTAGGAATATGCTAGGTATTCGAATAAATCAGCATTATCTATTTGAGTAATAAGTAGTGTATTGACAGTCTTTTGTGCTTTTTTTCTAGTTTGAACCGCTTGCTGCAAACTTCCTAATTGTTCTTCTGTTTCAGCCAACCATTCTAGCGTGTCGGCTATATATAAATTAGTGAGGTCTGTTGGGGACAAGTTTTCCACTAATTTATACTGAATGGCCAATGCAGACTCTATGGATGCTTCAGCCTCATCGTATAATTGCAATTTAGTATTAATCCCCCCTATGGCTAGATAAGAATAAGATAACTCCCATTGCGCATCTGTATCTTCTGGGACAAGATCAATCATACCGTTACTATAAGTTAGGTAGCCCTCAAAATAAGTCTTGGCTCTTCCATATTCAGCATGATCCATAGCCAATTGCCCCAACCAAAACGCATTTGCTCCCAATGTCTTCAACAGATCCAAATTATCAGCTTGTTCAAGATACAATTTATCCAATATCACTTTGGCAGAACTAAACGCCTGCTTAGCCTCATCATTTTTAGCTCTAGAATAAGCCACTTCCCCCATTGCCCCCAAGGTTTGGGCATGTTGAAACTGCGCTTTAAAATTCTGTTCACTATCAGCTAAAGAGAATAGCCCGCCCCCGTCATAGCTATCACCTTGTTGGCTAAAATACTCCAACGCTTTATTACTGATCCCATCGAGTAAATCCATACGTTTGACACTGCGCAACTTGTCGGCAAATTCGCCCACCATAAAACCTAAAAGGCTTTCAGCTTCAAGGCGTTTTTGTTGGGCCAATGCTTCGGCTTGGTAGCTTTTTACACTCATCCAAACAGCCGTCACCGTTAGTACACACAATAAGCTAAAGGTGGTACGCCTAAACCAGTGGATAAGGTTTAGGCGCTTAAGGGAGGCGTTGATTAGTGCGTGTTCATTTGGTTCCAGTACAAATACTTTATTTTGTTTAAGGCTTTGGGCTTCGAGTAGGGGCTTGCCTTTGGCTAATAAATACGCGTTGTTTTTGCCCTCCTGTAGCCAGCGTTCACTTTGCTGTTGTAAGCGGCTTTTAATTAGCAAGCTGTCTTGATGGTCGCTTATCCACTCGCTGGCGCGGTTCCAGCGGCGCAGTAAGGCTTCGTGGGCCAAACTAAAACAGGGTTCACTATTTTGCAGGTGGGAGACAAACAAGCGGCTATCAACCATGGCTTGCACAAATTCTTTGGCGGCTTTTGAGTCCAGTTGCGACCAGCGCGCTGCGCGGCTGGTGATGGTTTCACTGTCTAGGTTTAAGGTCACTAACAGGGATAACACATAGGCAAATTGACTTTGATGCTCAGCTGATAGCTGTTGATACACTTGCTCAGCTTTTTTACCTATAGCGCCTTCTATCCCGCCTAATGCTTGATAGACAGACACTTCTAACTGGTCTTGGCTACTGCGCTGTAAATACAACTCTTGTAGCGTGTACTGCAGCATAGGTAGGGAGTCGGGGTTACTGGCGGCCTCTTGGCAGAGTAATTCGTCTAGCCCAAACCCTGACTCGTCTTTTGACCAGCTCAAGTTTGCGGCTTTGGCTGGTAGGCGGATCATTTGCATCAGCTCGGACCGGCTGGGTGCAGTTAAATCAAAATGTGAGCCTTGGGCTTTGCCCGCCATTAAGCTAGGTTGATTGACCACTAAGGGGTAAAAGTCATTACGACAGGCGGCAATCACTATTACTTTGCCACTTGTGGCCAAGCTTTGGATGATGTTTAGCAGCAGAGTGCGCTCTTCATCGCTAAATATGGGGGAAGACAGCAGCACTTCTAAGCGGTCAATAAACAGAAAAAACTGGGCCTTGTTGTAGCCTGATTGCGCTTGCATAAGTGCTTGAGCACATAGTGCCAGGCTGGCCTGATGATTGGTTTGCAGTTGCTCGGCTAAGCTTTCAGCGCTCATATTGCTAAATACGGCTTGGTCGTTGACCTCCCAATCCATTAAGGCTGAGGCAAAATCAATAAATAATCGGCCTGGGGTTATGTCGGCAAAGTCGATACTGGTATCTGATATTACCCCTATACCATTGTAGCCATTTGTACTGCTAAGGGCAGGCTGTAACCCCGCGTTGACTAAAGAGGATTTACCGGTACCACTTGGGCCTAAGATAAGGGTGAAGGCATGGCTGGCGGCCACTTGGTTTGATAGGCCTTCTAGCAAGGTGCTTATTTGTTGGTTACGGCCAAAAAATACTTGCGAGTCTTTTGCCCCAAACGCCACTAGTCCGGGAAAGGGCGACACACCTTGCCAGCTGGCTTGCTCGGCTTTGTGTTCTGAGTCTAGGGGGAAGTCTAACTTAGCAATAATGTGATAGCCGCGTTTGCGGATAGTTTCGATATAAGTGGGTGCGCTGGCTTTATCGCCTAGGGCTTTGCGCAGTTGGGTCACTGCTTTGTGTACTGGGTTGTCGCCAATATCCATACCGCCCCAACATTGGGTGGCGATTTCATCTGCACTTAATACCTCACCTTGTTGTTTACACAACAATAGCAATACATCCATGGCTTTCGGCTCAAGCTGCTTAGTTTGTTCGCCCCGTTGCAAAGTATTAGTGCTAGGGTTTACTTGCCAATCTTGCAAAAAGAAAATGTCTTGGCCTTTTTTTAACACGCTTTACTCCACTTATTATCAACTGCTAAAGCATGTTGTAAAACAGGTATGTTTAAATTCATTGGGGGTTAGATGTTGGGTTAATCAACAATATTTCTAAACATGTGTACAGCGAATATAACTGATTGTGGTGTTGTTATCATCCTTGGAAGTAAAACTTATAAGCTTTAAAATGTTATAAAGTATTTTTCGCTAATAGATTGAGTTACAAAGAAAATTGGCGAAAGGGAGTTCGCCAATTTTGATTTAGTCAGGGCTTACTAGAAGAAGCCTAGAGGATCAGTGTCGTAGCTTACCAATAAGTTTTTTGTTTGCTGATAGTTGCTAATGGCTAACTTGTGGGTTTCCCTTCCAATACCTGACTTTTTGTAACCCCCAAAGGCAGCATGTGCGGGGTAGGCGTGATAACAGTTAGTCCAAATACGTCCTGCTTGAATTTCACGACCTAACTTATAAGCACGGTTCATGTCACGGGTCCATAAACCCGCTCCTAGCCCAAACACGCTATCGTTGGCTATTGCAATGGCTTCTGCCTCATCTTTAAAGGTGGTTACACCGACAACCGGGCCAAATATTTCTTCTTGGAATACCCGCATAGTGTTTTTACCTTCAAGCAAAGTGGGTTGCACATAGTAACCTTTGTTGTAAGGCCCAGATAAATTGGCAGGGCCACCACCGGTTAATACTTTTGCACCTTCTTTGCGGCCTACTTCTATATAGCCTAGTATTTTTTCATATTGTTCATTCGATACTTGAGCACCCACCTGTGTCTCTGTGTCTAGTGGGTTACCGCGAACAATGCTATTGGTTCGCTCAACTACAAGCTCCATAAAAGAATCGTAAATGTCTTCTTGAATCAAAGCTCGAGACGGACAAGTACAAACCTCTCCTTGGTTGAAAAATGCCAGTACTAATCCTTCCACACATTTGCTTAAATAATTGTCTTCAAAATTCATGATATCGTTGAAGTACAGGTTTGGAGATTTACCGCCAAGCTCTACTGTAGAGGGAATAATGTTATCAGCTGCACATTTTAAGATGTGGATCCCTACAGGTGTTGAGCCAGTAAATGCTATTTTGGCAATACGGTCACTGGTTGCTAAGGCGCTACCTGCTTCAATGCCATAGCCATTGACAATATTCAGCACCCCAGGTGGCAGTAAATCTGCAATTAACTCAGTCAACACTAATATAGAGGCAGGGGTTTGTTCTGCTGGTTTTAGTACCACGCAATTACCTGTTACCAGTGCTGGGCCTAGTTTCCAGGCGGCCATGAGAATAGGGAAGTTCCAAGGAATAATTTGCCCTACAACACCAAGGGGCTCGTTAATATGGTAAGACACAGTGTTAGCATCTATTTCACCTAGCGTGCCTTCTTCTGCTCGCATACAGCCAGCAAAATAACGAAAGTGATCTGCAGCAAGGGGAATGTCTGCGTTTAAGGTTTCGCGAATGGCTTTACCGTTGTCCCATGCCTCAGCAACGGCTAATAATTCTAGGTTTTGTTCGATACGGTCGGCTATTTTTAATAGTATGTTTGAACGCTCTGTGACAGAGGTTTTACCCCAAGCCTGCTTAGCTGCGTGGGCGGCATCTAACGCCAGATCAATGTCTTCTTTTGTTGATCGTGGGACTTCACAGAACTTTTCACCGTCAATAGGACTTAGATTATCAAAGTATTTTCCTTTTACAGGTGCTATCCATTCGCCATTAATGAAGTTTTGATATTGATCTTTAAAGGTTACAAGTGAACCAGTTGTACCCGGGTTAGCATAAATCATAATAGTGCCTCGCTTCGTCATGAATGTTAAAAAATGTTTATTTTTTATCGTCTCAGTTGTTAATATAAATCAAGATTAGTAAGCGGTACTTGTCTGGGAGTACATATCGCTTGTCTGAAAATCCATGATTAACTTGGGTGAGTACACAATGAATAATGAAGCACTTGTTAGCCGGTTAGGTTTAAGCCAGCCTAAAAAATTGATCGAGAACCGAGTGAGTTTTGCGGGGCCTGATTCTGAATTAAGTATTTATGATACCTACCTGCCTGCTGAAAAAGTGTTATTACACTCTTCGGGTTTACTGTATTGCGGCATGATACAAGGTAAGAAGGTGTTGCATGGAATGCACCCGCAATTGCAAACCTTACAGTCTCAAGAGTTTATCCCACACCAGTCTTTTGTGATGTCAGCTAACACCTCAGTTGCTATCGACTTTCCTGAAGCCACTATGGACAAACCCACCCGTTGTTTAACAATAGAAATTAGTAGTGAGCGTATTACTTTATTAGCACAGCAGTTGGATGTGAAACTTGGTGCCCCATTAACATTAGATAGTTGGCAGTTATTGTCTGACAAACATTTACACACCCAACATTCTGAGGGCACGCAAATGTTATTAGAGCGATTATTTAATTGCTTTGTTGAGAATGAAAACGAACGAAATTTGGTTATCGATTTTGGTGTATCAGAGCTGGTGGCCAGAATACTTAAGCATCAGGCTCGAGATTTAGTATTAGAAAACTCTTTGGAATATTCTGATAACAGTGGTTTGCAAGCAGCAGTTCATTATATAAAGACTCATTTAAGTGAGCATTTAGATATTGAACACTTGTGTAAAATGGCATGTATGAGTCGCAGTCGTTTTTATCAAAGCTTTAAACAGAAATTAGGGTGTACTCCTTTAGCGTTACAGCAGCAGCTACGAATAGAAAATGCTGCAGAACCGCTAAAGGCTGGGGAGTCTGTGAGTCAGGTATGTTTTTCGTTGGGTTATGCTAATTTGAGTCACTTCAATCGCCGTTTTCAGGCTCAATTTAATATGCCTCCCTCCTTGTTTTGTAAACAAGATATTTCCCATTAAATTAGTAATTACTGTTCATTTCTATTAATAAGCTGCACTTGCTTAGTGCAGCTTGTTCTGTGTGCTAGCAGGTAATAGGTAGGTTAACTTCGCACTTTTTTAATATAGGGACCTAAAATCAAGATACGCTGAGATGGGTATTGAATTTGCTTAGTAATTAGACAAACAATAAAAAGAGGTCTACCTATGCAATCCTTTATCGAAAATATTCCTAAAGCAGAGTTACATGTGCACTTAGAAGGCACCTTAGAGCCAGAACTTAGTTTTGCATTGGCAAAAAAGAATGGTGTAGATATTCCTTTTGAAACACCAGAAGCTTTAGTTGCAGCCTATGATTTTCATGATCTACCTTCGTTTCTAAGTATTTATTATGCGGGTATGAATGTACTGCTAGATGAAGATGACTTCTATCAACTTACTTATGCCTATTTAAGCAAAGCTCGCAGTCAAGAGATTGTGTATGCCGAGTTGTTCTTTGACCCTCAAGGTCATACTACCAGAGGTGTCAGCTTTGATACTGTGATCACCGGTATTCATAAGGCGCAATTAGATGCCGAAGAAAAGCTAGGGATTAAGAGCCAGTTAATATTGTGCTTTTTGCGGGATATGAGTGCCGAGTCTGCCATGGAACACCTAGAAATGGCTGAGCCTTATCTTGATTGGTTAGTGGGTGTGGGTCTAGATTCCGATGAGCGCAATAACCCGCCCATTAAGTTTACTGAGGTATTCGCTAAGGCTAAAGCTATGGGGTTAAAGCTGACTATGCACTGTGATGTAAATCAGTTAAATACCCTTACGCATATCGACCAGTGTATAAATACCATTGAAGTTGACCGCATTGACCATGGCGTCAATTCATTAGAGAGCGATGCCCTTTGTGAGATGATTAAAGATAAAAAGCTAGGCTTAACTGTGTGCCCAGTATCTAACCGTTTTGTGGTGCAATCCCTCACCTCTGATGAAATTCACACTATGCTAGATAAAGACATGCTAGTGACTATCAATTCAGATGATCCAGCTTACTTCAGGGCTTATTTGAACGAGAACTTTCTAGAGTTACAAAAAGAGGGCGGCTTTGATGAACAGCAAATTACCACTATGGTGAGTAATGCATTTAAAGTGGCATGGCTAGATGATGACACTAAAAATAGCTATCTGGCGCAGGTTGATGATTTTGTTGCTCAGCATTAGCACCCTAGGTAGCTAGATTAAAATTGAATTAAGCCTTGTTAAAAGGCTTAATTTATTCATTTACTGAGTTCCCTTGTTTTTCAAAATCGACTACCGCTTGATAGTATTCTTGAGTGTTGGTTTTTTCATAGTACCAATTATGGTGCTGCACTATTTTTTCACTTAATTGTAACCCTAAACCGTAACCCTCTCCAAAGGCGACTTGATTAGCGTCTGATTTTTGTCGCCCAGTATCACTTTTACTATTGCTGTTTATAATAGTAACGCGGCTACCTTGTTGTTTGATAAGCACTTGGCCTTCTTGGGTGTGCTGATAGGCGTTGCGTATTAAGTTGTTAATGACGATATGGCAAGCTACGGCTATGGTGTCCACGTTATGCGCTTCACTTTGAACGGTAACCTCTACGCTCTTTCCTTTCAGCAAATACTCCAAATCCACACAGGCTTGCTGTACTTCTTTTTCTAAATTTAAAGGTTCGGGTGCTACATTGAGTTCTTCGTTACGGCTTAGCCATAGTAAGGTGTCGGTCAAATTACTCATGGTGAGCCCCGCTCTTTGAATACGCTCTAACACTAAGTGTTGCTTATCAGTGGTGGGCTGTTTTTCGTTAAGTCTTTGTAGTAGCTCTACGTTGCTGCGAATCACTGCAATAGGAGTGCGTATTTCATGGCTTGCATAACTTAAAAAGCGTTGCTCTCGTTCTAGGCTCTGGTGGGTTGAAATTAGACTGCCTTGAATTAAAGAGGCAAGTACATTCAACTCGTTATACGTAAAATCAGGAGGTGGAGCTTGGACATTTTTAGGATTCAATGATTTCGCCCAATTTCTTAAAGATTCTATTGGTCTGGCGATTTTTCGCATAATCATGAAGAGTAAAAATGCAAATAAAACGATAGCTAATATGGCCACTACAAACGTCCAAAATAAGCGGTGGCTTGGTTTTATTGCGTTTGTAGATGCAATAAAGTCTTTTTCAAGCATGACTCTGGAAATGAATCTTGGTTCACCTTCTGGGCTTTCAAATAGCACTAAAAAGTAAACGCTTTTGGGCATAGTGAAAATCGTAGTTTGGACTTTTTGCTTTTGTAGAGCGCCAACAATGGTCGGTGGATTAACAAAACTACGCTGGATAACTTCGGGGGTATCCTCCCAGCGACTTGCTATGCTGATGCCGGCAATGTTAACTGGGTGATTATCTTCAACATCTGCCGTCTTGGCTAGCTCAAACATGATGCCATTTATGCTTCTATCTAAGCCATTTATAAAATAATTAACACTCAGTACTGAAAAGCCAATAGTCATAACTGAACCAAGTAAAAGTACACTGATAAAAAAATACAGCTTCAGGCTTGGTCTAATTTTCACTATTACTCTCCAATTGCATCCACATTATTTTCGACTTTTAGAATAAAGCCAGTTCCAGATACGGTTTCTAATTTTACGTTGCTTGGTATGCTCTCAAGCTGTTTTCGTAAATGATAAACATGTACTTTTAAACTATTACTGTCTGGTTGATCATTACCCCATATGCATTGCATTATATGTTGCCGACTGGCAATTTTAGGGCTGGTTCGTACCAATATTTCTAATAGCTTATAAGCTATTGGGGTCAATTTTAAGCTATTCTGCTTTAAATAAGCGTTTGATTGGTCTAAATCTAGGGTTAAGTCTCCAGCTTTAAGACTTTTGGCTTCACCGCTTTTGCGTTTTCCTAAAACTCGTACCCTGGCAACTAACTCTTTCATGGCAAAGGGTTTGACTAAATAATCATCAGTACCTGCTTCAAACCCTTGAAGCTTGTTCTCAAGGCTATCACGTGCGGTTAACATTAAAATAGGAATGTCGATGCCTTTTTCACGCAGGGTGTTACACAAGGTTAAACCGTCCATTTTCGGCATGTTGATATCTAGCATAATCATTTGATATTGATTAGTTTTGATTAATTGTAATCCCATCAAGCCATTACTGGCATGGTCGCAATCAATAGATTCAATTTCTAGATACTCGACTATGGTTGTAGCAAGGTCGATATCATCTTCAACCAAGAGTACATTCATCATTAATTTGTATTCCTTTCTCGCTTATTTTCAAGTACTTAGGGAGCAACTGTTATGTGAATAAAGTCGCTACTTTTCACAAAACAGTTGCTTATGCCCTCAATTAAGTTCAGTTGTTTTGAGCTAAACCGCCACCTAATACTCTATACAAGGTAATTCTATTATCTAAATCAGCTTGCTTGCTCACAATTAGAGATTGTTTGGCTTGATACATGGTTCTTTGGGCTTCTAAAGCAGTTTGGAATGTGGCAATACCACCTTTGTATCTAGCTAATGATAAGTCATAACTTCTAGTGGCTGAGCTCACCAATGCTTCTTCTGCTTCCACTTGCGCTTGAATGGTGGCACGTCTGGCAAGGGCATCTGCCACTTCAGAAAAGGCACTTTGAATAGCGTATTCATAGGCAGCTAAGTATTTTCGCTGTTGGGATTCGCTATACTCTAAGGCTGCGTCATTTGCTCCAGCATTAAATATCGGCAAGCTAATGCTAGGTGCAATTGCCCATATTGAGCTCGCTCCACCAGTGAATATATCAGCTATCACTGAGCTTGCTAAACCACCTGTAGCAGTTAAAGATACCGATGGGAAAAACGCGGCTCTAGCGGCTCCTATATCTGCATTTGCTGCTTTTAAGTTATGTTCAGCGGCCAACACATCTGGTCTTTGTAATAGTAGCTCAGAAGATAAACCTGCAGGTACATCACCAACAAGTTGGTATCCTTCTGGTAGCGCGTCTGGGAGTAAACTCTCATCAAACTCCTCACCAACCAGTAAACGTAGTGCATTAAGATCTTGCGCCACTTGTATGGTGTAAGTGGCAATGTCTGATTTTGCTGTGTAATAGACGGTTTCTGCACTGGCAACGTCAATTTTCGAGTCAATCCCAAACTCTAAGCGCTTGTTCGT
Organism: Paraglaciecola marina; assembly: GCF_004360155.1. Taxonomy (GTDB): domain Bacteria; phylum Pseudomonadota; class Gammaproteobacteria; order Enterobacterales; family Alteromonadaceae; genus Paraglaciecola; species Paraglaciecola marina. Next base: position 55,156 of record NZ_SAIS01000019.1, on the reverse strand, counting down.
AATATCTAAGGTTTTTTGAGCATTTACCTCAGTTTCTTGAGCAAGGCTAAGTTGGTTGTTATCTGCCGCTAGGGTTAACCAGGCATTTGCAATCTCGCCAATGAGGGTAATTTGGGCAGCTTTAGCGGTTTCTTCACTGGCTAAATAAGACTCCAAATCGGCTGTACTTAGGCTTTGGTTTTTCCCAAATAGGTCTATCTCATAGCTAGTTAAGCCTATGATTCCCTCATACTCAGTAGAGATTGTTCCAGAGGATACCTTAGCGCGGCTGCCCGATAGGCCAGCATCAATTTGTGGGTACAAGTCTGCTTTTTGAATACGATAGGTTGCCCGAGCAGACTCAACATCTTCCAAGGTTTGGCGCAGGCTTCTATTGCTATTTAAAGCCAGTTCAATCAACTGGCTTAAGCGTTCATCTTTAATGAAGGTTTGCCAAGGTACAGTTATGGCTTGTTGATTAGACAGACCATTAGTGTCTGTGCTGGGGGCGTCTTGCCACTCAGTTGGTACAGGCAACTCTGAGCGAGAATACTCAGGAGCTAAGCTACAGCCAGCCAAAAACAAAACAGCCACTGTAGGCACAATAGCCATGCGGGTTATTGTGCGAGGTAAAACATTAATCATGTTGGTTCTCCAATGTTTTAGCTGAGTTATTGTCCTCATATACAGGTTGTCTTTTGGGGAAGAAACCACGAATTAACACAAAAAACATAGGTACAAAGAAAATCCCTAAAACCGTTGCCGTAAAGGTTCCACCAACAATACCCGTACCTATGGATATACGGCTGTTAGCACCTGCTCCTGAAGACAGTGCTAAGGGTAAGGTACCGAGCATAAAGGCCAATGAGGTCATGATAATCGGGCGCAAGCGTAATTTTGCAGCTTCAGTTGCCGCGCTTATTAATGACGAACCTTTTTGATAGGAGGCCTCAGCAAACTCCACAATTAGAATCGCGTTTTTAGACGCCAGTCCAATGGTAGTAAGCAGTGCTACTTGGAAGTAGATGTCATTGTCTAGTCCACGCATTGTGCTGGCTAAAGCCGCTCCCACTAAGCCTAATGGAATAACCATAATTACCGAGAGAGGAACAGACCAGCTTTCATATAGCGCGGCTAGCACTAGGAATACAACCAAAATAGAGATGGCATACAGGGCCGTTGATTGTCCACTGGATATCTTTTCTTGGTATGACAAGCCGCTCCAGGCATAACTTAATTTTCCTTGGCCTACTTCAGCAGCCAAACGCTCCATTTCAGCCATAGCTTGGCCTGAACTTACGCCACTAGCAGAGGCGCCTTGTATTTGGTAAGAAGCAATACCGTTAAAGCGCGATAAGCTTTGGGGCGCCATCGACCAAGATGAAGAACTAAAGGCTGAAAACGGCGTCATGGTGGCGTCGCCATCTGCATCTGTTCCTCTTACATGCCATTGGTATAAGTCTTCTGGTTTTGAACGAAATTGTGCGTCACTTTCCACATAAACCTTCTTCACTCGACCATTGTCAATAAAGTCGTTTACGTATGAGCCGGCCCATGCAGAGGTCAAGGTACTTGATACATCTGACAGTGCTAAGCCTAAGCTAGTGGCTTTGGTGTTATCTATATCTATTTTCAGCTGAGGAGTATCACTCAGAGCGCCTTCACGGACTCCAGTAAGCAATTCGCTCTGTCTGGCTCTGTTAAGTAGTTCATCTTTTAGTTCTACTAACTCTTCACGACTAGTTCCTGAAGCTGCTTGCAATTCAAAGGTAAAACCATTGCTTTGACCTAATCCACGAATGACCGGCTGCTGCATGGCGAATACACTGGCATCGCGAATAGATGAGAGGTTTTTATTCATACGGGCGATTAGCGCATCTGCGCTTTGCTCTTCTGAAGGTCGTTCACTCCAAGGTTTTAATCCAACAAACCCCATACCGGCATTTTGTCCTGTTCCTGTGAAGTTAAATCCTGAAATGGTAAATGCTCGGGTAATGTCCTCGGCTTCTTCGGTTAACAGGTATTCTTCTACTTGCTCTGCAACGGCAATTGTACGTTTGATTGAGGCACCAGACGGTAGGCTTATTTGAAACATAGTACTGCCTTGGTCTTCTTGCGGTAAGAAACCAGTTGGCATACGTACAACGAGTAAACCTAAGATTGCAATGATGACACCATATACCAATATCCAACGTATTTTATGGCTGATGATATGTTTTACATGGCCAGTGTAAGAGGCAGTTAAGCGGTCAAACAAACGGTTAAATTTAGCAAAAAAACCTTTTTCACTAGTATGGTGTTCGGTTTTGGTCAGCAAGCTCGCACAAAGCATTGGGCTAAGAGTCAAGGCTACGATAACTGATAAGGTCATAGAAGATACAATCGCAACAGAGAATTGCTGATATATCACACCTGTAGAGCCACCAAAAAATGCCATAGGCAAAAATACAGCCGAAAGGACCACTGCAATACCGATAAGGGCACTACTTATTTCAGACATAGACTCAATGGTGGCATCCCGCGGAGAAAGGTTTTTCTCTCGCATAAGGCGTTCAACGTTTTCTACTACCACTATGGCATCATCAACCAAAAGGCCTATTGATAACACTATGCCAAACATAGTGAGTGTGTTTATGGAAAACCCAAATGCTGAAAGCACACCAAAGGTTCCCAATAACACCACTGGTACTGCGATAGCTGGTATTAAGGTTGCTCGCCAATTTTGTAAAAACAACCACATAACGATAACAACCAGTATTACGGCTTCTATAAGTGTTTGTACTACTTCACTAATAGATATTTTGATAAAGTCCGTACTATCTCTTGGGAACGTCACTTGATAACCATCAGGTAAGCTTTTAGCAAGCTCAGAAACTTTTTCTTTTACTAAGTTAGCGGTATCTAGGGCATTGGCTCCGGGGGCAAGCATGACTGCAATACCCGATGCTGGGTGGCTATTTAATCGTGATATGTTGCTATAGCTTTCGCTGCCAATTTCAACTCTTGCAACATCTTCTAAAAGTACGTTCGCACCACTAGTATTGTATTTAACAATGATTTTGCGAAATTGATCTGGGGTAGACATCATAGACTGTGCTGTGACAGTTGCATTTAACTCTTGATTATCTAATGCGGGCACAGCACCAATTTTACCTGCAGCAATTTGTACGTTTTGGGCACTTAACGCACTGGTAACATCCGATGGCATTAATTCATAAGAGGCCAATTTGTTAGGGTCTAGCCAGATACGCATGGCATACTCAGACCCAAATACTCGGGTATCACCCACGCCATTTATGCGTGCTAATTCATTTTCGATATTTGAAGAGATGTAATCTGCAATATCAAATGAAGATACTTGGTCGTTTTCATCGTAAATAGCAGTAACAAGTAAGAAGTCACTGTTGGATTTAGTAACTGTGACACCTTGTGTTTGTACCGATTCAGGAAAGCGTGACGTAACCTGTTGTACCTTGTTTTGCACTTGAATTTGCGCGTAATCAGGGTCGGTACCTAGCTCAAATGTAACGCTAACCGAAGCTGAGCCGTCTGATGTGCTCGAAGATGAAAAGTACAGCAAACCGTCAAGGCCAGTTAATTGCTGCTCTAATATTTGAGTCACACTGTTCTCAACAGTCTGCGCATCGGCTCCTGTGTAAGATGTACTGATACTAATTACAGGAGGTGCAACATTTGGATATTGAGCTATCGGTAACGACATAATTGAGGCGATACCCGATAGCATTATAATAATCGAGATAACCCAAGCAAATACTGGGCGGTCGATAAAAAAGCGCGCAAACATGAATTATAAGCCTCCTGCTAGTGAAGGAGTTTGATTCTGTTTGTCGGCAACGGTAATCATAGTGCCAGAGTTGTCCATTTCCACCTGAATTGGGTTAACTGTGCTACCTGGGCGGACTTTGTTTTGGCCTTCTACTAATAGTTTATCGTTAACGGATAAACCAGACTCAATGAACCACTTGTTATCTACCGCGCTAACAGTAGTCACAGGGCGCTTTTCTACCTTGTTTTCATCATTGATGACATAAGCGTACGCTTCGCCTTTTGCAGCATGATAAATACCTTGCTGTGGTACTAAAATAGCGTGGGTATCCATAGCTTCATTTACCGCCGCTCGTACAAACATGCCTGGTAATAAGATGCCATCTGGATTAGGGAACTCAGCACGTAAAGTAACAGTGCCCGTTGATGCATCAACAGAGACTTCTTGCATGGTGAGTTTTCCTTTGTGGTCATACTCACTGCCATCTTCAAGGGTTAGAGTAACTTCTGTGCTACCTTGGGTTATGTCGCTTTCGCCCATTAAACGGCGCAGCTTTAATAACTCTTTACTGCTTTTAGTCATGTCGACGTAAATAGGGTCTAACGTACGTATTGTGGCCAATGCCGTAGTTTGCTCGGCTGTCACTAAAGCACCTTGAGTGACATTCGATATCCCAATGTTTCCAGTAATCGGCGCTTTTACTTTAGTGAATTCCAGATTGATTTTAGCGGTAGCCAGTGCTGCTTCATATTTTTCAATGTCGGCGACAGCTTCTAGGTAAGTGGCATGTGCGTCATCAGCATCTTGTTGTGATACACCTTCAATTTTTAACAAGGTAGCGTAACGCTGATCTTTTAATTTTGCGGTTTCAACCGATGCTTTAGCGCTGTTTAAATTTGCTTTTGCTTCATTGTAAGCTGCTTCATAAGTGGCAGGGTTAATTTGATAAAGCAAATCACCTTGTTTAACAGAGCTTCCTTCTTTGAATAAGCGTTGTTCTAAAATTCCACCCACTTGCGGACGAACCTCAGCGGTTAATGATGCCGCAACACGCCCTTGCATCTGGGTATCAATTTTATGTTGGCTTGTTTCTACTTTGATATAAGAAACAGCAGGAGCAGGCATACTTTGTGGCGCTGCAGCTTCTTCTTGGCAAGCAGCAAGAACAGTTGTAAGCAGTACCAAAGCTGTTATGCGTATGGAGTATTTCATTTGTCGTATTCCTCAATAAATACACTAAAAAGGTTTGGCCGGTGCATTCAAGTTGTTGCTCTTTAGTTAAAAAACGAATGCATTAACCAACAATTGCATGAAATATAACAAGGCCATGGTTAAGAAAAGGTTAAAGAAACTCAAAGATTTGAAGATATTGGGGAATTATTATTTTGAGGGCAGTTTACAAGGGCTAGGTTAAAACTAACTTAGGCGTTGAGCCTGATTTTTTTGCATGGCAAGGAGCTATAAAAGCCTGCTTACCGCTGCAATGACTGAATCAGTATGGATACATAGTGAGCAGAAGCAAGTTCGCTTCTGCTACTCTCTAAGCTTCAGATTTTTCGGTGCTACTTGGCGTTAAGGCCGCTCTTGCAGCATGAGTGGCTGCGACTAATTGTTGCCTAACTTGTTGAGAGTCTGCACATACTTGCTCGAACGGCATGTATATAACTTGTTCGTCAGCGGCAATATGGGTGCCTTCATTAAAGGCGGATAACATTTTGATTTTTTTGGCTTTTATATTGAATTGATGTTCAACAATTAACTGCATGGCATCTAAATGGTCGTCATTCATATGCTCAACTATCGCTGCGCTTGTGCTGTGCCAATCTTCTATTGTTACTTGCCATTCGTCTTGACTTATCCAGAATATTTTACCAAAGCCACCAATATAACGAACCCGCTTGGTTTTGATCTCGTAAAAGTTGAAGTCGTGAGTTTGTTTGTAGCCAATGGCTTGGGGAAACAAGCTGTAGTATTGCTCGGCAATTTTTTCATCTTTGATGATCTCTGCATCACCTAGCACTGTCACGCGGCCAGAGGCTTGCGAGTCATCTGCTAGGTTATCGAAAATGGTCATAGAGACTCTGCTATCTGCCTTTATATTACGTGTATGCTGAGCAATATCACTGATGTAAATGATTAAATTACCTTCATGGGTCATAAAGTAAGGAACAATTGAGCCAAAAGGGTAACCTGCCACAGACACTGACAGTGTGCTTAACACGCCAGAATGTTGTTGACGGGTAAGTGTTTTAGCATCAAATACGTGTTGTTCTTTTTTCATTTTGATTCTTCCTAATAAACTTGTGCTATTTAACTTGGCTTTTATATATCAAGGTAAATAGCAATTAATGTGTCACAAACGGGATGGCATTGTCCTGCGGTATTAATCGCGGCCTTACCCCAAAACATTTAAATAAATTATCTTCGGTAATTACATCAATTACAGGGCCTTGTGCTAAGCAACGGCCATTGGCTAGCAGTAAGGTTTTGGTGGCATAGGGTAAAACTAAATTTATATCATGGCTTACGCATATTACTGCTAAACCTTGCTCACAAAACCTTTGCATCAAATCCATAGTGGCTTTTTGAAAGCGAAAATCTAAAGCTGAGGTTGGCTCGTCTAGCAAGAGCAACTTACCATTGAATGGCTGTTGGGTTTCAGCGTCGTTCATATCTGGCATCAGTTGTAGCAAAGCTTTAGCAATAAATACCCGTTGGCGCTCACCCCCAGACAAAGTGCGTACATCGCGGCCAAATAAGTGGGAAATACCCACCTGTTCAGCAACTTGGCAGATTAGAGTTGTGGTGTATTGATTCGTTTCAGCTCGGTTGGCTCGGCCCAACCCTAGTACGTCTTCCGTTAAAAATGCAAAGTAGACTTGATTACTTTGCGCCACAAAAGCACGTTTTTGCGCTAAGGCTTTAGTTGACCAATCACCTAGCTCTTTATTGTCTAACTGAATATTGCCAGTAAATTCGCTGTGTAGGCCAGCTATACAGCGCAACAAAGTGGATTTACCGCAGCCATTTTCACCAATAATAGTGATAAAATCGCGGCTGTTAACCTGCAAATTTATTTTTTCAAGTATTTGCTGCTGGCTGTAGCTAACACTGAGGTTGTCGATATTAAACACCGGATAGCTTCCCCTTTTGTTTTGCCAGTAGATACAAGAAAAACGGTGCGCCCACAGCTGAGGTGACTATACCAATAGGTATTTCTAGCGGTGGAAACAGTGAACGTGAACTAATGTCGGCTACTAACATCAAGCCTCCACCAAATACCCCGCAGGCAGGCACTAGGTATCTATGGTCTGCTCCAAAAAGGGTACGGCAAATATGGGGTACTACTAATCCCACAAAACCAATAATGCCGCATAGTGCTGTGGCTAAAGCTACAGAAAATGCCACTAACCATAAGGTTAAGCGCTTATATTTAGACACATCTAAACCCATGCACTGGGCTTCGTTTTCACCTAAAGCGAGCATGTTTAAAGGCTGTCTTAAATGGATAAACATAGCAATCACAGGTAAGGCTAATGCCCCTACAAATAAAACTTTGGCCCATGAAATGCCCGCTAAGCTGCCCATAGTCCAATAGGTAATTTGCCTTAAGGCATCGTCATTGGCGATATAGTTAATGGCGCCAATGTGAGTACCCGCTAAGGCATTTACAGCCACCCCAGCTAGTATCAAAGAGGTAATCGCTAGGCCTGCTGGCGTTTTGGCTACTTTTAATACTATCCACACAGCGAGTAAGGCACCAGCAAAAGCAGAGCCGGCTATTAAATACGGACCACCTAGGGCATATTCGGGGTGATGATTAATGATCAGTAGTGCCGTTGCAGCAGCGGCCGCCGCGCCACCAGATATCCCAATTAAGCCTGGGTCTGCCAAGGGGTTACGTACTAAACCTTGCATGGCGCAGCCAGACATAGCCAATAGAGCGCCAACCATTATGGCCATCACAATCCGCGGCGCTCTAAGTTCAGAAAAGATATACCACTGAATGCGCTGCTGATCTTGCAGTTCTTGTCCTGTTATTTTCTGTTTAATGACATCAAGTAGTTCAGAAACAGAATGTTCGTAGCTACCCGCTTGTAAACCAAGCAATATTAAACAGCTGCAGCCAAGTAAAGCCAAAAGTATTTGCTTTATATACTTGTTGCGTCGCTTGTCTAAATCAAGTTGCAACAGCTGAGAAGCGTTAACCTCTGGCATGAAATGCCTGTACCTTCTTGATGATATGTTCTAGGGCTTCTGGGTATCTAGGTGATAATCCCAAGGCACTACTGCTTTCCATGACAACGGGCTTACAGATTTGCCCCGCTGTGGTGGCTTTAATAGCTGGGTGTTGGCATAAACTTTGGACTTCTTGGTCACTGCGTATTCTGTGACTAGCAACAAAAATTATATCTGGATTTGCGGCTAATATGGACTCGTTATCCATGACTTTATAATCACGCATTTGTTGCGCTGCATTGGTAATACCTGCATCGTTAAACAAGGCTTGCGGCACAGTATTAGCCCCAGCTACGGTTAATCCACGCTCACTGTCAGATAAAATAAAAAGTGCAGTTATGGGCTTTAGTCCTTGGGCCTGCTTTTTTAACTGGGACACGTGGCTGTCAATTTGTTCGATTAATTCTTTAGCTTTGACAGGCGCGTGGACAATCACACCAACTTGGCTAATGAGCTGTTTTAGCCCTGCTAAATCACGCTGCTCACCCAATATGGACACTTCAACGCCTGCGGCTTTTAGCTCTGGGAATAGAGTATCTGGGCCAGTGGCTTGGGCACCAATTAAATGGGTGGGGTGAAAACTTAAAACTCCCTCTGTACTAAGTTGTCTAAAATACCCAAGCTTGGGTAATGCCGCGGCGGCCCTGGGGTAATGACTGGTGCTATCTGCAGCTACAATTAAGTCTTGTTTGTCTAATGCGTAAATGACTTCTGTGATACTGCCGCCTGAGCTAATTACCCGCATATCGCTGTGGGAAAATGCTACTGTTGGCAGTGCAAGCATTGACATACAAATGGCTACAATTAGATGTTTGTTCATAATAAATCTCGAATGAAGATAGCAAACACAGGACAAGTTGAATGTTCAGTCCTGTGTTTGGTTATGCAAAGTTGATTATTCAGCTGATGTACTGTCGGCACGGAAGCTGTAATTGCCAGACGTACCGCTATCATCGTAGTAACTGGTGATCTGTAACTTATACTGACCTGAGTTGGTTTCGATAAGGTACACGCCATATTGAGACCACAATAAGTGACCACCATTTAAGCCATATTGATACCAAGGGCTGCTATCAAATGAACGGATTAGGGTGGAGTTAGCTTCAAAACCATAATACGCATGGGCTGCAACGTCTAAGCCTGTATATTCGTTATCTGTGTCCACAAAGGCTGATGCATCATCCGCTATGTAAATATAAAAATCAGCCCCTGTATCTGCATCAACTGTGATGCATGGCAAATAAATATCCCATGCATCATCTACTGATACTTGCTCTGCCAAATCAAAATCAACGTAAATATCCGTAGTACAACCGCTTAAATCTAGATCAATGGTTTCAGCAGCAGCAAACTCGGTTTCGCCGTCTAGGCTACTTTGATGTTGAACCTCTAATGTGATGTTAGACATAGTAAAACCAGCAGTGGTTAATGAGGTCACTCTGAATTTAGTGTAAGCATCATCCGAACTTACTATAAAGTAGACATCGTCTGCGGCAGTTACTTGGTGAGTCGTAAAGTCATAGTTATAGAACTTGTCGCCAACCACATAATCACTAGCATCATAACTATACTCTGCATCTGTTGGCATAGAGTCACTGCTTACAGCTAGATAGTCGTCTAACTCAGTATCTGCTGTGGCGTTGATAAATGAGTCTGCAATAGCGACACCCTCAGCATCAAAAAAATCACTGTTGACGTCGGTAAAGTACATACCAACAGTGTTATCAGCATGGGTGTTTAGTGATATGGCGGTACGCTTAAAAGCAATATCCCATACGCTATTATTTGCGGCTTCTTCTTCTGTTATGTCTACGACTGCTCCTGCATCTAAATCATAATAAACACTTACAGGCTCTGAGGTACTGCCAGTACTAAAAGGCCCAACAATGGTGCCTTCTTCGACTACTACCTCTTCAACAACATCTTCTACCGTAGGAGTTTCGTCATCATTTCCTGAACTGCCGCAAGCAGATAGTCCGGCGGCAATAATTAAGGATGAAAGGTATTTTATTTTCATGGGTAATGTTCCTGTGTATTCAATTGTTTTTTAATGTGGTTTCTTAAAAGGTGTACGAGATGCCTGCAAATATATACCTGCTAGACAAGGGGCGAACATCAAGTAAACCTGCAGCAATAGCGGTTTCGTCTTGATGATTGTCAAAAATATTGTCGATACCTGCTCGCCAGTCCCAGTGTTGGTTTATGGACTGATTTATGCTCAGGTTAACCGTCATCCAATGATCACGAGCCACACCTACTTGTGAACTTGAGGGGTATTCCCCTGATTCATACACCACATACAAAAGGCTTTGCATGTCGTATGGCAGCGACCAATTTAGGTTGCCTTTTAATTGATGGGTAGGGCGGTCACTTAGATGCTCATCTGCGTCATCTTTGGCGCTGATATAGCTATAACTAAATTGTAAGTCGAGTTTATTCATTGCAAATTGAGCCGAGATATCAAAACCATTTAGGTCGGCTCCATCAATGTTTTCGTAGCGACTAATCAACAAGCCACTTGCGGCTGAGGCTTCTGCGTCAACCACGGTAGTAATAAAGTTGTCTGCTTTACTGGTGTGTAGATTCATGCGAAGTGAAAGCTGATTAACGGCTATATCAAATATTATGGTGTTCGATAAGCGATAGCTAAGCTCTGCGTTTGCCGTTAAGGCTTCTTCTGGAATTAGGTCTTCGTTCCCTAAAACCATGTAACCTAAGTTACTATGGTCAAACACATAAAAACGGTCTTTTAGGGTAGGCACCCGATAACTTTGCCCTAAACCTAATCTGAGTTGCCAGCTGCCGTCTTCTGCAAAACCATCTGCGTTACTGCTATTACCAAAATTGAATAAACTATTTAAACGTGAAGCGGACTGCAGACCAAAATCACTGTCGTGTTGTAGTTGTGTGCCAAATACTAATTCATGGTCAGCTAAGGACCAGCTTGCTTGTGTGAACCCTTGAATTGATTGGGCTGACTCATCATCAACTTCGTAAGACTCTATTTCACCTGTGGTGATGTTTTGCTTAGTTTGATTGAGTTTGTCTAGACGGGCAGTTAGGCCCGAGACCAAGTTAATATCTCCAAGCTGCCAATTAATTTGGCCATCTAACTGGGCTAAACTTATATCTGCATCACGTAATGCATTGGTATCGCCACTTGTTTCAATATGATTGAGTACACGAGATTTAACTTCCCAATTCTGGCCATTCGCCAGCCCCAAATCCCACTGCCATTGCTCTACATCAGAAATATAGCGAATATCTTGCTCTTGCCCGGGAATGCTATACCTAAATTTTTCTTTGGCATCGTTAAAATAGCGAAGCTTATTTGAAACACTGAGGTCATTCTCAAATGCTTTAACTAGGCCAAGGTTCACTAGGTACTTGTCACTACTAGGAGCACTTTGCGCTACTGTATCTGGTTCATAATCAAAGCCGGGATCAGAGCTAGCTTGTAAGCTTAACGATGACTGCCAACCCTTTAGATTTTTACTGCCATCAAGTTGCAATAAATGGGTTAAATCTGCAGATTCGATGGCGTTGCTGCTATAGCTACCAGCTTGATAGTTTAGCTTGAGGTGATCTGACCTAAGCTTACGGGTAATGATATTAATTACGCCACCCATAGCTGAGCTTCCGTAGAGTACAGATCCTGCGCCGCGCATGACTTCGATTCTTTCGATATCAAGCACACCTATTTGGTCTAGGTCCACCGATGAGCCAGTAGGAGAAACAAAAGGCTGACTGTCAATTAACACCAACACATGGTCACTACCAAAACCTTGCATCTGCACGGTATAACCGTCTTTTTGGCTACGTGTTACCACCACGCCGGGAATGTAATTTAGGGCACTCGCTAAGGTGCCATGGCTGATGGTTTGTATTGTTTCTGCAGTAATTACGTCTACAGATACAGGGCTTTGAGACTGCAATACAGCGTAACGGGTGCCGGTTACCACCACCTTTTCTATTGATGATTGATTGGCATAACTTGCCTGTGATACGGCAACTAAAAGCACAGACATTGCAATTCTAAACATTAAATCTAAATAGTAATTAATCTCATTTGTATTTATGGTATTTGTGTTTGAGATAAAAATCAAGCAAAGTCTTTGAGGGAGACGTATGTTGAGGTGTTTACCCATCGCTCAACCCTACATGGTTTATGATTAGCTGTAGCTGATACCAAATTTCCATAATATGAGTTGCTGGCAATCGGCCTAAACATATTAACTTTTGGGTTATTGACCCAGTAACAAGCGCTATTTATATTGGGAAGCTCTGGGTGAATTAAAACCTAATTAAGGCGGTAGCAGGTATGCAAAATATAGATGTATTAGTGACTAAACTTGAGAGCCTTGTTGACAGGTTACATGAAGATTCGGCTAATTATGTGGCTGAACTCGAAATTTATCCGGTTTGTGATTATGCAGAAAAATCACCAATAGAGATCCTCCATAAAGCCTTAGAAGGTCAGGTGATCCTAGAGAAAATTGCTATATCCAATCAACAAAAATTAATAGCAGAGATTAGCGCTATGCTTAGCTATGAGGGGCTTGGCAGCTCCCATCCTAACAGGGCTTATGTTGGCTCTGCTGAGCATGGCGAGCATTTAGCAGAGCTAAGTAACGAGCTGATACGCTTAACCAGCCATGCAAGCAGTATAAAAGAGGTCTGGCTTAAAGAAGGCTACCCATTTTATCCCGTGTTCTGGGATTTAGGGTTTATTATTACGATTAATAGTGATGCTTATGTTATCGCAGGCATGATATCTGATTGAGAGTTGTTAACTGGCATCATAGCACTGGGATTTTCCCCCTTGTGTATAAAGCATTTTTGAATCCAGAGAGAGAAACCCTTATTTGTCTCTCTGGATGATAATCAACTAACTCAGTTTGTTGAGTCTTTAATCCCCAAATTGAATACGCACACCTGCATTCACCGTAAAACCGTCGTTTCGTGACCAGATATCTGTGGTCCAGCGTCCGCTTGGGGCTTGCTCTGGCAATACTAAGGATTCGCCTTTAGTTTGGCGCACATTGAGCAGGTTCTCGGCATTTAAAAAGTAACTTACTTTGCCAATGGTAATTTGCCCAAGTAAGCCTAAATGCCAATACGCGTCGCTTCTACTGCGAAGTGGATTACCTTCTAGGTGTTGAGTGCCCGTGTAATATGCTTCAAACCCCACTAAGTGACTGCCATGCTCTTCCCACATGATAACTGCACCCGCTGAGTGTTGCGGGGTGAGTGTTAGGGGCGCGCGGCCAAGGCCATCTTCACTTAGCTTGGTCGCGTCTGTGTAAAGGTAACTACCGGTTAGCTTTATGTCATGCCAGCGATAACGAAGCAGTAATTCAGCGCCACGAATTTCGCTTTCTCCTTGAGCATTGACGATACGCACTTGCTTGTCTGAAAAAGTATCAATTGGGTCAATCTCTTCAAGCTCGGTGACATTATCAACATCAGAAGCAAATAAAACCATGCTAGTTTCGATACTATCAAATACGTAACTGATATCTATTGAGGCCGTGGTGGCTTGCTCAGCAACCACATCATCAAAGGGGGCTAAGCGTGATAAGCCAGCATCTTCAATGTCTTCAATGAAGGGAGTAGGGGCAAAGAAACCTTGTCCGTAAGCACCGCGAATGGTCCAGCTATCTGGATTATACAAGACTGAAATCCGTGGGCTAAATTGCGTGCCGTATTCGCTGTGCCAATCTGCGCGGGCACTGAGTGACAATGAAACATCATCGGAGGCCTCGTAATCTAGTTGCGAGAATAACCCCGGCACTCGGTAGTTGTAATTAAACTCAGCAAAGTCTTCTGATTCAAAGCGGTCAACTTGATAAGCTAGGCCAACCACCCAAGCAGCTGCATCTTTGTAACCCGAAACACTGGACTCAAGTAGGTAACTTTGATGAAGGTCGCTTTCTTGTACCGCGCCATAAATGTGGTCATGCTCTTGGCGCATAGCAGAGCCACGTATATTAAGATTAAACTCATCATTAAGGGGCTGATCAAATATAAAGCCACTGTCGAGGCGAAGTGAATCTTGGCTTTGGATAAAAGCATTGCCATCGGGAACGCTTGCCCCCTCAGCAGTGCCACCCACACGCTCTTCTTTCATGGCGCCAACTGTCACATATAAGTTGGCGCCGTTTTCTCCTTCCCAATATAAACGGGGGCGAAGTGTAGCCCGTTGAAACTCAGCCATGTCGAGCCAGCCATCATTGTCTAAATCTTGCTGTTCTTGATTGTGGATGCCAGCGGTAAGCGAAGCACTGGTGCGCTTATTTATGGGCGATGCAATATACGAAGTAAGGTCTTGGCCATCTTTTGATGTGGCGTTTAGTAAGACCTCGCCTTCAAATTCATCTGATGGAGTACGAGAAATAAGGTTAATCACACCACCGAGGGCTGAGCCGCCATAAAGTGACGAAGCAGAGCCTTTGATAATTTCTACATTGGCCAAATCGGTAGGGGGGATTTGTAACAAGCCAATAGAGGCTGTTTGTCCGCCATATAAAGGCAAACCATCACTTAATAACTGGGTGTAGCGGCCATACAAACTTTGCAAACGAATATTGGCGCTGCCTAAGGCAGGAGAGGTGGTTTGTACTCGTACACCACCGGTTTCGGCAACCAACATAGAAATGTTACCTGGGCGCATCAAGGCTTTTTCTTGAATTTCTTCGCCATTGATAATCTCGGTACGGGTCGCTGATTCAGTGACTATGCGGCCAAGGCGTGATGCCGTGACCTGAATTTTTTCAATCTTAGGTTCGCCATGCTCGTCATGGTGATCTTCGTGATGCTCACCTTCATTTGCGTAAGATAGTAGGGGGGCTAACAAAATAGCCAGCGCGACTTTAGAATAATTAGTAAGCATTTTTTACCTCAAAATAATGCTAAAAACTGCGACAATGACGCAATTAATATAACGACTTTTAGTGTTTTCTAGGGGTGATGATTGGGTTTAGCCTAGGAGGTAAAAATAGGCGGCCGATACAAAGAGGTAGCAATATAATGGGGGGATTTTTGTGTGTAGGGTAATGCAAACTCACTTATGAGTTTAAGGCATGATTGCGTAACTGTGTTATCTAGGTAAATCATAGCAACACAGGCATTGGCTGGGCAAAAGCATTGGTCTTCACAGCAGTCAACATCACAGCAATCGTCTTTTTCGGTAATACCATGATTATCACCGGCTTCATCTGCGTCTAGCTGCTGGGTGTTTACTTGCTGATTGGTTCTAGCATCATCAAAGGTTACAACATAAGAACCCATAGCTTGCCCTACAAAGGCAATCAATAAGCTAGTTATAATTAATAGTTTTGATAATGGTTTGAACATATTTATCTCTAATAAATGTCAGCGCCATTGTAATGAGCTTTTGGGTAGATGTGAAGAAACTAAAAGAACAAACAGTTTCAAAAAATGTATCAGCAGGCCCTGTATTGCCGAAAGGTTAATAATGTCCATATTATCTGCACAATTACGCTATAAACTATTAGAGTGGGTGTAGGTGAGGGGCTGTTGTTCCCCATATGAGTTTAAGGATAGGTATTAATGAATTTAAAACACTATGGATCATTGTTCATGGCATTTGCACTGAGCTCTTTGGTCTTACTTGGTTGTGATGATAAGACCCAATTAAAGTCGGAGTCAGCAGATATCTCAGAAGGCATAGATATCTCTATGTTTACTGAAGGGGCGTTTAGCCAAGCACCTAAAATTATAGATTGTGAAACGGCGCAAGGTACCAAAACTAGTTGTTATGAATTTATAACAACAGGCGCACCGGCTGGTCGAGAGCCAGGCCCTTTTTGTCCAAGAACAATTGATGATGGTGCCGATGCTGGTGGAGCTTGGTTTGATAAAAGTGGTTCAGGTGATTTAGTCGATATAACAGGTGAGTTTATCCTGAAACTTGACGAATATTATGGTGATGAAAAGTGGTTGGTGTATGACGCCGACACTAAAAAAGTGCGTTATACCGCTACGAAAGAAGCGTGTTTAGGGGCGGCAAAGCCAGATGTTGAAGCCCAGTACATGCAAAATTGCATCGAGTGTAAGCTAGAGTACTTAGACGATGATTTTTCGGTTACTTATCTTATTCCTACCACTCCTATCCCAGCCAAAAGAACAGGGCGAGTGCGCACTGTTGGTATAGCATTAGACGGTAGTGAGTTGTCTGGCCCTGCACCTGTTAATGCGATTTTAGGGGCATATACTATTGCTGCTTTTGATGATTGTGGTGGGCATATTAATGTTCACCAAGGTTATCATTATCATGCGTCAACAGGATGTACTGATAGGGCTGCAAATACTGATGATGGTCATGCACCCTTGATAGGTTACGCCATAGATGGCTATGGGATTTATGCTATGAAAGACTCCCAAGGTAAAGAAGCTGAAGGCTTAGATGAGTGCCGTGGGCAAACCGATGCTGTAAGAGGCTATCACTACCATACTGCCAGTCCCAGCGAGAACCTATTTATAGGGTGTTTACATGGTGAAACTGTACGACCTAGTGGCGGTCCCCAAGGTGGCCCACCTCCAGGGGGCGGACCTCCACCTAATGGTGCTCCACCAAGAAATGGTGAACATTAAACTTGAAGATACCTAGGTTTAATCTATTTATACTCCTGATCATTACGGTGAGTGTGGGTATGCAGGCAACTAATGCCTATGCCCATTCTGGTCCTTTAAATGAACTCGCCATTAAAGCATGTGTGCAAAAGCAAAGGTCTAAGGCGTGTCGATATCAAGGAGTTCATAATGATTTGTATATTGGTACCTGCCAATATATGGCAGAAAGTCTGTTATGCGTTAGAAATCAGCCCATTCAACAACTCGATACATCTAACAAAAGCACAAAACCAGACCATAGTCATGAAGATACTCAGAGGTAGCCTTTGAGCTTAAGTAAAATAAAAAGCCCCCATATTTAGCAATATGGGGGCTTTTTGTCTTATTGAATGTGTAGCCTTACATCTAGAAGTTGTAAGTAGCCGATACTCTAAAGCTGCGAGGTGTGCCGGGCTGAACCCAAACACTGGCATAAGAGTTGGTGTAGTACTCTTGGTCAAACAGGTTGTTTACTTCTGCGCGTACCGTCAATGCATCAGATACCGCGTAGTTTGAGGCAAGACGAACTGTAGTGTACTCAGGCAATTTGAAGCTAGGATCACCAAACTCACCAATTCTTTCACCTACGTAAACTAATCCTGCGATTAGATCTAGATCCCTCTCAGCTAGCTGGGTTTGTTGAACCAACTGTAGGCTTAATTGATTTTCAGCTATATTCAGAAGGTCTGAACCAGCAGGAATAAAGTTGTAAGAAATAGCATCGGTATAGTCGTTTTTGGTTTCTGCATCTATATAAGAATATGAAACCCAAATACTTAGACTATCTGTGATGTCACCTGTTAAATCAAGCTCAACCCCTTGGCTAGCAGCTTTACCTACTGCTGTTGCATTAAAATCTGCATCAAAGGTGGCTATGTTAGATTGTTTCACATCAAAGATTGCGAATGTTCCCGATAGCGCCCCGTCATTGAGGGCAAACTTAACCCCTACCTCTGTGGACTCAGATAAATTTGGATCTAAGTCGTTTTCATCTGTTGCTCCAGAAAGTGGACGGAAGTTTTCGCCGTATGCTGCATAAAAAGATAAAGCGTCAGAGGCTTTATAGACAACCCCAAGCTGAGGGCTCACTTTCGACTCTGAATATTCAGAGGTACTATCGGATAAACGGTTAACAAGTTTTTGTTGGTAGTCATCAAAGCGGGCACCAAGACGAATGTCTAACTTGTCGGTTAAGCTAATTTGATCTTGGATATACAAGCCTGAACTTTCCTGTGTCTCAACACGGTCAATGTTACTTGCTAGGGCCAGAGACGACTCTAGGTATTGCCCATAAACAGGATCATAAATATTGATGCTTTGGTCTGTGGATCTGTCTCTAAGGGCAAATTGATCATTTTCGAATTTGTCTGAATCAACCCCTACTATAAGGCTGTGGGTTAATGAGCCTGTTTCAAAACTACCACTTAGCTCAGCTCTGAATACCTGATAGATAGCATCGTAATCGCGATAACGGCTAAAGCGACCAAAGTTGCCGTCTTCATCTGGTGCACTAAATCCGTTTTCTGAGGCTAATCCTTCTAGCGAAGTATCACGGTAGTTAAAGCCAACTAAAGCACTCCAATCTTGATTTATGTCTGTTTGAAATTCAATTTGATGACCCAAGACATCGGTTTCTATAGGACCATAACCCGGCTCACCTAAAAAGCGGCTTTCTGGTATCACACCAAGCTTGCCATCAATAGCAATAACGCCTCGGTCAAAGGGGATTTCTTGGTGGCTGTATTCAAGCTCATAAGTAAGTTGGCTATCGTCATTTATGGACCATAAAACCGACGGGCTGAAACCTTGTTTTGTGGTTTCTACTGTGTCACGAAAGCTTTCTGCATCTTCATAAAAACCTACAAATCTAACCGCTAGATCATCAGAAACCACTTTGTTTACATCAAGATCCCCTCGTAGTGTGCTAAAACTACCCACGGATACAGTGACTTCAGCCTTGTCATTAAAGTTAGCTCGCTTAGTAACTAGGTTGATTGTGCCACCGGGCTCACCGCGGCCAAATAATGCAGCTCTTGGACCTTTTAATATTTCTACCGACTCTATGCCAGACAGATCACGAGAGCCACCAAAGCCACGGCCTGCATTAAATCCATTTACTAAGTAATTACTTGGCAGGTTTTCGTCCCCCACAAAACCACGTACCGCAAAGCTATTCCAAAGGCCACCAAAGTTATTTTGACGTGCCACAGAGGCAGATAAATCTAAGGCTTGGTTTAGGTCAAAGGCACCTGCATTTTGTAGGGCTTCTGAGTTAATTCTTAATTCAGACTGTGGTGTTTCAAGGGGGCTGAAATCCCCTTGGTAAGCTTGACGGGAGCCAACCACTTCAACAGTCTCGATTTCATCGTTGCTTTCATCAGCAGCAAGTGCTTGTGGCATAAATAAGCTAGCTAAACAGATACTTAGGTAAGTGAGCTTTAGCCCTTTTGAAGAGGTGTTCATTGTAAAACCTTTTTAGTTTGTTATGTGTTAATGATTTACTGGCTTGTGTCAATATTGCTATTGAGTTCAGCCTTTTGTATTTGAGTGAGTTTTTCAAAACTAGGCATAGTAGCTAACTGGGTTTCACCGAGTTTTTGTTGGGTAAATAAAAACGGGTAATAAAACAGTCTAAGACGTTCATGAAAGTCTCTTATTTGCTGTTCGTATTGAAAGGCTGCCACTGCATCTGTATTAGCAAGACGGGTTAACACTCTTTGTAATAACAAAGGAGGCGAAAGCAATGATGCAATCCCGGCTAGCTGATATTTTTTATGAGCTGCATCTCGGTATGCTTGTGATAAAGGTGCAGCGGTTTGGTCTCCTACTTGTTGAAAAGCGTAATACCATTTCCATTCAAATTCGCTTTCCATGGCGACGTGATCTTTCCATTCGGGGTAGCTTGCGATGAAGGCATCCATAGTGGTTTCTTTGGGGATATCCCAAGCATCATTTACGGCTTCACGCTGAGTTAAGACTATGTCACCACCTTCAGGTGAATGAACAAGCTTATTGATAGTTAAGTCCCCTAAAATAGGAATAATAAAAGCAAACAACACCCATATCCCTATAAGACCTGATGCAACTCTTGGTGCACTGCTGGCATTTTTGCCCCAATAAACACTGAGAATTGTCCAAAAAATCAAGTAGATAACACTCCAGAAAGACACCATCACAACATTGGATAGGTTAGTGCCGCTAAGCCAAGCTCCAAAGTAAAATGGCACCATTAGGCACAATAAAAGTGAGATGAAACGAATAGCTCCACGGGCTCCCCATAGTGCCCATGAAGATTTGGCTGTGGTGACTAATAAATCGTGTCTGCCGCTAGTACGCTCACTAGCATATAAATCATGAAACAACAGGATAATCAGCAAAGGTGAAAGTGCACTTAGCACAAACACAAAGTCGATTTTACCTGCTTGAGCAAGCTCGGCATTTTGAGTATCGCTTTCGTAAATTTGGCCTTCTAGGGCTAACATTTTGATACGGTGTTTCCAGGGGTAAATATCGCGCTCTCCTAAAGCGGCAAAGGCTAAGTTTGAAGGCGCAGAAGAGGTGAGGTGAAAACTGTAGTAGGCAATTGAGCCAGGATCATGATGCTTTTTTTGAGCCGCTTCGCGGTCTACCGTATCGGCAGCTTTTAAACGTTCTAGGGTTTGCTGCTGCTGACTAATTTCATTCAAGCCACTGAGTACCGAGAAACTAGAAATTAGAAATGTGCAAGTTAGCAAAATTAGTATGTATTTCTGGCGCAACATAAAACGCCATTCTCGATTGAGTTGTTGAAAAAAATAATTCATATCAAACGCTTCCCAATTGTTCTGATGGCTACCACAAGCAGAACTATCCACAGTAATAATTGTAAAAACGCAGCTAAACTTCTTTGCATACGCTGCTTGGCTTTATCTACTTCAAAGTTGAAGTCTTCTAAGACTTGCCAGTTCTCAGCACTTACACGGGCTTTTTGGGTGGCGGCTGCATCCTTATTACGATTCATGTCGTCTTGGTAGCTGAGCTTTTCTACATGTACTTTATTTAAAGCCTGAACAAACTCGAACCTTAAGGCTTCGGCTTCACGTAAAAATCTGTGATGGGTTTCTATACTTGTGCCCACTACAAGCATTGATAAAGAGCGGATAGCGACCATAGGTGATAACCAGCCAAACTGCCTAGATACATGAATTTGTGACAACTCGGTTTGCATACGTTGTTCTGCGAACTCGTTTAAAACATGGGTTAGCTCGGCTTCTGCCGCACTAGCGATAATGCCTCGATAATTGACAGGTAGCTGGTCAATTGAGTCCACATTGTATTTTTCTAATAGCTCGGCTTTTAATTTGTCAAAGGCAGGATCTGCGGCATTGTGACCGTCACCAAGTTTTCGTAACTCAGCTATAACTGCAAAGTCGGTTTCGAGTTTGCCTGCAGCAGGCACAGACGTTGCCGCTGTAGTACTTGCCACTCTTGGCATTACTACACAGAGTAATATCCATACAAACGCTAATGCAGTGAAGCTTTCACTATTTTTAGATAAGGCACTAGAAAATAATAAAACCAGTAAAGCCCAAACACTTAAATACAGGCCATAGCCCAATATAAATGCTAATACTGCTGTGATGCTTTCGCCATCATGTAGACTAATTAAGGCTGCCACAGCTAGAGGCGCTAAAATCAGGCCAATAACGGATAGTAGTGCTAATCCTTTGCCTAAAATCAAGGTATTGCCAGAGGTACCTTGAGATAGCAAATAAGTAAGGGTTTGGGACTCGCGCTCACGACTCACCGAACTATAACCAATCAGAATCAATAATAGTGGTGCTAGGGTTTGTACGATAAACGCTGGGGTTAAGCTACCTAATTGGGTTAATGCGGTCCCTTGTTTTTGATCAGCAAACATTGCGCTGTTTTGGCGATGACCTTCAAGAAAAATTGAATTACCTGTGTAAGCATCAATGCCAGGGTCGAGTATGCTTAAAGGTGCAGGTGTTCTAAAGGCATAATGCCCATAATGAACCATTCTGTGGGGATGTCTGTCGGGTTGTTCAACAAAGGTTTCTTCGGCGTCTTCTTGCAGTTCATGTCTAGCATGGCTTAGCTCCATCATATTGATAGAGGTGACAATTACAGATGACAGGGTTAATAATAAACCGATTGCCATTACCGATATAGCTAATTTAGAACGCAACCAGTAACGCCATTCGTCTTTGGCGACTATGATGATTTTCGATAGGTTATTTTGACTCACGCTGTGCCTCTTTGTGCAAAGGCAGCATGAACTTGTTCGGTGTCGATTCGGCTGTTTTCTGCTGCTGCAAACTCACCCACAAGCTCACCATCTCGTAATAATCCTATTCGGTTGGCTACTTGACAGGCTCCATATACATCATGGGTGACCATTAAAATAGTGGCGCCAGTGGAGGCAAGTTCTCGTACCAACTGGTTAAACTCGTCTATCGCTACTGGATCTAAGCCTGAGGTGGGTTCATCCAATAGAAATATTGGAGCCTCGCGAAGTATGGCTAAGGCTATGGCCGTTTTTTGGCGCATACCTTTAGAGTAGGTTTGCATATGGCGATCACGAGCATCTGCTTGGAGAGCAACTCGGTCGAATGCTTGGTTAATTTCATCATCTGTCTTTTTTATGTCAGCTAATGATAAAAAGTAATTAACATTTTCACGGGCTGTAAGGTGTGAATATAAAGTAGCTGACTCTGGTAAATAAGCGGTTTTACCTCTAACAAAATTGAGCGCTTGATTAACCTCTTTACCTTCTATTGTTACTGAGCCGCTACTTGGAGTATTAAAGCCCAGTAAGGTTTTTAAGGTGGTTGATTTACCAGCGCCATTTCCTCCAAGCAATGCATATATTTCACCTGTATCTACATGAAAACTAAGGTTTTTTAAAATGGACTTGTTTTTAATGCTGACGCATAAAGAATCTGCTTTGATTAATGCATTGGATAAATCTGTGGTTACCACTCTAGGCTCCATTGTTATGTTATAACAAAATTATGCATATGTTATATTATAACATCAATGCCTTGCAATGAGTTATTAGGTGTAGTTTCACTTTAGGGTATAACCACAGTAAAATAGCTGAATGCTTATGTAATAAAGCCGCCTTAATGAGTATCAATAGGCGGCTCTTGTGTTTAGTCTATCTGTATAGGTTGTGAGGCTAAGGTAACAGGAGTTTTTGCTGCTGAGCAAAAACAAGGGTGTCATCCAGTGCTTTTGTAAGTTTTTCTATTATCTCGTCTATTTGCTCATTGCTGATAATCAAAGGTGGGCATAGTGCTATTGAGTTACCTGCAACCGCGCGCACAATTAGCCCATGGTTTTCACAAGACTTTTGAGCAAACGCACCAACTTTTGCATCTTTAAAGTGTATTTCTTGCTCTTTATTTGCCACTAGCTCAATTGCAGCTAATAACCCTGCGCCTCGAATTTCACCTATCAAAGGGTGGGCCTCTAATGTTGCGAGTTTTTGATGTAAGTAGTCACCGGCTTTTGCAGCTTTTTCAAAGATATTGTCTCTCTCAAAAATCTCTAAGGTTTTTAACGCTGCAGCGCATGCCACTGGGTGACCAGAGTAGGTATAGCCGTGACCAAATACTCCGCTGGCATTGGTTTGTTCGATCATGGCATCGTACATAAAACCTGGGATAACCGAGGCACTTATAGGGTAATAGGCCGAAGAAAGTTGCTTCGCAAATGTCATAAGATCAGGCTTGATCCCCATAGTGGTACACCCAAAATCATTACCTGTACGGCCAAACCCTGTGATGACTTCATCTGCCCAAATCAAGATGTCGTGTTTACGCAGTAGAGCTTGTAGTTTTTGGTAGTAACCTTCTGGTGGCACAATCACGCCACTGGCGCCAGTGATAGGCTCTATTATCATGGCTGCAATTGTATCAGCACCTTCTTGGAGTATTTGCCTTTCAAGGTTTCCTAAAATTCGGTCAACAAACTGTGTTTCAGACTCACCCACTTGATGCCCAGAATAATAGTGTGGGGCATCTGTACGTAAAATATGTAAGGCATCTAAAGGTGCATCAAAATGAGCAAGATTCACTGGCAAGCTGGTTAGTGAGCCTGAGGCAACAGTAACACCATGGTAAGCCCGCTGACGGGTAATGATTTTGCGTTTTTCAGGTTTGCCAATGGCGTTAAAGTAATAACGTAGCATCTTGTAATGGGTATCGTTGGCGTCGCTGCCTGAATTACCAAAAAATACATGGGCATCAGTAATTGGCACCATAGCGGCAATTTTACTGGCTAGCTCTTCAGCTGGAGTGTGGCTTTTACCCCCAAATAAATGGCTAAATGAAAGGGTTTGTAATTGCTCTGAGATAGCATCAATTAATTCTTGGTTACCGTAACCTAATGCTGTGCACCAAAGTCCCGACATGCCTTCTAAATATTTTTTATCATCTGAATCAAAAATATAGACACCTTCGGCTCGTTCAAAACAGAGTTTTTGTTGATCGGCAAAGTTTGATGTGGGGTAAATCATGGCAGACATAGGCACTCCAATTAGGTTTTTAACAGGTGTGTACCATATTATTTGTTTGTTTTAGTTACCACAATCTATATATTGTTACCCTATTGGTAATTAAAACTAACCAAGAGGTTGCCGTGATCACAAGGCGAGATTTACCCCTAAATGCCCTTAGAGCCTTTGAAGTGTGTGGTAGGCATTTGCATATGCGAGCTGCCGCCCAAGAGCTAGGTGTAACCCATGCAGCTGTCAGTCGGCAAATTCGATTATTAGAAGATAAGTTTGGGGTGCAATTGTTTGACCGCAGGCATAATAAACTTGCGTTAACATCAGCAGGACAAAGCTTGCTGCATGCCACAACGGAAGGCTTAGACACCATAATTCAAGGGGCGTTAAATATCGCTCCCGAAGAGCTCAAAGGGCCACTGGTTTGGGCCAGTACCGAGTCGCAGGTATCTACTTGGCTTTTAGATGCCGTTGGTGAGTTTCAATTACAGTACCCAGAAGTTGCCACAAGTTTAAAAATGATAGAGCCAGGTGCGGTAGATTTAGACAGTAGTATTGATGTGGCTATTTGTTACGGTAAACCAAGCAAGACAGCTAAGCACACTGAGCTTTTGTATCAGGAGCAACTGTTTCCGATATGCAGGCCACAATTGTTAGAGAACAATAAACATATTAAAGCTCCCCAAGACTTATTGGATTTCACCTTGATTGTGGACCAATCTAACCTTTGGAAAAATTGGTTCAGTAGCGTCAATATCGAGATCCCTAAAAGTACTCGGCGGTTTCAGTTGGTCAATGCCCATCAAGCTATCAATGCTGCTTTGTCTGGTTTTGGTATTGCACTGGCAGATAAATTAGAGGTGGCCCACTATATTCGCCAAGGGCGCTTGATAGGTTTGTGGGACCACACAATAGCGCCAACTAAGCAGTTGTTTATTGTCTCCCAAAGTCCAAGTGAGCAATCCCTACGAGTTAGAGTGTTTATCGATTGGATTAAAAAAACAATGGAGAGCTAACTAGCAAGTTAGTTACTAGTGTGTTTTTCTATCACCGAATTCATTGTAGCTATAACCGCCTCACAATTATCTTGATTACTTGCAAACGTGTGAGGCAAGGCAAATTGTTTAGCATCGTTGTCAAAATATTTGCCTGCGGCATCTGCAAACTCTTCCGATAGCGCTGCTTTAACTAAAATTTCTGAGCCTATACTCAAATCGTTACCGGCCATTCCAAAGCCTTCTTTTACCATTTTTGACGCTAAAAGTGAGCCAGGGTTTACTGCGACAGAAACTTGCTTAGGTTTGAGCTTTGCTTGAAGCTGCTTAGACCAAATAGTAAGAGCAAGCTTACTTTGGGCGTAGGCTTGAAAATCGTCTTTCATTGCCACTTCACCTCTCATAGCCTGTGTATGAACAGGGGCTTGGGCTGCCGATGAAAGATTCACGACTCTTCCTTCATTACTTAATAGGGGCAATAAAGAATGGGTGATGATTGCCGGCGCAAAGCTATTAACCATAAAGCGTAAATCTAAGCCATCTTTGGTAATAGTTTGTGGCGTTTTTAATACCCCAGCGTTATTGATGATGACATCAAGGCAGCTATGTTCTTGCTTAATGGTATGGGTTAATTGTGTTATGTCATTAAAGTTAGATAAGTCAGCAAGGTAGATATCTATTAAGGCGTTTGGTGATTGTTGCTCTATTTGTTCAACAGCGGCTTGCAGCTTGCTGGTGTTACGGCCATGCATGAGTAAATGGTGACCTTTTGAGGCAAGGAGTTTTGCTGTTTCTAGTCCAATTCCGTCAGTTGCGCCAGTGATCAGTATTTTTTTCATCTTGATTCGTTCCTTACTTAAAAAGTGGCAAAAGTTGGTCTGCAATTCGTTGCAGGGTTTTGTCTATCGGCATTTGGTTAAAGCGTAAATTTAATGCCACATGGTTAACGCCTATGGTTTCTAAAGCCAAGGTGAATAGGCTCCATAGGGGCATTGTCATCATCTTGAATATCTATATACAAAGGTTGCATCACGGGTTTATTGACTTGCCCAAATTTACTGCTTACTTGGCGCCAACGATTAATTATTTGTTCTTGAGTATGCAGTGTTCTGGGATAGGTGATAAAGCCATCTCCATTTTGGGTTAACCAAGTCTCATTTTGCTGGCTACTGCCAGTAATTAACATGGGAAAACGGCTATTTACGGGTTTAGGTAAAATATCTAAGTCATTTCCTAGTTCACCGTACTGGTTGGTAAACTGAGAGGCGTTTTTCCAGCTCTTGCGAATGTACTCATAACTATCTCTAAAGCGACTGCCTCTGTCATCAAAGGGGATGTTCATAGCGGGATATTCATCTGGCCTGTCACCTGATGCAATGCCAAGGATAAGCCGCCCATTGGATAATTGGTCAACACTTGCTGCCGATTTAGCAACATGAGCTGGATGACGCAGTGGCAGCACCATACTGGCTACCCCTAACGCTATCTTTGAGGTCATAGCAGACAAGACACCTAAATATACAAAAGGGTCATACACTTGCCCTGCGTCACCAAAAGACGGGACATTGAAAGGCACGTCTCGTAGCCATACTGCAGCAAACCCTAGCTTTTCAGCCAACTGAATACGTTCAATTTGCTGATGCATGGTAGGCACTGAACTATGGGCGTAATTCTCTAGTGGCACAACTAACCCTAACGAGAGTTTGTTCTCATTAAAGGTTGCGTTGTATCCGGCGTTAATTGATTGAAATGACATACTCATGTTTTCGCTTTGTAAGCAAGGGGCATAACTTGCCCCTTGTTAGATTTGGTATTAGATAGAAACCACAACTTTACCCAAACCTTTTCCGCTCTCTAAACGAGCATGTGCATCTGCTACTTGCGCTAAGGAAAAGCTTTGCTCGTCTAATACTGGGGTGAGCTTTCCAGCTTCTGCAATGTCAGCTAGGGCCTTCAGAATATTGTGGTGCTGCTGACGACCTTGGTTGTGCAACATTGGAATAAGCATAAACACTACATGAAGAGAAAGCCCTTTAAAGTGAGCCGTTGATAAATCTAGACTTACCATAGACACAGTAGAGGCTACATGACCATTTAGCTTGGCAGCTTGAAATGAATTTGTCATGTTGAGCCCGCCTACAGAGTCAAATACCAAATCAAACCCTGCGCCTTGTGTGTGCTGGTTAACGTAATCACTAACTGATTCTGTTTTGTAGTTTATAGCCGTAGCTCCTAGTTGCTCGATTAGTGCTAACTGATTGTCTCCGCCACCCGTTGAAAAGGTTTGAGCGCCAAAATAATTAGCAAGCTGAATGGCAATATGACCTACGCCACCAGAGCCACCGTGAACTAACACTTTTTGGCCTTGACTAATACCAGCGCGCTGCAAGCCTTCATAGGCGGTTATGCCTACTAAGGGGATGGCAGCACTTTGCTCCATAGTTAAGTTTTTAGGCTTTAAAGCAATTAAATTAGTGTCGGCTACTATATATTCGGCTAATGTGCCTGGTAAGTCTGCTAGTCCGCCAGCGCAGCCATATACCTCATCACCAATTTTGTAATCGCTTACGCCTTCACCTACAGCTTCTACTACACCGGCAAAGTCCATACCCAAAATAGCAGGGGCTGGTGGCGATAAAGGTAAATCAGGTCCCATTTGTCTGATCATGGTATCAACTGTGTTAACACTTGTTGCTTTAATATTCACCAGTACGTGGCCTGCTTTTACCGCTGGCTTTGCTACGTCGGCTAATTCGAATACATCACTATTACCAAATTCTTTAACTATCATTGCTTTCATTTTTTACGTCCTACTTAGTGGAGTTCGTTTAAGTGAAGCCAGTATAGTTATTGTTATAATATTTGATAATTGCTATCTTTATTGAATGACTATATAGATTTTGTTGATAATGGGTGGTTGATGAATATAGAGCATCTCAGGCTATTTGTGCGCATTGCGGCTACACACAATATTAGTTTGGCTGGCTCTGAACTGGGGCTATCGCCCGCTGTGGCCAGTGCCCATATTAATAAGCTAGAAGAAAATTTAGGGGTTCGTCTTATCCATAGAACTACCCGAAAAGTGTCTTTGACTGAAGATGGCCAAGCGTTTTTACACCATGCAGAAAATGTGCTCGATAGTGTTGAAGCCGCCCGAGCATCGGTTGGGGCAGGGAGTTTATCCCCAAGTGGCACCTTGCGTATTGCTGCCCCTGCCTCATTTGGCAGAATGCATCTTTTACCTGCCTTAAGTGATTTTTTAGACGCTAACCCTCAGTTAAAGGTGGACTTAAAGCTATCTGATAGCATTGTAGATTTAGTCGAAGGGGGCTTTGATATTGCGGTGCGTAATTCAGGCTTAAAAGACTCAAGTCTAATTGCTAGAAGGTTAGCACCTGATAAACGCATTTTATGTGCCTCTCCTG
Source organism: Paraglaciecola marina (assembly GCF_004360155.1). Lineage (GTDB taxonomy): Bacteria > Pseudomonadota > Gammaproteobacteria > Enterobacterales > Alteromonadaceae > Paraglaciecola > Paraglaciecola marina. Next base: position 26,584 of record NZ_SAIS01000019.1, on the reverse strand, counting down.
ATTTTCTAGCCAATAATGGTAAGCCTGATACGCCGCAAGATTTAGCTAATTTTAACTGTATCTCTTTGATGGGGTTAGATACTTGGCGCTTCAAAGACGGCAACAATATTATTTCTGTGAAGGCTAAGGGATCCTTTTCAACCGATAACGGAGAGGCCATACGGGATGCTTGTACTAACGGCATGGGGATCACTATTAATTCAACTTGGAGTGCCTATAAGCAGTTACAAAGTGGTGAGCTAGTAGAGGTATTGCCTGACTATCCTTTAGTTGCAAACACAGCAATTTGGGCGGTGTACCCTAGTTCTAGAATGTTAGCTCCTAAAGTCAGAGCTTTTATTGATTATTACCTAGAGTTTTTTGGTGATAGCCCTTATTGGGATAAATAATTGAGTTATGTTTTTCAATTTCGCTACAGCCTTAATAATCCTTAGCTAATTTCTGGCATTGATTTTAATTGAGTGAAAATTTCCTGTAGCCAATTTACAAAAGCGCGAGTTCTTGGAGATAAATGGCGGTTTTGTGGGTATAGAGCTGAAACAGGCATAGGTGGTGGTGTATATTGTGGCAACACTGGAATAAGTCCAACTGCACTTGTAGTTGGGCTATTCAAAATGATTAATTTGCATGCTCTGTAATTTATCTAAGAAAAATTACATGAGTTTTATTCATGTAATGATGAAGTAATATCAATTTTTTTCATGTAATCAAGTGCGTATAAATACCCTTAATAGCTAGCAACTATTGGTTGGAAAGAAACAGACACCAATTGATAGCCCGCAATAGCAAGTAACACATTCAGATTTACTAAAGGATATTGGATACCCATTCATCATGAATACAGATTTTACATTTACCATTAATAACGTTTGCCTCGATGAAAACTATCATCCCGCTGACAACACTCGGGCCACCACTAACTTTGCTAATTTAGCCAGAGGCGAAAGTCGTCAGCAGAATTTACGTAATGCCTTAAAAATGATCAACAATAGTTTTAATGCCTTAGCGTACTGGGATAACCCCAAAGCAGATCGCTATTCTGTTGAGCTTGAAATTATTTCTGTTGGAATGGACATAGAAAATAGTGGTGAGAGCTTTCCGTCAATTGAGGTACTGAAAACGAATATTGTCGACCACCAAACCAACGAGCGTATTGAAGGCATAGTAGGTAATAACTTTTCTTCTTATGTACGAGATTATGACTTTAGTATTTTGCTGGGTGCTCATAATCAAGGGCAAGCTCAGTTTAGTGTGCCTGATAACTTTGGTGAGCTTCATGGAAAAATCTTTAAGTATTTTGTGAACTCAAATGCCTATAAGCAGCATTTTAAAAAGTTGCCGGTTATTTGTTTGAGTGTTTCGGACAACAAAACCTATCACCGTACAGATAACCGACATCCAGTATTGGGGTTTGAGTATCAACCCAATGGTTCCTCATTAACTGAGCAGTATTTCAAAAAAATGGGCTTACAAGTTCGTTATTTCATGCCGCCCAACAGTGTTGCACCTTTGGCGTTTTATTTCTTTGGAGACTTGCTGAATGATTACAGCAACCTTGAGTTGATCAGCACCATCAGCACTATGGAAACGTTTCAAAAAATCTATCGCCCTGAAATTTACAATGCAAATGCAGTGGCTGGGAACTGCTATCAACCGAATTTACAGAACAAAGATCACTCTCTCACGCATATTGTGTATGACAGAGAAGAGCGCAGTAAGTTGGCGATTAAGCAGGGTAAATATGCTGAAGAGCATTTCATCAAGCCCTATCAGGCAGTGCTTGAGCAGTGGTCTGCTAATTACGCAGTGTAATTAGTTAAAACTCACCAGCAAGCTTCAAAGAATAAAAGGTACAGCAGCAATTATTATGAAAACATCTACTTTAGAAAAAAATGCAGTAAAACCGCATATCTCGAATAACATACTACCTACCGCAACGGCTGGTAGTTTACCTAAACCTTCTTGGCTGGCAGAGCCAGAAGCCCTATGGTCTCCTTGGAAATTGCAAGGGCAGGAATTAATTGATGGTAAACACGATGCGCTACGTGTGTCGTTGCAAGAACAACAGCAAGCAGGTATTGATATCGTCGGTGATGGCGAACAAACCCGCCAACACTTTGTTACTACCTTTATTGAGCACTTAACGGGGGTTGATTTTGAAAATCGTAAGACGGTTAAAATTCGTGACCGTTATGATGCCAGTGTACCTACTGTAGTGGGGCCGGTTTCACGTCCTAAATCTGTTTTTGTTGAAGATGCTAAGCTATTACGTAAACAAACTAGTCAACCGATTAAATGGGCGCTGCCTGGCCCTATGACTATGATAGACACCCTTTATGACGACCATTATAAAAGTCGTGAAAAATTGGCGTGGGAATTTGCCAAAATCCTTAACCAAGAAGCCAAAGAATTAGAGGCTGCAGGTGTGGACATTATCCAATTTGATGAGCCAGCATTTAATGTGTTTTTTGATGATGTAAATGAATGGGGCATTGCTTGTTTAGAGCGAGCAATCGAAGGACTTAAGTGCGAAACCGCGGTGCATATTTGTTATGGCTATGGCATTAAAGCCAATACCGATTGGAAAAAAACGCTAGGTTCTGAATGGCGACAATATGAGCAAGCCTTTCCTAAGCTTCAAAAATCCAATATCGATATTATCTCATTAGAATGCCATAACTCGCATGTTCCTATTGAGTTACTAGAACTGCTCCGCGGTAAAAAAGTCATGGTTGGCGCTATTGATGTGGCAACTAATTCCATTGAAACTCCAGAAGAAGTTGCAAGCACTCTGCGAGAAGCACTTAAGTATGTGGATGCCGACAAGCTTTATCCTTGTACCAATTGCGGCATGGCGCCTTTGTCTCGTGAAGTAGCAAGAGGCAAGTTACGTGCGTTGAGTGAAGGGGCTGAACTAATCCGTAGAGAGATATTTGCTAACCGCATATAGCTAACAATATGAAACTAGAGTGCAGCAGTGGGCTGAACACTTACTGCTAACGCAAAGATAAGTTATTTAATTGATGAGCAAAAATGCTATAATCTTACTAATCGATGAATTAACTTCATTAATGAAACTTTAGAAAAGGGGTAGCAGGTGTTAGAGAGAATTCATTTAGAAATACTTACCGCAATTAAAGAGCACGGCACCCTAACTAAAGCGGCTGATTCGTTGCATTTATCCCAATCTGCGTTAAGTCACAGCATCAAAAAATTAGAAGGTCAGTTGGCCACTAAAATATGGGAAAAAGACGGCCGAAACCTGCGCCTTACCGCTGCTGGTGGGCGTATTCAAACCCTTGCGAATAGGGTACTGCCGCAATTTTCGCACACTGAACTGTTATTAAATCAAATTGCAAAAGGTGAAATGGGGTCGCTGCGGATTGGTATGGAATGCCACCCTTGTTATCAATGGTTACTTAGGGTTATTCAACCCTATTTAGAACAGTGGCCCGACATTGATATGGATGTTAAGCAAGAGTTTCAGTTTGGTGCGCTTGGTGCCTTACTCAGTTATGAGATAGATGTACTGATTACTCCCGACCCGCTTTTTAAGCCGCAAATTGACTACATACCCGTGTTTAATTATGAGCATAGGCTGGTGGTTGCTGAGTCTCATAAATTGGCAGAACAAGATTTTGTATTACCCGAACAACTAAGTGAAGAAGTGCTGTTTAGTTATCCTGTTGAACCAATGCGGCTAGATATTTTTAGCCAATTTCTCAACCCAGCAAAATGCTCAGTGAAGAAACATAAGAACATCGAAACTACAGAGATTATGTTACAGATGGTAGCAGCAGGGCGAGGGGTATGCGCTTTACCAGGTTGGCTTGTGGACGAGCATTCAAAAACGCTACCGATCAAGAGTCTTCGCTTTGGAGATGAAGGTATTGCTAAACAGATATTTATGGGGGTTCGTAATAACGAACAGGATATTGATTACTTGAAAGATTTTATCACTCAGGCTAAAAAAACCAAGTGAGTAATTATTTTTATATTAGGCAATGAACATAACCATAGTTTTTTGAGTCGTTAACTGTTTGAACTAACATTAGCTTTAACTTGTTTTGTTCCTCAGTTTTCTTTGTGAGAGGTAATCTTCGTTTCTGTCTTCTTGGTATTTTTCAAACGATCGAATAAAGTCTTCAGTCTTTTTAATGGATGTTTGAAACACTATCGCGCCACCATTATCGAAGTTTTGATTTAGAAAATCTGTGATAACTCTTAAGTCATCAGCAACAAAGCTAAAGGGGAGTAATCTTCTGTCTTGATCGATTAAATTAAAGTTTTCTTGGTTTAACTTAAAAGTAAAATCGAGTTCAAGATTGCCGCTTTCTAACTCTATTGAGGCCAGCTTACCTTCTACTTCCTCATTAAATTTGGTTAACGTTTTTAATTCATCATCAATGCCTTCAAAAACAGGTAATAATAAGTTCGATAATAACTTTGTTTGTGGCTCGTTATCATCTAAAGGTTGCATGATTAATTCGATTTCTGCCCTTGTTTTACCTATATCTTCTTCTAAAGAAGACAAGATTAAAATATCTGACTTGGTTATCTTGCCTCCATTAGTCGTTAACCTATTATAGGTATCACCAAGTTCTGTTGCTTGTGCTTCAAGATTATCGAGTGCTTGTATTAAAAATGGCATGGCTGATGCCAACTTTCTATGGGCTTCGACTTCACTTAACTCTTCGTTTTTAGTGATATTTGCATTATTAGTTTGTTGTGACGAGGAATACGCTTTATTTGCCGCTAATAAAGATTGAGAAAAATGATTGTTTAATGCGTTAGTTACTTTATGCGGCAATGTCGTTCCGCCTTCATTTGTTTTTGATGTCACATTCGAAGTATTTGTAACCCTCTTGCTGCCCAATAAAGATAGGTGATCAATATTCGTTACTGACATAGCAAAGTTCCATTGGCGTATTATTATTTTATCCCACAGCAATAGTTAGGCCATAAGTGTTTTCTGTTGTTTTCTGTTGTTTTCTGTTGTTTTCTGTTGTTTTCTTTGTGGCTGTAGTGGCAAGATTAAGGCGACCACTACAAACATCATTTCATCATAATTGGCAGATAACGCACCTAATCTTATTCAAAACGCCAACGGAGACTAGACTATTTTTTATGGTACTGATTTTGCTTAAACCAAATATCAAATGTGGACATTATATATGTGTAACAAGCAGTGAGGTGTCAGTGTTAAACCTCACCTCCTTGTTATAAGTGACAAAAAACGCATTATTAAGAGGATTAAGAATGCTTATTAGTAGCACTTCAACCACGTACCATTTATACCACCAAAAAACTCCTGAAGAAGTAGAGGCTGCTAAGGCCAATCGAGAAAATATTAAAGTTGCGGAAACATCTGACCCTTCAGGCTCCAATTCAACTGGTGACACAGTAAGCTTTCTATCAAATGCTATGGAAGAGTTACTCGCGAATAAAGTTGGTGTAGATAAGGACAAACTAGATGAACTTAAACAAGAAATCGCGGCACTCGAAGGGCTAGAAAACCCCACTCAAGAACAAAAAGAACGCTTAACGATGTTAACCGAAAAACTAGAAAAACTGGTAAAAGAAGCCGCAGAGCGCTCCGCAGAGCAAGAAGCTAAACGTACGCCGGATAATAAGGTTAAAGCATATCGAGATGTTGAAGCGATGACATCCTTGTTGTAGTAAATACGAAAATAAACGGGCGTAATCTACGCCTTACCTCCGCAGGTAATAGTATTCAAAGCGCAACTAATAGAGTGTTGCCGCTGTTTATGCGCACGGAACTTTTATTAAATCAGAATGCAAAAGGTGAGGCAGTATCGCTACTCAGATACGAAATTGATATTCTGATTATCTTTGGTTGATTTATTAACCCTGCTAAATGTTTAGTTAAGCCACACAAAATCATCGAAACCACTGAAATCATGTTGCAAATGGTTGTTGCAGGCCGAGGGGGTTGTGCTCTGCCAGGCTGGTTAGTCGATGAAAACTCAAAAAACTAGCTATAAAAAGTATTCGTTTTGGGCAAAAGGGGATAAACAAACAAATAACTGCCTTCAAAAGAAACATTTGATTTGGCTTTTTGTTGCCAGCTAGAGCAGTTAAACTTCTTAGTGATATTGGTTTCAATTCAACGCATGCTTTAAGTACTCTATTTTACTTTAAATCGATTCTAAAATTCAGCACTGTAAATTACCAACAAATAATTATAAGAACTGCTTATGCCAACTTTAGCCACCCTAGCCGTATTTATTCCCACTATGTTCTTTATCTCAATTACCCCAGGTATGTGTATGACCTTGGCGATGACATTGGGCTTAAAAATTGGCCTGCGCAGAACACTATGGATGATGCTTGGAGAGGTATTCGGCGTTGCGGTTGTTGCGGTATCGGCCGTGATGGGGGCTGCGGCCATAATGTTGAGTTATCCGGCATTATTTACTTGGTTTAAGTGGATAGGCGGGATATACCTGATGTACTTAGGATGCAAAATGTATTGGTCGGGTAGTCACCTAAGCTTGAACGCTGAGGCAGATGTAACCCTAAGCCGTTTTGCTTTAATGTCACAAGGTTTTGTAACTGCCATTGCCAACCCTAAGGGGTGGGCATTTATGTTATCTATTTTGCCGCCTTTTATTGATACTAGTCGCTCTATTTCCTGGCAACTTTTGGCGCTGGTGGCGGTTATTATGCTTAGTGAGTTTGTGTGTATGCTCATCTATGCCTCTGGCGGTAAAGGCTTAAAGCGCCTACTTAACCGAGGTAACAACATGCGCTGGATGAATGCTATTTCTGGCACCTTATTAATTGGTGTGGGCATTTGGCTAGCTTTGAGCTAGTCACTTCCTAGTCCATAGAATATTTGATTTATAGCTGTTAAGAATTTGGAGAAAACATGACTACTATTGGTGTGGGTACTCAGTCGCCAGAACAAGCGTTAGCTGGCTTAACTGATATGACAGCTAACCTTAGGCCTATTGAGCCAAAGGAGCACCTAGAGCGAATGGCCAAGGCCCAAGCTTATATGCTGGCTCATAATATTGATGCTATTTATCTAAACGCTGGAACCAACCTTACCTATTTTACCGGTATGAAATGGCACGCTAGCGAACGCATGGTAGGGGCTATTTTACCTGCAAAAGGGAGCATACAATACATAGCCCCTTATTTCGAAATAGGCAGTTTGAACGCATTCAAAGTCATAGACGGCCCCATTCACGGCTGGCAAGAGCATGAAAACCCTTATCGTTTATTTGTTGATGTTTTAAAGCAATTAAACATAGCGGATACCGCTACTATCGGCATTGATGAAAGCGCGCAATTTTTTATATTCGACGGCATCAATAAAGCGCAAACTGGCTTAAATATTATTAACGCAAAAGAAGTCACAGCCCACTGCAGAATGCATAAGTCAGATAACGAAATAGCCCTTATGCAAGCTGCCATGAATATGACTTTGGCTGTGCATCAAGCCACCGCAAGCATCTTATATGTGGGCATCACCACCACAGAGGTCGAAGCTTTTATCAAGCAAGCTCACCAAAAAGTGGGCGCACCGGGTAATTACTTTTGTATTGTACTTTTTGGCGTGGCCACCTCCTTTCCCCATGGAGTAAAAGATCCACAAACGCTAAAAGCTGGAGATGTAGTGTTAATCGATACGGGCTGCAAAGTACACGACTATATATCAGACATTACCCGCACTTACGTATTTGGCGAGTCAACAGCTAGGCAAAGACAGTTTTGGAACGCAGAAAAAGCCGCGCAACAAGCAGCATTTAACGCCGCTAAAATTGGCGAACCTTGTGAAAATGTGGATAAAGCTGCCCGCCAGTACTTAGCTACACAAGGCTTAGGCCCTGATTATCAAACACCGGGCTGCCCTCATCGTACCGGCCACGGCATTGGGTTAGATATTCATGAATGGCCTTATTTAGTGGGCGGTAATAAAACACCACTCGCTAAAGGCATGTGTTTTAGTAACGAGCCAATGCTAGTAATACCCGATGAATTTGGCATTCGTTTAGAAGACCACTTTTACATGACTGACAAAGGCCCACGCTGGTTTACCGAGCCCAGCGAAAGTATTGATAACCCGTTTGGTTTGTAATGGGTATTTAGAATTCGTATTCTACAGACAAGCGTAAAGTATGATCTTTACCCTTGTTGCTTAATTCTGTAATAAACCCAGCTTCCCATTTTATTTGCCGTTGTCCTTCAATGCGGTGGACTCCCATTATAGCTGGGCCTATACCAAAGTAGTCTTCACCTGAATATAATTCTATTGCCGGCTGTATTTCTGGAATATATCGATATCGATATTTGACTCTGAATTCAGTTTCGAATTCAGAGTCAATTTGACTGCCTTGTTCATAGATTAAAAACCAGTTTATCGTTAAGCTAGTTTTCTCAAATTCTTTTTCAACCGCTAACCCTGCGCTTGCTTCAATACTGTTAACTGAAGTGTTGCGTTCTAATTCAAAAATAGCTCCCCAATCGAAAGCATACTGTCCTTGTTCGGTTAGCATCCAACGTGCCTCTAATTCGAATGCACTAGCCGTAAAGTCTCCAAGTTCGTTGCGCTCGCCTATAATATAGAACTCCATCGCTACATTTTCAGCAATTGAATAACCTAATCCAAATTGTTGGGCTAAGCGGTTAATTGTATCGGTTTGACTAGACATTAAGCGCCATTCAAATTCTTTTTCATTGGCAATTACATAGGGGTGATAAACTTTATCTACCACTATGCCGTCGGCAAACACGTACCTAGGCGTGAACATTAATATGCAAATAGTGGCGAATAAAAGGCTTGGCTTATTCATTATATGCCCCAGCGGTGTCATAGCGTTTTTGGCGCATGAGAATAATAAAAGTGAGTGTAAAAGTGCTCGAAAGTAAAGTTAGGTAGGCTGCTGTAGGAGAGGCTTCAAATCCAAATAGTGCTTTCAGTAAATAACCATATTCAGTGCTTTCATTTATCCAGTCTGTGACGTCAAAAAGAGCCGTCACACCTACCGTTAATAAATCTATCTGTTGCAAAAGGTTGGCAACTATACCCACTTGCCCTGCCATAAATAGGGCGAATAAAGCGTAGACTAAACCCTTTGCCTGCATACTTACCAGTTCATGTAGCACGAATGCAAATATGAAATAAAAGCTTAAGCTTATGCCAAACCCAATTGCACAGCCGATGGATAGTTCCAACACACTTTGCTGGTTTGAAAAGTAAATATTTAGAAATAAAAGCAGAGAACTCAGATGGGTACTACTAATCAGCACTGCACCAATAATAATTAGTATTGGGAGTGTAAAAGCTTGGTATTGACTAACTTTATTGTTAAGGATAGCAACCCAAATTAGCGCTAAGCCAATTAGCAAACTTACAATTTTGAACCACTCTAGACCGTTTCCTTCTGATATTTCACTTATATTTTCGTAAAAAATAAGCACCACAGTACTGAAAAAAATCACGAAACTAGAAAGTACAACTGTAAATCTAAGCTGTTGAGGTGGAGATATAAAAAGCGCTTGTAAATATGCGAGCATAATAAAAACAGGCAATAAATCTCTCAAAAATAGAATGATTGAATTAGTCAGCATTATTACTTTCCTTTAATTTTACAATAATGCTGCCTTTGGCTGTATTGGGATGGAATTCTCCGAAATATTCATAGATGCCTGGCTTTAAAGGGCCAACATAAATCACAGATTTTTTTCCAGGAAATAACACTTTCTCTCTATTTAAATCAAAGCTATCAAATTCCTCCGGTTCATTATCTAGGTTAGTAATAATGATACGAACCTTTTTGTCTGCTGGTATGTGTAATCTTGGTGGCGAAAATGTATTTTTTTCTAGGGTAATATAAAACTCAGCATTCTTTGCCACAGCCAATTCATGGCTCAGCAAAAGTAATGCAAGGATAATTTGTTTAAGCCCCACTTCTATCACCTTTTGCCTTCTTCAAGGAGACACGGACCCGTAAACCAGAAGTCGGTGCTTCTTCGAAAGTAATGCTTGCTCCATGCAAATCAGCAATACGCTTTACTATCGCCAAGCCAAGGCCTGAACCTTTCACATCTGTTTGATTGGAAGCCCTATAAAACCGCTGAGTCAGCTGTTGTCTTTCTTCTTCTAAGAGGCCTTTACCTGAATCATCAAAGTCGATCAGAAGTCGATTATACGACTCATGCACTGTGATACTAATATGTGCTCCTTCTCCAGCGTATTTAATGGCGTTCCGAACGATATTTTCAAGCAAGATATAGAGGGCAAAAGGGTCAGCGTAGGTCAATGAGGGCTGCGAGTTTAATTCGATACTTTGCTTAGCTTCTTCAAGAGCAGAGTAGTTGTTAGTGATCACTTCTTGTAATATTTTTTCAATATCAACTTGGGATAATTTATTGGCAAAGTTTTCTGGTGTGAAACGAAATAAATTAATAATTTGTTCAATGACATTGGCCATTCTAGCCACCCCTTGGGTGAGCTCTCTAAGTTGTTTTTCGGTTATATTGTTGTTAGCAAAGGCTGTCGCAAGGTTATTCACTGCAATAGATAAAACGCTGACAGGAGTGCGTAATTCATGGGCGGCATTCGCGGATACTTGTTTTTCGAGTTCAAAGGCATCGTTTAGCTTTGCAAACACATCGTTTAGCCTGTCTACCACAGGCACTAGTTCTTTAGTCGGATGTGAAATTTTGACTGGGCTCAAATCTTCACTGTTTTTATTTCTTAATTGTCTCGATAATAAACGCAGTGGCGCGAGACTTTTTCTAACGACATAGAATATCAGCAAGCCAATGATGGGAATTGAAAAAACGATTGGGGTTATGGTGACTAAAAGGATGTCGTCGGCAGTAGACTTACGTTCGGTCATGGATTGCGCTACCAAAACCCTTTTCACATCAGTCGACACTACGTAAACACGCCACTGTGACCGATTGAATGCGACTTCAGTAAAGCCTTTTGCAATACTGGCAATAGGGTACTCAGGTGCATCAGATGCCTTAGCTATGAGTCGATTTTGCTTATCAAATATTTGGTATAAAAAACTGTTTGTAGGGTCTGCTGGCTGAGGGCTAAAGTTGTCACTGGCTGCCATAAAGTGGGTGACGGTAACTAACTCTTTATCGAATAATTTGTTCAGATGGCTCTGACTATTTCGATATCCATGCAAGGCTGCAAAAAATGTGGCGATTGTTACCACTGAAATAGTTAGCCTGAGCAGCTTTGCCTGCATCGACACTTATATTTTTCTCACTACATAGCCCACGCCACGTATGGTATGAATAAAGTCTTTTGGGAGTTTTTTGCGTAAGTTACTGATGTGAACTTCAATAGTGTTGCTGCTGATTTCATCTCCCCATTGATACAGCTTTGACTCTAAATTATCTTTTGATTGAATGCGTCCTTCTTGTTCCATTAGGGCCTTAGTTATCATTAATTCTCGCCTAGATAGTCTTACATCAGCGTTATCAATACTTAGGGTATTTGCCCTAGTATCTAAACTCACATTTGCAATGGTAATTAAGGCGCTATCATTGGTGCCTAATTTACGTTCAATAACGCGGATTCTGGCAAACAACTCTTCACTCGAAAAGGGTTTAGACAAATAATCATCGGCACCTAAATCTAACCCAGTTACTTTATTTTCAACTCCATCGCGGGCGGTCAAAATCAATACGGGTAAACCTTTATTACTTAGTTTCAATTGCTTAAGTACTTCCAGCCCATCCATATCTGGCAGACCTAAATCAAGGATAACTAAATTACAATCTTGAGTGACGGCAGAAGACAACGCATGCTGTCCTAATTCCACATGATCTACAGCATGGCCCTGATTGTTTAAAGATGTTTTTAGCTCTCTTGCTAAGGGGATGTCATCTTCTACTAATAATATTCGCATATGATTGTTTTGTCCTAGTTGTTAGGATTTAGCACCACTATCGACTTATTTATAACACCAATATTCAACATTTTGCTGTTTTAAAAAGGCTTCGGCGTTTTTTCCTTGCAGTAAAGCTAACGTGGCTAATAAACCCGCCTGAACACAATAGTCGCCAGCCACGGTAATTGATCTGGGCCCATCCTCTATGGGAAACCCTGTTTGAGGGTTAAGAATATGAGAGTAGCGCTTGCCGTCTTTCATTAAATATCGATTTGCATCTCCTGAGGTAGCCAAACCACCTTTGGCAATATTAACAATCGCCACGCCTTTTTGACTGGTTGGGTTTTCGATACCAACTTGCCAGTGAGGGGCTTTTTTCCGTGGACTTGTTACTTGAATATCGCCGCCAAAATTAATTAGCATTGAAATGCTGGGTAAAGCTTCGGCTAATAGTTGTGAAACTTTATTGACTGCGTATTCTTTGCCTATGCCACCAAAGTCTAATTCAAACCCCTTAGGGACTATAATTTGAGATTCAGTATAGCTAATATTTTGCCAGCCTATAAAAGGTAACAGTGCACTGACTTTAGAAGCCGGTGGGATGTTATCAGAACCATTGAATTTCCAAACCTTACGGAAAACCCCCGATGTTATATCAAACATTCCTTCGCTAATTTGGTAGCAAGTGTCCGCAAAACTCAATAACAGAAAGGTTTCGTCATCAATCGCGATCGGCTTGCCATTACTGTGATTAATCATATAAAGCGGGTTGTTGTTAATATAGCGGCTATATTTTTCTTCAATTCGCTTAGTTTCTGCAATGGCCGCTAAAAATTGAGGCCTAACAAGCGCTATCTCAGTACAATCGAAGTGTATTTCGCAAGGGCTTGCCATAGCTGAAAAGCGACCACAAAGGTGGTCGTTTTGAATGGAAAGCTCGGTTGTCGTCTGCGTCATTTTTTATGTACTAAGTTGCTTTGCTTATCAGCGACTAAAAAGAATAACTCAATTGGGCAATGACGGCTTTAACTGATGGATACAAATCCTCATTTTGTAATGTTCCTGGTGCATCAAAGCCAGAGTTTTTGGGTGATTGTTGATAATACTCTAAGCGTACTCCCCATTCGTGTCCGTTACTTAGTATCTGGCCATACTTGAGGCCTAAAGTCACAGCAGTCATCTCACCTAGACGATAATCAGAACTGGCGTAGGTAGGCAAAGAATCCCCACTATTTAAGAATGGTGTATAAAATTCAGCGGCTTCTTGTTGATAGTAACGAAAGTGGGGCTGAATATATGAGGTATCAGACAAGTTAAAGCGCAATCTACTGTCAATAGTATGAGAGTTGATATCCCAATCATCTGTGGAAAAACGATAGGAAACATCAATCACACTGCTGTCCATTGCATATTTTGTTTGCCAATAAATATTATGTTTGGTTCGCTTATCGGGTCTGTTCTCATACACTAACGACTCAGTTAGGCCTTCTTCATTAACTAAACTGAGTATTTTATATGGGTCGTTTAAGTACCCGTCAGATACCGACAATCCATAATTTAGTTGCATGATCATGCGCTTGTTGATTGTTTGGGTTAGTCCGAGTAATACATCAATTGTTGTTTTGTCTTGGGAGCCGTCTTGGCGAGTATCTGCAAAGCTCTCGTCAAACCCATCGTCAGAGTCGAAATTTGAACGTAACAACATATTAGAGAAGGGAACAGGGGCACCTCCAACCGGGTCAATGCTATCGTATTGATAGGAAAGGCCAAGAGACAAAGTACGGTTTTTTCTATCAAAGTCTTTGGCAATTGACCCATTTGCACCTATTGATAGATAGTCATATTCTTTTGAAAAATTAAGTCCGCTACTACCCCGCGTATTTTCCCATAATGGTTGTGTCCATTGCCCGCTTACCTGTACCCGTGTATCTTGAAATGTATCGTCAAGAGGGGTTTCACCGCCATTAACCTCATAGCTACCTTTACCAGATGGCCTTGTAAAAGATTGCACTCCTGGTTGTGCTACTGCGCCTGATGCCGACGCACCGGTTAAGGTATCAAGTACCAGTTTTCCATTAAAAATATGTTCATCACCAAAGTCTTTTGATGCATTCAATACACCTTCTACTACGCTGACTCGATCAGTTTCTCCATAGTATAAGATAGCGGTATCTATGGCCCATGGCTCTTGGCTCTCTTCAGCCTTAGCGTTTGGTGCGCCAAGCAATGCACAGGTGGCAGCGGCTAATGCGGCTGCAATGGGAATATTCTTTTCTAATTGCATCCACAACCTCCTCCAGCAAAAGCTCTACCACCGCTGGTTGCTTCTTTACTGAAATAAATATGTTCGTCTAAACCAACCTCTACGGCTTCTGAATTTAAGCTCATACTGTCTTGTGCAAGCAGCTGTCGTTCCCAGGGTTGAACACCTATACTGGCGCAACCGCTTAGTTGTAGCAAAACCAGACAGACAAGGGGCTTGCTAAGTTTGCGTGGAATATGTTTTGACGTTTGGGTACTCGGATTCATCATAATTTTTGAGTTCATAGTGGCTCCTGCTGAAAACTTGAATATGGGGGTTACTCGGATAATAACTGTTGGACTTCGCGCTCATAACCACTCGCTTTCTTAGTGAAAAAGCCTGTGTGAGTTACCCGCAGTTCTCCATTTTTATCAATGAGGTAGCTAGTTGGCATACCGATTAATTTATAACGCTCTGCAATATTGCCTTGAGGGTCATACACAATAGAAAACAAAGCGGGGACCTTGCTTAAGAAAGTTTTTGCAGCAGCTGAGTCTTCGTCAAGATTGATTGCAATGACTTTTAAGCCTTTGTCCTTATATTGTTTATGCATTTGATTCATCCACGGAAATGAAGCTCTACAGGGCTTACACCAGCTTGCCCAAAAATCCACATATACCACTTGTCCTTTCAAGTCACTTAAGTGGATATTGTTAGAAATTTTAAAATCAGGTGCGGAGGCAACACTGGAAAAAGCTGTAAACATAGACAAAAAGCAAAATAGAATTTTCATTTATAAGTAGATCGATTACTGAATGTGAATTCATCCTAAACAGTCAAGCTTAAGAAAAGCTTAAACTTTGCAACTTTGTTTATTTGGGCATACCAAGTTTTTACTTAGCAAGCTATTTGAACAAGAGTACAGCGGATTTGAATGCGCAGAGGTGTGCTAACAGTATTCTAGAGGTTGAGGGGAAGTTGAATGAGTGGCTAGTTTATATACGACTTAGTCATTATATTGTGAGTAAGGAGTTGTTGGTTTTTAATAATGTTGATGAAAATAAAATAGCATTTTGAAATTTAGAGGCATTATGAAAAAAAGCCCGAATATTGCTATTCGGGCTTTAAAATTTTTCATAACTTCAAAGCAGAGCTTTGAGTGACGCGTGATGTTTTACGCAGAATAAAACGTTTAGTACAAGGCGTTATGAGCGTAGCGTACGTTTGTACGTGAGCCAAATAACAACGAAGTAATCGACGTTTTAGACTAGTAAAATTACATCATGCCGCCCATTAGGCTATATCAATCTGATTATATTAAGAAAATAAAATAATTTAAAAGCAGCACCCCACTTTATACCCCTATCTTATTTCGCATGAGCAATGTGATTTTAGATGAAGCAACAACCCATAAATAATGTGGTAATTAGTGTGTCAATGCGCCCCTTAAATTTCAAAGAAGTTGAGCCGTTGTTAAGTCGATGTATTTGTGTGAATATGATTTTTTTGCAAATAGCCTTATTGATAAAGTTATCAATAAGTGAAAACTATTATCTGTAATTTCAAAGGAGCTTAAGGGTAGAAACTTAAATCCTTTCAGAATATCTTAAAGTGCGTAACGACGCTTTTATTAACGTCAATTTTATAAAATAGTACTCATGTATGGAGATTAATTTGGACAAAATAAACAAAAGCATTATCAGGATCTTATTTGAAAACTCTCGAATTACTATTTCAGAGTTAGCCAAACTTGTTCACCTTTCCGCACCAGCTGTTAAAGAGCGTATTGAGAAATTAGAAGAGCAAAAAGCTATATTAGGTTACAGCCTAAAAACTAATTCGGAAGCACTTGGCTACCCGATTACAGGCTTTGTTCAAGCAAATGTCATTACAGGAAAAGAAGTGGCATTCAAAAAAGCCGTTACAGCAAGCTCAGCTATTACTGAGTGTTTCAATGTTACCGGAGAAAAAGCTTATATATTTCGAGTATCCGTTTATACCATGTCTGAATTAGATGCATTGCTAGAATCTCTTTCAAATGTTTGTAAAACTGAAACCTCATTGATTTTATCTGAAACCTTTTCTCCACGTTTACCTAATACTTTCTAATTACAATTAATTTTAGTAGAGGTTGCAACGATTCTTAATGCGTACTTAAAAAGCACAAAACGTTAATTGTGCATGATTTTATAGCCAATACCTTTTATTAGTAAGTTTTTACAGCCAACAACATTAGTTTCCCTCTGCTTGTTATTCCTTATCTTCAGTATAATTAATCCATATTATTTATCTGCTTGGTTGTTAAAGCATGATGACAACTACCAGTTGCCAATAGAGAAGGAAAAGTTATGACAACAGTGATAAATCTAGATCAGATTAAATCAATAATTAACGAAGTTGATCTTGTTAACGCAATGAAAGCAGGGTTTATTCAATATAGTAATGGTAATACTGTAGTGCCTCCTGTGGGTGAATTGCTGTTTGAACGTCCTAAAGGTGATGCTCATATCAAGTATGGCTATATCAAAAATGATGATTTTTATGTCATTAAAATAGCTTCAGGCTTCTATCAAAACCCTGAATTAGGCCTTTCTTCTTGTCAGGGCATGATGTTGTTGTTCGATCAAAAAACCGGTGTTCCTAAAGCTGTTCTGCTTGATGAAGGCTATTTAACTGATTTACGCACCGCTGCTGCTGGTGCTTTGGCGGCCAAATATTTTGCCCCAAAAAATATTAACGCGATTGGTATTATTGGTACAGGTATTCAAGCGAAGTTACAGTTGAAATACCTTCAAGAAATCACCGAATGCAAAAAAGTATGGGTGTGGGGACGTAATAAAAGCAATGCAGAAGCCTTTGTTCGAGAGCTAGGGAGCGATTATGATATTCACATAGCGTCAAGCCCTCAAGAAGTTGCATCACACTGTAATTTGATTGTGACCACTACACCTAGTGAAGCAGCATTGTTAAATGCTGATGATATTCAACCTGGCACCCACATAACAGCTGTTGGCTCAGACACGTCAACTAAACAAGAATTAGCCAGTGAATTACTGAACAAAGCAGATTTAGTTATTGCAGATAGTATTCCGCAAAGTCATAGCCGTGGGGAAGTTTATCGTGCAGTTAAAGACAGTGCGATTAACTCCGAAAAAGTAGTTGAGTTAGGCACTGCTATTCAAGATATAAAATTCCAACGCACTAACGAACAGCAAATTACCATTGCAGACTTAACTGGCGTTGCAGTGCAAGACATTATGATAGCAAGCGCGGTTTATAAAAACGTTCTATTAAACAAATAATCGTAGTTTTACAAATAGTAAAAAATACAGGAATAAACAATATGTTGGAATATGTAAGTAATACCGGTGGTGGCAAACCAGTAAATTTTGAAACTGCAATTTTAGATGGTTTTGCTATTGACGGTGGCCTCTATGTCCCAACTGCTTTACCTCAAGTTAGCCCTCAACAGTTAGAGCAATGGAAATCGTTAAGTTACGTCGAACTAGCCTTTGAAGTTTTATCGCTATTTATAGATCGCTCTATTATGTCTGCTGCTGAATTAAAGCAAGTGTTAAACACCGCTTATGCAGATTTTGAACATAAAGAAATCATTCCAATACATCAACTTAAATCTCGAAAAGATACTTATGTGATGGAGTTGTTCCATGGTCCAACTATCTCTTTTAAAGATGTAGGTTTGGCTTTTCTTGTTAATTTAGTCAATTTCTTTTTACAACGTAAAAACGAACGTTTGTCCTTAATTGTTGCTACAACAGGTGATACTGGCCCAGCTACCGCTTATTTTAGTGCAGGCAAGTCGAATCTTGACGCTTGGATCCTCTACCCCAAAGACAAAATCACTGAAGAGCAAGAACGCCAAATGACCTGTCTACCGCACGCTAATATTCATCCTGTGGGCGTTGCTAATTGCCCTGAGGGTAGTGATGATTTGGATGAGGTCATTGCTAAGCTATATGCTAATAAATCTTTTAAGAACAAGATAAAACTTGGCAGCGTAAATTCCATTAATTGGGGGCGGATAATGATGCAAACCGTTCACTATTTTTATGGCTATTTTCACGTTATTGATAAGCCAGGGGAAAAAATTAATATGTCAGTACCATCCGGTGGTTTTGGCAATGTATGTGCAGGCTCGTTAGCTCGAAAAATGGGACTTCCTATAAGTAAGATCATCGTTGCTAATAACGAAAATGCTTGTTTACATCGCATATTTTCTGAAGGTAAATTCTCTAAAGAGGAGTATGTTGAAACTCCTTCATCAGCTATCGATATTCTTATACCATTTAATTTTTGGCGTTATTTGTATTTTTGTGTTGATCAAGATGCAGGGAAAATTAAAGTTTGGCTCAACGAATTCCAAACAAGAGGTACGGTGACTTTCGATAAACAAACCTATAAAAACTATAGCAGTGGTTTTTTATCATACAGAGCTAAAGATCAAGAAACACTTGACCTAATAGCGCAAATTTATCATGACGAAGAGTATTTATTGGACCCTCATGGGGCAGTGAGCGTTTGTGCGACTGATGTTTACAAAGATACATTAAGTGGTGAAAAAACGATCTGTTTTGCCACAGCACATCCATCTAAATTCCCAGTAGCAATTGGTGATGCTTTAAAAACTCAAAACTTGCCTATAGCTGCTCAACATCCAAGTATTGAAGCACAAAAATTACAGTGCGAAAAAGTGTATTTATGTGACAACAAACACTTAGAGTCTGCATTAATACAAGCAATGGAAGCTAACTGGGATTTGGTGAACAAATGAGTGATAACAGCGATTTAACACACAAAAGTGTAGTTGATATTTTGTCCACTTATGGCATTCAAACTATCAACTCTTTTCGATTATTAAGTGGTGGTTCAGCAAATTCTAACTATTTAGTAAAAACATCGAATAAAGATTATGTACTAACTATTTCTGAGCAAAAATCATCAGACGAAGCGAGTAAATTAGCAAGCTTACTTGAGTACTTGGAAGATAATAATTTTCCTACTTCGAAAATAGTAAAAACCACAGAAAACGAAGTTATTTCCTCGTGGAACGCTAAGCCAATTATGGTCAAAGAGTATCTTGATGGTGACATAGTTGATGATTTATCTTTGCCCTTGTTGACTTCGTTAGGTGAACAATTAGCTTCATTACATTTATTACCAGCACCTGATTACTTACCAAAAACGTTAAGTTATGGCGTAGAGAAATATGACGAAATAAAAGTTTATGCTCCCGAAAGTGATTTTTTTAGTTGGTTAAAAGAAACACAAGCCTACATTGAAAGCTTCATAAGTGAGGACTTACCTTATGCGATGATCCACAGTGATATATTTTCAGATAACATTATTGTGAGTAAAGATGGAGATACGGCGACGATAATGGATTTTGAAGAAGCGACTTATTATTACCGCGTATTTGATCTTGGTATGATAATGGTTGGCACTTGCTGTGGTGCAGCTGGATTGTCATTCGAAAAGGCAAAAGCGCTGTTAACAGGCTATCAGAAAAGTATCACATTAGCAGACTGCGAAGTTAAAGCACTCCAAGCATTTACCGCCTATGGAGCAGCAGCGACTGCTTTTTGGCGCCATCAAAATTTCAATTATCTGAATGTAGATGAAAAAATGAAAGATCACTATAAGGCCATGCAAAACATAGCAGTTGAAGTTCTAAAAATACCGAATGACGAATTCCAGGAAAAATTGGCTATCTAATGGAGTACAGAAAAGTTATTAGGCTTTGTATGACAAACCACTAAAAAATTTTACATACTTTAATTAAAACCATGATAGCCATATCAAGGCTTTTTGTTTGCCAGCGAATATAGCAAAGAAAAAGCCCGGAGATCATAAAATCTGCGGGCTTTAAAGCGTTTACATTGCAAGCTTATGCAATGTTATGCACGGCGATGCAATTACATCATTCCACCCATGCCGCCCATTCCACCCATGCCGCCCATATCAGGCATTGCAGGTGCTGCTGAGTCGTCAGCAGGTGCATCGGCAATCATGGCTTCTGTGGTGATCATCAAGCTTGCGATTGATGCTGCAAATTGTAGTGCAGAGCGAGTTACTTTAGTTGGATCTAGGATACCCATTTCGATCATGTCGCCGTATGTGTCGTTACCAGCGTTGTAACCGAAGTTAGCTTCACCATTTTTAACAGCGTTTGTTACTACTGATGCTTCAGCACCGGCGTTAGCTGCGATTTGACGAAGCGGCGCTTCCATAGCACGTAGTGCTAGTTTAATACCGTGAGTTTGATCTTCGTTTTCGCCAGTAAGGTCGCTAACTTTAGATGCAGCACGAACTAGAGCTACACCACCACCGGCAACTACGCCTTCTTCTACGGCAGCACGTGTCGCGTGAAGTGCATCTTCAACACGGTCTTTTTTCTCTTTCATTTCAACTTCGGTAGCAGCACCTACTTTGATGACTGCAACACCGCCAGCTAGTTTAGCTAGACGCTCTTGAAGTTTTTCTTTGTCGTAGTCTGAAGTTGACTCTTCGATTTGTGCACGGATTTGAGCAACACGACCTTGGATCATGTCTTCTTCACCAGCACCGTCAACTACTGTGGTGTTGTCTTTGTTGATAACAACACGTTTCGCTGTACCTAGGTCTTCTAGTGTTACTTTTTCTAGTTCTAGACCGATTTCTTCAGAAATCACAGTACCACCAGTTAGTGTAGCGATGTCTTGAAGCATAGCTTTACGACGGTCACCAAAACCTGGTGCTTTAACTGCCGCTACTTTTACGATGCCGCGCATGTTGTTTACTACTAGTGTAGCTAGTGCTTCACCTTCAACGTCTTCAGCAATGATAAGCAAAGGCTTAGAGGCTTTTGCTACGGCTTCAAGGGTTGGTAGTAATTCACGGATGTTAGATACTTTTTTGTCAACCAAAAGGATGAATGGGCTGTCTAGTTCAACAGTACCGTTTTCTTGGTTGTTCATGAAGTAAGGAGATAAGTAACCACGGTCGAATTGCATACCTTCTACAACGTCTAATTCGTTTTGTAGAGATTGGCCTTCTTCAACAGTGATAACGCCTTCTTTGCCTACTTTGTCCATTGCTTCAGCGATTAGGTCGCCTACTTCAACGTCAGAGTTAGCAGAGATAGTACCTACTTGGGCGATAGCTTTGCTGTCTGCACAAGGTACAGATAATGCTTTTAATTCTTCAACGGCAGCAACAACTGCTTTGTCGATACCGCGTTTAAGATCCATTGGGTTCATGCCTGCAGCAACTGATTTTAAACCTTCAGTTACGATTGCTTGGGCAAGTACAGTTGCAGTAGTCGTTCCGTCACCGGCTTCGTCATTTGCTTTAGACGCTACTTCTTTAACCATTTGAGCGCCCATGTTTTCGAATTTATCTTCTAATTCGATTTCTTTGGCTACTGACACACCATCTTTAGTGATGGTAGGTGCACCGAATGATTTGTCTAAAACAACGTTACGGCCTTTAGGACCTAGTGTAACTTTTACTGCGTTAGCTAGAACGTTAACGCCTGCAAGCATTTTGACGCGTGCGTCATCAGAAAAACGTACTTCTTTAGCTGCCATGATAATTATTCCTCTTAAATTCTGTTAATGGATTGGGTTTATTCGACTACTGCTAAGATGTCGCTTTCGCCAAGGATAAGCACTTCTTCGCCGTCTAACTTTTCAGTTTTAACGCCATATCCATCGTTAAAAATAACGATATCGCCGATTTTAACGTCAACAGCTTTAACTTCGCCATTGTCTAATACACGGCCATTACCTACTGCAACGACTTCGCCGCGAGTAGACTTTTCTGCTGCAGAGCCTGTTAATACAATGCCACCTGCAGATTTGCTTTCTTGTTCCTGACGCTTAACGATCACACGATCGTTTAAAGGACGAATTGCCATTTTCAAATCTCCTGAAAATTCCAATGTTAATATTATTAGTGCCTAATCGTATTAGGCGGTTTTTGCGTTGCCTAATTTGTGACAACCCAGAATTCTTTTAATAGAACTGTGTTCTGCGTCCAGAGATGGGGTTTACAGATTTGAGATCAAGGGTATTGAAAGAAATTTGTTAGAAAATTTGCTGTTTATTTTTGTTATAACAAAGCAAAATCAATTTACTGCAGCGTCTTCGTTACTAAGATAATTGTTTTAACGTTACAATGAACGACTCCCTTTGTTGAAAACATAATTTTGAAAATAAGAAAAATAATGAAAGTTAATGTTCGCTATCTATTATTAATTTTAATGGTTTTATCCTTAGAAACTATCGCTCAAGAAGAAATCACTTTAGAGGATGACATGCGTCCTGTATGGGAGGCTGGTACATTTTTAGGTGTATTTAATGCGCCTGAGTATCCAGCGTCAAATCAAAGTAATACCAATGTGGTACCGGCACCTTATTTTATATATCGTGGTAAAACCCTACGGATAGGTGATGGCTCTATTGCCAGAGCTGTGGCAGTAGATAAAAGTTGGTATGAGTTAGATCTTTCTTTGGCAGCATCATTTGGGGCAAATTCAGACGATAATGAAGCACGAGCCGGTATGCCGGACTTAGACTTTAATTTTGAACTTGGTCCGCAATTGAGACTGCGTTTATCAAAGTTTGAATTTGACGATCACGGTAAAGGAGAGTTGTTTCTTAATCTGCAAACCCGTGCGGTATTTTCTACTGACTTTTCTGGAATTGATCATAGAGGATATGTGTTTCAGCCAGAGTTAAGGTATAGACAAAGAGGCTGGCTTAGCGAAAAAACCGCGTTATCAATTAGCCTTTCACCTACTTGGGCTAGTGAAAAATTACATGATTATTTTTATCAGGTTAATCAAGAGTTCGTAACTGCACAGCGAAGTGCTTACGATGCTAAGGCTGGATATTTAGGTACTCGAATCTTGTTAAACGTTTCTTTTAACGCCACAGAAAACATTAGAGTATTTTTGGGTGTGAGTTCTTCAATACATAATGGTGCCGCTAACGAAGATAGCCCATTATTTATAGACAATAATACCTATTCATTTGGTGCTGGAATGGTTTGGCGCTTATGGGAAAGCCAAGAAAAGGTGGCTGGTAGGTAAAATTGGGTAAGCTCAGTACCGGCCACACCAATAAGACGGCTCATTTCGTACTTATATGGGCTGCTCTAGATGGATAGAAAATATTTATAAGGCCTTATGGGAACAATATTTCTGTTCTTGCCTCTACGTTTAAGGTTTTGCCAAGTTGAGTGTTATGTAACAGCATGGATTTTAAAAAATTAACTTTCAATTTAGCTTATCCAAAGTTGAGGTTATGTAAGGAATCAAGGGGGAATTTATTTGATTCCTTTCTGTAACATGAAATTTTTAGCGCCCAGACTTAATTTCTTTGGAACACTTCATAACTTTGCGTTTGCTTGCTTCAACGGTTTGTTTAAAACAAATAACACCTTGGGTAAAAGCTCCATATTTTTCGATATACTCATCAACTAAAGGCTGAAAAGCAGCGCGTTGTTCTTTAGACATTGCATTTTTAATTTGATCCCTTGCATTACGCCATTTTTTTTCTTTAGCTTCTGATGCGACATTGAGCCATAAGTAAGCTTTTCCATAATCTTGTTCAACACCTAACCCTTCCATATATAATAAAGCTAGAGTGTACTGAGATACTTTATCTCCAAGTTTTGAAGCTTCCTCAAGATGTTTAAAAGCTTTGTCATAATTCTTGTTTCTAACTGCGGTGGCTCCTATTCTAGTTGCTTGATCAAATTTGAATACGTCTTGCCTTGTTGTAGCTGCCTCAGGTGACATACTACTTAAAACACAAGTAAGTATGGTTATGAAAATTAATGATTTCATATCGAATATTCCAGTTAGTTTGTTTATGCGTCAAATGATGGCAGCTAAATATGTAATTTAGCGTGTATTAATGTTACAACAGATGTAGTAACCAGCCTTTTGACACACCATTTAACAAATAGCGATAATACTTAGTCAGTAATAGCCAGAGTGTTAGCCTGGCTTAGATCAATAAAGCTAGATTTAGTAAGGGAAAGATAGAATTTGAATATGAGCTCCTTTTATGAAAGCTCTAATGAAATGTAGAGCAACAGTATTAAAATTCTTTAATTGCCAGTGGTGTATAAATAGAGTTGTTTATTTCACTGTAAAGTTCGCTAGTTGCTGTTCCCCGATTTACTGACTCAAAATAATTGAAACTTATAATTAGTTTCTGTGTCGTAACTTTTAACAACAAGATAATTAAACATTAAACCCATGGAAAACTTAAAAGAAAATTCATACATACATAAGTCGCTATATAGCGTTTTAGTGATGTGTTTGATTTGTCTTTTTTCTACTAAAAGTTTTGCAATAAACGAGACACACACAAGCGCGATTGCTGGTGTAGTAAATCTTGAGTTTAATAGTGTCGAAGTTGGGCTAGATGATAACGACTCGTCAGACCCATCTTTATATTATGACAATAATGTCGACTTTGATATTGTTGAAAATAAAGCGGTTATATATACCTTTGATTCAAGTGTCTTCCAGAATCATCACTTCACCGAGGCCCGTGCTCCACCTTTAAATTAAAATTAAGTTATTGAAATTTATAAATTTTATATTCTTTTTTTAGTTTTAAGAGGGACACATTATGTCAACTTACAAAAAATTACCTGTTTCTAGTTTAGATGGTTATGAAATTAGCCGTAAATCTTTAATCACACCATTACAGTTAGATAGTCCAGCCATTGAAATTATGGCTAATTTTTCAAACAACACAGCATTAATGTTGTTCGATGATATGTCTGTTGAGCAAGCGACAAGCTTGCTCAAAAATACTCACATGAGCAAAGCTTTAGTGAGAAATGACCAAGAGCAGTTTTTAGGTATGGTTACACTAGCTGATTTACAAAGTTCGCGGGTCTTAAGTACAGCTAACCAATTAGGTGTACCTAGAAGTGAGTTAACCGTAGCTCACCTAATGACACCCAAAGCAGGATGTACTGGTTTACAATTACAAAGTGTTATGACTTCGACTATAGGTGATGTGCTAGAAACCATGGAAGAAGTGGGGACCTTATACTTGTTAGTCGTTTCTGGCGTGAGTAAAGAAATTATCGGTATGATCTCAGCTATTGATATAGCCAAAACGCTACACATGCCTATTCAAATTACACCTAAGCCTAAAAACTTTAAAGATGTAATGCTAGCCGTGGCAGGTAGGTAAATATTTAGCCATGCCCTAGACTCAAGCTAGGGCATGGCAGTGTTTCTTAAGGACGTAAGGTTTCAGTTATCAAGCCGCTTCAATGATACGCAACCAATTCTTCCAAATATTAAGTTCCGACAATACTAGCTTAATACATACCAAAATCGGGACGGATAGAAGTACCCCAACTAACCCCCATATCCATCCACATATTAATAACCACACCATAATAACTAAGGGGTTTATTAGCATATGTTTACCCATAACGGTTGGGGTGATAAATTGTGACTCTAATAAATTTAATACAAGGTAAGCCCCTACCGGAAACAATACAGCAAGGGTTACTCCATATTGTACAACTCCAGCTAAAGAGAGAATGACTAAACCAATCACAGACCCAGCATAGGGAATAAAATTAAGCAGCCCCACTATGACCCCCCACAACAATGCATCTTCTAAACCTATGAAATGCAGAGCACAGGCAGTTGTTAAGCCTAAACCTAAATTAATGACACTCACTGTGATGATATATTTGGAAAGTTGCTTTTGAGTCATGGTGACTAAACGTTTAGCCTTTTTCTGCTGCTCTGGTGTTGGCATTTCTTTGACGAAAGCCTCAAATAGTCCAGGCCCAAATATCAGTAAAAACAATATTAAAATTACACTCGCCAGTAATTGTGCAAAAAATAGCGGGGCGGCACCCAATGCATCAACAAGTAATTCCATACCATTTTGTTTTATTCGATCTGTGACTACAGTTGCCGATTTTTTTTCTGTAGGTCTTGAAGTTTTACTATTTGAAAACCAATCGAATATGCTCGATTTTTTAGTAGGTTGCGCTTTTGCTTGTTCATCAAAGGCACTGCTTATGGACTCAACCTGTTTAGTTACTTGCACAGATAATTGTGGAATTAGCTTTGCCCACCTTTGAGCGGGTTCCACTAATTCAACTCCTACCAAGGTAAAAGGAGTGGCTAACATAGCCAAAAGCGCGATAGATGAAATTGCTCGGGGTATAAAGAAATTTTGTAAAAGTGAAACCAAAGGGCTTAGCAATAAGGCAACTAAAACAGTTAGAACTAGAGGAATAATAAGGCTTTGAGCAAAGTACAAGGTATAGATAACTGCTAAAACTAATATCCACTGAATATTAGGAATATTTATTAACCTAGCGTTACTTGAGTTTTTATCGCTGTGATTACTGGTTGTTGTTTCTTGCATGCTAGTTTTATGTTCCGAAATGGCTAATGGAT
>NZ_SAIS01000018.1 GCF_004360155.1 Paraglaciecola marina | reverse complement strand
CAACTCGCTGCGCTCTTTTCGTCGGCATATTGGGGCGTTATATTCCAAGAGATGTCACGATTTGTTGATTAAAAAAAATATACATTTAGCGCTGTGGCCTATCGCTTATGCAATAGCTTGCTATGAGAAGGGTTTTGTAGGAGCGACGATATCTTTTTCGTTTGTTATATATTTGTGTTTAGGCGCTTTAATATCCATTCGAGTCTTGTCATTTAATTTACATTACTTTCGAAGTAATGCTTTGATGGTCTCGTTGCAGCTTCTTTATCTTAGTGGTTTTATAGTTTTTTGGTTTAGCACCAATCCAATAGATAGAACTGCAATTTGGCTGGCTTTACCATTCCTATGTGGGTTGGCTTTATTTTCAGTTATCAAGCTTTATCAAAGGTTGTCTCATGCGTCGGGAATATAACAAATCCATCAACCGGACATTGGCAAAGAGCGCCAACGCCGGTTATGGAAGGTGTTAGTTTTCTTATCAAGGATTGGTTTTTACCGAGAGATTTATGGTTATCTTCATTACATCAAAATCAGCTTATTCCGAAATGGAAAGCTTAATAGTTTCTGGAAAGCATCCAATTTGGTTAACTTGCGATGTACTTAGTGAAAAAGAGTATGAGGCGTTGTGGAAAAGTGGTGTCAATGCATCCGTATTAGACTATGTAGTGGATACCGAAAATATAGATGATATGAGTTGTGCTATGTCAACAATTAAGGAGCATCATGCAGGCCAAAATATTTGGGTTCAAATACTTAATGAAAACTAACAAAAACATCATGGTGGGAATTTTACTCGCTGGCCTTCGGCCAAAAGCGCTCCTAAAATCCCCATATGTTAAGCGTTAGTTTGATTGGGATATATCGGCGTTAATATGAAGTTCAATGATATTCCAAAATCCTCTCTAATTTGCACACTTATCGGGCTTGGGTTTCTCTTTTTGTTTGCTTTTAGCGGTAAGGTTTTACCGCGCGCGGAATTAACTCTAATTGAAGGCGAAATCGATTGGGTAAAAGCTACAGGTAAACATGGTAATAATCTTCGATTTAAGTTTCTTGGCGAGAATATACATCTTATTTATCACTCTATTGGCGGGCAAACGAGTAAAACACATTCAGCTTTAGCCAGTGAGGACTCTATAATCTCTGTTTTATACGATGATACGGACTCCCACTCACCGCCTTGGGATGGAAACAGTTACTATTCTGTTTATGAGTTATCCAAAGACGGAAACATAGTCCGAAGTTATGAAAGTATGGTTGTAGCATATGCTTCAAATAGTAGGCTCGCTGGTTGGGCGGGTGTGGTAAGTTTATTTCTAGCTGGTATATTCTTGCTCTTTGATAGGCATAAGAAAAATCAAACTAACAAAGCAATTAAATAACGGACACGTAATAGTTGGCTCGGTTCCGCTTCGCTTCACATTTTAGCCAACTATTACTTAGCCGTTTATTGCGGCGTTGAGGCTGTAGAATTTATAAATAAGAGACGTTTCCCTGTCCTTTTCTAGTTTTGCGGTAATTGTTTAATCATTGAGCTTGAACCGCCAATTGGCCTGTGATCAAATAACAAAGAAAATAACAAAGACACCCATAATTAAAATGGCATTATTTTGTAACTGAGCTAGGCTTTTGTTTATAAAATAAATCAACGGATTGATGCCATGCCCCAGCCACGTAAGTCTCAAATTTGTTTGCAAGATACCCCTTATTACCATTGTGTTTCTCGTTGTGTTCGCCGCTCTTTTTTATGTGGAGTGGATGATTATTCGGGTCAAAGCTATGAGCATCGAAGAGGGTGGGTAGAAGATAGGTTGTTGTTTTTAACCTCTGTATTAGCGATTGATGTGTGTGCTTACGCGGTGATGAGTAATCATGTGCATGTGGTGTTACATGTCAATGCAGAGCAGGCTCAGGCTTGGAGTGATGAAGAGGTCATAAACCGGTGGCATAGGTTGCACAAAGGCACACTGCTGACACAGATGTTTGCTAGGGGCGATACACTCACCCTAGGTCAATTACTCACTTTAGATGAAACCATAGTTGAATACAGAAGACGTTTACACGACATTAGCTGGCTAATGCGTGACTTAAATGAATATATCGCCCGAGAAGCCAATAAAGAGGATGATTGTACGGGCCGCTTCTGGGAAGGCAGGTTTAAATCTCAAGCCCTTTTAGATGAGTCAGCAGTACTGGCCTGTATGGCCTATGTAGACTTAAACCCCATCAGGGCCAGAATTGCGAAAACGCCAGAAACATCAAAACACACAAGTATTCAAAAACGCACTCAATCTATCAAACAAAATAACAATCACCCCCAACAACTTATGCCTTTTGTAGGCAACCACAGAGGAAACATGCCCCAAGGCATAGCGTTTAGCTTAAAAGATTACTGTGAGTTAGTAGACACCACAGGCCGCATTATACGAGAAGACAAACGAGGATATATAAACCCAACCCAATCCCCCATATTACAAAGGTTAGGTTTAGATGATGAACAATGGCTCACCCTCTCCACAGAATTTGAACAGCACTTTTGCTACGCAGCAGGTGCAGAAATAATGATGAATCAATTTAAGCGTCATACAGGCCATCAACGACTTCGAGGAATGGGAAAAGCTAGAAAATTGTTACAACCTGCATAACCACTAAAATTCAAAAAAAGCGAAAACTACAACCTAGTTACGCCTGCAAAACACCAATTTAGCCTTGATTCACTAAAAAGTACGAAGACCCCTCTAGTACCTCATTCAACTAGCTAGATATCTCTAAAAAACGATAATAAAGCCAAATGTTTAAGTGTATGTATTAGTTATGGGTGGCTATTTATCTATTAATAATAAAGCCAAATGTTTAAGTGTATGTATTAGTTATGGGTGGCTATTTATCTATTATGCTCTATTTGTTAATTGCGCCTATCATGACAGATGAAAACTAAATTGTTTTTTTAACTAATGATTTGGTGACAATAACTGAATTTTCGTCATAGTTGGCTCCATATTACTTCATCTCCAAGCATAGAATAAAGTTAACAATTATCTTCCTCAGATAAGCAATAATTGCCACTTTTTATGTTTCCCTGAGTCAATGTAACGATGACCGGTCGGTTTCAAAACTGGGTTAGATTGTATCGCTGACGTCATAACCATCTATGAGACGGTTCTCAATTGATGCCTCCTTCCTTGAGCTTTTCTGCGTCCTTTATCTCGTTTACTTTCTAGTTGTATGGCTTTACCCCAACTATGGGGGCTGCTTGTGGTTGGTTTATACTAAATATTTTATTTTCGATGTCGAATTAGAGAGAGTATCTAAGTAGTTTGTACATTCAATTTAAGGGGGCGTTATGTCTGTAGGTTAATTAGTTCGTATAACCAAAATTTTAAATATTGGTAAGTTCATAAAAGCATCTAAAAAATTGAAAAATTTTCTAAAAATAAAATTGGTAATACCATATAGCATTTCACTTAGCCTTTAAAAACACTTATTCCTTTAGTTTGTATAATTCGTAAATTAATATTCATAAGTTAATGATATTAAACAATATTAATCATAAGTATCTATTTTCAATAATTCATTTCATCGATTTCAATATTACACTTAGGTTAATTTATTTATCAATTTGTTAAATATTTGTATTGATCTTGTTTCTTTTATAGATAATTATATATTTAATGTCTCAATAATTGGTCTTACCAATTTATTAACAAAGTGGCGGTAAATAGGATGCCAATTTGTCGAGAAGACAGAAGAAGCCTTTTAAATTGGTGAACCAAAATAATAAACGGATAACCCTACATATGAAATTTATTACACAAAAGAAATATCTTTATTTAAGCCTAACTACTGCATTGAGTATTGCTAGTACCGCTAACGTAAATGCAGCTACAGTTAATATAGATAACCCTGGTTTTGAAAGCAGTTTTGATGGATGGACTGATGATGATCCTTCAGCCATATCTGGTGATTCTCACAGTGGTTCTAAGTCAGCAAAAATTACCGGTTCTGGCGGCCGAGTTGACCAAACTGTTACGTTAACACCCAATACAAATTACGTCTTGACTGCCTACGTTGAAGGCAGTGGTGAAGTCGGCATAAACCTTGGCTCGTCAACAGAGTCAACTAAATCAACATCGGATGATTGGAGTGAAGTAACAGTGAGCTTTAATTCAGGCTCAGCCACTTCCGGTGAAATATTCGGAAAGTATTATAACGATGAAGGACGTTTTGATGATTTTACGTTAGAAAGTACCTCCACCTCGCCTGGATCAGATACGGGGACTGATGGTGAGTTAACAATCAGCACGGCTTTTGATGATGGCACAAGTCATAGTAATTATCCTCCTAGTAATGCCATAGACGGAAGCAGTGCATGGGCTTCTCGCTGGGCAGCCAGTTTAGGCAGCAATGCCACTAACCTAACTCTTGAATTAGAAGAAGTACAAAACGTTAAACAAGTAGGTATATCTTGGGGCCGAGGCGATTCTCGTAGCCATACCTTTGAAATTTACGCTCGTCCAGGAACAAGTGGTAACTGGACAAAAATTGCAGACACAGTAAGCAGTGGTAACTCTACAGACATTGAACTATACGATGTAACTGACTTTGACGCCCAACAAGTTCGCGTTAAAGCCCAATCAAATAGTGCTGGTAGTAGTTGGATGAATATTACCGAAGTTAAAATTTATGGAGAAAATAGCGGCTCTAATAACGATGACGATGATGACAGCAACAACGGCGGTGGCGGGGATAACAGCGATGGCAATGAGTGTCAGGCTAGCGGCAAAATGCTATACAATGGCTCGTGTGTTGAATACTCTGAAGTATATGAAGCTGAGCATGGCGAAATAGGTGAAGATGATCACATTGTTTCATTATCACCCATTGAGATGAAGTTTGATGCACTTGCGGCGCAACATGTTACCGAAAATGGTAATGGTTGGAGACACGAGCTTAAAATAAAATCTAGTGGCGATTACCGTGTGGGAATGACAGAGCTTTACGAAGAATTTAAAGCGACCATTACTGCTAATTTAGATGATGGTGCAAAAACAATTGTTGCGCAGCACCATGCAGCAGATACCGCCACCATTACTAAATTGTACATAGCAGATTTAGACGAGGGTGGTTTTGAAAATGCTCCCGATGGAACAGAGTCTGACAGTGTTGCAATGAACGGCATATTTGATGTGTATATTCGCTTGGCTAAAGAAGATGGCTCAGGTGAAACCAAACATCTTTTAACTACTATTCGCTCTGGTGATAGCTTTGATTTTGAAGAAATAAATGACCATGGCACAGTCACTGTAAAAATTAATGGCCAATCACTTAGCCCCATTAGTGTGAGTGACTCTTCAGCTTCTTACTTTAAATTTGGTAACTATCAACAAGCTCAAAACCCTGAAACTAATGAAAAATTAGAAAGTGGTGACGCTGATGGTGATTTTGCTGATTTTTATGAGGAGTTTTTTGATACCAGTGAAATAATCTTTACGGATATGAGTTATACCCGCACCTTAGATTAATTTATATCTAAAAATCTATAACTAGCTGGGCCCAAAAGTAAGTGTTTATCATATTTTTGGGCCTTTTTTATGAACCCATCTTAAATACAGTATTAACCTACATCAAACCCCATGCGTACTTAAGGGAATCTTCAAAAATAACTGATACTGATACTTTCAAGAAAAAATAGACTGCCTGTTAGTGTCAATAAAAAGCTACCATTCATGAGTTTATAAATAATCAAAACTAGTCATCTGATATTACTAAGTAGCTAATAAATAACAGGTTAATTTTGATTGTAAATTATGTGGCAGTAAGGCTATTTAGAATAAGCCTTAATAGATTTGTCATCTAAGCCAATTCTGATGAGCAGGGCTAAGTAACGAGGATCATTTTTTATCTTGATTAATCTCAGGTCATTGCGAGTAAAGACCAAACAATTTGAGCGATACTCAACCGCTTCATTAAATTGCTCAAATGCTTTATCTATTTCGTCAATCAATAAATAGGTAATGGCTGTTTCGTAAGGGCATAAATAGCCGTCATATTGCTTGGCTTTTTCTATTAAGCTGGGGATTCTATCAGCTTGATTGGCATGTCCGTAGGTTTGTGCCAAAGCAAGGATAGGGTAGGCGGCACCAGAGTCTAATTGCACCCCCTGTTGAGCTAGCCTAATGGCTCGTTGATGTTGCTTGGCTAAGGAGGCTGAGACGCTCGCTCCACTAAACAACATCCCTACATTTGGGTGCAGTTGTAATTGTTTATCTGCCCATTGCATTGCTGCATCAAGTTCACCTACCATTGCTAGAGCCCAATGGCCCCAATCAGCTAACTCTATATTAAGTGGGTCCATTTGATTAGCTTGTTCAAGGGATGTGAACACATCTTGGACATTGCCCATAGCTGAGTAATATAGCGCAAATCCTATTTCAGTTAATACTAAGTTTGAGTCTAAGTTTTGAGCCTGCGTTAACATATTCCATGCATCTTCCCAGCGCCATGCTAAAACATAAGCTAACCCTAAAGATGCTCTGGCTTGAGCTGAATTAGGGTTTAACTTTAAGACTTCAGCGACCGACTCTATAACAAAGGGGAGCACATCTGCGGGTTTATCAAAATAAGCCATTATAAGTCGGTAAGAATCTGCTTTTGCTAAGTATGCCGCTTCAAATTCGGGGTCTAATTTAATCGCTGCTGAAAACAAGTCTATAGCTTTTAGTAAGTCTTTATGGGTTAATAAATCCCGCTTATGTTGCCCCTCAATATAATATTCATAGGCCCTAAGGTTCGCTGTAGGAAATTTAGCCAAACTGACTTTTTCATTTTCAAGAATGGCTATCTTAAGTGCCTTAGATACTGATTCGGCAACCTTAGCTTGGGTAGTGAAAAAAGTGGTGTCGTCTAGTCGACTTTGATAGTGTTTTGACCAAACTAGTGAACCGGTATTCAAGTCGTCCAATTCGGGTGAAATCTGTAATCTAGTACCTGTCGACATATTGATATTAGCTGAAAGTATATATCGAATCGAAGGCAGTTTATTTTTAATATAAGCATGGCTTTTGTTTTGTTTAAACATGAAGGAGGAAGTGGCTGGGACCACATTTAAGCCTGATATTTTTCTTAGGTTTTGAATAACTTCTCTGGTGCTTTGATCGGCAAAGGTTTGGTATTTTTCTGCATCGATTCCTGATACTTCAAATGGCAGTACAAGCACATAAGGGCGTTCTGGAGCTAGGTTAGAACCGGGGTGTTTGAGCCACCAAAGCACTCCTAAACATAGCAGCAAAAAAGGAAGAATTAGGTGTCTAGAGGTTAACCAAATCAAGAGGCGAGTGAGGTAGTGCTGTTTATTTTGCAACTTAGGTGTGGTTTTATGGCTACTTACTGGTTCATCTGTTGATTCTGTTACCTCGCCAATAAACTGATAGCCACGGCCACGAATTGTTTTGATTATAAGTTGTTGCTCGCCATTATCTCCCAATGCCTTTCGAGCACTTTTTATATGATTACTTAGTGTGGTATCTGATACATCTCGACCAGCCCAAACCTTATTAAATAGGTTTTCTCTCGTTACTAATATGTGTCGATTTTCAATTAAATAAATAATTAAATCGAAAACCTTAGGTTCAACGGGTACAGGCTGAACGCCACATTTTATCGAAAACATGGTGGTATCAATTTCAAATAAGTTGACTTTGTATTTCATTAAGAACTCCCTGTTCTAGATGAGCCCTGGCTAGAATGTTACTACCTTATCCTAAGTATTAGCTAAATATTAGCCATTTGTTATCCAAAATTCAGGTGAAATCTTCATTTAATTTAAACAATGATTAGGAATTTAATTAACAAAAAGGAAAGGATTATGCCTACACCATTGGAAATTTTAATTGATCCAGTCTCACTGATGATTTTAGGAATGCTAAATGTGCTATTACTAGCTGAAATCGTGAAGCCTGGACGGCAACAAATGACAGCGAAGGGCTGGTATATACGCGCCCCAATTTCATTTGTGGTGTATTTCTACTCATCTACCTACCTGCCTTTATTATGGGACCAGTATTTAATGGAATATCAGGTATTTAATTTAGAGCATATAAATCCATTTCTAGCTGCCTTTATTGCTTTATTAATTTTTGAGTTATTGGTTTATGTTTGGCACCGAAGTATGCATAAAAGTAAAGTTTTGTGGAGGGTATTTCACCAAATGCACCACAGTGTTGAGCGAGTGGATGTGTTAGGTGCATTCTATTTTAGCCCGCTTGATATGGCGGGCTTTACCTTATTAGGGAGCCTAAGTTTAGTGGTAATAATCGGCGTGACTCCTGAGGCTGCTAGTTACTTTTTATATGGTTCGATTTTCTTAGTAGTGTTTCAGCATACTAATATCAAAACTCCTCAATGGCTAGGGTATGTTATACAGCGCCCAGAAAGCCATAGTGTGCATCATGGCGTAGGGATACATGGTTATAATTATTCTGACTTACCTGTTTTTGATATTTTATTTGGCACCTTTAAAAACCCTAAAACGTTTGTAGAAAAAACTGGGTTTTACAATGGTGCTTCAGCTAGAGTACCTGAAATGCTTATATTTAAGGATGTTTATAAACCTAAATAATAAAAAAGGTGCGGTATACTATTACCGCCCCTAATAAAGCTTCAGTTAAAGCTCTATAATCCCAAGATCTAGCCTTAGGCTTTTAGCTGATCACCTATTGGTAACTGCCTAATACGCTTGCCACAAGCAGCAAAAATAGCATTGCATAATGCAGGAGCATAAACCGGAGTGGCTGGCTCACCAACACCTGCTGGAGGTGCGTTACTTGGTATAATTTCCACCTCTACGTCAAGAGGTGAATCACTCATTCGTGGTACTCGGTAATCATGAAAATTACTTTGCTGTACACGGCCTTCATCAAAGGTGATACCTTTACTAATAGCCGCTGTTATACCGTATATAGAACCACCTTGAACTTGGTTTTTAACCGTATCAGTATTCACCACCGTACCTGCATCAATGCTTACCCAAGACTTAATAATATCTAGCTCACCACTTTCAGAAACCTCGACTTCTACAACTGTTGCCACATAGGTTAAAAAGCTTCTGTGAGCGGCAATGCCTAATCCTCGCCCTTTAGGAAGCTTTCTTCCCCAGTTACTCATATCAGCCACTTTCTCAATAACTTGTCGTAACCTACTTATGTCTAGTGGATAGGTGGCTTTATCAGCGCCGTAGTTATCGTATTCTGCATTCTGTTCAGTAACATCTAGAATACGGTCGGGACCGATAGTGTCTAGTAAATAGTCTTTTTGATCCCGTCCAGCTTTATGGGCTGCTTCAGCGATAAATGACTGCACAGCAAAAGCATGGAAAATATTGGATACTGAACGCATCCAACCAACTCTGGTTTTTGCCGGCGCTTCTCCGCTCTCCAATTTCATGTTGGGTGTGTTTATAGGGTTATCGGTAAACCCTAAACGCAACTCAAAGCCAAGGGGGGCAGTGGCACCTTCTATAAAAGTAGATGCAATAGGTGAAAATGCGGTGCGATGCAAATAGGCTTCTATGGCGCCATTTTTATCAAGAGACGCTTCGATATGTTGCGCCGATACAGCATGGTAAAAACTGTTTTGAATATCATCTTCACGGGTCCATTGAACACGGATTGCTTTGCCAGTTTTCATCGAAAGATAAGCAGCTTCTGCTGAAAAGTCAGGCTTAGACTTTCGACCAAAACCGCCACCTAGCATAGTGACATGAACATTTATTTGCTCTTTATCCATGCCAACCATAGCTGCAACTGTCGCCATGTCTGCCTGTGGGTTTTGGGTAGCAGCCCACACATCCACTCTATCTTTATGGTACATAGCGGTTGCACAAGGCGGCTCCATAGGCGCTTGTGCTAAGTGGGGCGCATAGTAATCGGCCACCAACTTATTACTAGCCTTGGCTAAAATGTTCTCCGCATCCCCTATTTTACGTACTGAAGATTGAGGTGAAGCGACTGTGGCTAATAGGTCTTTTTTAAATGCTTCTGAATTGTAATCACCATTTTTGCCATCGTCCCAAGAAACGGTTAATGCCCTACGACCTTTTATGGCTGCCCAAGTGTTTTTGGCAATAATCGCCACACCGCCTTTAGGTTGAAATTGCGGTGCCCCAGTAGGCGCTGGAATTTCAATAACATCTACCACACCAGCAATAGCTTTGGCAGCTGTGGCATCAAAACTCTTGGCTTTTCCTCCAACCACAGGAGGCCTTACCACCACAGCAATTAAAGCTTTTGGCTCTAATACATCTGCTGCAAAAGTAGCTTTACCGGTAACAATATCTTTTAAATCAATATGTTCCATGGCGGTATTGATATATCGCCACTCACTGCGCTTTTTAAGAGGTACTTTATCAGCATCTGGCGGGGTTAAGTTTAAAGCATCACTTACCAAATCTGCATAACTTAAGCTTTTACCAGAGCTATGGGTTACCTTGTGCTGTTCGGCAGAACATGAATCTATCGATACATTCCAGCGTTTTGCTGCAGCCTCACGCATAAGATAACGAACACTTGCGCCCATCTCTCGTAACCGCTGCATATTGTATCGAATACTCCGAGAACCATCAGTATTTTGGTCTCCGTATTTCGGGTCACCCTTTCCTTGAATCACCACAACCTGATCCCATGCAGCCTCCATTTCGTCTGCTACTATTTGCGCGATTGCAGTACGAATTTGTTGGCCCATTTCAGAACGATGACAAGTAATTTCTACTATGCCATCTGGGCGCAGTGCCACAAATAAATTGGCACGCTTTGCAGATTCAGAAGGCTTTGCAAGCACCCCAGCTATAACTCTTGGTGCGCCACCGGCTAAATATGTACCAAACACTAAGGCACCCACAGTGGCGCTAGACTTTAAAAAGCCGCGACGGCTTAAATCAAAATATTGGCTCATGCTTCTTCCCCTTTGGTATCAGGGACATAGTACTGTACCGATGCCATAGCTTTTGAGGCTGACTTAATTGCTTTATGGATGCGTGGATAGGTTCCACACCGACAAATATTACCAGACATACTCTGTACAATTTCATCATCACTTGGTGTTGGGTTGCTGGCCAGTAAACTAGCGGCTTGCATCATTTGTCCACATTGGCAATAACCACACTGGGGCACTTTGTGTTCCACCCAGGCTTGTTGAACAGGATGTTCACCATCTTCACTCAATCCCTCAATAGTGGTTATTCTGCTGCCTGACACGGCTGATACAGGCAATACACAAGAGCGCTGTGCAACGCCATCTATATGAACTGTACATGCGCCGCACTGTGCCATACCGCACCCAAATTTAGGTCCTGTTAGTTGCAGTTCGTCGCGCAAATACCACAGTACGGGAGTAGTTGGATCACCCGAAAACTCTCGAGTTTTACCGTTTATGGTAAACTTAATCATGGTCTTGTCCTCGTTGTCGTAGGTAAACGATAGTCACTCGTTTTGGATACGTTTGCTGCTAAAGTAATGAAAGTGATAAAGAATAGGCTGAATTACTACATACTACCTAAAAAGTATAAGTAGCATAGTCTGTGGAACTAAAATAAAGGATACAATTACTTAATTCAACTGTGAACTCAGTAAATACTCATTTTGCTCCGCTGTGCTGTTCAAAAGGATATTAACGTTGAATTAAATTAGCAGTCAGAGCAAACAATCCTATTATTGAGTATTTAAATGGGCCTATACTTAAAGAAAATAATGTTAAGTATTCCTTATGAGATGGAAGCTAATATCGTTGATAGTATTTGGAGAGTAAAATGGATTTAACCATAGTCAGTGTCATATTTGGTGGTGTACTTTTATCTGCAGTGGTATTTAAGTATATCCAACGAGAAAGTCGAGCCAATTTAACATTAACTTGTTTCTTAACTTTATTTGGTTTTGCTTTAGTGGCATCACCTGCTTGGACAAATATAAGTTGGAAGTCGAGTGATATTGAATTTCAACTGGTCAGAGAGACAACTCAGCAAATGGATGATTACGTGAGGATCCTCAGTAGCTATGATTCAGTGACTCGTGATCCCCGTAACTCCGAATATGTTAGTTTAATTAGCCTAGCAACGGAACTACGTAATCAAAAGAAGAAGATAGAGGTCGCTTTATCTGAGGGTAACTTAGAGCAAGCAATTACTGAGACTAAATTAGGTACCCAACTAATTGACCGAATTGCAAATACAATGGATGCCTCTCAATCCTAAATATTTCTCGCTTTTTAAAAAGATTGAATATGCTCAGGGGATTAGTCGTTTTAAAGAATTATCAAATTTCCTTCTCCGTAAAAGTTAACGCTATGCTTGGCTAAGTCATATTGTTGCAGGTAGTTGTTGATTGCACCAAAGGTTGCGGTAGCGATATTACCTGAGTGATCTTTAGTGGTAACGTCATCCATTAACATAGAGCCAAACATAAGTTTAAAACGATTTGTTTTAACTCTTTGCGGGGTGAAGTGCGCCCGAGTGTTAGCCTTAAGTTGTGGGATATTTGTTGTTTCATAAATGGCTGCGTTTATTAGGTCCAGCGTATATTCAGTACAATTTTGCTTTTGACTATTCATAGGGTTAGCAATAACTGAATATTTGGGATTATGTAATTGTGTGTTTTTACCTGTGGCAATTAGGTTTATAAGCCTTGTTTGAATTTCATCACTGGGAATAATTATTCCTGCTTTTAACTGCTGAGCTCCCCAGAAAAAATCTACAGGGTAGTCTTGAATCAATTGGCTACGATTTGGTTTACCGTCAACTTGATATAGGTTATGAATAGCATAGCCTTTTGCAGTTTCACCATGATCTAATTGGATCGTTGAATACACAGCAATTGCTGTATGGGTATAGTGAATACCTTTAGGCAGGTCTTTTTTGGGTCTTCCTACTCGGGCAATGATAAATGCTCTTGCACCTTGCTGTGCGGCATACTTTTCAACATCTTTTGCAAATTTAATAATCTTCTCTGGGGCAATTGTTGCTGGCTGGTTTGCTTGACTGCCAGCATTGACATTGACACTAAATATGCTGATAAGCGCGATTAATATATATTTTTTCATCGTGACCTCATTTATTAAAGCCTGCTAGGTGTTACCCCAGCAAGCCTAAGATTAGCTACTGAGTATGTGTAATAGTTTGTTTTTGTTGGATTTTTATAGTTTGGTTAGGTGCAGGATCAGCGGTAATGGTGGTTTCTGTGATGACTAATGGGCCGCTATTTTTATTTGATGGTTCAACACTATGGTTTGAAGAATCTGCCAGTACCGAACCAGCCTGCATACTGGCGGTACCTGCAACTACAGCTGCACTTCCTACGACAATCACAGGTGTGGCAATAACAGCGCTTGCAACGGTTGCGGTAGAGGCGACACTATGTGTAACTGCTAGTGCCGAGTGTTTACTGGCCTTTGAGGTGTGATGTGCAGAGTCTGCCGCTAAAGCCGGTAACGCACCCAATGAGAGTGAAAATATTAACGCCTTGATAGTTATTTTCATTGTTATTCCTTAATTATTTATTGCTTATGAAATGCTCAATAACTTTATGCTGCAGTATTTAAAACGTAAACAGTTTTGAATTATGTATACTTGATTAACACTTTTGGTATAGTTTATTGATACTTTTATAGGCTAATAGGATTAACGTGAGTCAGATAAGTCAAATTAATCAAACATTAAAGTCGTTACTTAGACAGCAACACATTACTTACAAAGATATCGCGGTTAGGTTAGATATGAGTGAAGCGAATATTAAGCGTATTTTTTCGACTCAGAGTTTTACGCTGCAGCGTTTAGAGCAAATATGTGATGTACTTAATATGACTATGGCTGATTTGTTCGCGTTAACTCAAAAGCAGGTGCAACAAATTAGTCAGTTGACGGTTGAACAAGAAAGCGAGTTATTGGCAGACCCTAAATTGCTTTTGATTGCTGTATGTGTTCGTGATGCGTGGAAATTTGACGAAATTGTAAACTACTATGATATTGATAAACTTGAGTGTATTAGGCTATTGGCAAGATTAGATAAATTGAAAATAATTGATTTATTACCTAATAACCATTTTAAGTCTCTGATTGCTCAAGATTTTAGATGGATACCTGGTGGGCCGCTGGAGCGGTTTATGGAAAAAGAGGTGTTAATTAAATTTATGGCGCCCAAACAAAATGAGCAATGGTTATTTAGGTTTTACCTGAGGGGGCGCTACTCTCAGTCTTCTATTGATATTATTCAGCGTAAGTTAAACCTATTAACCAAAGAAGCGGCTGCTCTTAATCTTGAAGATTCAGATTTACCGTTAAATAAAAGGCAGCATATTGGATTATTAATGGCTATGCGTCCTTGGGAGCCTTCTTTATTTGAAAATATGCGCAGAGCCTAAGCTCTACGCATATATGTTTTAAACTGTTCTGGTCGCAAGGGCAGGGGGGATATTCGCTGCTTTTTTAGCTGGCCCAAATACCGCGGCTTGCCCGACAAGCCAAAGTACCAGCATACCAATAGGGATGTAGAACCAATCTAGTCTGTCTAACCCAAATGCGTTAACGAGTATTACATTCAAGATAACGGTTAACACGGCACCTAAGAGCACTCCGATACTACTGATTAAAAAGTTTTCAAACATGAAGTAACGGATTATGGTCCCTTGAGTGGCACCTAGGGCGCGTCTAGTACCAATTTGTTTTTTGCGCTGATTTACACTAAAACTCGCTAAGCCGACAATTCCTAGGGCTGTGACGATTGTGAGTATGACCATTACGGTTGTCAAAATCTTAATCATGGCGGTATGGCCACGGTAGCTGCGCTCTCGGGTTTCTTCAATACTGCGCATACCTTTGATCAATCTTTGGTTGTTACTGTTAGCCAATAATTCTTCAACTTGATTCATTAGGGTGTCTCGCATACCTGGCTCTGTGCGAATAAAGTAACGACT
The DNA here is from genome assembly GCF_004360155.1 of Paraglaciecola marina. GTDB lineage: Bacteria > Pseudomonadota > Gammaproteobacteria > Enterobacterales > Alteromonadaceae > Paraglaciecola > Paraglaciecola marina. The sequence goes on along the minus strand of NZ_SAIS01000018.1, from coordinate 77,797 downwards.
ACCCTTAAATGATTGTCTTTCGGGAGACAGCATAACATTCTCAACGTTACTCCAGTTTACCCATGGAGCTTGTAACTTATCTATTATCCCAACGACTACCATAGGATCGATGTCGTTTATATAAACTGTTTTACCCACTACATCGGCATAATTGATATCAGGAAATAAGTTTTCTGCCATGGCCTTAGTGATAATGGTCTTGTTTGGCCAGTCTACTTGCCCAACGGTTCGTAAACTTATATCGCTAGGAGCAAAGTTCTCTCCGGCAATTATTTCTACGTCTAATGCATTAACACCATGGTCATCTACCATGTAAACGGCGGTACCTACTGCATCATGCTCTACACCTGATTGGGTTTTTAATCCCATAGACCAACCACTGTTACTATTGGGTACGGCATTAGTTTGAATCGCATCGATTACACCGGGTAACGCCCTTAACATGGTTAGGTCTTCTTCAACAGTATTAGGGACATTGAAGTTTTCACCAAACCCTACGCTTGTAAGGTAAAAGCTATTTTCGTTGTCTATGCCGCTATCCCGTTGCATGTCTTTGTTTCGCTCAACAATGATATAAACTGAGTTAACTATGATTGTCATGGTTATCGCAATTTGTAATGCGATAAGTATTGCTCCTACCTTGTTTCGTAGCATGGCTCTTAAAATAGGACCCAGTTCCCAATTTGTTGACGTCTGAGGTTGTGACTGTTTCATCTTCACTTTCCTTATTGGTTTTTTAATTGGCTGGCGGGGGAGATATTACAAGCTCGCCAAGTGGGATATAAACCCGCTGCGATACTTGATACCAAGGCAATGACTAATGCAACGACGATCATAGATGCGTCAAGGGTGGCCAGATCATCAACGAAATCACCGTATAAAGATTTAATGCCTTGTAACCCCACCAAAGTTAGCCCTAAACCTGCAACACCACCTACTAAGCCAATACAGGCGGTTTCGACTATGTGCTGTTTAAATACATCAGCTTTAGACGCGCCAACTGCTAATCGCAAACCAATCTCAGAAGACTTTCCTGTGAATTTAGCAAGCAGTAACCCTATGGTGTTTAATAAGCACACAAGTAAAAACATAAAGGATAACCACATCATCATTTTGGCATCTTCCTCAACCACTTCTTGTCGCTCCATCCATTCCATCACATCGTTTAGACGGTTGTGTAAAGGGCGTGGAAAGCGACCTAATTCTTTTTGAGAACGTACATAATTATTTAAAAAGTCTAAGTAATCAGCTTCTGCCTGGGCATTGGGGAGTTCAACCCACATTTGGGTGTTAATACATTCTGAACGCAAAAATGCGGCATAACCTTCACCATCTGGGCTTTTCCAGCAGCTGTTGTTACCCCAGTTAGGCAGCTCTAGATCTTCTTTTAGTGAAAACGGCATAAATAGCTCTTCGGTTTCGTTAAAAGGGCCATTATTTACATCATAAAATTTAGGCATGACTTCCCATGTGTCAATCACACCCACAACTTGAAAGTGTCTACCCGCTATCACGATATCTTTACCTATGGAGTTTTCTCCTCCAAAAACACTCTCATTAGTACGTTTACTGAGGACCACGACTTGCTCGCGATTACTATCTGAGTTGTTATCCCATGGGCCACCATATAAAAAGGGAACGTCAAACATAGCAAAAAAGTCTGTATAGGCTAAACGGATTGATGCTTCAAAGGGCTTAGATTCGCTGCCTTGAGGCTCAATTATTGCGCCTGACATACTCATGGCTGACTGCCTTAAGGCTTTTTTTGCATGGGTTAAATTAGTCGCATCTGTCCAGGTTAATTGGTTGGGTAGGGCATCATCGTCATCATTAAATGGATTATTAGGATCCCAGCTGTCGACTTGAATGTGAAATAATTGCTCACTCTTGTGAGGAATAGGATTGGCTGACATCAAGTAGTTAACGGTAATAGTGGTCATACTCGCGCCAATGCCAAGGGCAATGGCCGTTACCATTAATAAGCTAAGAATAGGATTTCTTTTAAAGCTCTTAAAGGCTAATTTAATATAGTAATTAAACATGGGAATATTCCTGGTTGATACATGTTGCTGAGGTTTAAAGGACTCGTTACTCAGCGGCTTAAAGCTCACTCACTTGGCCATCTCTAACATAAATATTACGTCTAGCCTGTTTTGCGAGGTCAGCATCATGTGTCACCATAATGATGGTTGTCCCGGCATCGTTAATGGTTTTGAGTAATTCCATTACACTGTTTGCCATTTTGGTATCTAAGTTACCTGTAGGTTCATCTGCCAGCAAAAATCGTGGCTCACCTGCTAATGCCCTTGCGATAGCTACACGCTGTTGTTGACCACCAGAAAGTTGTGAAGGAAGGTGTTTCATACGTTGCGCTAGACCAACCATTTCTAAGCTGTTTTCAATTCTTTTTTTACGCTCAGCGCTGTTAAAACCGCGATAGCGCAAAGGTACGTCCACGTTATCAAACAGGTTCAAGTCGGGTATCAAGTTAAAGCCTTGAAAAATAAATCCGATTTTTTCATTTCTTAGTTGACTACGGTGCTTATCATTTAGGTTACTGACATCTTGACCATCTAATTCATAGGTACCACCATCGAAGGTTTCTAGTAGCCCAGCGATATTCAAAAACGTTGTTTTACCTGAGCCTGATGGGCCGGTTACCGCTACAAAATCTCCTTCACCAACCTGGAGGTTGAAGTCTTTTAGTGCATGGGTCTCTACTAAGTCTGTACGAAATACCTTTTTAACATCGGTCATTTTTAACATGATTGATTCCTAATTATTGTTCTTTTTTTAATTGGTAATAAGGACGCTCTGTGCGCCATTAAATTGATCGGTACCCGACACAATTATGGTGTCGCCTACTGCTAAACCTTCTAATATTTGAACGCTAGATAGGCTCCGAGCACCTGTAAGTATACTGATACGTTGTGCCATATCGTTTTGAATTTTGTAAGCGACTCTGCCGTTACCTGTCTCTAAAAACTGGCCTCGCTGAACCATGAGCACATCTTGTTTATTTTCCATGAGAACTCGGGTGGTTAACCTTTGATTTTGGCGTAACCCTTTGGGCTGGCTAATAGAGTCATCGGTAGAGGCCATAAAACGTACACGGCCGCTTACTTGGTTGTTTTCTATTTCAGGAGAAATGGTGACTAGTTTTGCTAAGTGGGTCTCACCATTTAGGGTGACTTCAGCCGTCATACCTATGGCCAAATCATCTGCGTAACTTTCTGGAATATCTACTTCAAGTTCAAATTCAGATAAATCTACCACGCTTAATATGGCTTGATTTTTGGCTACTTGGTTTTTTTGTTCTACCGATAAATTACCCACTAATCCATCCACTGGTGAGCGCAGGGTAAGCTCTGCAACTTTACGGCTTAAGTCTTCAACCAGTAGAATTTGACGCTCTACGAATAACTTCTTGGCTTTTACTTCAAATGCTAGGCTTTCTAAATTTAGCTCGGCATCTTTTACTGAGTGTTTATAAACCAACTTGGCATTTTCTAATTCGTCTTGGGCTTTTTCGTAATCTATTTGGCTTATAGACTGACTTTTAAACGCTTTATCTGCTCGGCGTTTTTCTCTATCTGCTGCAGTTAAGGCTACTTTCGCAAGATCTACTGCCTTTTGATTAACCAATGCTTGTTTATTTGATTGAATTTTTTGCCTATCAAGCTCTAACTGTAAACGCTGCAGGGCAGACTCTTCTTGCTTTAATTGGTTGGTTAACTCAGGGCTTTCGATTACCGCTAGAGTTTGTCCTCTTGTTACGCTATCTCCAGCGTCCACTTCAAATGATATCGTGCCTTGCGCTGGGCTATACAATTTGGGGCTTACTGCTGCCACCACTCGACCTTGTACCGACAAGTCTCGTATTAAATCTCCTCTGGTAACCGTAGCGGTTCTAACTCTTTGAGCTGAAATACTGGTATCAGAATTGGACCAATTGCTTAATGAGGGCGCTAATGTGAAATAGAGAACAATAGCGACTACGGCTAAGCTTAAAATTATCCAAATAGCTTTTTTGTTTTTCTTTTTTTGAACAAGTGTATCTTGGCCGCTAGTGTCTGCGATTCTCATTTTTTTTCCTGAATATTGCACAATCAAGGGGTAAGTCGATTGCTTTAGTTAAAAAGTTTAAATGTATCTTAAATTTATTTTTGAGGCTTGGTTTAAGTCTCCGTTAATTACCTTGAGTTGCGGTAATAGGGGAAACTCTCACTGCTTTTAGAATAGGCTTAATAGTGGCGATAATATTCAATAAATACATAACTAAAGCTGCTATTATTAAATAGCTCAAAGGTAATTTTTGAAAAGCATGTTGCTCCACCAAAAATACATTAAGGGCGATAGCAAATACAATGCCTGTAAAGATCCCAATTGAGGTTATAATTAAATTTTCTAAAAGAAAATACCTGAAAATATCATACTTATTTGCCCCTAGTGCGCGGCGTATTCCTATCTGTTTGGTCTGTTTTAATATCTTTAAAGAGGTAGCTCCAGTAATTCCTAACCCCACAATAAAAGACAGAGAAACTATAACTACCAGCAAAATAGTTAATGCGGCTAAATCAGCTCCATAAACCTCTTTTTTAGCGTCTGATATACTTTTCATTTTTCGTATTAAGCGTTGTTTGTTACCTAAAGCTAGGGTGCTTTCGATTTCACTCATCATATCATCAAGTGTGCCTGGTTTTACCCTTATTAGGTATCGTGATGAGTTATGCGTAACCACTGAGGGTGTGATAAAACTATGTTCCAAGTGTTTCCAGCCGGGCCAAGGAGCATGCAAGGTTTTGATGATTCCTTTAACAATAACTAATTGATTATTATCAATATAAATAGGCTCTCCTAAGGTGGATTGCCAGTCATCTGTATTAAATAAAGCCTGGGCTGTACGAGTCGTCAGTAATACATGGGGCGCAAACTTAGAGGTATGCGGAGATTGCCAAATTACTTCATTTGTAGAGAAGTTCTCTCCTGCAACTAACTCTAAACCGAGTGCTTCGATACCATGCTCATCTAGTTTATAACTGGCAGCTGGTATTGGAGATAGGCTATCTTGGTTAGTGCTTAAAGCAAACTCATCACCACTATCACTGTAAGGAAAAGAGTTAGTTTTTACGGCATTTACAACATCTGGTAGGGCTCTGATTTTTGCAAGATCTGAGTGAATAGTATTTTGAATATTAAAGTTATCAGTAAAGCCTGAGCTTGTTAAGAAGAAGCTGTTGGACTCATCGATTCCACTTAGAGTACTTATAGTTTGAAATCTATCCACAGCTATAAATAGTCCATTTGCTATTACAGCTAAAGCTATGGATATTTGAGAAATTAACATGAGGGTTGGGTATTTTTGACGGGCCAAAGTCCGGAAAATTGGTGGAATTGATAGGCGCGTGATAAATACTTTTAAATTCATTTTAAGGCACCTTTATGTTAAGTGTTTGGCAATTGGAGTACGGTTTAAAAACCAAATTGGGCCAAGTGCACTTATAAGGCTTGATAGTATGCTCAAACCAAAAGCAAAACTAATTAAGGTTAGGTCTAAGGTTAAGAAAGTACTGAAATTCGGGTATAAATAGCTGATACCTTGTAAGCCAAACAAGCTAAATATTAATCCGAATACACCTCCTAAAACTCCCAAAATCATGGCTTCAATCATAGATTGTAAAAAGATGTTTTGCTGGTTGGCACCTAAGGCTCGCCTAAGCGCTACTTCATGGGTGCTGGCAGTAAATTTTGTGCTAATTAAACTTGCAGCATTAAATAAACACACAAATAAAAAAAGTAAGGCTAAGCTAAAAAATACATAGATATCTTTACTCACTACTCTTTTATAACTAAGCCATTGGTTGATATCTAATAATATGTTGTTAATAGGGCGTGCAAAACGGCCCAATTGTTTTTGTTGTTGGACGTAGGAGTTTAAGTAAAATTCGTAGTCAGAGAAATGTGTTAGTTCGTCGACCTCAACCCATAACTCAAAGTTAGTACATTCTGAGTTTAGGAAGCCTTGATAGCTATCTCCTAGATTGGTTTCCCAGCAATTAGTGATACCGCCATGTGGTAGTTCTAATTCAGCTTTAATTTGAAAAGGTATATACAAGTCTTCTGGTTTACTAAAAGCGCCATATACCATGTCATAAAATTTAGGGGAGGGGTGCCAATCATCTAATACGCCTACAACTGTAAATATCTTGCCAAGCATAGGTAAGGTTTTACCTATTGAGTTTTCCCCTGAAAATACTCTTTCGTTAACTTCTTTAGTTAAAACGGTGACGTACTTTGCCTCATTAGGCTCGGCATTTTGCCAGCCTTGGCCGTACAGAAACGGTACGTTAAACATAGGGAAAAATTCACCATGGGTGGCACGCATTACCCCTAAAAAGGGCGCAGCGTTTTTGTCTGTTGGCGTAACCATTCCCCAAGTGATGGCGCTGGCTGCTTGGTATTTGGCTTGTTTAGCAGCAACAATATTGGTAGCGTCTTGCCAAGTCACTTGCTCTGGCGGTAAGTTCGGTTCTATAGCGGCTTTATTGGGGTCCCAGTTATCTAGTTGAACATGTAACACCCTTGCACTTTTAGTAGGTAAGGGATCCGCAGACATTAAATAAATTAAAGCATAAGTAATCACACAGGCAGCTATGCCTAAACTGATAGTCAATACAATTAGGGCCGTTAAATTAGCTTGTTTGAATGTATTTTTATAGGCTAATTCAAAGGTGTAATTCATAGTGTTAACACTTCTGTTATAACTTGATGTCTAATTTGTTTATTATTATTTTTCAATGACATACCTTCTTTTTACAGCAAGTTCACGACAGTTGTTATTATTTGTAAGGGTAAGATAGTTTCACCACTGTGTCTACTAATGTTATTTAAGCTTGTTCATAGGCCACCAATTCTTCTAATGCTTGTGTATAAGTCTTCAAATAGTGACCGTTTAACTTAAATTAACATTTAGATAGCACTTAATGGTTGCGGAGTAACAAAAAAAGGAAGTAACCGAAAATAAGCAGATGCGCATAGTGGCAGTAGTGTAAACGATTTAACTGATGAGATGATTGTAAATGAGTTGTTGAGTAATGTAGCCTTTAAAGGCGTACTAGCAATCCTAAGCTGTGTTTGCCCCTTAGGTTAACAGGGTTTACTTATTAACCTTAGTTCGATTATTTGTGTCTCTACTTGTTTCAATCACAGAATTATCTTTCGGCATCGCAGCCGTTTTAGCAAGTCTGTCATACAACAACACATTTACCGTTGCCGCTAGGTTCATACAACCGATAGTGGGGATGTAAACCACTTGGTCACATTGGTCTATTACCTCTTGTTCAATAGAGCCGTCTTCGGGTCCAAAAATGTACAAAGCGTTTTCTGGATGTACAAACAGCGGTAATGGAGTGGCACCTTCAACGAGTTCAATGGCCACTTTTGTTAATTGCTTGTCTGATTCAAGACCAATAATTCTGTCTACCTGCATAACAGGGATATCTTGATGTACGTTTTTGGTATCGGTACGAAAGGCCCGTGCACGGGCGTAGCGTTCGCCGGTATAACGGATACTCTGTGCTTGGTAATTTCCTGCTGCTCTTAAGATGCTACCCATATTTTGTGGGCTTTTAGGGTTAGTAATGGCTAAGTGAGTTTGCACGTTTTATGACTCTAGTATTTGGCTGATGTTTGTTAACTCTGATTCACTGAATGTTAAATTATCTAATGCTGCAACACAGTCTTCTATCTGGCTTACTTTACTCGCGCCTATTATGGCACTGGTTACCGCTTGGTTGTTTAAAACCCATGCCACCGCCATTTGTGCTAGTGATTGCTCCCTTTGCTGTGCCAGAGAATTTAATTGTGAGATTTTATCTAGCTTGTCTAGACTAATATTATCTTTATTTAAGTAAATTTGTTCGGAACGTGCCGCCCTAGAATTCTCGGGAATCCCCTTTAAATATTTGTTGGTCAATAAGCCTTGCGCTAGTGGCGAAAACACTATTGATCCGACATTTTCATCGAGTAACACATCGGTTAACCCATCTTCAATCCAGCGGTCAAACATGTTGTAGCTAGGTTGATGGATCAGCAGCGGTGTACCTAAGTCTTCTAATATGCGGATAGCTTGTTTGGTATGGACTGGCGAATAGCTAGAAATACCTACATACAAAGCTCTACCTGACCGCACTATGTAATCGAGCGCTTGCATGGTTTCTTCAAGGGGAGTGTTTGGATCATAACAATGGGAATAAAACACGTCGAAATAGTCTAGTCCGGTTCGTTTTAAGCTTTGGTCAATACTAGAAATTAGGTATTTTCTTGAACCGCCAATTCCATAGGGGCCAGGCCACATGTCGTATCCTGCTTTACTTGAAACCAGTATTTCATCTCTGTATGGCTTCAAACTATTAGCCATGATCTTTCCAAAGGTGCTTTCTGCTGAGCCAAAGGGTGGACCATAGTTATTGGCTAAGTCAAAATGATTGATACCAAGATCAAAGGCTCTATGCAGCATTGTTTGAGCGTTAAAGAAGGGGTCTACTTCACCAAAGTTTTGCCAAAGCCCAAGAGATAAGGCAGGTAGCCGTAAACCACTCTTACCACAGCGGCGGTAAGGCATGTTTTCGTAACGGGTTTCTGCCGCACAGTAAAGGGGATTCGAGTCTTTGGTTATCATTTTTTAATCAGCCTAGTATAAACAGCGGCTAGCCTAAACCAAAGTGACGAATTTCTCAATTTCAAAGAGACTCTTGCTAAACTATTGCTTGGTGACTAGTTAGCCTTTCTCTGCAATTTTCTCTTTTTATCTTTTTGGGTAATAGATAAAAGGCGTTGGAATTTTGGGCATTCAAGGTGAGAAGGGGCGCTGCAGTGTGCTGCGTGAATTAGACCATCTCGTAATTTAGTGAGCTGTTTTATTTTGTTGTCAACTTGTTCTGACTTTTCCAACAATTTTTGTCTATCAATTTCTGAGCTATTCTTTAATGCCATATCTGATATTTCATCTAAAGAAAAATCAGCAGCTTGCCCTAACAAAATTAATGATAACTGTTGCACCACTTTGGCTTTAAAGACTCGCATAATTCCATGACGACCAGAAGACTGTATTAAGCCAATTTCTTCGTAGTACCTAAGAGTTGAAGCAGGAATACCGGTTTGTTTTACGACTTCAGTAATAGTTATAAATTTTTGTGGCATTAAACCTTGACCTCAAGTGGACTTTAAGTTGTATGCTACTGATATAAATTCATCAATCAAGTGTAAAGTAGTAATTAGAGGCTCCTATGGAAAAAGAATATTGGATCAGTAAATGGCAAAATAAAGAACTGGGGTTTCACCAGCCATCGGTTAATCCTTTATTAGAAAGTCACTTCTCGAAATTGGCGCTAGAAGAGGGAGCCAGAATTTTTATTCCTTTATGTGGTAAAACCTTAGATGTCGGGTGGTTGCTGTCATTAGGATACCAAGTAGTCGGTATTGAAATGGTTGAGTCAGCTGTAATTCAATTATTTGAAGAGTTACAGGTAACACCCAATATTAAAACTATAGGTAAGCTGAAGTGTTATAGAGCCGGTGAATTAGAAATTTATGTTGGGGATATTTTCGATTTAACTTTAGATATATTAGGTGATGTAGATGCTGTTTATGATCGAGCTGCACTGGTTGCATTGCCTGAAGGGCTACGTAAAAAATATGCAGTCCATTTACCGTTAATTACAAAACACGCAAAACAGTTATTAATTAGTTTTGTATATGACCAAAACAAGATGGCTGGACCACCATTTTCAGTAGATGATAACGAAGTAAATAACCATTATAGAGTGGCGTATTCCTTAACTTTGTTAGCTGATGATAAAGTGAAAGAAGCAGTGAAAGGGAATAAGGATGTTTTAGAGAAGGTTTGGTTATTAATCTCTAACAATTAGGCCGTTTTTGTTGAGCTACTTAAGTTGGTGATTTGAGTTGTTAAGAGAGGTTTTTAAGCCTCTCTTAAATTGATAACACCTATTTGTCATGACTCTGCAATGAGTTTACTCACTAAATTTTTACTGTTATTTATCATATTAGCTGTTTTGGCTCTAAGCTTAAGTAACAACAAATAGGCTAGGGGAACTAACACTAAACTAGTTAAGGTCGAGAAAACCAAGCCACCAATAATCGCTATAGCCATGGGGGAGTATGCTGGTCCATCTCCTCCCAGCCTAGTGCTTCCAAATGCTAAGGGGACCAAGCCTAAAACGGTAGTGGCTACCGTCATTAATATAGGTCTAACCCGGTTTAAACAAGCCTCTATAATTGCTTGCTGTACTTGTAAACCTTCATTGATTAATTGATTTATTCGATCCACTAATACAATGCCATTGTTCACCACAATTCCCATCAATATTAACATACCAATCATACTCATTATCGACATGGGAATGCCCGCTATAAAGAGTGCCCAAAACACCCCCGTAAGTGAAAATAACAAAGAAGTGATAACGGCCGTTGGCAGTAATATTGACTCAAATAGAGCTGCCATCACTATATAAATCATACAAAGAGCCAAGAGCATATTAGTTTGCATGGCATCTTCATTTTGATTTTGGCGCTTAATACTGCCATCAAAAGTCCAGCCATAACCACTAGGCAACTGTATGTGCTCCATTACTCCTTTCATGCTTTTTTGAACCTCTTCTAATGTTACACCGTCTTGTAAATTACCTCCTATCGTGACCGATGTTTGCCTATAACTGCGGTTTATTTCTGAAGCTCGGGGGGCTACCGATAGGTTGGCAATCATATCTAAGGTGACATTTTGTTGACCTTGGCGGGTAATCGTAAGGTTTTTAAGGGCATCCACTGAGTTTTGTAGATTTTGGTCGTACATGAGTTTTATGCCAACTTCACCGTTTTCACCATGTCTAAATGTTCTTAGGTTGGTTCCCCTTAACGCCGTAGCAATAACTTGGGATATATCTTGAGTGTTGAGGCCAAATCTAAAGGCTTTTTGTCTATCAATCACTACTCTTAACTCTTGTTTCTGTTGACTGGTATCAGTCTTAACTTCCGTCAGTCCTTTAATATTTGAAAATACGGGAATTATTTGTGCTGCTATTTGGTCTAGCCTTTCAGAAGAGTCCCCAATTAACGTCATTTGTATGCCGCCACCGTTGCCTTGATCCCATTGAAAACTCGGTTTTGCCGTTACGAACTTAGGCATATTTTCGGTAATTAGTTTTTTAACGGATTTTTGTGATACGGGTAGGTTATCTATTAATGTAATTCCAGAGACAGCATGCCCAGCAGTAAAATAAGTATAAACTTGTTTTATATAAAACTTTTCCTGATTGCTATACAGGTAGTTCTCCATTTTATTAACGGTTTTTTCTACTTCTTCCATGTTGTAACTGCCTTGCACATCATAGTTTAGCCAGACCCTGTTTTGGTCGCCATCATTGTCATCGTCGCTGGTAACGTGTTGCATAGGTAGCGCTGTACTCATTAAAATTAACACTGCAATTAAAGCGGTTTTACCTTGATTGTTAAGTGACCAGGTAAGCAAATCTTTGTAAGCCAAGGCCATTTTACTAGGACGCTTTATATTAGTGTGCTTGCCTTTGTTATTCTTAGGCTTGATTTTAGTTGCAAGTAACGGGATGAGGGTTTGCGATATCAGGAGCGAGGCAAATAGCGAGATGCAAATGGCAATGGCAACGTGTTCTAAAAATATTGTGACATTAACTTTAGCACCAACGATATTAGGTAAAAATACAATAGCCGTTGTGATCGTTCCTGCTATAACAGCAAGGCTGACTTTAGCCACCCCCGCTTTGGTAGCATCTACAGTGTTTGCAATGCTTTCTTTCTCTTGTTCGATGCTTTCGGTAACGACTACTGCATTATCAACTAGCATACCAACAGCTAACATCAAGCCCATCATAGATAAAATATTGATGGTGTATCCCATAACGTACATGCAACCTAAGGTAATACAAATACTAAAGGGCACTGATAAAACTACCAATAGCGTGCTAGTAATATTTCGTAGAAAAGCATACAGCACAATCAGTGACAATAAGGCTCCAAGTAGGCCAGCATCAAGTAAGTCCGATAGAGATTTAGTGACACTCTGTGCTCCGTTATCCATTATAAAAAGGTGTATGCCGTTAAAAGCAGGGTTATGATTTGCTTCATCAATAACCTTCATCACATCGTCTGAGACAGCCACCATATTGCTGTTAGATTCACGATAGATATTAAAGCCAACAGCATAGGTTTGGTCTAGATGACGACCTTCTATCCGTTTGGGCTTTTCGTATTGTACTAAAGCAATGTCACTTAATCGCACCCCTTTTTTAACCATTAAATCCTGAATTTCTTGGAGGCTATTAAACTCTCCTTGTGGGTTTACATTTATCTTTTGCTTAAGATTGTTGTCTTGATAACTCCCTGCAGAAAGCGAAAAATTGGCATTTTTCAAGATGTTAGCTAATTCATTCGGCTTTACCTGAAGAGCGGTCATTAATTGTTGATCTAAACGAATTGATATCTGCTTTTGGGTTACACCATACAGCTCTACTTTTGATACACCTGCCACTCTTTCAATGGGGCGTTTAAGGTTACGGTCTAACAAATCGTAAGCACTGGATAAATCTCTATCGCTAGATACTCGAAGCGTGAATATGGGCATATCGTTGGTGTTAAATTGATAAACTAATATTCTTTCAACATCAGATGGTAATTCATTACGAATGGCATCTATTTTTTCTCTTGCTTCAATACCTTTGGCTTTGAGGTTTTCGTCCCAAGCAAATTGTAATCTAATGACAGCTGCGTCTTCTGTTGAGCTTGATCTTAGCCGTTCAATGCCAGACATAGTGGCGAGTGCTTCTTCTATTGGCCGAGTAATCATTTTCTCTACTTCTACCGGGGTGGCGTCTTTGTAGGGAATACGTATGGTTATTTCTGGAATGTCAATACTTGGAAATTTTTCTAAAGGTAATAATTGGCTTGAGATTAACCCAAACACCAGCATTGAAAAGAACAGCATGCCTATAGTTACGGGGCGACGTATTGCAAAGCCTGCCAATGCAGCTCCCGTTGATTCAAACTTATCCATGAGCCGCCCCTTCATTTAGTGTGTCTGATAAGGTGTTTTGTTGCTGTGATACAAATTTTTTGCGATCAAATAAACTGTAAAGGACAGGGATAAAAAACAGAGTTAATAAGGTAGCGAACATCAGCCCATATATAACAGTTATTGCCATAGGTGTGCGGATTTCAGCGCCTTCACCTAGGCCGATGGCCATGGGTAAAAGGCCTAAAGTTGTGGTTAAAGTGGTCATCAATATCGGCCGTAATCGACTTTGTGCTGACTCTATAATGGCATGTGTTTTTTCAATACCAGAGGCTCTAACTTGGTTAATCCTATCTATCAGAACAATGGCGTTGTTAACCACAATTCCCGCTAACATGATTAAGCCAATAAATACTACAACACTTAGATTTGTACCTGATAAATACAAGCCATAAATAGAGCCTGCACATGCTAGAGGTACGGTAAATAATATCAATAGTGGATGTAATAGGGATTCAAATTGAGATGCCATCACCAAGTAAACTAGAAATATTGCCAAAGCTAAAGCAAATTGTAATGACTGGAAGCTAGTTTGCATTTCTTCACTTTGCCCTGCCACCTTAGTTTGAATATTAAGGGGCAAGTTTAGTGAATTGATGTGTTCATTAACCGCAGTTACTGCTTGATTAAGATCACCAAAGTTTAAATTTGCAGAAACCACAGCAACACGCTCTTGGCCAATTCGAGTTATTTCGCTAGGGCCAATAGACATGGTAATTTCAGCAATTGCATTTAGCGGAATAGCGGGAGTCGCTCCAGGATTTACAATGATTTGCCCTATGTCTTCTATGGAGTCACGTTGCTTTTCAATAGTTCTAACTAAAATATCCACCTTTCTATCTTGAATACTATATTTTGTGGCGACTTCTCCTCCCACTTTAGTGGCGATTAGTTTGGATACATCTGGGGCATTTATACCCAATTGGGACATTCTACTATGGTCGAATTTGATTTTTAATTCAGGATTTCCAGATTGTAATGTCGATTTGACATCTGCGAATCTCTGATCATTCTGTAAACTTTCCACCAGTAATTGGCTGTAGTCACTTAAAGATGTTAGGTCATAACCAATTATTTGTATTGCTAACGGAGTGGCAAAAGTAAATAAAGCTGGTTTGCCAAATTTACTTTGTACGCCTGCTTGTTTAGACAAATATGCTCGCATATCTTCTATAACCCTTTCGGAAGATTCTTTAGTACTATCAGGTGTCATAACTACATTCAACTTACCCCAATAATCGCCACCTTGACTTGCTGATGCATTCATTAAGCTACCTGTACCGGCAAGTGCATATGTTCTTTCAACACTAGGTAACGTTGAAGTGAATTGGGCTAAATCGGTAATGACTTGATCTGTTTGAGCTAACTGGGAACCTGTTGGTAAATTAATTTCAACAAAAAATTCTCCTTGTGACATATCAGGAATAAGCTCCATACCTATTTTAGGTAATAGTAGTAATGACAGGGCCGAAACAATAATTACCGAGCCTAAGACTAGGATTCTTATTTTAAGGGCTGCTTTTAATGCCACTAAATATATGCGTTCTATCTGAACAAATATTTTCTCAAAGCTCCAAAGAATGGGCTGTAAAATTAGCTTTGAAGCCTTGCCGAATACTCTGAATATACCAATACACAATGTAGATAAGGCTAAAAATATATAGTAAAAACACAAGCCAATCCCGTTAAATAAAAACCTAAAGGGAAGGGCAATGTAGTAACCAACTAGTGCTTTTTTGCTAATTGGTTTTATGTTCGGTTCTGAAGGACTAAAGACTATTTTGCTTGGTTCTTTGTGGTGGTTATTGCCTTTTTCTCGAGCGGCTAACATAGGGATTAACGTTAACGCAACGAGTAGTGAAGCAGCAAGAGCGAAAGTAACGGTTAAGGCTTGATCACTAAATAATTGGCCTGCTACCCCTTCTACAAAAACCAATGGAAAAAACACTGCCATGGTGGTGAGCGTTGACGCTACTATGGCCATTGAAACTTCTTTTGTTCCTACAGCGGCTGCTTGTTTTGGGGTTTTGTTCAGGGTTTTGTGCCGAGCAATGTTTTCTAACACTACAATGCTATTATCCACTAACAAACCTATTGCGAGGGCGATCCCTCCCAGACTCATAATATTTAGGCTGATATCATTGCTATACATTAAGTTAAAGGTGGCAATTATCGATACAGGTATTGAAATTGAAATAATCAGAGTAGACCAGATGTTTTTCAAAAATAAATACAAGATTGCCATAGCCAATAGCCCGCCTATAATACCAGCTGATTTCACTTCATCTATGGCACTACCAATAAACCTTGATTGATCATAAAGGAGTTGTAATTGGTATTGAGCTGGCATGTCATTCTGGATTTGCTCAATTCTAAATTGAACATTTTCGGCCACCTGCACTGTATTTGCATCGCCTTCTTTATAAATAGCAATTTCAACACCTTGGTAACCGTTAAACCTATTCATTGAGGTCGGCTCTTTATAGGCTTCTTTTACCGTTGCTATATCTCCCAATCGAATGTTTTTACTTTCTCGAGTGGCAATAAATAGGTTTCGAATATCTTCTAAATCTTGAAATTGATTTAAGGTTCGAACAAGATACTCTTGAGAGCCATCTTTAACCCTGCCGCCTGAAGAATTTACATTTTCATCTTTAAGGCGTTTTATAATGTCACTTACGTTTAAATTAAGTTGGTTGGTTTTTTGCTGGTTTATTAAAACTTGAATTTCGTTTTCTAACCCACCACTAATTTTTACTGACGCTACACCAGCTACTGATTCAAGTTGTCGCTTTACTTGTTCTTCACCATATAGCCTCAGAGCTTTAATATTTTTCTCATTGATTGGCATGGTTTTATGGTCATTATTGGTACTCTCTTTAACACCACTAAGGCCAAAACGTAGTACAGGATCTAAACTAGGATTAAAACGTAGTAATAAAGGTTTTGTAACATCTAGAGGGAGTTGCAAGGTGTCTAACTTTTCACGAACTTCTAAGCTTGCTAAATCCATATCTGTTCCCCAGTCAAACTCTAGAAGTACATCAGATTGACCTGCTTTTGACGTAGATGTAACTGTATGAACACCTTTAACAACACCTATGGTTTCTTCAATTGGTTTAGAAACAAGTTGCTCTATTTCGCTCGGTGCAGCGCCAATGTAGTCTGTACGGATAGTGAGGGTAGGGTAAGATAATTCTGGTAACAGATTTATCGCTAATCTAGATAAAGACACCATACCAAATAGTATAATGGCTAAGGTAAACATCCATATAGTGACTGGCCGCTTAACTGCAATATCAATTATGTTCATATTGCTTATCCTTAACCTTTAACAGGAGTTTCGGGTATGTCAACTAGTGCGGTCTCTGTCGATATGATTTCTACAGGGGCTTGGTCTCTTAAGTTTTGGTGGCCAGTAATTACCACCTGTTCATTACCGGTAAGTCCACTAATGACCTCAACTAATTCCCCTTGTTGATAGCCAATGCTGATTTTTTGTTTACTAGCAATGCCATTTTCAACAACAAATACATTGATACTATCATCAATGGCAATTAGGGATTTACGGGCTAATAAAAGTGAATTTTTATGGGTGTCGTAGTTGAGTTGAACTTCTGCAAACATGCCTGACTTAAGTTGGTTATTGGTATTTGGAACTCGTAATGTTACTTTGAATGTACCTGTGGTCGCGTCGATAACTGGGCTGATACGCTCTACATAAGCTTTGATTGTGGTATCGTCTAAGGCGGTTAATATTAGAGTGGCTTGTTGATTTTTGAATACTTTAGAAAGTTCTTTTTCCGGAAGGTAAACAATACCGTATAATTCTTTTTGTTGAACTATATGGAACATTCTCGCTCTTTGGAAAGATTCGGTTAAATTACCAACTTTGGCATTACGCTCAGCTATATAACCCGATATTGGTGCAACTATAGTTGCTTCTTTTAGATCTAATTCAGCCAACGATAATGTGGCCTTTGCTGACTCAAATTGTGCACTTAGCTTATCGTAGGTATCATCACTGACTAGTTTTTGATTATAAACTTTGTTTATTTTTGCTAGCTCTTTTTCAACTCCTACTAGATCCGCTTTTGCTCTGTCTAAATTAAGGTGATAACGACGGGGTTCAATTTGCGCCAGCACTTGGCCTTTTTCTACATAGTCACCTTCCTCAACATAAATGTTTTCTATAATGCCTGATGCTCTGGGAACGACAAAAGCCTCTTCTTTGGGTTCTAAAACCGCTGTAGTGGTGTAGTTTGATGAAATATCACCTTTAGACAATAGGGTTATTTCTACAGGTACTGAAATAATTAATTCTTCAGATGGTTCGTTTTGAGATGCGGTTTCGTTGCTATCGCCACAGGCACTCAATAAGCTGACACTAAGTAGAAGGCTTAAAATTGTAATTAAATTGCTGCTTGGTTTTTTTATTATTAAGTGCATTTGGGTTCCCTTAAAAAACGTAAATTAAACAAATAGTGAGTTTGTAATTCTTACGTAGCAGTGACCATGCCAAGGAAATAAAATACATAAAAAACAATTGCTTATGGTAATTCCGTGCCGATTTCAAGTAAATCACTATTAAGTTTTTAGTGTGTTTGATTACTAAATGGTTTAATTGACCAATTTTAATTTTTTGAGGTTGTAGCGCGTTTATTTATTGTTAGCTAACAGTAATGAATTGCTTGTTTGATTAGGTTACAAAACTTACATTAGGGTTGTAGAGTTTTTAGTTTTTAAAAGTGAGGAAATAAATTGAAAATTTGGGTGGATGCAGATGCGGTCCCTGTGGTGATTAAGGATATTTTAAACCGTGCAGCGCAACGAAAAGAAGTCGAAACCATATATGTCGCTAATCAATATATTCGAACCCCGCCATCAAAATTTATAAGGTCCATGCAGGTGCCTCAAGGGTTTGATGTCGCTGATGATGAAATAGTAAAGTTAGTGGAGCTTGGCGATTTAGTTATAACCAGCGATATCCCACTTGCTGCTGAGGTGATAGAAAAAGGTGCCCTCGCATTAAGTGGACGAGGAGAGTTGTTTACTAAAGAAAATATTCGTTCAAGGCTTAATATACGTGATTTTATGGATACCATGCGAGCCAGTGGTGAACAGTCTGGAGGGCCACCACCTTTAAACCAAAAAGACAGGCAGAATTTTTCAAACCATTTAGACCGTATTCTTACAGCAAGTCACTGACTAAAAAAGCAGGCGTGTTAAGCCTGCTCTTTTAATGGTATTTGCGTATTTCGTTTAAGCTTATCTATTTCCTGAAGTGTTATTGGCTGGTTTTTTTCTGCGTCGCTGTGAAGGTTGCCCATTGTTGTTGCGTGAGTCACCAGTGCGGTTACGATTAGACTGATTATTTTGTCTATTAGCTTGTGGTTTCTTTTTAGCCTTTATAGGTCGCTGACCCTCTTTGGACTCAGGTAAAGGCTGGCTTGGTTCATAACCAGCGATGACTTTTCTTTGTATGAGTTGTTTAGTTAATATTTCTATATCTACTAACTCTTTAAATTCATCTTGTGTCACCATTGAAATGGCTTGTCCTTTAGCGCCAGCACGGCCTGTCCGACCAATTCTGTGAACATAATCTTCAGCAACATTTGGCAAATCAAAGTTTACGACTTGTGGTAACTGATCAATATCTAAGCCTCTAGCAGCGATATCAGTAGCAATTAAGGCTTTTACTTTACCTTGTTTAAAATCTGATAGAGCTTTGGTACGTGCACCTTGGCTTTTATTACCATGTATTGCAGCGGCCGTAATGCCACGACCTTCTAACTGCTTAACAATGCGATTTGCACCATGCTTTGTGCGGCTAAACACCAATACCTGCTGCCAGTCATTTTCTTTAATCAAGTGGGTTAAAAGCTGTGACTTTCTGCTTTTATCAACTGGATAAACCCACTGTTCTACTAAATCTACTGTAGTGTTTGCTGGTGACACAGAAACTTCTACGGGGTTGTTAACTAAGCCCTTTGCTAGTTTTCTGATGTCGTCAGAAAATGTAGCTGAAAACATTAAGTTCTGACGTTTTTGGGGTAACAGTTTAATGATTTTTTTAATGTCATGAATAAAGCCCATGTCTAACATACGGTCTGCTTCATCCAGCACTAGGATTTCTAGCTCATTAAATTTAACGGCGTTTTGATTATACAAATCAAGTAAGCGGCCAGGAGTAGCAACAAGAACATCGGCCCCTTTTCGTAACTTTTGCATTTGTGGATTAATACCAACGCCCCCAAATACTACAGTGGATCTTAACGATAAGTCCTGTCCGTAGGTTTGCACACTTTCCGCTACTTGAGCTGCTAGCTCGCGAGTAGGAGTAAGTATTAAGGCTCTAGCTTGATTAGCTTTAGCAGGTTTACCTTGGCTTAAAAGGTGCAAAATAGGCAATGTAAAACCTGCAGTCTTTCCTGTCCCTGTTTGGGCGGCAGCCATTACATCGCTACCTTTTAACACAGCAGGGATAGCCTGCGCCTGGATAGGAGAGGGGGTGGTATATCCCTTACTAGTAATAGCGGATAAAATTTTTGGTGAAAGGCCTAGGTCGGCAAAACTCATAGATAATTCTCAAAATTAGGTGATTAGCAATAGTGTCAAACTAAGCCCATGCTTTGTTTGAAATATGAACGGCTAAAATAAGTCGCGGGAGGATACAGCAAATAAGCGACAATAGCACCACACCTATAAATTAAAAATGCCGTGGGGAGTTACCCCACGGCATATAATGTTAGCTAGCGCTAGTTTTTACTAAGACTAAGAGTCTGTTCCTGGTCTAAACGCTGGTGCTGTAGCCTTATTAGATGCACTTAATATTGCCGCTGTTTTAGTTGAACGTGTAAGCTCTGGGCGAGCTTCGTCAGCTAAAGAGCCAATATTAACCTCAGCAAAGTCTTCAGTAATTTCTGCAGGTCTTGCCATAGGTGCTGAAACAGATTGTGACTTAACCTTTTTCGACACTTTCAAAGAGGTGGCTTTTGGAGCTACCTTAGCTTTAATAGGTGCTTCTAAAGCCTTCTCTTTGGGCGCCTCTAGTTCTACAGCTTTTGCTTCAACAACAGGGGCTGTTTCAGCAGGAGCAGGTGTAGGCTCGATGGCTTTAGGTTCGTCATCTGATAACTCTAAAGAAACCTGTTCAGGGGTTGCTTGTTCAACTACGGGAACAGGTGTTTCCTCAACTTTTGCCGGCTCATCAAATTGTAACTCATCTTGCTTAGCACTTGGCTCGGCTTGAGTTAGCTTAACGTCTGGAGCTTTATTACCTTCTTCTGCTACTTGGGTTTCAACCTTAATCGTGTCAACACCGTTTGCCTCTGTAATATCAGCGGTTTTGTTTTCAACGGCTGTATCATCAGATACTTCGGTTTCTTTACGGCGTTTTTGACCGGCAGCTCTAACATGGCGAGGTGAGCGACGGCTACGTGTACGTGGCTTTTGCTCTTCGTCATTAGATACAGTAGAAGTTTCGACTTTTTCAGTTGTGGCTTCTACATTTGCAGGACTAGTCTCTACTGCAGGAATACTAGTATTTACATTCGTCGCTGCGGTCGTAACACTGGGTACTGAATTAGTATCTATGTGCTCAACGTTTGTAGTTTCTTCTTTAGTAGCCAAAGCAGCAGATTTGGTATTTTCAACCTTTTCTGATTCTACTCTCACACTACGCCTAGTGTCTCTGCGCTTACGACGCTCTGCAACCTTCTCCTTTTTCTTAGCAGGAACATTATTATGAACCTCTTGATTTTGATTGGTTTGAGCTTCTGTGTCGTGGGCTTTATCGTTACGACGAGGCTTACGATTGTCGTTTCTTGGTTTGCGCTCTGAACGATCATTCCGTTTTGTTGACTTGTCGTTACGGTCATTACGCTCGCCACGATCATTCTTCTCGTTACGTTCGTAGTTTTTGCCATTTCGTTTGTTACGATCATTACGGCTATTCTTGCCTTTACGCTGGCTACCATTTTGATTACGTGTACGAGTATTTTTCTTTGGTACTTCTTTAGGTTCTTCTTTTAGTAAGCCTTGGAACCATTTACCAATCTTAGTCAGCAAGCTTTCTTCTGCAGCTGGTTTACTTGCTACTTGAGTTGGCCTGGTTTTATTGGGCTCTATAAGGCTTTGTAAAGCTGGTTGCTCTTTTGCTAACGCTGGCGCCACTGTTTTATCGGTAATGGTTTCTTCTTGCTCAATAAGAGGCAAGTTATAACTCATATCTTGTAAAGCTTCATCGGGTCTACGACGAGAAATACTGTAATGAGGTGTTTCCATGTTCGGATTAGGAATAATAACCAACTGAACTGTGTGACGTTTTTCTATGCTTCTTACTGACTTACGTTTTTCATTAAGTAAATAGGTTGCAACATTAACAGGCAATTGTGCCTCTATTTGACCTGTATTGTCTTTAATACTTTCTTCTTCCATTATCCGTAAAACAGATAAGGCTAAGGATTCTGTACCACGTACCGTGCCATGACCACTACAACGTGGACATACATTGTGAGCAGAATCACCTAAAGAAGGACGTAAACGCTGGCGAGACATTTCTAATAAACCGAAACGAGAAATACGACCAAGTTGCACTCTAGCTCGGTCTCCTCTAACTGCTTCTTTCATGCGGTTTTCTACTTCTCTTTGATGACGTACTGGTGTCATATCAATGAAGTCTATTACCACTAAACCACCCGCATCTCTAAGGCGTAACTGCCTAGCGATTTCATCAGCTGCTTCTAAGTTAGTATTAAATGCTGTTTCTTCAATATCGCTGCCTTTTGTTGCACGGGCAGAGTTGATATCAATAGAGATTAAAGCTTCTGTTGGGTCAATAACAATAGAGCCGCCTGAAGGTAATCGCACTTCACGTTGGAAGGCCGATTCTATTTGACTTTCAATTTGGTAATGACTGAATAGAGGTACGTCACCTTTGTATAGCTTTACACGATTTGCATAATCTGGACGCATTTGTTCAACATGCTTTAAGGCACGTTCGTGTACTGCTGTTTTATCAATCAGTATTTCGCCGATATCACGTCTTAGGTAGTCACGTATTGCACGAACTACTACGTCACTTTCTTGATGAATTAAGAAAGGCGCTGGGCGAGAGTCGGCCATTTCTTTAATACGACCCCAGCCTGATACTAGATAGTCTAAATCGTAGGCTAACTCTTCAGATGATTTTCCAACACCTGCTGTTCTTACGATTAACCCCATACCGTCGGGTAGATTTAATCCACTTAACGCCGCTTTTAATTCAGTTCTTTCATCACCTTCAATACGACGAGAAATACCACCTGCACGAGGGTTGTTTGGCATTAATACTAGGTAACTACCTGCTAAGCTAATAAAGGTGGTTAACGCTGCGCCTTTTTGGCCACGTTCTTCTTTATCAATTTGAATTATTACTTCTTGGCCTTCTTTGATGACCTCTTTAATATTAGGGCGGCCTTCAAACTTATAGCCTTTTGGGAAGTAGGTTCTACCTATTTCTTTGAGAGGTAAAAAACCATGTCTTTCTGCACCGTAATCTACAAATGCTGCTTCTAAACTAGGTTCTACTCGGGTGATTGTACCTTTATATATATTGGCTTTTTTTTGTTCGTGTCCTGGACTTTCTATGTCCAAGTCATACAACTTTTGCCCATCTACAAGTGCTACTCGCAATTCTTCTTGCTGAGTACCATTGATTAACATTCTTTTCATTCTTATTTAGCTCAGTAATGTACCGACCGCTACTAAGTAAAGAATGACTAAGTGATTAGACACCTGTTTGATCCAGCCTCACGACTGTATACTTTTAGTTAAGTTTTTTTGTACGTGTAATTGCCATTAATTATTTAATGCATTACTTTCAAACACTTTACCTATATGTTGATAGGCTCTAAACACGGCTGCAGTTTAGATAAAAATATATACTTTAAAACTTATTATATTCGAAATACTTAGCTCTATTATTTGGCTTTATATATGTTCAAATATATTGTCAATTCAATTCGTCTTCTTTACATCGTATGCGTTCAGTAAGATATTTATATCGCTGATGTAAGCGTTCTGTTTAACCATAATCAGTGAAAAGTTACACACTTCACTGTTGGTTCACCGAAACTGGTGAGCAATCTATGTTTACGACTTTTGGTCGTTTATGCATACAGAACATTTAATTCATTATTTTGTTTTATACATTTACTTCATGTATGAAAACTCGCGTATTATCACATTAAATCGGTAATACTGGCAAGAAATTAAAATACTAGACAACTATTATTAAAATTCAGTTAGAATACGCCGGATATGGCAGACCTATTATTTGAAAAAGTTCAATTTATAACCGTCGATCCCGACCTTGAAGGTCAAAGGATAGATAACTATTTGCGTACTTTATTAAAAGGAGTACCTAAAAGCCTCATTTATCGTATTTTACGAAAGGGTGAGGTGCGTGTTAACAAGAAAAGAGTCAAGCCAGAGTACAAGTTATGTGCTCATGATGAATTACGTATTCCTCCCATTAGAGTATCAGAACCCACGGCGTTGCCTTCAACAAAGTTAGAGAAAGTGTCTAGTTTAGAAGCGAGTATTCTATATGAAGATGATTGGATAATTGTACTTAATAAACCTTCAGGTACCGCAGTCCATGGTGGTAGTGGTCTAAGTTTTGGTGTGATTGAGGGGCTTAGAGCATTAAGACCACAGCAAAAATTTTTAGAACTAGTACATAGGCTTGATAGAGATACATCCGGTTGTTTATTGATCGCTAAACGTCGTTCGGCGTTAAAAAACTTACACGAACAATTAAGAGATAGAAAAGTAGATAAGCGTTATCAAGCATTAGTAGCAGGTGAATGGCCAGCGAATCGATTTAAAGTTAAAGCTCCGTTACTTAAAAATACTTTAAAATCTGGTGAGCGTATGGTGTTAGTGAATGATGAAGGTAAGCCTTCAGAAACTCGGTACCGAATTTTAGAGCTTTTTAATCAAGCTACTTTAGTCGAAGCCTCTCCCATTACAGGTCGTACTCACCAAATTAGGGTGCATTGTTTACATGCGGGTCATCCAATAGCATGTGATGATCGATATGGAGATGCTGAATTTGAAACAAGAACAAAAAATCTTGGACTTAAGCGCTTATTTTTACATGCTCATTCTTTAGCGTTTATACATCCTAACACCGAGGAAAGGGTCAGCTTTAAAGCTCCATTAGAATTACAGTTAATAAATGTTTTAAAAAGGTTGAGAAGTGAAATATAAGGCAATAATTTTTGATTGGGATGGAACCTTAATGGATTCTGTAACAAAAATTGTAGAAAGCATGCAGATCAGTGCTAAACATTTTGGATTACCTGTACCAAGCTATAACGAAGCAAAAAATGTTATCGGAATAAGTTTATTGCCTGCTCTAAAAAAGCTCTTCTCAATTGATGATCATGAAGAAGCAATAAAGCTAATGGTCACCTATAAAGAACATTTTAAAAACCATTCTCAAATTAGTAGCCCAATGTTTGAAGGGGCCTTAGATATGCTCGAAGAGTTAAAGTCTAGAGGACATGTCTTAGCTGTTGCTACAGGAAAAGCGAGACTAGGGTTAGAGCATAATTTGTTGCATTCTAATACCGGCCATTTGTTCACCACTTCAAGGACGGCAGATGATGCCAACAGTAAGCCGTCTCCTGATATGCTCAAGCAAATATTAGCGGAACTAAATTTACAAGTTAGTGAAGTTGTAATGGTAGGTGATACAATTTATGACATGGAAATGGCAGAGTCTATCGGCATGGATAGGGTTGCAGTGAGTTTCGGCGTTCATGAAAGTAAGACCTTAATGCGCTACAAACCGATAGCAATCATTGATTCTTTGAGTGAATTAACAGAGATTGTTTAATTAGGATTTTGCATAAAGTCAAAGATATCAACAGACATTTTATCAAATAACTCAATTAGACGAATTAATGGTAGTCCAACTAAACTATTGGGATCTGTACCCTTAAGTGATGAGAATAAAGCAATACCTAGCCCCTCACTTTTAAAACTGCCCGCGCAGTCAAAAGGTTTCTCAATAGTTAAGTAGGTGTCTATTTGTGTTTCTGTTAATCGTTTAAATGTGACTTCATATACATCAACAATTGTTTCTATTAAGTTTTTATTTGCACAAAACAAACATAACCCAGTGTAAAACTTTACAGTTTGGCCACTTGCACTCATTAATTGTTGTTTTGCACGAATATAATCACCCGGCTTTCCGAGAACAATACCATTAAGGCTAGCAAGTTGGTCAGAACCAATTACATAGGCTTGTTTGTCTTTAAGTTTATTTGAAACTGATTTAGCTTTTTGCTCCGCAAGCCTTATAACTTGTTCCTCTATTGTTTCATCCAGATTAGCTGACTCATTAATATCAGGTGCTAATGAAGAAAATGGAATGTTTAATTTTTGCAAAACTGATTGTCTGTAAAGAGAGCTAGAAGCAAGTACTATTTTCATTGGTTGAACAAGGTTACAATTAGTAATTTGGATAGTAGCCATATTAACCTAGGATCCACCTAGTAAGCTCGTGATAATTTCTCTGATATTTTCTTTGACTAATAAACGCTGAAACTA
The DNA here is from genome assembly GCF_004360155.1 of Paraglaciecola marina. Classification (GTDB taxonomy): domain Bacteria; phylum Pseudomonadota; class Gammaproteobacteria; order Enterobacterales; family Alteromonadaceae; genus Paraglaciecola; species Paraglaciecola marina. The sequence continues at coordinate 52,071 of NZ_SAIS01000018.1, read as the reverse complement.
TAATATGCGCGCGCTATGCAGAAAGTGAAATTACCCAAGCGATTGGACCCAGTAAAAAGTGCTAATAAACGTTCCGATTATAGGGGAGTTATTTTAGCATCTGATATGCCAAGATTGCTTGGGATGGTTGCTGATGTTGCCAGTGAAATTGATGTTGAAATTAAGTTTGCAAAAGACGAGCAGGGTCTTACTTATTTTCAAGGTCAAATGGCATGCTTAACATCACTACGCTGTGAAAGATGTAATGAAGTCTTTGAACATCCTATGGATGTATCTTTTTGTTTCAGTCCTGTGCAGGGTTCTGAAGAAGAAGACGAAGATGAATTACCGGATGTTTACGAACCGGTAGAGGTCGATGACCACGGAGAAATCAATTTATTTCAGTGTCTTGAAGATGAACTGATTTTATCTTTGCCTATTGTAGCCCTTCATGCAGAGGAGGATTGCAAACAAAAGCGAGACAAAATGAGTTTTGGAAAAATTGAACCGGCCGATGAACGTCCAAACCCGTTCGCGGTTTTGAAAGAACTTAAGCGAGACTAGGAGTAAAATAATGGCTGTACAGAAGAGTAAAAAAGCTCGTTCAAAGCGTGGTATGCGTCGTTCACACGATGCGCTTGGTACTGTTGCTTTGTCTGTAGATTCAACGTCGGGTGAGACGCATGTTCGTCATCACGTGACCGCTGATGGTTACTACAAAGGCAAAAAAGTTTTATCTCTTTAATTTATTAAAGTAATAGAACATTGAGCCATCTAACCATAGCGTTAGATATCATGGGGGGCGATCACGGCCCCCATATTATTTTCCCTGCAGTATTAAAAGCACTGCAAGAAACCCCTACCTTAAATATAATACTGTGTGGCCCACAAGCAATCACGCTTGAATGGTTCAACAAACAATCTATTGAAATCCAAAACCGTCTTGAGTTGTCTGAATGCTCTCAAGAGGTATTAATGGATGACTCTCCTTCACATGCATTAAGACATAAAAAAGATTCGTCGATGCGTAGAATTTTAGACCTTGTGCAAGACGGCAAGGCAGATGCTTGTGTTAGCGCAGGTAATACTGGTGCGTTGTTAACCATGGCCTTTTATGTATTAAAAACATTACCAGGTATCGACCGGCCAGCGCTAGTCACGCAAATTCCAACTAAAAATAATGGTAAAGTCAATTTGTTGGATTTAGGTGCAAATATCAACTGCGATTCAGAAGTCTTATTTCAATATGCTGTTATGGGGTCAGTCTTAGCTGAACAGATTGGTAGTATTCATCAACCAAAAGTAGCCTTACTTAATGTGGGCGTTGAAGAAATAAAGGGAAATGATCAAGTTAAGCAAACTGCTAGATTGTTAACGGATTCTAAAAGTATCAATTACATTGGGTATATAGAAGGCCACGATATTTTTTCAGAAAAAGCTGACGTCATAGTGACAGACGGTTTTGTGGGGAACATTGCATTAAAATCATGGGAAGGCTTATTTAAGTTCATTTTCGAAGAAATAAAAAGAGTATCCCAACAAAATTGGTACTTCTCTATTTTAGCTAAGGTAGCTCTACCGATTTTCCATAGATTATATTTGCGCATGAAACCCGACCAGTATAATGGTGCTAGTCTGGTAGGATTGCGCGGAATTGTGGTGAAGAGCCATGGTAATGCCTCGTCAGAGGCTTTTTTGTATGCAATTCGTAAGTCCATACAAGAAGTTGAGATGCAGGTTCCTGAAAAAATAAAAGATAAAATAGAAGCGGCTTTAATGGAGCGTCACGAATAAATGAATTCCAGAATAATAGGCACGGGTAGTTACTACCCAAGCGAAATAAGAACAAATGCCGACTTATCAACTATGGTTGACACGTCTGACGAATGGATTACAGATCGTACCGGTATTAAAGAAAGAAGGATTATTGGCAAACATGAAACCGCTGCAACTATGGGGACTGAAGCGAGCCAGAAAGCATTAGAAGCTGCGGGAATCGACGCTAAATCGTTGGACATGATTGTTTGCGCGACCACGTCAGGTCGCTACGCATTACCTAGCACAGCGTGCGAGATTCAAAAGGCCTTAGATATTGATGGTATTCCAGCTTTTGACGTTGCCGCTGCTTGTGCCGGCTATTGCTATGCATTGAGCGTTGCTGATCAATATATAAAGTCAGGTATGGCAAAACGTATACTTGTGGTTGGTACCGATTGTTTAAGCCGTTTAATAAATCCAGAAGACCGAACTATGGTTATTTTGTTTGGTGATGCTGCCGGTGCAACTATTATAGAAGCAAGTGAAGAACCAGGTATTTTATCCACTCATATTAATGCTGCTGGCTCATATGGTGACTTGCTTACAGTCGGCAACCCTCAAAGAGGAAATGAACAATCCGTTCACGAAAACTGGGGCAGCATGAAAGGCAATGAAGTATTTAAAGTTGCCGTAACTAAGTTAAGTGAAGTGGTAGAGCAAACACTGGCTGCCAATAATATGCAAAAATCTGATTTAGACTGGTTAGTACCCCATCAAGCTAACTTCCGCATTATTAAAGCAACGGCTAAGAAGCTAGATATGTCATTAGATCAGGTGGTACTTACCCTAGAAAAATATGGCAATACTTCAGCAGCGACTGTACCTACCGCTTTAGACACTGCGATTCGCGATGGCCGTATTAAAAGAGGGCAAAATTTGTTGTTAGAAGCCTTTGGAGGCGGGTTTGCTTGGGCATCAGCCTTAGTTCGTTATTAATTTAATTATTTAGAGAAATGTTTTATGAGTAAACAAGCATGGGTTTTTCCGGGCCAAGGATCACAGTTTTTAGGAATGTTGAGTGACTTAGCCTCTGAATTCCCAACTGTAGAAAATACATTTGCAGCCGCTAGTGAGGTTTTGCAATATGATTTATGGGACGTAGTAAATAACGATGAAGTAAAGTTAGGGCAAACACAAGTAACCCAACCAGCTTTATTAGCCGCCAGTTATGCAATATTTCAAGTGTTAAAAGAAAATAACATGCCTTTACCAGTTTATATGGCAGGACATAGTTTAGGGGAATATTCTGCCTTAGTATGTGCGGGTGTCATTGATTTTAAAGATGCGATTAAATTGGTTGAAGCACGTGGACAATTTATGCAAGAAGCTGTTCCACAGGGTGTTGGAGCCATGTACGCAATAATCGGTTTGGAAGATGAAAAAGTCATTGCCAGTTGCGAACAAGCTCAAGTTGATTCTAATATGGTAGTTGCTGCAGTTAATTTTAACTCACCAGGGCAAGTAGTTATTGCGGGAAATAAAGAAGCCGCTGAACGTGCCGCTGAGCTATGTAAAGAGCAGGGGGCTAAAAGAGCCTTACCTTTACCTGTTAGCGTACCTTCTCATTGTGCGTTGATGAAGCCTGCAGCAGATAAGTTATCAGTATTGCTAAATGATATAGATTTCACGGCGCCTCAAATACCAGTTATCAATAATGTAGATGTTGAGATGGAGTCTGATCCTGAAGCAATTAAAAAAGCGTTAATTGCTCAGCTTTATAGCCCAGTAAGATGGACTGAAACAGTGAACCAATTACATCAATTAGGTGTCGATAACCTATATGAAATCGGTCCAGGTAAGGTGCTTACAGGTTTAACTAAGCGTATAAATAAGGCTTTAACATGTAAAGCCATAGGTTCTTTAGAGTCTGTATCAGACTTAAACTAGTCAAGTAGAGAGTACAAATGTCTAAATTAAATGGCAGCATTGCCTTAGTAACAGGCGCAAGCCGTGGTATTGGTCGCGCAATTGCAGAGCGTCTAGTGGCGGATGGTGCGGTAGTTATAGGAACTGCAACTTCTGAAAACGGCGCAAAAGCAATTGGTGAATATTTGCAATCAGATGGTACTGGTAAAGTATTAAATGTTGCTGATCCTGATTCAATGGCGAATGTTTTAAAAGAAATTACTGAAGAATACGGCCCTGTAGATATCTTGGTAAATAATGCCGGAATTACCCGTGACAATCTTCTTATGCGTATGAAAGATGATGAGTGGCAAGGTATTATAGATACTAACCTCACTTCTATTTTTAAAATGTCAAAAGCAGTACTTCGTGGCATGATGAAAAAGAGAAAGGGTAGAATCGTTAATATTGGCTCAGTAGTTGGGACAACAGGTAATCCTGGCCAAGCTAACTATGCAGCGGCTAAAGCGGGGGTAATTGGTTTTAGCAAGTCTATGGCCCGTGAAGTTGCATCTAGAGGTATAACAGTAAACGTTGTTGCCCCTGGTTTTATTGATACAGATATGACTAAAGCCCTAACAGACGAACAAAAAGAGAATATTTTTAAAGATATCCCTGCTAATCGTTTAGGTGATCCTAAAGAGATTGCTGCAGCGGTTGGTTTTTTAGTCAGTGAAGAAGCAGCTTATATCACTGGTGAAACAATTCATGTAAATGGTGGCATGTACATGGGTTAACGATTGTCGCACATGTGGTATTATGTGCAGACAGTAATAACGATTATTTATTTAACCGTGAGTGGTTGGACCAGATAAAAAGTTGAGTGACTTACTTGCAAGGCCTCGATTTGCTGAATACACTACTCGCAAATTTATATCTAGGTACTTTAAAGGATAACTAGAATTATGAGTAACATCGAAGAACGCGTAAAAAAAATCATTATCGAGCAATTAGGTGTAAAAGAAGAGGAAGTTAAATCTGAAGCTTCTTTCGTTGATGATTTAGGTGCGGATTCATTAGACACTGTTGAATTAGTTATGGCTCTTGAAGAAGAATTTGATACTGAAATTCCTGACGAAGAAGCTGAAAAAATCACAACTGTTCAATCTGCTATTGATTACGTTAACGCTAATAAAGACGCGTAAGTTATAGTTATTTAAAAACGGCCCTTTCTGGGCCGTTTCTTTTTTCAAATTTTAATTTCATGTTTATAGTCGGAGGCCATAGTGTCTAAACGTCGCGTTGTAGTGACTGGACTTGGCATGCTTTCCCCTGTTGGTAATGATGTTGATTCTTCTTGGAAAAATATCCTAGCAGGAAAAAGCGGCATTGCTCCAATTACCTCTTTTGATAGTTCAGCTTTTACAACTCAATTTGCTGGTGAAGTAAAAGGTTTTGATGTTGAGCAATATATTCCTAAAAAGGAATGTAAGAAGATGGATAAGTTTATCCAATTTGGTATTGCCGCAGGCCAGCAAGCATTAAAAAGTTCGGGACTTAAAGTTACGCCAGAGAATGCCTCTCGAATTGGGGTCGCAATTGGCTCTGGTATAGGTGGTTTAGGCTTGATTGAAGATAATCACAGTCGCATGCTTGAGTCTGGGCCAAGAAAGATTTCACCATTCTTTGTACCTTCAACTATTACCAATATGATTTCAGGATTTTTCTCAATATTTGAGGGGCTGAAAGGACCTAATCTGAATGTTGTTACCGCTTGTACTACGGGCGTACACAATATCGGAATTGCAGCGCGAACCATTGCATACGGAGATGCTGACGTCATGATAGCTGGCGGCGCAGAATCTACTATTTGCCCTCTTGGTATTGGTGGTTTTGCTGCAGCTCGAGCATTATCAACACGTAATGATTCACCAGATAAAGCTAGCCGTCCTTGGGATAAAGATCGAGACGGTTTTGTTATGGGTGAAGGCGCAGGTGTCATTGTTCTTGAAGATTATGATATGGCCATTGCTCGGGGAGCAACTATTTATGCTGAGTTAGTAGGGTTTGGTATGAGTGGTGATGCTTATCATATGACGTCACCTCCAGCAGATGGTGAAGGGGCTGCCGCCGCAATGGTAAGTGCCATTAATGACGCAAAGATCGACGCCTCTGCAGTCGGGTATATCAATGCTCACGGTACTTCTACGCCTGCTGGAGATGTAGCAGAAGTGGCTGCAATTAAATCAGTATTTTCTAAAGATGCAAAAAATTTAATGGTGAGTTCAACCAAATCTATGACGGGTCATCTACTAGGCGCAGCTGGAGCTGTTGAAGCAATATTTACAATATTAGCCTTGCGAGACCAAATAGCACCGCCAACTACTAATTTAGACAACCCTGGTGAAGGGTGTGATTTAGATTTTGTTGCAAATAAAGCCAAACCTAAAGAAATGGATTATGCCTTATGTAACTCTTTTGGTTTTGGTGGAACCAACGGCTCTTTACTGTTTAAAAAGTTTTCAAACTAGCCGCCCGTAAACTTGATAGAAGTGGCATTAAACTTCCACTTCTATCAAACATACATTTTTATATTAGCGTATTATTATAGTTTTAAAGTTTCTAGGGTTACTTCAATTTGATGATAGTTAATGGGCAGCAACAATCACAAATTCCTCTAACTGATCGTAGTATTCAATACGGTGATGGTTGCTTTACAACAATTGCTTATCAAAATGCTTCTCTTGAGTTATTTGATTTGCATATCCAAAGATTGAAAGACGCCTGTGAGCGTTTATCTATCCCTTTCACTAACTGGGAACAGCTCAGTAAAAGTGTTTTTGATTCTCTGCCAAATAATGAATCGTGTGTCGTTAAAATTATGATAACTCGAGGTAGTGGTGGTAGAGGCTATAGTCCAGTTGGTGCAAATCACCCTAATTTTATTATTACCCATCACTCCATTCCACAACATTACAAAGCTTGGCAAACGGATGGCATAAGTGTCAGCGTTAGTCCTATAAAGTTGGCCCGTCAGCCCTTACTAGCTGGAATTAAACATTTAAATCGACTAGAACAAGTACTCATTAAGCAAGCTTTAGCTACTACTGAATATGACGATGTGATTGTTTGCGACACAGAAAATGAAATTATTGAGACGTCTGTCGGTAATTTATTTTGGTTTGGTAATGATAAGTGGTTTACTGCAAACCTAAGTGAATCAGGGGTTGCAGGGGTAATGCGTAACCGGATAGTTGAAACGATGGAAAAGGCAGGCCATAAAATTATAGTAACTCGTGAGCCTGTAGAGGCCTTATTTGAGGCTCAAGCCGTGTTTGTATGCAACTCTCTAATGGGCGTAGTACCCGTAAAAAATTTGATTGACCCAGAAACCTTTAAAGTCATCAAATTTCTAATTGAACCTGTATATAAAGTGCAGTCCATGCTTAAAAACATGTTGGAGATTTAGATGGCTAAATTATTCAAGATTTTGCTTACTTTGTTGTTTTTATTGATAGCTACTATTGGGGTGTTATTTTATTATTTTAATGAGCAAATAAAGCAGCCATTGAATTTAGATTCTGCTACGTTTTTCCGCGTTGATTCAGGTCAATCCGCTAAAGGTATTTTAAATAGACTTAAGAGTGTAGGTATTCTTGATGAAAATCTAGGGTTAAAAATCAATATTAAAATTAGTCCAGAGTTAGGTAACGTTAAAGTAGGTACCTATTTACTGACACCTTCAATGACTGGGTTAGATTTACTAGATTTATTAGTAAGTGGCAAAGAAGTGCAATTTTCAGTGAGTTTAGTTGAAGGCCTGCGATTGAGAGATTGGCTTGCCACCTTAGAAAGTCATCCAAATCTGAAAGTCGACAGTGATTTTCACGAAAAAGTTAATAGACTTTCTAAAGATATGACCGGTGGTTCTTTGCAAGGCTGGTTATTGCCAGATACTTACCACTTTGTAGATCAAACCAATGCATATGATTTAGTATTAAGAGCTAAAAATAGTATGCAAAACTACTTAAGTAACGCTTGGGACAACAGAGCCTTTGATTTGCCTTATGAGTCAGCCTATGAAGGCTTAATCATGGCATCTATTATTGAAAAAGAGACGGGTGTGGCAGAAGAGCGACCTAGAATAGCTGGAGTATTTGTCAATCGTTTGAACTTGAATATGCGCTTGCAAACTGACCCAACGGTTATATATGGCATGGGCGATAAATTTGATGGCAATATCAGACGTAAAGACTTAAGAACCCCAACACCTTACAATACCTATGTAATTAAAGGCTTGCCGCCAACTCCAATTGCCATGCCAAGTAAATTAGCCATCGATGCAGCATTTCACCCTATTGCTACACAAGAGTTGTATTTTGTTTCAAAAGGTGACGGTAGTCATCAGTTTTCAGAAACATTAGAACAACATAATGCTGCCGTACGCACCTATCAATTAAAAAAATAAGGTTGAGTTAGAATTGCAAACATCGGGTAAATTTATAGTAATTGAAGGCTTAGAAGGGGCAGGGAAAAGCACTGCCGTTGATATAGTGTCTGAGCAAATAAAACTAGCAGGCCATGCTCTAGTTAATACTAGAGAGCCAGGTGGAACCCCTATGGCCGAAGCTATAAGAGAATGTGTTAAAGGTGATTGGCCTTCTGAAAAGGTCACGATAGAAGCTGAGCTTTTGTTAATGTACGCTGCACGGGCTCAATTGGTCCAGAATGTAATTTTACCTAACTTAGCTAAGGGTAATTGGGTGTTAGGAGACAGGCATGATATGTCATCTCAAGCTTATCAAGGGGGAGGCCGTCAAATAGATCTAGATATGATTGAGTCGCTTCGTAATATTACCTTGAAAGATTTTAAGCCTGATTTCACCTTGTATTTAGATGTAGAACCACAAGAAGGCCTTAATAGAGCGAGAGGGCGTGGTGATTTAGATCGAATAGAGCAAGAAGACCTTAGTTTTTTTGAAAGAACTAGAGACCGTTATTTAGTCATTGCCCAACAAGATGAAAATTGTGTAGTCATTAATACTATGCAAAGTATTGAAGGTGTACATCAAGACATAAAACAAGCTGTATCTCGGTTTTTGGAGAATTAGATGTATCCTTGGTTGCAGCCTACATTTTCACAGTTAAGCTCAAGGATTTCTGCTAATAAACTGCATCATGCTTTGTTACTGCAAGGTGCAGATGGCATTGGAAAAGATATTTTTGCATTAACACTAGCCAAACTACTTTTATGCCAAGATAGACAAGGTGAGCAAACCTGTGGTCGATGTCAATCCTGTAAGCTTAATGCTTCAGAAACTCATCCAGATTTATACAAAATAGAATCAGAAAAACAAATAGGTGTTGACTTAGTTAGAGAAGCAATTAAAAACTTAACTGGTACTGCCCAAATGTCCGGAGCTAAGGTACTAATCATCTACCGCGCTGACAGTATGACTGAGTCCAGTGCTAATGCTTTATTGAAAACTTTAGAAGAGCCAACTGACAATACTTTTCTGTTACTTATTACTGAAAAGCCTGAAAGTATTTTACCAACCATTTTAAGCCGCTGTGAAAAACAAGTTTTACCATCACCAAGTCTCGAAAACACTTTAGATTGGGTTAAACAACACCATCAAGGTGACATAGATGAAAACTTTGCTAGGTTATTTGTAGGAAGGCCACTAACCCTGTTAGATGAGTTACAACAAGAGCAAAGTTTTAACTATCAAGATTTCATTACTGGAATACAGGGTGTAATGACGGGTAACCTTAATGCAATACAACTCGCTACGGATTGGCAAAGTCATACAGGTAAAGTAATAAAGTGGTTACAAGCTTGGGTGAAACAATCTTATCTTAGTACCCAAAAAGAAGGTTTTTGGCGAATTAACTTGCTTTGTATTGCTGCATTAAAGAAGCTTAAAAATCCGGGCGTAAACAAAACACTCACGTTGGCTGAACTACTGGCTGCTTTAGCTAATTTCGAATCAAATTAAATCATATTTTTTATAGGTAAACCTTGTGTTTGTAGACTCCCATTGTCATCTAGATAGATTAGATAAAAACCACGAACAATTATCAGAAACCCTGCAGTTTGCCCGTAATCGTGGGGTAGAGCACTTTCTATGTGTTGCTGTATCAGTGAAAGACTTTCCAGCTATGGCAGATACAGTGGCCAGCTTTGATGATGTTTCTATATCCTGTGGAGTACACCCCTTGTATCAAGAAGATGCCTGTAGTTACCTTGATTTACTTGCAATGGCTGACAATACTAATGTGGTTGCCATAGGAGAGACTGGTTTAGACTATTTTTATAGTGCCGAAACCAAAGAAGTTCAATTGTCTTCATTTATTGACCATATCAAGGTGGCTAATGAGTTGGAGAAGCCATTAATAATACATACTAGAGACGCACGGCAAGATACCATTGAGTTACTTAAAAAACATAAGTTACCCGAAACGAAAGGTGTACTACATTGTTTCACTGAGGACTGGGAAATGGCCCAAGCTGCTATTGAATTAGGAATGTATATTTCCATATCGGGAATTGTCACCTTCAAAACAGCGAAAGAGTTACAGGATGTCGTTAAAAAAATTCCTTTGGATAAACTGCTTATTGAAACTGACTCGCCTTGGTTAGCGCCTGTACCTTATCGAGGAAAGCCCAATCAGCCAGGCTTTGTAAGAGAGGTCGGAGAGTTTATTGCAAACCTTAAAGGGATAAGTGTTGATGAGTTGGCTAGAGTGACTACACAGAACTTTTACGACTTATTCGCCATTGAAAAAGATACATAAAGCCAGATATTTAAAATACTAGAATAGACATTGGCCCAATTGTTATTGAGCCTTTTTTGATTTTGTACTGATTATTTACCACAACACTTTTTAAACTTTTTGCCGCTACCACATAAACATTGGCTGTTACGTTCTGGTTTTATTTCACCAGAGCTTTCGAGCATCTTACCTGTGGTATAGCGCCAGCTATTATTTTCTAAAATAAACTCAGATAATTCATGCATCACATAAAAACAGCTATCGACCTTGTAATATGCTTTAAATTCTACTTGAGCTGATGTTAACTCGGCTCTATGGTTAATAATTTGAAGAGATAACCAATCGGTGCTTTGTGCACTTTGCGATAGTACTTTAACTGATAATTGCAGCCGTTGTGCTTCTGCGTATGTGTTAAATATATAGGAGTAGTCTTTTAACACGTAAGCAGTAAAGCGAGATCTCATTAATATTTTTGCATTAGCTGCTTTTTGCTCCCCCTTTAAAATTGGTTGGCAACATTTTTCAAAAGGTAACTCACTGAAACATAAACAGCTTTTATTATCTAGTGGCACGAATATATACATCTCATTATTAACAAAGCAACTAGCCTAGGCTAACACTTATTGCTCGGTCAATAGTATTCAACCTTTTATAAAGATTCTACCAAGGCCCTTTAATAACATTATGTTGGCTGCTGTGCTGCTGATACAAATTAACTAAAGTTACTTGGTTATCTATACAAAGCTGCTTGATACGTTTGTAGGTAACTTCATCTAGGTTAAGCTCTTCTATAAAGAGGTTGGCGCACTCTTTACCTAATACAATTTTTTCAATCCAACTAATTAAAGTATTGTTATCTGGCTTCTGCAACCTAATGCTGTAAGGACGTTTTTCACTAAATTGCATGTTGTCTGCAATTAGATATGTCCATTTGAATGAAGATGTAAAATCCACTTCATTCAACATCTGTGACTCATCAGAAGGTACAGGTAACCTAGAGATAACTTTTTTTATTGGTGTAAATGCATGTAAACTAGCCATAATAAACTCATTTTAGTGATTATATATACAGTGGTTGGATATACAGTATTACTGTATAAAAAAACATGCAAGTGTTTTTTTTATAATCTATATGCGTTGATTTTGGCGTTTAAGGTTTTTAGTTAATTTTTTATACCTTACAAAGGTTAGTAGTAATGCGAAGCAGATATACATAATTGGCTGTATTAGACCCGATTTAACCGACCAAAAATAATGCAAACTAACTGTGAGCAGTGCTAGATAGACCCAGTTATGGATTTTTTGCCATGTGCTTCCCAGTTTACGCTGAATAGATTTAGTGGATGTGAGCGCTAATACAGTCAATATTAATAAACTTATAAACCCTACATATATATAAGGGCGCTTAAAAATCTCTGATATCAGTAATTGCCACTCAAATTGTAAATCGAAAGCGATATAACTCAAAAAGTGGAATAGGGCATAGGTAAAGGCATAAAGTCCTAATGGCCTGCGTATATTTATTAATTGTCCTTGTCTTAGATTCTTAGCCACAGGGGATACAAGCAAAGACAACAGCAACAAATTGAATGCACCAATTCCGGTAAAATGCAGGATTACTTGTACAGGATCAGCTCCTAATTTATCTGCAAAAGCACAGTAATATAAACGGGCTAGAGGTAAAAATGCGGCACAATGTAAAAACACTTTTAACAATAAGATGTGATTTTTGTTTAATCGAAACAATTAGATATACCTAGTTAAATCCATGTCTTTATATAGTGGCGCGACTTCTTCATAACCGTTAAACATTTTTGTGGCAACTCTATTACGATTGAATAAATTCCCAGTGGTAATTAACCTTTCGCTACCTTGACTCCATCTTGGGTGGTCAACTTGAGGGTTAACATTAGCATAGAAGCCATATTCTGAAGGCGCCAGTCTGTTCCATGTTGTAGGGGGCATTTTGTCGGTTAGACGAATAGACACCACTGACTTGATACTTTTAAAGCCATATTTCCAAGGTACGACTAAACGAATAGGCGCACCATTTTGTGGTGGTAAAGTTTTTCCATACAAACCAACCGACATTAAGGTTAACGGATGAGAGGCTTCATCTAACCTGAGGCCTTCAACATAGGGGTAGTCTATCCCGCCCCCGGAAAATCTACTTTTTTGACCAGGCATTTGCTTAGGATCATATAAGGTTTCAAAGGCTACATATTTTGCTGAGCTTAAGGGTCTAGCTTTTTGTAATAGTTTTTGCAGAGGAAAGCCTATCCAAGGCACTACCATTGACCAAGCTTCTACGCAGCGAAGCCGATAAATACGCTCTTCTAAATCAAACGCTTTATATAGATCCTCGTACCCTAAGGTTATTGGCTCTTCTACTAAGCCGTCAATTTTTAAAGTCCAAGGGTCAACTTTAAAGTTCTGGGACGCTTCTACTGGGTCTGATTTACCTGTACCAAATTCATAAAAGTTATTATGGCTAATGACTTTTTGGTCTGGAGTTAATATTTGCTTATCAATTTCAGAGGTGAGCTGAGAAAAGGACAAATCCCGAGTTTTAAAAGGGCTCTTATCTGCAGTACCAAATAAGTTAAAAGCATTTGCTTTATTACCGGTTAGTAAGGCGCCAGCACCCAAGTATCCTAAGCCCTTAAGGATATTCCGCCTATTGCTATAAACACTTTGGGCTGTTAACTGATTTTCTTTAAGCTCACTTAGTTTTGGAGTACGAATTAACATTAAAAGTTTCACCTAATAAAAAACAGTGGAGTTACATAATAAGACAGTGAAACTTGAAAAAAATTACATCACGTTTTTATCACAGTGTATTTAATAGGGTTTATTAGCCAATTTTGTCATTAACACCGCTAGAAGCAGGCAAAAACAAACTGCTATAGAGTTTGGCTGCAAACCCATCTGTCATGCCTGATATATAATCAGCAATAACTCTATGACCATTGTTGTTTTCACTTTCCGTTAACCAACGTTGGCGGGTGTTGTCTGGTAATAACCGTGTAGGATCAGACGCAAAGGCTTGAAACAGTTCCATCACGATTTGCTGGCCTTTATATTCAATTAATTGGATCTCTGGCTTTTGTATCACTCGTTTGAAAACGTAGCCCTTAAAGAGTGCTAGGGCTTGTTGGTAAACAGCGGGGAACACTGCGTTGTATTTTAACAGGTCATGTTCAAACTCTGGACATATCTCTGTAATTTCTATATGGGTAACAAAACAGTTTACCAAAGCGCCAATTGCATTTTTCCGTAGGTGATGTTGCTGACTAAATAGGTTATCGCTTAAAGCTTCAATATTGTCACACAACCAGCAATCTTGCATATCTAGTAGTGGAATAACGACTTCTTCGTGAAACTGCCGTTGATTAACAATACCCATTACTATGGCATCTTCTAAATCATGTATGCCGTACGCTATATCATCGGCTAGTTCCATGATTGAACAATCAAATGATTTGAATTGAGTCTTATGGTGCTTACTTTTGTTACTTTTATATTCAATGAAACGCGTTTGGTCAGCTTCAGAGAAGACTGCTATCAACCATTCAAACCATGAACTATCACACTGGTATAAGCCCTTAGGTGGGTGCCATTCACTCGCTTTAACTTCACGGTGTGAGTTTGCGCCATGCATCTCTGGTTGGTTGGTTAAATTGTCTAGGTAATTAGGGTATTTCACTAATCCTAATAGAGTACGCCTGCTTAAATTCATACCGTGTAATGCGGTATAAGGTTCTAATTTAGTGACAATTCTAAATGTTTGACCATTGCCCTCAAAACCACCATGGTTACGCATCATATAGTGCAGAGCAACTTCACCTCCATGTCCATAAGGAGGGTGGCCAATATCATGGGCTAAACACAATGCTTCAATTAGGGTATCGTTTAATTCTAGGCGTGAGGTTAACTCAGGGTATTTACTAAATAGTTGTGCGGCTATCCCTTGACCTATTTGTGATGCCTCTAGAGAGTGGGTTAAACGTGTACGATAGAAATCACTCATACCTGCGCCTAATACTTGAGTTTTTGCTTGTAACCTTCTAAATGCTGCTGAATGTAAAATACGGGCTTTGTCACGTTGAAAAGGGGTACGGTGATCACCATCACGGTGAATTTTTTGGCCGTGTCTTCGAGTTGTCCATATATCCATTGAGTTTATTACCTTCAGAATACTGTTAAAATAAGTTGTTTAGAGAATACTTAACATTGGGAGCATTTAAAACCCACACCCCGAACCAACGATTAAAGGACTAGCTTTGTAAGCAATCAATCTTCTTGAGTGATCTCATCTAAACTTAAACTAAAGCTGGGTATGTAAGCTTTCATGAAGTAATCAACTTCTGGTGAGTGGTATGCGGTAAGCATTTTATCAAGCCTTTTTTTAGCTAACTCAAATTCTCTATTACCTGCAGAAAGCTCTTCTAGGGTTTTTAAATAGGCACAAATAACATCGGCAGCTTTCACTAAAAATGCCACATCATCATTATGGTTATGATGGTCAATTAACTGAGCGTAGTCTTCTCTGAATTCATCGGGGGCCATGTTTATGAGTTTTTTCTCAGCTAATTTTTCAATTTTTTTATATTCATCCCGAATAATTGGGTTTGAATACTTTACTGGGGTAGGTAAGTCGCCAGTTATCACCTCTGATACATCATGAAATAGAGCAATAGTAGCTACTTGATTTGGATCTAGGCTACCCTCAAAATATTTGTTACGGATCAGTGCTAATGCATGGGCTACCATAGCCACTTGTAAGCTATGCTCTTGAACATTTTCGGTTCTTACGTTTCGCATTAATGGCCATCTGTTTATCAATTTCATCCGTGATAAGTGGGCAAAAAAGTGGCTTTTATTTGGAGTGAATTGCTTCATTGTTTAATTAATCTGTCTATAACTTTTAAAGAAATTTGCTATCGCTTCTAATGCAGGTTTAAGTATGTCTACATGGGGTAAAAATACCAACCTAAAATAACAGCCTTCATTTAGGTTAAAAGCCGAACCGTGAACAAGGAGTATTTTTTCGGCTTTTAATAAATCGTATATCATTTGTTCATCATCAGTGATATTGAATTTATCTGCCTCTACTTTTACGAAACAATACATGGCCCCTTTGGGCAAGATACATTCTAAGCCATCAACGGCATTTAGCATTTTAGTGGCCATGTCTCTTTGTACTTTTAACCGGCCATCATGACTAATCAACTCATTAATACTTTGATAACCTCCTAATGCAGTTTGAATTGCATGTTGGCTTGGTACATTTGCACACATACGCATTGAAGATAAAATGTTTAGCCCTTCAATATATCCATTAGCAATAGATTTATTACCACTTACGACTAACCATCCCACTCTAAAGCCCGCGATCCGATAGTTTTTAGATAAACCGCCTAGCGTGATAAAAAATACGTCCTCAGCAAGAGATGCGATACAGTGATGTTTTGCATCGTCATAAAGAATTTTGTCATAAATTTCATCACTAATTACAGCAAGTGAAAATTCACGGGCTAACTCAATGATTTGCTTCAGAATTTCTACAGAATAAACCGCACCAGTGGGGTTATTTGGATTGATTAAAACAATCGCTTTTGTTTTATCTGAAATTTTATTGCGTATATCTTCAATGTCCGGTTGCCACCCATTATTTTCATCACAACGATAATGCACTGGCTCACCAGACGATAAACTAACCGCAGCGGTCCATAGTGGGTAGTCAGGTGCTGGTAGTAATACTTGGTCATCATTATTCAATAACCCTTGCATCGCCATGACTATTAATTCACTAACACCGTTCCCCAAAAAAATATCATTAACCTTTACTTGCTTAATATTTTTTTGTTGGTAGTACTGCATCACAGCGACACGGGCTGAATAAATGCCATTAGAATCTGAGTACCCTTGAGCGCTAGGTAAATTGTGGATTACATCTTTTAATATGTCGTCTGGGGCTTCAAAACCAAATGGAGCAGGATTACCAATATTTAGTTTTAATATTCGGTGCCCTTCATCTTCCATTTTTTTCGCTTCGGTTAAAATTGGGCCTCTGATTTCGTAACAGACATTTTCTAATTTATTGGATTTATTAATTAACTTCATGGAATGACTAAAATATTAGGATTGAAGCTAGGGTAAACTATCAGAGCTATGGCTGTTAGCTTTTAATTTAATAGCTTAGTAATTTGTGGTTATAAATAGCAAGCAGGGGAAATTTTTTAAAGCCCCTAGCAATACAATAATAGAGGCTTTAAAAAAATAGAAAATCATCGAGGAAGTTTAACACCTTCATTTTCTGTTTGGATTTTTGTTGCGTAAAAAGATTTAACTGAAAATCCAGAGCTTTTGGCTTTCGATGCTGCTTTTTTCTTGGTAGGTGTTTTCGGTGCCGTAGGGCCTTCTTTGTTCGATGTGCCTAATTCAGAAATCATATCGTTTAACGCAGCGAGTCTTATATTTTTACCACCATCTACACTATACCAACCACCTTTTGCTTCGATTTCAGGAGCTTTTCCATTAGCGGTTGTGTAGGCTTGCGTAAATGCAGCGATGACTAGGTCTTTGTCCAATTTACTCATAATCAGGTCTTTGCCTTCTAAATAATTATAGTGAAATAAAAAATATGGTCGGCTTTTATACCGTGTTTTAATTATAATGTCTAATTTTGCTGCTATTTCAAGCATCTAGCTCATTATTTCACCTAGGAAACTCAATGGATATTACTAATTTTCAACTGTTAAACTTTCTAGATTCAGTACTTACACCTGAAAAAATAAATGACTTTTGCCCCAATGGGCTTCAGGTTGAAGGTAAAACAAGCATTACTAAAATAGTTACGGGTGTCACTGCATCACAAGCGCTAATTGATCAAGCTGTGGATGTTGGGGCTGATGCGATTATTGTACATCATGGTTACTTTTGGAAAGGTGAGTCGCCCTGTTTAACCGGTATGAAAAAGAAAAGGATCAGTACCCTTTTAGAACATGATATCAACTTGTATGCCTACCATTTGCCATTAGACATACACCCAGAGCTTGGTAATAACGCTCAGTTAGCTAAACGCTTGGGCATTATTGATCTAGTACCACTTGAAGAGGGGAATTCTCAAAGTGTAGTAATGAAAGGTCGTTTCCCACATCCCATTACCCCTGAACAGTTGAATCAAAAAATTCACTTAAGCCTCAATAAAATGCCATTACATGAACCTGCAGATAAAAATGAAATCAACACAATAGCTTGGTGTACCGGGGGAGGGCAAGGCTATATTGAACAAGCAGCAAATCAAAAGATAGATGCATTTATAACCGGCGAAGTCTCAGAGCAAACTATCCATATAGCTAGGGAAATGAATATACATTTTTATGCTTGTGGTCACCATGCCACAGAAAGGTACGGTGCTAAAGCGTTAGGTGAGCATATACAAAATTATTTGGGCATCGAATCTATTTTTATAGATGTCCATAATCCCGCTTGAGTTTAGAGAAGGTTTAAATGGAAAATAATTCGAGTGATCAAAGCTTTGATACTTTAGCAAACAAATTTAATAAGAATATTTATGGTTCGACTAAAGGTCAGTTACGCCATGAATTATTACTTCATTATTTACAAAAAAATATAGGTCTGAATAACACCCCACTAAATATTTTAGACGCAGGAGGGGGGACCGGTAAAATGACTGAAGCTTTACTAAGGTTAGGCCATAACGTTACTTTGACAGATATATCTTCTGAAGCCTTAGAACTAGCGAGTGAAAACTTAGGTGACCATGCTAATTTGACTCTATCACATACCGATATTTTATCACTGCCTGAATCAACTCAATATGATTTAGTGATTTGTCATGCAGTGTTAGAGTGGCTAAAGGAACCACTTCCAGTCATCAATAAACTCGTTGCTCTTGCCAAAAATAATGGTTATCTGTCGTTGTCCTTCTTTAATTATGATGCGCAACTTTTTGGGAATGTACTCTATGGAAATATTGATTATGTTGAGCGAGGAATGACAAAAAAGAACGTGGTGCGGTTAAGCCCTAATAATCCACAAAAGCCTAAGTATATTTTATCATATTTACAAACCTTGCCATTGGATATTATTCAGCTAGCTGGGATTAGATGTTTTCATGACTATTTGAGAGATTTAGATAAACAGGTTTCAATGTACGAGCAGCTTAGAGCTATGGAATTAAAATACAGTAGTGAAGAGCCATATTTGTGGTTAGGAAAGTACTTTTTGGCAATTTCTCAAAAGCAATAAAGTTAAAAATCACCAGTTGCTGCATGGGTTATAGAAAGTTAAGTAATTGGTTCTACTTTCCATTGATGACCAAGATAAGATATTTTGGTCGCCTCCAGCTCACTTTCTGGTCGCCAGCTCTTAGTGTTAAGTTTTAATATTACCCCAGGATAAATACGCTTATTAGCTATAATTTGAATGTTAGATTGATAATCATTTTTTGCTTTTAATACTTCTGCAGCTTTAATTTCTAACCATTGTAATAACTGTATTTCACTTTGAAATAATTGATTAGCTTCATCAACCCTTTGTTGCATATCTTTAGGAATTGATTTGGAATTTATAAGCTTAATCCTCTCCATATGACGTCCACTATTTTGCCTTAGCTGTTTTACAAGTTCGTCTAAGGTTTCTTTGCGTTCTATTAACCTAATAAAACCTTCGCTAAAATCAATGCTTAAATTACTACCAGATACTGCGCCAAATGTCCCCGCAGAAACACCATCGTTACAGTTGATAATACAAGAAAAAATATTTCCGTTAGGTTTAGCAATCGCTCCAACAGTAACCTTGCCCTTACAAAGTACTTTACTATGAGCTAATTGCCTACCAATCGTTACATTACCATTACATGAAATGTCTAAACCTTGCCCATGTTGAACATGAACATTACCTTTAGATATGAGCTTTGTACTATATTCTGTGGCGTTATCATTAACTTTACCCATAGCGCCTTCGGTGATAATGATATCTCCGCCAGCCTTTATTGTTGCAGATTCAACAAATCCATTGATGGTGATATCTCCGGTTGCGGTAATCTCCATTTTTTCAGTTACATCACCATTTACCAACACTGACCCATCATAATCCACATTACCGGTACCCACATTGACACCTTTACAGGTAAAAATATCATCGACCCACATTCTTTGGTCTTTGAATTTAGGCATACCTGAAATATCGGCTACAAGTAAATTCTCATCGTGATCACTAATAACCGTTCCATCCCCAGGCCTAAAATTTTGCCACTCTCCAGCTTTTGCTTCAATGACATCACCGCACACTGAATATCCATTTCGTCCTGATCCAGGAGGCATACGTCGTAGCAATTCGGCCCCTATTTTTACTGAAATAATAGCTCCTAAGTTACGCATATCTACACGACTTTCGTTTACGCTCTGCGGCATTAAAATTCTCTCGAGCGCATTTGGAACTAAAGGCATCAGTTTTGAAGGTTTTCCCGCTCTAGGAGGTAGACCAATGGCAACTATGTTATCAATAATTTCGCCGGAATTTGCCGTACTACATTTTTGAACTAATTCTGCAATTCGTTTGGTACTAATGCCTCTTTTTACATTATTTTTTTTAAGAAGGTTAATCAAAGATTGTGTAGTTGGCAGTTTTCCACCGTAGCCAATTGTTATTTCTAAATGTGCAGATAGTTGGTCTTCTAATATAGTGCATCGAATTTTACAGTTTTTTCTTTCCCCGATGCGAGCACTAATAACGGACTGATCATCTTTTTTTAGGGAGGTTTTGTAGGTGGTAATAATGTCGATAACATTTTCTTCGTAAATAAATAATTGACTAAATTCACTTTTTTTTATCAAGGAATAGATATAGTTAACATCTAATTTATTTTCGACAAGTTGTGGCGATATTTCTATATATAAATACAGATCATTTTCATCAACTTTTAAGGTTACACCCAACATTTATTCGCCTTTATCTATTTACATAAATAGAATATGTATAGATTTTAATTATTATTAACTTAATTTGTATCGACTAACCAAATCCGTACATTAGAAAAATAGACTACAATTCGCAACCTTTTTATAACTTAACAGCGTAATCATGTAACGCCTTAATGATAGTTAGCTTGTCTGGTTGATTTGCATGTTTTTGGTATAACTCTTCCAGTTCCATCATGTATTCCGGCATTTTTATATTGGCTTTAGACTCATTATCAAAAAATTTATACTCTCTATACCGCTGCCACTTTTGTAACTCTGTATCAGTTAAGGTTTCTGGGAAGTTACGAGCTTTATATCTAAACAATAGTGTGTGTAAACGTTCGTCTTCAAAAGGAAAGTCTGTCGCTGTTAGTCCTTGAGCATCCGCTGTTACAATTTGCTGCATCAGATCTTTATCATTTTTACTGAAGAAACCTCCAGAATAAAGAGCATGTTCAGGGTCAACATCGCTAGCACTATACTTACTGTCATACACCTCTGTTAACTTATCTACTAATGAAACATTATCTTTAATGATTTGTAAGTTCTGTAGACACTGTTGTCTATCGATTTTTAGTCGCTCTGCGTTTTCTGTGGTTAAGGTTTTAGCAGGCGCTAAAATAGGACATTTATTTATATGAACTAATTTAACAGGTAGACGCTGTTCTCCTTCTGCAAGTAAAGCGGTCGGCGTGTAAAGTCGTTCTTTAATTTCGTTGGCTGAGAGTTCAAAAAGTGGACTTGGGTCCAGCGCAAGATTTAAGACAATAATGGCATTTTTATTGTGAGGATGAACGCCAACTGGAACAATCCAGGTGCAGCAGCCATATTCTGATGAGATTTTAGAGGATATATGAACAAGTGGAGTGAGTTGATTGAAATTCATCAACTCTAGTACTTTGTTTTTATTTTTTAGCTCAAATACATAATCAAACAGTTTTGGGTGGTGCTGTTTAATTAGCTTAGCCATTGCAATGGTGGCGTAAACATCCGACATGGCATCATGGGCATCTTGATGCTCTATACCGTTAGCTTTAGTTAAATCTTCTAATCTAAAACTCGGCAAGCCTTTGTCGTTTAAAGGCCATTCTATACCTTCTGGCCTTAATGCATAACACGCTCTCACTAGGTCAATGATATCCCAACGGCTGTTGCCATCTTTCCACTCATGAGCATAAGGATCGTAAAAGTTCCTATATAAAGTGTAGCGCGTGATTTCATCGTCAAAACGGATATTATTATATCCAGCTACACACGTACTAGGTTTTGAAAATTCGTCATGGATTTTATCAATGAACTGTTTTTCTGTTGTCCCTTTCAGAATTGATTTTTGTGGGGTAATTCCGGTTATTAGACACGCTTCAGGTTGCGGTAAACAATCGTTTGGAATTTGGCTATAAATCATTAAAGGCTCATTAATGATATTAAGGTCCAAATCGGTTCTTATACCTGCAAATTGGCAAGGCAGATCTTTTTGAGGGTTTGCACCCCATGTTTCATAGTCGTGCCAGTAGATAGAAGCTTTTTTTTGGTTGTTCATTGAGGACCGCTAAGTGCCTTGGATTGTTTATTTTGCATATTATGTTGTGATTCTAATGTTTATACAAACTTGAATTCAATTGCCACAAAAGGTTAACGGCAAACTTTGAGTGGATTTAACAAAGTCGAAACTTTTAAGGCAATTAATGCCAGTGGTGAAGCAATGAACAGAGTGAGCAGTGCAATGAATTGAAACATTGATTCTAGAGCACAAACCATATAACAATCACTAAGACTGTTATCACAATAGTAGTGGGCAATTTATACTTTTTGAACATGGCCTCTGCTTGATTTCCCGCTATCATCACTAATATTGCTAATCCAAAATAACGCACTGAGCGAGCAATTAATGTAGCCAAGATAAACATATAAAACGAAAACTTAGCCGCACCCGCCGCTAACATGGCTATTTGAAATGGAATCGGGACTAAGCCAATTGACAACACATACCAAAACCCTTTTTCTTGCATTTTTGACGTCACTTGTTGCAACTGTTGCGGGTCTGAAAACAAACTTGCGATTTGCTCGGCAAAAGTATCATACAAAAAGTAGCCTACGAGATACCCAACCATAGCACCCACAACACAGCCTAAGGTTGCCGCACATGCTAATAGCCAGATTTTTTCACGCCTGGCTTGCATCAAGGGGATCAGTATTGTTTCTAACGGAATAGGCACAATAATTGATTCTAGGAATGACATAATAGTTAATATTGGATAGACCTTGGGTGAGTCGATTAACTCTTTAGTCTTGGTACGCAAATAATCTATCATAAAAGTCCTATAGCAAGTTTGGGTGTTTAATAAAACTGGATCGGTTGATATCTCCAATTTCCTTAACTCCTTAACCTAAAGCCATATACATGCCAGATTATAACTATATGATAATGTTAGATTATTTTTTATTACTTTGAGAAGGGCAGCCTTCTATAGTGTAATAATTACAAACTTAAACTGCGTCTTAAATTGGTAAGTTATTACACTTAGTACTCTATTATTATCGTTAATAATGGCACTTTTTAATTATTTCTTTTTTGGGAAGAACCATACTTATACGTAACAATAAATAGGGCATAACTAGCTTAAATGTTTATTTTGCTGGAATTTGCATTGCTCTTCTTCTAGGATCTGCCCTTATTTTCGTTGAACCTATCTCCTGTAACTAAAAGTAGAGCGTCATTTTTGTCCCCTGAACAAGCTAAAACTAAGCAAGTAAGTATTAAACAATTATCTGAAGACATTGTGTCTTGCCTATCAAAAGATAAGTTTCGGCTGTTGTCTAGGCTGCACCGGGTTGCAAAAATATCTGCAGACAAACAACAGGAATACTTAGCCAAGTTAAATAAGGATGTTCAGAGCTCTAAATCTTTATTTGAGACAAGGCTTAATCAGTGTCCTGACATTGAATATCCAGACTTACCGGTAAGTGACAAGAAACAAGAAATAGCTGATGCCATTGATGCTAACCAAGTGGTGATCATAGCTGGCGAGACGGGCTCGGGTAAAACTACCCAAATACCTAAGATTTGTTTAGAGCTAGGTAGAGGCGTTAGAGGTTTAATTGGACACACACAACCCAGGCGTTTAGCCGCAAGAACAGTAGCCAATAGAATAGCCGATGAGTTAAAAACGCCTTTAGGCCATCAAGTAGGCTTTAAAATCAGGTTTTCTGACCAAGTCTCAGACAATACTTACATTAAGTTGATGACTGACGGTATTTTACTCGCCGAAATTCAACAGGATAAGTTTCTAAATCAATACGACACTATTATCATAGATGAGGCTCACGAAAGAAGCTTAAACATTGATTTTATTTTAGGATATTTAAAACAGTTATTACCTCGTCGCCCTGATTTAAAGCTAATCATCACCTCAGCCACTATAGATCCGCAGCGTTTTTCAAAACACTTCAATGATGCGCCTGTTATTGAAGTAAGCGGTAGAACCTTTCCTGTTGAAATTCGCTACAAAGAAACAGAACAAGGTGATTATGATCAGATACAAGCTATAACAGAAGCTGTAGATGAGTTAATCACAGAAAAGCCCGGTGATATATTGGTGTTTTTGAGTGGTGAGCGAGAGATACGAGATACAGCTGATGCGTTGAATAAGCGGCAATATCGTCATACTGAAGTGTTACCTCTGTATGCGAGATTAAGTAATGCAGAACAAAACAAAGTGTTTGCAGCGCACTCTGGCCGCAGAATTGTATTAGCGACCAACGTGGCCGAAACATCTTTAACCGTGCCCGGTATTAAGTATGTCATTGACCCGGGCACAGCCAGAGTTTCAAGATACAGCGTAAGAAGCAAAGTACAGCGCTTACCAATTGAAGCTATTTCACAAGCTTCAGCCAATCAAAGAGCGGGGCGTTGTGGTCGAGTGTCAAACGGTATATGCATACGCTTGTATTCTGAAGAAGATTATCTAAACAGAGATTTGTTTACCGATCCTGAAATACTGAGAACCAACTTAGCATCAGTTATTTTACAAATGATGGCCCTAAATTTTGGAAAAATTGATGCCTTTCCATTTGTACAACCACCGGATTCACGGAGTATTAACGATGGATTTAAATTATTAGAAGAGTTGGGGGCAACTGATAGCGAAAAGGGGAGGCAGCGCCTTACAACTAGAGGTAAACAGTTAGCTAAATTACCGATTGATCCTAGGTACGCTAGAATGGTGATAGAAGCAGATAAGTTAAATTGTTTACACGAAATACAGGTTATTGCAGCTGGCTTGAGTATCCAAGACCCAAGGGAGCGTCCGCAAGATAAAAAACAACAAGCCGATCAAAAACATGAAGATTTTACCAATAAAGAATCAGACTTTTTAGGGTACTTTCAATTGTGGCAAATTTTTAAAGAACAGCAACAGTCGTTGTCGTCTAATCAATTGCGTACTTGGTGTAAGAAGCATTTTATTAATTTTATGCGAATGCGTGAATGGCAGGATATTGTCAGTCAGTTAAAAAAATCATGTGCTGAACTTGGGTTTGGTATTAGCTCACAAGAAGCCAGTTATCAGGCTATCCATCAAGCTATTATATCGGGTTTACTATCTCACATAGGTACAAAAGATAAAGACAGAGAATATTTAGGTGCTCGTAATAGCCGTTTTATGATTTTCCCAGGTTCTGGATTAGCTAAATCACAGCCTAAGTGGACTATGGTGGCTGAACTAGTTGAAACTGCTCATTTATTTGGACGTGTTGCAGCTAAAATTGAATCAGATTGGATAGAACCATTAGCACAACACTTAACTAAAACTGAGTATTCAGAGCCCCACTGGTCAAAGAAACAAGGGGTTGTACAAGCGTTTGAAAAAGTAACCTTATATGGATTGGTGATTGTAAACCAAAGACGTAGAAACTTTAGCCAAATAGACCCTGTGGGTAGCCGAGAGATATTTATCCGTGAGGCATTAGTGAACATGGAAAGTAAAATGAACTTTACTTTTTTGTCTCATAATCAAAGTATTATTGAAAATGTAGAAAATCTTGAAGATAAGAGCCGCAGACGAGATCTATTGGTTGATGAAGAAACCCTTGTTCTATTTTATGCCGACAAACTTCCTGATTATGTATGCTCAGAAGCTAGCTTTAAAAAGTGGTGGAAAAAGGCATCGGCTATTACGCCAGAATTACTCAATTTTGATCCTAAGAGCTTATTAAAGAAAACCACCAGTCATATTGATGCTCACTCTTTTCCAGAAACGTTTAAGCAAAACAATCTAACATTGGCTTTGGATTACCATTTTGATCCTAAGGATATAGACGACGGCGTAAGTTTAATGGTGCCCTTGGCTCTTTTAAACCAAGTTACTCCCCAAGGCTTAGATTGGCTTATACCTGGATTAAGGCACGAACTTATTGTTGCTCTTATTAAAGGCTTACCTAAATCTATTCGTAAAAACTTCGTCCCTGCGCCTAATTATGCAGACGCTTGTTTAGCAGATATGCAGCAAGTCGACAAAAAAGGTGAGATGTTAGCCTTTTTACCTAGTTTATCTTTAAAATTAAAACGTATGACAGGTGTTGAGGTAGAAATAGAAGACTGGCAGTTAGATAAGTTACCTCCTCATTTAGTTTTTAATATTAAAGTCCTAAATAATAAAGGTACTGTGATTACACAGGGTCGAGATTTAATCAAGTTGCAACAGCAGTTGCAGTCCAAAGTTAAAGAAAACCTACAGCAAGTTGCCACACCAGAAGTAGAACAGTCCGGGTTAGTAGAGTGGAGTATTGACACTATTCCCGAAGAGTTTATAAATAAAAACTCAGGGTATGAGATCAAAGCTTACCCGGCTTTAGTAAATGAAGGTAAAACAGTAGCCGTTAAACTTTTCGAACAGCCAAATATAGCTCAAGAGTCACATAAGATTGGGTTGCGTCAACTCATAATATTATCTATCCCTTCTCCCGTTAAATATTTACAAGACAAGCTTCCTAACAAAGCTAAACTCGGTTTATATTTTAATCCATTTGGACAGATTAGAGCTCTGATAGATGACTGTATCGATGCCGCAGTCGATCATATGATTGACAGTTATAGCAATGAATTTAATACTGCTATTCGTGATAAAGCGCATTTTCAGAAAGTGACTGAAAGAGTGAGGCAAGATATCAATGAAGAGGTCTTGGAGATTGCTCAAAAAGTAGAAGTAGGATTAACCATAGCCCATGGTATAAAGAAAAAAATGAAAGGAAATGTCCCCCTTAATTTAATCTATGCCCATGGTCATATTAAAGCGCAATTAGATAGTTTGGTGTACAAAGGGTTTGTAGCGGATGTTGGCGCCAATAAACTTAATGACTGGCAACGATATATCAAAGCGATAACCAAACGCTTGGAAAAGCTACCAATAGATCCAACAAAAGACAAGCTCCACCAATTAAACATTGAAAAGGCAGAAGCAGCATATAAGAGTAAATGTAATCAGTTTCCTGCCAATCAACCGCTACCGAAGGAGTTAAAAGAGGTTAGGTGGTTGATACAAGAGTTACATGTTTCCTTTTTCGCTCAGCAGTTGGGGACGTCTACCCCCATATCAATGAAACGTATATTGACCTATTTAGACTCTCTTTAGTCTAACCTTTGTTAACAATCGTTGACTTTATAATCTAAGCACCCTATAAACAGGGGGAGCAGATTAAACAGAAAGAGGTATGGGATGTTAGGATACGATGATAAACGTAACTTTTTTAGAATGATGGTGAATTCAACTTGTGATCTGAAGATCGTAGATGAGGAGTCTTCACGGTCTATTCAAGCGGTTTGTAAGGATATTAGCGCTACGGGTATGTCATTTGAAATAGAAGAAAGTTCAGTTGAGGTGGGGACCTTAATCAATGTGTACATTGAGTCTACTAACGCTCAAATCCCTTCATTAACGGCAGATACGAAAGTAGTGTGGTGTGAATCTAGCGAAGAAAACACTTGTACGATAGGTGTTGAAATTCTAGAAATGAAATAACTCATAGCTAAGAACAGTGGCCCGTGGCCACTGTTCGTAGCTTTATAAAACTTTGCAAACTAACCCTTTTAAGTAAAAACCTTCAGGGTAGTTGGTTGATACGGGGTGATCAGCAGCTTGGCCTAGCCTTTCTATTATTTGCACAGTTCTACCTGCATCGAGTGCTGCATCAGCCACAACCTTTTGAAACAAGTCAAACGATAACAAGCCAGAACAGCTGAAAGTACATAGAATTCCCCCTGGACGCATTATCTGCATGGCTAACATATTGATATCTTTATAGCCTCGACAGGCACGGTTGAGAGAGCCCTTAGAGTCAACAAATTTGGGAGGGTCTAAAATAATTTCATCAAAATGTTTTTGTTCTTTCTTAAAATCTCGTAATGCCTGAAACACATCTAAGTTTAAAAATTCACTCTTTGAGGTATCTAGACCATTAATCTCAACATTTCTTTTAGCTGTTTCTAATGCCAAGTCAGAAACATCAAGGTTTGTGACTGATTTAGCATCATTTTTTAGGGCATAACTACCAAACGTCCCGGTATAACAAAAGCAGTTTAGTACGTTTCTGCCTTTCGCATATTTTGCAGCAATGTCACGGTTATCTCTTTGATCTAAATAAAACCCAGTCTTATGCCCTTGTTTTACGTTGACGAGTATTTTTACACCATTTTCTTCAATTATGACTTCATCAGGTACTTCACCATGTAATACTTGAGTAACTAATTCTAAGCCTTCTTTTTTTCGAACCGCCACATCACTTCTTTCATAAATAGCACAATCAGGAAACTGTTTTGTTAAAGCCCAAACTATTTTGCTTCTATGTTTCTCAGCTCCCGCTGATAAAAGCTGACACACTAAAACGTCTGCATACCTATCTATAGTGATACCTGGCAGTCCATCGGACTCTGCGGCTATCAATCTATAACCCGTTAAACCATGCCTAGCTATTAATTCTTCTCTACTGTTTTGAGCTGTCGCTATTCGTCTTTGAAAAAAACCGTTATCGATTGTTTCATTTTGATCAAAGGTCCATATACGCACTTGTATTTGTGATTCTGGAGACCAAGCGCCGCGTCCTAACCATTCGCCATCATGAGAGAATACATCGACTGTGTCTCCACGATTGGTTCTTCCAATGGTTTTTTCGATCGCTCTTGAAAAAATCCAAGGGTGGCGACGTAATAAAGATTTTTCTCGACCTGGCTGTAAAATAACACTGGATGGCATAGGATAACTTATATTTGAAATTTGCCGTGATTGTACATCAGGGCTATTAGATGCAAAACCTAAAAAGGAGAGCAAAGTTAGTGAAATTTATAGAGTATGTTGAAGGCGGCGGTCCAGATTCTTTAACTATTTCAAATACAAATACCCCTGATTTGAAGCCTAATCATGTACTTGTCAAAGTTGCATATTTTGGGATCAATAGAGCGGATACGCTGCAGCGACAGGGTAAATATCCTGCGCCTCCAAACGAAAGTAAAATATTAGGTTTAGAGGTAAGCGGTGAAATAGTGGCGATTCATGATGAACAAAATGCTACCCATAATTTAAAGCTTGGTCACGAAGTATTTGGCCTAGTTGCTGGCGGCGGGTATGCCGAATACGTACTGATAAATACCGAGCATGTCATGGTTGTGCCTGAGAATATTTCGTTAGCGCAAGCGGCAGGTATAGCAGAATGCTTTTTAACGGCATATCAAGCCCTATTTATAGAGTCTAGCTTGCTATCTAAGCAACATGTTCTTATTCATGCCGGAGCCAGTGGCGTGGGATTAGCAGCCATCCAACTCGCTAAGTCACACCGGGCTTTCATTGCGACCACAGCTTCAAGTGAGTCCAAGCTGACACTTTGTAAAAAACTGGGTGCAGATCTGTTGATAAATTATAAACAACAAGATTTTTTAAAAGAAATTAAGAATCACTGGCAAGGGTGTGACTTGGTGGTTGATTTTATTGGCGGTGATTATCTTAATCGAAACTTACAGTTGTTAAACACCGATGGGGCTATTTTATATTTGGCTATGTTAGCAGGGCGGTATACTGATGGCTTAGACATGGCGCTATTATTGGGCAAACGAGCCAGTATAAAAGGGTCTACATTACGTAATAGAAGTGATATTTATAAAACTCAACTTATTGAAAAATTTGCTAAAGCTCACTTGGCTGATTTTTCAAATGGCTTACTTACTCCCATCATTGATACTGAATATTCAGCAGCAAAATTAGCCGAAGCCCATCAACGTATGGAAAATAATGACACGCAAGGCAAATTGGTTGTGGGTTGGTAATAAAGCGGTATAAAAAGTGGTTAGGTTAGCTGTACAGTCAAGAATAGATTGATTAGAATACAAACTTGACACAAGTGTCAGGTTTTTAAATTCTTATTAATCTAACCTCACTTTTATCTCAACCTATTGTGGTTAACTGTTACGTATAGCGGTTAACTCGCTCAACACCATGTATATAATCGCCTAGGAAATCGTAAATGATTAAAGATACTCAAGCACAAAATACCTTAGATAAAAAAGGGACCGCATTAGAAATGAAATTAAAAACTCATTTCGTTGACCTGGTGAGTGAACGAGTGGGTGGTGAAACCCTTTCCTGTAGTGATGATTTTTTTGCAGAAATGGAAAACTTATTGAAACCCGGCCGCGGTATATTTATCGATGATAAATATACCGAACGCGGAAAGTGGATGGATGGTTGGGAGTCGAGACGCAGTTATGGGCGAGATAATGGTCGAGATTTTGATTGGTGCGTTATTAGATTAGGTATTCCAGGAAAGATTAAAGGTTTTGACATAGATACCAATTACTTTAGAGGTAACGCCCCTGAAAGCGTTTCAGTTGAAGCATGTAACAGTGTTACACAACCTGATGATGAAACGGTTTGGATTACCGTACTTGAACAAAGTGAAGTTGCAGCCCATAGCCAAAACTTATTTGAAATAAACAATAGTGACTCATGGACACACGTCAGACTCAATATATTCCCCGATGGGGGAGTCGCCAGACTTCGTGTTTATGGAGAGGCTGACGTTGAGTGGGGACAATTTGTTGAAGGCGAGCTAATAGACTTGGCTTATATCAAAAATGGCGCAAAAGCCTTACTCGTAAGTGACATGTTCTTTAGTGATAAGAATAATTTGATCATGCCAGGACGTGGTAAAGACATGGGAGACGGTTGGGAAACAAAGCGCAGGCGTGATCCTGGTCCAGATTGGTCAATAGTTAAATTAGCAGTGCCTGGATCAGTAGAAAAAGTATTGATTGATACGTGTCACTTTAAAGGTAATTTCCCAGACACCTTTTTGTTAGAAGGTACAAATACTGATAGTGATGATTTTGTAAGCCAAGAGGTTGAATGGCAACCCATAATAGAAAAAACTAAATTGTATGCCCACAGAGAGCATTTATTTATAAAAGAAATATTGAATCAACCAAGCCAGTCTTTCACACATGTGCGCTTGAGTATTTTCCCGGACGGCGGCATTTCCCGTATGAGAGTCTTCGGAAAACCAGCAGCTTAATTCACGGAAGGGGGAGGTTTAATGGACAATATTTTAGTAAAGCCAAAAGCATTAACCAGAGAAGCTTTTGCGGCTTTTGGAGATGTTATTGAAGTGAATTCAGATTCGAATAACTTCAGTATTAATGATGGGTATACTCAAAGATATCATGACTTAGCAGACGTTGATGTAACTGAAAACAATGGCAGAACCCTGATTAATATATTTAGGTCAACGCCATTAGCACAGCCTATTGCCATCAAAATGATGGAACGGCATCCATTGTCTAGCCAAGCATTCATACCTATGGGTACAGCACCATATTTGGTGGTCGTTGCCCCAAAAGGTGAGTTAGATACCGATAAAATTGAAGTGTTTTTAGCCCGCGCAGACCAAGGGGTTAATTACCATAAAGGTACTTGGCATCACTATTGTTTAGCATTAAATCAAGTAAGCGACTTTTTAGTGGTAGACAGAGGGGGAGAAGGCCATAACTGTGATGTGGTTTCCTTAGATGGGGCAATTGTGATTGAGCCTTGGTAATAGCCATTTGAGGTACAAACAAATGATAATAGTTTACTTAGATATACAGGAAAATAAAAAATGAATGAACGAGTTATTGAACATGGCTATCAAGTTGCTGAATGTTTACATAAGTTGGTAAATGAAGAGGTACTTCCTGGTTTAGATATAGACAGTAAAAACTTTTGGAAATCTTTGGCCGATGTAATGGACGAATTTGCTCCAAAGAACCATGCTTTGCTGAAGACCCGAGAACAGCTTCAGGCGCAAATCGATGCTTGGCATGAGGTTCCCGAAAACAGCCCGTTTAATCATGAGTCCTACAAAAGTTTTCTAAGTGAAATAGGTTATATAGTACCTGAATGCGAAGACTTTCAAATTACTACTGATAAGGTAGATGCCGAAGTTGCATTAATTTCTGGCCCGCAATTGGTGGTGCCTTTAATGAACGCTAGATTTGCCTTAAATGCTGCAAATGCAAGGTGGGGGAGCCTTTACGATGCTTTGTATGGTTCTGACATAATAGTGGATGAGCAAGAAAGTACTAACAAGGGCTATGATCCTATTAGAGGCGCTAAAGTCGTAGCATATGGACGTGAGTTCTTAGATCAAAGCTTGCCCTTAGAATCAGGCTCTCACAAAGATGCCACTCGTTATCTTATAAAAGATAAACAGCTAGTTGTAGAGCTTCAGTTGGGCTCAAAAAGCGCTCTAGCAAAGCCTGAGCAATTCGTTGGCTTTACAGGCACTTTAGCCAGTCCTACGGCTATTTTGTGCATGAATAATGGTTTACATATTGAAATACAAATTGACGCCAATAGTCCCATCGGTAAAACAGACTTAGCTCAAGTTAAAGATATTGTCTTAGAGTCAGCATTAAGTACCATTCAAGATTGTGAAGATTCAATTGCTGCGGTTGATGGAGAAGATAAAACAGCAGTTTACCGTAATTGGCTGGGCTTAATGAAAGGGGACTTAACCGAAAAGCTTGTTAAAGGCGGAAAAGAGATAGTTCGCTCACTTAATCCAGACCGAGAGTACCTCACCGTCGATGAAGAAACATTTAGCCTATCAGGACGTAGCTTACAGTTTATCCGTAACGTTGGTCATCTGATGACCACAGATGCAGTATTGACACGCGATGGTGAGGAAGTACCTGAGGGGATTTTAGATGGTATTATTACAAGTTTGATTTCACTGCATGATCTAAATGGCTCATCACAGTATGTGAATTCTAAAGAGAAAAGTATCTATATAGTAAAACCTAAAATGCATGGCCCCACAGAAGTGGCATTTACTGATGAACTGTTTAGCACCATAGAAAATAAACTGAGCTTGCCAGCCAACACCATAAAGATGGGAATTATGGACGAGGAACGACGTACCTCAGCTAATTTGAAAGAATGCATACGTGCTGCTAGTAGCCGAGTGGCGTTTATCAATACAGGGTTTTTAGACAGAACCGGTGATGAAATTCATACTTCAATGTTAGCAGGCCCTATGGCCCGTAAAGAGTTAATGAAAAATGAAGCTTGGATTGGCGCTTATGAAAGCCGCAATGTGTTAATTGGCTTAGCAGCAGGCTTAAAAGGTAAAGCCCAGATAGGTAAGGGGATGTGGGCTATTCCAGATGAAATGTCAGCCATGATGGAAGCTAAAATAGGCCACCCTAAATCAGGTGCGAGTTGTGCTTGGGTACCTTCACCGACAGCAGCAACATTACATGTCATGCACTATCACCAGGTAAACGTTGCAGATGTACAAGATAAACTTTTAGCATCATTAGGGGGAGAGGCCGATAATCAGTTAGATGAGCTTTTGACAATCCCATTGCTGAATGACCCAGATTCAGTATCGATACAAGAGCGACAACATGAACTGGATAATAATGTGCAAGGATTATTAGGTTACGTGGTTCGTTGGGTTGACCAAGGTGTAGGGTGCTCTAAGGTGCCAGATATTGAAAACGTCGGACGCATGGAAGATAGAGCTACATTACGAATTTCCAGCCAACATATTTGTAATTGGTTACATCATGGTTTGTTAAATGAAGAACAAGTTATGGCAAGCCTTAAGAAAATGGCTGTTGTTGTTGATGCTCAAAATGTCGGTGATACTAGCTACATTCCTATGGCTGATAACTTTGAAGGAAGTGTCGCGTTTCAGGCAGCCATCGATTTGATTTTCAAAGGCAAAGAGCAACCTAGTGGTTATACCGAGCCATTGTTACATCAAAGACGAAAAGAGCTCAAAGCTAAATTACTGGCAAGTTGAACACAATGTCGGTTCTTGCAAGGTCATTGATTGCCGGTATTAACTAACTTGATGACAGTTAACACTAGCCTCAATAGTCCAGACGATGTAGGCAATGTTCGTAAAAAGAACGTTGCCATCATTCTGGATGCTGCAAAAAAAGAATTTGTGACCTTTGGTTTCAAAGGGGCTTCTATTAAAAGAATTGCAGAGCGAGCCCATATACCCAGAGCAAACATACATTATTATTTTGCTAATAAAGATGAGCTTTACAAGGTAGTGCTTACTGATATTGTCACTACATGGAATAAAAACTTTGATTCTTTTACGGATTGTGACGACCCCAAAGTGGCTTTGTCGAGTTATATACGCTCTAAAGTAAAATACTCAATGGAAGATCCTGAAGGCTCACGAATATTTGCAAGTGAAATTATTCATGGTGCTGATGCCCTTGAGTCTTACTTGTCTTCTGACTTTACTTTGTGGTTAGAACAAAAGGTAAAGGTTATAAAGACATGGATAAAAAACGGTTTAATGGATGATATCAACCCTTATCATTTATTGTTTTTAATCTGGGGAGCTACCCAACACTATGCAGATTTTAATGTTCAAGTAGTGGCAGCACTAAATGTAGAGCAACTCAACGAAGAACATTTCGAAAGCATTGTCCAGTCCATCACGCATATTGTATTGAAAGGTTGTGGTATCTCATCGAACTAGCATTAAACGAATTTCTACTAGCCAGTTCAGGCATTAAAAAGGATAATGCGCCCGTTATTCATTCATATCAAAACGAAACTATCATGTTATCTAATTTTTCATTACCTGATGATCTTTCATCGTTAAAGGTTGTCGTACTGACAGGGGCAGGAATTTCTGCTGAATCAGGTTTGAGAACATTTAGAGATCATGATGGATTATGGGAAAACCATTCAGTTTATGAAGTCGCCACTCCAGAAGGTTTCAGTGACAACCCCAGCTTGGTGTATCGCTTTTACAACGAAAGGCGTAAACAATTATTAAGCAAAGAAGTAAAACCTAACATGGCTCATTATGCCTTGGCTAAACTAGAAGCGAAATTAGCTGACAACCTCTGGGTGGTTACGCAAAACGTTGATAACTTGCATCAAAGGGCTGGCAGTAAAAATGTCATACATATGCATGGCAGTTTGTTATCTGCTAGGTGTATTCAGTCTGGTAAGAATGCCGAAGCTTTTAATGATATAGACGGCTCTACTCAGTGTAAATGTTGTCAACCCAGCAGTGCCATGCGCCCCGATATCGTTTGGTTTGGTGAAATACCAATGCATATGGAGCGTATTGAATCATTACTCCGTGATGCTGATCTATTTATATCGATCGGCACGTCCGGCACGGTATATCCCGCCGCGGGATTTGTAAATTTAGCTAGTCATTATCAGGTACACAGTGTTGAATTAAATCTAGAGCCGAGTGACGGTGTTAATCAGTTTTCAGAAAAGAATTATGGTTCCGCTACCCAAGTTGTGACACAGTTTGTTGATACATTGCTAGAAGGTTATTGAGTTGTTGGAGTATGTAGAAAACAACTGGTTAGAATTTTTAACGATTGCAAGTGTACATATTCTTGCGGTGGCTAGCCCTGGTCCAGATTTCGCTATTGTTTTAAAGCATAGCATTCGTTACGGACGTCGCTTAGCGTTAATTACTAGCCTAGGCGTTGGCGTTGGCATTCTGGTACATGTGATCTATTCACTATTAGGGATCGGCTTGTTAATTAAAGCGAATCCAGACTTATTTAAAATCATCAGTTATATTGCTGCCGCATACTTGCTTTATATTGGTTGGGGAGCAATTCGCAGTCCCGCCCCCCCTAAAGACAGTAGTTCGGTTAGTGGCGCCAGTGAAGTCCTGATTTCAGACAAAAAAGCGTTTATGATTGGCTTTCTAACTAATGGGCTTAATCCAAAAGCGACCCTATTCTTTTTATCTATTTTTGCTGTCGTTGTATCTGCTGACACTCCAAATGTAGTCAAATTAGCATATGGCTTATATCTGGCTATTGCTACTGCGCTTTGGTTTTGTTTTCTGTCGGTGATTTTAAGTTCAGATAAGGTCCGCGCTTTTATAGGTTCAAAAGGGTATTGGTTTGACCGTGTCATGGGAGCGGTTTTAATTCTTTTAGCGGTAAGCTTAGTTTTACCTTAAATGTATAATTTTTAATGTTAAGTAGGTGATGAGTGAAACAAGAAGAGTTCAAAGTGGTCGGTGGGAGCTATGAGAAATCCATTAATGGCGAAACTCGAATAGAATTAAAAGCATTAATTGTTGAAGCTTGGGAGCTGTCTAAAAAAGGCAAAACAGAAGTTATGCAAGGTGTAATGTTAATGTTGTTTATTGTTATGGCCTTTGTTTGGGCGGTACAAAATATACTTGGGGTGACAGATATGACTATGATTTCACCGAGAACGCAAGTCACTATGGAGTTGATTTTTGTGGTGATTACGGCGCCTATTATTGCCGCAATGTTATGGCTTGGTATGTCTCGTAGTGTGGGTCATAAACCTGCATTTTTCCCTTTACTAAAGCGAGCATTTGGTTCATTTGTAATTATTCTTTTAGCTCTTTTGTTGGCTATATTAGTAGATGTAGCTGGACAAGTACTATCATTAGCTGGCTTGTTTGTTGGGGTTGCGACTACCGTTTATCTAGGCATGGCTACTGGGTTCTCAATGATGTTACTAATTGAAAAAAAATTAGCACCTAAAGACACTATCATTCAATCTTTTAAAGTTTTTAATCACCACTGGCCGAGTTTAAGCCTTTTCTATCTAGGCTCTTTGGCACTGTTTTTATTGGGTATGCTGACTTTGGGTGTTGCCTATATATGGTTAATACCTTTTTATTTTAATTTAAAAGGCGTGCTTTATCGCGAACTATTTGGTGTAACTGTCAAAGTGGGCGACAACACAGCAAAACAGGAATCTATTTTTAATGCTTAAAAACTTGTTATCAGCACTAGTGATATTGCTGTTGGTCGTAACGTTTATTGTCGTTACCCAACAAAACCATATTGATAAAAAAAGTCATCTTGTTGTCAACCTCAAGGCCTTTGATATTCCAGTCTTAGAGTCAGATAAAGATCCTGTTCCTGATTTCAATACCTATGAAAATGTTATCGATAAAAAGAAGGCATTCTTTGCTTATTTATTACCTGAAGTTAAACGTCAAAACACCATAATTACAATTGAACGACAAGCAGTCATAACCTTATTTGATGTACATAAATCAGGTAAAACTTTTAATAAGTCCCAAAAGGCAGTATTTGAATACTTGGTAAACAAGTATACGGTGCAATTCGAAACCTTAAATGATGCAGTATTTGATGAGTTAAAAATTAAAATTGATGTCATTCCTGAGGCATTAGTATTAGTTCAAGGAGCGATCGAGTCTGGGTGGGGCACCTCTAGGTTTGCAAGGCAGGGCTATAACTTTTTTGGTTTGTGGTGTTTTAAAGAGGGGTGTGGTTTTGTTCCTAAACAGCGTATTGAAGGTGCAGTTCATGAGGTCGCTAAGTTTAGTGATTTGTCCCATGCTGTGATGACTTACATGCGTAATATCAATAGGTTATATGCCTATGAAGAACTTAGAGCTTTGAGATTAGCGTGTCACACAAATAATAAGCCAGTAACTGCAGACGTGTTAGCTAATGGCTTAATCTCCTATTCTGAGCGAGGCCAAGAGTACATTGATGAGTTGCTTGATATGTTAAGAGTTAATAAAAAACACATGGGGTTACAACAGTGAAAGTAAACATTTTAATTATGCTTATGGTTTTCAGTTCGTTTTCGTATGGCGAGCCCTTAGAAGTTGAATATGCGAGCTTCTATAGTCATGTCAAAAAACTTCAAAGTGATGATACTCAAGCGTTAAGGTTTGCTTTTGGTTTTCAACACATAGCAGATAATCGTCTCTGTAAAATTTCCTCTGCACAAATAGTTACTCAGAAACAAACATTACCTTTAGTCGTTGAGGCTAATTATAGATTTACGGTACCGACCGATAAAATTTTGAAAATGGCTAAGGCGATAGTTGTACTAGACATTAACGATCAAGCTAATCAGTGTGATATTTCTGTGCAGCTAGAGACTAAACCTCAATATTTAAAAATGCATTACCCCCAAGATGAGCTGGACTATTTGTTAAAACAATATACTGCTTTTTTTGATGATATGGGTGGCTTCCTATCTTTTATGATGCCTGCAGTAAAAGGGTTAGTTTTTCATTTTGACGTTAACTCAAAGCCTTTTAATTCTGAGCTTGGTTTACAGCAAGGTAATCGACTAATCCTAAATAGCGAAGATATAAAGAATGCTAAAAATTTCAATCTTCCAATCAAGCCTATACGTATTACCGCTTTAGTAGAGAAATAATTATTAACCTCAGTGCTTGAAACGTAATGCCTAGTAATTAATTAGTGTTTAATATTTTCCAGCTCTGAGTTTACTTAGCCTCATCTAAACTAAGATGATATTTAATTTGAGCTGCGATACGTTCTACACTGCCATGGCCCTCTGAAATTAGTTCTTTGGCGCGGTAAAACTCCATCATGCCAAAATCTCTAAGCTGGGGCTCAATTAAGATATCTGGGGGGTCTCCAGCAAGTCTAGAACGGGTTACTCTTGCAGATAGTATATCTAGAGAACCCGTCATCGCGTTGATAATTGACGGCGCTGGCGGAGCAGGCACTTTAGTTTGTGAGTCTTGATCGTCTTCTTGTTGTTTTTCCAGAGCAGGCTCTAACATATCGAGACATTCTTGTGTAAGGCAAGGCTCATCATCTTCATCTACTGCTTCTTTTATCAAAGGCTCTTCTACCACTTCTGAGGTATTAGAGTCTTTCTTAAACCACTGTTGAATCTGTTTATGGCTACGTTTAAAAAAGTCTGAAGTTTTCTTTTGGTTATTGCCGTGATCTATTTCTCGGTTTACCAATGATTGGGGCCTAAAGTCTGCACTTAGGTTAACTGCAATGACAAAGTCAGCTCCTAGCATCCTACACATATTAACAGGAACAGGGTTGACCACCCCACCATCTACTAACCACCGGTTTTCATGTAAACTTGGCGGAAATAAGCCAGGTATAGAGCATGAGGCTCTAACTGCGCTCGCAATTGAACCAGATAAAAAGTTAACTTCTCTACCACTATATAAATCGGTAGCAACAGCCCCAAATGGCATATCTAGTTGCTCGAATGTTTCACAGCTGAAATTTTCTTCAAGGGCCGTAAATACCTTTTGGCCACTCATCAAACCGCCTTTGTGAAAGCCCACCCCCATTAAAGAAAACACCTGCCATTCTGTTAGGCTTTCTACCCACTCGGCTAACTCAGGTAATTTACCTGAAGCATAAGCCGCTCCAACATAAGAGCCTATAGAGCAGCCCGTTACTATATCAATTTTGATACCCATTTCTTCTAAGGCTTTTATCACACCAATGTGTGCCCACCCTCGAGCTGCACCGCTCCCCAAAGCTAATCCAATTTTCATGATACGTTCCTTAGAGGTTGGTTACTGCTAGTGGAGTGACTATATTGATTGACTGCTTGGCTTCAGATGTCACAGTGTCGTTTTTAACCTCTGGCTCATCAAATCCAATATCTCCATTTTCATAAGGAGTATCTTGAGTACTTAAGCTTTCAAATGCAAAAAGGTGATTATCTGCTAGGTGAGATGGCACCACATTTTGTAAGGCTCTAGCCATATTTTCTATACGGCCAGGAAAGCGTTGCTGCCAGTCTTGGAGCATGCCTTTGATTTTTTTACGTTGTAAGTTTTCTTGGGAGCCACATAAATTACAGGGAATAATAGGAAAGCCCATGTTAGCTGAATACTCAGCAATATCTTGCTCTGCACAGTATGCTAAAGGCCTAATTACTATATGTTTGCCGTCATCACTTACTAGTTTAGGAGGCATTGATTTTAACTGTCCACCATAAAACATATTTAACATCAGCGTCTCTAACATGTCGTCTCTATGGTGACCTAGTGCTATTTTTGTCGCTCCTAAACGACTTGCTGTTTTATACAAAATGCCTCTGCGTAAACGTGAACATAAAGCACAAGTTGTTTTACCCTCTGGTACTTTGTCGACCACAATGGAGTAGGTGTCTTCTTCAACGATTTCAAAGTCTACCCCTAACTTAGTTAAATACTTTGGCAAGATATGTTCGGGGAATCCTGGTTGTTTTTGATCTAAATTAACTGCCACTATACTAAATGAAATCGGTGCGACTTTTTGTTTATAGAGAAGTACGTCCAACATGGTGTAGCTGTCTTTACCACCAGACAGACAAACCATAACTTTGTCGCCTTCTTCAATCATACTAAAATCAGCTATGGCCTTACCGGTAAAATGCCTGATACGTTTGCGAATTTTAGGAGCGTTTGGTTTTAGATCTTGGTTAGACATATGACTCATGGTTATCTTACTTAAATAAACTGAAAGTTTGTGGCTAGGCGATTATCCGCAAATTATACCCTATATTGATTGGCTGTCTAAGGGGTAGGCTTTGAAACAATGGAAGTTTTAAAGAGGCCTTGATTATCATTGATAGGCAAGGCAACAAATAGACCACTTAAAATTGGTTAAGATAATTTTATCGGAGAAATAAATCCGTCAGGCTTAATGGCTAATACATCACAATTTAGCTTATCTATTACATGTTCAGCAGTATTCCCTATAAGTGCTGCAGAAATCCCTTGCCTACCCACTGTCCCCAGAACCACTAATTCTGCATCAAGCTTCGAGGCGTAGCCTGGAATGACGTCTTCGGGTAACCCCATAGCTACATGGCAAAACTCAGTAGAGATTTGATATTCTTTTCCATGGGTTTGAAGTGATAATTTATGGTGTTCTTTGACAGTTTCTTGGTGTGTTACCGGATCAAAGTCTGGAATTGTCATAACAATATTAAGTGGTGTACTTGGATAAGCGTTAACCAAATGGACATCTGAAGCTAATAAACTTCCAAAGCTATTTGCATGCTTGGTGACCTGTTCATTAAGAGATAAATGGTCTGCATCGTTAGCCCCCGCATTGATAGCGGCGATTATTTTACCACCTATAGGCCAATCGTGTTCTTTAACTAATAGCACAGGGACAGGGGCTTTACGCATAATATGCCAATCTGTAGGAGTAAAAATAACAGATTCCAAGGTATCGTGATGTTGCGTCCCTTTAACTATTAAATCATAGCCATTTTCTAATACTTCTCGAATGATGCTTTCGTAGGGACGGTTATGCCAAACTATTTTAACATTAATATCAATAAATTCTCGTCCTATGGTTTTAGCTACTAAATTTTTAAGCCAATCAGTTTTATCGTCAACTACAGCCTGTCGCATATTTTCCCGCTCATCCATAGACAACATAGTTGTCATTTCATAGGAAAAATCATAAATACATAGGAAGGCAGTTATACTTGCTTGGTTCATTCGTGCAATTTCAAGGGCTCTGGAGAGGGATTTTTGTTGTGAAGAATCTGCTTCAATTACAGCTAAAATTTTATTGTATTGCATTGGCTTACCTCTTAAATTTAAAAAGTTAACGCCTTCTCAGTTTATGAAGATAATTTAAATTCTGTCAACCAGTAAGTTAACGCTTGGTTTAATAATAAAGTTGAGATGTTTACTTTAAGGAATTTTGAAATGTTAGATACATTTGAAAAGCTGCAAACATTAGCAATAATACCCCTATCACTTTTTTGGTAACCGGTAGCTGTAAATAGGTCTTAGATCTTTCAAACCCTAAGGACATCAAGAACATGATGGGTAAAGTGCCTAACCCAAAACCTAACATAATTTTTGCTCCGTTTATGGCTGAGCCACTGGCTAAAGACCAAGTAAGAACTGAGTATACTAAACCACAGGGTAACCACCCCCAAATAGCCCCATAAGGTAATGCTTGTAACGGACTTTTGAAGGGTAATATTTTCTTTGACCAGGGGCGTAGAAACTTCCAAAATAGGCTGCCAACAGCTTCAACTTTAGTTAAACCTTGCCACCAACCTGCAATATATAAAGCCAATATGACTAAGAACACACTACTTAGAAACTGCAGAATCACTATCCCTTGATCAACTTGTTGAGATACCATTTTACCTAACCATCCGGTTAACGCACCAGCGACAGTATAACTAGTTACTCTACCTATATTATAAGTAAAGGCATACAGCTGCGTAGATGCACCTTTCGGAATAGCGTAAGAAAACGCCCCTACAATACCACCGCACATACCCACACAATGAATACCTCCTGCCAGACCAATTATTAAGGCAGAAATAAACGATAGATCATTCATGTTTTTCTGGAGTAGGGGGAGTTGAGTTTTGCTTATGTTTGGGTAGGTCATCGTCAAACAAGATGCTACTGCCGTGCCTTTCTAAGTCATCAAATTGATTTGATTTGACAGCCCAAAAAAACACGAATACTGCTATACAGACTAATAAAATAGCGATGGGGATCAACACATAAATAATACTCACGAAACACCTTCCATTACTTTAAAAGTCTAATTGAATTGATTACCACAATTAAGGAACTAAGAGACATACCAATGACAGCCATCCAAGGCGTTAATACTCCAGAGACTGCTAGTGGTAATACCAAAATATTATACCCTATGGCCCAGCCTATATTTTGCTTGATTTTATTTTTACAACGTTTGGCTATATTAAAAACTACGTTAATTTTATCTAAAGAGTTATCTAGCAGCACTACATCAGCCGAAGATTTGGCTAGGTCAGAGCTTACTCCTAAAGTAACTGATACATTGGCTTGAGCTAATACTGGCGCATCATTGATACCATCGCCCACCATTAGAACGGTATACCCATCTTTCTGAGCTTTTTTAATCACGCCTAACTTTTGCTCTGGTGTGTGTTTAGACAACCAATTAGGGATATGTAATTGCTTGGCAATAGCGTACACCATTGGTTCAGCGTCGCCACTAATCAAGGTCACCTTTTTATCCTTAAATGTTTCTAAAATAGCAGTGGTGCTTGGACGAATTTTATCAGCTAATGCAAAGCCACAAAGTACTCGATTGTTGGCTTGTAGAAATACGTTACATATCTGCAATGGCTTTGGTATCTCTTGTTCCATGTACAGTTCAGAGCCTAATTTATATTGAATATTATTGATTGTTCCTTGAATGCCTTTACCAATTACTGTTGAAAAATTTACTACAGGGTAGGGGCATTGAATATCTTCGAATGCTTTAGCTATTGGATGTTCAGAATACTGCTCTAAACAAGCTGCAACTTGAAGCCAGTGCTCATCTCGTTTATCGATATTGTTTACACATTGACTTAG
Organism: Paraglaciecola marina; assembly: GCF_004360155.1. Taxonomy (GTDB): domain Bacteria; phylum Pseudomonadota; class Gammaproteobacteria; order Enterobacterales; family Alteromonadaceae; genus Paraglaciecola; species Paraglaciecola marina. Next base: position 8,998 of record NZ_SAIS01000018.1, on the reverse strand, counting down.
TGAAAACTTTCCTTCTGTTAAGGTGCCAGTTTTGTCGAATGCCACCCAGTCTACATTTGATATTTGTTCTAGTGCGTCGGCTCGTTTTAACAAAATACCTTTACCATTTAAATGGGCTACAGCACAAGACAAAGCCGAGGGTGTTGCTAGGCCTAAGGCACAAGGGCAAGTTGCTATTAGCACAGCTATCATATGCCATAGTGCTTCTTCTGGGCTAATTTGGTGCCAAACTAGATAAGTAATAGCTGAAGTTAATAATACTACTGCTACAAAATATTGAGAAAATCGGTCCGCTATTCCAGCTATCTTCGGTTTATTGGCCAAGGCTTGACTTTGTAGTTGGTTGATTTGGTTTAATACTGAATGCTTTAAAGTACTGGTGACTTTAATCGTTAATGTACCTAATTGATTAACCGTACCTGCATAAACCTTTTCACCTTTTGTTTTACTAACTAGTTCGAATTCACCAGTTAATAAGGCTTCGTCTAGCTGTCCTTGCCCTTCAACTATTGTCCCATCAATGGGAACCAGATCGCCGGCTTTAACTAACACTAACTGCTCTAATTTTAAAGATTTGGCCAGTACTGGGTGTACTTGTTTGTTCTCGACTAAATTGGCCATAGTCGGCATATATTCAAGCATGTTAGCGGATAATTGTGATGCTTTATAACGTGCGCCATGCTCCAAATATCGGCTTATCAGTAACAGGAATACAAACATACTCAGTGATTCAAAATAGGTTTGCCCTGTGTTTTGAAAGGTTGCAAGGACACTAGATAAATAAGTTAATGACAAAGCTAAGCTAACTGGAACATCCATATTGACAGATTTAGCTTTAAGAGCTCTTAGCGCTCCTGAGTAAAACCCTGATGCTGAATACAGTAATACTGGGGTCGTTAATAACAAACTCACCCAATTAAAATATTGCTTTGTTTGTTCGTCTATATGCCCAAATAAATCGAAAAATACGCCTATATTTAACATCATGACCTGCATAGTCATTAAACCGGCTAGACCTAGTTTTTTAAGAAATGCTTGGTTTTCTTGCTTGTATGAAGCTTCGTGTTGTTCTGGTTGAAAGGGCTTGGCGTGATAGCCAATGTTTTCTATGTGTTTTAAGATTGCGCTTAATTGCAGTAAGTCACTGTCCCAACTGACTGTTGCCCGCCTTGCTGATACATTCACAGCAACCTGCATTATGCCTTTTAGCTTTGAAAGTTGTTTTTCTATTAGCCAGCCACATGCCGCGCAATTTATACCACTTATGGTTAATTGAATTTCATGGGTACTATTGTTTTTACCAACAAATTCGCTAAGTATTAGGTCATCATCAAATACAGATAATTTTTCAAGTAAGTCTTCGTCATTTTCAGATGCTTTTTCAGCAAACTCGCTACGGTAGTGATAATAGTCCTCCAGACCGTTTTCTACTATTGATTCAGCCACGGCTAAACACCCAGGGCAACAAAAGTGTTGGGGTTTATTCAATACTTTTGTTTGATAATGAGAGCCAGCTGGAACAGCTAGCCCACAGTGGAAACACTTTATTTCCATGAAACTAAGGGTTCAACTCAAAAGCTTGCGCTTTAGGGAGGGAAACTACTTTTTGAATTTTCCAGTCTTCATCTAATGGCTGTAGACTAATTTGCCATTTTCCAGATATGTCTGTCTCTAGAGGTGCGCGAAATACGCCTTTTGCATCTCTTAACAAAGTTACAGAAAAATCCTTGAAATCCTGGGTAGAGTGAAAAAAGTTAAGTGTTAACACTTCCCCTTTAGTAGGTGCCCCAGATACAAAGCTAATAGCTACATATTCAGAAGAAACCTTAACCGATGTTTGAATATTGAGGTCTTTGGCTTTTTGTACCTTTTGAAACTTTAAATTGATGCCTTTACCTTCTTTATAATAGTCATCAACTACCATGCTGTCCTCAGAATTAAAAGCCAATCTCATCATAGTAAAACTTAAGACCATTGACGTTAAAGGAACAAATATTAAAAACCAGGGCCAAAATTGCTTATACCAAATCTTTGAAGGTGTTGATTGCATCTAGTTGGGGTGCTCTAAGTTTAATTTACAAAATAAAAAGCCCCTGCATAGGCAGGGGCTCTCATTATAACTGATTGTGTCTATTTGTCTTGAGACAAACTATATACATATGCAGCGACTAAATGGATTTTCTTTTCACCTAAGGTATTTTTAAACGATGGCATTACACCATTTCTACCGTAGGTTAAGGTTTCAGTAATTGTTTTCTCTGTACCACCATACAACCATGTTTGATCGGTTAGGTTAGGGGCACCAAAAGCGTAATTACCTTTACCATCTTGGCCATGACATGCAGCACAAATTGCAAACCTAGCTTCACCGGCTTCAACCAAATCTTGGTCTAGCTCTGGTCTGTTACTAAGGCTAAGTACATAAGAAACTAGTTCTTTTATACCTTGTTCACCCATAGCATCTAGCTGGGCTGGCATTAGCGCTTGCCTACCATTGATGAGGGTTTCAGTGATTTTTTCAGGTGTACCACCATACAGCCAATCGTCATCTGTTAGGTTAGGGAACCCTCGTTGACCACGTGCATCTGACCCATGACACTGTGAACAATTTTGACTAAATAATCGTTGCCCTATTTTAAGAGCTTCAGGATCCTTCGCTAAATCTGTAATCGGCTGTTTGTAATAGCCGTCAAAGATAGGAGCGTAAAGCTCGTTAGCAAATGCAACTTCTCTATCATATTGGCTAATTACACCATTATCTTTAACAAGTTCAATTGCGGCTCTAGACTCTTCCAAAGATAGAATTTTCTGATTAGAACTCTGCCAATTCAATAAACCTTTAAAGTTACCTAAACCAGGGTATAAAACTAAATAAATTAATCCCCAAGCGATACATATGTAAAATAAGTACGTCCACCATTTAGGAAGTTGATTGTTAATTTCGATAATGCCATCAAATTCATGATGCATATCGTCGCCCTCTTTAACGCCCGTTTGATTAGACAGACACCAGCGTAACAATAGAAAACAACCTAAAATTGACCCCAGTGTTATAACTGAAATCCAGATACTCCAAAAACTACTCATCTACTTTAGACTCCCGATTATTTTGTTGGGGTTCATCATCAAAAATTAGCTTTTCTGCTTCATCAAAGCCTGCTTTTGATTTTTTACTGTATGCCCACCAAACGATTCCTATAAAACAAACAAACACTAAAACTGTATAGATACTGCCACTCGTTGCGTAATCCATATTATTTCAACGCCGTGCCAAGTGATTGTAAGTATGAAATTAATGCTTCCATTTCTGTTTTGCCTTTAACCGCGTCTTTCGCACCAGCAATGTCTTCATCTGTATAAGGAACACCAAAGTCTCTAAATACTGATAGCTTTTTCGCTGTTAATTCCCCGTCTAAGGTGTTTTCCATTAACCAAGGAAATCCGGGCATGTTAGAAGCGGGAACCACATCTCTAGGGTTGATTAGGTGAACTTGATGCCACGCATCACTATAGCGACCACCAACACGCGCTAAATCAGGACCAGTTCGTTTTGAACCCCATAAAAATGGGTGCTCCCAAACTGATTCACCAGCAACTGAATAGTGACCATAACGCTCCGTTTCAGCCCTAAAAGGACGGATCATTTGGCTGTGACAACCTACACATCCTTCACGAATGAAAATATCACGCCCTTCCATCTGCAAAGGGGTATAAGGTGTTAAGCCATCCACTGGCGTCATAGTTTGTTGTTGGAACATAAGCGGTGTTATTTGTGCCATCCCTCCTAAACTAATCGCAACTAATATAAGAATGGCCATAAGCCCGACATTTTTTTCAATTATTTCATGTGCATTTTTCATCGATAGACTTCCTTACACCGCTTGCGCTTCAGGCTCTACCGCCTGTTCTTTACTATCACTTTTAATCGTTCTGTAGACGTTGTAGGCCATGATCAACATACCAATCACTACTAAAACTCCACCTAAGAATCGAACAAAGTAGAATGGTTTTGATGCTTCAAGAGATTCTACAAAACTATAGGTTAGCGTACCGTCGTCATTAATCGCACGCCACATTAACCCCTGAAGTACACCTGACATCCACATAGCTACTATATATAAAACCACACCCACAGTAGCGAACCAGAAATGTACATTGATTAACTTAATGCTATACATTCTAGGCTTATCAAATAACACAGGGATTAGGTGATATATAGAACCAATTGACACCATAGCAACCCAACCTAGGGCACCTGAGTGTACGTGACCAACAGTCCAATCAGTATAATGTGATAATGCGTTAACAGTCTTAATAGCCATCATTGGCCCTTCGAAGGTAGACATACCGTAGAAAGACAAAGAAACCACTAAAAATCGCAAAATTGGATCGGTTCGTAATTTATGCCATGCGCCAGATAACGTCATGATGCCGTTGATCATGCCACCCCAAGATGGAACAAATAGAATGATAGACATTGCCATACCTAAAGACTGTGTCCAGTCAGGAAGGGCAGTGTAGTGTAAGTGGTGAGGACCAGCCCAAATGTATAATGAAATAAGCGCCCAGAAATGCACTACTGATAGGCGGTATGAATAAACAGGGCGCCCAGCTTGTTTAGGTACAAAATAATACATCATGCCTAAGAAGCCAGCAGTTAAGAAGAATCCAACTGCATTATGTCCGTACCACCATTGAATCATGGCATCTACAGCACCGGCATAAATCGAGTAGGACTTAGTTAATGAAACGGGGATAACCATGCTATTAGCAATATGCAAAACAGCAACGGTGATCATGAAAGCACCAAAGAACCAGTTCGCTACATAGATATGAGAAACCTTACGAATAACCATGGTTCCGAAGAAATTGATTATATAGGACACCCAAACTAATGCTAAAAGAATATCAATTGGCCACTCAAGCTCTGCATACTCTTTTGAACTTGTAAGACCCATAGGAAGTGTAATCACGGCTAAAACAATAACCGCTTGCCATCCCCAAAAAGTAAATGTAGCCAGCTTATCGCTGAATAACCTTACATTAGATGTTCGTTGAACCACATATAAAGATGTAGCGAACAATGCACACCCACCAAAAGCGAAAATAACAGCATTAGTATGTAATGGCCTTAACCTAGAAAAGGTTAACCAAGGCGTATCGAAGTTTAACGCAGGCCAATAAAGTTGAGCAGCAATAAACACACCCATTGCCATGCCTATAATGCCCCACACTACGGTCATCACCGCAAACTGCCGAATTACTTTATAGTTATATTCGGGATGTACTTGAATAGCTTCACTCATTTAATGAATCTTCCACTCTGTTAACATAAAATTTACTGAATTATTACAAATAAAATACAGCATAGTCTGATATTTGCCCAATTAGCTAAGCAATTGATATTTAGCTTAATATGATCCATAACCCTAAATATTCTAGGGATTTAATGAGCAAAAAGAAAGATAAAACGAGCTTGCCAGTCTTCTTTTTTTTCATCACACTAAATATCCTGTTAGTTTACCTGCTGAGAAATTGTGAGTCCCACCTTTTTTACAAGAACATTGATCACGGTCGCTATAATTTTAGTTGTAATTGGCTTTTTGTTTAGCCAAAGCAATAATTCTGTCTTAAAAACAAACACTCAATGTAACCTAGATAATAAAACGCAATGTGAGTTGAAGACTCAAAGTGAAGTCGTATCTGTTAAGTTTTTGCAACCCATCCAACTAGAAGAAGAATTAAAGCTAACAGTAACTTTAAGTGATAGTTTAAAAATCAAACAAATTTGGGTGCAGGGAATAAATATGTATATGGGTAAAACAGCCGTAATATTAGAAAATGTTTCTCATATTTCCTCAAGTTTTACTTACGATGGCCTATTGTTTATAGGTGCATGCAGTGAGCCTGATATGAAATGGCAGCTTATTATACAAACTGAAAATACAGAGAAAGTGACTCAATCATGGTTTTTTAACTTTGAAACTCACAGAAATTAAAAAGCCAGATTCAACAAGAGTCTGGCCTAGGGGAGGGGGTTAGTAAAACAATACTACATTTGAGATTGTAAATAATTAGACAAGCCCAACCGTTTAATTAGCCCTAATTGTTGCTCTAACCAATGTGCGTGATCCATTTCAGTATCGTCCAATAATACCAATAACATATCTCGAGTTACGTAATCTTGCTCTGTCTCACAAAGGCTAATGGTATCTTTTAAGGCTTGTGCAACTACATATTCAACCCTTAAGTCACTTTCCAACATGCTTGGAACATCGGTACCTATAACTAACCCATCTCGCTTGGTCATATCAGGTATACCCTCGAGAAAAAGCATACGTTCTATTAATTTAGTTGCATGACCTTTTTCATCATCAAATTCATGGGAGATACGTTCATACAGCTTGGTAAGTCCCCAATCTTGATACATTTCTGAGTGGATAAAGTATTGGTCCATTGCTGCTAACTCATAAGCCAGTAGGGAGTTGAGTTTATCTATAATGATTTGTTTACCTAGCATATTAATCTTCCTCTAACTGGCTTTGCAGATAATTTTCAATACCCATATGCGTAATCTGATATTGTTGAGTTTCTATCCAATCTATATGATCTTCTTCGTACTTTAAAATACCTTCAAATAAATCTCTTGATACAAAGTCTTGGAGTTCTTCACACTGGCTAATAGCTTTCTTTAATAAAGGTATTTGAGATTGTTGAAAAGTCATATCACAGCTCAGCATTTCAGTGGTTTCTTCTCCAATCATTAACTTACCTAACAACTGTAAATTAGGAACACCTTCTAAAAATAAAACGCGCTCGATCAACTCATCGGCCTGCTTCATATCTTTAATTGATTTTTTGTAGGTAAATTTACTTAGGTTTTCAAAACCCCAGTTTTTGTACATTTTAGCGTGTAAAAAGTATTGATTAATTGAAGTTAATTCAAAGGTTAATACTTCATTAAGTACACTGATTACCTGTTTGTCACCTTTCATAGAGTTGGTCCATAGATATTGCCGTTGAACACATTATAGTATGTGGATACTTAAAACACCAATCAAAATCACAAAAAACCTTTATAAAACAATGGTATATATAGTGATAATGATTCTTGTTATTAGTCTTTGTTGAGTCTTGAACTATGTTTTATCAGCTGTAAACTTTCTTCAGCAAACCCCATTCCTGCCTCTGTAAAAAAGTTAAAAACTTTGTCAGAGCCAGCATCAAGTAGCGGTTGAATTTCATCTTCATAACGGGCTATTGAAGCAATCTTTCCTTTGTAATTGGCATGCATCAATTGCTCGGTAATATTACAAATATCCTCAATAGAAGGTAGTGCCAGTAATACCAGTTCTACATGGCTAAGGTCCATGTTTTCCCAGAGGTCGACATCTTCACCATCACCTACCATTGCTTGGAAACCTTCATCTTCAAGCTTCCTAATCCTAACTGGATCAGCATCCATTCCCCACACTTTATCTCCTAGAATACTTGTTAAAGAGGAATAGGCCCCCTTACCAACTCGCCCTAATCCCACAACTATTATTTGCGCCCCAGTCGGCTGAACGTAAACATCTTCTTTCAAGCGTATTGTCTTCTCAAAATTCTTTAGGTGATCTTTATACCTTGCATACTGATTATGAGAAGTCTTATAGATAAGGCCTGTTATCACAAATGAAAAAGAAACCGCTAACGCAAAAATTACCAGCCACTGCGCTGTTAACCAACCAATGCTAACTAGTAATGCGACAACTATTAGTCCAAATTCACTGTAATTAGACAGGACTAAACTCGCTAAATAGCTTGTTCGCGCTCTAAGGCGAAGCATTAGAAATAGTTTAAAAAATATTATAAATTTTATGGGTATAAATAGACAAAGCAAGATAGCAGTCATCAACAAGTCAAAAGTGGGTAGGGCACTGAACCCTATTGTTAAGAAAAATCCTATTAAAAACAGGTCTTTAAATCCCATTAATGACTTAGACATTTCTGCAGATTTCACGTGAGTTGCAATAATCATCCCCACAATTAAAGCCCCTAAATCTCCTTTAATCCCTACGATTTCAAATAACTGATATCCACCCAATGCCAACATAAATCCAGTTAAAACTAGCAACTCTCCATGGCCAACTATTTCTAATATTTTTGCCCATATAGGCTTAATAAAAAACAAAACTAGTAATAGAGGGGCCCAAACTGAAGGGATTTTTCCTGTCGCCATTACCAGAAAAAGTACCGCTACTATGTCTTGCATAACCAAGACACCAATAGCTAATTTACCGTGACGTGTCTTAATTTCACCGCTTTCTTCAAGTATTTTTACAATACAAACTGTACTACTAAAACTTAATGAAAATGCCAATAAACAATGAGTATTGAAGTCTAGATCTGCAAAAACCTCTAGCCCTAACCAGGTGAATCCAGCTAAAGATAGGTTAACTATGGTGACCCAAACTAGGGTGTGAGAAATACTTCCTAGCCAAACTTCCTTTTTCAATAAATCTCTAACGTTTAGTTTTAGTCCAATTGTAAATAACATCAGAGTGATGCCTAGGTTCGCCAGAGTTTGAAGGTTATCAGTGGATTGATAACCCAAATAATTCAAAACAAACCCAGCCGTTAAGTAACCTATAAGTGTGGGTAAACCTAAAAGTTTTGCGCCAAAGCCACAAGCAAAGGCAAGAAGAATAAATGCAAATTCCATAGCACCACAATATAAAGAGTTAGTTAAAATATATGGTAATGCTTTTCTTACGGAATGTCAGAAGCTTTATTCTTATTAATTAAGCTAACTGATATTGATAGCAGTGGTCACACATTAACCTAATAGTGCAAAGTCACCATAGAGTAACAAGAATATGTTGTGACAACTTCAAATACTGTAGCGTTAACTAGCAGGTGTGTTTGCTTAATCTCTATGTTATTTATGGAAGATGTAGAATATATTCAATTTAACATAATATACATTATAGGAACTTAAGTATTATGTGGATTAGGG
>NZ_SAIS01000017.1 GCF_004360155.1 Paraglaciecola marina | reverse complement strand
CCCCTAAGACAGACTAGTTAATATACATTATAGGAACTTAAATATTTGTAGATTAGGTAACATTATGGTGCCCAGAATATATAGTTCACCATTACTGACTCTACTTAAAACTTAACAAAGAGCTTAGCCTTGTCATTATAAATACAAGGCTAAGTAATTTTTAAGCTCTTAATTAAAGCTAAGCTCATAGCTTGCAACTAATCTTTAGTCACTTAAGAACTATTTGAGCGCCATAAGTAGTAGACTGCCGGCAAAACTATGAGTGTTAAAACTAACGCACTTATCATGCCTCCGACCATAGGCGCTGCAATTCTGCTCATGATTTCAGAGCCTGTACCAGTGCCATACATGACTGGTAATAAACCAAATATGATTGAGGTTGATGTCATCATAACTGGTCGTATACGCATGGCAGAACCTTCAATTACTGCACTTTTTAAAGCGCTGTCTTTAATTAGCTTGCTTGTGGTGGCGTGTTTACATAGTTGGGTATATTTGGCATCTAAATAGGTTAACATTATGATCCCAATTTCTACGGCTACCCCTGCTAAAGCAATAAATCCAACGCCTACCGCAACAGAAAAGTTAAAGTTTTCTATGTAAAGTAACCAAATCCCGCCCGTTAATGCAAAAGGCAGTGTTCCCAAAATCATGACAACTTGGGGAATGCTTTTAAAATTTAGATATAAAAGCACAATAATTATCCCAAGCGTTAAAGGTATAACATAACTTAATTTGGCCTTTGCTCTTTGGATATATTCGTATTGTCCGCTCCATGTAATCGAATACCCTGTAGGTAGTTTTAGGTCTTGATTAACGGCATTGATAGCTTCAGTAACATAATGGCCTATGTCTACATTTTCTATGTCGATATACACCCAACCATTAGGCCTAGCATTCTCGCTTTTGATCCCAGCTGGGCCATTTTCAATCCCAATAGTCGCTATGTCAGCAAGGGTTATATGGGCTCCACTTGGGGTCACTATTGGCAGTAACCCTAATTGCTCAGGGGAATCTCGGTAGGATTGTGGAAACCTTACTTGCACCGGGTAACGCTCTAATCCCTCCACACTTGTAGTTAAATCCATTCCACCTACAGCACTTGAAATAAAAGATTGTACATCAAGAATATTAAGGCCAAATCGGGCGGCGTTGAGCCTGTCAATATCTATAGTGATATAGCGCCCGCCAGCTACTCGTTCAGCATAAACAGAAGCAGTACCCGCAACACCTGATATTACTGACTCAAGCTGCTTTCCTATATCTTGAATAACAGCGAGATCTGGCCCGGCTATCTTGATGCCAACCGGTGTTTTGATGCCCGTAGCTAACATATCAATACGTGTTTTTATAGGCATGACCCAAGCATTTGTGACACCAGGAAAATCAATTAATTGGTCCAGCTCTTCAATAATCGACTCTTTAGTTATCCCTTGTCTCCACTGGGATTTAGGTTTAAAGCGAATCGATGTTTCTATCATGGTTAAGGGCGCAGGATCCGTGGCTGTATTAGCTCGGCCTACCTTTCCAAAAACGCTTTCTACCTCTGGTAAGGTTTTAATGAGTTTATTACTTTGTTGTAATATAAACCTAGCTTCTCCTATAGATACTGAGGCATAAGTGGTTGGCATATACATTAAGTCGCCCTCATCTAATGGCGGAATAAACTCAGTACCAATTTTTGATATTGGCCACAGTCCTATAAGTAATATGATTAGCGAACATAAAACCGTTATTTTGGGGTACGTTAGAACTGACTTTAAAATCGGCTGATAAACTGCTATCAAGCCTTTGTTTATTGGGTTATCTCGCTCTTTGACAATTTTCCCTCTTACAAAATATCCCATTAGTACTGGTACCAAGGTAATAGAAAGTACCGCCGCTGCGGCCATGGCAAATGTTTTAGTGTAAGCAAGGGGTGAAAACATACGCCCTTCTTGGGCCTCTAGGGTAAATACTGGGATAAAGCTAACAGTAATAATAAGTAAGCTAAAGAATAATGAAGGGCCAACTTCACTCGCTGCAGTCGCCACTAGCTTCCAGCGATTATCCTTAGTTAAAGGCGTTTTCTCTATGTGTTTGTGAAGGTTTTCTACGAGAACAATGGCACCATCAATCATGGCTCCAATAGCAATAGCAATGCCACCTAAAGACATAATATTGGCATTAATATCCAACATATACATTGCAATAAATGCTATGAAAATTCCCACAGGTAGGCTGATAATAGCCACCAAAGATGACCTAACATGGAATAAAAATACTAGGCAAATTAACGCCACCACTAAAAATTCTGCAATTAACTTTTGGCTTAAGTTATCGACTGAGTCCTTTATTAGTGTGGAGCGGTCATATACTGTGATTATTTCTACACCCTCAGGTAAGCTTTTTTGTAGTTCTGACAGCCTAGCTTTGACACCATCAATGGTTGCTTGGGCGTTTTCGCCATAGCGCATTACTACAATACCGCCTACAGTTTCCCCCTCCCCGTTTAGCTCTGCTATACCTCTGCGTAATTGTGGTCCAATTTCAACTTTTGCTACATCTCTAACTAAAATAGGCGTCCCTGCATCGTCTAACATTCCCAATGGGATCGCTTCTATATCAGTTTTGTTTTCGATGTAGCCTGTGGTGCGGATCATGTATTCGGCTTCTGCCATTTCGAGCACAGATGCCCCTGCTTCTTGATTGCCCCTTTGAATTGCCCTTTGTACGTGGGACAAAGGCATATCAAAAGCTAGTAATTTTATAGGGTCAACTATTACTTGGTATTGCTTCACCATACCGCCAACTGAGGCTACTTCTGATACCCCAGGTACTGTTTGCAACTCATATTTTAAAAACCAATCTTGTAAGCTGCGAAGTTCGCTCAAACTCTGTTTACCACTGGGGCTTATCAGAGCATACATGTACACCCAACCTACCCCAGTTGCATCTGGCCCAAGCTGTGCCTTAGCTGAATCTGGCAAACTCGGTGCCACTTGAGATAAATATTCCAACACTCGACTTCTTGCCCAATATAAGTCTGTTTTCTCGTCGAAAATCACGTATACATAAGAGTCACCAAAAAAGGAAAAACCTCTAACAGTTGTTGCACCTGGCACAGCTAACATTGCAGTTGTAAGGGGGTAAGTAACTTGGTCTTCAACTACTTGGGGGGCTTGTCCTGGATAAGTGGTTTTTATAATAACCTGCACATCTGATAAATCAGGTATGGCGTCAATTGGGGTATTTTTGATGGTAAATAACCCAGCACCTATAATAACTAAGGTGCTTAACAAGACTAATATACGATTATGAATAGACCATTGAATAATTGACGTAATCACTAGTGTTCACCTCTGTGGTGCTTACTGTGGTCCATTTCCATTGGCTCACTGGGCATCTCAACTTTTGGCGACTGTTGCTCTGTAAAATGCACAGTTTTAACTTGAAACATACCTGACGCTGTCTTAACTATTTCAACATGGATATCTTGATTCTCTTTAAATTGCGTCATATCAAGGTTTTCCGCAACTAAAAAATCCATAGTCATTCCCATCATGCCAAAGGTATCAAGTGGGCCATGTGTTAGATTAAGCATACCGTCTTCAATGAAGATTTCGTTTACTGTTGCCAAGGTCCAAGCACTTTGTTGGTTATCTTTTTGAATAGCTGAGAATGTAGCTGGGCTATCTTCATCAGCTGCCATACGTTTAAAGTCAGAAGTGATACTACTTTCTGAATCAATTAAAAACTGAGCTGAGGTAACTATCTTGTCGTTTTCGCTGAGGCCATTTGGTATTTCATAGTAGTCACCCAGCTTACGACCGACACTGACTTCAATTGATTTAAACTTACCTTCGTCTAATGCCAAAACTACTCTATCTTGCAAACCAGTTCTGATTACTGCATCCACAGGTACAGCCAACACTTTTGTGCTGTGTTTATCTGAGCCATGGGCAATACCTAGCTGCAAAAATACATCTACAAACATTTCTGGCTTTAGTAAAAAGTTAGGATTATCCAATAAAAACCGTACCTGTAAGGTTTTGGTCTTGTAATGCAACGACGGATAAATATATTCAACTTGACTACTTAGCTTAGTATTTGGGAAATACTCTGAAGTAATACTTGCCTTTTGCCCTTCCTTAATAAAATTGGCGTGCTCTGCAAATATGCTAGCGATAACCCAAACTTGATTAACCGGTGCAACCGACAGCAGGGTTTTACTAGGGGTAACAAAAAAGCCTTCTTGAATCTGCAAATTGTTTACAAATCCACTTTGGGGCGCAGTAAAAGTCACTGTTCGTTGTACTTTTTGGGTTTGCTTTAAACTGTCTACCAAGGTGGTGGGAACATTTAGGGCTTCTAATCTTGACTGAGCGGCTTGAATTAACCTTGCATTACCTTGCTTCAAAGCGAGTAACAGCTCTTCTTGTGCATTCACAAGTTCAGGTGAATATAAGTCATACAATGGAGAGTCCTTTTCTATAAACTCCCCTGCACTTCTTACATATAGGGTTTCTACCCAACCTTCAACACGAGCGTGCACATGAACCATTAAGTTTTGAGCATATTCCACCCGCCCAAAGGCTCGAATATCAACCGATGGTGTAATTAAAGACACCTGAGTGGTTTTTACCCCAAGGTTATTAACTATGCTTGGCTCAATCTCAACCGTCCCCTTACGAGTCTCCTTAGTTTTTTCAGTCTTGTATACTGGGACTAAGTCCATACCCATGGGTGACTTACCTGGTTTGTCGCGCTTAAAGTTAGCATCCATAGGAGCAACCCAATAAAGAGGGGCATTACTGTTTTCAACCTCTGGGCTAGCGTGGTCATTAGACGTTATGAACGCCCAATAACATAAGGCGCTAATCCCAATTCCCATAATTAATCCAAGAGTTATGCCTAACCCATTAGGTTTTGAAAGGTGCATGTCATTCATGGGTATGAGCCTCCAAAGGTAAATAATAACGAAGTGTGGCGATAGCTTTATGTTTAGCCACTTCTAAGCCAAGTAAAGTAAGTTGAGCATCAAGCTCAGACACTTGGGCACGAACTACCTCGGCAAAATTACCTGCATCATTGGTGTAGGCGTTTAACGAGGCTTGGGTCTGTTGTTTTATTTGAGGGATAATCCCAGTCTCATAAATGTTTATACGTTCACACAAGCCATTATAATCAGCATATGCACTATTAACTGTGGCTAAAAACTCTCGTATAAGAAGGCGTTTTTCGGTTTTAACCGCTTCAGTTGTTTGCACTCTATTTGAAATTTCGGCGTCTTGCTTTGTTGATGAAAACAGCGGTATAGACATACTGATTCCCACCGAGTAAAAGTTAGCTCTACTAGTTCCTTGTGGCGTGTCATCCCTAAAACTATAGCTAGCGTTAACTGCATATTGGGGCTTTAAGCTTTGTTTCGCTATTTGGGTATCAACTTCAAACCCTTTTACTTGCTGAGCTTTAGCACGAACTAATGGATGCATTGAGACTAATTGAATAAGCTCTTGATTAGATTGAGTATCGAATAAAGAGATGCGCTTTTTATCTATGTAAGAAATATCAGTCAACTTGTTAGGTAATTGGATATCGGAGCTGGGGTTATAATCTGTCACTCCTGAAGTTCGGCTATTAAAAAGATATTGAGATAGCTTTTTAAGTGATACTACTTTTTGTGTTTTCAATTCAATCAAGCGGTCACGTAAGCGCATGATTTCCAACTGTGCTCGAATAATATCTTGCTGACCTGCACTACCAACAGAGGATGCGTAACTGGTGCTAACTATTTCTTCTAACTTTTGTATTAACGGGCGAGTATCTTCAACTAGTTGGTAGCTCGTTTGGGCTTTATAGGCATCTAACCAAAGCTCCTCGGCCCTAAGGGCTATTTTAGCCTTACGATCAAACCTTAATAGGGGCTGTTCCTTAGCTACAGTTTTATACTTTTCTTGTTGAAGTTTCAGGGTATCGCCCCTTGGAAACTGTTGACTAGCAGCAACTTGTAGTTGTGTCATTTCCTCCTGATTAAAGGCAAATCCATTACTCGGTAAGTTCAATACACTCAAACTAATTACTGGATCCGGCAGCGCATCTGCGCCTTCACTTAAAGCGTATAGCCCCTTTTCAATACTTTGGCTCTTTAATAGCCAATCGTCATTTTGTACCGCGATTTTAATAGTGTCAGACAAACTAAGTGGTGTGCCTGTTGCTGTAATCGGTTGACTTATGGCATTGCCAAGCACCACGCAGGCAGTGATATTGGCCCTCAGAGAGATATTTATACTCTTCCTTAAATGGGCAGTATCTAGAGTGCTAAAAATGTTACGCATTGTTTGTTCCCAAATTGTCAAATAACCACTAAGTAAGGCAATGCCTAAAAGCAGTCTTATTTAAAATAAATAAATTAAATATTTCGATTTTCCCCACTTGAACTGGGGTGAGAACTAAAAGATTGGAGGTCGTTTTACTTGATCGATAGAAGGAGATGGCAGGTATTGTGGGAGGTATGCAATAGGTATACTTACACTGTGCAGTTCCATTGACTCAAAGGGAGACATCAATATGACAATAGAGCCAACAAGGGATTCACACCCACACTGGCCATCATTACATATTTTAGAAACAGCCATTGCAGAGTCAGAGTTATCGCAACATTCCATTTTTTCCATTGCAGAGCTTAAATCACCACTTCTATGATTATTCATCATTGAAGACATGTCCATTTGCTCACTACCCTGCACCACATGAGACTGCATTTGCCTATCGCAGTGCTCAGCCGATGGCACAGCCTCATACGCCTTGCTGACTTGGCTAGTCAATAAGGTGAGCATGATTAATAAACATTTGACGGTGATTTTCATGTGGCTAGTGTAATCAAAATGAATAGAGTGTCAATCAAGGCAGACTGCTATGGCGTGTAATTATTTGGTCCACACCATAAACCACCTAGTTTTTATTACAAAGATTTAACCGCTAATAGCACAGCGTACAAAATGGGTTGATGTAGTAAGTAAATAATAAGTGAATATTGACCTAAGGTACTTAGCTTATTAAATACAGTATTTTCAGGAAGCCTTATAGAAAACAACTGTTTATGCATGACAAACACACCAATAAGCACCACACCTAGCCAAGGAATAATACTGGCTAAGTCCACTGTTGTTTTAGGGATACCTAAGTGTTTGACCGACCAAGACCAAATTGGCTCCATTGACAACCAGCCTAAATAATAAGAAAGGATAATTAGTACACCTATAATCAAGGACAAATAAGGTAAACGTACAAATAGCACAGATATAGGTAAAGCCACCGCTATCAAATGAATGATCCCAAAGTATACCCAAGCGCTGGGATACATGAACAAGCTGCCAATAGTTAAGATTAATGCGACAAATAGCAATTTAGCTGTCGCCATGGTGAGTTTTCTGAGATTGATATGTTTGTGGTATGCCAAATAACTACTCATACCGACAGCCAATAAAAAGCTAGTTACAATAATGGCTCTAAAAATTCTCCATTCTAAATCTTGCCCAGTATTGTATGACGCCCAGCCAAATGTGCTTAAATCATAGCAAAAATGAAAAATGACCATCAAAACGATGGCAAAACCTCTTAAGACATCAAGCTCGTAACAGCGGTGCATTTTGTTTTTAGTTAACTTCATGTTTTTATTAATTATTATTATCTTTTAACCATTCATTTAGTAATTTAATTTGCCCACATTTGTAGGCCGCATAGGTTATGCGTAACGAGTTGGATAGGATTTCACTATCTGTCCACCCCGTTTTTTCGGATATTTCTTTATAACAAAATCGAGCCTGAGGCGTGACATATCCCCTTACCTGCTTATTACCTTTTTCTTTTTGTCTTTCACGAAAACGTTTTTGCTTTTCTGCATTTGCTGTAGATTTTAACTTGCTCATTCTGCCCTTGTTACTTAGTTTTATGCTTTTTACATCTTAATTTATTAAAAAGTATAAGTTTTTGACTGTTCAGAGTTGTTTAGCTTACAAGTGTTCGCTAAATTACTACCTAAAATAATTTAGGCAAGTATATAGAATGACAATGCAACAAAATAGTTTCACGAGAGAAGATCTTTTAGCCTGTAGTAGAGGCGATTTATTTGGTCCTGGCAATAGTCAGCTTCCTGCTCCTAACATGTTGATGATGGACAGAATTGTAGAGATACATGAAGCCGGTGGTGAATTTGACAAAGGTTATATTGAAGCTGAGCTAGATATCACTCCAGACTTATGGTTTTTTGATTGTCACTTTCCGGGTGATCCAGTCATGCCAGGCTGTTTAGGATTAGACGCAATGTGGCAATTGGTTGGTTTTTTCTTAGGATGGTCAGGTGGCCCGGGTAAAGGTCGTGCATTAGGAGTTGGTGAAGTAAAATTTACAGGGCAAATATTACCAACAGCCAAAAAAGTAACTTACCGCATTGATTTGAAGCGTGTTATCAAGCGTAAACTGTTTATGGGCCTAGGAGATGGCACAGTAGCGGTAGATGGAAGAGTTATTTATCAAGCTAAAGACTTAAAGGTTGGATTGTTTCAAGACACTAGCAGTTTTTAATTAAAGTAGTTTGACAACTTCTATAATAAAGCCCCTGCCGGGGCTTTATTTTTATTTAACTAATCCTAAATTTCGATCTCCTATGGCTTCTCGCCACCCGCCTAACCACTCCGACCTCACCTCTGAACTTTGGAACGGACAATTATCTTTTGAACGTCCTGAAATGCCTGCTTGGTAACCTTTGGAATGTGCTCTGGAAAGTCTGTCTCTTTTCTGTCTTTTCATGGAGTTCTCTCTTTGGGTTTAAGGATCAGTTGGCAGTTCTTATGAACTACGCTATACAGATAATGCAAATGTTGACTTGGTTCAATACTAAAACTACAGGTTTACATTGCTTTTAGGTTAACTTATTGAAACTCATGATTTTTTCACTATGAAACAATTTTATCTAAAAAATATTTTTTTAAACAGAACTGTAATATGAAATCTAGTTGGACCTTTTAACCTAAAAATTAGATATAAAAAAACCGCAATTAAGCGGTTTTTAACAATTAGATTTTTACTTTTTGGTAAAACGCCGCCACATTAGCAACATTCCAGAAAACAATAAGAACCAGCTAATTGAGGCTCCTTGACGAGGCATAACAACTTCATCTTCAGGCACATCACAGATATCTGCTTCACCACCTTCAATAGGAATTAGTTTCACAGCGCCTACCGTATCTACTAGTATTTCGTTACCACCAGAATCAATTACTAATTCGCCCCTAGAGTCCCGTAAAGGGGCTTGATAAAGTGCTGTTGCAGCAATTTCATCGTTATCGTTTATGCTATTGGCTTGGACAATTGTGTATTTTGAATCACAATCTAATAAGTCTCTTATTCTGCTAAACTCTTTTTCATTATGATCATACAGAAAACCCTCAGAGCGCCTGTTTCCTATTGAAGCTTCAACTTCACCGTAGCCCACCACTAAATTATTATTATTAACGGCCAAGGCTACGCTTTCAGATCCCAAGAAAAAATCATCTGGAAATTCTAATTCACCTAAACTCATATCATAAACAAAAAATTTATCTCGATTGACACCGTTAATTCTTTGAACTTGATAGCCAACTACAAGGTTGTTGTTATTTATATCTGTAGCTGAGCTAATAGTTGCAGAACTTGCTGCAACAGTAAGATCGGGGGTAGGTGTTAAGTTTAAAATTTCTTCACCATCAAAAATAACACCGTAGGTTCGAATGACTGTAGCGTTACTAGTAGTATATTCGCCATGAGATACACCAACAGCAATACCATTATCATTTATGGCATGGGCTCGGCTAGTATAACTGGCGATGTCTTCGGCTTCTGGTTCAAATAAAATACCTAATTCAGTGGTATCTAATAGGTTACCATTATCATCAAGCTCCCAAATTAAGCCTCTTAATTGCGAAGCTTGCGCGGGGTTACCTGCAAGAGATGAAGCTAGACTTGATATACATGACTCATATGGAATATCACCTCTCAAATCTTCGTCTTCACAACTTTCTTCAGCAAGTTCGAAAGTATCGCTTAAAAATTCTGTGGTCCCATACCCTACTACTTGGTTGCTTTCATTAATTCCATAGGCCTCACTATAGCCTCCAGCAAAATCTTCTGGCGGTGGTAATTCAGTTGTTTGCCCATTGCGGGATACAAACCCCCTAGCGCCAAACTCGTAGACTATAAATGTGGTTTCTACGCCATTTTCAAATTGGTAATCAACTTTAGAAAAGTATCCTTGGCTACTACCTACTGAAAAATCAGAATTATTTATATCACGGGTATTTACATTTGAACTTAAGGTATATTCGCCATCTGCTGATGCTTCTTGATCAAATACCGGAATGTAATCTGTTTCATCTTCTGACGCTTGGTAGCTAATTGTGTCAGCGATTTGTTGAAAGAACTGAGAGCCTTGTTGCCCTCTAATATGAGCTAGTAGTAATTCGTAATCTGTTTCATTAATATTGCCAACACTCGCCGCTTCTGAATCTGTCAATACGACAGAATCAAAATCAATTAAATCTATATCAATTGGAATATCATATGGAAGTTTTACATTAACTGAAATTTCACCGTCATCATTAATGGCACTTGGAAAGCTATCCTGACCTTCATTCGCAACATCTAACTCAACCACTCTATATTTTGCGGCTTCTACTGAACTTATTGATAAAAGGGCTATAGATAATGCTACAGCCAGCCTTTTTTTAATCATGTAATATCCTGCTTACTGCTTATGTTTTATTCGAGCATGCCTTCGATTTCGTCCCATCTGTCATAAGATTGAGTGAGTACTGTTTGTGTCTCATTCAATTCATTCAATACCGGATCGGTTACGGATGCATCTTGTTTGAAAAATTCAGCGTCATTTACTTTTGCTTGTAAATTTTCAATCTGGTTTTCCAAGGATTCAATTTTTAAAGGTAACGATTCTAATTCATGTTGAAGCTTATATGATAGCTTTTTAGTATTTGCTTCTTTGGGCTTCGTTTTTTGACTCTTAGTTTCTGATTTAGTTTCAGGTTTTGAATTTTTATTGCTCGCTAATTGTTGATACCAATTAGCAATATCAGTGCAGCCACCCACAAATTCTTTGACTATACCATTACCTTCAAAGAAGTAGCTTGAGGTAACTACATTATCTACAAACTCCCTATCGTGACTCACTAAAACCACAGTTCCTGGATAGTTTGCAATTGTGTCTTCTAATAGCTCCAAAGTTTCAACATCAAGGTCGTTGGTTGGCTCATCGAGTATGAGTAAGTTACTAGGTTTTAGCATCAATTTAGCTAAAAGTAAGCGATTTTTCTCACCACCTGATAACGATTTTACGGGAGAGTTAACACGTTCTGGGGTAAACAGATAATCTTGGAGATAACTCATTACATGTTTAGTACGACCATTTAAGGTTACTTCACGCTTACCGTCGGCTATACAATCGATAACTCTTAACTCGCCGTCAAGTTGGTCTCTATGTTGGTCAAAATAAGCAACTTCAATATTTGCCCCAGACTTTACAATACCTGATGTCGGTTTTAACTCTTCAAGTAAAAGCTTTATCAAAGTACTTTTACCACAACCATTTGGGCCAACTAACGCAAGTTTTTCACCGCGCATTATAGTAGTAGTTAATGATTCAACGATTAACTTATCAGAAATTTTGTAATGTAGCGCTTCGGTTTCGAAAACAATCTTTCCAGAACTCTTTGACTCACTAACACTAACTTTAGCGCGCCCCAATTTATTAGCTCGTTGTGAATGTTCTAAACGTAATGCTTTAAGTGCCCGCACCCTGCCTTCATTTCTGGTTCTACGGGCTTTAATCCCTTGTCTTATCCACGTTTCCTCTTGGCTTAATTTTTTATCAAACAAGGCATTCTGCGCTTCTTCAACTTCCAAATCATGGGCTTTTTGTTCAATGTATGCTTGGTAACTTCCTGGGTAACTAACTAGGTTTCCTCTGTCTAAATCTATTATCCTGCTCGCGACTTTTCTAATGAAAGCTCTATCATGGCTTACAAATACAACCGCACCTGAATATCCCGCTATGGCGTCTTCTAGCCATTTGATCATATCAATATCAAGATGGTTAGTAGGCTCATCAAGTAACAATACATCTGGTTCACTGGCCATAGCTTTCGCTAAGGCCGCCTTTCTTCGCCATCCACCTGATAAATCACTCAACTGCTGATTAGGATCGAGTTGTAACTTAGTTAACACTTGTTGGATTTTTTGCTCAAATTGCCAACCATTGTGATGGTCGATTTTATGTTGTAAGGATTCTAGCTTAGACAAGTTTGTGTCAGAAGGGTCCTCAGCTACTAAATCTGCAGTCTGAAAATACTCTTTTAAATATTGTCCTACTTCGGCCAACCCCTCAGAAACATAATCAAACAATGAACATTGCACACTAGATGGCGGGTCTTGTGGAAGACGCGAAATCTTAACGTCACCATTAACAATGCGCTGACCATCATCGAGTTTAATTTCACCTTCAATCACTTTAAGTAATGTTGATTTACCACAACCATTACGGCCAACCAAGCACAGTCTTTCACCGGGTTGAATAACTAATTCGATACCATTTAATAACGGTGGATGCCCTAAAATGATACTGGCATTTTTTAATTGAAATAAACTCAAGATAAAAACTCTACTAATTGTTCTTTATTAAAAGGCCAAGGTAATTCTTGTCCGTTTTCTTTATTAAATAGCACTGGAATTCTGGCTCCATATAAGTGGTATAATTCTGTACTTGAACGCACATCAATTTTGGTTACTTCTAAACGACCCACAGAAACTTCACTAAGTAACACTTCTGCTTGCTCGCACAAACAACATTCTTGACCAGAATAAAAAATTAACGCCATAACTCTATTTATTCCTATTGCTTAACCAATGACCAACAATGATGGATTTTTGGATTTCTCTGAAAATCATCAGGCAAAGTCTGTTTAGAAATATTCTTAATACTTAACCCCATTTTCGTTAGTGTCGATTCATCTAATTTAAACTGGCGCAAATTGTTAGAAAAGATAATCTCGCCACCCTGATTTAAGCACTTAAGAGCATCACTTATTAAGTTGATATGGTCTCTTTGTACATCCCAGGTTGATTCCATTCTTTTCGAATTAGAAAAAGACGGCGGGTCAATAAAAATTAAATCGTATTTGCTTGTATGGCTTTTTAGCCAAGTTAGGCAGTCAGCTTGAACAAACTCATATGCTCCCTTCAAACCATTTAATCTAAAGTTTTCTTTCGCCCAGTCAATATAGGTATTTGACATATCTACTGTGGTAATAGACTTTGCTCTACCTAAAGCTGCGTGCACAGAAACACTACCGGTATAGGCAAATAGGTTTAATACATCTTTTCCAGCTGATTTTTGTTGTACAACTTGTCTGGTAATTCGATGATCTAAAAATAGCCCAGTGTCTAAGTAATCATATAAATTAACGATAAACTTGGCACCATTTTCAAACACTTCAATGGTTTCTTTACGTTGCGACACTTTTTGATATTGGTTCTTACCCTTTTGTTGCTCTCGCACTTTAAGGATTATCTTATTTGCATCAATACCAGTAACTTGAGGTAAAGATAAAACGACATCTTGTAAACGTTTCTTAGCTTTATGTTCAGGAACATCTTTTGGTGCAGCATATTCATGCACCACTAAATAATCAGCATATCTATCTACAGCTACATTATATTCAGGTAGGTCTGCATCATAAATCCGGTAACAATTAGTATTTTGCTTTTTTAACCAACGCTCAGTTCTTTGTAAGTTCTTTTTAAGACGATTGGCAAAATCGTTACTAATGGGCTTAGTTTCTCGAACGATACAATTACGTTCATCTAATTCAAAATTTACTAAAACACACTCAAGCTTGCCATTCATTAGCTTGTATTCTTTCTTTGAGCTTAACTTCATTTGACGCAATAGATCACGGTCAGAGGTTAATATAGAAAGGTTCCAGTCTCTAAATGCTTGTTTTAACGCTAAACCCCAATTTTGAAAGGTTGGCATGAGTTTGTTGCTATCACTTAACCTTTCACCATAAGGCGGGTTAGTAACCATATAACCTGCCTCATCTTCGGATAGTCTAAACTTACAAGCATCCTGGGTTGTAAAATTAATATTGTCTAATACACCTGCAATACGAGAATTATCTTTCGCTATAGCAACAACAGCTTTGTCTATATCGTTTGCATATATTTTGCCTTGGGGTTGCCTTTTCTCTGATTCGGCTTGGATACTAAGCTCTTCCCAAACATCTTGTTCGTGTTGTTTCCAGGCATCAAAGCCCCATTGTTTTCTGCTTAGCCCTGGCGCAACGTTTGTAGAAATCAACGCAGCTTCAATGGCAATAGTACCAGCACCACACATAGGGTCTAATAAGGGTTTTGTTAAGTCAGATGTCCAACCACTTCTAATTAACATAGCACTGGCTAAATGTTCTTTAACTGGTGCTAAGCCTGTTTTAGCGCGGTAATGCCTTTGATGTAAACTTTGACCTGATAAATCAATATAAACAGCAAGTACATTTCGCCACAACCTAGCTTGTATGCGTATGTCTGGTGAAAGTTTATTAACTGATGGACGTTCATCAAAAAAAGTTGAAAACTGATCGACTATGGCGTCTTTTACCTTAAGGCCACCAAACTGCGTATTGTTGATGCTTTGATTAGTGCCGTTAAAGTCCACCATAAAGGTATCTTCAACACCAAAATGACTGGGCCAATTTGCCTTATCTGTTACTTTATAAACGTCATCAGCGGTATCAATCTCGCCTTCAGCTAATTTTACTAAAACACGATTGGCTAATCTTGACCACAAGCAAACTTTGTAAGCATCACTTAATTCACCGGAAAACAAAACTTGACCCGGTTTACTTTTTAACGTCACATCAGGACAAATAGTTGCTATCTCATCAAACAGCAAACCATCAAGGCCTTTAGAAGTGGTAACTAAAAATTCAAACATTATGTATCTCACAGGGATATGACGTTAAAACGGGCGCGATTATACGGTAAATATGCACTAAGCGCATGTTTAATCAGGAAAAGGATAGGATAAATACTGAAATTTCGGGACTAGGCTGTTAATTGAGAGCCTGATGCAATAAGAAGGGGTTCTAAACGATTTACTGCCACCTTGACCAAGTCAAATTGTTTTAGGGACTTATTGCTAGTAATTGGTATTTCGTTAGATATTAACATGCAGGTCGCAAGCTGCTGTTGGTCGCACAAAACTAAGACGATTCCAGTACCGAACGAAGTGTTTATTTTTGCCAGTTTATGATTAACACCAAAATACTCGACTTCATCGAAAAGCCAACTTTTGGGCGAAATAGGTTTATGAAAAATTAAAGCGGCGGTCGCATTAATCAAAAAATGCGTTAACTGAGCTTCAGAGAAATCCGCATCACTATTTAATAAACAATTTCCAATAGAAAGATAAATTTCTGTATCTCTTAAACTAAAGAGTTGCTTATCTGCAGGTAAGTTAACAATATGTTGTTCATTATAAGCAGTTGTACATTGCCACTCTTTTCCCATGGACAACATTAGCTGACCATTTTCAGAGAACCAAAACCAATCTGCCATAGGCTGCAACATAAAAATTAAGCACCAATTAATAGTAAATTTATTGCCTAAAAAACTAACACAAATTTACAAACTTATGGTGCTAATTTGCCATATTTAATTATTCTAAAATAACCAGATCTCCCCATGATCCTTATAAGGAATTGACGATCTCCTTGATCAACGATGGCCCTTTGTAGATCAATGAAGAATACACTTGGATCAGTTGAGATCCGGCTTCGATCCGCTCTTTGGCAGATGATCCGGAGTGAATACCCCCTACTCCTATAACCGGTATCCTGCCTGCGATCTCTTTGCATAGTTTCTCAGCTACAGCCTGACTTTTAGCTTGTAACACTGCGCCACTTAAACCTCCCATTTCTTCTGCATTTTGTTGTCCAGCAACAAGATCTCTGTCTAAAGTTGTGTTGGTGGCGATGACGCCATCGATCTCTGCATTGATCAAAGAATTTGACATGTCGACAATTTCTTTGTCACTTAGATCGGGGGCGATCTTAACGAGAATCGGAACGTATTTACCGTGCTCTACTTCTAATAATTTTTGCTCTTTTTTAAGGCCTTGCAGGAGTGTTTCTAGCGCATCTCCGTGTTGCAAATTTCTAAGCCCAGGTGTGTTTGGTGATGAGATATTTACAGTGACATAACTCGCATAGTTGTAAACTTTACGTAAACAAATAAGGTAATCATCTAAGGCGTTTTCTTCTGGAGTGGTTTTATTTTTACCAATATTAATACCCAATACACCATCGTATTTAGATTTTTTTACGTTCGCAATTAGGTTGTCTACGCCTTTATTGTTAAACCCCATTCGGTTAATTATCGCCTGCCCTTTTGGCAGTCTAAACATCCGGGGTTTATCGTTACCAGCTTGTGCTTTGGGCGTCACTGTTCCTATCTCAACAAAACCAAAACCCATAGCACCAAACGCATCTATACATTCACCATTTTTATCTAAACCTGCTGCTAAACCCACAGGATTTTTAAAAGTAATGCCAAAAGCAGTAACTGGTTTAGCGGCAATGCTTTGCTTGTAAATAAAACTTAAAGGGGTATTTTGGGTGCGTCTTAACCAATTAATAGTGAAGTCATGGCTCCATTCAGCATCTTGGGTAAATAGACATTTTTGAATAATTGAATACATATAATTTCTCTTTAGGCATAAAAAAGCCCCGGTGGTACCAAAGGTATCAACCAGGGCTGTGTTAGACAGTTATATCAGTCGCTAGCGTTGATGCTTAAAAGCATTAACTCTCTAAGGGCAACGGAAAACTTGGCAAACTCATGGGTGCTACTGGTTCTGAACTCTGACATCATATGATACCAGCGATCAAGTAAAGTGTGATTATTGTCCATCCAATTTTTCAGAATGACTTCAGCATCACTACCTTTTGTGGCTGATAATAACACAGAGGTCAACGACCTTTGTTGCCAATCCAGCTCTTCTCGATATGAAGCTCTAGCTAGCGCTTGCCAATGATTGCTCACTGCTTGTTTATCTATTTGAGCTAAGAACCAATGCAACTCTAACTTAGAACCCAACTTATAATATAAATTCGAAACCAGTTTAATATTTTTGTTTTCAGATTCGGCTATTTGAGCTAAATCCATACAAGGAAACATATTACTTAAAGACGCTACTTTAAAGGCCGTTGTCTTAGTTACACCAGATTTCTCTAAATTAGTACAAGCATGCTGCAACTCTTCAAATTCTTCCTCTACTAGATAGTTTTCTAAATTAGCAAACAAGTCATCATAGGTTGACTGGTAACTATCAATCGCTTCTTGAATTCCAATTAATTTATTACCATGTCTTAGATACCAACGTGAAGCTCTGCGCATGGTGCGGCGAATACTATCTAACATACCTAACTGCACATCAGAAGATATCTTGTTATCCAATGCTTCAACTTCATTCCATAGTACTTCCATTCTGAAGATGCCTTTTACTACAGCATAAGCATTGGCAATTTCGTCGACTGCAGCACCAGTCTCCTCTTGAATTCTAAAGACATAGTTCATGCCTAAATCATTAATAATATTATTAGTTAACTTAGTGGCGATGATTTCGCTTCGAAGTGGATGCTGTTGCATTTGAGAAGAAAATTTCTGTTGTAGCTTCACAGGAAACGCTTCAATAAGTAATTTGCCGTGATAAGGATTATCGGTAATTGAAGGAATATTAAATTGTTCTTTCATTACCATTTTGCCATAGGCAATTAAAACTGATAATTCTGGTCTGGTTAGCCCTGCCGATTTTGCTAACCTATCAGATATCTCATCATCAGTAGGTATAAACTCAAGCTCTCTATTAAGATAGCCTTCGCGCTCTAAGCCATGGATAAACCTAAGCTGCTCTCTTAGCTGACCTACACCACCTAATTTAGAAATAGAAATAGATTCAGTTTGCCTGTAGCAATCTTGAATCACTAAGTCACCCACCTCATCGGTCATTTCATAAAGTAAGTTATTACGCTGTTTAACAGTTAAATCACCTGAGCTTACTAAGGTATTCAATAGAATTTTGATGTTTACTTCGTTATCTGAACAATCAACACCGCCGACATTGTCTATAAAGTCGGTATTAACACGGCCACCATTTTCAGCAAATTCGATACGACCTAGTTGAGTAGCGCCTAAGTTGCCTCCCTCTCCTATTATCTTGGCTTGTAACTCGTTACCATTTACACGCACGTCATCATTTGCTCTGTCGCCAACTTGAGCATGGGTTTCTTTACTGCTTTTAACATAGGTACCTATGCCACCATTCCATAGTAAGTCTACCGGCATTTTCAATACTGCATGGATTAACTCGTTTGGTGTCATGCTGGCTTGTTTAGTACCTAAGGATTTTTTCATTTCTGGGCTGAGCTTTATCGACTTAGCTGAGCGACTGAAAATATTACCGCCCTTTGAAATAATTGACTTATCATAGTCATCCCAACCAAGGGATGGGTTTTCAAATAATCTCTTACGTTCTGAATAACTCGTTTCGATATTTGGATCTGGGTCAAAAAAGATATTTAAGTGATTAAACGCCACCACCAATTTAGTATGTTTTGACAATAACATTCCATTACCAAATACATCTCCAGCCATATCACCTACAGCAACACATGTGAAATCTGTGGTTTGGCAATCTTTTCCCATTTCTCTAAAGTGTCTTTTAACAGATTCCCATGCGCCTCTAGCAGTTATCCCCATTTTTTTATGGTCGTATCCAATACTGCCACCTGATGCAAAGGCATCTCCAAGCCAAAAGTTAAATTCTTCAGCAATACCGTTAGCAATATCAGAAAATGTTGCTGTACCTTTATCTGCTGCAACTACCAAATATGCATCATCTTCATCAAGACGAACCACGTCTTTTGGATGAACAACTTTTCCGTCTACTATGTTATCCGTAATATCTAACAAGCTGCGTATAAAGGTTTTGTAACATTCTTGTCCTTCTTTTAGAAAGGCTTCTCGTCCTTGTGCCACAGGTAGTTTTTTACAGACAAATCCCCCTTTAGCACCAACAGGAACGATAACCGTATTCTTAACTTGCTGTGCTTTCACTAAGCCTAATATTTCTGTTCTAAAATCTTCCTGCCTATCTGACCAGCGTAATCCTCCCCGGGCAACTTTGCCCCCTCGTAGGTGGACACCTTCTATTCGAGGACTATAAACAAAAATTTCATACTTTGGCCTAGGTAAAGGCATGTCCGGGATGAGTTCTGGTAACATTTTATAAGAGACATAGGATTTATCATTGCCATCAGGATCTTTTTGATAAAAATTAGTTCTTAACGTCGCCAATATAAGATCTAAATAACGACGAATGATTCTGTCGTCATCTAAGTTAGAAACATCATCTAACTGGTTCTTTATGGCGGTTAATAATTTATCTTCTAATTTCTCGCTGCGTTTAACGGCTGGGTTAAACTTTTGATTAAATAAATCTATAAGTAGAGCAGCAATTTGAGGATAATTAGCCAACGTGTTAGCCATATATTCGTGACTAAATGAGCTACCAATTTGACGCATATATTTAGCATAAGAACGTAATATAGTAACGTTACGGCCCGCTATGCCGCCGCCTAAGACCAGACGATTAAAAGAGTCATCCTCAAGTTGCGTATACCAAACTTGTGAAAATGCAGATTGAAACAAAGTTTGAGCCTGCTCCATATCCATATCATTACTGGTATTATGAAGCATTGAAAAATCCATAATCCAATTTACTGAGCCGTTATCTAAAGTAACTTTGTAGGGGCTTTCATCAATTACTCTTAAACCAAAGTTCTCTAGCATAGGTAATACAGCAGACAGGTGAATAGGCTCATTTTTATGAAATAACTTTAGTCTCACTGCTTTACTATCAGGCCCTTCTTCTAAGGGACGATAAAACAACATGTCTAAGGTATTTTCAGCACTTAATTGCTCAAGCTTTTCAATATCAATCAATGCGGCACTTGGTAAATTGCACTCTTTGTAACTATTAGAAAATCCATTGCCATAACCTCTTTCTAATTTTTTAGCTTTAGCTTCTCCATGATTTGTTCGCAGAGTAGATGCAAGTCTATCTTCCCAACTTTTGTTAAGCTCTATGACGTTCTTTTCTATTTCCTTCACATTATATTCCGCATTGTTATTTTTAACTCGGGTTATGTAGTGGGTTCGAGCGTAAACTGATTCCGAAAAATAGGTTGTAAACTCTACTTCCTGATCACTCGCAAATGACTTCTTAAGTAATTCTTGAGTGTCCTTTCTTAACTGAGTGTTGTAGCGCTCTCTTGGAACGAACACCATACAAGATACAAAGCGACCAAAAATGTCCTTACGAACAAATAGTCTGGACATTCCACGCTCTTGCATTTGAAAGATACCTAAAATGATTTGTGCGAGCTCTTCAACTGTGCCTTGTAATAATTCGTCTCTAGGGTAAGTTTCTATTATGTTTAAGAATGCTTTATGACCATGGGTACCAGGGTAAAAGCCAGATAATTTAGAAATATCATCAATCTTTTTCTTTAAAACTGGGATATGTGTGGCGCTACTGTTGTAAAAAGAAGCTGAGTACAATCCAATAAACCTATCTTCTCCAACCACATTACAAGAATCGTCAAATCTCTTGATCCCGATGTAATCCAAATAGGCTGGACGATGCACCCTAGAGCGCGTGCTAGTTTTTGTAAGCATTAGCGGGTTACTACTGAGGGCTTCTTCTCGAGCAGATGGCGGTATATTCGATAGTACTCTTTCACGTTCTGTTTTAGAGCTTTTCATTAAACCTAAACTAGTATCGTTATCAGCCACCCAGCGGTAATCTCCGTCGATTCCAGTTACTGTATAAGAACGATAGCCCATTAAAGTAAAGTTATGATCACCTAACCAAGCTAAGAATTTTTCGGTTTCTATTTTCTGTTCAGTACTACAAGGACTAGGAAGTTTACTAATTTCATCGGTCAACTCATTTAGGCGAGTACGCATTGGCTGCCAATCTTCAACAGCTAATGAGACTTCTTCTACCACAGACATTAATTCGTCTGTCAATTTATCAAGCGCCTTTTTAGAAGTCTGTCGGTCAACTTCTACTAAAAATACTGTTTGTCTTATTAATCCTTTTTTGCCGCTATTGGGCTCTTCAAAGGAAGCCACTCTGCCATTTTGATCTCGGCACAACGCAATAGGACTATGAAGTAATAAATGCGCTGTAATCCCCATACGGTTTAGCGCCATACGCACAGAATCCACTAGAAATGGCATATCTGTTACAATTAATTCCACTATACTATGAGTTGATTGCCAACCATGTTTACCAATTTCTGGATTAAAAGCGCGAATAAAAGGCTTGTCTGCAGTGTAATCTACAAACTCATTCCATAGACTGAGAGTGGCTCCATATAAATCACTATCACTTCTATTTTCTAAATCAGTGCTAGCGATATTTTTAAAAAGAATTTTAGAGAAATCGCTTACTTGTGCTACTTGTTCAGACGCGACTTTTTTAGAGATTAAATTATTGACATTTTCAAGGAGAACAGAATACTGATTATCTACAACGGTCATGTGTTTGCCCATATTAGGTTGACAAAATTTTAATACAAATATTTATCAACTAAGATGATGTGTAACCTAGATGACAAACAATAAAAGATTAGACAAAAGACTGAGATTTATACAGTTTTTTATTCAAGTATTGATATTCTCGCTAAAATAAACGTCAAGTAAAAGCTTTAAATTTACCTAAATTTAACATTATTCATAGCTATGCAACTTATATAAGAAAAACTGTTTATATAAGCACTTAGGGGACATTTGGATAAATAATTATGCAAAAATAATTTAAGCTATTTTCTCAAAACTTTGGAATTTATTGTCACTATTAATAACAAGCCTATAGCGACCTTTAATACCTGTGCGGGTAACATGGGGACGTAAATTTTTTACGGGTAGCTGAATTCGTTTACCGTTGTCTGCTGTCATAACAACGGTATTTATGCCTGGTTGATATAAAGATTCACACTCTTCATATTTTAGGGATAAAGTAAAATAGAATGTTTGCATAAGGTTGCCATTGCCTAAGGCAAACTTTTAGATATTTTTTCAAATAAATCTTTACTAAGCCCCTGAGTATCGCCAATGCGCATTAATTGATGTTGCATCAGCTCTTGACGAGTTTTGTCTACTTTTTGCCATTGAATCAAAGGGGTAATGACACGAGCCGCTACCTGAGGGTTAACACTATTGAGCTTTATTAAGTAGTCAGCCACAAACTTATAACCACTACCATTTAAATTATGGAAACCCTTCACATTATAAAATGCAAAGGTGCCTACTAAGGCTCGCACCCTATTTGGATTATTAATCGTAAATTGGCTATGGCTCATAAGTAGCTCTATTCGCGACAAAATATCATGCCTATCTGTATTTGCATGTAGTGAAAACCATTTATCAAGCACAAGTGGATCGCTATGCCACTTTTCTTCAAAACGTTGCATCAGACCTTCAAATAAATCCAAATCACAAGTCTGCGCTGCGGCTAATGCGCCCAATGAATCAGTCATATTATCGCAGCTAGAAAATTGTTCTTTTATAAGCTCTTTAGCTAAGGTTTGATTCCCTAAGCTTAAGTATTTAAGAGCCAAATTTGTGAGCTTTCGCTGCTCAACTTGTTTTTGATTGTAAGCATATTTTTGTTTGGTTTTGTTGTGATAAATATTATTCCATTGGGTCTCAAACGTCTGCCCCATTTGTGTTAAAAGCTGTTTTCGGCTTTTATAGAGACTATCAATGTCTACTGAGTCGGCTTGTTGAAACAAGCTTTCAAAACTAGGGACGGTTAAGATCTCAGTCTTAAGGTCGTCCTTAATGTCTTTGCTATTAATCACCTCTTCAAAATATTTAACTGTATCGGCTATTAATTGCTGACCTTCTGCATCAGTTAGCCCACTTGCTTTGTGTATACATTTACTAAATAAAGATTGCCCTGCATCCCAGCGTGCAAAATCATCTGGAGATTTAACCATCACATCGGCTAATTCTGACTGCTTATATTGATAACTTAACTTAACCGGCGCACTAAAGTTATGGAGTAAAGATGGTGTTGGTTTAGTACCAACATCTTTAAATTCTAGGGTTTCAGATGTTGCTGTTAACTCTAACGTATGTTGCTGGCTATCACCTGAATTCAATAAACTAAATTGAATAGGAACAACAAGGTTTTGCTTTTCTTGCTGATCAAATGTTGCTTTATGACTTTGCTTAAACGTGATTTTGTAGGTTTTAGTGTCTGAGTCGTATTCGTCAAAAACAGCAATATTTGGTGTTCCGGATTGGCTATACCACAATCTAAATTGTGTTAGGTCTTTACCATTTGCATCTTCCATGGCTTGTACGAAGTCATCACAGGTAACAGCCTGACCATCAAAGCGTTCAAAATACAATTTAATACCCGCTAAAAAGCCTTGTTTACCTAATATAGTATGTAGCATTCTGATCACTTCAGAACCTTTGTCGTACACAGTAACTGTATAGAAATTGTTCATTTCCATGACTTCGTCAGGCCTAATAGGATGCGACATAGCACTGGCGTCTTCTGCAAACTGATGTTCTCTGATCACGCGCACATTTTTAATACGATTAACTATAGGTGACCCCATATCAGCACTAAATTGCTGGTCACGAAACACAGTTAAACCTTCCTTTAAACTTAGTTGGAACCAATCCCGACACGTAACCCTGTTACCTGTCCAATTGTGAAAGTATTCATGGCCGATAACGGCTTCAATGTTAAAGTAATCTTCATCTGTAGCGGTTTCTGAATTCGCTAACACAAATTTGCTGTTAAAAACATTTAGGCCTTTGTTCTCCATGGCTCCCATATTGAAAAAATCCACAGCGACTACCATATAAATATCAAGATCGTATTCTAAGCCAAACTCTGTTTCATCCCATCTCATTGCCTTTTTAAGAGACTCTAATGCGTGAGGACCTCTATCTAACATACCTTTATCAACAAAAAGCTGCAGGGCAATCTCTCGATTAGATTGGGTTATAAAGGTATCTTCTAAAAGGTCAAAATCACCAGCTACTAATGCAAACAAGTAACAAGGTTTATTGAATGGGTCTTGCCAAGAAATAAAGTGCTTATTATCCGGTAAATCTCCAGCAGCCACTTTGTTACCATTAGAAAGCAAGAATGGAAACTGGGTTTTATCAGCAATTATTTTAACGTCGTAAGCAGCTAGTACGTCAGGTCTATCTAGAAAGTAGGTGATTTTTCTAAAGCCTTCAGCTTCACATTGAGTACAAAACGCTCCAGCAGACAGGTATAAACCTTCGAGACTAGAATTTTCTTGAGGGTTGATTATATTTTCAACACGCAAGTCAAACTTATCTAGTTCAGTAGGTACAGTTAATGAATCAGGTTCTATTTTATAATCTGTTTGTGCCACGCCATTGATAGCAACAGATAACAACTCTAGACTTTCACCATCTAACACTAAGGGCCTATGGTGGTTTCCTTGACGTTCAATTTGTGTAATGCAAACTACTCGAGTCGCAGTAGCGTGCAATTCAAATTCTAAATTGACCTTATTGATAGTGAAATCAGCGGACTGGTAATCAGCTCTTTTTTTTACATTTGCAGATATAGTAGACATGGTGCGCTCGAGAAATTACAGATTTTAGCTTGGTAACTGACCATTTATTATTAAATGGCCTTTGTTTAATTATGCTTTAGACACTTTATTTGTTTCAGGTACTGGGATGCGGAGTATTTTTATACCCAAATAAGCATATATAATAGAAAGTACAGGGTTTATTAGGTTGAAGAACGCATAGAACAAGTAATCCAGAGGGCTCACTGCTAATACTCCTTGCATATAAACACCACAGGTGTTCCATGGAATAAGTGGTGATGTTAAGGTGCCCCCATCTTCTAGGCTTCTAGACAAATTCAACTGATTTAAACCACGTTTTTCAAATTCGTCTTTATACATTCTTCCAGGCATAACGATTGCCATATATTGATCCGCAGTAATCAAATTGGTACCAATACAGGTTAAAATCGTACGTGTCACCATATCACCGGCACCTTTAGCCCCTTTTAAAAATGCTGTCACTGCACGCTTTAATAGCCCTACTCTTTCTAGCACTGCGCCAAACGTCATGGCACACATAATTAGCCAAATAGTATTTAACATACTCGACATTCCGCCCCTACTAAGTAGGTCATTTAGAGTTTCACTTGAGGTCGAAAATGATACACCATCGAATAAAGCGGTCCAAACTACCATAATGGATGCTCTTAGGGCACTTGGTTCATCGCTAGCTAAGTTTGTTATAACGTCTCCTTGAAAAATAATGGCCCAGATACCACCTAAAAGAGCGCCAATAGCAACGGCTGGAAAAGCCGGCACTTTTTTTATGGCCATTGCCAATAATACAAACAAAGGCACTAACATATGAAAACCAAGGTTGAATTCTTGTTCTAAGATAGCCTGCATTTCTTCAATCTTGCTACTGGAATCGGGAATATCTGCACCCAAGCCGATCACCATAAATATAATAAGAGTTATGATAATACTAGGTACTGTTGTCCACATCATATATTGAATATGTTCAAACAAATTAGTACCTGCTATTGCTGGTGCTAAATTTGTTGTTTCTGATAATGGTGATATTTTATCTCCAAAATATGCGCCAGAAATTATTGCACCAGCGGTGATGGCTTCTGACATGCCCATTCCGATAGCGACCCCCATTAATGCCACACCAACAGTTGCTGCGGTTGTCCATGAGCTACCAATACTCATAGCAATAATGCCACATATCAAACAACTTGCCGCGTAAAACATTGAAGGATTTAAAAGGTCTAAACCATAATAAATCAAGGTAGGTACGGTGCCTGATAACATCCAAGTACCAATCAAAGAGCCAACAGCTAATAATATTAAGATAGCTCCAAGAGACCGTGAAATACCTTTAATTATCCCCTTTTCAATATCATCCCAACTGTAACCATTTTTAATCCCTATGATTGAGGCAATACCCATTGCTATTAATAATGCGATCTGATTAGGCCCGAAGGATGAGTTATCTCCAAATAAATAAACTGACCCGCCTAGCAAAGTAATGAGAATGATTATTGGAATGAGAGCATCTGATAATGACGCTTCTACTTGTTGTTTTTCTTCAGTCATGAATTCTTATGTCCATCTAAGGGTTTTACAAAGGTGTTTATCCAAAAATGGATAGATAAAACATTATTACAATAACAATGGGGCATACAAAACGTACATACCAAGGCCAGACCTTCCAAAATATGCTTTGTTCTGCGTGTTCGTTCCCTTGTTTAATTTCAGTTAAAATTTGATCTCTTTTCCAAATCCAACCTGCAAAAATACAGAGGACTAAGCCCAACAAAGGTTGACTATATTTAGTTGTTAAATCAATTACTAAGCCAAACAGGGTTGCCATATTAAAAGCGATTGTTGAACTAATTAAGAAAATTATGATAGTTAATAACCAAACCGCTTTTTTACGGTTAACTCTCTTACTTTCAACTACATATGCTACTGGCACTTCTAACATAGAAATTGAAGAAGTTAGCGCTGCAATTAACATTAAGGCAAAAAATACAAAGGCTACAAAGACCCCTACTGTACCCATAGAGTCGAATAATGACGGCAAAACAGCGAAAATTAAATTAGGTCCATCGATAAGTGCTCCGGTATCTGTAAAAATTTTAATACCATTGTGTAAGGCCACGTACATAGCAGGAATAATCAACATACCAGCGAGTATTGCTACACCAATATCAACCAAGGCGACCGATGCACCTAAGGTAGGTAAGTTTTCTTTTTTACTGACATAAGATCCATATACCAACATGGTCCCTACGCCTAATGACATAGAGAAAAAGGCTTGTCCCATGGCATTAATGAGTAATTTGGGATCTAAAATTAAGCTAAAGTCTGGCTGTAAGTAGGCTTTCCAACCATCCATTGCACCTTCTAGAGTAGATACATAGATAATCAACAGCGCAATAATAATAAACAATGCTGGCATAAGACGCACTGACCATTTTTCAATACCTTTACTTACGCCGCCCGTTACTATGCTAGCGGTTAAGCATAGAAATAACCCACAGAATAAAATATCTCGAGTATAAGAAGAGGCTACCAACCAAGTTGATAGTGACTCTTGGCCCGCCATATCACTTATGGTTTGCAAGAAATAAGACAACATCCAGCCCGCGACAAGTGCATAAAAGGAAAGAATTAAAGAAACGGTAACAAAGCCCCAAACTCCGGTAACTTTACCAAGAATATTTCCATTTGAGATTTTACTCAGGGCATCAACCATATTGGAACGAGTGGCTCGTCCAATGATAAGTTCTGCCATTAATACTGGATAAGCGAGTAAAAAAGCGAGAAGAATATAAATTAAAACAAAAGCTGCGCCGCCGTTACTAGCAACTTGTGTAGGAAATCCCCATATATTACCTAAACCAACAGCTGATCCAGCTGCGGCTAATACAAACCCTATTCGAGATGAAAATTCTCCGCGTGCACTCATGCATTAACCTTTTCTTATTATTTTTATGAAAGATAAATTGAAGGCCCCACTAGAGGCCTTGAGTTTTACTTTTGTTTACTATTAATTGCGTATACATCAGCAGCCAAAACATCATAGGTAATGTTTGCCGCTTCTTCTAAAAATCCATCAATCTCGTCTAACTCTTCTGGTAAGTCATCTAAGTTTTCCACTTTTTCAAGCCCTAGCCGTGCCAAACGTTCATTGGTTCTTGCTAAAGCGCGCTTTTCGTTTTCCGCCTTTTCGCTTACACGCTCGGACTCTACTAACGATATAGTTTTATCTTCTTTTTTAAGGTTATAACGAACTATATCTTCATAGATATAGTTAAACTCAGTTTTGACTCTTTGTTTATGCAGTGCCGTTAGATTTTCGACTACATTTTTGTTTTCACCAAAAGTAGTATAATTGGCTCGAGCAATACTATCCCAAGGTAAAGCATTATCTTCTTGACTTTCACCCCAATCAGCATGATCAATCACTGATGGGAATAAAATATCTGGTATCACACCTTTGTGCTGTGTACTGCCACCATTAATGCGATAAAACTTAGCTATAGTAAACTGCACACTACCCAAAGGGTTTTCATATAGGTCATAAATACGACCTAATGGGCGGTGTTGTTGTACCGTACCTTTACCAAAAGTTTGTTCACCTAATATCAAAGCTCGATTATAATCTTGCATAGCGGCAGCAAAAATTTCTGAGGCTGAAGCGCTATAACGGTCAACTAAAACAGTCAAAGGACCATCGTAGAAAACCTTACCATCAACATCTTGCTCTAACCTTATACGGCCGGCCCCATCTCTTATTTGTACAACAGGGCCTTTATCAATAAATAAACCTGACAATAAGGTAGCTTCTGTCAAAGAGCCTCCACCATTACCACGTAAATCAACGATTATACCTTCAACCCCTTGTTCAGTAAGGTTTGCGATTTCTCGTTGCACATCTTGATGCAACTTATTGTAAAAAGAAGGGATAGCAATCACCCCTAATTTTTGGTCTTTGTGGGGGCCTGTTTTTGGCGTATAAACTTCAGATTTGGCTTCTCTGTCTTCTAGTTTAATTTTATCACGAATTAAAGTGACAACATCTGGAACAGTAGATTCAGAAGAGCCCTTCATAATCTGTAGTTTTACAGTACTCCCCTTGGGCCCTTTAATTAACTCAACCACTTCATCTAAGCGCCAGCCAATTACATCAACAAACTCATCTTCATCTTGAGCCACACCAACAATCTTATCTTCTGGCTTTATTTTTTGAGATAAATCAGCAGGACCACCTGGTACTACACTGCGTATAACTGTGTAATCATCTTCACTCAATAACACAGCACCAATACCTTCAAAAGAAAGGTTCATTTCCATTTGAAAACGTTCTGCATTGCGTGGTGATAAATAACTGGTGTGTGCTTCAACACTTCTAGCAAATGAATGCATCACTGTTTGAAATACATCTTCACTTGAGGTTTGAGTTAAGCGTTTGATGGCTCGCTCGTACCGTTTAGCTAATAGCTCTTGAATTTTTGGCCAATCTTTACCGGCTAGCTTTAAATTAAGAGCATCATACTTAACTCTTTGACGCCAAAGCTCATCAAGTTCAGCTTCGTTTTTTGCCCACTCAGCATCTTCTCTGTCGTAAACAAATTTGTCACCAGCTTCTTCAAAGTTAAACTCTTTATCTAACAAGCTGAGGGCAAATTGATAACGCTCAGTCCGGCGCTGCATGTTTAACTGATATATTTCATAAGCAATACTTAAATTGCCTCTTTCAATAGCATCATCGAACTTTTTACTATTTACAGCGAACTTGGCAATATCCTCGGCTGTAAAAACGTTACGATTAAAATCTAATGAACGAATAAAACGGTCAAATATTTTTACAGATAATTCATCATCTAAATCAATTTGTTTGTAATGGGCTCGCAAAAATTGAGATGACACTCTTTTAGCTGCAGCTACATGTTGCGATTCTTGTGTGAGCACGGGTAAATCTTTAACACCTAAACTGCTTTCTAGCGCTAATGAGCCTGTGCTTACTATAACTAATGCGGATAATACCGATACACGAATTGATTTAATCATTTAATTACCTCTTGGTACGAGCCAACCTTAAGTTTTCTAATTGCACTTTGACAACCATTCCTGAATCAAGTTGCACCTGAATACCATCTTTCGCAACATCAGTAATGGTTGCAGGCATAGGCGTTTTACCAACTTTTACTGTTACCGCAGTGCCTGCAACGATTTGACTATCATTGAGGCGCTCTGCTGGTGGCTGCTTTTCTTTAGGTTGGCTTGGCTTTTTAACTTTGGATGTGGGCTTAAATTTAGGAACATCTTTCTTCTTGAAGTTTTTCTTTACGTCTAAACCTGCAGCTTTTTGCTCTTTGCGTTTAGCGGCAACTTTGGCTTTACTTTCTTCAAGCTGTTTTTGTGCATGCTCTACATGTTCATCATCTATTACTGCTACTTCGTTGCCATCAATATCGACACGTTGTGCACCTTTCTTAATGCTATGTAAATAACGCCAGCTATTCGTGTAATGACGTAAAGAAGAGCGTAATAATGTTTTACTTACACGTTCTTCTTCCGCTAAACGTTCTGCCAAATCTTGGAATATTCCGATCTTTAACGGTTTTGCGTCACCTTTACTACTGAAACAGGCTGGGAATTGCTCAACTAAGAAGCTAATTACTTCTTTGCTGTTCGAAAATTTTTGTGGATTGTCCATTAAGTCTTCTAGTTTGGTTAATTACGAGGTTCTTGGTGCTCATCATCCCAAGTTGCTAGAAGTTGGTCAACCCAGTCGTACAAATCATCGTCATCAATATCGAGTAAATGGCTATCTTCTCGCCAATTTTCCCAAATATATTGGATCATGTTCTCCAAAGAGTCAGTTTTTATGTCTTCATCAGCATGATCATACAACATGTGTAGTAGAGTATTGAGTCTATCAGCGGCATCATCTGCTCGGTCTTCCCAAAAATCCATGTCATCAACGGTTGCAAGAGCAACATGAATATCAACTAAGCTTTTCATCTACTTGCCTTCTTCTAAATTCAATGATTTTTCAAAGATTTCAACTATTTTTGACAATCCAACTTTATCTTGTTCATCAAATCTAGCAACCAATGGGCTATCAAGGTCTAGTACCCCAAACACTTTTCCGTCTTTAAGTATAGGTAAAACAATTTCAGAGTTTGATGCTGCATCGCAAGAAATATGACCAGCAAATTCATGCACGTCTTCAATAAGCTGAATTTGGTTATCTTGGGCTGCAGTTCCGCATACTCCTCTACCAAGTGGTATACGGATACAAGCTGGTTGTCCATGAAAAGGGCCTAATACTAATTGCTCTTCTTTATGCAAATAAAACCCTGCCCAATTAACATCAGCTAATGCCCAATAAATAAGTGAACTAATATTTGCCATATTGGCAATCATGTCTGTTTCTGATGAAACTAGGGCTTCTGCTTGGGCTGCTAACTCAGCATACTGTTGTTCTTTGTTTTGATTCATTCAATAAAACCTAAGGTGTTAATCTGGATATCCAGCTATTCTATAGAAAAAATCACCCTAACTTGTGTTTCGGTTGTCATTTCTCCAGGCTGGTAACTACTGCTTGACTTGGCCTCTCGCATTTGCATTTGAACGGGCATAGCTTGTCCTGCTGATTGCTCAGATATGGATATCACCTTGCCTAATTTCAAGTCTAAAGTTTTCACCATATCTTCAGCTCTAGCTTTCGCACTCAATAAAGCTTGGCGTAATGACGCTTGATAGTGAACCTCAGACTCACTACTACTGTAATTAAAATTTGAAATACTGGTAATGCCAAGCTTTAACACTTCATCAATGGCTTTCTCGTAAACTTGAAGATCATCCACTGTGACATTAAAGGTGCGGGTTAAAATAAAACCTTTTTGCTCACGTGTTTGATTATTGTATACAACCCAAGGATTAAACCTAACTTGCAGAGCTTGTAATGACTTTTTATTTACACCAACTTTAAGCAATGCATTAATAACCCTTGTAGACTTTTCTGTCATCACACCATTCAAATCTGCGGCCGAGTTGCCCTTTTCTTCTAAGGATAACGAAAAACTAAATCTGTTTGGAATACTAAATACTTGCCCTACTCCAGTTACTTCTATTTGCCGAGTTAGATTTACAGACGAATGAGATTGTTTAGCATGACTTTGGCTAATGCAGCTTAAAAATAAAACTAATGTGATAATACGCATAACTATTCCTTTTTGAATCGAGCTAGTTATCTTAAAGGATTTTTATGAACCTTAACTTAACAAATTGTAAATAGTCAGTTCTTTGAGTTAACTCTTAAAAGTAAATTTTTCAGGAGCATTATTATAGATAGCAACACAGGATTGGCAGATACATCTAGGATCTACATTTTCATTGAGTTGAGCCTTTAATCCGGCGGGTATACTAGTGTTAAAACACCAACAACTACCCAGCTCTGCACTGCACTCATTGGCCTTGTGGCACAGAGGGCATACTGAAGCATTAATTGCTGAAGGCTGAGGGCAAATAGGGATAGTCTTTTTAAATGTAAGCTTATCAAGCTAGTTTAATAAGAATCTGCTGGAATATAAACCTCTCCCTTCATTAATTTTCGGGCACTGCGGCTCATAGATACTTTATCAACACTCCAAGCCCCCTCATTAAATTTTGCTTCGGCTCCTACTTTTAAGGTTCCCGATGGATGGCCAAATATGATTGAGTCTTTGTCGCCACCGCCAGCCGCTAAATTAACCAAAGTACCGGGAATAGCCCCTGCTGTTCCTATTGCTACCGCTGCGGTACCCATCATTGCATGGTGTAATTTACCCATAGACATGGCCCTTACTGATAAATCAATGTCATTACCTGTAATCGATTTTCCACTAGAGGTTTGGTACGCAGAACTCGGTGCAACAAAGGCAACTTTGGGGGTGTGTTGCCGCTCTCTTGCTTGGTCTATACTATGAATTAACCCCATCATCAGTGCGCCGTAGGCCCTAATGGTTTCAAATTTGGCGAGCGCAGATTCATCGCTATTGATGGCTTCTTGTAACTCAGAGCCCTGATAACCTAGTGCTTTGGCTTCAATAAATATTGTAGGGATGCCTGCGTTAATCATAGTGGCTTTAAAGGTACCCACACCGGGTACAGCCAATTCATC
Source organism: Paraglaciecola marina (assembly GCF_004360155.1). Taxonomy (GTDB): domain Bacteria; phylum Pseudomonadota; class Gammaproteobacteria; order Enterobacterales; family Alteromonadaceae; genus Paraglaciecola; species Paraglaciecola marina. The sequence goes on along the minus strand of NZ_SAIS01000017.1, from coordinate 64,536 downwards.
AACTAAGTTACCAGTAGGAAACATGGCTTCATCACCATCCACAGGGTTAACAAATTCTACTTTCACTTCTGCAGCTGGAAAAGTTACCCCATCTAACTCAAAATCACCGGTTTCTTGTACTAGGCCATTAACCATAGGAACATGGGCAATAATAGTTTTGTTAATGTTAGCTTGCCAAATACGCACCACGGCTACACCATTATCGGGAATGCGGCTGTTATCTACTAATCCATTGCTTATGGCGAATGAGCCGACAGCTGCGGTTAAATTACCGCAATTACCGCTCCAGTCCACAAAGGCTTTATCTATAGCTACTTGGCCAAACAGATAATCTACGTCATGTTCGGTCTTAGTGCTTTTTGAAAGAAGGACAGTTTTACTGGTGCTAGAAGTCGCACCTCCCATACCGTCTGTCTGTTTACCATATGGATCTGGACTGCCTATTACTCTAAGTAACAAGTTGTCTCTAGCAGTCCCTGCAACCTGGGCGTCCTCAGGTAAATCATCTAGTTTAAAGAACACGCCTTTGCTGGTTCCACCGCGCATATAGGTTGCAGGAATGCCAATTTGAGGATTAAAAATCATAATTTCACTCCAGAGTTACGCTAAATTTGACTCAAGAAAATCTTGTGCAAAACGCTGCAACACGCCACCGGCATCATAAACTTTTACTTCTTCAGCTGTATCTAAGCGACACGTTACCAATATATCTGTGTGCGAGCTGTCTTTACGGGTAATTTTTACCTTAAGTTGCCCACCAGCTTCAGGTTTACCCACCACATCATAGATTTCTGTGCCATCAAGCCTTAAGGATTTACGGTCTTCTTTGTTGGTAAACTCTAAAGGTAAAACGCCCATTCCTACTAAATTTGTACGGTGAATACGTTCAAACCCTTCTGCAAGTATCACCTCAACTCCGGCTAACCTAACTCCTTTTGCAGCCCAATCTCTTGATGATCCTTGTCCATAATCTGCACCAGCAACAATAATTAAAGGTTGTTTTCGTTCCATGTAAGTTTCTATGGTTTCCCACATGCGCATAACTTTCCCTTCAGGTTCTAATCTCGCAAATGAGCCTTGTTTAACTTGGCCATTTTCTAACACCATTTCATTCAATAATTTAGGATTAGCAAAGGTGGCACGCTGCGCGGTTAAATGGTCACCCCTGTGAGTAGCGTAAGAATTAAAATCTTCCTCAGGCAGGCCCATCTTATGCAAATATTCTCCTGCTGCGCTGTCTAACATAATGGCATTTGAAGGTGAGAGATGGTCTGTGGTTATATTGTCGCCTAACACAGCTAATGCTCGCATACCTTGCATAGTGCGTTTACCCGCTAGTGCGCCTTCCCAGTATGGTGGGCGACGAATATAGGTACTCTGCGAGCGCCAATCATACAATGGGCTCTCAGCTGGTTCAAAAGAGCCAAGGTCAAACATGGGGGTATAGACTTTTTTAAATTGCTCTGGCTTTACAAATTCACTAACTATTGCATCAATCTCTGCATCATCAGGCCAAATATCTTTTAGGGTTATAGCCTTACCATCTTTATCAAATCCGAGGGCGTCTTTTTCAATATCAAAACGAATGGTACCGGCGATAGCGTAAGCTACCACCAAAGGAGGAGAAGCTAGAAACGCTTGCTTTGCATAGGGATGAATACGTCCGTCAAAGTTACGATTACCTGACAGTACCGCAGTGCTGTATAAATCTCTGTCTATGACTTCTTTTTGAATTTTTGGATCTAGGGCGCCACTCATGCCATTACAGGTTGTGCAGGCGTAGGCCACAATACCGAAGCCTAGTTTTTCCATTTCTGGCAATAATCCAGACTCTTCTAAGTAGTATTTTGCCACTTTAGAGCCGGGAGCAAATGAGGATTTAACCCAAGGTTTTCTTATTAATCCTAATTCATTGGCTTTTTTAGCAATTAATCCTGCTGCCACTACATTTCGCGGGTTACTAGTATTGGTACAACTGGTTATTGCTGCGATGATCACCGCGCCATCGGGCATTTTTCCCGCAACTTCTTTCACATCTTTAGCGATACCTTTTGTGGCTAGGTCTGAAGTGGCAAGCCGCCTATGGGGATTTGATGGCCCAGCCATATTGCGGCCAACACTGGATAAATCAAACTCTAAAACCCTTGCATATTCAACTTCTGTTAGGTCATCAGCCCATAAGCCAGTTTGTTTGGCGTAGTGTTCGACTAACTCGATTTGCTCTGTCTCTCTACCAGTAATTTTTAAATAATCAATGGTTTGCTTATCAATATAAAATAACCCAGCCGATGCTCCATACTCTGGGGTCATATTCGAAATGGTGGCTCTGTCACCTATGGTTAAGGCAGCTGTGCCTTCTCCAAAAAACTCTAAATAGGCAGACACAACTTTGGCATCCCGTAAGAATTCTGTCATCGCCAGTACAATATCTGTAGCGGTAATTCCAGGCTGTCGAGAACCCCTTATTTTTACGCCCACAATATTGGGTAGTCGCATCATTGATGGCCTGCCAAGCATAACGGTCTCAGCTTCTAAGCCACCTACCCCTATGGCAATAACCCCTAAAGCATCAACGTGTGGAGTATGACTATCTGTACCGACACATGTATCAGGAAAGGCTACGCCATCTCTAAGTTGGATAACGGGAGACATTTTCTCAAGATTTATTTGATGCATAATCCCATTACCAGCTGGGATAACATCTACATTTTTAAACGCGGTTTTGGTCCACTCAATAAAATGAAAGCGGTCTTGGTTTCTTCTATCTTCAATGGCTCTATTTTTTTCAAAGGCGTCAGCATCAAAGCCACCGTGTTCCACAGCCAATGAATGATCCACAATTAGCTGAGTCGGCACAACAGGGTTAACTTTTGCTGGGTCGCCACCCTGCTCTGCTATGGCATCTCGTAAGCCTGCTAAATCAACCAATGCGGTTTGACCTAAAATATCATGACAAACAACACGAGCCGGATACCAAGGAAAATCAAGCTCTTGTTTACTATAAATAAGTTGTTCAAGAAAGGCTGTTAGTAGTTCAGGAGAGCACTTTCGCACTAACTGCTCAGCTAATACCCGTGAGGTATAAGGTAACTTTTTATAAGCCCCTTCACTGATGTTTTCTATGGCTTCTCTAGCATCAAAGAAGTCAACACTTGCACCACCCACCTTAAAATTTGGTAGAGGTTTACGGTAATCATAATTCATAAAATTACTCAAAAAGGAAAGCTAGGTTACAAAGGCCGAATATTTTAAACGGCCTGTCTTATTTACTTAGCGCTGCGATATAGGCGTAACAGTTCTAGGCTCTGCACCCACGTAATCTGCACTTGGACGAATAATTCGGTTATTAGATCTTTGCTCCATTACATGGGCGGCCCAGCCCGTTAATCGAGAGCAAACAAATATTGGTGTGAATAATTTTATAGGAATACCCATATAGAAATAAGCAGAAGCATGGAAAAAGTCAGCATTACAAAATAACTTTTTGGTGTCCCACATAAACTCTTCGCATGCCACTGAAATATCGTATAAATCGCTATCACCATATTCTGCTGCAAGCTTTTCTGACCAAGCTTTTATGATGACATTCCTAGGGTCTGACTCTCGGTAAATAGCGTGTCCAAATCCCATGATTTTTTCTTTACGGGCTAACATGCCAGCCATTTTTTCTTTTGCATCAGCGGGAGAAGTAAATTGCTGAATCATCTCCATAGCCGCTTCGTTTGCACCACCATGTAAAGGACCACGAAGTGAACCAATTGCGCCTGTAACGCATGAGTACATATCAGATAAAGTAGATGCACAAACACGGGCAGTAAAAGTAGAGGCATTAAATTCATGCTCGGCATACAAAATAAGAGATACATCTATCACTTTTTGATGCTGAGCTGATGGGCTTTTACCCGTTAATAGTTTTAGAAAATGGCCACCAAGTGAGGGCTCATCACTAGTGCAATCAATTTCTACACCCTGATGACTATAGCGATACCAAAAACACATAATTGCCGGAAAAGCCGCTAATAGGCGACTAGCCGCTTGATTCTGTTGCGCAAAATCTGACTCAGGCTCTAGGTTACCTAAAAATGAACACCCGGTGCGCATCACATCCATAGGGTGTGCATCTGCAGGGATTAGCTTTAATACGCTTTTTAGAGCGTCTGGTAGGTCCCGTTTTTCAGCTAGCTCAGCCTTGTATTGATCTAATTGCTGCTGTTTAGGTAACTCACCGTTAAATAACAAGTAGGCCACTTCTTCAAAGGTTGCATTATCAGCAAGATCCGATACATCGTAACCACAATAGGTTAATCCAGACCCGGATTTTCCCACTGTACATAATTTAGTTTCACCTGCACTTTGGCCACGGAGCCCAGCGCCACTTAGTTTTTTATCCACCATAATTTTGTCCTGTTTGTTAATTACATCAAGGCGTAATCTGTACGCAGTGTTAAAAAAGGGGTTTACTTGTTTTTTCCTTCAGAAAACAAGGTATCTAGCTTTTGTTCATAATCGTGATAACCAAGGTAATCATATAACTCCATACGAGTCTGCATTGTGTCGACCACCGCTGTTTGATCGCCATTAACAAGGATAGACTGGTAAACATTTTCGGCTGCTTTGTTCATCGCTCTAAAAGCACTCAGTGGGTACAACACCATATCAGCGCCCCACTTCGCCAAATCACTGGTATTCCAAAGTTCAGTTTGTCCAAATTCTGTAATATTTGCCAAAATTGGCACATCTAAAGCCTCAGCGAAGGCTCGGTAGTGGGCTTCGGTTTTTACTGCTTCTGCAAAAATTCCGTCAGCGCCAGCTGCCACATAATCTTTAGCTCTTTCAATTGCAGCCTCTAGCCCTTCTTGGGCAAAAGAATCGGTTCTTGCCATAATAAAAAAGTCTGGATCGGTACGGGCATCAACCGCAGCTTTTATTCTGTCGACCATTTCAGCGCTAGAAACAATCTCTTTATTGGGTCTATGACCACAACGCTTTTGTGCTACTTGGTCTTCCATGTGTACCGCTGCAGCACCGGCCTTTTCCATGTCTCTTATGGTTTTAGCAATATTGAAAGCACCGCCCCAACCTGTATCTATATCTACCATTAAAGGTAAATCACACGCGGCAGTGATACGCTGCACATCTACAGTTACATCATTTAAAGAGGTCATACCTAAGTCAGGTAATCCATAGGAGGCGTTAGCCACACCACCACCAGATAAGTAAATGGCTTGATGTCCAATTTGCTTTGCCATCATGGCTGTGTAGGCATTGATAGTGCCTACAATTTGTAAGGGAGTATTAGCTTTAAGGGCGTCGCGAAAGCGTTTTCCTGCTGAGTTCATAGTGTGTTCATCCGGTTTTCAACGTTAATGCGGGATGCTGAGATATGCCTACGCATTAGGATCTCAGCAAGTTCACCATCTTTGTCTTCAATGGCTTGAATGATATTTTCGTGTTCTCTAAAGGCTTTTTTAGCTCTGGGGCTTGCCATACCAAACTGGTATCGATACATACGAACTAGGTAGTAGAGTTCTTCGCACAGCAAGCGGATCAACAACTTGTTGCCACTTCCCATTACAATGCGAAAATGAAAATCTAAGTCGCCTTCTTCTTGCATATAGGCTTCACCCTGTTGCAATGACTCCCTTTGATTATGAATAACGAGCAGCTCTCGCAAATGTTTTATTTGCTCAGCACTCATATTTTTAGCAGCTAAACGACAGGCTGTGCCTTCTAAAGACTCCCTTACTCTGAATATTTCTAAGAGTTGCTCTGTCGACAATGTTACGACTCGGTACCCTATATTGGCTTTACGTTCTAATAACCCACATCCTTCTAAACGAGACAAGGCATCCCGCAAGGTACTACGGCTAATTTCATAATGTTTGGCAAGTTCTGGCTCACTAAGCTTAGAGCCAGTAAAGATATCGCCCTCAACTATGCGCTGGCGCAGATCAGTGAAAACCGTATCGGCTCGGGTGAGTTTAGGTGGTGGCGTAAATGTATTAGGTTGCAAAATATATTGTCGACAAATTGAGTAATGACAGACATATTAACTCACTTTAATCAGATATCAAGGATAATTGTCGACAATATGCATGAGATTAGGTTATTTAAGTACTTCAGTTAATGCATTAACACAGTAATCAACGTTCTTTTGACTAGAAGCGCAGCCCATTAGGCCAATCCGCCAAACTTTGCCAGCCAGAGCTCCTAAACCCGCACCTATTTCAAGGTTATAGTTATTCAAAAGTTTCGTTCTGACTTCTGCGTCATCAACATGTTCTGGAATACGTACAGTGTTCAATTGTGGTAAACGGTATTTTTCGTCAACAGCAAACTCTAAACCTAAGTTTTCTAACCCAGCTTTTAGGCATAAGTGGTTAGTTTGATGTCTCGCCCAAGATTGCTCTAAGCCCTCTTGTTGTAGTATCAGTAAGGATTCGTGCAGTGCATAAAGGCTATTTACTGGCGCGGTGTGATGGTAAGCACGTTTAGCCCCTTTGCCCCAATACCCCATAACCAGATCCATATCTAAAAACCAACTTTGTACTGGGGATTTTCTGGCTTTTATGGCTTCTATGGCTAATTCACTGAAAGACACCGGCGATAAGCCAGGTACACAAGATAAACATTTTTGAGTTCCTGAATAAATCGCATCTATTTGCCATTTATCTACCTTGAGCTCACTGCCACCTAAGGACGTAACCGCGTCAACAATCGTTAAGCAGCCATACTCTTTGGCTAATTGACATAGAGCTTGGGCATCGTTTAATACACCTGTTGATGTTTCTGCATGTACGAAGGCTACGGCTTTTGTATCTGGATTAGCATCTAAGGCTTCTTTAAGTTTATTAAGATCTGTTTGCGTGCCCCACTCATCTTGAACAGTAATAGCGACACCGCCACTACGCTCAACATTTTGTTGCATGCGGCCGCCAAAGACTCCGTTTTGACAAACTATAACTTTGTCACCGGGCTCAATCAGATTAACAAATACCGCTTCCATACCCGCAGAGCCAGGCGCCGATATCGGCATGGTTAGCGCATTTTTTGTTTGAAAGGCATATTGCAATAAGACTTTGACTTCATCCATCAGTTCTACAAATTTAGGGTCGAGATGTCCTATGGTAGGTCTTGCAAGTGCTTGTAATACCTGAGGGTAAACATCTGAAGGACCAGGGCCCATAAGAATTCGATTTGGCGGAATAAAAGAAGAAAATGTTGTAGACATAATACATAACCTATAAAAATGTGATGGGTGCAGTTTGACAACCTTTAGTCGAATCAACAACCCTTGTATATTCAGCATAAGCAGGATAAATAAAAGGAATGCTGCTTATGATTAAGACAATTAAACAGCACGAGTCAACTCGCTTTAAGCGAGAAGCGCACACACTATTCGTGAATTAAAACGGATTAAATTTGCGGTTTTAACTCTTTTGCAAACCATTGACTATTTTGAACATAATGCTGCGCTGATTTCTCTAAAAACTTTTGCTGTTCAATTGGGATACTCTTAACCACTTTTGCTGGTGACCCCATAACTAAAGAGCCGTCGGGTATTTCCATGTTTTCGGTCACCAAACTGTTAGCACCAATAACGCAATAGTTACCAATTTTAGCGCCATTCAAAACCACGCTGTTAATACCAATTAAACTGTAATCACCAATGCTACAGCCGTGTAACATCACTTTGTGACCAATCGTTACACCCTTGCCAATATTCATGGGCACACCATGGTCTGTGTGCAAAATAGAAGCATCTTGGATATTGGTGTCTTCACCAACAGAAATTAGATCGCAATCACCCCGAATAACAGCGTTAAACCATACGCTAACATTCTTTGCTAACTTCACTTGGCCAATAACATGGCTGCCAGGTGCTAAATACACACCCTTTGCCTTTTCAACTTGGTGTTCACCTAACGTGTACATCATAACTTGAGTAACCTCAGTTCTTGGTAAGAAATGTCGTATCAGATAAATGTTACGATAATTTCAGTAAGTAAATTAATATTCAAACTTATCAATATCTTAACAGTAGGGCTATCTCGCAAACGTTTCCTTATCTAGTACTGCGGTTATTAACCTTTCGCATTAACCCTTCTTGCATGGTAGAAGCTACTAGTTTACCTGCTTGATTGAAAAACTGTCCTCTGACCAAACCTCTTGCACTGCCCGAAAAAGGGCTTTCAGCACAATATAATAACCACTCATCAAAATCGAAAGGATGATGAAACCACATTGAATGATCTATTGTAGCTATACGCAATTCTCTATCACGCACTGAAATACCATGTGGCTGCAAACTTGTGGCTAAAAAATTGTAATCAGAAGCATAGGCCAACATAACTTGGTTTAAGTTAATGTTACCCGACAAAACTTCTTCGGCCTTCATCCAAATATAACGCTTAGGTTCTAATATTTCAGGGCTATTGATATCAATGGTTTGCACGGTGCGCATGTCAATAACTTTGTGATAAGCAATATTTGACGAGTTGGCTCCTAACTCTTTTGCTATTTGTTCCATTAATTTAATATCTGGTGTAATAGTTTCAGGTGCTGGTACATCTGGCATTACCGCAGCTTGATGCTCTAAACCAATTTCAGGCGTTTGAAAGGAAGCTGTCATATAAAAAATACTTTTACCATTTTGTATGGCTTTTATACGACGAGTAGAAAAGCTGCCACCGTCACGCACGTTTTCAACGTCGAACACCACTGGCTTAGTTGCATCACCTGGCAGTAAAAAGTAACTATGAAAAGAGTGTGCGATCCTACCCTCAGGTAAAGTTAATTGAGCAGCAGCTAGGGCTTGGGCTAAAACTTGGCCTCCAAACAAGGCTCTAAATCCAAGATCCCAACTTTGACCTCTAAACAACCCTTGTTCTAAGGTTTCTAAATTAAATAAATCGGTTAATTTTACGTCTGACATGTTTTCTCTTTTTATTACAAACCTTTAAGCGTGAAGCTAAGATTTAAATTTTGGATTCGCTGGGTAAAATTTATCAGGTAATTGACTTTGATGCTTAAAGAATCTCGAATCTTTATAGGGTAATTTCATAAAACCTGAAATTCCTACCCCTGAAATTTTAGGTATCAACTTAATCATTTGCTCTAATAGAACTTTAAACTCAAAAGCTAAAGAGTGATTCAATAAAGTTAAATCACTATGTATTTTAAGGTGACTTGGTAATGCTTCAAAAATAATACATCCACTGTGGTGAATGTTATTTAATTTTTTAATAACAGTCATGATGACATCCGGTAGTTCCAGATACTCATCTGGATCATCTCCATCTTCAAAGTATGAATGCATACGACTTTGATTTTCTGGCCATGAAATGTCACTTAACTTAAAAGGAAATTTTAGTTTATCATTTGGTATAAACGGCTTACTTGCTGATAACCGTTCAATATGCAGGGTGTCCTTTGCATTAAATAGACAGGATTTAAATATACCAACTCTGTGAATTGCCCGCGCTAAATGAACTAGATTATTTAAAGAAGATTGAAATGAGGGTTTCATGTCTGCATCGAATAAAGTTAAGTTAGAGTCAATTAGCACTCCATTATTTTTCCAATGTATGGATATTCCGCCAACAACAGGAAATTTAGCTAAACGTCCAACGGCTGCGATAAAAGCTTTTTCAGTATCGCCCATGCCCTGCATATAATTTTTGTAATATCGATCAAATTGAACGTCATGTATGTGGTGTAAGCTTTCTGTTGTTTGGTTTGACTCCACCCTTAAAAAAGATTTTCTAGAGCTGTATTCAACTGTATCAATAACTTTAGTTTCTGGGCTTATCCAAAATGGCAATAAGACTTTACAATGATTATTGTATAAGTCATTAGTCACGATATTTCCCATGTGCTTCATATTGGTAATAAAATAATCCCCGCCTCTTTCTCTAAGAGCAAGATCTTCACTCATCATAGCTGTTAAAGTTTTAGCCAATTCCTTAGGTAGCCCTAATGCATTAGCAGATATAACCTTACAGCCAAATCGGCTAGATTGACCAGAAGCTAATGCATATAGAGTACTGGCAACACCTTGCTCATCAAAACGTACAGATGATAAAGCACCGTTTAATTGATCATTACCTATAAAATAGACATCTCCTAGACGGGCATTAGTTTGCTGCATATCACTAGACATCAGATCCATTATATTAGTGCCTAAAAATTGCCCTTTTTCATCTAATTGAGCAAACACTGACGACCCCCAGTCAATTAGCCCTATACTGCAAGTTTGCATATTGAAAACTATATTTGATGGTTTAATATCTCCATGGACTATGGGTTTGTTGTTGTCTTGGATTTTAAAAGTTCGAAGGTACACTAAAATATCTGCTAATTGTGCTGCAATCTCTATTATCCAACTAACTGGTAAAGGTCCATATTTTAAGGATACTTTTTCTAAATCATCGCCTTTGGCCAGTTCCATTGCCAAAATTGCCTGCTTTTTTATCCTTTGAAACTCTATTAACTTAGGTACCAAGGGGTGGTTAATTAGGCTTAACATGTAAGCTTCTTCTTCAAGCCTATCCTGAACATGTTGTGATAAGTTAACTCTAGAGAATTTAAAAACTTGTTTCTTTTGAAGACAATTAGCATTAGTTTTTTGCTCGGGAATAACCCCTGAAAATGCAAATCCAAATGCTCCTTTACCAATTAAACAGATGTCTTCATATCCCAAATGCTGTAATTGATTAATACATAAGGTCACCCAGTCCTTTAACTTCTTTGCGTCTAGATGACTAAGCAAATATACAGATTGCTCGTCTGGTATATAAAAGTGTCTTAACTTAGATTGATACAAAACTTAATCTTGAATTAACCATTCAAGATTAAAACTTGCACTACTGTCTTGGGCTAATAATGGAGTGATTTCTTGTAGGCAATTTCTAATATTCTCATCTAGTTGCCATGGCGCATTAATTATTGCGATCCCAGAACCATACATGCCTGCACATTCACTAGGAGAAGTTACGCATAATTCTATATTAAGTAGATTTTTAAAGGGCTGCTGACGTAAAGAGTCCAAAAGCATTTGGCTTTTTCCAAGTTTACTATTTGTATTGTTAAAGTTACTTTCATTGCCACTACGTTCGCTGATAAGTGGATACCAAATTGCAAATATTCCAGTTGACCAACGTTTGTATACTTTAGATATTGTATCTAAGACTTGTTCATATTCAGATGCGAGCTCATAAGGAGGATCTACTAATACTAGCCCTCTCTTTATTTCTGGAGGAGTCATTGCAATTAACCCCTCAAATCCATCTCTGTGATGTACTGAGATATTTTTTCCATTTAAGTTATGTTTCAAGTTTTTAATTTCTTGAGTATTCCATTCCATCAAGGTTAATTTATCTTGTGGTCTCATAATTGATTTAGCAATTTCTGGTGACCCAGGATACTGTTTGAACGCCTTGTAAGCAGAGACAAGTTCAAGGTATTGGTTAATAATAGGCTCTTCAAATTTTTGGCCCGCTAAACAGTCAATACCTTGCTTAAACTCTTGGGTTTTTAAAGCTTGTTCAGAATTTAGATTATAAACTCCAGCTCCACTATGGGTATCAAAATACACAAAACCTTTATCTTTAAGTTTGAGTTTATTCAATAGGGATATTTGGCAAATATGCTTTAAAACATCACCGTGATTTCCCGCGTGAAAGCTATGACGATAACTAAACAATATGTAACTCCATTCTTTTTAATAACATCTATGATAAAACAAATTCACTGGCGTCGTTAGCAGCTTTGTATTACGCCATAACGATTAGATTATAGTGGGTGTAATAAGCTAATTGGATTTTCGATATAGGATTTCAATAAGTTATTAAATTTCACCAAGGTTGAACCGTCTATAATTCTATGATCTGCAGACCAACTAACTTGCATTATGTTAACTGCTATAACTTGATCTTGTTCGTTAAACCTAGGTAAGCGTTGAATTTTGCCAAGGGCTAGGATAGCTGATTCAGGGGTGTTTATGATAGGGGTAGCAACTGTGCCACCTAATACTCCAATATTGGAAAGCGAGATTGTGCCTCCTTTTAACTCTTCACTTTTTACTCTTCCCAATCTAGCTCGGTCAACTAACTCATTATACTGAGATGTAATATCCATTATAGAAAGGCGTTCAACCCCTTTTATATTTGGAACCAATAATCCTATTTTTGAATCAATTGCGAACCCAATATTATGAGTATCCATGTAGGTAATTTCTGAACAATCATTGTTTACTTGAGCATTTATGATTGGAAATTGGTGTAACGCTAAGGAAATTGCTTTTATGAAAAATGGCATAAAAGTAAGCTTTAATTGTTTTTGCATGTAGGTATCAAGTAGTTGAGCCTTTACCTCAATTAGCTTATCTAGTTGAATTTCCTCACTGACACTAAAGTGTGGCACTGTAAAAGCTGCATGAGTCATCTTTTTAGCCATAGAGGCCTTAACCCCCTTTATAAGTTCAACTGTATGACCGGCTTTGTTATTTGTGTCATCATTATCGCTAACTACAAATTGACTCAAGTCGTCGCTTAGTACCCTACCTTTTTCACCTGTTCCTATTACTTTTGTTAGGTCTATGGCCATCTCTCTAGCCAAACGCCTAACCGCTGGACTAGCTAGTGCCTTTGATGAAGTACTCTCAACATTTTTAGTTTGTAACTCTACTTTTGATGGGGAATTAACAGTATGAGTCTGTTCTTTAGGTTGAGCGGTTTCATTAACTTGATGGTTATTAGAATTGACAATATCTATAGAAAACAATGGAGAATGAACTTTAGCAATCTCACCTTCTCCATAATACAGTTTAGTTACTATGCCAGTGTATTTAGCTGGTATTTCAACTAAAGCCTTGTCTGTCATTACTTCAACAACTGGGTCATCTTCTTTAATATTTTGTCCTTCAACAATTAGCCACTTAACTACCTCGCATTCAACTATTCCTTCACCAATATCTGGCAGAATAAAATCTTTCATATGAGTCTCCATAATAGGTTTAAAAGTTAACCGTGCGAATAATTGCTTCAAAGGTTTTTAAATGGTCAGGCATATATTCTTTTTCGTGAGCGAAAGGAAAAGGCGTATCTAGACCACAGACTCGGCAGATTGGAGACTCTAAATTTAAAAAGCATTCTTGTTGTACTTTTGTTGTAATTTCAGCAGCAAATCCTGCGGTTTCCGGTGCTTCATGATTTATTAACAAACGGCCAGTGTTACAAACAGATCTGCACACTTTCTCTGCATCCCAAGGCAAAATGCAGACTAAATCAATAATTTCACAGGATATGCCTTGCTCTTCGGCCATTACAGCAGCCTTTTCTATGATTTCTACTTGTGCGCCCCATGCCACTAGTGTGATATCAGTCCCTTTTTTAATTATCTTCGCTTTACCTAGTTCAAGTTCATAGTCACCTTCAGGGACCTCTCCCACTGAGGCTCGATACAAACGTTTAGGCTCCATAAATAAAACAGGGTTGTCATCCCGTATAGAAGCAAGTAATAACCCTTTTGCTTGATATGGATTACTAGGTATTACCACTTTTATACCTGGAATATGAGCAAAGAATGCCTCAGGGGATTGGGAGTGATAGTGGCCCCCTGCTATACCTCCCCCAAAAGGAGTTCGAATGGTTAAGGAGCCACAACTAAATTGCCCACCGGAGCGATATCGAAACTTTGCTGTTTCATTAATTATTTGATCAAAAGCTGGAAATATATAATCGGCAAATTGTATTTCCGCGACTGGGGTTGAGCCTTGTGCTGCTAAACCTGTGGCAAACCCTATAATTCCTTGTTCAGTTATAGGAGTGTTGAAACACCTGGCCTTTCCAAATGTTTGCTGAAGATTACTCGTTGCTCTGAATACGCCACCAAAATGGCCAACATCTTCACCTAACACCATAACTCTTTCATTTTCTTCCATAGCAAGAACCAGGGCATGATTCACAGCTTGAAGCATATTCATAGCCGCCATTTTCATAACCTCCCTGAAGTTCTAGGATAATGTTTTGGGTATTTAGCAATGTGTGTTTTTAAATCCGACAATTGTTGTTTTAAATGCCATGGAGGGGTGTCATATACGTCTTCAATTATTTCATCAATCCCTGAAATAGCCACGTTTTCTGCTTCTTTAAGTGCCGCTAAAACTTGTTCTTTAGTGTGCTCTGTAAAATTCGCAATTGCGGTCTCGTCTAGCCAGCCTTTTTGTTTCATCCAGTTGCTAAATCTCACTATGGGATCTCTATGTTTCCAAAGGGATTCTTCTTCTTTAGGACGGTAGCTTGAAGGGTCGTCAGAAGTAGAGTGTGCAGCTAACCTATAGGTCATAGCTTCGATAAGGACTGGGGATTGTTTTTGTAATGCAATTTCTCGAGCTTTTAGCGTAGCTACATAAACAGCCAAGGCATCATTACCATCAACTCGAATGGTTTTTACCCCATAACCAATGCCTCTAGAAGCGATTCCGTCACCTGCAAATTGTTCTTCTGAAGGGGTTGAGATAGCATAACCATTGTTACGACAAAAAAATATTACTGGGCAATTTAGAACTGCAGCCATATTTAAACCACCGTGAAAATCACCTTCTGACGCGGCACCTTCACCGAAATAACAGATTGTAACTGCTGGTTCACCGGCCATTTTTTGACCATAGGCATAACCACTAGCTTGTGGTATCTGCGTACCTAATGGCGATGAAATAGTCATAAAATTTAACGCTTTTGAACCGTAATGAATTGGCATCTGACGTCCTTTATTCAGCTCCCTTTGGTTACTAAATAGCTGATCCATAAACTCCTGAGTTGAAAAACCTCGATAGGCTAAAGCACCTTGTTCTCTGTATTGAGACATAATCATATCTTGGGGCAGAAGTGCCGCGGCACTACCAATAATAGCGGCTTCTTCTCCGGTACAAGCCAAATAAAAGCTAATTCTACCTTGTCTTTGCGCGGCTACCATACGCTCATCTAAAATCCTAATGTAATGCATCGTTTGCAGGATTTTTGCTGCTGTATTTTTGTTTATTTCACAATCGCTAACTTCAGCATGTAAACAACCATTCTCTTGTAACAAGCTAAACATGGGGATGTCAGTTAAGGCATTTTCAATTATTTTGAATATATGAGATGAACCAATTTTTGATACATGATTTCTATTTTTCATACCACCCCATCAAGAAATAATTACTTTGATTATGTTATATAAATGTTAATTTTAGTTCTCTGGTATGGGTAAAGTTTTGCAAAATCATCTAACAATTCAAGTAACTACAAACAGGATTACTATAAATATCAGATAAAGAATGATGAATATCCTAGTAACGCTTACAGAACTAGGTTTGATAGCTTAATTAAGTTGGGCCTATGGTATTTGAGCACTTTTAAGGTAAATTAATGAGGTAACTTCGAATAACAATTTAAATAACGCAAAATAAAGGTAAACCGATGCAGATACGATACCCGTTCAGCGCCATAATGCTTTCTTTAACACTCGCATTTTCAGGCTGTGGGGATGATTCCGTCCCAAGCCAAACCTCGAAAACCAAAGAGCTAAGCGCTCACGTAACAGCACAAGATGCAAAAGAATTTGTAGAGCAAGCACAACAAGAGGTTGAGCAGTTAATGGGGCCAGCCGCTCAAGCTGCCTGGGCTTATCAAACTTATATTAATCAAGATACCGCTGCATTATCAGCCTATATGAATGAAAAGATAGGTAGCCTATCTACAAAATTGGCAAAACAAGCAGCTGATTTTAATAACGTTGAAGTTGATGCCGATACCCGACGTAAACTGAATTTAATGCGCAATAGCTTAGTTTTACCCGCACCAGCTGATCCTAAAAAATCGCAAAAATTATCACAAATCACCTCTGATTTAGAGGGCATGTATGGAAGTGGTAAATATTGTGCTGACAAAGAAAGTTGCATGGGTTTGACTGAAATGTCAGCAATTATGGCAAGCAGTCGTGACGAAGCAAAACTTTTAGAACTTTGGCAAGGATGGCGCAATGTGTCGCCACCAATGAAGCCTTTGTACGAAGAAGAAGTCGTACTTGCTAATGAAGGAGCAAGAGAGCTAGGTTTTGAAGATATCAGTGATCTTTGGCGTGGTAGTTATGATATGCCAGCCCAAGACTTCTCGGTAGAACTTGACCGTTTATGGGGACAAGTTAAACCTTTTTACGATGCCCTACATTGTCACGTAAGAGCGGAATTAGGTGAAGAGTACGGAGAAGATAAAGTACCCCAAGACCAGCCCATACCGGCTCATTTACTAGGTAATATGTGGGCTCAATCTTGGGGTAACATTTATGACATTGTCAAACCCGAACAAAAACTAGAAGTGATCGATGTGACAGCGGCTCTTGCTGAACACAATTACGATGAAATAAAAATGGTGAAGCAAGCTGAATCATTCTTTTCATCATTAGGGTTTGAGCCTTTACCTGATACTTTCTGGGAACGCTCACAGTTTACTAAGCCAGCTGATAGAGATGTGGTATGCCATGCATCAGCTTGGAATTTAAACGACATTGATGATTTACGCATTAAAATGTGTATTCAAAAAACAGGTGAAGAGTTTGCTGTGATTCACCACGAACTCGGTCATAACTATTATCAGCGTGCTTACAATACACAACCTTTATTGTACAGAGGCTCTGCTAACGATGGATTTCATGAGGCAATTGGCGACACCATTGCTTTATCTATTACACCCAAGTATCTAAAAGAAATCGGTTTAGTGGATACGGTCCCTGATGCATCTAACGACATAGGTATGTTACTTAAACTTGCCTTAGACAAAATTGCTTTTGTTCCCTTTGGTTTGATGGTGGACCAATGGCGCTGGAAAGTATTCTCTGGTGAAGTAAAGCCAGCAGACTACAACAAAGCTTGGTGGGAATTACGAGAAAAATATCAAGGAGTCATGGCTCCGGTTGAGCGCCCTGTTGATGCATTTGATCCAGGTGCTAAATACCATGTACCAGGAAATACTCCTTATACTCGATATTTTTTAGCGCACATTTTGCAATTTCAATTCCATAAAACATTATGCGAGATAGCAGGTAATACAGACCCTATTCATCGTTGTTCAATTTATGGCAGTGCAGAAGCTGGCAAAGCGTTAAATGCTATGTTAGAAATGGGAAAAAGTAAAACTTGGCAAGAAGCCTTGGCTAGTTTGACTGGTAAAGGGGAAATGGATGCCAGTGCTATACTTGATTACTTCGCTCCGCTTAAAACTTGGTTAGATGAACAAAATCAGGATAGATCTTGTGGGTGGAGCCAGAATATCTAAGTGTGCTATAGCATTTGGATGTTTGCCAGGGAAGGCACAATTATTTGTATTTCATCATGAAGGAATATTTAACTTTGCATTGTTTGTGTTTTCACTCAAGGCCTTGTTTGCAATAATAGTAGGTCCTAAATAGGCTAGTATAATTGAGCGCGAAGATAAGTACCCGCTACTTTACTTAAATTTGCCCAACAAATGCAGGCTGTCGCTTTTCAATTAAGCACTAAATTAGCACAAATCACTCAATAGGTGATTTTATAACCTCTCAGTTTCTAAGCTTTGTTAATGAGTTAAAAGTTTGAAAAATTAGAAATACATTAAATAACAATAAGTTAAATTTTATTTTTGTCGGACTCCTATCTATACAACAAGATTAATTTACAAAAAAACTTTGGCACTGATATTGCGTTTTACAAATTAAGTCATTTGCACTTATGTATTAATTATTAAGGATGATCTCTATGCTTAACCGCAAGTTTAGTAATAGCCTAATGGCCTTTGCCTCTTCACTAACAATGTTTTCGGTTTCTACAACCGCAGAAATAGCATTCTACGAGCCTGTAAATCTTTCCTATACTTCTGGGCATTCATTCGCCCCTACAATAGATGTAAATAGCTCAGGAAATGTATTTGTAGCTTGGCACGATAATGACCTAGGTAATCAAGATATTTATTTTGTAAAGTCTAGTGATCATGGTGAGACCTATGATGGTAAATTGAATATAAGCGAAAATGAGGGAAATTCTAGTTTTGCCGATATGGCTATTTCGGATTCTGACAATATTTATCTCAGTTGGGCAGATAATACTTCAGGCAAATCAGATATTTTTATCAGTTTTAGTACAGATGATGGCACAAGTTTCTCTGAAGCACTTAACGTCACTAACTCTGACGTAAACTCTAGTTCGGTAAAATTAGCAACGGATTCCAGAGAAAGGCTGTATCTAACTTGGATTGAAGATGCTTCAATTAGCTTCGCAGCTGTAAATAATGGTGCCAATGTAAACAGCGTAAAAAACCTTGGCAACGGAGGCTCCCCCGGTGTAGCTGTTGATAGCGATGACTATATACACGTAGTTTATCTAGCCGCTCCAAATGATGATGGTGAAAGGCATGTGCTTTACACTCACTCTAGGGACGGGGCTAATTCGTTTTTGGAGCAAGTTCAAATTTCCAATGGCATTAAAATTAGCGCTCCTTCAATAGATGTAAGTGACAGCGGCAATGTTTATGTGGTTTGGAGTGACACCCCCACTGAAGGTGAAGAAACAGATTTATATTTCACGGTATCTACTGATCAAGGCTTAAGCTTTAGTGAGCCTAAGAATATTTCAAATAATGAAGGGGTTTCAGTTTTCCCAAATGTATTTGTTGATGCATTAGACACTGTTCATATAGTGTGGAATGACACCACACCGGGTAATTACGAAACCATGTATAGTTACTCAAACGATGCTGGCCAAACTTTCTCCCCGCCCCTAAACATTACACCTAGTGAATTAGGATCATTAAAGGCACAAGTGGCAGCTGACTTAAATGGTTATGTCCATGTCGCTTCTGATGATAATAGGTACGATAGTGTTTTCGAAGCGGTTGTTGCCACGGGCAAAGATGGCATTCCTACTTTCACAGATATCTCACTAAGTGCTGAGGTTTTAAGTCCAAATGGTGACTTAGAAGACGATCAGATTTCATTTAGTAGTACTTCTAGTGAAAACATGCTTTGGATTGCTGAAATTTTTGAAGAGGGAGAAACTAGGCCTGTTTTTATTAGAAAAGGCTTGGGTAAGAGTATATATGCTGAATGGGATGGACGTAGTACAAGAGGCGGCTTGGTTGATGATGGAACGTACCAAATAACCTTGAGTGGGCGTACTCAAACAGGTGTTAATGCAGTTGTTGAGAAAGCATTTTTTTCAGTTAATTCAACTGCTGCAGATGCTGCTCCCGAATTAATTTCGTTTAATGCTGCCAATACAATATCCCCTAATAATGATGGACGTCAGGAAGAAGCCTATTTTGATTTTGAGTTCAATAAATCAGTAACTTGGAACTTCACAGTAGCCAACCAATTAGGTGAGCTAATATTTGATACTTCTGGTACAGGGACATTAGGAGAGGTTATATGGGATGGAACCAACAATAATGGCGCGACTGTTGAAGATGACACTTACATTATTGCTTTAGTGGGTAGTGATTCATTTTCTCAAATTATAGAGACCGAAACAGAGATTCTTGTGGATACAATTCCTCCCGAATACAGTAATTTTTCAATTACACCTGACCCCTTTTCACCAGACGATGACGGTGTTTTAACAATAAGCCTAGACGTATCAGCAAGTTCATTAGTTACCGTATATATTTTACAAAGTGACGGGGTCGGCTTGGTAAAAGATCTAGATAGAACATTGTACGAAAGAGAACAAACCGTCACTTTAACGTGGGATGGAACAGCAGATGGGGGGAATGTGGTTAGTCCAGATAACTATCAGATATCTATATGGATACGTGATAACGCTTCTAATCGAGTTAGCCCCTACCCGATCAAAACCATGATTACAGTGGAATAATGCTTTAAACAAGTATTAATAGGTAATTTACTTATTCACCTTTTGTTGTTTAGACTCTAGGTGGATAAGTTTAAATACCCCATAACTTGGCTTTTTGATTATCACTTTGTTTAGCGTCAACCCAATATTGACCGTCGTTACTTGTTTCTTTTTTCCAAAATGGAGCTTGGGTCTTAAGGAAATCCATAATAAATTCTGCACCTTGAAATGCAGCCTGCCTATGTTGACTGGTTACCCCAACAAATACAATTTGCTCTGATACTTGTAACCGCCCTACTCGATGAACGACTCTTATTCGACCTAAAGGCCATTTGTTCCTTGCAAGGTTAATTATCGATAGCAATGATTTTTCGGTCATGCCAGGGTAATGCTCAAGAAATAAACTTGTTACTGATTTGTCTAAATTCATATCTCGCACTAAACCACAGAAGGTCACTACCGCTCCATCACGACTGTTGTCTTCTATTAATGCTTGATATTCAGCGGCTAAGCTAAAATCATCTTCTTGAACCTGAATATACGTTAATGTATCAGCTTCCAATTTTAGCCTCCCGTTACCGGTGGGAAAAATGCGATTTCATCCGAGTCTTTGATTGGCGTATCTTCAGTCGCCATTTGTTGATTTACCGCCACTAACGCTGAACCATAAGCTAGGTTTTCTTTCCAAACATCTCCCTTCGCCAGTAAAAAGTCTCTCAACTTAGCCACTGAGTCTAAACCCTCTGAGCCATTAACTAACTCAAGGGGCAAACGGGAGGTCTCTAGACGTTCTTTTAATTGTCCAAAAAATAAAATTGTTACCATCTTTTAGTCTTGCCTTGTCCAGTCACCGCTCTTACCACCTTGCTTTTGCAATACCTTAATATTGTTAATTGTCATTAAGGGATCAACTGCTTTACACATATCAAATAAAGTCAGTGTTGCCACACTTACAGCAGTAAGGGCTTCCATTTCAACGCCAGTCTTACCGGCAAGTTTACATAAAGCCTCAACTTTTATAGTGTTTTCACTGGGCTCAGGAATAAAATCCACTTGTATTTTGGTTAGCATTAAAGGGTGGCATAATGGAATTAAATCACCACACTTTTTGGCAGCTTGAATACCAGCAATTCTTGCTACAGATAACACATCACCTTTAGCGTGCTGATTATTAACCACCATATCAAATGCCACTTTCGACATTTGGATACTGCCTTGTGCTATGGCTTGACGCTGAGTGATCGATTTATCTGACACGTCAACCATATTTGCTTGACCATGCTCATCAACATGAGTTAGCACAACGGAATCCAAATTTGTCATATTAAACCTCTCTAGTAGCGCATTGGGTTTCAATGTTTTTTAGGTGAACCACAAAATTACAGGGTCTGTGGGTATTATCTAATTGCTCTAGTAGTATGCCATTCCACGCTGTTTTACATGCTCCGGTTGAGCCTGGCATACAGAAAATGGCAGTACCATTTGCCATCCCAGCAAGGGCTCTGGATTGCACAGTTGATGTGCCTATTTCTAAATAGGAAATATGTCTGAAGAGCTCACCAAAACCCTCAATACTTTTATCGAACAAAGGCTGCATAGCTTCTGGCGTGGTATCTCTTGCGGTAAAACCTGTACCACCTGTCACTAGTAATACTTGTATGTTTTTTGAGGCAATCCAGTTAGAAACCAAGGCTCTTATTTGAAATTTGTCATCTATTACAATCTGTTTATCTAATACATTATGTCCAGCAGCTTCGGCAGCACTCACTAAATAAGCACCTGAGGTATCGTTAGCTTCGGTGCGAGTGTCAGACACAGTCAATACAGCAATGTTTAAGGGCTCTTTTGGGGCAGAGGCGTTTGCTTTCATGGTTTTATTTCTCATTTTTCATTTCGCAGTGTATTTGCCACTGCTGTGGAGTATTAATGTTATTAAAAGGCTCTGTGGCTTGGGGAGCTAACCTCTGTCCATTTAAACCATTAATAAAATTTCGAATTGAATACTGCTTATCTTTTTGTTGCACATTTTCAGTGCTGTCAGTATGTGGAAACAAACCATCAAGATAATCCAAAACATTTTCTACAACTGGGATATACAAAGGGAAATTAAAGGTGTCAAAACCCACCAGCACACCAGACTCTCTCCCCCGTACTAATAATTGATTTAGTTCGTTTAAAGAGAGGTTCGGCATATCAATGGGAACAACAATAAGCTCTCTGACATTAGGATAATGCAGCCGGATATATTGTACTCCAGAATGAATACCAGACATAGGACCTAGTTTAGGGTAAAGATCGACAATACCCTGTGGATGCTGCGAGCCACTGACTAAAATAGGCTCACATACCTGTGATAACAGATGTTGGCTATTCTCAAGTAGCGAAAGATTATTGTGAGCTAGTCTGAGGTAACTCTTATCAAGCCCCATTCGCCTAGACTGGCCACCGGCTAGAACAAGTCCTGCTAACATCACCCACCAATCATAGCTAGGTGTTTAGTCGCTCCGGTGTAACCTTCTTGCAACCAATGTGTCGCTTTTTTATCACCTAACAAGGCAGTTAACTGATGCTGTAACATTTCATCGTTGGCACTTTGTAAGGCAGGCCTAATATCTAACCCTTGTTCAGAAAACAAACATAAATGTAATTTACCTAGAGACGATATCCGTAACCTATTACAACTGGCACAAAAATCCTTACTGTAAGGCATAATTAATCCCATTCGTCCTTCAAAATCAGGATGATAGAACTCTTGAGCAGGGCCAGATGATTTATCGCGTATTAGTTGACTCCAACCGCCAGCCAGTAATTTATCTTTAATAGGCATACCAGAAACATGGTTTTGTTGGAAAAACTCGTTGTTATCACCAGTTTGCATCAGTTCAATTAGCCTTAAGGTAACAGGCGTTGTTTTTAACCAAGCTAAAAAAGGCTCAAGCTCTTTTTCGTTATATTGCTTCATTAATACGGCGTTAACTTTTACACGCACCCCTAAAGCTAATGCCTTATCAATACCTCGTAATATACTTTCTAATTTATTGTGTCCGGTAATAGAGGCAAACATTCTAGGATCTAGACTATCAATACTAATATTTAAGGCATCTAGACCTGCATCGACCCAAGCTTGAATATCTGACTCTAACTTGAAGCCGTTAGTCGTCATGGCTATATGCTCAATGCCAGCAGTCGAGGCACAAACTTTGATGATATCGCATAAGTCTTTTCTTAGTGCAGGTTCACCACCGGTAATGCGTACCTTACTGGTGCCAAGCTTTGCAAAGCCCGAAACTAAAGTTTTAATTTCAGACACCTTCAAAAAATCTCGATCATTGTCACATTGATACCCATCTGGTAAACAATAATCACAACTGAAGTTACATACATCGGTTATAGACAGCCGCAAGTAATGGAAGCGACGCCCATATTTGTCTTCTAACATAATTTGTTAACACCTTTCCAAAATGAAGAGAATAACGACTCTTACGGGAGGCTGCTCAATTTCTCTTGCAACCCTGGCAAACGCAAAGTTTGCGGCCAAAACACCCTGTCTAAGATTTAGGTATAGAGGCTCGGAGTTATAAAAATACCGTAAAGTTGACGGTACTTGATTCAAAGTATTTGTATCATAAATAGTGATATCTGTCATAAAAACACTAGGTTTACATAAAAATATATGGCATTTTGAACATGGCACACAAGTTGAAGATAAATTTAACAGCAAGAATAAATCGTTCTTAAAAACAGCACTTTTAAAGTGCAACTATGAAGGACTAATATATTAATGATCAGTGAATTCATCAAGCAACATAAGCTATCGGAAGCATTTATTGATATTGCGAACCAATATTATGTGCCCTTAGCGGAAGAAATTAAAACGCACCAAATAAGTGCGGACACACCCTATTTTGTTGGCATAAATGGCAGTCAAGGTTCGGGTAAGTCTACTTTATCTGAATTTATTAAGGCCTATCTCACAGAAACCCATTCTCTTAACGTAGTAGTGATGTCATTAGATGACTTCTATTTTAGCCATGCTAAGCGGCATAGCCTTGCAGAAACCATACACCCACTATTACAAACTCGTGGCGTACCAGGTACCCATGATATGGAGCAAGCAAAAGAAGTATTAAATGCTTTAAGGCAACAACAACCCGCGACAATTCCTAGGTTTAATAAAGCGACAGACGACCCACATCCCGTTGCTAACTGGACAACAATTACTAAAGCTGTTGATATAGTGATATTCGAAGGCTGGTGTTGGGGGGTTCAAGCTCAATCACCAGAACAACTTAAAGAGCCTGTGAATAAATTAGAGTCAGATCAAGACCCAGAAGCCGTTTGGCGTACCTATGCCAATACCCAGCTTTCACTTCATTATGCGTCTTTATATAGTTTTATGGATAAGTGGGTGATGTTAGCCGCGCCTTCGTTTAATGATGTTTATGGCTGGCGATTAGAGCAAGAGCAAAAATTAATTGCAGCAGTCGGGTCAAAGCCACACTCTGGTTTGATGAATGAACAGCAAATTTTAGATTTCATTCAGTATTATCAAAGACTCACTGAACATGGATTAAAAACTTTACCTGCTGCCTGTGATCATGTATTTAAGCTAAACGCTAAGCGAAAAATTGTTGAACACACCACTAAGGAAGTTCATGAATAACGAGATATTAGTTTTTAGTGATTTAGACGGAACCCTACTTGATCACCATACCTATAGTTTTGCAGCAGCCGTCCCTACCCTAGATAAATTAGCTGAACAAAATATTCCTGTTATACCAACTACCAGTAAAACCTACGCTGAATTGAAACAAATCCGCAGTGATTTAGGGCTACAGACGCCTTTTATCGTTGAAAATGGAGCCGCGATATTTATACCCGAAGGCTTTTTTAATGAGCAGCCAAAAGATACCTTGGCTAAAAACGGTTTTTGGATTAAGGAGTTTTCAAAGCCAGTAGCTTACTGGCGTGGATTACTAGATACATTAAAAGGTGAATTTGATGGCCAGTTTAATCATTTTGCCAATATGACAAATGCAGAAATAGTTGATGCAACTGGACTGTCTCAAGCCCAAGCGGAACTAGCAAGTGCAAGAGAATATGGCGAGCCTATATTATGGTTAGGCGATCAAGATACCAAAGTTCTGTTTTTAAAAGCGTTAGAAAATTTAGGCGCTAAACCTTTACAAGGAGGCAGGTTTTTACACTTATCTGGCGAATGTGATAAAGGTAAAGCTTTGATTTGGCTAAAAAAGCTATTTCAGTCTACGAAAGCAAATAAGGAGTACACCAGTATTGCCCTAGGTGATGGTCAAAATGACGTTGCTATGCTTAATGCGGCTGATATCGCAGTAAGAATATTATCACCTGTAAATGAACCACCAATACTCACGAAAGAAAATGATGTTCATACCACTAAGCGATTCGGACCAGAGGGATGGGCTGATAGCCTAAACCACATTATTTTCAATTGTTAATTTTTTCATAACCGGAACACGGAGCTATAATGGCTGATTTTTATCAAAACGGTATTGTAACCACTTTACATAACCTCTCAGAGCGCCCTATTGAAGATCTTGAAAAAGAATTAATGGGATTCGCTAAAAAACGCCCCATGGCGTTAATTCTTCCTTCTTTATTTTCAGAATTAGAAGGCGAAGCCTTACCTAATATCATTAACCACATCAGCAAAGTACCTTATCTTTCTCAAATCGTCATTGGTCTAGACAGAGCTGAACTCGAACAATATCAACATGCTTTGAAGTTCTTTGGAAAACTTCCTCAAGACCACAGAGTTTTATGGAATGATGGCCCAAGATTAAAAGCTTTGGATGCTAAATTAGAGTCACTAGGTTTAGCCCCTAAAGAGTTGGGTAAAGGTCGTAACGTTTGGTATTGCATGGGATATATACTGGCAACAGGTAAAGCTGAGTCTGTGGCGCTCCATGACTGTGACATACTCACTTACGACCGTGGATTATTGGCTAGGTTAATATACCCAGTAGCTAACCCTCAATTTAACTATGAATTTTGTAAAGGCTATTATGCCCGTGTTGCAGATGGGAAAATAAATGGACGTGTATCTCGTTTATTGGTCACACCATTAATCAGAGCGTTACAAAAAATTGTTGGACACAATGACTATTTAGAATACATGGACAGCTTTAGATATCCGCTAGCGGGAGAGTTTTCATTTAGAAGAGATGTGTTAAATGATATTCGCATTCCAAGTGATTGGGGCCTAGAGATAGGTGTGTTATCTGAAATGCAGCGCAACTACTCTCACAATAGACTGTGCCAAGCGGATATTGCTCAAACCTATGATCATAAGCATCAAGATTTATCCGCTGATAATGAAAATGGTGGCCTATCCAAGATGTCTATAGATATCACCAAGGCGCTATTTAGAAAATTAGCCACCCAAGGGGAAACCTTTACAACAGAGTCTTTCAGATCATTAAAGGCAACCTATTATCGAATTGCCTTAGATTTTGTGGAAACCTACCACAATGACGCCATTATGAACGGCCTTAATCTAGATATTCACAACGAAGAAAAAGCAGTAGAACTTTTTGCTCGAAACATTATGACAGCCGGTGAAAGCTTTCTAGATAACCCAATGGAAACGCCTTTCATTCCAAGTTGGAACCGTGTAGTCAGTGCAATGCCAGATGTTTTAGACGAATTAAAAGATGCAGTAGAAAAAGATTACTTAGAGTTTAACCAAGCATAGGGGGCAATAGATGTTATCGGTATTTGAGCAACTAACTGAAAGAGTTGAACATCACTTAGATGTAATATACCAAGACGTTGACTTGGCGGTGTCCCATAAAGAGCTTGCAGGGACACTTATCAACACAATGGGAATTGTTGAAGATAAGTTAACAGAAGAACCAAAACGCCATCACAACAATTGGGATCAGAAGGATGTCATGCTTATCACTTATGGTGATAGCATTGAAAAAGAAGGTGAGAAGCCACTTAAAACTCTTCATAGTTTTTTAAAGCAATACTGTGGAGACTCTATTAATAGTGTGCATATTTTGCCCTTTTTTCCTTATAGTTCTGATGATGGTTTTTCAGTTATAGATTACTCAAGCGTCAACGAGTCATTAGGAAACTGGGATGACATTGAAGATATTACAAAAGACTATCGCATGATGTCTGATGTGGTAATAAATCACTGTTCTTCTAGAAGCGCTTGGTTTCAAAACTTTATTAAAGGTGAAGGACCTGGTAGTGATTTTTTCTTCACGGCTTTACCTATTGATGATATTTCTGAAGTGACTCGTCCGCGTACTTCTGACCTATTGAGGCTCACAGAGACTCAAAACGGCGAAAAATATGTGTGGTGTACCTTTAGTCACGATCAAGTAGATTTTGATTTCAGAAATCCAGCGGTACTCGATACCTTTGTTTCCATTATTCGCCAATATTTAGATACTGGGATTCGGATATTTCGACTTGATGCTGTGGCATTTCTATGGAAAAAACTCGGCACTACTTGTATCAACTTAGAGCAAACCCATGAAGCAATAAGACTATTACGTACCCTTATTGAACATGCAGTAAGCGATGCAGTTATCATCACAGAAACTAACATTCCCAATCGTCAAAATTTGACTTATTTTGGTAATGCTAATGAAGCACATGGGATCTATAACTTTTCGTTGCCTCCATTACTCGTTAACTCCTTAGTAACAGGATCATGTACCCATTTGAAAGCTTGGCTGTGTAGCATGCCTCCAGCGCAAAATGGTACCTTTTTCTTTAACTTTATCGCTTCCCATGACGGCATAGGGTTAAGACCTGCTGAAGGCTTGTTAGACGATGAAGAACTAGGCACCCTAGTTAATACCATGCAAAACTTTGGTGGCCGTATCTCATGGAGAAAGTCAGAAACCGGAGAACAAAAAGCCTACGAAATTAACATCGCTTTGTATGACGCGTTACAAGGTACTACTAAAGGGCCTGACAAATGGGGGCTAGAGCGTTTTGTTTGTGCACACAGCGTGATGTTTGCACTAGAGGGTATTCCAGGTTTATACATTCACAGCTTATTAGGCACCACGAACGATTATGAGCGAGTCAAAAACACCAGCCATAATCGCTCTATTAATCGTCATAAATGGCAATATGGGCAATTGCAGCAAGAACTAGCATCGCCCTATAGCCAACACGCAAAAGTACATGCTCGAATTACTGAATTATTAAATATACGAAAGGAGCAGCCTGCTTTTCACCCAAATGCAACGCAATTCACTCTACAATTGGGTGAGCAATTATTTGGGTTTTGGCGACAGAGTTTAGGCCGTAGTCAAAGTATTTTTTGTGTGTTTAATGTATCTGACGAGCCTCAAATGATGAGACTCAGTGACTTAAACTTAATTGGAACTGACTCTTGGATTGATTTAATTAGTGGCCAAACCATAAGTTTAGAGGGTTTAGAGTACGAAGTTGCACCGTACCAATCTTTGTGGATTTCAAATCGTTTAAAATAAATGACAATACCTCTAACCTGTTTGTCTATGGGTTAGAGGTACAACATTTTAACGGGTCTACACTTCAACCGGTAAATCTAATCTAGCTCCCCACTCCGACCATGAACCATCATAAACCGCTAAATGCTTGTAGCCCAATTGGCTGGCAGCTAAAGCTAAAATACAAGCTGTCACACCAGAGCCACAACTTAAAACAAGTTTTTCTTGAGGGTGTACATTTAACGACTCAAAAATAGAGTTTAACTCCGGTGTAGATTTCAGCTGTGTTCCATTTAACAATTCCGTGAATGGCAAGTTAATCGCTCCCGGTGCATGCCCCGAACGCAAGCCTTCACGAGGCTCAGGAGCAGTACCATAAAAACGCCCTTCACTTCTCGCATCTAAAACGTTTACAGTACCTTGCGACGCTAATATATTTTCAGCCGTTGTAAAAAAAGCGGGGCTGAAGTTTAGGTTAATTTGCTCTATGGGAGGTTTTACAGTTAGACTATTATCACCTTGTCGCTCTTCCTTTAACCATTTTGGTAACCCGCCGTCTAATACATATACACGTTTAAAGCCCATAGAATTTAGCATCCACCACACTCTTGGTGAGCTATACACGCCTTTATTGTCATACACTACAATCAGGCAATCTGAACTGACTCCTAAGTTTGCGATGTGTTTAGAAAACTGTTTTGTACCTGGCATAGTATGGGGCCACGGTGAATCTAGCTCGCAAAATACTTTCTCAAAATCAAAAAATATCGAATTAGGAATGTAGCTCTCTGGTGGGCTGTCTTTTACACCTGTAACTGGATTATCCATTTGCGTATATAAAACGATTAAATCTTCATCATTAAGATGCTCGTTTAACCATTGAGTTGATACTAAGTTTTTATTAATCATTTTTTATCCTAAGTAAAACCAACCTAAGCGCTTATTGTTTATTTAGTAAGGTTAACCTGCACCATGATGTAGCAAACATTAAAAATTAAGTCACTCTTTTCACACGATCTATCTGTAACGAAATTTAATAATAGCAATGTTATCAGTAACCTAGCTCATAAGGTAGCAATTGACCAAGTGGTCACAATATTGCTAGTAAACTTTTATATTGAAACATAACAAGTATTGGTAATTTATCTCTATGCAGAACAATGACGAAATAATGTACGGCTTACACGACAAACCTAAAGTATTACATTGTATCAATGCGGCTTTACAACATGTCATGGCTTCTTTTATAGGAATTATTACCCCAATACTAATTATAGGCTCAGCATTAGGATTGACAGCAGAAATCCCCTATCTGATCAGTATGGCATTAATGATGTCAGGCATATCAACCTTTATTCAAACCAAAACCTTTGGGCCCATAGGATGTGGATTAATTGCCGTGCAAGGCACTAGCTTTACTTTTATCAGCGCTCTTTTGATTGCGGGTTTTGCAGTAAAAGGACAAGGAGGCAGTAACGAGGAAATACTCGCAGTCATGTTTGGAATATGCTTTTGGGGAGCCTTCATTGAAATAGTCCTTAGCCGCTTTATAGACCATTTAAAAGCAGTGATAACGCCACTTACCACAGGCATAGTGATTACAACTATTGGTATAACCCTCATAAAAGTAGGTATGACAGATTTAGCTGGCGGCTTTGGTGCGGAAGACTTAGGGTCAGTTGAAAACATCAGTTTAGGGTTTACAGTCATGTTTATCGTTGTGGTACTAAACTTGTCTAAACATCCAATTTTAAGACTATCAGCTATTTTCATAGGTATGTTTGTAGGTTGCGTAATCTCTTGGTGGCAGGGTGTATTATCCTTCGATGATATGCTCGACTTTCCTATATTTAGTTTTCCAGAGCCGTTTAAATATGGCATATCATTTCAGTGGGATATATTTGTACCTGTTGCTTTAGTTTATTTGCTTAGTGCAATCGAAACATCGGGAGATTTAACCGCCAATAGCTTGTTCTGTAAGCAGCCTATTAGTGGCCCACTATACATAAAACGCATAAAAGGCGGGATTCTAGCGGATGGCGTTAATTCAATGTTGGCGGCCATATTCAACAGCTTCCCCAACACTACCTTCGGACAGAATAACGCAGTAATACAAATGACTGGTGTTGCTAGTCGTCATGTAGGATTTTACATTGCTGGCTTTTTAGTCATTCTGGGCCTTTTTCCGATCATTGGTTCAGTTCTTCAATTAATGCCAAAACCTGTGGTAGGTGGAGCAACGTTAGTGATGTTTGCAACTATAGCAACGGCAGGTATTAAAATACTTACAAGTGAGCCAATAGATAGAAGAAAAGGACTGATAATCGCCACCTCAATGGGTTTAGGCCTAGGCGTGATGATGGTGCCAGATGTACTGATGCAAATGCCTCTTTTAGTGAAGAATATTATTTCTTCATCTGTTACTACCGCAGGGTTTTGTGCGATAATTATGAGTGTATTAATCCCAGAACCAACAAAGTCTGTTGCAGAGAAAGTTTAAGAGTTAAGAATGTCAGATAAAGCCATGTGGTTAAAATCTCCCGCTGCTGTATTTACCGGTAATGAATTCAATGCGGGTAATGGAGTGGTTGTAAAAGGGAATAAAATTATTGAGTTAGTCCCAAGCGGCCAAAACCCCAAAAACACAGTAGATAGCTACATTGATTGTAGCAATATGGTTATTACTCCAGGGCTCATCAATACCCATCACCACTTTTACCAAACACTGACTCGTTGTGTACCTGGGGCTATAAATAAGCCTTTGTTTCCTTGGTTAAAATTTCTATACAAGGTATGGGCGCATTTAGATGAAGATATGATTTATAGTGCCACCCAATTAGCGGGCTTGGAGTTAATGTTATCCGGTGCTACATGCATTGCAGATCATCACTACGTGTTCCCAAAAGGCTTAGAAAATGCAATAGATATTCAAGTAGACGCTATAAAATCCTTAGGATGCAGGGCCACGTTGACACGGGGCTCTATGAGCCTTGGAGAAAGCGCCGGAGGTCTCCCTCCAGACAGTGTTATTCAAACTGAAGATACCATACTCGAAGATAGCCAAAGGTTGATAAGCCAATATCACGACAGAGCCGATGACGCTTTTATCCAAATAGCATTGGCACCTTGTTCTCCTTTTTCGGTTTCGACTGAATTAATGAAAGACACGGCTACACTTGCTAGTCAAAATAAGGTGTTATTACATACTCACTTAGCGGAAACTGAAGATGAAAATAACTTTTGTCTTAGGGAGTATGGTATGCGCCCATTAGATTATTTAGAGTCCTGTGATTGGCTAAATAGCAAAACATGGCTGGCCCATGGTATTCACTTTACACCAGATGAGATACAGCGTTTAGGCAAGGCAAAAGTAGGAATAGCACATTGTCCTAGTTCAAACATGTTACTAGCTTCTGGTATCTGCCCCACGGTCGATCTTGAAAATGCCGGCTGTAACATTGGCTTAGCCGTTGATGGCTCAGCATCTAATGACTGTTCAAATATGATCCAAGAAGCAAGGCAATCCTTGTTACAACAAAGATTACGCTATGGTGCTGAAGTTATCACTGCAGAAAAAGTATTAAGTTTTGCGACTAAGGGCTCAGCTGCAGTATTGCAACGTCCTAGTTTAGGTGAATTTAAACCAGGTCAACAAGCAGATATTGCCATGTTTTCACTAAATGAATTACGGTTTTCTGGTGTAGGTAGCCCATTAGATGCACTTGTGACCTGTGGTGCTTATAAAGTTGAAAAACTCATGATTGCCGGCAAGTGGGTTGTTGAAGATGAACAACACCTTGATATTGACACTGCAAAATTGATGTCTGAACATCAAATTTTGGCAAGAAAGCTACAGAGCAGAGCCGTTAATTAAAATAGTAAAAGTCAAAGTACCCATCCATGAAAGTGCATATAACACTATATAATGCCCCAAAAAGGGGCATTATATAGTGTTATATGGTTCATATTTTCGTAGTGAGATATATATACATTCAATTAGTTCAAAAATTTTAATTAAAATCAACTGATTACATTACCAGCCCACAACCTGACCAAATGGACAGGTCATTGGCATTAATTGTGCAACCCATCTAAAGACACATAAAAAAGCGGCCGATTGACCATATCCGGTGCGTAGAAGTAAATTATAATATTCGGGAAAACCACAATGAAAAACAAAACGTTCAAATCAAGCTCTGTTGCTACTGCTGTAGCAATTGGGTTAGCAGTATTTTTGCCTAGCCAAGTGTTAGCTCAAGAAAGTGAAGAAGAATCAGTAGAGCGTATACAGGTAACTGGCTCCTTGGGCAGTCTTCCAGGTCAAGATGTTGAAGCTGTATTTGGCTTTGGTAAATCTATTCTTGAAACACCACGTTCTGCATCTACCATCAGTCAAGAACAATTGGAACGTTTTAGTGTAAGCGATATTGATGAATTAGTAGCGTTTGCGCCGGGTACGTTTACCCAGTCTTTCTTTGGTGTTGCCGGCTCATTAGATGTACGTGGTACGCCAGGTGAAACCTATTTCCGAGGGGTTAAGCGCCTAGATAATCCAGGTAACTACCCTACTCCAATCGGCGCATCTAGCCGTATTGATATTGTGCGTGGCCCCGCATCTCCTATTTATGGTCCAGCTAAAATTGGTGGATACCTTAACTTTAACCCTAAGTCGGCCCGTGCAAGTGGCGGTCAATATTTAGATGAAAATGAAGGTGCGTTTTCTTACACATTAGGCTCTTGGGACAAGAGCATTATGACTGCAGAAGTAGGTGGTCCTGGTAAGATTGGCGATAAGGAAATGGGTTTTTACCTTTATGGTGAGGTAGAAAATTCAGGAAGCTATTACGACAATACAGATACAGATCAGACTGTTTTACAAGCATCTTTTAATATTGATGTAACCGATAACGTTTTAGTTGAATTCGGTGCGATGTACCATGATTATGATGGTAACCAAGTAGCGGGTTGGAACCGTCTAACTCAAGATTTAGTTGATAACGGCACCTATGTTACTGGCACTGCAAAACCACTAGATACAAGTGGTGACGGCTTAATTTCACATGACGAGTATGGTGCAGTTAACATAGGGGGTAATAGTTTTTTCTATTTGCCGGGTATTGTTGATTTCACTGATGATGAAGCAACTGATTTAATGCAGCTTGAAAATGTTGGAACGGCCAAACTTAAAGGCAACCAAGTATTAGTTGCGCCTGAAGATGTATTACAAAATGAAGTTGAAACCCTGTACTTTGATATCACTTATTTCTCAGAAAACGGCTGGGAAATTAAAAACCAGTTGTTTTATGAAGCATATGACAACCTAAATGAGAACGCCTATGGCTTCTCTCAGTTCCATGACAGCTCTGTTATTGAAAATAAATTAATTTTCTCAAACGAGTGGGAAACAGATTCATTTTTGGCACAATTACAAGTATCGCCATCAATTCGTCATACTCAGTTTTTACACGGTGATGACTTTACTTATGAATACTTTAACCGCCGAGACTTAACCGGTCCGTCTACTGCCCTTGATAAAAGACAGTTAGCCACGTCAATTAATGCTAACTACGATAATTACGACAAAGGTAATTATACTGATTTAGGTATAGCGGCAATGACAGACCTAACATGGGACTTCGGTTTAAATATTGTGTTAGGTTTACGTTATGACTCAATTGATATCGAAACAACCAGCCGAGGCGACCTATTATTAGGTGGTGGTGAAGTAGAATCAGCTAGTGGCACTGAAAGTGGTGTTTCTTGGAATACTAGTATTTCATTCAAGACTCCTATTGGTCTTATCCCATACATTACAGCAGCTGAACAAGCTACTTTAGTTGCAGGTCAAGGTGCTGAAATAGGTGTAGGCCAATTAGAAGACGGCGCTTTTGATACCTCAGAACTATTTGAATATGGTATTAAAGGTTCGTTCTTAGACGACAGTCTTTATTTTGCGTTATCAGTCTATGAGCAAGAACGTTCTGACTTTAATGCTCAAGCTATTGTTACCAATTCTACTACAGAAAACAAAGGTACTGAGTTTGAATTACGCTGGGTTATCAACGATAACTTAGTAATTGGTGCTGGTTATACCAATATTAAAGTCTACAACTTAACGGCGCTTGAAAATGGAAGTCAGTTTGGCTTCTTAGGTGCTGAAGACTTAACATTACTAACCGATCCTTCGTTAATGTATGGTGGTAATGTTATAGGATTAAATTGGGTTGGTAGTAAAGAAGAATCACGCAAAGCCGGTATTCCTGAAAATATCTATACCTTAAATGCGACTTATGATTTCCAAAATGGTTTTGCTGCCAACGCAAGTGTTGTAAAAGCGGATGAAACCTTTTCAAGCTTCTCACAGGTAGTCACTTTACCTTCTTATACCCTAATCAATGCCGGGGTATTTTACGAAGCTGAGTCTTGGACGGCTAGTTTAAATATTAAAAACTTAACCGATGAAAAGTACTACAGAGCGAACTTCCCTGATTTATTTGGAGCGCAAATCGTGTTACCTGAATTGCCTCGCCATTATCAAGCGAAATTTACTTATAAGTTCTAAGTTCTAGCTTTACATTAGTATTGAGGGTAAATATGTTCTGCATATTTACCCTTTTTTATATCTTCTAATAAAACAACATTAAATTGAGGATGCGTCATGAACGCTAAACTATTGATACCCCTTTGCTTACTATTTTTTTGGGGGTGTAGTGAAAAGCCAGAACAGATAAACACAAAGATAGAAATAAAAGTCGTTGTCGTGAATATGTTTGAAATTGGTGAAGACCAAGGGGATAAACCTGGAGAGTTTCAACTTTGGAAAGCCGGACAAGAACTCAACACCTGCCTACCCTTTGACACGTCATTTCATGAGATTTGTATCAATCCTAAAACTGGGGTGATGGGGATAGTAACTGGAATGGGGACCGCTAGGGCCACCGCAGCTATCATGGCATTGGGCTTAGATCCAAGGTTTGACCTTACCCATGCTTATTGGTTAGTCGCGGGCATTGCTGGGGTTGATCCAGCTGACGCTTCAATAGGTTCTGCTGTATGGGCCACCTACCTGGTAGATGGTGACTTAGCCCATGAAATAGACGCTAGAGAGATCCCAAAAAACTGGGCCAGTGGTTATTTTCCTTTGTTTGCTAACGCGCCAGTCTCAAATGGAACAACGGCGCCAGAAGGTTCACTATCTAAAAATGGTGAAGTATATAAGTTAGATGAGCATCTTGTTGATTGGGCCTACGAATTAACAAAGGATATACCGTTAAATGATTATGCATCTATGCATGAGCTTAGAAGCCAATATACCCAATATCCTAACGCCCAAAAGCCCCCTTTCGTATTAAAAGGTGACCAAATGGCAGCATCTACCTTTTGGCATGGTGACAAACTTAACCAGTGGGCTAACGATTGGACTCACTATTGGACTCAAGGTAAAGGTAATTTTGTTACGTCAGGGATGGAAGACACAGGAAGTTACCAAGCCATAACTTACCTTGACAAGGCCAACAAGGCTGATAAGCAACGTTTTTTAGTGCTAAGAACCGCGAGTAATTACGCTACGCCTCCCACTGGAATTAGTGCTTCACAAAACTTAACAAATGAAAGTGGTGAAGCGGGTTTTGCAGGCATGCGTTCATCATTAGAGTCAGCTTATCTAGTGGGGAGTAAAGTCGTCGATACCATAGTTGCCAACTGGGACCAATATAAGTCTGCGTTACCCTATACTGCCTTAACGCCTAGTCAGAAGGTAGGAACCAGAAATCTACCGCCACAGCCTGAGACAACAACTTTGAAATCTACACATCTAACAACTGAGCAATTAGTAAAAGCGCTTGGGTTAGAGGGGCATGTCGAAGGAGGTTATTTTAAACAAACTTTTAAAGCTTCCCACAGGCCTAAAATTTCAACTGACAGTGGGTTACGAAGCTTAATGACTAGCATTTTTTATTTATTGAGTGCAGAGTCCCCTATCGGCCATTTTCATATGAATCAATCAGATATTATGCATTACTTCCATGCGGGTGACCCTATAACCTATTATTTGCTACATCCCGATGGCGCTCTAGAAACCGTCATAATGGGGCCTGATCCTACTAAAGGTCATAAAATGCAAATGATGGTGAAAGGCGGTATTTGGAAGGCGTCCATAATACCTACAGATGAAGAATACGGCTATGGGCTAATTGGTGAAGCGGTTGCTCCTGGGTTTGAATATGAAGATATGCAATTAGGAGAAACACAAAAATTACTGGCCAAATTTCCAAAGCATGCAGAACTAATAAAAATGTTAAGCCGATGATAAGATGAACTAACGTATGTTTTTAGAATCAATTATTAACTGATACAAAATAAGGTTCCAATAACATGTTTAAGAAAACCCTTGTTATACCAGCACTAATAACACTATATATTGGCGCTACAGAGGC
The DNA here is from genome assembly GCF_004360155.1 of Paraglaciecola marina. Classification (GTDB taxonomy): domain Bacteria; phylum Pseudomonadota; class Gammaproteobacteria; order Enterobacterales; family Alteromonadaceae; genus Paraglaciecola; species Paraglaciecola marina. Next base: position 27,760 of record NZ_SAIS01000017.1, on the reverse strand, counting down.
CCAAGAACATAAACGTCCTGATAACTTTATGACTGCTCAGCTATCTGAACAATTACTAAACGAAACTCAAGCTTTTAGTAATGATCGATTGGTTAATGCTCAAGCTACGTTATTAAGGAAACACTATTTGGCACTAATTGAAGCTGGCTTCAGCAAATCAGAAGCTTTGCAAATAGTTGTAGCTAAGGCCGGTAAAGAAAGATAGTTAAAGCTCCTAAAATCTCAACCTAAAAACGGCTCATTAAGAGCCGTTTTTCTATGAGCTTAGAAATCCTTATTCGGGTATATCTAACTTAAGCAACCAACTCTTGATATCTTCTTCAGGTAGAAAGCTAGCATTAAAACCATTTTTAAGTAGTACCAATAACTGTTCTTTGTTTATAGGTAAATGATCAATTAGCGCATGGTAGTTGTCATTTAAATAGCCACCAAAATAACTAGGGTCATCAGCATTAACTGTTACCAGTAAGCCTAAATCTAACAACTTTAAAATATTATGCTGCTGCATATGCTCAAACACTTTAAGTTTAGTATTAGATAAAGGACAAACCGTTAATGGATGTTGAGAGTCTACTAAAAACTCAATTAAAACTGGATCTTCAATACTACGCACACCATGATCAATTCTATGAACATCTAGAGTCTTAAGTGCCCCCCAAATGTATGCAGGCGGCCCCTCTTCACCAGCGTGGGCAACGCGCTTTAATCCTAATGCTTTTGCCATTTTGAAAACCTCAGTAAACTTTTCTGGAGGATTTCCCATTTCACTACTATCTAAGCCTACCGCAGTGATATTTGGCAAATATGGTGTGGCTGCCTTAAGTGTTTCGATGGCACTTTCTTCACTTAAATGCCGTAAAAAGGACATAATGAGCAAACAGGATTGCCCCCACTCTTGTTTGGCTTGATTCATAGCGCGATTGAATCCCGCCATAAATACTGAAAAATCAATACCTCTTTCGGTATGGGTTTGCGGATCAAACATAATTTCAGCATGGACGACATTATCGGTCTTACAGTGACATAAATAGCGCCACATTAAGTGATAAAAATCATCTTCATCTATGAGCACAGATGCCCCCAGATAATATAACTCTAGAAAACTCTGTAAGTCTTGAAAATCATATGCCTCACGAACTTCTGCAATTGACTGATAGGGTAATTCAACACTGTGCTTTTTGGCTAACTCCATCATTAGTTCAGGCTCAAGACTGCCTTCAATATGTAGATGCAGTTCTACTTTCGGTTGTACCGATACCCATTTTTTTAATTCTTCTTTATTCATTACTCACCTAGTCACTCAGCATATGTTTAACGCTGCACTTGATAATTTGCACCATATTATTTCTTTTCGTTAATTAATGGTGCACAGTTTTCTTTTACAACGCAATATTTCTACTACTAACTCTTTAAGAGTTTTTAATTTCTGAAAAGTTTACAGACCTAGTCGTAAGTCCTTGATATTATTTACAGCATAAAGCCCAGCATTACCAGACTAATTGGTCAGCTTTTTGCAGGGTGTTCCGTTAGCTTTCAATAAATGATCATTAAATCAGCCATAACAAGAGTGAAATCAGATGTCTAAACTACTCGAGCATTATTTCCAATTAAAACAAAAAGGCACCAATCTAAAAACTGAGTTTATTGCGGGCCTGACAACCTTTGCTGCTATGTCTTACGTTTTAGTTGTAAACCCTAGCATATTAGGGGCCAGTGGAATGCCCATTGAAGGCTTAATAACCGTTACGGCATTAGCTGCATGTATAGGTTGTTTACTTATGGCGTTTATAACCAATTATCCTATCGCTATGGCACCCGGTATGGGGTTAAATGCATTCTTTGCATTTACTATTTGTTTAACAAGAGAAGTGCCTTGGGATGCCGCTTTAGGGATTGTTTTTTGGAATGGCATATTGTTTTTACTGTTATCTGTTACAGGGGTAAGAACCAAGATAGCAGAGGCGATTCCAGCGGCACTAAAAATTGGTGTGCAATGTGGTATTGGTATGTTTATCGCCTTTATCGGATTAAAAAATGCAGGCCTGGTTGTCGATAACCCCGCTACCTTTGTATCCATAGGTGATCTATCTGAACCAGCTACTTTATTAGCCTTAGCCGGCATTATATTAACAATAGTATTGGTCATTAGAAAAGTGACGGGGGCGATTTTAATATCCGTTATTACCTTAAGTGTCATAGGCGCATTTATACCTGTTGGTGATGGCTACTTAACACAACATACCGATCAATTTATCGGCTTACCGGATGATATTTCAAACACCTTCTTTGCTATGGATATCATGTACCCAATTGAACACCTAGCAGAGACATGGGATCTGATATTTGCACTATTATTCGTCAACATGTTCGACACTATCGGCACGCTTATTGGTGTGTCTCGTCGCGCGAACTTACTCAATAAACAAGGTGAGTTACCGAAACTAGGCAAAGCCATGACAGCTGACGCAGTGGCAAGTGTTATGGGGGCTGCCGTGGGTACCTCTCCTGTTACCTCTTATGTAGAGTCGGCCGCTGGGGTCTCTTCAGGTGGTAGAACCGGCTTAACGACAATATTTGTCGCCTTATGTTTTTTATTAGCTTTATTTCTAACACCCGTCATGAAAGTCATTCCTTTGATGGCTACTACTCCCGCTTTGATAATGGTTGGCATTTTAATGATGGATTCATTCAGACAACTTGATTTCGATGATTTAACAGCCTTAGCCACTGCAACAGTGGCGTTACTTGCCATGCCATTAACGTTTAGCATTAGTGAAGGTATAGCATTAGGCTTTATCACTTATGTGGGGATCATGATGGGTACAGGGCGTTACAAACAAGTAACCTTGATCACATACGCCATGGCGGCAGTTTTTGTATTAAGGTATGTTTTAGACTTAAAGTAGGGTTATGGAATACCCGCTGTTATTACAAAACCAATCCATTTTAAATAAACAAAAACCGACTCATTCAATCTGAATTTAGTCGGTTTTTTTATGGGTTACTTTTGTGATTTAACTTAAGCTGGGAAATTCTGTTTCCAGTGAACCGCGATTTGCTCTCGAGTACAGCACCAAACCCTATCATGACTCTGAACGTACTCTATAAATCTTTGCAAGGCTGCCATTCTAGCTGGGCGCCCTATTATTCTGCAATGCAAACCAATTGATAACATTTTGGGGGCGGTTTCACCTTCAGCGTACAGTACATCAAAGGCATCTTTTAGGTATTGATAAAACTGCTCACCACTATTAAACCCTTGTGGGGTCGCAAATCGCATATCGTTGGTGTCTAGAGTATAGGGTACCATCAATAAAGGTTTGGCGTATTGCTCGTCGTAATAGGGTAAGTCATCTGCGTAAGAATCAGCGCAATATAGAATATCATTTCTATTGGCAATCAACTTTAAGGTATTAGGGCTAGTTCTCCCTGTGTACCACCCTACGGGTTTACTGCCGGTAATAGCCTGATGTAATTGTATAGCCGCATCTATCATTTTCTTTTCTTGCTCTTCAGGCATATCCTGAAAATGTATCCAACGCATGGCATGACTAGCGATTTCCCAATTAGCATCTTGCATAGCAGCAACCGCCTCTGGATTGCGTTGTAACGCCATAGTGACACCAAATACAGTAATGGGTAGGTCATACTTTACAAATAAGTTATATAAACGCCAAAATCCCGCTCTACTGCCGTATTCATACATAGACTCCATGCTTAAGTGGCGATCTTTATATGCTTGAGCTCCGACAATTTCAGATAAGAATATCTCAGAATGCTCATCTCCATGAAGAACGTTGTTTTCTCCACCTTCTTCATAATTCAGCACAAACTGTACGGCTATCTTGGCATTATTTGGCCAATGTGGATTGGGGGGATTTTGACCGTACCCTATTAAATCCCTTGGGTATGCGTGTTTCATAAATTACCTAAATTCAGCTGGGACAGTTAAATCGCAGCCCGTTAAAATCAAATGTATAAGATTTTTCGTCGCATTTTCAAAATCTTTTTGACCCATTGAACTACCTTGAAGTTCCGTAATTTGCGTAGAAAAATCTGCGTAATGCTGAGAAGTTCCCCAAATGTTGTATAGCAAGTAATAGGGGTTGGTTTCTTTTAATTTTCCTGCTTTTATCCACTCGTTAATTACAGCGACTCTACCTGCCATCCATTTTGAGTGCTGATCTTTAAAAAAGTCGTTCAAGTTTGGTGCACCATTGATAATTTCCAGTGCGAATATTTTTGAAGAATTGGCATGAGACCGCGATATTTCCATTTTATCAGTAATATATTGCGCTAATACTCTGGCAGGATCATCATGAACAGTTGCTTCATCAAACCGACTGTTCCATAACCGCATTATATTTTCTAAAATAGCGAGATATAGGCTCTCTTTGCTTTTAAAGTAATATAAAACATTGGTTTTAGGTAAGCCTGCCCTATCAGCAATTTGCTGTACCCTTGCCCCTTTGTATCCGTGGGATGCAAACTCTTCTTCGGCAGCGCGAAGGATTTTGCTTCTATTTAACTCACCAATAGTGACGTCTTTTTCGTTTCTACTTGCAGTCATTAACGGTTTTTAATTCCTATAATCATCTAATTAACCAAAGTACTTTTATTCTTATAAGTTAATACTTTAACACTTTTTTGGGAATAATCTTTAGCAAACTAAAGCTATCGTACTAATGAGCCAGTAAACGGCATTTAAATTGCTTTTCAATTTACTAATTGTAGAATTTTCTACTTTTTGTTGTATCCTTGCGAATCAAACCTGACCAACTAGTCAGGTTTTTATTGTAATTCGCCAGTCTTTAAGGATAATGTCCCATTTATTAAATTATTCGCTGGAGCTAAAAAAATGGTCAGCTTTTTGTTAAATAGTCAGATGAACCATATTCAGGAAGAAAAGGCGGACCTAACCTTACTAGAATATCTTCGTGAGAATAAAAAGTTAACAGGCACAAAAGAAGGGTGCGCTTCTGGTGACTGCGGAGCGTGCACTGTGGTTGTGGCTGAAATATCAAAGGCAACAGACCATTCTCTTCAATACAAAGCTATCAATAGCTGTGTCACATTTTTATCTGCGCTACATGGCAAGCAATTAATAACCGTTGAGCATTTAAGTGACGGCAACACCTTACACCCTGTGCAACAAAGTATGGTTGAAGAACATGGCTCCCAGTGTGGCTTTTGTACACCTGGTTTTATTATGTCTATGTTTGCGCTTTATCATCAACCCTCAGAAATAGACAGAGAAGCCGTTATTAATGGTTTATCAGGTAATTTATGTCGTTGCACTGGATATCGTCCCATTATTGATGCCGCTCTAAAAATATGTGGCGATAAAATTGAGGATAGATTTAGCCGAGCGGAAGCACAAACTATTACTACACTAAAATCTATCGACAAAACTTCGGTAGATACTGACAATTTGATTATCCCAACGTCTAGAGAGGCGCTGAGCCAAGCTATACAAAGCCACCCAACAGCAAAGATGTTTGCTGGTAGTACAGACTTAGCCTTGCAAGTTACCCAGCAACTGCACACCTTTGACAAGTTAATATCACTGAGTTTAGTACCTGAATTAACTACCATTAATACCCAAGAGAAGGGTTTACTAATAGGTGCAGCCCTACCCTTTAATGAAATCGAACCTGAACTATTAAAGCATTTCCCTGATTTATCAGAGTTACTTTGGCGCTTTGCAGCGACGCCAATACGTAACCAAGCGACACTAGGTGGCAATGTAGCAAATGCGTCTCCAATAGGTGATATGCCACCCGTATTATTAGCCCTAAATGCAGAAATACATATTGATAATGGCTATGAACAACGCACAGTTGCGGCAAATGAATTTTTCTTAGGGTATCGAAAAACAGTGCTACAACAGGGAGAATGGGTTGCCGCTATTTTCATCCCTTTTTTACAACCCAATCAAAGCATTAGAGCGTATAAAATATCAAAGCGTTACGAAGATGATATATCTGCGGTATGTGCAGTCTTTAATATTGCCCTCGAAGACAAAAAAGTAGTTGGCCTAAGCGCCGGATTTGGTGGCGTTGCGGCTATTCCTGCGATAGTAGAAGAACTGAATACTGCTCTTATAGGTAAAGATTGGTCAAGTTCGCTCACCTTCGAAGTCGGCAAAGATATTTTATCTAAAGCATTCACTCCTTTGGATGATGTTAGAGCAACAAAAGAATACAGAGTGATTATGTTGGCAAATTTATGGAAACGCTTTTGGCTTGAGAGTAACCATCAAGCCAACACTATTGCAACTCGTGTTGTTCATGTACCCCATAGCACTGGAGTCACTAGCCATGCGTAAACTCATTACACAGCCCGGTTTTGACAATCAAGCCCAAGGCGTAGCAGGCAAATCACATAAACATGAAAGTGCGCAGCGCCAAGTGGGCGGACTAGCTCGCTATGTTGACGATATTCCTGAGGCAGCCAACATTCATCATGGAGCGGTAGGGGTTAGCCCAGTAGCGTCTGGTGTCATTACGTCTATGGATTTAGAGGCAGTAAAAGCCAGTGAAGGTGTGATTGACGTTATTACCGTTGACGATATTCCTGGGCATAAAGATATTGGGCCGGTCTTTTCGGGTGATCCGTTACTCGCTGATTCAAAAATTTTTTATCACAGCCAACCTATTTTTGCTGTGCTTGCGACATCCACAACTTTGGCTAGAAAAGCTGCACTAAAAGCCAAAATAGAGATCACGCCTGACGAAGCATGTTTATCAGTTGCTCAGGCCAAAGAGGCTAGTAATTTTGTCCGCCCTCCCCACTTTATGCGTCATGGAGACTTTCAGGGAAGCTATGACAACAGCCCTGTAAAAATAAGTGGTGAATTATTTATAGGCGGTCAGGAGCATATGTATCTTGAAGGCCAAATCTCAATGGCGATCCCTGAAGAAGAAGACAGAGTGACTGTGTATACCTCTAGCCAACATCCAAGCGAAGTACAAAAGCTTATCGCAGAAGTGTTAAATATTAGATTACATAAAGTCGTAGTAGATATGCGCCGCATGGGCGGTGGGTTTGGTGGCAAAGAAACCCAAGCCGCACAGTGGGCGTGCTTGGCATCATTACTTGCAACTCGAAATAATGTAGCAGTAAAAATACGTGTTCCAAGAATGCTAGACATGGCAGCGACAGGCAAAAGGCATCCATTTGAGAACCGCTTTAGTATTGGAGCTGATGAGCAAGGTTTATTGCAAGCAACCCATGTAGAAATTAATGGCAACTGCGGCCACTCTCCTGATCTATCAGACGCCATTGTTGACCGAGCTATGTTCCATGCTGACAACGGATATTATTTAGCAGATTGTTACATAGAAGGTCATAGGTGTCGTACCAATCAGGTCTCACATACCGCTTACCGAGGTTTTGGCGGTCCCCAAGGTATGATTATGGCTGAAGCCATCATGGATGCGATTGCTCGTAAAGTGGGTAAAGATCCGCTAACCATACGAAAACTCAATCTTTATCAAAAAGACAGCCGCAATACTACCCAATATGGTATGCCGGTTGAGCACAACCTACTTGAAGATCTCATTCAACGGTTAGAAAAATCTAGCGATTATTGGGCCAGAAGAGACCAAATTAGGCAGTTTAATGAAACCAGTCCAATCATTAAAAAGGGCCTAGCGTTAACGCCGATAAAATTTGGCATCTCTTTTACGGCAAAACACTTAAATCAAGCAGGCGCACTATTACACATATATACTGATGGCAGTATACAAGTAAGTCATGGTGGCACCGAAATGGGCCAAGGCTTACATACTAAAATTGGGCAGATTGTTGCAAATGAGTTTGGATTACCCTTATCCCATATTGAAGTCACTTCAACCCGTACCGACAAAGTGCCCAACACCTCGCCTACCGCGGCATCAAGCGGTACCGATTTAAATGGTAAAGCAGCACAGAATGCTTGTATCGCGATAAAAGAAAGGCTGGCAACCTTCTTTGCCGAGCAGGTCGAAGGTAATCCGCAACTTGTTGAGTTTACTGAACAATCCGTCACCCTAAACGAACATAAAATAACCTTTGTGGAACTCGTACAACAGGCCTATATGAATCGTATTTCTTTGTCTGCATCTGGATTCTATAAAACCCCAAAAATTCATTACAATAGAGAAACAGGTAAAGGTCGCCCATTTTTCTACTTTGCCTATGGCGCAAGTTGTTCAGAGGTGTCTGTTGATACACTGACAGGTGAGTACAAGGTAAATCGTGTTGATATATTGCACGATGTGGGCAAAAGTATTAACCCTTCTATCGACATCGGGCAAATTGAAGGTGGTTTTATTCAGGGGATGGGCTGGTTAACCAGCGAAGAATTGTTATGGGATGACTCAGGTAAATTAGTTAGTAATAACCCTGCAACTTATAAAATACCGGCTATTGGTGATACACCTGAAATATTCAACGTAGACCTCTACCCTAGAGCAAACGATGAAGATAGTATCTATCATTCTAAAGCCGTGGGTGAGCCTCCTTTTATGTTGGCAAACTCAGTTTGGTGTGCATTAAAAGATGCCATTTCGAGTATTACCGACTATAAAACTGACCCTGTACTACATACGCCAGCTACACCAGAGAAAGTCTACAACGCCATTGAGCGAGCTCAAGCTTGGAAGGACAATAGCTATGAAAGCTAACACTTGGTTTGACGCTGTCTACCAATGTCAGCAACAGGGTAAAAGCTTTGTACTCGTTACTTTGTTAGCAACGGCAGGCTCTACACCAAGAGATGGCGGTACCAAAATGCTAGTATGTGACGACTCTACCTTTGACACTATTGGCGGCGGTCACTTAGAGTTTGAAGTCACTAAGCAAGCTAGAGCCTTACTACTAGAGAATAGCGCCACGCAAAAAGTAGAGCACTATCCTCTATCGAGTAAATTAGGGCAATGCTGTGGCGGAGCAACCAATGTGTTGTTTGAAGTATTTACCCAACATACTCAGCATATTGCCATTTATGGCGCTGGCCATGTATCTAAGGCGTTAGTCCCGATTTTGGCTCAGCTACCATTACAAATTCGCTGGATTGATAATCGCCAAGAACTACTTGATGAGATTGATCAGCAAACTCTCGCCTCTAACGTTAAGTTACACCATGCTGAACACCCAGAAGACACCTTAAGTAGTCTGCCTGCCTCATCATGGGTGATGGTCATGACCCACAACCATCAGTTAGATTTTGACATAGTTGAAGCCGCCCTTAGCAATCAAGCAATTTCGTTTGTGGGCATGATAGGCTCAGAAACAAAAGCACGAAGGTTCGTTACCCGGCTCGCCCATAGGGACTGGTCATCGACAGATATTAAACGACTCGTGAGCCCAGTAGGATTGCATGATATCCCAGGTAAAAAACCTATTGAGGTAGCGGTTTCTATGGCGGCCCAAATCATCCAAAAATTAAACATAAAATCACCGAACGAAGATGCCGATAAGCAAGCGTGGCGTGACAACAAACTACTATTTAAATCCTTAGTAGTTGAACCATTAAAATGAGTGCCTCAATGACCTTATCTTTATCAGCATTAAACAACCTATCAACACACGAGGCAGAAAATTGGTTTAGCCAGTGTTGTGCTTCTGAATCATGGTTTAAAGCCATGACCGCTGGCCGTCCTTTTAGCTCAATTGATGCAGTCAAACGCTATTCAGAGAAAGTCTGGCAAGATTGTAGCACCACAGACTTTTTGCAAGCGTTTGAAGCACACCCAATGATTGGTGACGTAAATAGTCTCAGAGCAAAATACGCCTCAACAAAATCCATGGCCAGTAACGAACAACAAGGTGCATCTGAAGCAGACGAACAGGTGTTGGAGTCATTAGCTGGTGCTAATAAAACATATTTAGAAAAAAATGGGTTTATTTTCATTATCTGTGCAAGTGGTTTAAGCGCTAAAACCATGCTAGATGCATTAACTGAACGCTTAGAGAATGACACAACAACAGAGATTACTCTCGCTGCTGCAGAACAAATTAAAATCACCCTTTTGCGATTAGAAAAGGGCTTAGAAAAAGGAGCGACATATTAATGAGCATTAGTTTATCTAGCCATGTACTGGACACCACTTTAGGTAAACCAGCTGCACATATGCAGCTTGAATTAACTACCTACGACGGCAAAACTATCACAGGTACAACAGATGTTGATGGGAGATGTAAAGAGTGGCAAGACTTTGAATTTGCAGCAGGCGAATATTGCTTACGCTTTTACACTAAGGACTACCTTTTAGCCCACCATAAAGAAGCCTTTTACCCTTTTGTAGATGTGCATTTTGAACTAGTAAAAAACGGTGGTCATTACCACGTTCCCTTGTTAATTTCGCCTTATGGCTTTAGCAGTTATCGCGGTAGCTAGTGAGTAAATAGAGATTATGAGCATTCAAACATATCGCGCCTCTTTGTTGCACTTTGCAGCGCCAACCCAATCGCCAAAAGAAGACTATGTGTACATCGCAGATGGCTTGTTGGTAACGCGTAACGGAAAAATAGAGTTCATTGGTGAGTATAAAGACAATATACATCAATATCTTGATGCAAAGCATCATGATTATTCAGGTAAGTTGATATTGCCGGGTTTTATAGACAGCCATTTACACTTTCCACAAACAGAAATGCTAGCAAGCTTTGGTGAGCAATTACTAGATTGGTTAACTGACTACACATTTCCTGTTGAACGTAAGTTCGAAAACAAAGAATATGCGAGCCGAATAGCTAAAGTATTTTTAAAGCAACTTTATCGCCATGGCACCACAACAGGCATGGTGTATTCATCGGTCCATAAACAAGCGGCTGATGCCCTGTTTGAAGAAGCTCAAAATAATGAAATGTTATTGATTGCAGGTAAAGTCTGCATGGATAGACATTGCCCAGATTGGCTACAAGATACTGCTGCAAGTGCGCAGCAGGATACAGCACAGTTAATTGAAACTTGGCACAACAATGGCAGATTGAAATATGCCATTACCCCAAGGTTTGCACCAACGAGCACCCCAGAGCAACTCCATGCTTTAGGGGAGCTTGCCCAGCAATACCCCGATGTTTATATTCAAACTCACTTATCTGAAAATCACAATGAGATAGCTTGGGTTAAAGAGTTGTTTCCCGAGCGAAAGAATTATCTAGACGTATACGACCATTACAATTTACTTCGCAAAGGAGCGGTATTTGGTCATGGTATTCATTTAGAACAATCAGAATGGCAAAGGTTAAGAGAAACAGAGGCTGCCATTGCCTTTTGCCCCACGTCTAATTTGTTTTTAGGCAGCGGCTTGTTTGATTTAGCCAAGGCGCAACAGGAAAACGTCCCCGTCACCTTAGCCACTGATGTGGGCGGTGGAACCAGTTTTAGCATGTTGAAAACCATGAGTGAGGCTTACAAGATATGCCAATTAAAAGGTAATCAGATAGATCCTATGCAAGGCCTTTACCTAATGACTCAAGGCTCCGCTGTCACCTTAGATCTTGATGATAAAATTGGTAACCTCAACCCAGGTACAGATGCTGATTTTGTTGTGCTTGACCCAGAGTTTGATGAGTTAACTGCGCTACGTTTTGAGCACCACAGAACCCCACAAGATTTAATTTTTGCACTAAGTATGTTGGCAGATGACAGAGCAGTATTTGCAACCTACATAGCCGGCAAGCCGGTTTACCAAGCCCAAAACAATACACAAGAGGAAGTACATAATGTTGCTTGATTGGATTTCACTATTTATTCGCTGGTTTCACGTTATTGCTGGCGTCGCATGGATAGGTGCATCGTTTTACTTTGTTTGGCTCGACAACAATCTAGACACGCCCCCTGACTGGAAAAAGAAAAAGGGAATCAAAGGCGACTTGTGGGCAGTTCATGGCGGGGGATTCTACGAAGTTGCCAAGTATGAATATGGGCCAGAAGTTATCCCAGAGAAACTCCATTGGTTTAAATGGGAAGCTTATACGACTTGGATCAGTGGCTTCTTACTATTAGGTCTAGTCTACTATCATGGCGCAGCTATCTATTTAATTGATACCTCTGTGATGGACTTAACGCCTGGCGAAGCAATTGCTCGTGGCCTAGGCATTATTTTTGGTGGCTTATTCATTTATGAAGCAGCATGTCGCAGTCCATTAGGCCGTTACCCCAAAGCATTCGGGATCATGTTTTTAATTCTATTGGCTGCAGCTAGCTTTCTTGCTACACACTGGTTTAGTGGCCGCGGTGCGTTTATCCATGTAGGGGCGTTAATCGGTACGATTATGGCCGGAAATGTATTTTTCAAAATAATGCCAGCACAACGCTTAATGGTAGATGCGGTAACCAATAAAACAGAGATTGACCCTAGTTGGGGATTAGGAGCGAAACTACGCTCAGTTCATAATAATTACCTTACCCTACCCCTGTTATTTATTATGATAAGCAATCACTATGCTATGACTTACCAGCATGAACAAGCGTGGTTGGTGTTAATGGCTATCGGTATCGTTTCTGCTTGGATACGTCACTATTTTAACTTAAAACATATTGGTATTTCACGACCTTCAATTTTAATCACGGGCTTCATTGGCATGTTCGCCATAGCTTATTGGGTTTCTATGCCAACCCCAGCACCTGTTGCAACGGTAACTTCTTCAACTACACAAGTGGTAGAAGCTAAACCTGCGGCTTTAAGCCCTGAGCAACAAGCGGTATTTGATGTTATGCAAGTTCATTGTGCTAATTGCCATTCAGCTGCACCTACAGACGACATCTTTGTGGTAGCACCTCTTGGTGTGAAGTATGACTCATGGGCGGAGATTGAAGCTAAAGCAGCACTTATCCATCACCGCACGGTAATCACTAAAGATATGCCTATGATGAATAGAACAGGTATGACTGAAGAAGAAAGACAAATAATTGCCCGTTGGTTTGCTAACAAATAAAAATAGTCATATATCTAATGTTAATATTTTGTTTTAATTGGAAAAAACCAATTAGGTCAAACTATTATGTTTGGAATTTTTAAACCTGCACTTCATATTGAGCGTGTACCAAACAACCAAGTAGATAAAGATTATAAACACCTGCGCTGGCAGGTGTTTATAGGCATTTTTGTCGGGTATGCTGGTTATTATCTCGTCCGTAAAAACTTCTCCCTCGCCATGCCCTTTCTGATTGAAGAGCAGGGTTTTACTAAAGGCGAACTGGGTTTAGCCCTTTCCGCTGTGTCTATCGCTTACGGTTTAAGTAAGTTCTTAATGGGCAGTGTGTCTGACCGCAGTAATCCAAGGTATTTTCTCACCACAGGGTTATTGATATCAGCTGGCGTAATGTTTTTGTTTGGCTTTACTTCATGGGCCACTGCAAGCGTTAGCTCAATTTTCATTTTACTATTTTTAAATGGCTGGGCTCAAGGTATGGGCTGGCCCGCCTGTGGCCGCACTATGGTGCATTGGTTTTCGGGTAATGAAAGGGGGAGAACCGTCTCTTTTTGGAATATAGCCCACAATGTAGGTGGCGGTTTAACTGGCCCATTGGCCATATTAGGTATGGCATGGTTTAACGACTGGCACAGTATCTTTTATGTCCCCGCAGCCGCTGCGGTCTTTGTTGCAGTTTTTATCTTCTTAACGTTACGGGATACCCCACAGTCTTGCGGCTTGCCGCCCGTAGAAGAGCACAGAAAGGATTACCCAAAAGATTACCAGATAAAGCACGAACAAGAATTTAGCGCCAAAGAAATATTTCTTACATATGTACTTAACAACAAACTCTTATGGTTTATAGCCGTTGCGAATGCCTTTGTTTATCTCATTCGTTATGGGGTATTAGATTGGGCACCAACCTATTTACATGAAGTTAAAGACTTCTCATTTAATAAAAGTTCTTGGGCATACTTCTTGTACGAATGGGCGGGTATTCCAGGTACGCTATTATGTGGTTATATCAGCGATGCGTGGTTTAAAGGCCGCAGAGCCCCCGCTGCCATCCTTTATATGCTATTGGTATTGGTAGCAGTATTGGTCTACTGGTTTAACCCCGCTGGTAACCCTAGCATTGATATTGCAGCGTTAATGGCAATTGGTTTCTTAATTTACGGCCCAGTGATGTTAATTGGCTTATTTGCATTAGAGTTAGTCCCTAAAAAAGCAGCGGGTACGGCTGCTGGATTAACGGGTTTATTTGGTTACTTAGGCGGTGCGGTTGTGGCTAATATAGCCTTAGGGTATACGGTTGATCATTTTGGCTGGGACGGTGGTTTTATACTCTTAGTAGGTGGTTGCGTTTGTGCCATCATACTTATCGCCATGACCTTAAAACACGAAGTCGCCCATGAAAGTCATCAGCAGTCCTAATGCTGCACAATTGAGAATTGAAATACTACTAGCTGTTTCAATTCTCAAAATTTCTTTTGATCTTATAATTATAAGGTCTGTTCTTATCATAGTTATCACACAAAAATCACAACATATAAGGGATCTTAATAAATTTGTTATAAATATGTGAATGCAGCGTGATATTAAGCCGTTACTTTTTATTAAGTCGCAGTATGACTTCAATAAAACTTATTTAACGGAGAAACACAAAATGAAAAAGATCCTTTGCACCACTGCAACTTTACTTATGATGGGAAATGCCCTTGCCTCTGATAGAGCTTACGAAGTAACCATTACCAATATTACCAGCAACCAAATTTTTACACCTATTTTAGCAGCAACACATAGTACCGATATTGGCTATTTTGAATTAGGTACCCCTGCATCCCTAGAGTTAGCAACCTTAGCTGAATCGGGAAATCCAGCACCATTAGAAGAGTTATTATTAGCAACACCTGACTTAGTTCATGATACTGATAACTCTGCCCCAATGTTAGCTGATGGTCTATTACGACCTGGCGAATCAGTCACCCTGGAACTAACAACATCACGGGGATTTCCTAGGCTAAGCTTAGCTGCCATGTTAATTCCCACTAATGACACATTTATGGCATTAGATTCAGTATATTTACCTAGACGTACAGATACTGAAGTGTATTTTGCAAAGGCATATGATGCTGGCTCCGAAGATAACGATGAATTATGTGACAACATTCCTGGGCCTGCTTGTGGTGGAATAGGCTTTTCTGAAGAAAGCACCACTGATGAAGGATTTGTGCATATTAGTTCAGGAATACATGGTGAAGGTGATCTTCTTGCCTCAGAGTATGACTGGCGAGATGTAGTAGCTAAAATTACTATTTCTCGAAAATAGTCGCTCTCAATAATAATTAGGGGCGTCACCCGCCCCTTTTACAGTAAGCTTAAACAAACTATTTAAAAAACCGCCTCTCAATCACAAACCCCATAATCCCAAGACTAAATAGAAATACACCCAACACCTGTAACCAGGCATTTATGGGCCTCTTAATCTGTTTTTCTCTTTTAAGTACAAAATGACGGTGCCCGTCTTCCTGTTTCTGTTTAAAACTTTGCCCAGCATATTTAAATAATGAAATCATATGTTCGTCGACTCTAAGGGCAATTTCTAGTTTTTTATTTGCCATGAAAGTACGGTCAGCAGATTCGTCTGGACTTAATAAACTCATCCACCTAGAAAAAATAATATCAGGCTCACCTTCAAAAATGACACCCTGCGACTCATATTGAAATTGAGTTTCTGAAAACACCTGCTTACTATAACCCATATAAAATAAAGTAACCGCCAGCACAATGATGAAGCTTGAGGTAATAAAATACACTCGTTGTTGCGCAAACTTCACCGTTTCTTGTTCAGAAAAATACTCATCAACAATTGGGATTTGCCTTAATACGCCATGCTCTTTACCTAGCTCAAAATCTTTTAAAAATGTAGATAAAGATAAGTTAAAAGCGTCTAAAATCTTGCGAAGCACTTCGTTCGAAGGCAATGATTTATCATTTTCTAATTTAGATAAATAGGATTGCTCAATTCCAATTTTATCAGCCAATTCTGGCTGACTTAATTCATGCTCTGTACGTAAACTTTTTAATTTTCTACCCAATGTCATTTTTTGCCTCCTAAGGTACTGATGCCTTACCAAACGCTGATAAGACGCCACTAGTCTTGGCTATTCTTAAAGGACTAGAAAGGTGAATATTAACGACTAACTATGAATATTATTCACTTGTTGGAATTTTCTTAAGAGGGGCTAACAACACATAAAAGACCCATGCGAACCAAGAAACAAATACAATTAATAATAGCCAGACTAGCTTTTCATTACCTTGGGTACGATTTGATTTAGCGACTAAAATGATAGGTATTAACCAAATTAACAACACAAGTATTGAACTTATTCCAAACATATACTTTCCTTTTCTATAGTTCGATTTTTGACATTTTACTGATTACCTAACACATTAAACTGCTCATCTAACATACCCGTAAGTAGAACCTCCCCCTGAGTATTCAAGCGATAAACGCCGTATCGAGCGTCTTCATATAATGCTCTATCCCCTTCACTAAAAAAGAATGCATTGGTGGCAAATTTAATTCGCTTATCTCTAAATCTAAATTGCAGCTTTCTCTGTGAGGCTGTCATTGCTTCAGCGTTATCTAGACGTACAAACTTCATGACTTTATTTTGGTCTTTTTCAGCAATAAGATAGCCATCAGTAGCCGACAACTGTTGGTTATTCCAATCTTGCCACTCTTGATTATCTTCGGTGTCAGTAGCCCCAGTTAACGCGGCATACACCTTATTACCCAACTTATACCTTAGTGCCATATAATCTCCTTGCATTAAGGAGCGAGGGTCAACGGGAGCGAGTTCAAGATAAATCACTTCACCCTCATCTAGATGTACTTCTTTTTGCCAAATTGACAAGTTAATAAGTATTAAAATAACACCCCCAGTAAGCCACATTACCAAGTTGTGTTTCATAACGCTTTACCCACAGGTAAACGCTTATTTAAGTACATAAGTAGCAAGCTCAAAGAGCCCATTCCAACAAAAATCAAAGACTTGTTTAATAAGGTGATGTCTAAAAAATAGTAATAAGAAGACAAATTTATTAAAGTACAAATTCCCCCTAACACTAATAGAATTTTATTCTGATTCGCAAACCCTAAAAGCACAAAAGTAAGGCCAACAATAATACCGTTCGCATATAAGCTACCCATACAAAATAGCAGAACCACGGCTATACCTATTAAGCGGTTAGCTCGTTCTATTAGTAACGCTTTATGTCTTAGCATTTGTACGACAATATAAATTAATACCAAGGTATTTAGCCCTTCGTCCAGCCATTGGTTTACATAAGGCACCATCTCTTGCGCCCAAGTTTGACCACCCTGGCTAAACAAAATTGACGTTTTAAATTGCATCAGCCCAATAACGATTCCGTATCCAATTGCCTGTAATTTTTTAACCTGGTAGCTGAGGGTAAATTCATACAACCAGATGCTAGCCACTAGGAACAAAAACACACCACTAAAAAACGAAGGTAGCCCCACTAAAAACATTAAATATGAAAAGCAAAGAGTCCCTAAGCAAGCTGAAACTAGGCTATGGATATAGCTCGGCATAACTATGGCTAAAGAACAGCACATTAAGCTTAACATTACCCAATTAGTAATATCCTTCGATTCCCCTTGGTTAAATAAGGCAAATACTATAAGTGCCTGTCCTGCAAAACTAAACGCGAGACAAAGATGTTCAAAGAACTCTGATGATTTTGAATAAAGCACACCTAAACTGCATCCAATCATAACAATGCCTAAAATACTTAATGCATAGGAGTTATCAAACAAGCCTGCAATACTAAGCCCGAAAAAACCCAGTATAAAGATAGCCGCTAACCAACCACAAAATGCCATCAATACTTTTATATACCAAGGAGAATCAAACACTGTAGGTTCATCACGAGCACCTAAAGTTATTAAATCAGATTGCTTAAGTAACCTAAGCAAATTAGAGGCTGCAATCATGCGTGATTTACCTTATTCAGTGATTTTAACCAAACCGTAAAATAGGTGCCTAAACCAATTGTCACTATTGTTAACAACATAAGCGTTCCAGCTTCAAAAAAGCCGGGGAGAATACGTATCAGCAGGGCATTTGCTGCCACTAAAATAGCAACAGACCATACTGCCAACATAAATAGGTTTAATATTCGATATCGATATACATAAAAAGTAAAACCCGCCCATAGCCCCCATACTATTAGCCCAGAAGGCTCATCATTAAAAAGGCTACGAACAAAGAGATTTAGGGCCAATGCACCAGAGATAAAACCTAGTAAGTTAATAGCCCAAGTCATATTTAACCAACTAAATTTACTCACACTGCCTTGCCAAATAACAAGCGCAGCCGTATTGAACCCAAAGGCTACCCAGGCAATATTGAAGTAACCACCAAAGGTTTGATAATAAAGACTAATCGAAAGGTTAAGTAGACCCAACCAAATTAACCAGATAACACTGAACCGACTAATTAACACCCAAGGTGTGGTTAACAATGCCCAATTTAAAAATAATTGCCATGGATCGGCACCAGTTTGGTAAGTTTGTCCAAACAGTGCCATTAACGCACCAACCAATATGATAACGATCAATAAAGTAGCTTGTCTGATGACTTCTTTATGACGAAATTTCATGTTTAAGATCATAGCGATTAAGATAGCGCCTTCCACTATGGCAAACTTAACCATACGCCCTACTTCTTGCCAATTTGCTGCAACAAAAAATATCACGCCAAATGCTAAGGTGAGGCTTCCAAACCAAAGTAAAAGGGTATTGATGAAGTTTTGCCATTGACCGGCCGACGGCGATATCTTGGCTATGGCAATAGCCTCAGGTACATCCTTCATTGCCAATTCTTTAGATTCAATCAGCTCAATAAATAGCTGCCGGGTACCAGCAGCTTTATCATCAATCATTTAACTATTTCCTTGTTTTACACTCATTTACTATGATCCTAACGTTATCACTACAACCATGAGCAGGGTCAAATTAGGCTTCAAGCTCGGCAAATAAATCTAACATACCTTGTTCGTTTAGGATCTTTACACCTAAGGCTTCTGCTTTAGTTAACTTAGAGCCAGCTTTTTCACCCGCTATTAAACACGTTGTTTTTACTGAAACACTTCCTGCAACTTTAGCACCTAAGCCTTGTAACTTGGCTTTTGCAGTATTTCTATCCATTTGCGATAAGGTTCCTGTTAACACATAGGTTTGACCTGCAAGTGGTAATGAGTCGAGTTCAATTTTTTCTATTATTGGCCAGGTTATACCCGCTGCTATCAAATCATCTATTACTTGTACATTATGCTCTTCGGCAAAAAAGTTAACTAGGTGTTGAGCTACAATCACACCTACGTCGCTCACCTCCTGTAAACTTTCTAAATCAGCGGTTTTAATGGCATCTAGCTCACAATAATGGGCCGCCAAATTTGCAGCGGTAGCTTCACCCACTTCTCGAATACCTAATGAATACAGAAATTTAGCTAGTGTTGTTTGTTTACTTTTTTCTAATGAATGAATTAAATTAGCCGCAGACTTTTCACCCATTCGTTCTAAATTTGAGATCTGAATCAGTTCGAGATTAAAAAAGTCTGCTGGGGTTTTTACTAACTTTTGGTCAACTAGCTGTTCAATTATTTTGTCACCCAGACCATCTATATCGAAGGCCTTGCGAGATGCAAAGTGTTTCATCGACTCTTTAAGCTGTGCACCGCAATATAAGCCACCTGTGCATCTAGCTACGGCTTCGTCTTCAAGCTTTTCTATATTCGAATCACAAATTGGACAGGTTTTAGGAAACACTATGTCTCTAGCATCTGCTGGGCGTTTTTCTAAAATAACCGATACCACTTGAGGGATGACATCCCCAGCCCGCCTAACAATTACCGTATCGCCAATTTTTAAGCCTAAACGTTGGATTTCATCTTGGTTATGAAGTGTTGCATTAGAAACAGTTACACCACCTACAAACACAGGCTCTAGCCTTGCGACTGGAGTAATGGCCCCTGTTCTGCCCACTTGAAATTCGACGTCTTGCACTACTGTCATTTCTTCTTGTGCAGGAAATTTATGGGCAATGGCCCAGCGCGGCGCTCTAGCGACAAATCCAAGCTCTTGCTGTAACGCTATCTTGTCCGCTTTAAATACGACCCCATCGATATCGTAATTAAGTGCATCTCGTTTTGCGCCAATAGCCTGGTAATATGCTAAACATTCCCTTGAATCTTGGGCTACTTGAAGTTCTTTACTAAGGGGGAATCCCCATTCACTTAACTGCCGTAAACGGGCTGAGTGGGTTTGGGCTAAGGGATTTTGTTCCCCTTCGACCAATCCAAGAGAGTAAGTAAAAAATAGCAAAGGTCGTTTGGCTGTTATTCGCGAATCGAGTTGCCGTAAACTGCCGGCAGCAGCGTTTCTGGGATTAGCAAACACTTTTTTACCTTCGGCTAGTTGGTTTTCGTTTAGTTTTATAAAGCCATCACGGCTCATAACTACTTCACCACGAACTTCAAGTCGTTCAGGGTAATCATCTCCTCTGAGCATTAAGGGGATATTACGAATTGTACGGACGTTTGCTGTAATATTTTCTCCGACTCTACCATCGCCTCGAGTAGCTCCGCGCACTAATCTCCCGTTTTCATAGAGTAAGCTAACTGCCAAGCCATCAAGCTTAGGCTCACAACTATAGGTAATGTGATCGCTGCTTTTTAATCGGTCTTGCATGCGCTTTTCAAAAGCAAGAAAGGTTTCTTCATCAAAGGCATTATCTAAAGACAGCATAGGGACTTCGTGCTCTACCTGTTGAAACTCTGGTAATGGCATGTCTCCCACCTTTTGACTAGGTGAGTCTGCTGTCAGTAATTCAGGGTACTGGGTTTCAATCGCCTTTAAGGCCAGCATTTGCCTGTCGTATTCAGCATCAGGTACGCTTGGGTTATCTAGTACGTAATATTGGTAGTTATATTCTGTAATCGTGGCTTTGATAGCGGCGAGTTTTAATATTGTGTCTTGCGAGACTGCCATAAGAAGCATTCCATAGAAAAGAGATTAAGCATTCCCCTCACAAACGTGAGGGGAGAATAGTTGAGTATTATCCGTTTTTTAGCATACGTTGGCGCTCGAATTCACGAATTTTTTCAACGTACTGTTGCAGGCTTTGTTTGGTTAATAAACTGCGTTTAGCATCATAAATTTGCGCTGAAAACTCTTCAGAAATTTTACGAGCTGCATTATGCATCATATTGAAAACCTGATGAGGTTCACCTTCAATCGGTAAAATCATAAATAATGACACACCTTGCGTGGTAAAATTTTCAAGATTATCAATATCGAATACACCAGGTTTGAACATATTTGCTAAACTAAATAACACAGGTCCCTTACCATTAGAATTAACATGGCGGTGAAAGATATCTTGATCCCCAAATTTAAACCCTAAGGTAAGCAACATAGGCAGTAATGCCGCACCTGAAATTGGATCTCCGTCCGGAGTTTTAACATTAAGCACTAATACTTCTTGCTCCTGCTCTACCTTAGCTGGTTTTGTTTCTGATTTTTTCTCTGGTTCTATTGCCTGTGGCTGCGTAACGTCTTTGGTGTCTTCTTCGTCAAAATCAATTTTCATTTGATCTTCGGCTATTTTGGGCTCACGACGTTTTCGCGTATTTTCAGACTTTTTACGTTTAACCAAATTACGTGCTTGCTCACTAAGGCTAGGCTTTTCACTGACACTTTTATCTGAGCTAACGGATTTAGTATCTTTAAGTAGTGGTTTGTCATCAGCTCTAGATGTTGCTTTTTGTATGTCTTTTGTAGTTTCAAGCTCGTGGGACGCATCTTTTTTAAGTAAAAATGGTGGAGGCTCTGGCGCTTGATATCCATCAGAAATCGAATTAGTACTACTTTGGCTTGTACCACTACTCACTGAAGGTTTTGGGTTTCCAGTCGTGCTAGAAGACACTAGTTTAGTTTGCTGTGAAAGGTCACTATTTTGAGATTTAGAAACGTGACTTTGTTTTGTATACTCAGGCTTAGGCTGTGTTACAACCGAAGCATAAATTTTACTTGGAGATTCGTTAGGTTGCTTTTCTGCTTTACACTCTTTTTGATTTTCAACTTCAGTATTGGCGATACTTGGGAAACCTTGATGTTTAATTTCAGTTGCCTCATCGGGCTCTGTTGTAGTATTACCCGACACCACTCGAACACTACTTAGTCCTAAATCATCGAATTTAGGAGAACTTACAGTCGATGTACTAGTAATCTCATCTTCAAGCTCAACAGAAGACTCATTAAAATCATTGTCAAAGTTTATGGAAACATCTACGTCTTTTTCAGCCACATCATTAACTGGGTATTGGTCTTCTGTTTGTAATTCTGGTCTGGTTCTAGTTTTTTGTAACTTTTGTTCACTATTCTTACGTGACACCCAAATGCCATGAACAGCAACACCAATAATGACGCAACTACCCACTACCAATAACGACCAACGTAACACATCTTCCATTTAATTCACTCGTACTTTCTATTTATTATAATTTTTAAGACTAACGTTAATTAAGCATTTGCAATGGCAACAGCTTCTTCAACATCAACAGCGACCATTCTCGACACACCCGGCTCAGCCATTGTGACCCCTGTTAAGTGGGTGGCCATTTCCATGGCAATTTTATTATGGGTAATATAAATAAACTGCACACTTTTTGACATTTCAGATACCAACTTACAAAAACGCCCTACGTTGGCATCATCTAACGGCGCGTCAACTTCATCCAACAAACAAAATGGCGCCGGATTTAATCTAAATATCGCAAACACTAATGATAAAGCGGTCAGCGCTTTTTCACCACCCGAAAGAAGATGAATTGTGCTGTTTTTCTTTCCTGGTGGTCTAGCCATAATGCTCACACCAGTTTCCAACAAATCATCACCTGTTAACTCTAAATATGCTGAGCCACCACCAAATACCTTAGGAAACAACATTTTTAAATCTTCGTTAACGGTATCAAAAGTCTCTTTAAACCGGGTACGGGTCTCTTTATCAATTTTACGAATGGCTTGCTCTAAAATATCCATAGCAGACACTAAATCATCATTTTGATCATCTAAATGCTTTTTACGCTCTGCTTGCACTTCATATTCTTCAACAGCAGCTAAGTTTACCGCGCCCAATCGACTCACAGAAGCCGTTGTTTTATCGAGTAATCTTTGCCATTCGTTTTCTTCTGCATTTGCACTCAAGCCATCTAACACTGTTTTTAAATGCTGCTGCATTTCTTCTAATTGTTCTAGAACTGCATTAGCTCTTACTCGAAAACCTTCACACTCTAACTTAACGCTCTGTAATTCAGTTAACATGGATTGAATTTTATCAGTTACCCCTTGTTGACCTTTTTCAGCTTCAAGTAACTTTTCTTCAATTTTTGACAACTTTTCTGACAAGTGGTTCTGTTCGATTTCAAGGGTGGCCTTTTGTTCTAAATACAATTGTAGGTTTTCAACCTGTTCCTCAAGGGGCATAGAAATTTCAGTTAGTTCTACTTGTAAAAGAGCTAACTTTTGTTCCATGGTATTGAGTAATTGGTCTTCTCTTTGTTGACCAGATATAAGCCCATCGTATTGATTTTTGAGCCCTTGTAAATGAAGTGCCAATTGATGCAGTTTAGTTTTACCACTTTCTAAACGGGTGCGACTATCCGTTATATTTTGCTGAAATTGCTCTCGACCTTGCTCAGAGGTTATCTGTTGCTCTTCTAATGCCTCAACAGCTTGCTCCAACTCTTCGGCTTGCAACGCTAATTCATCCAATTGCTGGCATTCATCTTCGAAGGTTTCTTGCTGACGGAACAATTCCTCATTTAATCGACTGTGTCGACTTAAGGTTTGTTGTTTTTGTCCAGTAAATAATTGCAGTTGGTTCTGATTTGTTTGTAACGCTTGCTTATGTTGATCTAAATGTAGCTGTGCGCTCTTAGAGTTTTGTATAGAATCTAGCAACTCTTGTTCAGTTCTTTTAGCTACTGATTCAGCCTGATGCAATTCCTTGGCAACTTGGCTCTGTTGTTGTCTCAACTCTTTAATTTGATTTTCACGAGCCAGCAAACCGGAGTCTTGACTTGTATTACCAGAAACAATCCAGCCTCGGCCCAACCAAATACCATCTTTTGTTACCACACTTTGATATGACTTTAATTGAGGTAACAATGCTTGGGCTTGCTGTAGATTTTCGGTAAACATAATATGAGTTAACCACAGAGGCACCTTAGTCATATTCAATTTTGACGCAATAGACTTTGAAGCGATGTCACTGACATAATCTCCCGAAAATAACCAAGAGCCATCTGCACAATCTAATAGGGTTTCTAGTTTTACATTGTCATTGAGTTCAAAAGCCAGTTGCCATTGCTGGGTAACAGTTTCAAATGCTTGCTCCCAGCCAGGTGTAATGTCTAAAGTTTGCCACCACTTCTTATATTTTATGTGCTGCTGATCCAATGTTTCGAAACCATTATCTCTCTGGTCACTAGTTTGTTGTAACACTGTTAACGCATCTACTTGGGCATTTAGGCTTTGCAAAGAACCTTGAATTGTTAGTTGCAGCTGACTGGCTTTCTGCTGCTGACTACGTTTTTCGTTTTCTACTTGTTCCCTTTGGTGGGCTAGCTCTGCAAGCTCTTCTAAGGCTTGCTTTTGGATTAATATTTGTTCTTTGTGGGCTTCTATCTTTAAATCCAATTCTTGGTCAGACTCAGCTGATAGTTCATCTTTTAGCTCTCCAATGCGCTGCTGAGTACGCATTTGCATTGACATTAGCGATTGGATTTTACCATGACAAATTTGGGCTTGTTGTTTACGTTGATTAAACTCTTGATCCAGAGTTCGCCATTGATGCTGTGCTTGACTGAATTGTTCCTCTGACTCTAGTAACGTAAATTGAGCCTGTTCAACCTCCTCATCAAGCAGCTCTTTTTCTGGTATCGCTAACTCAAGCTGCTGCTCTAAGCCTTTAATAGTGTCTAGGTGCTGTTGCTGGCTTATTTTATTGTCGGTTATAGCATCCCGCAGAGATTGTGACTCCTGCTCAATATGCTGTTGCCTTTGCTTAGTATGAATTTGAATTTGCTCTATACGTGTGATGTCTGTACTCACCTTAAACAACTGTTGCTGCATATCTGACAACTGTTGTTTAACATCATGCTGTTGTTCTTTATAAAGCGTAATGTCTTTTTCTTCATTTCGCTGAGTAGCAACATAAGCCTCAATATCAGCATTTTTTTGTGCAATCTCCGATTCTAATACTTCAACCTTTTTACTGTGTTTTAACCAACGTAAAGCGGCTAACTCAACTTTATATTGTCTTTCACTCTGTTTTAATTCTTTGTAGCGCTTAGCTGCAGACGCTTGACGTTGTAGTTTTTCAAGTTGTTGTCCTAATTCACCTCGAACATCTTCTAGCCTTTCAAGATTTTCTTTAGTATGACGAATACGGGTTTCTGTTTCTCGGCGACGCTCTTTATATTTTGAAACGCCAGCAGCTTCTTCTATAAATACCCTCAATTCTTGAGGTTTCGACTCTATTAATCGAGAAATCATGCCTTGCTCGATAATCGCGTAACTTCGAGGGCCTAAACCTGTCCCTAGAAATAGGTCAGTTACATCTCTACGACGACACTTTGCATTATTTAATAAATAGCTGGACTTTGCTTCTTTGGTGACGATACGTTTCACTGATAACTCATTGTAACCAGCATATTCACCTTGTATACGTCCAAGAGAATTATCAAACACCAACTCAACACTACATTGAGATACGGGTTTCCTTGCGGTTGACCCATTAAAAATAACATCTGTCATGGCATCGCCACGAAGATTTTTGGCCGAACTTTCCCCTAAAACCCAGCGTACAGCATCAATTACATTGGATTTCCCACAGCCGTTAGGGCCTACGACAGCGGTCATATCATCAGGAAATGGGATAGTGGTTGGATCTACAAAAGATTTAAATCCGGCCAGTTTTATTTTTTTCAGGCGCATAGAGTGAAAGACACGAAGTCGTAATTTCCCTAAAAATATTATAATTATTATTGATTAGTAAGTGAATGTACCAAAAGTCATCAAGTGTAACAATTGACGTTTTGAACATCTGCGCGAGTTCCGTATACTTCCTATAATTAAATTGACGTTTGTACTGGTTAATATTGTAGTTAATTCAAACAAAACAAAAGGTTATTAAAGTTTACTATGCATTATTTTTTCTTGGGATTTAGTCTAATTACAACCAAAGGTTTAAAACGATTTGTGTTTTTCCCCCTAGCAATTAATCTTATTTTATTTTCTGTTGCATTTTATTATTTATTTGGCGAAATCAGCGCCAGTATTGTTTGGATGGTTGACCTGATCCCCGATTGGGACTGGTTAAGCTGGTTAAAGCAAGGCTTAAGTTATATTATCTGGCCAATTGCCGTTATTAGCATACTACTGGTGTTTTCTTTAATCTTTGGAACTTTAGCGAACTGGATAGCAGCGCCCTTTAATGGCCTATTAGCAGAGAAAGTAGAACAGCATCTAACAGGGCAAGCAATGGATGACTCAGGTTTATTAGATGTATTTAAGGATATCCCTCGTACGTTAGGGCGAGAGTTAGCCAAGCTAAGCTATTACCTACCACGAGCAATTGGCTTTTTATTATTGTTTTTCATTTTGCCGGTTTTTGGACAAATATTGTGGTTCTTGTTTAGCGCTTGGATGATGGCAGTACAATATTGTGACTACCCATTTGATAATCACAAAGTTCCATTTACAAAAATGAAGCATGTACTAGGTGACAATAAATCACAAAGCTTTAGTTTTGGAATTACAGTAAGTGTGTGTTCTTTGATACCTATAGTAAACTTCTTGGTGATGCCAGTTGCAGTATGCGGTGCCACTGCATTGTGGGTAGAGGAATTAAAGGACCAAGTTTAAAGATGTCGAGAGTAGTAAGGTGTAACTATTATTACAGATAGCTACACCCTTATCTTAAACTAGCGTTTTTGGATAATGGCTTCTGCTATACCCATCATATTTTTCTCATAAATATCTGGTTTAAGATATAAAGCATTATATGGCGCACCACTTCTGTCTACATATGCTCCGTTTAATCCAGCAGTTAACGCTCCATGTATGTCCCAGTCATGACTAGCTACTAACCTCAAGTTTTCAACCTTTTGCCTTAATTTGTCAGCCACGAATTCATAAACTCTTAAATCTGGCTTAAAACTACCTGTACTCTCTACAGACACAATTTCATCAAAAAAATCAGATAAGCCAGAGTTTTTGATTTGCGTTGCAATAAGTTCATTTGAGGAGTTCGAAAAAGCTACCAGTCGAAATCCTTTTTGTCTTAAATTTGTAAGTGCGGGCTTTATATCTTCATATGGCGGTAAACAGCCAAAGTCAGAAAGTAAATTTGCCTTTACCTCAGCAGTTAAAGAAACACCCAAACGCCCCGCTACCACATCTAACATAGTGCTGGCCAAAGTAGAAAAATCGGTTTTAACTTTAGTGGCAACACATACGGTAGATGCATGTAATAACTGATAAAACCATAACGATAAAGCATTATCATCATCAAAAGCAGACGTAAAGTTTGGATGTAATGAACTTACGTTCAGAACAGTTTCATTAATATCAAATAATATCGTCATTATTTTCATACAATTCAACCTTTACTGCTGAGCGTTAGTGTAATCTCCCCATTTTAAGCAGCAGATATTCGTAGAAATTCTTTAAGCCGCTCTCAATAGTTGTTTG